>NZ_JAQZSG010000014.1 GCF_028745515.1 Paenibacillus thermotolerans | reverse complement strand
TGGTGTGAGAGGTCAGGGGCTAGCCGCCCCTATCTACTCGATTGCACATAAACAGACGCGATGATATAATCAGAGCACAACTGTTTTTGATTTTAAACAATAAATATCCCATCTTATATTCATATTGTAACACGCCGGTAAACTCTTGTCAAATGTTTTTCTCAATTTAATGGTTAGGAGAGATTTTGAATGAGTTCGTTGGTTCTCGGCTTCCAGGAAATCGAAAAAACGCAGCTTTTGCTCGTTGGCGGAAAAGGGTTACATGTAGGGGAATTATCAAAAATTCACGGAATACAAGTGCCGGAAGGATTTTGTGTTACAACGGCCGGGTATCAAAAAGCCATCGAACAAAACGAAGCGTACCGTGCTTTGTTGAATCGGCTAACCATGCTAAAAGCAGAAGATCGAGATCAAATCAGCGAAATCGGCAGGAAGCTTCGACAAACCGTTACGGAAGTTGAAATTCCTTCCGATGTTGCGGAAGCAGTTGACCGATATCTCTCCCGGTTTGGCGAGGAGCATGCTTATGCGGTGCGTTCCAGTGCGACTGCTGAAGATTTACCGCATGCCTCTTTTGCCGGTTTACAAGACACCTATTTAAATATCATCGGCAAAGAAGCGATCATGCAGCACATCCGCAAATGCTGGGCTTCCCTTTTTACGGATCGCGCGATCATTTACCGGATGCAAAACGGATATGACCACAGCCAAGTTTATATATCCGTTCTCGTGCAAAGGATGGTTTTCCCCCAGGCTTCGGGAATTTTATTTACCGCCGATCCGATTACCTTCAATCGGAAGCTCCTATCCATCGACGCCGGCTTTGGACTTGGAGAAGCGCTGGTCTCCGGCCTCGTATCTGCCGATGGTTATAAAGTGCAAGGAGAGCAAATCGTCGAGAAGAGGATCCCAGCCAAAAAACTGGCTATCTACGGACGAAAAGAAGGCGGAACAGAGACAAAGCAGATTGATCCCGATCAGCAACAAGCTCAAACGCTTACCGACGAACAAATTTTACAATTAGCACGCATCGGAAGACAGATCGAAGCTTATTTCGGCCGGCCGCAAGATATCGAATGGTGCTTGGCTGACGGAACATTTTATATCGTCCAGAGTCGGCCGATCACGACTTTATACCCGATCCCCGAAGCGAATGATGAAGAAAATCACGTTTACGTATCTGTCGGTCACCAGCAAATGATGACCGATCCCATGAAACCATTGGGATTGTCTTTTTTCCTGTTAACGACTAATGCACCTATGCGTAAAGCTGGCGGTAGGCTGTTTGTTGATGTCACCCATCAACTGGCTTCGCCCGTCAGCAGAAACAATTTATTACATGCGATGGGTCAACACGATCCGCTCCTCAAAGACGCACTTATGAACATCATTGAGCGTGGAGATTTTATTACATCGCTGCCGGATGATAAGCAAGTAAAGAGTCCCAGTAGAATTAATACAGATAGGCCGCAAATCGAAATCGATCCGGCAATCGTTTCTGAATTGATGATGAGGAATCAATTATCGGTCGAGGAGTTAAAACGAAATATCCGAACGAAATCAGGCTCCGATTTATTTGATTATATTTTAGAAGATATCCGGCAGTTAAAGAAGATTTTATTTGACCCGCAAAGTTCAGCCGTATTTATGGCTGCTATGAACGCTTCAACATGGATCAATGAACACATGAACGAGTGGTTGGGTGAAAAAAACGCAGCAGATCCGCTATCTCAGTCCGTACCCAACAACATTACTTCGGAAATGGGTTTGGCGCTAATGGATGTCGCCGATGCAATTCGTCCTTATCCGGAAGTAATTGAATATTTACAACATGTAAAAGATGATAACTTTTTGGATGCACTGGTTACGTTTGACGGCGGAAAGGAAGCCCGTGACGCGATCCATGCTTATCTCAACAAATACGGAATGCGATGTGCCGGAGAAATCGATATTACTAGAACTCGATGGAGCGAAAAGCCAACAACGCTTGTCCCCCTAATTCTCAATAACATCAAAAATTTTGAGCCGAATGCCAGCCGTCGAAAGTTTGAGCAAGGGCGGCAGGAAGCGTTGAAAAAAGAACAAGAATTATTAGATCGATTGAAGCAATTACCGGATGGCGAACAAAAAGCCGAAGAAACAAAACGAATGATCGACCTGGTCCGGAATTTCATCGGGTTTAGGGAATATCCAAAATACGGCATGGTTAACCGGTACTTCGTTTATAAGCAGGCTTTACTGAAAGAAGCCGAACCACTCGTACAAGCGGGTGTAATTCATGATAAAGAAGATATATACTATCTCACTTTTGAAGAACTTCACGAAGCCGTACGCACGAATAAACTGGATTACGAGATCGTCCGCAAACGAAAAGAGGAGTACAAATTATATGAAAAACTCACTCCGCCGCGTGTTATCACGTCTGACGGCGAAATCGTTACAGGCGAGTACAAACGAGAAAAGCTCCCGGCCGGAGCAATTGCAGGTCTGCCTGTTTCCTCCGGAGTAGCAGAGGGACGAGCGCGTGTCATCTTACACATGGAAGATGCCGATCTTGAAGATGGAGATATATTGGTCACCTCCTTTACTGACCCTAGCTGGACACCCTTGTTTGTATCCATTAAAGGGCTGGTCACCGAAGTCGGCGGACTGATGACCCATGGAGCAGTTATCGCACGCGAATACGGCTTGCCGGCAGTTGTCGGAGTGGAGAATGCTACCAAACGGATAAAGGACGGGCAACGAATTCGCATCCATGGAACAGAAGGGTATGTCGAAATATTGTAATTGCAGAACATGTTGTTGACGCGATCTCGTTTCCTAAACATAATGGTGAAAACAGAAATCGTAATCATTATGTAATCGGAGGGGGGCCGGGCAATGACGACTGTACTGGAACTCGAAGGAATCGCTGATTCCCCGAGCAAGCTGGAACGGCTTTATAAAAGGACATTGCTGATCGTAGTCATATCGCAAATTTTCGGCGGCGCCGGACTTGCGTCGGGCGTAACCGTCGGAGCGCTTCTAGCCCAACAAATGCTGGGAACGGACAGCTTGGCGGGCGTTCCTTCTGCATTAATCACGCTGGGTTCCGCTGTAGGAGCATATGCTGTCGGAAGACTCTCTCAACGGTTCGGGCGGCGTCCGGGGCTCGCATCCGGTTTTTTAACGGGCGGAATCGGGGCGCTCGGAGTCGTGGCCGCCGCCGTAAGCGGAAGCATTGTTCTTCTGTTTGCTTCGCTGCTAATTTACGGTGTAGGCACGGCAACCAATTTACAAGCTCGCTACGCGGGCACGGATTTGGCAAAGCCTGAGCAGCGGGCGACGTCTGTCAGCATAGCGATGGTGTCTACAACATTCGGAGCCGTTGCCGGGCCGAATTTAGTCGAGGTTATGGGCCGTTTTGCCGGTTCTCTCGGAATTCCCGTACTGGCAGGTCCGTTTATACTGTCCTCCGCGGCTTTTCTTTGCGCCGGCTTCGTATTTACGGTATTCCTTCGCCCCGACCCGCTCGTTATTGCCAAAGCGATCGGCGAATCGCAAGCATCCGGCCCAAGCGCTCCCGCGGACTTGGAACAAGCGCCGGCCAACAACCGGGGGATTATCGTCGGCGCCGCGGTCATGATCCTTACGCAAATCGTGATGGTTGCCGTTATGACGATGACTCCGGTCCACATGAAGCATCACGGACACGGTTTGGCGGAAGTCGGGCTGGTGATAAGCATCCATATCGGAGCGATGTATCTCCCCTCCCTCGTAACCGGAATGCTGGTAGACAAGGTCGGACGCATGGCGATGTCGGTTGCCGCAGGCGGCGTGCTTCTTCTTGCATGCGTAACCGCAGCAGCCGCACCCGCCGATTCTCTTTTCATGCTGATCGTCGCACTCGCGCTGCTGGGGCTTGGCTGGAATCTAGGCTTAATAAGCGGCACGGCGATCATCGTTGATGCGTCTGCTCCGGCCGCGCGGGCGAAAACACAAGGTACGATCGATGTTTTCGTGGCCGTTGCAGGCGCTTCCGGAGGGGCGCTTTCCGGCATGGTGGCGGCAAATTCGAGCTATGCGGGGCTGTCGGTGGCCGGAGGCCTTCTCTCCTTGCTGCTGATCCCTGTCGTGATTTGGTCGCGCCGGAGTCGAAAGGCGGAAGGAGCAAGAAATGTTTCAATGTAGGCAAAGCGATCCAACAACGGAACGGTCTATGGCATGATGCAAATAAGCGAGGCTTCATTTCGTCGGCAAGATCTGACGGAATGAAGCCTCGCTTGTTATGAATAGGATGCTGTCGATTAGGAAGCGACGAACGTCCGGTTTCGGCCTTCCTGTTTCGCTTTATACATCGCCGAATCGGCGAGGCTGATCAAAGCTTCGACGGAATCGGATTGAGCGGGAAACTCGGAAACGCCGATCGAGACGGTTACCGGCTTGCCGATCGGACTAACGGCGCCGGCAGTCGATATTCGGATTCGTTCGGCGATGGCATAAGCCGTATGCTTGTCCGTATCCGGCAGCAGTACGACAAATTCCTCGCCGCCGAACCGGCAGCATACATCCCGGTCGCGGGTCGTTGCGCTTAAGATGCTCGACATATGCTTCAGCACTTCGTCGCCGGCTTGATGGCCGAACGTATCGTTCACCTGCTTGAAATGATCGATATCCATCATAATGAACGAGAACTTCCGGCCGTCATTCGACCATCGCTCGAGCAGCTCGTTAACCGTTCTTCGATTCGTTAGACCGGTCAGCGGGTCGGTCGTTGCGGCGTGCGCGAGCTGCTCATTGCTCTTTTGCATCGTATCGATCGCAACCATAACCGCCCTCGTCAGCAGGTCGGCTTCCCGGTTCCAATGCGAGCCGGTTTGCGGGATCGTCACATGCTGTCCGGACGAGACCCGGTTCACCGTGTCGGCTAGCGCAGCGAACGGACGCGCCAGCCGGCGGGCGATCAGCACCGCTGCGGTCAATAAGCATAAATAAGGGATTAGCATCGTCAAAATCAATTTTCTGATATGCTCCTTCAATTGCACATTGACGACTTCGACAGGCGTCTGCTGTATCACTCCCCAGCCGTTCGCTGTAATGGGGATATAGGCCGCGAGCATTGGAATCCCAAGCGTATTGACGATGGTCCCCATTCCGCTTTTTCCCTTCAGAACGCTGCTGACTGCCGGATTTGCAGAAACATCCTCGCCTAATCGGCTCCGGTCCGGGTGATACACCAACTTGCCTTTGGAATCGACGACAAAGAAATACGACTCCGACTCATCGGACCAATGCTTGCCGAGGATCTGGGACAAAATATTATTTTCTTGAAGATAGATCGTTCCGCCGATCATTCCTCTATACGTTCCTTTAGCGTCAAAAATAGGCTCGCTCATCAGCATAATCAGCCGATTGTAAGGACTAACGTAAGGATTGGATAAGAACGGCTTTTGGGAGTTCAGCGCTTCTATCGTTTTTTCAGCGGAAATCGGTTTTCCCAAAAAACCCAGGCTGGCAGGCGCAACGCCTTGAATCATTCCGGTTTCGTCGACCCAGATGAGGGAGTTGAAGTAGCTGTTTGTTTGCTGGACGAGCTCAAGATACGCTTGGATCTCCGAATTCATAGGCGAAAGATTCCTCGGCAGCTTCATCGTCGTATGCTGCAAGCTGCTTCTCATGGATTGAAACAATGATTCTATCGTGACGCTCAACTTTTGCGCATTGGAGTAATTGAGAGAGAGGGTCGTTTCGGTTAAAGAGCTTTTCTGGGATTGGTACGTGGCGATCAGCATGATCAGCATGGTACAAAGGACGGAAGAGGCTACCAAACTCGCCAAAACCATCGTTAAATTCCACTTTTTCGTATCGGTTACCGGTAAAACGGGCATTCCATTGCACACTCCGAGGTTCATTTTCGACTATATTCGACATTTACTACGATTATTTACGAATTCTTCATGATTTTCAAGAGAAATTTGCGTGTTTGATACGGTTAGCGAGTTTGTGAATGGCGCTGCGTATCGATTACAATGATTTCATGCTTTACTAGCCTTTTGGGAGGAAGAAACCGTGGCGCAACTACTGTATGATACGATACATGACTCCAAACGCATTCTCGTGATGACGGCCGTCGAGGCGGAAAGAGACGCGTTCCTTAGAGGGCTTCACGGCAACGATCGATTCGAGGTGTCGCTTGCGGGAGTCGGACCTGCGTCGGCGGCGGCGAGAACGGCGGCGAAGCTGGCTTCCGGCGCATACGGACTCGTCATCAGCGTCGGAATCGGCGGAGGCTTCAGCGGTAAAGCAGATCCCGGCGGCTTGGTGGTGGCGGACGCGATCATCGCGGCCGACCTGGGCGTGGAGACGCAGGAAGGATTTCAAAGCGTGGACGAGCTCGGCTTCGGTTCCAGCCGAATCGAGGCCGATCAAGCTTTGGCCGTCAAGGTTGCCGGGGCGCTTGCCGATGCCGGCTTGCCCGTAACGGTCGGACCGGTGCTGACCGTAACGACCGCAACGGGAACGGCCGCCACCGCCGCGGAGCTAGCCTCGCGCATCCCGGGAGCGGCCGGCGAAGCGATGGAGGGCTACGGCGTTGCGATTGCCGCGCAGCTGAGCGGCCTGCCGGTGCTTGAAATACGCGCGGTCTCCAATCGGGTCGGCCCGCGAGACCGGTCGGCGTGGCGCATGAAGGAAGCGTTTGAAGCCATTGAAGCGGCAGGCAAAGTATTAGCGGAGGTGCTTACAGCATGAGCATTAACATTGCGTTTTCCCCTTGTCCGAACGATACGTTCGTATTTCACGCGCTGGTTCACGGTCTCGTTCCGGGTGCTCCCGCATTCGACGTGACCTACGCGGACATCGATATTACGAATCATTTGGCGCTTCGTCCGGACGGGCCGGACATTCTCAAAATTTCGTATGCGGCGCTGCCGTACGTTCTCGACCGCTATACGCTGCTGCCCTGCGGCGGAGCGCTCGGGAGGGGCTGCGGCCCGTTAGTCCTTACGAGGGCGGCGGACGCTTCCCCGGCGATGCTCTCCGGCAAGCGCGTAGCGGTGCCCAGCGAGCGGTCGACCGCCTATTTGCTGTTCCGCTTATGGGCGGCGCAGCAAATTCCGGGCGGGCTTCCCGAAATCGTCGTAATGCCGTTTCATGAAATTATGCCTGCCGTGCGCGACGGCCGCATTGACGCCGGTCTCGTCATTCACGAGGCGCGGTTTACGTACCGGACGTACGGGCTGCATATGCTGGCGGATATGGGCAGCTGGTGGGAAGCCGATACCGGTCTGCCGATTCCGCTTGGCGCCATTATCGCCAAGCGTTCCTTGGATCTTGCGCCGATCGAGAGCTGGATTCGCGCATCGGTGGAATATGCGTGGGCGCATCCGGACGCTTCCCGCGAATATGTGCTGCAGCACGCGCAGGAGATGGACCCGAAGGTGGCGCAAGCGCATATCGAGTTGTACGTGAATCGTTTCAGCGCCGATTTGGGGGTAGAGGGCTACCAAGCCGTTCGCGCGCTGCTCGGAAGAGCCGCTGAGGAAGGTCTCGTTCCTGAGGTTGTGCTCTAGACGGCTTCGGTTAGAACCGCTCTTCTTTACAATAACGGTCACGCAAGGTAGTCGATCCTTTGCGGGGCCGTTCTTCTTTTTCGCTGCTTGGGCGCATATAGATGGGAAGTAGACCATCCAGGTACAGGCGGAGGGGAAACTATGAGAAGGCGAGGATTTCGAAGCCGTTCGGCAAAGCCTTTCAGCCGAAAAACGATCTTTTTGCTGTCCATGGTCATTATGCTCATTTTTTCGATGCAATCCTTTATTTTTATAGAGAAAAACCTTCGCGAGCCGCTGATGGACGTTGCGCGCATTCGGGTAAGACAGGTAGCGACCGACGCGATCAACCAGGCGATTGCCGATCAGGTGGCGCAGGAGCCGAACACGGAGCATTTGGTCGATTGGGTAACGAACAAGAACGGAGATATTGCCAGCTTAACGTTGAATTATGCGGAGCACATGCGCATTTCGTCGCAGGTTGTCAATATCGTCAGAAATACGCTGGGGAACAGCAAGCATCTCGTCGAGAACGTGCCGGTCGGGCAAGCGCTGGACAGCGCCATCCTGTCGTCCTTCGGACCGTCGATACCGATCCGCTTCGAGGCGGCCGGCGCTCCGCAGGTCGATCTGGGCACGAAGAAGGAGGATGCGGGCATCAACATGCTGCTGATCACCGTCTTCGTTCGCGTGACGGCGGAGGTAATGATTTACATACCGTTTGCGACGGCACCGGAAATTGTAACGACCGAAATTCCGATATCCTATATTCTCGTCAATGGCGATGTGCCGAACACCTATTTTAATTCCGGGGGGAGTCCGCGAGGCGGAGCCGGCGCCGGCGCCGGTTCCGGAGGGGTGTCGCCTCCGACCATCACAGTGCCGGCCGGCGGGAACGATGCACCGGCGTCCGAGCGGCACGAAGAAGAGCCCGTTACAGGTCAGTAACGGGCTCTTCTTTGCGCGCTTATCTTTTCCGGCGTTTCCGCTCCTCGCGCTCCCACTTACGAAGGTGGGGATAAGGGTCGAACGACCATTCCGTCAAGCCGTTATCGCGATAAAGGCCATAGTGCAGGTGGGGAGGAAACTTTCCTTGCGTTCCCGGCTTCCCGTACCCCGAGCTGCCGACCCAGCCGATGACGGCGCCCGGCTCCACGAGATCTCCTTCTTTCAATTTCTTGTTGAAGCCCGACAGGTGCGCGTAATAATGATACACGTTATTTAAATCGCGAATGCCGACGCGCCAGCCCCCGTATCGGTTCCAGCCCATGACCTCGATGGCGCCGTAGCAAGTGCTCCGCACCGGCATGCCGTAATGCGCGAACAGGTCGGTGCCTTCATGGATGCGGTAGCCTCCGTAGGTGCGGGAGGCCCCCCAGGTGCTCCTGTACGAATAATTTTTTCCGACGGGGAGCGGGAACGAATGGCGGTGCAAATCGAGCGTTCCGTACGTTTCGTAGATCCGGGAAAATTGATTTATTCGCTCTACGCTGCGCGGATTTTCGTAGTACTCCCACAACCCGATATTGAAATCCGACGGCGACGTGCCGAACTGCAGCAAAAAGTGCGCCACGCTGTAAAGCAAGTCCGCATCGTTGTTGCGGTCCGCCTTGCCGTCCCCGTCTCCGTCGCGTCCGAAGCCGTCAAAGACGAGGATCGAGCGCGGGTTCGTGTCCTCGTGGTCCGGATTCATCATGCCGACCCATTTGACCTCGTTGATAAAGATGGAAACGATGCCTTTGCGGAGGGGGCGCGTCTTCGGATGTGCGATGCTAAGCGTTCTTTCGTATTGGTCGATTGCCGCCAGCTTAAACCACGGAATGCCGGTTATTGTTGCAATATTGTCGTAAAGCGCCTTTCGCTCCGTGAACTTGTCAAGCAGCGATTTGCGAGCCGATTCGACCGCTTTGGCCGCATCGGCGGGCGGCTCAAGCCGTTGCTTCGACATTGCGTAGGAGGAGGGGGCTGCGGTGTTTATGCCGACCGCCGCAAACAGGATGAGCGCCATCATTTTCGTTATCTTTATCATATCCGCATATCGCCTCCGTTTCCGAACTTGCTCAAATACGGTATCATTTTTAATGTGCACAATTTTTAAAAAATGTTTCTTGATTCCCGAAAAAAGGAGCGAATCGCCCGGAATGTTTCAGGAAGCGCATAGGGATGAGCATATAGACGGCGGAATGACGCTGCTGCAGGCGAATTTGGACGATATGAACCCGGAGCTGACCACGTACGTTTCGGACTTGCTGTTTGCGCATGGCGCCAACGACGTGTACTGGGTGCCGATCATTATGAAAAGAGGGCGGCCCGGCGTTATGCTCAATGTGTTGACCGATCGGTCGACGGTTGAAAGCATGGAAGAAATCATATTTCGCGAAACGACGACTTTGGGCATACGCAGGCTGGATGCGGCAGTGCATCGGCTTGGGCGAAACATCGTGCCTGTAGAGACGCCGTGGGGGACGATCAACGTCAAGGTCGGCTTATACCGGGGGGCCGAGGTGCAGTATGCGCCGGAATACCGCGATTGCGCCGCCGCCGCCGAGCGTCACGGCGTGCCGCTTAAGGCTGTTTACGATGAAGTGCGGCGGTGTTATGCGGAGCAGAAGGCGCGGGAGCAAGCAAAGTAGCTTTGGTGCAAAGTCGGCAGGTACTAGGGTAAACGACGGGGTTAGTACCAAATGTTGGTACTAAGTGGGTAGATGCGAGGGTAATCGGCGGGGTTAGCACCAACATTTGGTGCAAAGTCGTCCGGAGCATTGCGCATGCGGATGAAAATGGCCCCTCGGTTATACCGAGGGGCATGCCGTGTTACTGTTCCCGATGGTGCTGCTCGTTTTCGCGGTGATGAGGGGTGCAGATTTGCTCTGCGCCGGCGAGCGGCCATACGCCGATCGTTTTTTCGGCAAAACCGAGGACGGAACGGAGCACGTTCGGTTGATTGGGCAGTTCTCGAGTCCCTGCGCCGTAGCCGATCGCTTCGACGACCATAGGCGGAAGGCTCGCGGAAAACTCGGTTACGAGGGCTGAAACGATACCCGCGCCGGTTGGCGTCGTGAGCTCCATCGAGTATTGGGAAGGCGCAATGGGAAGCCCGCGCATCAATTCCAGCGTCGCCGGAGCGGGTACCGGATAAATGCCGTGATCGATGCGGACGGTGCCCGATCCGAGCGGCACCGGCGCACACACGATCTTATCCGGATTCAAGTTGTCGATAGCCAGCGCAACGCCGACGATGTCCACAATGGAATCCACTGCGCCAACCTCATGAAAATGAACCGTGTCCATCGGAATGTTATGAATCTTCGATTCCGCTGCGCCGATTTTTTCGAAAATCGCGAGGCTCAGCTTTGTGGCGCGCGTGCTTAAGCCGGCAGTTTCAATGATTTTGACAATGTCGGCGTATCCGCGGTGATGATGATGGTGCCCATGGCCGTGACCGTGATCGTGAGCGTGGTCGTGGTGATGGTGGTGATCATCCTGATGATGATGCTCGTGATCGTGATGATGGTGGTGATCGCCATGATGATGATGCTCGTGCTCATGATGGTGGTGCTCATGCTCATGCTCGTGGTCGTGGTGATGATGGTGATCATCGTGATGATGCTTGTGATCATGGTGGTGGTGCTCATGCTCATGATGGTTGTGCCCATGCTCGTGGTCGTGGTGATGATGGTGATCATCGTGGTGATGATGATGCTCGTGCCCATGCTCGTGCTCGTGCCCATGCTCGTGCTCGTGCCCATGCCCCTCATCGTCCACGATCACATCGACCTTGAGCGATGCGATCCCTTTCTTCACCACCCGACGCCAGGCAAGCTCGTATCCGCCTACGTTCAGCTTCTTCAGCTCGCTCTCGATGTAGTCCCGGTCGGCGCCGAGATCGACGAGGGAGGCGAGCGTCATGTCTCCGCTGATGCCGGAGAAGCAGTCCAAATACAGTATTCGCATATGTTTATTACCTCTTCGCGATTTGTTTATGTATGACGCCTGCACAATAGCCTGCCCCGAAGCCGTTGTCGATATTGACGACGGAGACGCCGGGGGCGCAGGAATTCAGCATCGTCAGCAGTGCGGAAACGCCGGAAAAGCTGGCGCCGTATCCTACGCTGGTCGGAACCGCGATGACCGGCTTGTCGACCAAGCCTCCGACGACGCTGGCCAAGGCGCCTTCCATACCGGCTACAACGACGATAACGTCGGCGGCGCGAATGGTCTCAAGCCGCGCAAACAACCGGTGAATGCCCGCCACGCCGACATCGTATATGCGCTCGGCGCGCGAGCCCATGCATTCCAATGTAAGCGCGGCTTCCTCCGCAACCGGAAGGTCGGACGTGCCCGCGCAAACGACGGCCGCATATCCTTCTTGAACGCGCCGGAGCGGATGCTTGAACCACGTCAGCACTCGAGCCGTCGCATGGTAAGCGATGCCCGGAATCTCCGCCGTCACCTGCTCCGCCTTATCCGGCGCCACTCTCGTTGCGAGCACCCGGTCCCCGCTTTCCATAAACCGGCGGAATATCGCCGCGATTTGCTCCGCCGTCTTTCCTTCGCCGAAGATGACTTCGGGAAAGCCGGTTCGGCGTTCCCGCTCCAAATCAAGCTGGGCGAAGCCGAGGTCGGCGACCGGGGACGCCGTCGCTTCACGAATCAACCGCTCCGCCTCGGACGGGTCCAGCAGTCCCTCCCTTACCCGGGTCAGCAGCTCCTTTATGTCCGTCATTGGGCTACAGCCTTCTTCCGGACCTCGGCCGACAGCACCTCGTTCATACTGCCCGTGCGGTAGCCTGCCAAATCAAGCGTCACATATTGAAAGCCGAGCGACTTAAATTTGTCGTGAATGGCGCCGCTGTGCTCCACAACCTTCATCATTTCCTCAGGCATAACCTCGATTCGGGCGATTTTGTCGTGATGGCGCACGCGAACCTGCCACAAGCCGAGATTCATCAGGAAGTTTTCAGCCTCGTCGAGCTGGTCGATCTTGTGCTTTTCGATCTTGGTTCCATACGGAATACGGGAAGACAGGCAGGCAAAGGACGGCTTGTTCCAAGTCGGCAGTCCGAGGCGCTTGGACAGCTCCCGGATTTCGTCCTTCGTCAGCCCCGCCTCCTGCAGCGGACTTCGCACGCCTTGCTCCGTCTTTGCGGCGAGCCCCGGGCGATAATCTCCGAGGTCGTCCATATTCGATCCGTCCAATATGAAATCGTAGCCCTGCTCCGCGGTAATCCGCTTCAAATGGGAGTATAGGCCGGTTTTGCAATGGTAGCACCGGTCCGGGTTGTTTGCGACAAAGTCGGCGTTGTCGAGCTCCGACACTTCGGTTTTAAGCAGCCGGACGCCCATCTGCTCCGCAAGCTGAACAGCGGCGTCGAATTCCCTGGAGGGGAACGTTTCCGAGGCGGCCGTCACGGCGGTGCAGCGGTCGCCAAGCTCTTGATAAGCACGCTTTAAAACGAAGGTGCTGTCGACCCCACCTGAGAATGCAACCAGCACACGGCCCATTCCGCGCAAAATGTCCCCCAGACGAGCATCCTTTTCTTCCAATGTCAATTGGCGTTCCACGGCGGTTTCCCCTTTCGCCTTTTCCCAGGCAGTTTTCTCTTCATGATAGCATAAGAGCGGCGTCTGTCGAAGCCCTAATCGCAGAAGCAAATAATGCAATCGCCGTGCCCGAATGCTGCGAAACTGCGTAAATTGTGGCAAATGACTATGATCGGAGGCTTGGCCCGTGAAACCCGTGATCGGAATCCTGGCATACAGAAAAGGAGGCACCTTCACAAATTCCCAATTTTTAAGCGATCTTATTCACGAAGGCAACAAATTAGGCGCAATCGTGTACGCGTTTTCATACCTCGATATTATCGAAGATGCAAGAAAAATAAGAGGGTTTGTCCGGAGCGCCAATGGAAAATGGCATGGAAAGCTTTGCCCATGGCCGGACATTGTTATCGACTTTTGCCGCGTGCTCATAAAGCCGTTTCGGGATATGCGCCGACGGACGGATTTGTTCGAGTATGCAAATCACAAATTTACGTATAAATGGAAAGCTATGAAATTGTTCACCGCTTCCGAAGCGGTAAAAAAATGGATACCCGAAACTTATGTTTACACGCCTTCCCACGTAAGCGGCATGCTCGAAAAGCACCCCATTGTATATGTAAAGCCTGGTAACGGAACCGGAGGTCGAAGCGTCGTTAAAATAAGGCGGCTGCCTGCCGGGTATCTTTTTCAAGGCCGAGCGAAATCCGGAAAAATCGTAACCGCGAAATGCAAATCGAAGGAAGCCGTTCTGCATCGTCTGAGTCAGTGGGTGCAGTCCGAGCAAATCCGAACGGGCAATTTTATTGTGCAGCAAGGTTTGGATTTGGAGCTGTTGCCCGGCCGTTCGATCGATGCGCGAATATTGGTGCAAAAGGACGGCAACGGAGAATGGGGCGTAACGGGAAAAGTATTGAGAGTGAGCGCAAAAAACAGCCCTACAACCAATATTCTTCATGCGGACGGTTATGTTTTGCGGTTTAAAGATTTTATGACGCGGCGTTTCGGAGCGAAAAAAGCGAAGGAGATCGAGCAAGAATGCAACAGGCTCTCGTTCCGGCTGATGGAAGTGATCGAGCAGAGGTTCGGGTCGATGATTGAATTCGGTTTGGATGTGGGGGTAGACACCAAGGGGGACGTATGGTTGATTGAAGCGAATCCGAAACCGGGCCATAAAGTATTTATCAAATCGAAGGAGGCCGCCCTTTATCTGGAATCGCTCCGCAAGCCCATTCAATATGCAAAGTATTTAATTCGAACGAGGGGGCTGCAACGATAAATCGTACTTAAGAGCCGCCGGGCGAACCCGGCGGCTTTCAAAGCTTTTTACATAACTCCCGCACTACATTATAATGATGAAATAAATACGGAAGAAGGAAATGTTCCGGATTGTAGCGAATCGTTTGTGAAAGGATGGGACTGTCACAATGGCCAAAACGATCATGCGTAAACCGGAGTGGCTTAAAATCGACCTCATTTCGGGAGAGAAATTCGAAAATTTTAAAGATATTAAAAATATGATGCGCTCCAAGACGCTGCATACGGTGTGCGAGGAGGCCAAATGCCCGAACATCCATGAATGCTGGGCGAACCGGACGGCAACGTTCATGATTCTCGGTGATATTTGCACCCGCGCGTGCCGATTTTGCGCCGTGAAGACGGGATTGCCGACGGAGCTTGACCTGGCGGAGCCGGAACGCGTAGCGGAGGCGGCGGAGCAGATGGGACTTCGGCATTGCGTCGTAACTTCCGTGGCAAGGGACGACCTTAGCGACGGCGGAGCTTCGATCTTCGCGGAGACGATCCGCGCGATCCGTAAGCGGTTGCCGATGTGCGGCGTCGAGGTGCTCATTCCCGATTTTCAAGGCCGGGAGCAATCGCTGTACACGGTGCTTGACGCGGGGCCGGACATTTTGAATCACAATGTGGAAACGGTGGAGCGATTGTCCGACCGGGTCCGTTCGAAGGCAAAGTACCGACGTTCGCTTGAGCTGCTGAAACGGTCCAAGACGTATGCGCCGGGCATACGGACGAAATCGTCCGTCATGATCGGCGTTGGAGAGACGTACGAAGAAATCGTTGCGACGATGGACGACCTTCGTTCCGTCGATTGCGATATTATGACGATCGGCCAATATTTGCAGCCGACCAAGCAGCATTTATATGTTGAAAAATATTATACGCCGGACGAATTCCTTGCTTTGAAGGAAGAAGGCTTGAAACGCGGGTTTGCACACGTGGAGTCGGGGCCGCTCGTTCGAAGCTCGTACCATGCGCATGAGCAGGTGGAGTCCGCAAGGGGGAATTAGAGCTTGATTTTTGTCGGTGGAAAAACGTATGAGCTCATTAAGGAGCACAAAAACGCTTGGAATCCGGATGCGTTCAAGGAACGATACAGCGAAGTGCTGGACCGGTATGATTATATTGTCGGCGACTGGGGATACAATCAGCTGCGTCTCAAAGGTTTTTTCCGGGAGGGCAGCCCGAAGGCGAATAAAGAAACGTCGGTGAGCGGATTGCAGGATTATTTGCAGGAATACTGCAACTTCGGCTGCGCATATTTCGTGCTGGAGCGTGTGAACGCCAAGAGCGGCGCGCACGCGCACGGCGAGGAGCACGAGCATGCCGGCGCGGGACAACCTGCCGCAGCGGACGGTGCGGAGCACGAGGCGGAGCCGGAAACGCCGGCCGAGGCGAAAAGCGCTCCGAGCCTGATTGCCGGCGGACACCCGTTCAGCGACCGGCGGCCGTATTCTTGGCGAGAGCATCAATCCCCCGTCCGGAGTCCCGGGCGGGCCGCAGCCGAGCGCAAAGAGGCGCAGGGCGAAGCCGATCCCGCCGCCGGCGCGAAGAAGCCCGGCGGCGGGTTTGAGCCGCGCAGCCGCGAAGACGCTGTGCGCGTTCACGGCGGGCAGCAGGGCGGCAAAGGGCGGCAAGGCCAGGCAGGCGGAGCTACCAATCGCGGCGAACGCGGCTTTGCCCAAGGCGTCGACGGCGTCGAGCGGACCGTTGATAAAGGCCAGCGCGGGGAAGGGCGCCGCTTTCACCCGAAGGGCCCCAAGCAGGCGCATGGCGGACGCGGCCAGCAGCGCGGCGGCGGCCCGAAGCATGCGGGCGGTGCGCCTCGCGCGGAAGGCGGAGCCCGGCCCGACGGCCGCAACCGCCAGCATGAAGGAGCGGAGCGTCCGGCGCAGCGCGGCCGGAATCATCATGTGCAGCAGCCGCACACGCGCAATCCGGAGTAAATTTGTCGTATGCCCGCATGAGCTTGCCGGTTTGATCCGCGCAAAGCCCCTATGCGGGTTTTTCTTTTTTATGGAGAAAATAAAGTGGGGGGTAAAGACATGCCGGCATTTCGGTTTCGGGGGGCGCTTCGCAGTAAACTGTATGTGAAGCTCATCGCGGTGTTTGTCGTCATTACGAACGTAAGCATCATTTCGCTCTCCTATTTTATGTTTTATTTTATGTCCCAATCCGTTGTAAGAGGAGAGCTGGACAAGCAGATGAAGGCGATGGAGACCGTAAACCGCATGATTGCGGGGAAGTACGAATTCGTCCAGTCCTCGCTGCTTGAGATTTACCGGAACGATGCGCTGTCGTACGACGTTTTGTTATTTTTGCGCAACAGCTATCCGGAATATGTCGAGCACCGGCTGAACCATACCTATGAGAGCGATGTATACGTTTCCCCCAACACATTGGATTTTGTTCGAAACAAGCTGCAGGACGATCCGGATATCGAGAGCATATTGCTGTACAGTACCGAAATGCAATACTTATATGCGGTGTACCGGTATAACGGCGTCACCCGGTTCATTCCGGCGAACGCGGCCCATTCCTTCGTCCCGGATGTAATGACCATGGAAGGGCAGCGCGTATCGGCCGCCAACATATGGATTCGCCGGGCGGCGGGTTTATCCGAAACGAGGCTGTTCGCGGTGTCCGGCCGCATTAATGACATGAACACGCTGCAAAATATCGGAACGATGATGATCATGTTCAACACCCGTTCGATCGATAATGTCTTAAATAACTTTCAAAATGAGTTGAAGGGCTACATTTTGGCGCTCGGTCCGGAAGGCGAGGTGATTTACGATTCGTCTGGCCGATATTACGGAACGAAATATCCGTTTAGGGACCAAATCAATGTCTCCAACCACACGGCAATGATGGAACAGGAATCGTACATCACAACACTAACCGGCAACGCCGGAGGCTATCATGTGGCGGGGATCGCGCCGAAGCGCGAGGTCGAGGCTGCCTATGCGGGACTCAGAAACAGGATCGTAATGATCGCCGCCGTCTGCAGTATCGTTACGATCGTGATTCCTGCAGCGTTCATCGTGAATTTCGCCAAAAGAACGAACGGAATCATACGTCTGATGCGGCAGGTCGAAACCGGAAATTTGAAGCTCCGCATTCATGAGGATAAGGATGACGAGCTCGGCCAAATATCCAAAAGCTTCAACAAAATGCTGGACGAGCTTTCCCGCTATATAGACCGGGTTTATAAAGCGGAAATCAACCAAAGGCGCGCCGAGCTAGCCGCCATTCAAACGAAAGTAAACCCGCATTTTCTTTATAATACGCTGGAAGTCATACGCATGAGAGCTTTGTCCCAAGGTGCGACGGACGTCGGGGAGATGATTTACAGCTTGGCGCTGCTGTTTAAGCACATGGTCCGGCAGCAAACGGTGCATTCCTTCAAGGACGAGATGGAGAGCTGCCGGTTGTATTTGGAGCTGTTCCGCATCCGGTACAAAAATAAATTTACCTACACCATCGAATGGGAACCGCAGCTCGCTTCCAAAGACATTATCAGCATGTCGCTTCAGCCGATTGCGGAAAATTACATTGTCCACGGAATCGAACCGGACCGCAACGATAACTTCCTCCATATTCAGTCGAGGCTGGTTGACGGCACGATCGTTACGGAATTTCGGGACAACGGCTCCGGGATCGCTCCCGACCGGTTGGAGGAAATCCGCCGTTCCTTACTCGTTTCGGATTCCGGCGAATCGTCGTTCGGACTAAGAAGCGTATACGACAGGCTGCGGTTATTTTACGGCAGCGGAGCCGAGCTCGATATTCGGAGCGAGCTCGGCTCCGGCACGATTGTGACGGTCACGATTCCGTCGGAGAAAGGGGAAGAATCGCTCGATGTATAGAGTGTTTCTTGTGGATGACGAGCCTTTTATCATTGAGGGCCTTTACGATGTGGTGGACTGGCCGACGCTGGGGCTGGAAATCGTCGGTCATGCCTCGAACGGCGAGAAAGCGCTGGAAGCGCTGCGGGAAACGCCGGCGGACATCCTCATTACGGATATTTCCATGCCGGTCATGAACGGATTGCAGCTCATCCGCAGCGTCCGCGAGCTTCGCCCGGGCATGAAATGTATCATACTGAGCGGGTTTAACGAATTCGATTACATCAAAGAGGGCTTGACGCTCGGCATCGAAAACTACTTGCTGAAGCCGATTAATCTGGAAGAACTTGGCGCCACGCTCGCAAACACGGTCGAAAAGCTTGATGACGAGAAGGAGACCAAATCCGCCGGATGGTATGACATCAACATCTTAAAGGATAATATTTTGCACCGGTGGCTGAAGGGGCGCATTTCGCCGAACGAGCTGTCCGAACGCGCGGAGCTGCTGGGCATTGAGCTTAATCATGCGTACATCCTTGCGGCGGTCGTTCGGACCGAGCGGGAGTTCCGCGAGGTGTACGATACAGCGGTCGATTTCTGCAAGCAACAGGCGGGGACGGTCCCGTTCGCCGATCACGATGAAGACCTTGTCCTATTGTTTCTGTTCGATGAACCGGAGGAAGGGAAACGGAAGGCGGTAGAGACGTTAACCCGGCTTAAGGCTCATTTTCCAACAACGGCGGGAGCCCGCGTATCGCTCGGCAGCGTCGAGCCTTTGAAGGAGTGTGCGGCGGAAAGCTATGCGAATGCCAAAAAAGCGCAGGAATATTTTTTGCTTTACGATAAGGATGCGCTGCTCGACTTTGCGGAGCTTGCCGTTCATCGTGAGGAGACCGGTCCCCGCTTCTCCATCGAATGGAACGACTATTCGCAGCTGCTGCTCGCCAAGGAGAAGGACAAGCTGCTGGAGCGGATCGGCGAAGATTTTGTTCGCCTCCAGCAATCGGAAGGTACGACCCCCGAACGGCTGCAAAGCTTTGCGATCGAGCTTCTGATCCGTTTTAAGCTGGAGCTGAAGGAGATGAAGCATGACGACCTTCCGGATTTGTTCAAGGATGACATCGAGAACGTATTCGAGGCTTCTACCGTAGAGCGTTTGGCCGAGATTGCGAAGGAAGCCGCGTCGGTAACCGTAGACAGCTTGAACCGGGACGTAAAAAGTCCGGTCATTCAACAAATATTGAAGCAAATTCACGAAAGCTATTCGGAGCCGCTGTCGCTGAAGGCGTTCGGGAAGCAATTTCACATTCACCCGAATTATTTAGGCCAGCTGTTTCAGAAGGAAACGCACGAAACGTTCACGGAATATATAAACCGGTATCGGATCGAGAAGGCCAAGCAAATGCTGAAGGAATCGCACGAGAAGGTGCATGAAATCGCGAGGAAGGTCGGCTACTGGGAACCCGGTTACTTTTATAAACAATTTAAGAAGCATGTCGGGGTGTCCCCGACCGAATACAAGGAGCTGCTTTGATTCTGAAGCGGTTTCTTTCTTTATTTTGAACAGTAAACCTTTAGTTTGTCGCCTATTTGAAAATGTTTTCATGCGGTAGTCTGTATATAGCAAGACGAAACATAAACAATATAGATTAAAGGGGAGACACCACATGAGTAAGCTTAAAAAAGGCTTGGTCGCGTCTTTGACGCTTATGCTTTCCGCATCGCTCGTGCTCAGCGCTTGCGGCAGCAAAGCAGGCGATAAGACAGCCGCCGGCGGCGAAGGAACGTCGGAAAAGCCGGTAGAACTGATTTGGTACACGATCGGTACGCCGCAGAAAGACACTGATAAAGTTATGGCTGAGGTTAGCAAATACACGAAAGAAAAAATCGGCGTTACCGTCAAGATGAACCAAATCGACTGGGGCGATTACAACCAGAAGATGCAAGTTATGGCCGCTTCCGGCGAGCCGATGGATATTATGTTCACAGCCTCCTGGGCTTTCAATTACGTTGAGAACGCAAGAAAAGGCGCATTCTATCCGATCGACGACCTTCTGAAGGAAGAAGGCAAAGGCATTGTAGAAACGCTTGACCCGGCCTTCTTGGAAGGCTCCAAGGTTGACGGCAAAAACTACGGGGTTCCGGCAAACAAGGAGCTTCCGGCACAAGAAGTATGGCGCTTTAACAAGCAGCTGCTCGACAAGTACAACTTGGACATCAGCAACGTATATTCGATGGAGAGCCTTGAGCCTCTCATGAAGACGATCAAAGAGAAAGAGCCGAATGTGACTCCGTTCGCAGTCGACAAAAACTTCAAGCCGTACGTTCCTTACGACTATTTGATCGAAAACATGCCGATGGCCGTTAAAGTCGGCACGGACGACTACAAAGTGGTCAACATTCTAGAAACGCCGGAAATGAAGCAAGCGCTCGACACGATGCACAAATATTATCAAGCGGGCTACATCCCGACGGAAGCCGCAACAATGAACTCGCTGTCCGACCTGCAATCCGCAGGCACTTGGTTCACAGACCGCGCGGCGACTCAACCGTTCGCGGACAACCTGTGGTCGCAAAGCTACGGCTACCCTGTAGTTTCTACGCCGGCCAGCGAATCGATCATTTACAACTGGTCCGTTATGGGCTCGATGCAAGCGATCTCCGCGAACTCCGAGCATCCGAAGGAAGCGATGAAGTTTCTCAACCTGCTGAACACCGACCCGTACCTTCGCAACTTGGTTGACTCCGGTATCGAAGGCGTTCACTACAAGAAGATCGGCGACAATGTCATGGAGAACTTGCCGGAATCGAAAAACTACGACATGCCGACATTCTCCTTGGGTAACATCATGATCACGTACTTGAACCCTTCGGATCCGGAAACGAAGTGGGATGAGTTCAAGAAGTTTAACGAAGCCGGCAAACCGGCGCCGCTCCTTGGCTTCAACTTCGACACTTCCAAGGTGACGACGCAAATCGCAGCGGTTCAGAACGTTCAACAAGAGTTCTGGGCGCCGCTTATGACCGGTACGGTTGACCCGAACGTATACTTGCCGAAAGCGATCGAGAAATTCAAAGCCGCCGGCTTGGACAAAATTATCGAAGAAGCGCAACGCCAGGTTGACGAGTGGAGAGCTTCCCAGAACTAAATAAAGGCGAGGGCGAGTGTGGGTGATCCCACATTCGCCTGATCTTTTTTTGCCGAAATCGTGCCAGTATATTACTTGATTGTAAAACGTTAGATTTCGGCAAAAAAGGTCAGTAACGAAAATGTGAGCGAGGAGTGATAACGTGAAAGCCGTAGGGCGATTTTTCAAAGACATCAACACCAACAAAGCCATGCTGCTGTTTGTGCTGCCTGCAACGATCTGGTTTCTCCTCTTCTCCTATTTGCCGATGGCCGGCGTTGTCATTGCTTTCAAGGAGTATCGTTATTCGAGAGACGGCTTTTTTGCAAGTATAATCAACAGCAAGTGGGTCGGCTTTGAGAACTTTAAATTTTTGTTCAGCACGAACGATGCTTACGTCATTACGCGCAACACCGTTTTATATAATGTGGTCTTTATCGCGCTGGGCACGGTTTTGTCCGTGGCCATGGCAATCGTTTTGTCGGAAATCGTCAACAAAAAATTAGCGAAGTTTTATCAAACCGGCATGTTTTTGCCGCACTTCCTTTCTTGGGTTATCGTCGGCTATTTCGCCTTCAGCTTCTTGAGCTTCGATCGCGGGATGATTAACCAAATCGGCGAATTTTTCGGGTGGAAGCCGCTCCAGTGGTACTCAGATCCTAAGTACTGGCCGTACATCCTAGTGTTCGTCAATCTTTGGAAGACGATCGGCTATAACAGCGTCGTCTATTTGGCGGCGATCATGGGAATCGACAGATCGTTGTATGAAGCGGCCATGATCGACGGTGCAAACAAGTGGCAGCAAATCAAACATATTACGATCCCGATGTTGACTCCGCTCATTACGATCTTAACGCTGCTTGCGGTGGGGAAAATCTTTTATGCGGACTTCGGTCTGTTCTATCAAGTTCCGAGAGATTCCGGCACATTGTATTCCGTAACCAACGTCATAGACACGTACGTATATCGAGGATTGAAAACAACAGGAGAGATCGGAATGAGCACGGCCGCAGGCTTGTACCAATCGTTAATCGGCTTCATTCTGGTCATCACTTCCAACTATATTGTCCGCAGATTCAATAAAGACAACGCTTTGTTCTAATATCATCTAGTTGAAGGGGGAAAAAGGGCTATGCTGGCCGCTGCGAAAAAAAGCCGCAACTTCCAAGAGCTGACCCCGATCTGGAATGTAGTGTTCAACTGCATAGCCGGGCTATTCGCCTTCTTGTGCGTATTTCCTTTCCTGTTCGTCATCATTATTTCATTGACGGATGAAAGCACGCTTGCGAAGAACGGCTATCGAATCATTCCGGAGAAGTGGAGTCTTGAGGCTTACAGATATATTTTACAGACGGGAGATCAGCTGCTTCGTTCTTACGGAGTGACGATTATGGTCACCGTGCTCGGTACGATCATCAGTCTGGTGCTGATCACGCTATACGCTTACGCCATATCGCGCAAAAGCTTTAAGTACCGCAACTTCTTCTCCTTTTTCGCTTTCTTTACGATGCTTTTCAACGGCGGACTCGTTCCGACTTATATTGTCGTCACTCAGTTTCTTCATCTGAAGGATACGCTTTGGGCCCTCATTTTGCCGATGGCGCTTAACGCCTTCTATATTATGATTATGAGAACGTTCTTTGTTACGTCGGTGCCGGAGGCGATTATCGAATCCGGGAAAATCGACGGCGCGAGCGAGCTGAGAATTTTTACGACGCTTGTATTGCCGTTATCACTTCCGGGCATCGCCACTATCGGGTTGTTCAGTACGCTCGGATATTGGAACGACTGGTTTAACGCACTTTTATATATTGATAATCCCGACCTCGTTCCGTTACAATCAATGCTGATGCGTATTGAAAACAGCATGTCATTTCTTTTGCAAAATACGAACAATCCTTCGATCAGCATGGGAATCCTACAATCGCTGCCGCAGGATACGTCCCGTATGGCGATGGTTGTACTGGCTACCGGACCGATTGTGCTTGCTTATCCTTTCTTTCAACGTTATTTCATTCAGGGTCTAACGATCGGAGCGGTGAAAGAATAAGTCGCCTAAGGCCTTGATCAACCGTGATCAAGGCCTTTTTTTTTGCATGAGCCGCCGGGCACCATAGAAATTGAGAAAAATGAAAACCAAGAGAATTATGATAACTTTGAGAAATATGAGAACTATGAGAGACTACTAGGGATTGCTAGGATCAACTTTTACGGAGGGATCGCCTTGAGTTACAAAGACGCATCCAAGCCCACTCGCGAAAGGGTGGAGCATCTGCTGGGGCTGATGACGACGGAAGAAAAAATCGGACAACTGGTGCAGCCTTTCGGGTGGCCCACATACCGAAAAGAAAACGGCGGCGTCCAAATTACCGAGGAATTTAAGCAGGCGGTGAAGGAAGGCGGCATCGGCTCGCTGTACGGCGTACTTCGGGCGGACCCTTGGACCCAGGTGACGCTGGAGAACGGACTGTCTCCTAAGGACGGCGCTGCGGCCGTTAATGAAATTCAACGCTTCGCCATCGAAAATTCACGTCTGGGGATCCCGATTTTGTTCGGCGAGGAGTGCTCGCACGGACATATGGCGATAGGAGCGACGGTATTCCCCGTGCCTCTGTCGGTCGGCAGCACTTGGAATACGGAGCTGTTTCGGCGGATAAGCCGGGCGATCGCGGCGGAAACGAGAAGCCAAGGCGGGGCGGCAACCTATTCCCCTGTCCTTGACGTAGTAAGGGACCCGCGGTGGGGACGAACCGAAGAATGCTTCGGGGAAGATCCGTATCTTGTCGGCGAGATGGGCGTGGCGGCTGTCCAAGGGCTGCAAGGCGACAGCCTGGATGCCGAAGACAGCGTCATGGCAACGCTTAAGCACTTTGTCGCGTACGGCAGCTCCGAGGGCGGAAGAAACGCGGGACCGGTTCACATGGGCTGGCGCGAGCTGCACGAGGTCGACCTGTACCCGTTCAAGAAAGCGGTCGAAGCCGGCGCTTTGTCGGTGATGACGGCTTACAACGAGATCGACGGCGTGCCGTGCACCTCGAACGGGTATTTATTGAACGATTTGCTCCGCAAAGAGTGGGGCTTCGACGGCTTCGTCATAACGGACTGCGGCGCGATCAATATGCTTGCTTACGGTCACGACGTTGCGGCGAGCGGCGAGGAAGCGGCCGCGATGGCGGTAAGCGCCGGCGTCGATATGGAGATGTCGGGCGAAATGTTTCGCAAATATTTGCTGTCGGCGTTACAGAACGGGCGCTTGTCTATGGCGGAATTGGACGAGGCGGTCCGCAGAATTTTATCGATCAAGTTCCGGCTCGGCTTGTTTGAAAATCCGTACGTGGACCCGGATAAGGCGGAGGCGGTCATCGGCAGTCAGGAGCATATTGCGCTTGCGAGAGAAGCGGCGCAAGAAGGCATCGTGCTGCTCAAGAATGAAGAGCAAACGCTTCCTTTGCGCAAGGACGCCGGCACGATCGCCGTGATCGGCCCCAACGCGGATCAACACTACAACCAGCTCGGCGATTATACGTCGCCGCAAAGTAAAGAAAAGATCGTTACGCTGCTTGACGGCATCAAGTCGAAGCTGGGAGCTTCGGCTGCGGACCGCGTGCAGTACGCGCCGGGCTGCCGAATTCGCGGGGATTCCAAGGAAGGGTTTGAACGCGCTTTAGCTTGTGCGGAGAAAGCGGATGTCGTCGTACTGGCGCTCGGCGGTTCCAGCGCACGCGACTTCGGCGAAGGCACCATCGATTTGCGGACCGGCGCGTCGGTCGTATCAGGCGAATCGTGGAGCGATATGGAGTGCGGGGAAGGCATCGACCGGGTGAGCTTGCAGCTCGCGGGAGTCCAGCTCGAGCTGGCACAGGAAATTTACAAGCTCGGCAAACCGGTCGTCGTCGTGTATATTAACGGACGGCCTGTGGCGGAGCCTTGGATCGACGAGCACGCGCATGCGATATTGGAGGCGTGGTACCCGGGCCAGGAAGGCGGCAACGCGCTCGCCGATATTATATTCGGAGACGTTAACCCCTCGGGCCGATTGACGGTTTCGATTCCGAAGCACGTAGGCCAGCTGCCGGTCTTCTATAACGGCAAACGGTCGAGAGGCAAGCGGTATTTGGAGATGGATTTGAAGCCCGCATATCCGTTCGGATACGGGCTAAGCTATACCGAGTTCGCTTATTCGGAGCTTTCCGTCTCCCCTGAGACGATTCCGGCGGACGGGGAGGCGCGCGTGAGCGTGAGAGTGAAAAATACGGGCAGCATTGCCGGCGCCGAGGTTGTACAGCTTTATATATCCGATGTCGTCAGTACGGTAACGCGTGCGGGTAAAGAGCTGAAAGGCTTTAAGAAGGTGTTTCTGCAGCCGGGCGAGGAGACGACCGTTTCGTTCGCCGTCGGGCCGGAGCAGCTGCAGATGATCGGCAAAGACTATAAGCCGGTCGTCGAACCGGGGGAGTTTCGCATCTTGGTAGGAAGACATAGCGAAGATACGATGAGCGCCAGCCTTACTGTGCGATAAAGGAGAGACGACATGATTCGGATCGGCAGATTTTTGACGGATTTGAACGACAGACGATGGTCTGAGGCGAGAGAGCTCCCCGATTGGAAAGTAAAGCGGGCGAAATATATCGTGCCCGGCAAGTACGAGTTCGAACCGGACCGGGACGAAGCGATTGGTTTGGACCCGCTGAACAGCACGCACGGTACCACATATTTCTTGAAACGGGAGCTTGAGATTCCATCGGAATGGGGCTCGGAGCCCGTCGGTTTTGTTTTCGAAGCCGGAGGAGAGGGGCTTGTGCGAGTGAACGGAACGCCGTATCACGGCGTCGACCGCAATCACCAGTTCGTCCCGCTTGATCCGGCTAAGGTCGGCGCGAGGCCGCTCATCGAAATCGAGCTGTACGATCCGATTCCGGAGCCGGTCGATCCGTTAAACCGCCAAGCGGTGCAGCAGCCGCCGATTCGCAGCATTCGCGCCAAGCTCGTGCGGGTTAACCGGCCGGTGGAAAGCTTATGGTACACCGTGTCTGTTCTTTACGACGCGGTCAAGCTGCTGCCGGAGAACGACGCGAAGCGCGCAAAGCTTGTCGGCGCGCTGGAAGAGACGATGGATTCGGTGACGGGGGAACTCGAGCGGCGGGCAAAGGACGCGGAATGGCTTGGTTCCGTGGAGCAGGCGCTGCTTGATAAAGTGAGGGACATCGTTCCGCCGCCGGATACCGTTATGCACATGGTCGGCCAATCGCATATCGACGTCGCGTGGCTATGGCCGGTTCGGGAAACGGTGCGCAAGACAAGCCGTACGTTCTCCACTATGAACACGCTGATGGAGGAGTACCCGGACTTCGTTTACTCGCAAAGCCAGCCGCAGCTCTATGCGTTCGCGAAAGAGCATTATCCGGAGCTTTACGAGAAAATCAAAGAAAGAGTCGCCGAAGGCCGCTGGGAGCTGGTCGGCGGCATGTGGGTCGAGCCGGATTTGAATATGCCGAGCGGCGAATCGTTAATCCGGCAAATGCTGTACGGCCAACGTTTCTATATGGAACAATTCGGCAAACGCTCGAACATCGAGTGGCTGCCCGATACGTTCGGGTATTGCGCGTCGCTGCCGCAAATTTTGAAGCACGGCGGCATCGAGTATTTCATGACGTCCAAGCTCAATTGGAACGACACGAACGTGTTCCCGTACGATTTGTTCCATTGGGTCGGCATCGACGGAACCTCGATCCTGTCGTTCTTGAACCACGGCTTGAACGAGCATACGAAGCCGAAGGACGTTCACGAGCACTGGGAGTCTTATCGCCAAAAGGACCGCCACGACGAACAAATGCTGCTTTACGGGCACGGCGACGGCGGCGGCGGCGTGACAAGGGAAATGGTCGAGCTCGTCCGCCGCTCCGAGGTGCTGCCGGGCTTGCCTGCCGCGAAATTCAGCACCGCCGCGCAATTTTTCGCTTCCGTAAGCGAGCGGAGCCGCAGCTTGCCGAAATGGCACGGCGACCTGTATTTGGAGCTGCACCGCGGAACCTATACGACGCACGCCTGGAATAAAAGAAATAATCGCAAGGCGGAGGTGCTGTATCGGGAGGCCGAAATATGGAACAGCCTTGCGCAGCCATATGCCGGTACGCAGCAGTTCGCACAAGCGCAACAATCGCTTCACGAAGGCTGGAAGCTCATACTGCTCAACCAGTTCCACGACATTATTCCGGGCACCTCGATTCCGGAAGTGTACGAAACGTCGGATCGGGAGTATGAGCGGATTTTCGCGCTGGGCGAAGAAAGTCTGAACGCGGGGCTGCAACCGCTGGTCCGGCACATCGATACGCAAGGCGAAGGAACGCCTTACATCGTGTTCAACAGCCTCGGATGGGAGCGGGATGAAGTCGTCGCCATTTCCGGCGGCGCCGAACTGACCGGTGCGGCCGTCTATGACGAAACGGGCGCCGCGCTCGACAGCGACGCCGCCGCCTGCGGCGATGATCCGACGCAAATCGAATTGTCGGTGCGCGTTCCGTCCATTCCGGCGTTCGGGTATAAGACGGTTTGGGTGCGTCAGGCAGGAGGAACGGCTTCAGCCGCTGACGACCGGAGCGCCAAAGTGCCGAGCACGTGGGAAACGGGAAATTATTTGCTCGAGTTCAATGCGTCCGGCGAAATCGTCCGATGGTTCGATAAGGCGGCGGAACGAGAGCTTCTGAAGCCCGGAGAGAAGGCGAACGAGCTTCAGCTGTTCCACGACCGGCCTACGTACTGGGACGCTTGGGATATCGATTCGCGGTACGAGCAGCAGCCTGCGGGTTTCGTCGAGTTAATCGACAGCAAGGTGGTGCTGAAAGGACGTACGAAGGATGTGCTTCGGTTTACATGGAGGCTGAACGAGTCGACGGTTACCCAGGACATCGTTCTGTACCGGAACGATCGCCGAGTGGATTTCAAGACGAAGGTGCAATGGAACGAGACGCACAAGCTGCTGAAGGCCGCGTTCCCCGTCGATGTCGTAACGAGCAAAGCGGCGTACGAAATTCCGTTCGGCGCTCTGGAGCGTCCGACCCACCGGAATACGAGCTGGGAGCAAGCGCAATACGAGGTATGCGGCCACCGCTGGGCGGATTTGTCCGAAGGCGGCTACGGCGTCAGCCTGCTGAACGATTGCAAGTACGGCTATGACGTGAAGGACGGCACGCTTCGCCTGTCGCTGCTCCGAGCGCCGAGATGGCCGGACGTTACGGCCGATATCGGCGAGCACGAGTTCACGTACTCTCTGTACCCGCATGAAGGCGACTGGAGAAGCGCCCATGTCGTCCGCAAAGGGATGGAGCTGAATCATCCTGCCGCTGTCGTGGCCGGGGAATCCGCCGCCGGCGCATTGCCGAGCGCGCAGTCGCTGATCGGGCTGGAGAGCGAGCATGTCGTTCTGGATGCGGTGAAGCCGGCGGAAGACGGGGACGGCATTGTGCTTCGCTTCTACGAATCGTCGGGAGGACGGGGGAAAGCCTCCTTGCGCTGGCCGTTCCGCTTTAGCAAGGCCGTCTATGTGAACGCGTTGGAAGAGGCGCTGAGCGAAGCGGAACCGGTTGACGGAGCGCTGTCGCTCGACTTTAGACCTTTTGAAATCAAATCGGTCAAGCTCTTCTTGTAGTAGAAAAAGCTGTATTGCATCGAGAGTAACCTTTTTCATGATGGAGGAGAACGAATACAATGGAACAATTCAGACTGCCCAAAATCCCAATGCCGAAGCTGGAGCTTCCGCGTGCCGTTAATGAGGTGCTCGAAGAGGCGGAGCAAAAGCTGGCCCACCGCCCGAAGCTGCTTCGGCTGTTTAAAAACTGTTTCCCGAACACGCTGGAGACGACGACGAAGCTGCTGGACGACGGCACGACGTTCGTCATTACCGGCGATATTCCCGCCATGTGGCTTCGCGATTCGGTCGAGCAGGTCATCCAATATGTGCCGTTCGCGAAGGATGACGCCGATTTGCAGCGGATTATCGGCGGACTGATCAAGAAGCACATTTCGTACATTCATATCGATCCTTACGCCAACGCGTTCAACGAAACGGCGAACGACTGGCATTGGAACGCATCGGATGAAACCGACATGTCGCCGTGGGTGTGGGAGCGGAAATTCGAGCTCGACTCGATCTGCTTCTCGATGAGGCTTGCTTATCGTTACTGGAAGGAAACCGAGCTTACGGACATTTTCGACTCGAACTTCAAGGCCGCCATCCGTAAAGTGGTGGACTTGTGGAAGACGGAGCAGCACCACTTCGAGAAATCGCCGTACCGGTTCACGCGCAACAACGGCATTCCGACCGACTCGCTGCGCAATAACGGCTTGGGCATGCCGGTGAATTATACGGGCATGATCTGGTCGGGCTTCCGTCCGAGCGACGACGCCTGCGATTTCCATTACAACATTCCGTCCAACATGTTTGCGGTCGTCACGCTCCGCCAGATGCGCGAATTTGCGGAATGGGTGTTCCGCGACATGGATCTGGTACAAGAGCTTGCGGCGCTGGAAGCGGATGTGGATCACGGGATCAAGCTGTACGGCATTTACCGCCATCCGGAATTCGGTCCGATTTACGCTTACGAGACGGACGGCTTCGGAAACTATTGCTTGATGGACGATGCCGGCACGCCGGGTCTGATGTCGATTCCTTACCTGGAGTATACGACCGCGGACGATCCGATTTACCAAAACACGAGAAGGTTCGCGCTCAGCAAACAAAATCCGTTCTACTACGAAGGCAAAGCCGCTCGCGGCATCGGCAGCCCGCATACGCCGCCGGATTATATTTGGCATATGGCGTTGTCCATGCAAGGGTTGACTGCCATTAGCAAGGAAGAGAAGCTCGAGATGATCGCGATGCTGGAGGCGACGGACGCCGACACCGGCTTCATGCATGAAGGCTTCCATGCGGACGACCCGACGATCTTTACGCGCAAATGGTTCGCATGGTCCAACAGCTTGTTCTCGCTGCTCGTGTATCGCGCGATGAAAGAAGGGATCCTATGAACGCAAAGACGATAGTTTTTTACGATCCGAGCTTTCCCGCCGCTGCGGAGCTTGCCGGCGGTTATGCGGAAGCGCTGGAAAGAGCGGGTGTCGTCTGCAGCGCGGACGGTTTGGCGGAAGCGCTGCGCGCTGCCGACGGCGGCTGCTTTGTGAATTTGCATTCGCCTTATTTTCCTAAGAATGCTTGGGAAGAGATTGTTGCTTTCTTAAAGAAGGGCGGAGGCTTGGTCAGCGTCGGCGGCGCGCCGTTTAAGCGCCCGGTGCGCCGCGAAGGCGGCGTCTGGCACGTTGAAGCGGAGCAAACCGCTTATCACCGCCAACTGCGCATTCACGAGACGCTTCCGGTAGATAAGGCTCCGATAGCGGAGCTGGCTGCGTCGGACGATGTGCCGCTATTTGCAGGCGCAGAGGCGCTGTTTACGGTGGAGCACACTTGGAATTTGGTGCCGCATGTGACGAAAAGCAGCGATCTGCCGCATCAGATGGGCTCGGCCGGTCCGATGGACGCTCATATTTATGCGCTGCTGAAGGGCCGTTCAGCGGAGGGCCGCGAGGTGGCGGCGCCTGTCGTGCTTTGGGAAAACACGAAAGGCGATTTTGCCGGCGGACGCTGGCTGCTGGTCAATCAGCCGCTAACGGATGCGTTCTGGCAAGGCGGCGGAGCGGATGCGCTGCAGACGTGGGCCGAGTTTTGCGCCTGCGGCGTGACCGAGCTGTGGCTGAAGCCGAATTACGCTTCCTATGAAGCGGGCGAGCGACCGATGCTGACGCTGCAAATGCAAGGGCTCGGACGCGGCGTTTCGGCTGCTTCGGCCGCTTCGGGGGAGCAATGGACGTTCGACGTGACGGTAGAAAAGGAAGGCGACGCGGCGCAGGTATGGTCGCATCAAGCAACGGAAATCGTGACCGCGCAATGGAAGCATATCCGATTGCCGGTACCGCTTGAGATTACGAGCGGATATTACCGCGTCGTATGCCGGGCCGAGGCTGCCGGCGGCGAAGTTCGCATACTTCGGCAAGGCTTCTGGGGGCATGATGCGAAGCTGCTTTCCGAGGGAACTCCCGTGAAGAGCGGCAGAGACTACTTCGAGAAGGACGGCCGTCCGCTGCCGGTCGTCGGCATGACGTATATGACGTCGGACGTTGCCCGCAAATTTTTGTTCTTGCCGAACGCTGCCGTGTGGGATCGCGATATGGAGCAGATGAGCAAGGCGGGCATCAACTGGATCCGCACCGGCATTTGGACGGCGTACCGAAACATAATGCAGGTGGACGGACACGCGTCCGAGGAAGTGCTGAGATCGATCGACGCTTTCTTCATGACGGCGAAGAAGCATAACCTGCAAGTGACGTTTACGTTTTTCTCCTTCACGCCGGAGACGTGGGAGGGCGAAAACCCGTTCCTCGACCCGCGCAGCGTGGAAGCGCAGAAACGGTTCGTCCGCTCGATCGTTTCCCGGCACCGGAATACCGCGAACGTGGATTGGGACTTGATCAACGAGCCGTCCATGTTCGATCCGGAGCGCATTTTCTCGAGCGGTCCGAGATCGAGCCGTGACCGGTTCGAGCAGGCGGCGTTCTCGGAGTGGCTGAAGAAGCGGCACGGCTCCATCGAGCTGCTGCAGGAGAAGTGGAATATGACGCCGGCGCAGCTTCCGAGCTTCGAAGCCGCCAAGCCGCCGGAGCCCGGCGAGATCAATTTCGACGTGCAGGACATGCACTCGGGCAAAACCGGAACGCGCTGGCTCGATTATGTGCTCTTCTCGATGGAGATGCATAACCGCTGGGCAAGAGAGCTGTACGACGCGATCAAGGACGAATGCCCGAACCATCTCGTCACGGTCGGGCAGGACGAAGGACTCGGAGCGCAGCGTCCGTCCCCGTTCTTCTACGCCGAAGCGGTGGACTATACGACGGTGCACTCCTGGTGGCTGAACGACCAGCTCGTGTGGGACGGCATTTTCGCCAAAACCCACGACAAGCCGAACCTCATCCAAGAGACAGGCATTATGTACGTCGAGACGCCGGAAGGCCGGGCGAAGCGTACGGAGGCTGAATTGCGGAGCATGCTGGAGCGCAAGTACGCCTATGCGTTCTCGACCGGGGGCGCGGGTGCGGTGCAGTGGATTTGGAACACGAACTTCTACATGGATAATGCCAACGAATCGCACATCGGGGCGCTGCGGGCCGACGGCACGGAGAAGCCGGAGGCGGACGTCTCCTATGATTTCGGCCGGTTCATGGGGGAGATTCGCGACCTGTTCCGGGGCCGGAAGCTGGAAGATGTAGCGGTCGTGTTCCCGTACTCCAACGATTTCTCCAACCGGAAGTTTGCGGTGGAAGCGACCTCCCGGCTGACGAGGGTGCTCGCTTACGAGCTGAAGGTGCCGTTCCGCGCGGTCGGCGAATATCATCTGGAGCCGCTTGAGCGCGACCCTGCCAAGCTCATCATCCTGCCGAGCGCGCACAATGTCGATGACGAGGCGTTCGCGAAGCTCGTCGACATCGCGAAGCGCACGGGAGCCGTATTGCTGGTTACCGGTCCGGCCGGCATCGACGCGTATTGGCGAAATGCCGAGCGGCTTACGGACGAGCTCGGCCTGCGCGAGCTAAGCAATGTGGTCCGGGAAGAAGGCTTGGCGATCGGCGAGAAGGTGCTTCCTGTTTCTTACGGAAACCGTCGCATCGCCGAGGTGATCAAGGAGATTCCGGTTGCCGCAGCAGGTGGGGCTGCCGCCGACTCCGTAGTGAATGTGCCGCTTGGTGCGGGACGCTTGATCTGGAGCCCGCTGCCGGTCGAGCTGAACGACCGCACCGAGCCGATTGCCGCGCTGTACGAGTACGCGCTGGCGGCTGCGGGCTGCAAGAACGAGCTCGAGTGGATTCGCGGCGGCGAGCTCCCCGGCGTATACGGGCGCAAGCTCAGCTTCGCCGACGGTTCGCTGTTCATCTTCGTATCGGAGTTCGCTTTCGACACGACCGTGGAAGTGAAGGACAGCGAAACCGGGGCCGTGTATACGTTCAAGCTCGAGAAGGAGCGTTCCGTCCTGTTCGCTGCGGATCGGAAGGGCGGCGTTACCGCCGTGTACCGCCCGAACGATGTGGCGATCGATGCAACAATCGCATAGTTGTCCTTATACGCCCGCCGAGCACGCACTCGGCGGGCTTTTTATTTTGTGCTCGGAGTGGGGTAGTTTGCTTTATGTATCGTGCGGCGGGAAAGGAGGAGGGTTAGTAACACATTTTGGTGCTAAGATTTCATACAGAGGGAGCTGGTTTATTGGTTGGGCATATTACGGGGTGTGTTTATAAATTGTTGCGTGATTGCTATAAAATAGCCGAATTCAGCGACGTCCACGAACTTATGGCAAAAGTATGTACATAAACTGTCGTCCGGGATACACCTTGTAAACACAGTTTTGCCAAAAAAGACGGGATAGGGTTAAAAACAAAGAGATTATGACAAAACAACAACACAATATAAACAGGATTTTTCCATAAAGGAAAAGCCGCACGGATCGACATGGAGCAATCGTTCGAAACTGGGGGAATGCCCCGAATAAGTAAACCCTCCCACACACCCCAACAAAAAAAAGCGCCCTGCAACAGGCGCTAATTGATATCGTCCCCGACGAACGCTTCCCTGACCCGGTTCCAGAACGGAAACGGCCGGTAGCGGGCAAATTTCACCTTCCGCTCGGCGACCATGCTTCTGACATTCAAGACGGAAGTATGCGGCACCACCAGATGGTCGACGTTCAGCACGACCTTCTGCTCCCGGCGCGGCACGATATCGCAATAATGATGCTTCGGCAATATTAACGACGACCCGACCGTCCGATACACCCGATTGTTGATCGATGCGATTTCGGCAATCTGGAGCGCTTCCAGCGAAGGATGTATAAGCGCGCCGCCCAAGCTTTTGTTATACGCCGTACTGCCCGAAGGGGTGGAGATGCAAATGCCGTCCCCTCGGAACATTTCGAAGGCGGCGCCGTTAATATTGAGCTGCGCGACGAGCGTCGCGTCGGTTCCCTTCAACGTAAATTCATTCAACGCAAGGAACGTTTCCACACCCGCAGGAGTCGTAAGCTCGATTTTCACGAGCGGATATTTGACGATCTTATCCTGCAGCGGGTCTCCAGCAGCCATCAACGCCGCCAGCTCTTCAATTTCGTCCGCATTCCAATCCGCATAGAAGCCCAAATGCCCGGTATGAATTCCTACGAAGGCGATCGAATCCAGCCTCTCTTTGAACATATGAAACGCATGCAGCAGCGTACCGTCGCCGCCGATGGATACGACCACATCGGGCTCGCTGCGATTAAGCTCAAGTCCGTATGAAGCCATAAGCCCGGTGAACTGCTCCGCGAGCGCTTTGGACAAGCTGTCGCCGCGGTCTAGCACGAAGTATTTCAAGGCGCACCTCCACAAGTCCCATTACTGTAAACATCATAACGGAACTGTGCGAGGAACTCAACGAGAGATAAGCTTCCAGAGCGGGCGGACCGCCGTATATACGATAAACAGAACGGGAATGAGGAAGATCGTGCCGATAAACAGCGTCGCCGACAGCGGAGCGAAGACGCGGAAAGCTTCCCAACCGGAAACCGAGGCACCGTCCGGAAGCCAAACCCCTTCCGCCGGCAATAAGGCATCCCAAGCGAAAAAGGCGATGAACGCCGAAATGAACGCATGAACGAGCCGCGCCAGCACGAACGAGGAATATCGGACCGGCATATGATGCATTAAGCTCATGGACTGTGCATGAACCGAAAGTCCCGCCCAGGATAAAATAAACGCGGCAACCGCGGCTTGCGCTTGAAGCTGGGCGCCGGGGAACGGGGCGCCTGCGCTTTTCGCCCCCAGCGTAACCTCGAAAAACCCGTTGACGATGGCGGCGGAAAGCGGCGCCGATATGCCGAAGAGAGACAGGATGAAACCGACCATGCTCTGGATGACCGACACAACGCCGGCAAGCGTCAATACTTTAATGACGACGGAAAAAAAGACGACCAACCCGCCGACCACAATAATGAGACGGATGCCGGTCTGAACGCCTTCCCTAAGCAGCGTGCCGAGCGATCGGCCGTCCTGCATTCGGGCCTGGTGCATCGCAGCGAACGCTCTGCGCCAAATCGAGCCCCCGGGCCGGCGGCCTTCCTCCACCCCGGATGCCGCAACCGCAAAAGGCGCGGAATTGCCGCCCCAATACCTCATCAATAAGCCGAGGGCGACGGCACCTCCATAGTGGGCGACGGCCAGCACCGGGGCAAGCGCGGCGTTATGGAAAAATCCGATCGATACGGCCCCGATGAGGAAGATCGGATCGGACGTCGTGGTGAAGGCGGCAAGCCGTTCGCTTTCCTCCCGGTTTACAAGCTTCGCGTCCCACAGCTGCGACGTTAAGCGGGCGCCTACCGGATAACCGGAAGCGAAGCCCATCGCCATGACAAATCCTCCCGGCCCCGGCACCCGAAACACCGGCCGCATCATCGGGTCGAGCAGCGTTCCGAAAAAGTGAACGATGCCGAAGCCGAGCATCAGCTCCGAAACGACAAAGAACGGAAACAGCGCGGGAAAAAGCACGTCCCACCATATGGCCACGCCCTGAACGGCCGCTCGGAAGCTATCCATCGGAAACAACAAGATCAGCAAAGCGGTGATGACCGCGATATAGGCCAGCCACGGCGTTCCCCTTCTACGATATCCCATTCTTTCGCCACACCCGTTTCGTGTCTAGTGTCAAGGAAATTCAAAAGACGAGCCTTGCACATTATATGCCCGTCCCGCCCGGCTAATGACCGGCGTCGCTGCGCCGCTCCATTTTCAGGGAAGAAAATCGGTGATTTTTTCCTATACCACTGGTATAATAGACCTACATAATTGAATCGGATCATCGCGATAAGCAGGCATAACGGAGGAATTGCGCATGGAACCCCTTTACCAGATTAACGTCGATTGCGCACAGTGCGGCAAAGTGTTTTCAACGTCCAAAGTTCGTCCCAGCTTCAAAAAATCAATCCGGACGGACAGCGACTTCTGCATGCACTTCAAGCCCGGAAGCGTTAACCCGGAATATTACGTTGTGCGCGTTTGCCCGTTCTGCGGATTTGCCTCGACGGAAAATTTCTCGCAAAAGCTGACCGAACGCCAGCGGGAGCATTTCCGTCAAAAAATCGGCTCAGGCTGGGCGTATCGCGATTACGGAAAAACAAGAACGGCGGACGACGCGAAATTTACTTATAAATTGGCGCTTGTATGCTCCCAAATTGCCGGGGAGCGGGAGCGCGTCGTAGCGGGCATTTTGCACCATATCGCGTGGCTTTACCGGGAGGAAGGGAATAAACAATCGGAAGATAAATTTTTACGCTTCGCGCTTGAGGCTTATATTAAGGTCTACGAAACGGAGGGCCTGGAGCTCAACAATGCGAGGCTGATGTTCCTGATCGGGGAGCTTCACCGCAGGCTGAAGGATTATGCGGATGCGATCAAGTGGTTCGGCCGCGTCATTAACGACAAGCGGATTATGGACGCCGGCATGATACGCGCATGCCGGGAAGGCTGGGCGCAAACGCGGGAGGATATGCTCAGGGAGCAACTGGAATTGCCGGAAGAATTAAAGAGCGCAGGAAGCTGATCACTCTTCCTCGCGCTCTTCTTTTTTGTCTTCTTTGGCAAGCTCCGCAAGCTTCGCCATTAATATATGCTGCGGCATATGCATCAGATGCTCGAGCGGCACCTTCAGCTTCTCCGCCAGCTTGACGGCGGTTTCCGGCGATATGCGTAATGGAGGCATTTTGTACCATTCCCTTCGAAAACATGATATATTTAAGCTTACAATAAGATCAGTGTTTTCGAAAGGAGCCAAACCTATATGCCGCAAAGCCTGCCGCAAACTTGGGATATGGACGCAATTTTTCCGGGAGGAAGCGAATCGAAGGAATTCGGCGCATTCCTTGCCTCGCTTCAGGGCGATATCGAGCAATTCGGCGTACATATTCGCGAAACGAAGGAGCTCTCGATCGACAGTCTGTCGGCCGTTGTCTCCAAGCTGCAAAGCATCGGATCCAGGCTGAAAGAATCCTACGCGTTCGCCGAATGCCTCGCCGCGCAAAACCAGAAGGATAAAAAAGCGGTCGCGCTTTCCGGCAAAGTAAGAGTGCTCGCGGCCGAATACGAATCCCACTTGACCCGCTTCGATCAGCTCATAAAGAGCGTTCCCGAAGAGCAGTGGAACGCTTATATGGCGCATGAAGCGTTCGCCCCGATTGCGTTCCCGTTAACGGAAGCCCGCAGACGGGCGCTTGAGAAGATGCCGCCGGAGATGGAATCGCTGCTGGGCGACGTGGCGGTCGACGGGTATCACGGATGGAGCGAGCTTTACGACACGACCGTAGCGCTGCTGAAGGTTCCGTATGAAGAGGACGGCAAGACCGTTCAATTGTCCGCCGGTCAAGCGTTCAATAAATTGCACCACCCTTCCCGCGACGTTCGCGAGAAAGTATTTGCCGACTGGGAAGAGGCTTGGGCGGGCTCCGCCGATTTCGCGGCCGCCGCATTGAATCACTTGGGCGGTTTCCGTCTGCAGGTATACAAGCATCGGGGATGGGATTCCATCCATAAGGAGCCGCTCGACATGAACCGGATGTCGCCGGAGACGCTGCATGCGATGTGGGATACGATCGACCGCAATAAAGAGCCGCTGCTTGATTATTTCCGGAAAAAGGCGGAGCTGCTCGGCATCGAGAAGCTGGCATGGCACGATGTGGATGCCCCGGTAGGAAACAGCAGCAGCAAGCTTTCGTACGACGAGGGTGCGGAACTGATCATCGAACAGTTTCGCGGGTTCGGACCGAAGCTCGCCGAATTTGCGGAAATGGCGTTCCGCGAGCGTTGGATCGAAGCCGAGGACCGTGACGACAAGCGTCCGGGCGGCTTTTGCACGTCGTTCCCGATCAAGAAGCAAACCCGCATCTTCATGACCTATGAAGGCACGATGAATAACGTGTCTACGTTGGCGCACGAGCTCGGACACGCATTTCATCAGTATGTAATGGACGACATGCCGGAGCTGGCGCAAAATTACGCTTCGAACGTTGCGGAAACGGCGTCCACCTTCGCCGAAATGGTCGTTTCGGACGCAGCGATTCGCGCGGCGAAAACCCGCGACGAAAAGCTGGCGCTGCTGGACGATAAAATTCAGCGCACTGTCGCGTTCATGATGAATATTCATGCCCGGTTCATCTTCGAAACGAACTTTTACGAAGAAAGAAAGCAAGGCTCCGTCAGCATCGAGCGCTTGAACGAGCTGATGGTCGACGCGCAAAGAAACGCGTATCGCGATGGCCTGCAATCGTATCACCCGCATTTTTGGGCGTCGAAGCTGCATTTTTATATTACCGACGTGCCTTTTTATAATTTCCCGTATACGTTCGGCTTCTTGTTCAGCTCGGGCATATATGCGCGCGCGGCAAGCGAAGGCAAGGGCTTTGAAGAGAAGTATATCGCTTTGCTGCGGGATACGGGCAGCATGACGGTGGAGGAGCTTGCGAATAAGCATCTGGGCGTAGACCTGACAAAGCCGGATTTCTGGCAAGCGTCGATCGATATGCTGAAGAAGGATATCGAAGCGTTCATCGCTCTGTAACGGCTCGAGCACCGAAAGAGGGAGGGGGGGATTTATGATGGCGGCATTGGAAAATTGCCCGCGCTGCGGCACGTTGTTTCTTAAGGAGAAATCAGACCACTGCCAGGAATGTACTCGCTGGTATAACGAGATTTACAGCAAGGTTCGCACCTACGTCAGGGAGCGCCCGAACAGCTCTTTATGGGATGTTCACACAGCCCTCGATATACCTCTTTCGGTGCTGCAGCAAGTATTGAAGGATGAGATGAGCAAATAGCGCATAGACGCCTTAAGCCTACAAAAAAAGTGACTATTAAGAAATAGTCACCTTTTCCGTAAGCTTATTGAGAGTGTGAATGCCAATTAGCGGTTGAATTGACCAGCCAATTGTTGCTCGGCGATTTGTACCAGGCGGCGTGTGATATGACCCCCGATCGCACCTGTGTCGCGGGTAGCCATGTAACCCCAGTAGCCGTCATTCGGTGTTTGAATGCCCAGCTCCTGAGCCACCTCATACTTCAATTGGTCCAAAGCGGAGTCCGCTTGCGGTACTACCAAAACGTTGCTGCTTCTGGATTGACCTCGTGCCATTTATATCACCTCCCTGTGAAATGTATTATGAGCAATATTGTTCATATTACGCATCATACCAATTGGTAATTTAGACCAAAGGGAGGCGAAGTGAAGCTTGCGCCGCACGAGAGGCTCTGATAAAATGATAAAAATCAAAATCGGTAGCAACGTTGACGGGAATAAGTACCCGGTATGTTCAAGGAGCAGAGAGCCGGCGGCTGGTGCAAGCCGGTCCTTGAAGCCGAGGGAATGGGTCCCCGAGTTCGAATCCGAACCGCGCGTTTCAGACGCGGCGGCTAGGTGACGCGGTTTCCCCCGTTATCGGGATCTAAGGTTGGAACTATGCATGTCCAACGAAATAGGGTGGCACCACGGCTTCTCGTCCCTTGCGGACGGGGGGCCTTTTTGTTTTTCAAATCGGAAACAGGAGGAAAATAAGATGAAAAAAGTGTTATCGGGAATTCAGCCGAGCGGCATTCTTACTATCGGCAATTATATCGGGGCGATCCGCCAATTCGTCGAAATGCAAGAACATTACGATTGCTATTTTATGATTGTCGATCTGCATGCGATCACCGTGCCGCAGGATCCGGCGAAGCTCAGAGAGCAGACGGAGTCGCTCGCCGCGATCTATCTCGCCTCCGGTATCGATCCCGAGAAGGCTACCTTGTTCATCCAGTCTCACGTGCGCGCCCATGCGATGCTAGGGTGGATGATAACGACCCTCACGGGAATGGGCGAATTGGAGCGGATGACGCAGTTTAAAGACAAATCGGCAGGGAAGGAATCGGTAGGCGCGGGATTATTCGTTTATCCGTCGTTAATGGCGGCGGACGTGCTGCTGTACAACGCCGATCTCGTTCCGGTGGGAGAGGATCAGAAGCAGCACTTGGAGCTGACGAGAGACGTCGGCGCGCGGTTCAATCATCGGTTCGGCGAGACGTTCGTTATTCCGGACCCGCATATTACCGAGGTGGGCAAACGCATCATGTCGCTGCAGGACGCCAAGAAGAAGATGAGCAAGAGCGATCCGAATCCGGGGGGTTATATTTCGATGCTTGACGAGCCGGACGTCATCCGGAAAAAATTCGCCCGCGCGGCGACGGACTCCGGGCGGGAAATCAGATACGACCCGGCGAACAAACCGGAAATCAGCAACCTTCTCGAAATATATTCCATCTTTGCGAAGACGCCGATTTCCGAATTGGAGTCAAGATATGAGGGGCAAGGCTACGGGGCGTTCAAGAAAGATTTGGCCGAAGCGGTCGTAGCCGTCCTCGAGCCGATTCAAACCAAATACCGGGACATCCGCGCTTCCGGAGAGCTGCACACCCTCCTTAAGAAAGGCGCCGAGAAGGCGGCGTCCGTCGCGGATGTCACGCTTGCGAAAGCAATGGAGCGTATGGGCTTCGTTATGTAACGTGTAACATCTAACGAGTATCGGGTGTCGTGTATCGCGCCGCTTATTCGCCTTTTTTGGTAAGCCGGCGTTTCACGGCCATACCGAACCCGGTTACGGCAAAGCTAAGTACGAAAAAAAACAGAGCCCACAAGGGCTTCATGTAGCTGAGGGCAGCGCCTGCGGCAATCAAGCAGGCGATGCCCGCAACTGCAAACAGCAGAGACATCGGTTTATTCATATCGTGCGTCCTCCTAATGAAAATAAACGAACGGCCGGTTCACCCCGTGCCGGTGCCGAGGCGCCGTTCCAGCTTTTCGTCGCTGATCCAGCCGACATAGCTGTCTACAACCCGCATGCCGCGGTCCATTCTTACAACGGCCAGAAACGGGTATTGCTTCCGGTAGCGGTATCTTGCATCAATCCACCGCACTTCGTATCCCCAATCGTATTCATCAACCGTTGCGCACGCATAGGAGCTGAAGGAAAGAAAGGCACAGACGTCCGGATGCTTTTTGGACGCTTCCACGGCAGGGTGCGCGGAGCAGATCAGCTCGTCGTACCAAGTCAGCCGGCCATCCTTCCATTCGCCTGTGACAAAGCTCCCTCGAGCCGTCCGCTTTACAATGTTCCATGCGTTTACATTGACTGTAGGAATGGCGGTATAGCGGTCGCCGCTTCGGTGCGCACTGTCGCGTAGGGGCAATTTCCGTTCGAGCCGCGCGTGTTGGACCGTCCTTAAGACGTAATACAGTGCAATGAGCAGGTACAGCGTCGGAAACACGACGGCGGGCGGGGCTTCACCCGACAACCAAATGATAATGGCGACCACATGCGCTCCGAAAATGAACGGATCGAATATATGGATAATATTCCAAGCGATCCAGCGGTTCGTAAACGGTTTAAGCGCTTGTGTCCCGTACGCGTTGAACAGATCGGTAAAAACATGGAGCAGCACCGCTGCAAACACCCATTTCACCACGGGAGCAATGGAAGCCTGAGGCAGGCAAGCCCATAAAATTCCGCCGATCAGCGCCGTCCAAATCAACCAGAATGGTATCGAATGCGAAACGCCCCGGTGATTGCGGACATACGCGGCGTTGCCCTTAAACCGCAGCAGCGTATCAAAATCGGGCGCCTGGGAGCCGGCCACGACGCCGATCATGACGGCAGTGGTTGTCCAAGGGTCGGCGGTAACGGACGGATCGATTTGCGAAAGACCGGCTAAACCGAATCCGATGGCAAAATGGGTACCGGTATCCATTCGAAAGGTAACCTCCTTGTAGCAATAAGCATGATCTTTCGGCCGTTCCCCTATTATGATCTTACCACAACCGTTTCATGAAGAAACGAAAGCCCTATCCCGGCAAGGAAGGGGCTTTCGGCATACTTTTCGGCATAACTTTAGCGTCCGGTCGGGAACGGAGATACCGAAGGGTAATCGTAATTGAGCTCTTGCTCGAACGTAATGTAGTCGAGGTTTACCATCAGAAGCAAATACCGCAGTCCCGTCTGCGGATCGCTGATAATAATATGATCGCGGCCCGCCGCTTCCAAACGGCCTCTAAATATTTTGGCGTTCCACTGCGAGTTGTTTTCGAAGGTCATATAAATGGTAGCTACTTTGCCGAGATTGAGGCGCAGTATGTTCTCGATATACGACTCTTCCGCCGCGGGCAGTGTGGAAAATCCGGGGGCGCCGGGAAATTGGGCGGGCATCATCGGCGCCGCCGCGCCGGCGACCATACCCGGGGCATGAGCGGCCATCGCCATCGGGTACGACATAGGAGCAGCCTGCGGATAAGCCGGAAAGGCAGGATAAGCCGGCATCGTTCCGGCGCCCTGTACCGCCCCTTTTCCGCTAAACATCATTTGTTGGGATTCCATGTGCTCAGTTCACATTCCTTTCTACTCGTTCGTCTGGATCTAACCGATGCCTTCCGTCTTCTTCCGTATGAAACGGCGGCTGAAAGGCAAAAATTTTACATAATTAATGTATTAGGCATCCGCCTGAATCGTGCAAGTCCGAGCAAAACCGACAAATTGTTGAACGGCGGTCCCATCTTGTTGTCAAAGCAGTGCCGCTCCGGTATGATTAAAAATGATTTTAATCACAGCTATGATCAGGATATATATAAGTCTGGCGAGGAGGATGGCACTGCCAACGATGAATAATTCACTAACATACCAAACGCCGGCCGAACAAACAGCAGAAGCTGCAGCTGTTACCTTGCGTGCCACTTGGAAGGACTTCTTCATGCTGACGAAGCCGAGAATGCTCGCTTCCAATTTGATTCCGGCGGTCGGCGGCTTTTGGGTTGCCTCCCGGTGGGAAATCGACTGGGCTGCCTTTATTTTTATGCTCATCGGAACCGCGCTTGTTATGGGCTCGGGGTGCGCCTTCAACAACGTGCTCGACCGCGAACACGACATGAAGATGGAACGCACGAAACAACGGGCGATTCCGTTAAAGAAAGTGAAATTGAAGGATGCGATTATATACGCAACCGTACTCGGATTGGCCGGCATCGCGGTTTTATATTTTCTCGTCAATCCGCTTACCGCCTTGCTCGGCATTATCGGGCATGTGGCGTATGTCATCATTTATACGGCTTGGCTGAAGCGTTCCTCGACCTGGAGCACCTCCATCGGAGGCATCTCCGGCGCGGTTCCGCCCGTGATCGGATATTGTGCCGTTACGGAATCCGTAGACATCGGCGCTTGGCTGCTGTTCGGCCTGCTCTTCTTCTGGCAGCCGCCGCATTTCTGGGCGCTTGGAATTCGCAGAGTGGAGGAATACCGCACTGCCGGCTATCCGCTGCTCCCGGTAGTGAAAGGCGTGAAGCGGACAAAGTGGCAAATGATCCCGTATCTCATTGCGCTTTATCCGACGACTGTATTGCTTTATACGCTGGATTATGTCGGTCCGATCTTTCTTGTCGGCGGGATCGTATTGCTGACGCTGTGGACCGTTCAGTGCATCAAGGGCCTGTTTACTCATGATCGGGATCAGGTTTGGGCGATGCGGTCTTTTAAATATTCGTTATATTACTTGACGTTCGTGTTCTTGCTGCTAGTGGTCGATACATCCGGGCTATGGGCGTAAGGCGGAGAGGGGACATGGCTGGATGAACGGTTTTTGGAGAAAACAATGGTATAAGGTGACGATGCTCGCCGTTTCGGTACTGCTTCTTGGGGCTGTCGCCTATGTTTATTTGGGCGGGGGGAAAGAGGAACAGCTGCCTGTTATTAAGGAAGCGGCCGGCTTCGAGCTGACGGATATCGACGGGAACGCGGTTTCGCTCGACAGCACGAAGGGGAAAGTAAGGCTGCTGTATTTCTTCTTCGCGAACTGTCCGGACGTTTGTCCTACGACGACGCATACGCTGTCCCGGGTTCAGGACAAACTCGTCCAGGAAGGGGTATTCGGGGATAAGGCCATGATTTTGCAGACGACGTTCGACCCCGAGCGGGATACGGCCGAATCGTTGAAGAAATACGCCGAAAGCTACGGCGCCGACTTGAACGGCTGGAAGTTTCTCCGGGGAACCGAGCAGCAGGTCAAGGATATTGCCCAAAGCTACGGCATCAGCGTTCTAAAGGACGACAAAGGAAATTTCATGCATATTAACGCGATCACGCTGATCGATCAAAACAATCAAATCAGACAAATTTTCATGTCCGACGATTTGAACGAGGACACGATCGCCAAGGACGTACTGCGGCTAGCGAAATAATAATCAATCAGGTCAAAAGGTCGGGCTCGGGGTACACGATGTATTCCTCGAGCCCGGCCTTTTCCAATTGTTTGATCAGATGCTCGTCAGGCGTTCCTTCTACTCCGGCATAGCCGGATTTGGTATATAGCTGCTCCGCATCGGGGAATGCGTCTCGGAGCAAGCTTCGGATTCGTTTGCCGGAGGCGTCGTTGTCTGTAAATATAAACACGTCCCGGTGTCCGACTTCTTTGACAAGCTGCTGAATTTTTTTCGTTCCGGGCGTTCCGAACGTGCAGAAGATCGGGATGTCCTTGATTAATAGCTTTGAAAGCCTGCTCTTATCATTTTTTCCTTCCACGATAATGACAAAATCCATGGATGTAGAACCTCCGCTGATGTGTGCGTCAAACAAAGGGACAATTCGCCGTTGATCATGCTGTTTAATATATTGTAACAATTCCCCGGGAAATGTCGAACGGCGCAGGTATTAGGTACGAATCGGAGCCGTTCGGGCGGTTCCGATCGGTGTCGGAAGCAGCGCCAAGGCTGTCATTAACGCGATAAAAGCGATGAAGTAGGGTGAAATATGGTCTCTCGCTTGCCCGGCGGCGATCGGACCGATAAACGCTCCGATCGAGAATGAGATGGAAAGCAGCGAAAATACCCGTCCATAGCGGCTTGGGTCGGAGAGCGACGCCAAGAGCGTGGCCATAGCCGGAAATAGCACGCCTTTGCACATGCCGATGAGCAGCAACGTTGCAGGCAGCGGAATCGGCCAGTGAACGGCCATGCCGAAAAAGACGAGCGCCAGGCTCAGCGCGCTGAAAGCCGCCCGAATATGTGCCGAAACGTAGTTTAGGAAAAGCATGGCGAGCGTAATGAGCGCCCCGACCGACACGATGGAGAAGAGCAGGCCGGATTTCAAAATGGACGATTGGGAGGAAGCGAGCAGCGGGAGTTCAAAAAACAAAATGCCCTGCGAACAGGACAATGCGAGCGGAATGCCGAAAAACCGCCAAGGGACCCCAGGCGTCCCGGAAGGAATCGATCCGTTCGTGCCTGCGTCCACAGGCGGCGCATCGTGCAAGGAACGGGCGCCGGTTCCGATGTCGGAGCGTTCCGCTTCCTTTACGCCGATCAAGGAAAGCAAACCGACGGCGATCAGCCCCCAGCCTAGTGCAACGAAAGCTTTCGTGAAGCCGATTTCCGCCACAAGCAAAGCGCCGGCGGCCGGCGATACGACGGAAGCCAGCGTGTGCACGAGTCCGTTGCCCGACATCAGCTTTCCCTGATGAATATGGTCCCGCGCCAGCTTTGCGAGCAGCGCCATACAGGCGGGCGACAGAAAAGCAAGCACGAAGCCGCTGGCGGAGCGCACCCAAAGCAGCTGCCAAGGATCGTGAACGTGTCCTTGCCAAATCAACAGTATGCCGGCGCCGATCAAGCTTCCGGCGATAAACGGCTTGCTGCCGAACCGGTCGACGCTGTATCCGGCCAGCAGGTTGCCGGGAAGGTGCGTTAACGAATACGTTCCCATAATGAATCCGATGAACGACGGAGCGGCGCCGAGCGAAATGGCAAAAGGCGTCAGCATCGGATATTGGGCGTGAAGATCGAAGAGCGCCACGAAAATAAATAAGTATAGCCACATGGCGGTTTTCATTGCAGCTTTCCCCCCACACTCTCTGTTTTTGATTGGACAGACCCATAACCTACGTTATGGAACATAGGCGGGCATTAGACCAGTTTTTGTCCTATGAGGATCGGCTTTTCATTGCTGAAATAAGAAACGATTATATGTATAATAAGAATGACATGCGTTAACAGCCGATGCGGGGGGAGAGTTAAACAAATGGTTCCGGAACAGTGGTTGTCTTTTATCCAGGAGCGGTGGTTTGTCATTATCGCGGCTGCGGTCGCGCTGCTTCTTATAATTAATCTTGTTAAAACCGTAGTGAAATGGGTGCTGGTTGTGGCGATCGTCGCCGCAGTGCTGGTATACGGCGCCAATTACAAAGACGAGCTGACCGCCATGAGCGACCAAGTGTTGGCGGAGGCGAAGGAACAAGCGCTTCAAGCGATTGTAGGACAGGCGTTTAATGCGACGTACGAAGCGAATGGCGACGGCACCTTCGTTGTCTATACGGATTCGGTCCGCGTAGAAGGCAAGGAGGGCGATAACGAGGTGACTCTGTTCTGGAAAGGGGTCAAGATCGGGACGTTCCCGCTCGATAACGCGATCAAAGCTTTCATTCAAGAGGCGAAAGACAGCGGAAGCCGGTAAATAGGGCAAGCTCCGTCAGGCGAAGGGAAGGAGGAGCCATAAAGAGCTATGAATAGCGTTCATCATAACGAGGACCACCAGCAAAAGGAAATCAAGCGGCGCAGACGGTTTACGCTGCGCATCAATATGTTCTTTTTCACTATCTTTTTTCTGTTTTCCGTATTGATCGTCCGGTTGGCCTTTATTCAATTCGTTGAAGGGAAAGAGCTTTCCGCGCAAGAGTCGCAGCAGACGATGAAGCCCGTGTATACGCCGCCGATCCGCGGGAACATATACGATAAGAACGGGTATCCGATCGCATATTCCAAGTCGACGCAATCGTTGTACTTCCGAATGGAGCCGGGCAAGACGAGAGAAACCCAAATCGAGCTGGCGACGAAAATCAAGGAAGTGTTCGATAAATACGGCGACCCGGGGCTAAAACCGATGACCGCAGCCGACGTGTTTGACGCAATGGACGTCGGGTACGATATCGACGGCAACAAGAAGCCGATGATGAACCGGATGTTTGAGCCCAGAAGAATCAAAGCCGGGTTGACGGATCAAGAAATCTCTTACTTTATGAGCCATCCTGAAGCGTTCCCCGGCGTGGAGGTCGTGGAAGAAAGCGTCCGGCATTACGATCCCGGCACGATTGCCGCCCAATTGGTCGGCTACCTGAAGCCGTTCTCCGTGGCGAACAACCAGAAAGAGGGCCAATATTTGGACTTCTACCGGGACAAGACGAAAACCTCCGACTATTTGCGAACGGAGGAGGTCGGTTTTGACGGGCTGGAGTTTATGTATCAGGAGGAGCTACGAGGCATTAGCGGCAAAAAGGAATATCCCGTCAACAGCTTGAACCAAATTATCGGTCCGGTGCAAATTACGCCCCCGAAAAAAGGAAACAACCTGTATTTGACGATCGATAAGGACGTTCAGCTCACGGCGGAGCAAGCGATTATGGATCATCTTGCGTATATGAAAAGCGCCGAAGCGAAGCGTCTGAAGTGGCCGGCGATGGGCGAGCAGGCGCGCGCGGGCTACGCGGTCTTGATGGAGGTGGACACCGGCAACGTGATCGCCATGGCGTCCATGCCGGATTACGATCCGAACGTATGGTCCGGAGGCATTTCGACTAAGCTGTACAACGAAATTCAGCCTTACTATCAGAACGGCGCCATCAAGACCGTTTACCCCGATTACACGGATCCGAAGGAGCGGGAGAAGCATCCTACTTCGCTGGTGCCGCTCGGCTCGACGATGAAGCCGCTGACGGTGCTGATCGGATTGAACGAAGGGCTGTTCGGGCCGAACGACAAGTATAACGACACCGGCAGATTTTACTACGGGAAAAACGATGCCTCATCGATCGGCAACTCCCAGAAGCACGCCTACGGCAGAATCGGACCGGCCGACGCCATTCGCGTGTCCTCGAACACGTTCATGGCGGCTATGATCGGAGAACCGCTGTATTTGCGCGATGGGGACAGAGCGGTCGACATTTGGGACAGCTACATGAAAAAGTTCGGACTCGGCACCTCGACGGGCAGCGGCCTGCCGAACGAAAGCTTGGGCATTATCGAGTACCGGCACGAAACGAAAAGCGCCAGCGCGCAGTCCGCCATGGTGCAAGCGTCGTTCGGCCAGCAAGGGAGATATACGGCGCTGCAGCTGGCGCAGTATACGGCGATGCTCGCGAACCGCGGAAAGCGGCTGAAGCCGCAGTTTGTCGAGAAAATTACCGACTTCGACGGCAATACGGTTAAGATGTTCGAGCCCGTCGTGCTCAATGAGGAAAAGTTCAGCGACAAGCATTGGGACGTCATCCAAAGCGGGATGAAGATGGTTTCCCAAAGCAACACGCTTCAGCAGTGGTTCGGACACTTGCCGTTCAAGGTAGCCTCCAAGACCGGTACGTCGCAGCAGGAAGTGCGCGGCCGTACGGCGGAGAATGCGGTATACATTGCATACGCCCCTGCGGACAACCCGAAAATCGCCGTATCGGTCGTCGTTCCGGACGGCGGCTACGGCGCATGGGGCGCCGCGCCGATCGCCGCTAAAATCATGGAGGCTTACTATAAATATGTCGGCTTTGACGGAAAGCCGGCGGCGGAGACGAAAGAGCAGACCGAGACGGAAACCGCGCTCTCGAACTAAAATAGAAACGCCCGAGATCAACCGTTGTTCGGTGACTCGGGCGTTTATTTACCTTTGGATGCTTGCTCTCAGCTGGAGCGGTATTTTCACGACGAAGGTAGTCCCCAAGTCGGGGGCGTTCTTCACGTCGACGGCTCCTTTGTAATGGTCGACGCGTTCTTTGACGATGGACAATCCGAGCCCGGAATGCTTCGTCTTTTTCTTTGTCGAATAGCCCGGTACGAAGAGCAGCCGAAGCTCTTCCTCCGTTAAGTCGCGGCTCGGATTGCGGACGGTCATATTGAACGAGTCCTCGTCGAGCCATCCCTTCACCTCGACCCACCGTTCCCCGACCGGATGGTTGGAGGCTTCGTCAAGCGCGTTGTCGAGCAAATTGCCGGCAATTTTTACAAAATCGATCGACGCGATCCCGTCGTTCAACCGCTCCATCCCCGAGAACGTATGGCGGAATTCGATTTTCCGGCTCATCGCTTGCACCATTTTGGATTTTATGAGCGCCGCGAACGCAGGGTGGCCGATTTGGAGCAGCTCGTTCGTATCCGTAATTTCGCCTACAAGCTCCTTCGTATAACGCTCGAGCTCCTCGTATTTCCCGAGCTTCAGAAACGATTGTATGACTTGCACGTGGTTCAGGAAATCGTGACGCTGTCCTCGAATGGCGGTAAACATATTGTTGAAATCGTCGATATAAGCTTCTTGAGTCGTTTGAATCGCGACTTCTCTCGTTCTGGACATGGCTCGTACCGTAATGAGAAACATGCTGAGTCCGATCAAGGTAACAAGGGACAAGCCGAGCACGACGACTTGACGGGTACTGTCCATGACCAAAAAGAATACGATTAACGACAGCAGCGTATTAACGGCAAATAACAGGAGAAGCCAGAATAAATAATGATTTCCTGATTTACCGATATATTCCAAAAGTTCTCTGCCCGGGTAAAACCGATATCGCCTCATAATCCACCCGAATACTCCCGCAATCAGGGAAAGGGGCAGCAGCAAGACCAAGCCGGCTCTCGGGTCCGTCAGCAGCGCTTCATAATTAAAAACATGGAGCAGCAAGCCGAGATAACCGAACACCGATTCGTTCAGACAGACCAAGATCAAAACCAATATGGCTAAGAAAAATCGTTCGATCCGGCGAAGCTCGCGGAACACGATAAAAGGGACCAATAAGAAAACGGTAGAAGAAAAAGAAAGACGGAACACCGGGGGAAGAAAAGGCAGCATGCTCGTGGTGAATCCCGAAATGAAAAGCGCATTCCATATTAGCGAGGTTCCGGTTTTTTTCAACCGGAAACCGAAAAAGACGACGCCCATATATGTGAAAAGGATTGTTTGCGGTAAGCTTGTGATGAACATCATCAAAATAATCGACAATTGCTCGCTCATTGAGTCACCTTCTGTCGGTTTCTGTCGAAAGCAGTTTGCTTATAATGTACCTTTTTTCCAACAGAAAGAAAAGATTTTTTTGGTTTTAGGTGCCAAGTTTGTATAAAATAAAAAGAGTCTTTGACTTTTGGAGAGGAGCGGACGACGTGAGCACTTATAAATTACTGGCACTCGATATGGACGGAACGCTGTTGAACGAGCATTCGGAAATTTCTCCGCAAAACGCGGAATGGATCCGGAAAGCGATCGAAGCGGGGGTAACGGTCTGTTTTTCTACGGGAAGAGGTTTTCCGAGCGCCTTGCCGTATGCGGAGCAGCTAGGTCTTAAGACCCCGATGGTCACGGTCAACGGCAGCGAGGTATGGAAAGAGCCGCATGTGCTTTACAAAAGAACGCTGATGGAATCCGATCACATTCGGCGGCTGCATGAGCTGGCGGTCCGTTACGATACGTGGTTTTGGGCGTATGCCGTAGAGGGGTTATTCAATAAAGAGCAATGGACCGACCGCATCGATGGGCTGCAATGGCTGAAATTCGGATATTATTCGGAGAACGACGCGGCCAGAGCCGCGGTGCTTGACGGGATCGCCTCCATCGGGGAGTTCGAGGTTACCAATTCGCACCCGCACAACATCGAGCTGAACCCTAAAGGGATCAGCAAGGCGTCCGGGCTGCGGAACGTCTGCGGCATGCTCGGCATCGATATGAAGCAGGTGGTCGCCGTCGGCGACAGCTTGAACGACAAGGCGATGATTCAGGCGGCAGGACTAGGCGTAGCGATGGGCAACGCGCAGGACGATGTGAAGCGAATCGCCGACGTAACCGTAGTATCCAACCAAGAACACGGCGTCGCTCAAGTGATCCGCGAATTTGTGCTTGCATAAAACGTCGTAAGGGAGGAACGTTGTGGACATTTTAGGGTGGGTGCTTGTCGCAGCCCTATTCATTATCGGTATGGCCGGGGCGGTGTATCCGATTTTGCCGGGTGCGCTTGCGATTTACGCGGCCTATTTCGTATACGGCTTCTTTTTCGGCTGGTCGGAGTTCGGGTTTTGGTTCTGGACGATCCAAACGTTGATCGTGGTCGTCATATTCGTGGCCGATTACGCGGTCAGCGCATTAGGGGTCAAGAAATTCGGCGGCTCGCGCGCGTCGGTTGTCGGCAGCACGATCGGCATCATCGTCGGCCCGTTCGTCATTCCCGCCTTCGGTTTGATCATCGGCCCGTTCGTCGGCGCGGTCATCGGCGAGCTCATTACGGGGCAAACGTTCATGACGAGCATGAAGGTCGGCATCGGCTCGCTCGTCGGCTTGTTCTCCGGCATGGTCGCCAAGTTCGTCCTTCAGCTGGCGATGATTGTTGTCTTTATCGTCTGGATAATATAATCTAGGAAAAAGAAGATCAATAGCTTAGGAGCGATTGCCGATGACGATTCGTTTGACGGTATGGAACGAAAATTTGCACGAGAAGAGCAACGAGACGGTAGCGAGCATTTACCCGAAGGGAATCCACGGCGCCATTGCGGAAGGCGTTCAAGGCAACGGAATCGAAGCCCGCACGGCTACGCTCGATCAGCCGGAGCACGGACTTACCGAGTCCGTCTTGAATGAAACCGACGTTCTGGTCTGGTGGGGCCATATGGGACATGACAAAGTGGAAGACGAGATTGTAAACCGGGTACATAAACGGGTGCTCGAGGGCATGGGTCTTATCGTTCTTCATTCCGGACACTTTTCCAAAATATTCAAGAAGCTGATGGGAACGTCCTGCGATTTAAAATGGCGCGAAGCGGACGATAAGGAGCGTCTTTGGGTCGTCGATCCTTCCCATCCGATCGCCGAAGGGCTCGGACAGTATATCGAGCTTCCGAAGGAAGAGATGTATGGAGAGCACTTCGACATTCCGGCTCCGGATGAGCTTGTTTTCGTTTCGTGGTTCGAGGGCGGGGAAGTGTTCCGCAGCGGCTGCACGTTCCATCGCGGCCAAGGGAAAATTTTTTACTTCCGTCCGGGACACGAGACGTATCCGACCTATCACAATCAAGAGGTGCTGAAGGTGATCCGCAACGCGGTGAAATGGGCGGCACCCGTACACGGCGCGCGGCCGGTATACGGCCATTCGCAGCCGCTGGAGAACATTTCCCCTAAGGCATAACATACGCAGGTTCGCTGGATAACGAATGACGGTCCGCCGGGGCCGTCATTCGCGTTTTGACGCACGAAGATTCGTAACACGAGAAGGGCTGTCATACATGAAGGATACTTTGCTTAAAGGAACGATGATATTAGCCGGCGCCGCACTCGTTGCCCGAGTGCTCGGAGTCGTTCAGCGAATCCCGCTGCAGAGGCTGCTCGACGATGCGGGGATGGCCACCTACGGCATCGCTTATAACGTCTATTTTTGGCTGCTTATTCTTGCGACCGCAGGCTTTCCGAGCGCCGTAGCCAAGCTGGTGTCCGAGAAGTACGCGGTCGGGCGCCCCGATGAAGGGGAAGCGATTCACCGGGCGGCGGTCAACTTTGCGTTAACGACCGGGGTGCTGGCCACGATCGTCGTCGTTGCGTTCGCCCCGTTGTATGCGCATATCAGCGGCGACCCCGGAGCCGATCTGGCGATTCGCGCATTGGCCCCGGCACTGCTGCTCTTTCCGTGGATTGCGGTGGAAAGAGGCTACTTTCAAGGCAGGCGGATGATGGCTGCGAACGGCTTGTCGCAGGTTTGGGAGCAGATCGCCAGAGTCGTAACGGCGGTGTTGCTCGCTTACGCGCTGCTGGAGCTCGGATACGGCGTCAACTGGGCGGCGGCCGGCGCTTCGTTCGGCGGCGTGCTGGGCGCGCTTGCCGCTGCGGCGGTCATGCTGCTTTGGGGACGGAAGCTGAAGAAGGCGGATCGGGAAGGCGGAGAGCCAAACGTCATGGCAGATGGCGGCGTTGCTCTGCCTGGGGCGTCTCCAGCCGCGTCCGGAATCGACACGTCGTCGCTCGGAAGCATTTACCGCGCGATGTTTAGGCTGTCGATTCCGGTTTCGATTACGGCGCTCGCGGTCCCGACCGTATATTTGATCGACTCGACGTTCACGATCCGGCTGATCGAAGGGCTGGTCGGGTACGACAACGCGAAAGATTTGCTCGGCATGCTGACGGCGCGCGCGCAGTCGCTTGCCGGCATTCCGGTCATCTTCGCGATCGCGCTCAGTCAGTCGATATTGCCGATCATCTCCTCCGCTTTCATCCGAGGGGAGCAGGCGGAGGTGCAGCGGCAGACGTCGTCCGCGCTGCGAATGACGCTGCTCTCCGGCGTACCGGCGATCGTCGTCCTCTGTGTCGCCGCGTTTCCGCTGAACCGGCTCATCTTCGGCGATACGTTCGGCACCTGGGTCATAATCTTTTTGGTCGTCAGCTCGTTATTCCAGGTGCTCATGATGACGTCCGGCTCAATTTTGACCGGAATCGACCGTCCGTCCGCACCGCTTCGGAATATCGGCATCGGCGTGGCGAGCAAGTTCGTCTTCTCGCTCGCGCTCGCTCCGTTCATCGGCATCTGGGGCATTGCCGGCGGAACGGCGCTTTGCTTCGCGGTAACGATGACGCTCAATTTGCTCGCGCTGCGCAAATCGGTCGACTATTCGATTATGGGGGGCCGGACGCTGCGCTTCGCCGCGGCCGCCGCCGGCCAGATCGCCGCAGGGGGGGCGCTCGCTTGGGCGCTGTTCACGTATTTGCATCCGTTCGGTATTCCGTTCCTGAACGCGCTGCTGCAGGTGCTGCTCATCTCCGGCGTGACAGGCGTCCTGTACCCGATCTTGCTGCTGAAGACGGGCGCGTTCACGGCCGCCGACATCGCGGCGATGCCGGCGAAGGCGCGCAGGCTGTGGAGCCGCGCCGAACCCGCCATGCGCAAGCTGCGCATGCTCTAAAGCAACAGGCTCCCCGCAAGGGCGGCGAGCTCGAGCTTCTCCAGGCCGTAGCAATGCTCGGCGCTCATCTCATACGGTACCGAAGGACGCACGTCCGTAAAATAACCCGCGGCATCCGATGCGTTGCCGCGGAACCAATCGAACCGCTCCGGCTCCCGGAGCGGTTTGTCTTTCCACGCGTCCGCAAGGCGCGGGCTGTAGAACGGAGCTGCGTCCGGCAGCAGCTCCGTGCCGTCCAGCTTCGGCATATAAGCCGAAGAGGGGGCGCCGCGCCGCACGGCGGCGAACAGCTCCGGCCAATAATCGGCGCGGGAGCCGGTGTGCGGCGTTGTTTGCGCGAAGCGCCGCGCCCCATCGCGCGCTTCGGGAATGCCGAACAATATGCCGTAAAGCTTCTTCCCGAACAAAATCCGCTCCTTGAGCGAGCCGAAGTCCTCCAGAATCCCTCCCGCGATGCGCTGCCTTCCGGCGGCGACCGGACTTTCGCCGCCATAAGGGAAAAACACCTGATTGAGCTGCAGCGCCGATTGCGCTTGGAACGGCAGCGTATTCAGCACGCCGCTTGCGAACTCGGGAAGCTGCACGACGCGCTTTTCAATATAATGCTGCTCATTGACGATCATCGCGATGGTCAGCGGCACGGAGCTGCGCGTTTCCCAGAACAGCCGCCAAACCGGCTTCATGAAGGAAGAAACGCCGAAGGCCGGAAGCAAATGAAACAGCGGCCGCCCGCGCCCAACGCTTTCTTGGTAAAGAAGCAATTGCGGGTAGGCATCGCCGAATATAAAGGCGTTGGCCGTCTCCAGCATGTCGAACAGCCGCTCCCGCATCGGCTCCGGAAGTATTCTCGGAAGCAGCTCGCCCTTCAGATCGGTCATGCTCCACCCGCCGTTGCGGGATACCATATGGGCGAGCAACGCCCAATGCAGCTCGGGATGTTTGTGAAAGATCGAGAAGTAGGCGGCGGTTCTCGTCACGTTGTTTCGGTTCGACAAACGCGTCCTCGTCTTTATATCCTCTATGATGCCGGTCTCCGGCGCGTTATATTGCCCCGGGGGTCCGGGCGGGCCGAGCCGCTCCCATTCGCCTTTCAACCGTTTGAGCTCGCGCGGATCGACGGCAAGCGAGGCGAACGGCCCGGCTCCTACTTCGGGCAGCCGTATCAGCTTCCCCCACAAGCCTGCAATCGAAAAGCTTTTCGATCCATTCATGCCAATGCACCCCTCCGCTCATTAACCGTTTATACCAGTGTTTCCTTTCATTTAGAGCCGCATGATATGTGGCGTTCTTTATGAAATGTGTTGCTTTTAACATATGAATTGTTCAGGAAAACCAGTATAATCGTGGATGGGAGAAATATGTGGAGAGGAAGGAAATGAAATGAAATTGGGGAAACGTTTTTGGCTGGCTGCGATTCTAGTCGTATCTATGCTGGCTATGGCCGGCTGCGAAAGCGTCGGCGGAGTGAATCTCAACGAGGCGCTGGTATCTTCGATAAACCACGATTCCAGTGAAGGAACTTTCCAGCTTCAATGGGAATTTATAAGGGATGAAAGCCAAAAGCCGGATGAGGAAACGGAAAAGATGCTTCAAACGTTCGGAAGCGGCAAGCTTCGCCTCGACGAGCTGAAATCCGAAAGCGCGACTTCGGCTTCCGCCAAAGGAACGCTGACGATTCCGAGGGGAACGGTTCCGTTCGAAATGTTCGTGAACGGCACAACGGTTGTGATCGATGCCGAAGGCGCAAAGAAGCCGTTCTTGTTTGATACGAATCCGGCTTCCGGCGGACAGGATTTCGTTACGGGCATCGAAGAGGCCGGCATCTTGGGGACGTTCTTGGAGCCGGGAAGCGAAGCGAATAAGGCGGTATCCAAAGCCGTCCTCACCTTCTTCCTGCGCAATGCGCCGAATCCGAAGCAAATTCAGGCGTCTGCCGTAACCGAAACGCTGAACGGGCAGCAGGCCCAGCTGACGAAGATAAGCCTTGAGGTCGGCGCACAAGAGCTGACGGAGCTTGCCATCCAGCTGCTCCAAAATATCGCAAAGGACGAGGAAGGCTTGAAGCAGCTGATCGGCTCGCTCTATGACGCGCTGAAGCCGATGCTCGAAGAGATGAACGAGCAGGCGGAGGAGCCGGATGAAATGCTGACGATGGCGCTCAATAATAAGACTTTGGCTGTTGAGTTTTTCTATGAAGCGATGAAACCGGTGCTGACCGATCTGGCGGCCGAGCTCGAAAAGCCGGAGGTCGACGCGTCCGAGGTCGGGGCGCTCTTCGGCGACGATACGAAGCTTCAATTGGATGTGCTGCTCAGCGGCACGACGCCGGTCGGTTACGATTTGAATGCCGTTATTTCGCCGGCGGAGACGGAAAGCACCGATGGAATCAAGGCGTTCCGGATCGGCGCCTCCGCAAGGCAATGGAATTTGGACGGCGACGTGAAAGCGGATGCGTACAACGGGGAAGTCTATGAGTGGAAGGCGGACGTGAAGCCGAGGGAGCGGCTTGCAAACCTGGAGCCCGGCTCGGTGCTGTATGAGCTGCTTAAGAAGGATTTGAAAGCAACGACGCACACGTTCGTTCTGGCGACGGGCGACGACCCGCGCGTAACGGACGGCTTCTCTCCATATTTGAAGGGCGTAGGTACGACGATGGTTCCCGTCCGGTACGTCAGCGAGGAGCTCGATACGGTCGTTACATGGGACGGCAAAGCGCAAACCGTTACCGTGAAGGACGAAGTCGAAAATATTACGATCGTGCTTACGATCGGCAGCAAGCAAGCGACGGTGAACGGCAAGACGGTCGCCCTGACCGAAGCGCCGGAGCGTATTGAGGGAACGACCTTCGTTCCGTTCGCGTTTATCGTCAAAGCGTTGGGCGGTACGGCACAGTGGGACTCCGAAGGATTTTTAACGATTACAAAGGAGTTTTGATGAAACGATGAAACCGATAACCAGTGTAGAGCAATTTCGCGAAAGCATCGCTTCCCCGAAACCGACGGTAGCTATTTTTAAGGCCGATTGGTGCAAGGATTGCCACTTTATGAATCCGTTCATGCCGGAAGTAGCGGACAATTATTCGGATCGAATGCAGTTCGTTGTAGTTGACCGCGATGCGTTCCCCGAGCTTGGCGAAGAGTACAACGTGCTTGGCATTCCGAGCTTCATCGCCTTTATGAACGGGAATGAGACGATTCGGTTTGTCAGCAAGCTGCGGAAGACGCGGGAGGAAATCGAGGAGTTTCTCGACAGGGTCGTCCAGGTGTCCGCGCAATTGAACAAATAATACGGGTGGTACAGCAGCGCCGGAGCTTCCGGCGCTGTTTCTTTTTGAACTTTCGATGAACTTGTCCCCCGTAACACCGCGAAACATGGCGGATCGCCGCGGTAATCGTTTATAATGACAGGAGCAACAAGTATGAAGAGAAGCGGTGACTTTATTCATGAAAAAATCGGTCAAAACATTGGCAATGGCTGCGTGCATCGGGATGTTTCTTATACTTATGATGGGAGTTACCGTTTCGCAAACCGAATCGGGGCGCGGCTGCGGAGACGATTGGCCGCTGTGCCGCGGGAAGTTTGTACCGGCTTATACGGTAGAATCGATGATTGAATACAGCCACCGGGCAGTGACCGGGGTCGTCGGCCTCGTCATTCTCGCTTCGACGATCGCAACGTTCGCCTACGTGAAGAGAAAGGACGCCAGGTTTTACGCGGGCGGGGCGCTGCTGTTTACGATCGTCCAAGCGCTGCTGGGGGCGGCGCAGGTGAAAAACCCGCAATCGGATGAAATATTGGCGCTCCATTTCGGCATATCATTGATTGCGTTTACTTTTACATTCATGCTGGTCGTCGCCATACGGCAGGCCGAGCGGGGGGCAGCCGGCCGGAAGGCAAGCGCGATTCCGGTGCCGAAATGGTTCCAAACCGCCGTCTGGCTGACCGCCATTTACGCCTACCTTGTCGTATATTCCGGCGCCTATGTCGCCCACACGGAATCCGGCGGCGGCTGCTTCGGCTTCCCTCTATGCAACAATACGCTGGTCCCGGCGCTGGAAGGGGCGACAGCCATCGCATTTGCGCACCGGATGGCCGCTTACGCCTTGTTCTTTATCGTACTGGTGCTGGCTTTTATAGCTAGGAGCAAGTTCGCTTCCAACCGATTGATCCGCAACGGCGCCAATCTCGCCTTCGCTTTCGTAACGGGGCAAATCGCCAGCGGTGCGCTGCTCATGGCTTTGATGGGAACCGAATGGTACGTATTCGGCACGTTGCTGCACACGATATTGGTTTCGCTGCTGTTTGCGGTTTTAGTTTATCTCGGCATCTCGACAAGAGCGGCCGGTCGGGGGAGCTACGATTCATGAGGGGAAACGGAAAGGAAACGGCAGGCTGAATGCGCCGGAGCTGGAGCTGGACCGTCGCATTGCCGCATCTGGCGCTCATCTCGGTTTTTGTTCTCTGGGGTTACAACAACGTTCCGATGAAGATCGGGGGCATCGAATGGAATCCGGTTCTGTTCAACGCTTTTCGTTATGCCGGTATCGCTCCGGTTGTATGGGCGTATACTTATTGGTATTATCGAAGACACCGGCTTGAATGGTCGTTCGATTCGCGCGACTGGCTGCCGATTGCCGGCTATGCGCTGCTCTCGTCCGCAGGGATGGAGGTCGTGCTGTCTTATGCGCTTCCTTATTCCACCGCTGCGAATGCAGCCATCCTCGGCCGCGGCATGATTCCGGTCTGGGTCGGGATCGTCGCGCTTTCGCTGCGCGAAATGAGCCCGTCTGCCAGAACGATGGCGGGCATTCCGCTAGCGTTCGGCGGCACGCTGCTCATCGTAGCCGGCAATCCGATCGGCATCGGGCCCGATACGTGGCGCGGAGACGTGCTTTTGCTGCTCCGAAGCGTGTTCGGGGCCGTGTACATGATCGGCATGAGAGGGCTGCTCAGAAAGTATCCCGTACCGCTGCTGCTCGCTATTGAAATTAGTATCAGCGGCGCGGTGCTGCTGCCGTTCGGGCTGCTCACCGCACCATCGGGGGCGCTGGCCGCCGTTACGGCGGACGGGTGGTTCTCACTCGCCTATGCGTCGATCGTCGCGCTATTCATCGGCTTTTTGCTGCATAATTGGGGACTGTCGCGGCTCGGGCCGTTCAAGGCATCCGTATACGGATACTTGATGCCCCTGTCCGCCGCGCTCGCCGGGTACGTTACGTTCGGCGAGCAGCTGAGATGGTATCAGCTTGCGGGCGGCGCGGCCGTTTTAATCGCCATGTATTTGATCCAAAGCGATCGTATGAAGGAAGCGAAACCGGGTTAGAAGGGGGTATCGCGCGTTTGCTGCGTTTTATGTTCGGCGAGCAGGAGAGGCGGGACGACCGGGCTTTCCGGCAAGTCATGGAACTTATTCATCGTTATCGCAACGCGTTATTACATAAGAACGGTCCGGGGAGCGAGCGGCGGCTGCGTCTGTCCATGTGGCTCAGCAGCATCGCCGGCACGTTGGACGAGCTGGAGGAAAGCGTTTACTGCTCGGAACGATTCGCGGCATTGATCGCCCAACCGTTCGTCAGCCAAATGACGCCGGAAGAAACGCTCGATTACCGCAGGCACTTGTATTTTTTCGAGAACGGCTGCGTGCGCGTCTTCTCTGTGCTGGACAAGCTCGGTTCGTTCTTGAACGAGCTGTATGAATTGCGTACCGAGGAAATCAAAAGCCGATTTTCCTACTTCACGGTCATTCGCCGGATGCGGGAGCGGGGCGTTCATGCGGAGCTTCAGCGCGAGCTGCATAAGATTAAGGATAAGTACAAGCATCCGATGAGCGATTTGCGCTTGATCCGAAATCACGAAATCCACGGTATGAATGCGGAATTGCTCGACGAGAACGGCCGCATTCGCCGGTTCGCAGGCGAAAAGCACGAGAGAATCGAGGATTTGGCCGAAAACAACCGCAAGCTTCGGGAAGGGTATGCGATGGTTTGCGAATCGCTGCAGCAAGTGTTTCGCTTCGGCAGTCGCGCAATATGACGATTTGCGGTTATATGGACAAATGGGCACATAAACCGGTAAACCGGTCTACGGAGGGATGCAACGGTGCTGCGAAGGCAGGAGCTTCCCGGTCGGACCGCTCTCATTACGGGCAGTGCGAAGGGGCTTGGAAAAATTACGGCGCTCACCTTGGCGGAAATGGGATGCAATATTGCCGTTAATTATGTAAACAGCAAGACGGAAGCCGATCAGCTGGTCGAAGAAATTCGCCGGGCGAATGTGAATGCGACGGCTGTGCGCGGAGACGTATCTTCCAGCGGCGACGTTCGGCGGATGATCGAAGAGGTTCGGGAACGGTTAGGCGAAATCGATATTTTGATAAACAATGCAGGGCCGTTCGTCAGGGAGCGGAGAGAGTTCGCGGAATATGATGAGGACGAGATCGAATCGCTCATTCAAGGAAACTTGACCGGAGTGCTGCGGCTGGACCGCCATGTCATCCCCGGAATGAGAAGCCGCGGCTGGGGGCGCATCATTCACTTCGGCTTCGGCAGAGCGGCAGAGGCGCGCGGTTGGCCGCATCGGGCCGTTTACGCGGCGGCGAAGGTCGGGCTCGTTTCCTTCACGAAGTCGCTTGCCGTGGAGGAAGCCTCCTTCGGCATCACGGTCAATATGGTTTGCCCCGGCGATATTCGAGGGAGCCATAAAGAGCGGAAAATCAGCGAGGTCGAGGGTCTGCGCGACGAAGAATCGCCGCGCGGCCGGCCGGGGACGGGCGAAGATGTGGCGCGGGTCATATCGTTCCTTTGCCTGCCCGAATCGGATTATGTAACGGGCAATATCATTGAAATATCGGGCGGGCTTGATCCGATCCGGAACTATGTAGTCCGTGGAACGCAAGAAAAAACCTGACAGACTTGTCGTCTGTCAGGCTTCTTTCTAAAGAAGTACATTAAAATACCTGCATAACCTCTTGAACGCCCTCGATTTCCTCCATCAGCGCGCGCTCGATGCCGGCTTTCAGCGTAATCGTCGAGCTCGGGCAGCTGCCGCATGCGCCGACCAGCTTCAGCTTAACGATACCGTCTTCCACATCGACAAGCTCGACGTCGCCTCCGTCGCGCTGGAGGAAAGGACGCAATTTATCCAACACCTCAAGCACTTCGTCGTACATTTTGTTATCGGTGTTCGTTGTCATTAGAAATCAACTCCCTTCCTCAACTATTATAGTACAAATTTGCGGAAAGTTAAACGCACGATATGAAGACATTTGGTGCATAAAAAGGAGGCGGCGCGGATGAGGTCGATCGTGGAGTTTTGCGCGGGCAATATGCACAACGGGACGGACCGGGTCATGAAGCGGATGAAGCAAACCCCCGGCGTCGACGTCATTGAATACGGCTGCCTCGGAAATTGCGGGCAATGCTATTTGGATCCGTACGCGCTGGTAAACGGGGAAATCGTATCCGCCGAGACGGCGGATGAGCTGTACGAGGCCATTATGGCGAAAATAAAAGAAGCGGAGACCGGTCCGTCCGGCCTTCCGCTTGAGTAACGCGTTTTATCCCAAGTGATACTTCGACATCCAAAGCACGCCGCTCTTCAGCAGCCGCGGTACGCGTCCCATCAGCGTCGTCTTGCCCATAATGCCGAAGCCGGCTTTCTTGCCGAGCGAGCCGAGCGTCCCCTTCAGCTTGATCTGCTTCAGGTGAGGAGTTTCCCCTTTGAACATCGCATGGATGACTTCCGCAATTTGGGCGCCTTGCGCTTCCGCAGCTTGTCCGCTCGGCGCGAACGGGATGCTGGCGCAGTCCCCGACAACGAACACTTCCGGATGCGAGGGCAATTGGTGGTACGGATTGAGCAGCAGCCGTCCGATGTTGTCCTTCGGAACGTCCAGCGCTTGCACGATCGGGCTCGGCTGGATTCCGGCGGTCCAAACCGTGACGTCGGTTTCGATGGTCGGACCGTTGTGATACAGCAAGCCGCCTTCCAACCGCGTCAACGAAATATGTCCGCACATCTCCACATCGTGTTCCAAAAACCAGGACCGGACATAATCCTGTGCCTTTCCCGGGAACGCCGACAAGATGCTCGGTCCTCGGTCAAGGATGCGGATATTGAGGTCCGGACGGCTTTCCCGAAGCTCCGCAGCCATCTCTACGCCGCTCAAACCGCCGCCGACGATGGTAACCTGCCCGTACGGCTTCACGTCGTTTACTTGCTGGTACGCTTTGCGGCTGGAGGAGAACGTCTGGATCGACGCGGCAAATTCCTCTGCGCCGGGAATGCCGTGATACCGGTCCACACAGCCTAAGCCGATGACGAGCAGGTCGTAAGGCAACGGGTCGCTGCCGGCCATCAGCACCAGCTTACGCTCCAAGTCGATGCCGCCCACTTCGCCGTATTTCAGGATCAGTCTCGGATCGACCGGAAATTTGACGCGAATATCGACATCGGACACGGTCCCTGCCGCGAGCGCGTAATACTCTGTTTTGAGCCCTTGAAACGGCATACGGTCCACCAACGTGATGGAGCAGTCGTCGGGGAAACGTTCCTCGAGCAGCTTGGTCGCGACGGTCAAACCGCCGTATCCGCCGCCGAGAATCACTATTTTGCGCATGATGATAATCCTTTCCGTGATGCGGTTAATTTCCCGGTTTTTAACGATTCAGAAAGTATATCCTGCGGAATATAACACCTGAAGTCGCTTCGGTAAACGGGTTTCGTCCTGAAAGGACGGCAAAGCCGCTTATCCTTACTCGTACACTTTGATTTCGTTATAGAAAGTGTCTCGTTCGATGGCCGTTCTTCCGGCTCCCTTAATGAGCCAAACGAGCTCGTCGCGCGTCAGACCTTCCTCGGTGGTCGCGCCGGCGGCATGCGAAATGCGTTCCTTCACGAGCGTGCCGTGAACGTCGGAAGCTCCGAACGTCAGCGCCATCTGAGTCAGTTGCGTTCCTATATTAATGAAATATGCCTTGATATGAGGGAAGTTATCCAGCATTAAGCGAGAAATGGCAATCGTCCGCATATCCTCGAATGCGGAGGTGCGCCGTTTGATGCTCGCGGATTTGACCAATGGTTGAACGGCGAGCGGGATAAACACCATAAATCCGTTCGTTTCATCCTGCAGCTCGCGCAATTGGATCATATGCTCCAAACGTTCCTCCAACGTCTCAATCGAGCCGTATAGCATCGTCGCGTGCGTTTTCATGCCGAGCTGATGCGCCGTGCGGTGCACTTGCAGCCACTGCTCGCTGGTCGCTTTGTCGACGGACATCTTTTTGCGGTAGCGCTCGGACAATATTTCGGCGCCTCCGCCGGTGAGCGAGCCGAGCCCTGCATCCTTGAGCGCGGCAAGCACTTCCCGAATGCTCAAGCCGCTCAGCCGCGAGAAAAATTCGATTTCCGCACCGGTATACGCTTTGATCGTTACGTCCGGGAACCGCTGCTTCAGTGCGCGAATCGAGTTGACATAATATTCGAACGGTACGGTATTGTTATGGCCCCCCGTAATATGGAACTCTCTTACGCCGGGATGGTAATGCTTTTCCGCGAATGCGATCACCTCGTCCGGAGTGTACGTGAACGCTCCTTCCTGGCCGGGGTCGCGGCGGTAGCCGCAGAAGGCGCAGTGCGCTTCGCAAACATTGGTAAAATATAGCGTCATGTTTTCGATAAAATACACTTTGCCGGCATTTTTTTTCCGGTTTACTTCATCCGCCAGCTGCCCGACGGTCAGCAAATCGTTCGTCCGGTATAAGTATAAGCCGTCCTCGAGCGTCAGCCGCTCGCCGCTTCTCACTTTATCGGCTATTTCAGCCAACTGCCTGTCCTGACTCGTCACAATCGTCGCCAAAATATTTCCTCCTTCAACGCTTTCGTCGGTTCGACCCCAAGAAAGCACATGTGGGAATAATAAGTGCAAAAAAAAAGAAAGCCGATATTCTGCGTCTCGCTTCAATATTGTATTATAAACTTGTTAGTTAGGGCGGGCAATGGGGAAAGCAAGGCGAAATGTTGTCGCTTTTGGCCGTTTCCCTTCTTGAGTCGCAGGGAGAAGCGGATGTATAATGAAAAGTAAGGAGGTGCTTTTTCATGATCGAAATTTCCGATGTAGCCGCGGAGAAAATTAAGGAATTGATGTCCGCGGATGAAGACACGTCGAACGCATACCTCCGCCTAGGAGTAAAAACCGGCGGTTGCAGCGGGTTTACGTATGGAATGGGGCTGGACGACGAGGTGACCGAGGCGGACGACTTGCTCGAGACCAAAGGTCTGAAGGTCGTCATGGAAAGAGACAGCTTGAAATATTTGCGCGGTTTGCAAATCGATTATAAAGAATCCGCCATGGGCGGCGGGTTTACGATCAACAATCCGAACGCCATCGCTACGTGCGGCTGCGGCTCTTCGTTCCGTACGCGGGAAGAAGCGGGCGTGCCGGATAAAGAGTGCTGAGACGAAATCCTTATACAATACAAACTCCCGAGTTTCCAACGGAAACAAGGGAGTTTCGTCTTTTATGTTCACGCTAATCGATAGAACAAATAAATGGAGTACGGTGTAACTGTCAAAATCGCTGTGTATAATCCAGGAGTATATTTTCGCAAGATGAGTGTTTGAACCATATGAACGGCATTATGGATCAAAACGAATGCTAAAAAACAAATAAACAAGATGGCGCTCCAGTTACTCTCTACAAATTGTACTTTGAGAAAGATGATTGCCGACATGATCGAAAAGATCATGACATCCCTTTTCGCGAAAGTATTAGAATTAACATTCCAAAAATTCCATATCTTCTTTGCCAGTTTGCCGCCGTCCGATTTTATTGAACTCTCAGTTTTCTTGGCCCAATGTTCAACGGAAATAATCTCCTCAAAGTCATGAAGCATAAAAATGACGACAAATAGCCAGATTGCATTATGTATTTCCAGCATCATTTGGTTTTCTCCACCTTTCCATTTCCTAACCGCATACGAATCACTACCCTATGATCTTATCCTGCGATGGGAGCGCCCAACGCGCAAAAAATGAGCAGGATCACGCAAAAATGTTCGACAAGCGCCGCCATGGAACTATTCCCTTGCGGCGTTTGCTTTTTCAAAAGACCCACTAGACCCGACGAAACCTTTTCATCGAATGCTCCCGGTTGCTTGCGCGCACCATAGGCTCCGCGTTCGAATAAAAATGTAAGGGATAACGCTGCAAAATAAAGAGTGAAAACTCACGATGTTAGGACGGTGCTAACAATGCCTGGCTTGAAAATTGCGATTGACGCGGGCCACGGGCCGAATACGACCGGGAAACGAAGTCCGGACGGCACGCTGCGCGAATTTCAATTTAACTCCGCGGCCGCTCGGTATGTCGCGGATATGCTGTCCGCATACGAAGGGGTGGAAACGACCTTTACGTTCGAGGAAACGCGCGACGTCCCGTTATCCGAGCGTACGCAAAAAGCGAATGCTTTCGGGGCTGACATCTTCATCTCGATTCATGCGAATGCCTATGGCACAGGCTGGAACGATGCGCAAGGCATCGAAACGTATACGCACACGACGCGCGGAGCGGGCTCCGTCAAGCTGGCGGAGGCGGTGCAGGAAAGCTTGATCCGAGCAAGCGGCTTGCGGGACCGAGGGGTGAAGACGGCGAACTTCCAAGTACTGCGTCAGACGACTTCGGTGCCCGCCTCCATCTTGGTCGAGGCCGGTTTTATGACGAACCGGGCGGAAGCGGAGCTGTTAAAGTCGGACGCATACCGGCGAACCGTCGCGCGGGCGATCGCCGATGCCGTGGCGGACTTGTACAATTTGCGGCTTAAGCAACAGTCGGTTAACGCGCAAGAAAGCGCCGGAGCAACCGTCTATATCGGGGAGCGGCGGGTCGAAGGGGCAATCATTATCGAAGGCAGGACGTATGTACCGGTGCGGGAGCTCGCACAGGCGCTCGGCGGCACGCTGTCATGGGAGCAACAGACGAGAACCGCGAGAGTGACGCTGCCAACCTAATGGCGCCCGGGGCGCCGGCTCGGCAAAACAGGCCGGCGCCCTATATTACTTCAGTAACAGACGCGCACAATGATGACGAGCAAAATAAAGAGTACAAGAATGGCGTCGGGACCCCAGACGGGACGAGGGCAGCAGACGGGTGCGGCCGCAATCGGCGCTACCGGCGCCATATTTACCATCGGGCCTACATTGACAGGTGCGACATTGGCAAGCGGCGCCACGTTCGCCATCGGGGATACGTTCGCCATCGGGGATACGTTGGAAGCCGGCGATACATAGCCCGGGTTCGGGTTGACGAAATATTCCGCCAAGATGATCATCTCCCTTAAATAGGTTTCCGTTTATATTATGAAGATAAGGCATTCGCGCACTGTGCGTTTGACCTAAGGAAACAAGTTTGGGCGGATTCACATGCCGATTCATACCTCGAGCTAAAAAAGGAATCTATCAAATCGAATAAAACTATTAAATTTTCCTATTAATCTCTTGTCCACATATCCACGGGATAACTTTATGCACATTAACCACAAGGCAAAATGGGAGCGAATCCGGGTTAATCACATGTTATTAACAGGCTATCCACAACAATCTGTGGATAAACGAACGCTTGTTCTATAGAAACGGGTGGTGATACAATATAATCATCATGAAATGGGAGAGGGATGCCACGTGAGATTGTTAAGCGATGAGAGTTTGCTGGAAACGTACTATAAGGCAATCGATCTGGATCTCGAAGAGGAATTTATCCGGCTGCTGCTTGAAGAAATACAGAGGCGTAATATCGAGTTTACGCCGAAACAGGAGCAGTGGCAGACTACACTTCATTGACGGATCGAATCGCCGTTTCGCCGCAGACGGGACAATAAACCGCATGCATGCATTGACGGTGCGCCAAGTCATCATAGCCGTTCGTCAATTTCAGATCGTCGATCGGGCGATACGGGGAATACGGCCCGTATAAATCGCTAAGCTTTCCTTGATCCTCGGCCTTCGCGCCGCATTGCGGACAAGCGGCGACGAGCTGCTCGAAACCGTTGCATACAGGACATATGGAACCGAACAAATAAGGCATCCCCCTTCGGCAAACGCGTTCATTCGCTAAAGGGTAGGATGCCCTGTTTTTTAGAACTTCATGTTGCTGCTGTGGCCCGGGGACAGCTTGGCCGTCGGATCGATGTACACCTTCGCATTGTTGATAGCGGTAGGCGCTTCTCCGAATCCGACAATGATAAGCTTGAGCTTTCCGGGGTACGTTGCGATATCGCCGGCTGCGAATATGCCCGGAATCGACGTTTCCATCCGCGTATCGACGACGATAGAGTTGTCCTTGATTTCGAGACCCCATTCGGCGATCGGGCCGAGAGAGGAAACGAAGCCGAAATTGACGATGACGTCGTCCACTTCCAGCTCGAAGGCTTCTCCGGATTTCACGTCGCCGATCGTCACCGACTCGATGCGATCGTCTCCTCGAAGCCCGGTAATTTCCTTCGGTGTCAGTACGTTCACTTTGGATTTCATCAACAATTCGACGCTGTGCTCGTGGGCGCGGAATTTATCTCTCCGGTGAATAAGCGTCACTTGCTCCGCAATCGGCTCAAGCATGAGCGACCAGTCTACCGCGGAATCCCCGCCGCCGCTGATCAACACTTTCCTTCCGCGGAATTGCTCCAGATTGCTTACGAAATAGTGTAAATTTTTTTTCTCGAAACGCCCGGCTTCCGGCAGCTCCAGCTTGCGGGGTTCGAAGGCGCCGACGCCCGCCGTAATGATTACCGCTTTGGCGGAATGCGTTCCTTTGTTCGTTGCAATCTCGAAGTGCCTTTCGCCGATTTTCGTCAGCTTGAGCACCTTTTCCTCCAGGCATTCCGTTACCGGGAATTGTCTCATCTGTTGAACGAGGCCGTCGATGAGGTCCTGGGCGAGCACTTTCGGAAAGCCCGCTACGTCGTAAATGTATTTCTCGGGATATAACGCGGAAAGCTGTCCGCCGAGCTGCGGCATGCTTTCAATAATTTTGCATGATGCCTGTCTCATTCCGGCATAAAATGCAGCGAACAATCCTGCAGGCCCGCCGCCTATGACGGCAATATCCACCATTCCCTCTTGCGCAACCGTTTGAGACACCGCTGTGCACCTCCGAACCTAATAATTCCATACGTTAAATATTATAGCGGCAAGTTTTGTAGAATGAAACCCTGTTTCGTGTCAGAAGACACAAATTTTTTTGTGAGTTCTGTGAAGTTACTTGAAATACGCTTGAAATTATGGCAAGATATCGACAGTTCATCTCAGATAGTATTTACCCAAGACGATAACCAGAGATACACTCCTTCTTTTTTGGAACACTTTGTGTATTTTTTCACAAACGCACATATATACTTACGGAAGGAATGGAATGAAAAACCATGACTAAAATTCCACGTATTGTCATTTTGGGAGCCGGATACGGCGGGATTGTAACTGCCATTCGTTTGCAGAAGGAGCTTAACTATAACGAAGCGGACGTTACCCTTGTAAATAAGCACGAATACCATTATTTCACGACCCATCTTCATATGCCGGCTGCGGGTACGGACGACCCGAAGAACGCGCGGGTCAATATTTTGAAGCTGATCGACGAATTTAAGATCGACTTCGTGAAATCGACCGTCACCCAAATTCGTCCGCAGGAAAAGAAGGTCATTCTGGAGGACGGCACGCTTTCATACGATTACTTAGTGATCAGCCTCGGGGGAGAACCGGAAACGTTCGGCATTCCGGGGCTTAAGGAGAACGCTCATTTCATCCGGAGCTTGAACAGCGTCCGCCTCATCCGCGAACATATCGAATACCAATTCGCGCGGTTTAAGAAAGAGCCGCACCGGAAGGATTACTTGACGTTCGTTGTCGGCGGCGCGGGCTTCACGGGCATCGAGTTCGTCGGCGAGCTGGCCGATCGGATTCCGAAGCTTTGCAGGGAGTTCGACGTCGACCCGAGTCTCGTTAAAATATATAATGTGGAAGCGGCACCGACCGCCCTTCCAGGCTTTGATCCCGAGCTTGTGCAATATGCGATGGAGGTGCTCCAAAACAAAGGAGTTACTTTCAAAATCGGCATGGCTATTAAGGAATGCACTCCGGGGGGCATTACGCTTGCCGACGGGGAGCAGATCAAGACGCAAACCGTCGTTTGGACCGGCGGCGTCCGCGGCAACCGGCTGGTGGAGGAAGCGGGCTTCGAGGCGATGCGCGGCCGCGTGAAGGTGGACGCAAATCTTCGCGTACCGGGCTACGAAGACGTGTTTATTATCGGCGACTCCTCCATTGTCTTTAACGAAGAAGGACGCCCGTATCCGCCTACCGCGCAAATGGCGATGCAGCAAGGAGACGTTCTCGCCTCGAATTTGGTCGCGTCGATTCGCGGCTCGGCTTTGAAGGAATTTAAATATGAAAGCAAAGGGACAGTGGCGTCTTTGGGCAAGGGCGAAGCGATCGGCATCGCCTTCGGCCGGAAGTACAAAGGCGGCACGGCAGCCATGCTCAAGAAGCTTATCGATTTGCGTTACCTGTATTTGATCGGCGGCATCCCGCTGGTCCTTAAGAAAGGTCATTTCTAAACCGCCATGCGCCACTGCAGCGTACAAGTCCGGGGCTTGCTGACCCGGGAGGAGCTGGATCGGTACAACGCGTTGATCGAAGTGGGCCAATATTTGGAGTCGCAAAGCCGCCACGATTTGGCTTATCACGTCCAGAAGGAAGTGGACCGTCTCATACAGCCGGCGATCGAACGGCTCAAGGAGAAGGGCAGGCAGCGGGATCGGATGACGGAGGAGTATTTGAAGCAACAGCTGCAGGCTCTCGATGATGACGAAGACGACTAAAAATTGCATGGTGTTTTTTTGACGAGATCAATTTTATAAATTTTCGGGGTTGGAAGCCGGCTTCCAACCCGTTTTTTGTTTATAAACGAAAACTCAAGCTCAAAACCTGATCTTATCAAATCCGATAAGTTCACATTGTGAGCCTATGCCATGCTGAGAGGGCTTCGTCCGTACCAATAATGTCACTTTTTGATATTATCCGGGTGGGAATTTTTCGCAAAAACAATCTAAGCTGCCGGATAAGCTCCATTTTTGAGACTAGCAGGGTAAATAAGGTCAACATTTGAGCATAAAAAAGACCAATCGTAAATCGATTGGTCTTTCGATGCGAGCATTAGGTTATAACGGCTTTATCATTTGAAGGAAAGCGTCGGCATCCGTCAAGTTTCCTACGTAAAAATCGCCGAATTCGCCGAACCGCGCGCTCACTTCGTCGAACCGCATCTCGTACACCAGCTTCTTAAACTGCAGCGCCTCGTCCGCAAACAGCGTCACGCCCCATTCCCAGTCGTCGAAGCCGACGGACCCGGTAATGATTTGCTTGACTTTCCCGGCATAAGAGCGGCCGATCAAGCCGTGGCTGCGCATCATTTCGCGGCGCCGGTCCATGGAGAGCATGTACCAGTTGTCGTCGCCAAAGCGGCGCTTGTTCATCGGGTAGAAGCAAATATGCTTCGCCTTCGGCAGCGAAGGCTTCAGGCGCGCGGCAATTTCCGGATTTTCCATCGGATCCGTTCCCGGCTTCGCCATATAGTTGCTTAGCTCCACTACCGAGACATAGGAGTATGCGGGAATCGTCACGTCGGCAAACAGCGTCTTGTTGAATTCCGTTTCAATTGCGTTCAGTTCTTCCAGCGTCTCACGCAAATGTACGAACACGAAGTCGGCCTTCTGGCCTACGATCGAATAAAAGGCGAAGCTGCCCGTCTTATTTGCGTCCGCTTCGCCGCATTTCGCGACAAACCGGCGCAGCTCTTCCTCCGCTTCCCGGCGCTCTTCCTCCGAGAGAGATTTCCATGCGTTCCAATCCATATGTCGAAAATCGTGCAAGGCATACCAGCCGTCTAATGTTTGTGCCGCTTCGCTCATCTTGCTCCACTCCTGTTTCCTATGTACTTTTGCCCACATTCCATTGTACTCTTTATCGAAAATCGGGGCAAACGCGCGCGTTTGACGGAGCACGGTCCGCCGCGCTACACTTATTTGTGCCGAACGTAACAGGTGAAGAGAGGATGTTCAAGCTTTGGTAACCAATATTTTTCAGGTCATCGTCATTACGCTATTGGCTTTCGTGCTCATTTTCGGAGTCGGCTTTATTCTTAACATGCTGCTTAAGACGACATGGTTTCCGATTTATGCTTATTTGGCTCTCATTGTAGGGCTGTATGTGTATTACAATTGGAATTCCGGTCACATGCTGACGGCGGTCACGGAATACGGGCTGATCGACTTGCTGGCCATCGCGGGCGGGCTGCTCGGCGGATATGTCAGCGGGCTTACGATTCGGGCGCTTCGGGTGAAGGGCTTTAAGATGTTTTAAACCGCTTCAGCCAAAATGTGTCGCGAATGCGCGGGAATCCGCGGGGAAACGTAACGATAATAAGGAACTTTAAGTTACGGTTACCCAGAGGAGGAACGCAATATGCCGAAATTGCACATTAACGGAACGCTCCTGCATTACCATACCGACGGTGCGGGGACGCCGATACTATTTATTCACCCGCCCCTTATTAATCGTGCAATATTTCGCTATCAGGAAGTGCAGCTGGCCGACCGGTTTCAGGTCGTTACGTTCGATATTCGGGGCCATGGCTTCAGCCCGCGTTCGGAGACGCCGATTACGTATCCGCTGATCGTTGAGGACACGATCCGCTTGATGGACGAGCTGGGGCTGGAGTCGGCCTACTTGTGCGGGTACTCGACAGGCGGCAGCATCGTGCTTGAGGCGCTGCTCACCCATCCGGAACGGTTCCGCGGTGGAATTTGCCTCGGAGCGATGTCGGAGGTCAGCGATTGGAACGTGAAGGCCCAAATTTCTGCGGCCGCGCTCCTGACCAAGCTCAACATGAAGACGACCGCCGCGCTGCTCATCTCCAAAGCAAACGCGGACATGCGGGATACGTTTCATAACTTATACTATGTGGCGATTCGCGGCGATGTCGAAAATTGGCGCCAATATTTCGAAGCAAGCAAACATTATTACTGCACCGACCGGCTCATGGCGATCAGGCAGCCCGTTCTTCTCATTTACGGGGATCGCGATTGGCGGTTTAAGGGCTACGGACATCAGCTTCACCGGATGCTGCCGAACGCGGCGCTGGCGTTCATCCCGGGGGCAAAGCATTATATCCCGACGAAAAACAGCGCCGAGTTTCATGATTTGCTGACGAAGTGGGTCATGGAACAAGAAATTAAGGCTGCGTCCGAGGGAGACGGCAAGGTCGATTGGGCGCTGGCGGAAAAGGCGGAGCAGTACGGCGTTCCGATTCCGGAAGAGGCGGCCGTCGAGATGCATGAAAACCCATAGGCTGACAGGGACTTCTCCTTCGGAGCGGTCCCTTTTTCATACCCACGAAAGCGCATTTGTATGGTACAATGAAGTTTATCGATTGTTGTCGAAATGAGGGAGAAACTTGAAGCTGACCAGCTTGCTTCAATTGACGGAACAGCATCATTTTTCGGTCGTCCGTCACTTCGGGTTGTCCTCTTTGGATGTTCGGATGATTACGCAGGTGTACCAGCCGATGGTCGGCGCGTTTGCCGCCGCATTATACCATACGTTAAGCTCGCGCGTTCCTCCGGATACGGTCGGACGCAGCGGGGAGCTGCCGTTGTCGTCCTTGTTTTTGTCCTGCGGGCTTGAGCCCAACGAGCAAGGCCGAAAAAGATTAGCCGACGAAACGTCCAAGCTCGAGGCCGTGGGGCTGCTTCGCTCCAGCCGGCGGGTGGAGGAGGACGGCGAGGTCGGCCTCTACGAATTCCGATTGGAAAAGCCGCTGACGCCGCAGGAGTTTTTTGACGTTCATCATTTATGGATTTTGCTGAAGGAAAAGCTTGGCACGGGGCTCGCAGAATCGATTAAGCGATCGTTTTTCTCGGAAGAGCCGCACCTTGAGGATCCGGAAGACGGCGTATGGGAGGACCTGACAGCCCCGTTCTTCGAGGTGTTTCGGCCCTCCGTTCCGCCGGGAACCGATCTCGCGATGCGGGAAGCCGCCCCGGCGAGAGCGCCGGCGAGGCCCGTTTCCGAATTCGGCAGAGACGGATTTCGCTGCAGCGAGCTCCTTCGCAGGTTTCCGCGCTCCTCGCCGAATCGGGCGCATGTGGAGCGGTTGGAACGCCAGCCGGAGCTGCTGGCGGAAATTAACTTTATAGCCGGCAAATTCGAGCTGACTTTGAAAGAAACCGTGTCGCTGCTCGATGAGGACGGCATGTTTTTGCCTGACGGGCGGCTGGACGGCTCGCGGTTTGAAGCGAAGGCGAGCGAGCTGTTTCTCCGTTCGAAAGGCCGGGAGCACGGCCGCGGCGTGCTTCGCGGCAAGCGGCAGCAGCTGGAGGCCGATCCCGAAGGGAGCTTCGGCGGCGGCGAGGCCGCTGATTCGTCTCCGTCTCCGGAGATCAAACGAGAGGCTCCGCAGCTTTATTGGCTGGAAGTGCCGGAGCAGTTTGCCGGAGCATACGATGTCCGGCAGTACAACGCATTGCTCGTTAACAGTCCTTATACCCGCGTGCTGAAATCGTTTTTCCATCCTTCGAAGGTGCCTCCCGGCGTGATGGAAGCGTTCCTTGCGATGAACGTCAATTATCAGCTGCCGGATGAAGTCATTAATGTAATGATCCATTACATACGCATGAACAATTTGGACTGGACGCGCGCTTTTCTGGAAGCGATCGGAGGCAATGTGGCGGGGAAGCGGATCAGCACCTTCGAGCACGCGGTTACTTATTTCCGCAAAGCGGAGAAGGTTCGCGGCGGCAGCGGAGCCGGCTCGGCGCCGGAGGAAAGAGGAAGCGCCCCGGCTCGCAGGCAGCCGTCCGATTACCGCAAGGGAAGGCCTGCCAAGCCGGTAATACCGATCGCCAAGCAGCCGGAAGCGAAAGCCGCGAGCGAAGCCGATATACGCCGTTTATTGGATAAGGCGAAGCAATTGAAGGACGATCGGTAAGGAGCTGTAAAGAGAGGGAGAATGCCGAATGGATTCCATGGGGAAATGGATCGGCGCCGCGACGGGAGTGTCCGCCAGCGACTGGAGGCGCCAAATGATAAAGGTCGTTAACGACCCCGTTGTGTCCGGGTGGATTGCGGAGCATCCGGAGGTGGACGAACAGCTCATCCATAAAAATATAACCCGTCTGTACCAGTTCGCGAAGGAAGCGAAGGCTTGCTCCCGTTGTCCCGGATTGGAGCAATGCCCGAACGATATGGAAGGGCATTATACGAAGCTCGAGGTCGTTCCTTTTAACGGAGAGAGCGGGATATCCGATTATAAAGTGCCGTGCCGGCTGTGGCAGAGCAAGGCGTCACAGGACGCGGTGCGGTCGCGCATTCGCAGCTTTTATGTAGACGAGAAGGCGCTGCGCAGCGAATACTCGCTGGATGAAATCATCAGCCGGGAGCCGGCCCGCGCCGCAGCGGTCGAAGCGGTCATCGACTATGTGCTGGCGACGAAAGCGAACGGATTGCAGCCCAAGGGGCTGTACCTGATGGGGGATTTCGGCACCGGCAAAACGTTCCTCGCCAGCTATTTGCTGTACGAGCTGGCCAAGTCGGGGTTTACCGGCGTCATTGTATATATGCCCGATTTCGTCGAGGATTTGAAAGCGATGTTCGGCGATGCGCAGCGGCTCAAGGATACGATCGAGCTGTTAAAGGAAACGGACCTGCTCGTGTTTGACGATATGGGCGCGGAGCACCTGAACGCCTGGACAAGAGACCACGTGCTGGGGGCCATTCTCAATTACCGGATGAACCGCAAGCCGACGTTCTATACGTCGAATCACGATTTGGACGGGCTGCAGCGTCATCTCAGCTTCACCTCCCGCGAGGGCGAAGACATTTACCGCGGGCAGCGGCTGATGGACCGGATTCGGCCCTTCGTCGACGTCGTGGCGGTCGGAGGCAGCAACCAGAGAGGCTCGTAACTTTTGGGCAATAAGCGCAAAAAACGCCTGACCGCATGTGCGGTCAGGCGTTTCGTCGCATGTGTTATCGCGTAGCGATCTCGATTACAGTCGCTACAATAGCAATGAGCAACAGCAAGCCGAACATGCCGGCAAAGCCGATTCCGACATCGAGAAAATCGTTGCTCGGTTCTTCGTTAACGTGCTGTCTTGGGTCGTTCACGAAATAGTCCCCCCCTGCGTTCATAACGATAGTATATCCAAATCGTCAAACGATTGTAAAGTCGGGACTTTTGAGAGAATGTGACAAATCTGTTGCGGTCCTTGCCTGTTATGAATAAGCGGTGCTTTGTGGTATACTTTACTTGTTGATTTTTTTATTTCGCCTTCAAGGAGGAATGCATTGTGGCAATCGTCAATGTATCGGACAGTTCTTTCAAAGCTGATGTGGAAGCAAGCGGAACGGTGCTTGTGGACTTTTGGGCGCCGTGGTGCGGCCCTTGCAAGATGATCGCTCCGGTTCTAGAGGAATTGGATACAGAAATTGGCGATCAAGTGAAGATCGCGAAGCTGAACGTCGACGACAATCCGGAGACGGCTTCCCGCTTCGGCGTAATGAGCATTCCGACGTTGATCGTGTTCAAGGACGGACAGCCGGTGGACAAAATCGTCGGATTCCAATCGAAGGACGCGCTGAAAAACGTCGTCGGCCGCCATATGTAACAATCTTACGAAGAAGAGCCGAGAGCGATGACAACTCGCTGCGGCTCTTTTTGCTTTTGTTTCCACCGCTTCTCCCCGTTCCAGGCGAACGTTTTTTCGTGTACAATCACTTTAAATGTCATTTGTTTAGTTTAGGTTCGGCGGAAGGGGGCATGGACATGTCGGACAACGAACGGGAGAAGGCGATGGAGGCGATTCGCAGAAAGCTTGCGCTGCTTCCCGACAAGCCCGGTTGTTATTTAATGAAAAATAAAGAAGGCACGATCATTTATATAGGCAAGGCGAAGGTGCTGAAAAACCGGGTGCGCTCCTATTTTACCGGGAGCCACACGGCAAAGACGCAGCGTCTTGTCATGGACATATACGATTTCGAATATATCGTTACGACCAGCAACATGGAGGCGCTGCTGCTCGAATGCAACCTGATCAAGCAGCACAGTCCGAAGTATAACGTGCTGCTGAAGGACGATAAGACGTTCCCTTACATTAAAATCACGAACGAGGAGCATCCCCGGCTTGAAGTGACGCGCCGCGTTCTGCGCGACAAGGCGAAATATTTCGGGCCGTACCCGAACGCCTTTGCCGCCCAGCAGACGAAGAAGCTGCTCGACCGGCTGTATCCGCTGCGCAAGTGCCGTACGCTCCCGGATAAGGTATGCTTGTACTACCATATCGGACAGTGTCTTGCGCCATGCGAATATCCGGTGGAGAAGGCCGAGTACGAGCGGATGATCGGCGAAATCACGCGTTTCTTGAGCGGCGGTCAAGAGGAGATAAAGGCCGAGCTGCAGGAAAAAATGACCGCGGCAGCCGAGGAGCTCAACTTCGAACGGGCCAAGGAGTACCGCGATATGATTGCGGCCATCGACGATATGATGGTGAAGCAAACGGTATCCTCGGCCGGAAGCGTCGACCGGGATGTTTTCGGGTACGCTACGGACAAGGGCTGGATGTGCGTGCAAATTATGTACATCCGCCAAGGCAAGCTGATCGAGCGGCGCGCGTCGGCGTTTCCTTATTACGGGGACGAGTACGATGATTTTCTTTCGTACGTGACGCAGTATTACAGCGACAATCCGGCGCTGCCGAAAGAAATATTGCTTCCCGCCCATCCGGCGGAAAGCGGCGCCGAGGCGGCTTCTTCAGTGACGGGGGGACCGGCCGGCGCGGAGGATGCGGGGGCGGCGGATACGGTGGATGCTACCGCGGCGGCGGACACGGTGCAAGCTGAATCGGTTCATGGCGAGAACGAATCCGCCGGCGTAAAGACGATGCTAGAAACGTGGCTTAAGACGAAGGTGCATATTCCGCAGCGAGGCGACAAGCGGAAGATGGTCGCGATGGCGTGCGACAACGCGCGGGTATCGCTGGAGGAAAAATTCCGGTTGATCGAGCGGGACGAGGAGCGTTCGGTGAAAGCGGTCGAAGGGCTCGCACAGTGGCTCGGCGTCGACGCGATTCATCGGATCGAAGCGTTCGATAACTCGAACATTCAAGGAACGAATCCGGTGTCGGCAATGGTCGTCTTTATTGACGGCAAGCCGGAGCGGAAAGAATACCGGAAGTATAAAATCAAGACGGTGGAAGGGCCGGACGACTACGCGACGATGCGGGAGGTCATTCGCCGTCGGTACGAGCGCGTGCTTCGGGAAGGGCTGCCGCTGCCGGATCTTATTGTGGTGGACGGCGGCAAGGGGCAAATTTCCGTTGCGGTGGACGTACTTGAGAACGAGCTTGGCTTGTTCGTTCCCGTGTGCGGGCTCGTGAAGGACGCCAAGCACAAAACGGCGCAGCTGATGGTCGGCGATCCGCCCGAGCCGGTGCCGATGCGACGGGACAGCCAGGAGTTTTATTTGCTGCAGCGCATCCAGGAGGAGGTGCACCGGTTTGCGATCACGTTCCACCGGGAGCGCCGCTCCAAGTCGTCGCTGGAATCGGTGCTGGATGGCATTCCGGGCATCGGCGAGAAGCGGAAAAAGGCGCTGCTGAAGCATTTCGGCAGCGTGAAGCGGATGCGCGAGGCGACCGTTGAGGACTTCCGGCCGCTCGGGCTGGGCGAAAAAATCGTCAAGCAGCTGCTGGAGGCGCTCGGCGGACCCGGCGATGCGGATGAAGCCGCGGCGGCCGGTTCGGCCGAGGATGCGGATGAAGCTGCGGCGGTCGAAGATGCAACCACGGTGTGACGGAATACATGCGGATTTAGACCGGAAGCTCAGCTGACGGCCGGGCTCAAGAGCCCGGCCGATTTTTATCCTCACCGTTAGCCCCGAAAGCTAACGGAACCAAATGTCCGCTAAAACCGGCTAGTTTACATAATTCGGCACTTTAGCGGAACACCTTGTCCGCTAACCGGCCGCATTCACTCGATTTTCCCACTTTCTCGCCGATTAGCGGACATCTCGTTCCGTTAAATCGCGGAAATTCCTCGATTACCTCAAATTAGCGGACATCCCGTTCCGTTAACCCGCGGAAAATCCTCATGACCGCAAGTTGGCGGAAGTCCCGTGCTGCTAATTCGGTGAGATTGCCCATTCGCCGCGACTAACGGACATCTCGTTCCGCTGAAACCGCCGAACTCGCCAGGGCATTCCACATAACTAGCTACATGCCTAAGAAAAGCTCCTGCTTTTCCGCGCAGAGCTCATACGCATGAACTCTCTCCGTACCTCTGGCAGGACGGAATACTCCCCGATCCAGCAGCGCTTTCAGCCATCGCCGTGCCGTTCTGTCGCTAACGCCGGCCATCGCACATACATCACCGGCCGTAATCGGCCTTTGCAGACGTATCGCGAGACGAATTACCGCCTTCTCCTTTTCCGTATAGTTCGCAACCGGACTAATCCCCGCCCACTTGCCGGCTAACTGAAGCAGGATTTGCTGGCAAAGCTTCGGATTATCGTTGACCGTATCATACGAAAGCCTGATTACCTTCCAACCTTCCAGTTGCAGATACGAAGCGCGAAGATGCCCGTCCTCAAATACGCGTCTGTTTTTCGTATGCGGAGTAAACCCTTCGACTTCGAGATTGACCCACAGCGGAGGAATGATCCAGGCATAATCTAAATATCTGTACCCGCCGCGAATATCGATGACCTCGTATTCCGCATGAAGGTGATTAAAGTTGCGAAACGCCGGCCACCAGACGTTCTGAAGCAACAGCGTTTCGGCATGTCTGTCCACCTCGGTCAGCCTTCTCCTTCTTTCGCCCGTACTGCCTGCAATCTGCTCCTTCATAAACTTCTCGTAAGCGATATCAAATTCGGACTTCATATCGGCCATCCTCCCGAAAAAATAATAAACGCCGCCCGATCCGCTGCTTGGCAGCGGTCGAACGGCGTGTGCTTCACGCGTATCGTATAAAGCTTTCAATATTTCAAGTATATAGGAAGAGCTATCGTTTGGCTAGATATGGTATAAATAAAAGGGAGCAGGTGAGCTGCGAAGGAGAGAATGACAAAAAGAAAATGAACGACCAAAGGAGAGAGGGCCATATGATTAAAGCGCTGCTGTTCGATTTCGACGGCATTATTTTGGACACGGAAACGATAGAATATAAGGCGTTTCAGGAAGTGAGCCGAGACTATCAAATAGAGATGACGCTGGAGCAATGGGGACAATGGGCCGGAATGGTCGGCGTCCGCCGGAAGGCGGCCGACTATGTGGCGGAGCGGGCGAAAGACGCGTTCGACGCAGAAAGCTTCCAGCGACGATTCATAGAATGCTACGACAAGCTCGCGTCTCAGCTGACCGTCTTTCCCGGCATCATTGAAATTATTGAGGAGGCAAGACAATCCGGGCTGAAAATCGCGCTCGCGACAAGCTCAAACTTCGAATGGTCCGGCGGCTTTCTGAAAAAGTACGGTCTGCTTCCTTATTTCGACCTGATCCAGACAAGGGACAACGTTACGCATGTGAAGCCGCATCCGGAAATTTATCAGGCGGCGCTGCGCGGGCTAGGCATTGAGCCGCATGAGGCGATCGCGTTCGAAGATTCGCCGGTCGGCTCCAAAGCGGCAAAGGCCGCAGGGGTTTACTGCATCGTCGTTCCCAGCACGGTCACGAAGCATTACTCGTTCGAGCATGCCGATGCGGTCGTTCCTACGCTAGGGGGCAGAACGCTGCAAGAGCTGATCCGGATGGTCGATAAAGGGGCGGCAGCTGTTTAATCTACAATTGGAGGAGGAACAACAATGAATTTTTCAGTCATGACGTTTAATTTGCGGTTCAACAATCCGAATGACGGGGCAAACGCTTGGCCGAACCGCAGCCATCAAGTCATTTCGCTCATCCAACGGTATAATCCGTACGTACTTGGAACCCAGGAAGGACTGCTTCCCATGCTGCTGGAGCTGGAAGCCGGTTTGCCGGACTATGCCTGGATCGGCGAAGGTAGAGACGGCGGCGATAAGGGCGAGTACAACGCCCTATTTTATAAGTCAAGCGAGCTGAAGCTGCTTGAGCACGGCCAGTTTTGGCTGTCGGAGCAGCCGGACCGGCCGGGCATCCTCAGCTGGGGCAGCGCTTGCCCGAGAATATGCGTTTGGGCGCATTTCGAAAGCAAGACCGATCCGAATAAGCGGTTCAAGGCGTTTAACACTCACCTCGATCATATCAGCGGTCAGGCGCAGGAGGAAGGCATGAAGGTCGTGCTTCGAGCAATGGAAGAGCATTACCGCGCGGAGCCGATCCCTATGTTTCTGATGGGAGACTTCAACTCGAATCCGGACGATCCGGCATTGCGGTTGCTGCGCAAGCAAGGCGCAAGCGCGAAGCCGGAGCTGATCGACGGCTTCGAAGCCGCACAAACGCCCCCGGGACGGACGTGGCATGATTTCCGCGGGGGCGAGCAGGGCGAGCCGATCGATTATATTTTTGTATCGAAAGAAGTGAATCTTCACGCAACAACCGTGATCCGCGATTCCGAAGAGGGCCGTTATCCGTCCGACCATTACCCGATCGCCGCTTCGGTCTCACTGTAAAGGAACGGCTATCGGCCTGCGCCGTTTATGAAAGGCGTTCACCGCATAGGCGATGACGATCGGCAGCGCGAAATAAGCGGCAAACAGTCCCCAAGCGGCGGCGGACGGCTGATTCGCGGTAATCGAAATGCCCATCCAGATCGTATCGGCGACGGCGTGGGCGAAAATGGCGGCCATTATGCCGTGCTTTAAAAATACGTAGCTGAACAGCAGCCCGATCAACGTAACCTCTACAAAGCGCGTGTAGTAAGGGTAGATCGGATACTGCACATGCATCAGCGCCCAAATCATGCTGCTGACGAGGACGGCGGGCGCCGTAAACCGGAATATGGCCTTCAGCGCCGGAATGCCGAACAATCGGTACACGCCTTCCTCGGATATCGCAGCGCACCAGGCAAGCAGCGGCATCAAGAGCGGATAAAGCAAATTTAAAGGAGAAGTCGACGAATCGATCGTATACCATGTGCCGAAGCTTTTTTCCGCACCTAAATAGATGAGCGACTGCAAGCCGAGAAAGCCGAATGCGAAAGCGTAGCCCTTCCACATGGAGCCGACGATATGCCCGCCGTAGCCCGAATCCGAATCCGCGGGCCAAACGTGCAAGCCGCGCCGTCTGCACATCGCCTCTCCGGCAATAAAGCAGAAATATAAACCGGCCGCGGACAGCAGAATGAATCCGTTGACTACAATGAGCCCCGACAAAATGCCGATTTGATTGATCAACGATTGATTTTCCGCATCTTCCGCTCCCGCCCCCGCGCCTACGCCTGCGCCTGGCAAAAAATCGCCCCCGTCGCCGATCCCCAGCACCATAGCCTTGATTCCGGGGTACATATTGATATTGTTGAGGCAATACAGCAAAGCGAACAGTACGGACATAACGATCCCGCGTCTCCACGAGACGGACTTATTGAGCCGGATCGCGTAGATAAAGGCGGCGATTTGCAGCGCGATGCTAAGCCCTTGGCCGATCAGTCCGAGAACGGCGGAGATCCGGTCCTGCCGAATGATTAGCCGGTCGTAGCTTTCCGGCGTTTCCCACCGGCTTTGCACCGAGCGTACGCCGCGCGAATCGGCCTGAACCGTCACTTGAACGGCGGCGTCCTTTAGCTCCGGAATGTGCAAATCGTACACGGCTTCGCCTGTTTCCTCGTCTGCGGAAACGAGCTCGGCAGCCGCCGACAGCCCTTCTGCGGCAAGCAGCTTATTCGATGCTTCAATGAGCTCCCGCTCCGAGACCGGTTCTCCCTCCGCGCTCAAGCTCCATTCAACGGCTTTGCCCGTGTACGGATTAACGTCTACGGTATGCCGAACTTCCGTGCTCGGCTCCGCGACCTCAACGCGGTACAATTCCAAAGGAAGTCCGGACTTATAATTTTCCGATACCGGATCGACCGCCTTTTCCCGATACAAATAGCCGAAAGCGTCTCTTTCGACCGCATACACGCCGAACGCTCTCAGCTCGCCGCTTTCCGGGAGCCGTTCTTTGACGAATTGCAAAGCGGCTTGCTCTGCGCCGCGCCGGTCGACGCGGTGCGACACCGCCTCAGGATCTTCGCCCTTCAGCATCGGACTGTAGCTATAAATGAAGAAAAGTATCAGTCCCGCAGCCGCAAACAATAGGAGTGGAATATGACGTCGTAGTGGATTGGGCACTGCATTCGCTCCTTTTTCGTTAATCGCTTTTCTTCGGTATGTATCTTTGTACCTTTTTTAACCTACCATAATTTTAAGGATTGAGCGAGCGACACGAATTCGCTCACCGCAGGCGCCAGAGGGCCGTGTTTGGAATAAATGAGCGACGTCGTTCGGGTCGTATTGGTCAGCTCCGGCACGTTGACGGCGCGAACCGCGTTGTTTTGCAGCAGGTTGTTCCGCAAATACGATTTAGGCAGCAGCGTCGTAAGATTGCAGGTGGACACAAGCCGGACGATGACCTCGAACGAATCGATCTCCATCTTGACGTCGGGAACGATCCGATACTGGTGAAGCAGCTCGTCGGTCAACACTCGGTACCAGGAGCCTTGCGAAAACAAAATCATCGGCAGACCGTCCAGGTCGCTGATCGAAACGTCGGGCTTCTCCGCCAGCGGATGGTATTCGGGAAGGAGCAGCGTCAAATGGTCGTCAAACAACGGGACGCAGACGGTATCGGGATGATCGACGTTCGACGCCACCAAGCCGACGTCGCACCGTTTTTCTTTGACCAGCGTTACAATTTCGTGCGTTTTCCCCGTAAAAGCTTGAATATCGACGTTCGGCGCATGCCGGGTAAAGGCGGCGAGCAGCTCGGGGAGCGTCGATTGCAGCGTCGTCAAGGAGGCGCCGACGGTCAGCCTCCCGCGATTGGCGGAATTGAATTCCGCGATCGTCTGCAAAAACCGTCCCTGCAGCTTTCGCATCTGAACGGCGAACTCATAGCTGATCTGCCCTACGCGGGTAAGCTCCAGCCGCTTCCCCCGCCGATGGAACAGCTGCACGCCGAGCTGCTCCTCCAGCAGCGAAATTTTTCGCGACAACGCTGGCTGGCTTATATTTAACGTCCGGGAAGCCCGGTTCAAGCTTTCTTGCTCGACGACGGTCGCAAAAACGGTCAGCAAATCCAGCATACAATCATCCCCTAATAACAATCTGTTATTATACATTATAATAAAACGGCACTTCCATTATAAGGCCAACGAGAGTATTATGAAATGTGGATAAAAAGTGTCCAATTATTGACGGGCATGCCACGGGGGAGTAGAATTTAGAACGTTAAAAGGTTAACGGGGCAAAGGTTATTATTTCTCAGGGAGGAACGCAAAGTCATGAAAGGAAATTCGTATTTGCACCGGAAGCTTCACTCTTTACTGGGGGTACTTCCGTTGGGCGGTTTCTTTGTCGAGCATTTGCTGACAAACTATTCCGCTTATCAAGGCGGGCCGGAACGGTTCCTGGAGCATGTGCACTGGATTCACAGCCTTCCGCTCGTATTTTTCCTGGAGCTGTTTCTAATTTGGCTGCCGCTGCTGTACCACGGCGTATACGGCCTGTACGTAGCGTACCAGTCGCGTAACAATGTGAGCAATCACGGCTATTTCCGCAACTGGATGTTCATGCTTCAGCGCGTGACGGGCGTCATTACGTTCGTATTCGTCGTATGGCACGTCTGGAACACGCGTGTCCAAATCGCGCTCGGCTCCGTAGAGCAGGACGCGATCGGAACGCAAATGCACTCGATCGTAACGAATCCGGTCATTTTCGGAATTTATATCGTTTGCATCATCGCGGCCGTATTCCATTTTTCCAACGGACTTTGGTCGTTCCTGGTTTCCTGGGGCATTGTCGTCGGTCCGCGCGCACAGCGCGTCACTACTTATGTAACAATGGGTCTTTTCGTCGTCATGAGCATTATGTTTATTTTGTCCTTGACCGCGTTCTTGGACGATTCCTTCGCTGCGGCTGCTTCGGAGACGGCTTCCGCCGTAATCGGGGCCGCTTCGGTCTAATAACGGATTTAGGAGTGAACGAAAGTTGGCTAACAACAAAATTATCATTGTCGGCGGCGGTTTGGCCGGCCTAATGGCAACGATTAAAGCCGCGGAAGCGGGTATGCACGTTGACTTGTTCTCGTTGGTGCCTGTAAAGCGTTCCCACTCCGTGTGCGCGCAAGGCGGCATTAACGGCGCCGTCAACACGAAGGGCGAGGGCGATTCGCCTTGGGAGCATTTCGACGATACGATTTACGGCGGGGACTTCCTTGCGAACCAGCCGCCTGTTAAAGCGATGTGCGAAGCGGCTCCGGGCATTATTCACCTGATGGACCGGATGGGCGTTATGTTCAGCCGTACTTCGGAAGGCTTGCTCGATTTCCGCCGGTTCGGCGGGACGCAATACCACCGTACCGCTTTCGCGGGCGCAACGACCGGCCAGCAGCTGCTGTACGCGCTTGACGAGCAAGTGCGCCGCTGGGAAGTGGCGGGCCTGGTGCAGAAGTACGAGCATTGGGAATTCCTCGGCGTCGTGCTTGACGACGAAGGCGTTTGCCGCGGCGTTTCCGCACAAAACCTCCGCTCCATGGAAATCCAAACGTTCAAAGGGGATGCCGTTATTTTGGCTTCCGGCGGCCCCGGCATTATTTTCGGAAAAACGACGAACTCCGTTATCAACACAGGCACCGCGGCGAGCGCCGTATATCAGCAAGGCGTTCATTACGCGAACGGCGAGTTTATTCAAATTCACCCGACGGCGATTCCGGGCGACGACAAGCTGCGCCTCATGTCCGAATCGGCCCGCGGCGAAGGCGGCCGTATCTGGACGTATAAGGACGGCAAGCCGTGGTACTTCCTTGAAGAGAAATACCCGGCGTATGGAAACCTCGTTCCCCGCGACATCGCGACACGGGAAATTTTTTCCGTTTGCGTCGATCAGAAGCTCGGCATCAACGGCGAAAACATGGTATACCTCGATTTGTCGCATAAAGATCCTAAAGAGCTTGACGTGAAGCTCGGCGGCATCATCGAAATTTATGAAAAGTTTATGGGCGACGACCCGCGGAAAATTCCGATGAAAATTTTCCCGGCGGTTCACTACTCGATGGGCGGCATGTGGGTCGACTACAACCAAATGACGAACATTCCGGGTCTGTTTGCGGCCGGCGAGTGCGAATACCAATACCACGGCGCGAACCGCCTCGGCGCGAATTCGCTTCTTTCCGCGATTTTCGGCGGCATGATGGCCGGTCCGAAGGCGGTCGAATATATTAAGGGCTTGAAGAAATCCGCGAACGACGTGGACGAGAAGCACTTCAACGCAGAACAGAAGCGTCAGCAGGAGAAATACGATTCGATTCTGAAGATGGACGGCACCGAAAACGCATATGTTCTGCATAAAGAGCTCGGCGAGCTTATGGTCGATAATATGACGGTCGTCCGCTTCAACAAGAAGCTGCAAGAGACGGACAACAAAATTCAAGAGCTTATGCAGCGTTACAAAAACATCAACATTAACGATACGGCAAAGTGGAGCAACCAAGGCGTAGCTTTCACGCGTCAATTGTGGAACATGTTCGAGCTTGCCCGCGTCATGACGATCGGCGCGCTGATGCGCAACGAGAGCCGCGGTGCGCATTACAAGCCGGAGTTCCCGGAGCGGGACGACGAAAACTACCTAAAGACGACGATCGCGAAGTATACGAACAACGGTCCAGAAATCTCATACGAGGACGTAGATATTTCGCTGATTAAGCCTCGGAAGCGCGACTATACGACGGATAAGAAGAAATAAGGAGGTGCGTGAACATGACAACAACCGTTTCGGAAGGCAAAAAAACAGTCAAGTTTATCGTCACCCGGCAGGACACGCCGGATTCCAAACCGTACACCGAAGAGTTTGAGATTCCGTACCGACCGAACATGAACGTGATCAGCGCGCTCATGGAAGTGCAGCGTAATCCGGTGAATGCGAAGGGCGAAAAGACGTCCCCGGTGTGCTGGGAATCGAACTGTCTGGAGGAAGTGTGCGGCGCTTGCTCCATGGTCATTAACGGGAAGCCGCGGCAAGCATGCTCGGCGCTCGTAGACAAGCTGGAGCAGCCGGTACGCCTCGCTCCGATGAAGACGTTCCCGGTGGAGCGCGACTTGATCGTCGACCGCAGCCGGATGTTCAACGCGCTCAAGCGCGTGAAGGCATGGATTCCGATCGACGGAACGTACGATCTCGGACCGGGACCGCGCATGGCGGAGACGAAGCGTCAATGGGCGTACGAGCTTTCGAAGTGCATGACGTGCGGCGTCTGCCTGGAGGCTTGCCCGAACGTGAACGACCGTTCTGACTTCATCGGTCCTCAGCCGATCTCTCAAGTGCGCTTGTTCAACGCTCACCCGACGGGCGAGATGAACAAGGACGAGCGTCTGGAGGCGTTGATGGGACCTGGCGGCATCGAAGGCTGCGGCAACTCGCAAAACTGCGTGCAGTCGTGTCCGAAGGGCATCCCGCTAACGACGTCCATCGCTGCGATCAACCGAGACACGACGAAGCTGCTGTTCAAACAATGGCTCGGGCAATAATAACATGACGAAGGCCTTAGTCCTCTTATGGACTAAGGCCTTTATTTTTGTAAGGAAGCGATCATTTTACCCAAAATCATGAGTACATTATAGCATGCCGGTTTTTCACCTGGGCGCTTCGGGCCGCTCCTCCTGCTGGCTTCGCAAAAATTCCCGTCCGTATTCGCCGTGCGGGTGTACGATCGCATTTTCCATCTGGATCGTCGAATGGGTGATGCCGTAATTTTTGTCGAGCGTTTCGGTAATCGCCAATATGATGCAGTGCGGCTGAATCGAATCGTTCACGAAAACGTGAGCCGTAAGCGAGTAATGGTCCGTAGAGATCGCCCAAAGATGCAGCTCGTGTACGTCCTCTACCCCTTCGACGTTGCCGATATCCGCGCGGATTTGCTCCAGATCGAATTTCTTGGGCACGGATTCCATAAGAATGTAATAGGACTCGCGAATAATGCGGGCCCCTCCGACGAAAATAATGCCCCCGATCACGAGCGAGATCAGCGGGTCGAACCAAGTTTGCCCCGACCACCATATAAGAAGCGACGACAGGATGACGCCGATCGAGCTGATCAGGTCGCCGATAAAATGCCACAGGGCGCTTTGCACGTTCAAGTTTTCTTCCTCGTGCATGCTGCGTGAGAGAACGAACGTCAACACGATGTTAACGATTAAGCCCATGACCGCTACGGTCAGCATGATGGGCAGGTCTATCGGCTCGGGATTTAGGAACCGCCTGACGCTCTCCCAAAAAATGCCGATGGAGATGGCGCATAGCGCAAGCCCGTTAATGAATGAGGCGATGATTTCAAACCGCAGGTAGCCGAAGGTATACCGTTCGTTCGGCTGGCGCGTGGCCAAATAGATGGCGGTCATGCTCAGACCGAGTGCGAAGACGTCCGAAATCATGTGGGCGGAATCGGACAATAAAGCGAGCGAGCCGGATACGATCCCCCCGATAATTTCCGCGATGGTAAAAAAACCGGTCAAAATGAGCGTAATCCACAACGATTTTTTGGACGCGTTTTGTTCTTTAACATGACGCAAATGATGATAATCGTACAAGTCGGCACCTTCTTCATCGGATTGTTCATTCCAATTATTATAACGCACTTTATAATTTGTAACAATTATTAAATTATAATAATAATAAATAATGTCATGAAGAGAAAGAGGTAGAACAAGCATGGAGCCGCAGCAGCTGCTCGGCATCTTGAAAGCCATGACAGGCGGGACCGGCGTATTGATTGCGCTCGCTTATATGGCAAGCTTGGCCCATACGAACCGATTTGCCTCCGCGCCCTCCGGAATGAAGCAGCGTCTGTTTGCCGCTATATCGGTTTGTGCCGGATGGCTCGGCATGTGGCTCACGGGAAGCGGCCCGCTCTCAACCGATTTGCGCTTCGCTCCGCTCGCCCTTGTTCCGCTGCTGTTTTCGAATCCTCATCTCGGCATCCGGATCGGCTTCGGCATCGGGCTCGGGGCTCTAGTCTACGGTTGGAACGCGGAAACGGCCGCCGCCGTTATCCGGATGACCTTGCTGGGCGCCGCCGCTTCCGCGCTGACGTTGTGGCTGAGGCGGAAACGATGGAGCTACGGTAAGAAGGCATCGATCGCCGGCGGCGTATTATTGTCCGTATTCGCGGCAGTGCCTGTCGTCATACAAGAGGTGACCGTGTACGATCTGCTGGTGTCGCTGCCGCTTTGCGCGGCGGGTTCGATGGCGCTGTCGCTTGCGATTTACATAATGAAAGGCGAATACGTCCGCCGTATTGCGCTGCTGGAGGAAGCGAACACCGACCATCTGACGAAGCTGTACAATGTTCGTTATTTTCGGCAATATTTCGAAGCTTTACTGCAAAATCCGCAAGTCGCGAAGGCGTCGGTGGTGTTCGTCGACATCGATCGTTTCAAGAGCATTAACGACACGTACGGCCACGCTTTCGGCGACGAGGTGCTCAAAGCGGTTGCCGCCGTCTTAAAGCAGGAGCTCCGAAGCAAAGATTTCGTCGCCAGGTACGGCGGCGAGGAGTTTGTTCTTGTATTGCCGGGTACAGGGCAGCATGAAGCGGCCGGCGCAGCCGACCGGCTCCGAAGAAAGATTGAGGCGTCGAACATTGCCGCAGAGGGGCGGACGGTCGCTGTGACGGTGTCGGCAGGGGTTGCGAGCTTTCCGGAGGTTTCGAAGGAAGCGCTGCTCCCATGCGCGGATCAGGCGCTCTATGCGGCGAAACGGAACGGGAGAAACCGGGTGGAGGTGTGGATGGAGGAGACGGAAGAGAAAAAAGTATAAGGCACCGCGATTTTGATCGAAGAATCGTATAATGCGGTGAAAGCAACGCAGGATCGTTTGAAGCATTCTGTAGGTAATGAGTCTGTCGTAGAAAAAAGCATTCATTTGTCATCAAATTGAAATGTTCGTGTTATGAGAGGCTAATATAGATCAGGTAATATAATTGGCAAGACCCCCTTTTTGAATATAGATACGATTTGGACCTGACGCCGAGGCGTTCAGGTCCGCTTTTTTTACCCATATGGCTATAAATCCACAAACACCCGGTCGCGCTTGCGGAAGAAGCACCAGCGCGTAAAGCCGATCTCCTTCAGACGCTTGCGGACCAGCTCCCACTCGTCCCCGACGCGGTCGAGCGTGTGCGCGTCAGAGCCGAACGTAACCGATACGTTATAATGGAGGGCAAGCTCCAAAATCGAGTCCGAAGGATACCAGCCGCCGACCTCTTTCGTTTTGCCCGACGTGTTGATTTCGATCGCCATATCGCATTCGCCGATCACTTTGAGCGTGTCCTCGACCGCATCGGTTTGAAGATCGGAGAAGGCCGGATAATTCGCCTTCATGGCGTCGATATGTCCGAGAATATCGAACATTCCGCTCTTCGCGGATTCGGCGATTTGTTCGAAGTACGTCTCCTTGGCGGCGATCTGCTCCCGCTCGTCCAGGTTGTTCCAGCGCCGCTTGTTGAAGATGGAGACGCCCCCGCTTTGGTGAACGGAGCCGATTATATAATCGAACGGATACTTGGCGTAAATACGCTTGTAACGGTCCAGATGCTCCGGGAAAAAGTCGGACTCTACACCGAGCAGCACCTCGATGCGATCCTTGTATTTTTCCTTCAGCCTGAGCACTTCTTCGATATAGAACGGAAACTCTCCCGCAGCCATCGCGATGTTCGGAAACGGATGATCGTCCGGATGGCCGAAAAATGGGGAGTGGTCGGAAATGCCGATGACGGACAGCCCCTTGTCGATCGCAGAGAGAATGTAATCTTCAATGCTGCCCTTGGCGTGCCCGCACCGCTCGTGATGCGTATGCAAATCGAATTTCATCGGACGAAAGCTCCTCCCCTGACAATTTTTATGCCGAATAAATTTTTAGAAATCGGGCTGAATGTGCTTCATAGATGACTCTTCCCGATTTCGGAACGGGCTCTTCCTCTAAACGCGGTCTGGCTACTTATTCTGTCCCCAAAAACTGCGTTTCAGGCATGCCCTTCAAATCGCTCAGGAACTGCTTCATCGCCGAGTTCAAGTAGCGGCCGGATTTCACCATAACGCCGACGGGATGGGTCGTACCGAGCTCGTCGACCTGAATCATCTTGAGCGTTCCGAGTCTCAGCTCGTTCGCCATTGACATCTTAGACACGATGGCAGCGCCTAAATTCAGCTCGGCCATCCGCTTCACTTCCTCGCTGCTGGACAGCTCCATAACGACTTGAGGCACGATGCGGTGCTTCTCCAGCACGGAATCGACGTACCGCCTGCCGGCCGTTTCCCTGGAAAGCATGATGATCGGCAAGTCCTGCAAAGCGGCGATAGGAAGCCGTTTTTTCCCGGAAAGCTCGTGATCGGGCGCGACAACCAGCTCGAAGGAGTCGTAGTAAAGCACCGAGGTTACCAAGTTAGGCGTCTTATCGTTCAAATAGCCGATGCCGATATCGATCGTGCCGTTCTCTACACTGGCCATAATTTGCGAGGAGGTCATCGAATGAATCGTCGTCTTAATAAGCGGAAATTGGTTGTTGAAATAGGAGAGCACCCGCGGAAGAATTTGCATGGCGATGGAGGTCGTCGTGCCTAGGCGGATGTGGCCTTGCGGCGTCGCGGTCATATCCGCGAGCTTCAGCTTCAGCTCCTCGACAATAGCCAGGATGCGTTCGGCGTGCTCCAAAAACAGTTCGCCTTGATCCGTCAAGGTAACCGGTTGATTACGATCGACGAGAAGGGTCCCGAATTCGTCCTCCAGGCTTTTAATTTGCGCCGAGACAGCCGGCTGCGTCAAATTCAGAAGCTCGCCCGCCTTCCGGAAGCTCATCGTCTTCGAGATGGTAAGCAGCGTTTCCAATTGGTTTAAGTTCATAGCATCTTCCCCTTCCGTACGAACTCATTATAGGATAAAAAAAACTTAATAAAAAGTGGAAGCCCAAATGAAGCGGTTTCATGTACAATGGTGATAGCAATCAATCCGAGAAAAATGCGATCGAACGACGGAGGAGAACCAATGGACCGAAAACAAGTGCGTGCTTGGATTATGTATGACTGGGCGAATTCCGCCTATATGACGACTATGATGGCCGCGGTGCTGCCGATTTTTTTCGTAAGCGTGCCCGGTGCGGCGGTTGGGGAGGACATGGCGCTGTCGTACTGGGCGTACACACAATCCGCGGCAATGCTAATACTGGTGCTGATCTCCCCGATTCTCGGGGCGGTAGCCGACGTCTCTCGCTCGAAGGTGAAGCTGCTGGGCTTATTTATGGGCGCCGGCGTGCTGTCGACGCTGCTTTATGCATTGGTGGGCGAAGGCGACCTGACGTTGGCCGTTATTCTTACGCTGGTCGGCGTCGTCGGCGTCAGCGGGTCGCTGACGTTCTATGACGCGCTGCTCGGCGATATCGTCCCGAGCGACAAGCGGGACCGCGTGTCGGCCCAAGGCTACGCGTACGGCTACTTGGGGGGAGGCTTGCTGCTGGCGATCAATCTGCTCATGATTCAAAAGCCGGCGCTGTTCGGTTTATCCAACACGACCGACGGAACCCGTCTCGCGTTCGTTTCGGTCGGTTTATGGTGGCTGCTGTTTTCGATTCCGCTCCTGCGCACGGTTAAAGAGAAAGGGGCGGAGAAGGCGGCGAGCACGGGCAAAGCGGTGCGCGAAGCGTTCGCCAGGCTGCAGGATACGTTCCGCAATGTCCGACATTACCCGGAGCTTCTGAAATATTTGGCCGCCTTCTGGTTTTTCAGCGACGGGATCGGCACCATTATCAAAATGGCCACCGTTTACGGAGCCGCCATCGGAATCGGCACGTCGGATTTAATATTGGCGCTGCTGATCACCCAGTTCGTCGGCTTGCCGTTCTCGCTGCTTTTCGGCAAGCTTGCGGAAAAGTTCGGCGCGAAATCGTCGCTGTACGGGGCGCTCGCCGTGTACGTAGTTATTACGGTTCTAGGCTATTTCATGACGACCGCTTGGCAGTTTTATGCGCTGGCCTGCTTGGTCGGCGTCGTGCAGGGCGGAAGCCAGTCGCTGGCTCGATCGATCTACATCCGCTTGATTCCGGCCGGAAGGTCCGCCGAATATTTCGGCTTTATGAGCATTTGGAGCAAGTTCGCGGGCATCGTCGGACCGGCCGTATTCGGATTCGTAAACCAGCTGACCGGGGAAGGGCGGTTCGGGATTCTCGCGCTGATCGTGTTTTTCGTGGCGGGCATCGCGCTGCTGAAGACGGTCAATATTCCCAAAGGGGAGCGGGAGGCGGCAGGAGCCGCCATTCCGGGCGGGCCTGGCTCAGGCACCGTTTCGCTTTAAGCCTCGCACGCCAGGCCGGTTTCATAAGACAGATCGCCGAGCGCGAGGCGAAATTCGTCCCAGGCCGCCGACATGCGGTCCGGATGCTCGTTTGCGGCGCGAAGCCAATCGACCGCCGCCTTGAGCACGCGCTCGCCGTCGTCGAACGAGCGGTTCCACACGTCCCAGAACGATTCGCGGGACGTGTTTTCTTTTGCGGCGGGAGGCCGCCATTCGTCCCGGCGTTCGTTCGCGGCGTCGGCAGGATTCGTCCGCCGTCCCGGCACGAACGGCTCGATCGCCCCGCCGGTCAGGATGCGCTTCACGCCGTACGGGTCGTGAAATATGCGGTTTGCGGCCAGCATATCGCGATAGCTTTCGTTCCACAAGTCGTCGGAAACACGGCCGGCGTACTCGGGATACGTCTTAAGCAGCGCTTTTGTCAGCGCCGATGCGACCTCCGGATCAAGCGCGGCACCGCTGTAAAGATAAGGAGCTACGGGCGTAAACCGGGTTTGAATTCCTCTTTCCCGCTCCGCAACCAGCGTGTCGAGCGCGACCTCGAGCCGTTGATGGTCGCGGGAACGGGAGCCCTCCCGCGCAAAGACGAACGGATGGGCTTGCCGGTCGAGAACATGATGCGCCAGAAAACCGAGCGTGTATACGGTTTTCGGGTGGTGAAGCGGCAAACCCGCGCAATCCTCAAGCAAACTGCCGAGAAATAAGCCGCACCGTTTCTTGTGCATGACGGAGCCGAGCTTGCCGGCGAAAGCCGCTTGTTGTTTCATCCACGGATAGAAGCGATGGTAGAACAGCAGGTCCGGTCCTTGGCAGCCGAAGCGGAACAACGCCGCCTCGCGGGGGGACTTCAGCACCGGCTCCGCAATTTGCAGCCGCTTAAGAACTTCTTCGCCCCAAATAAAATGCGTCCATATATTCGGCAAATCTATCAACTCCTATACTGAAAACCTATACTGAAATCCAAAAGTCGGTTATAATACGATAAAGAATTATGAAATCTATGTCTTTTTGCCTACATCGGAGGTATTATACGAATGAACACCGAATACATCAACCCTTTTCTGGAGTCAGCAAGAATCGTCATAGAACAGGTGGCGGGCGTAAAGCCGTCGGCCGGGGAACTTGGGGTTAAAGAAATTATTCAGCATGACGGATATATATGGATCCATGTCGGCATGACGGGCCAAATGGCCGGAGACGTCATGTTCGGGCTTCATGAACACGTCGCGATCAAAATGGTTTCGGCCATGATGGGCGGATACGTGCTCGAAGAGCTGGGAGAAATGGGACACAGCGCGATCTCCGAGCTCGGCAATATGATCAGCGGCAATGCCAGCACGATGCTTTACGACCAAGGAGTCAAGGTCGACATTACGCCGCCGAAAATTATTCAAGCGTCCGAATCGTTCGCTTTAAAGGCGAAGAAGGCGCTGTCCATCCCGCTTTCGATGGACGGCATCGGCGATTTAGACATTCAAGTGCTTATCGCGTAAAATACATATAAGTTGAAGCGATTGCCTCTTATGCGGCCGATTCGATCGGACGCGTCGGAGGTTTTCTTGTACATAAGAGGAGATAACGAGCATGAACGCATTGCACGGCAAAATCGTCGCGATCACGGGCGCCTCCAGCGGCATCGGCGCCGCTGCGGCGCGGCGCTTCGCAGAAGAAGGCGCGACGGTCATCGTTACGGCCCGCACGCTGGAAAAGCTGGAGCGGCTGGCCGAGCCGTATTCTGGCACCATGTTTGCATACCGGCTCGATGTAACGGACGAAAGCGATGTGCGCAGCGTCTTCGAGAACATCGTCCGAGCGCACGGCCCGATCGACGTTCTCGTCAATAATGCAGGCTTCGGACTGTTTGAGACGGCTGAGCGCACGGATCTGGCCGAATTTACGGACATGATGAACGTAAACTATTTCGGCACCGTCCGCTGCACGAAGGCGGTTCTGCCGGGAATGCTCGCCAGAGGCTCCGGGCACATTGTAAATGTAGCGTCGGTGGCCGGCTTCATCAGTACGGCAAAGTCGTCCGGGTATTCGGCCACGAAGCATGCCGTCATCGGCTTTACCGACGCGCTTCGCCAAGAGCTTCACGGGAGCGGCATACTTGTGACGAGCGTGAACCCGGGTCCGGTGGACACGCCGTTCTTCGACCGGGCCGACCCTCAGGGAGGGTACAAGGGCAGCATCGGAAAGCTGATGGTTTCCCCAGAGAAAATCGCCGAAGCCGTCGTCGCCGCGGTCGTCCGCAAGCGGCCGCAAATGTTCGTGCCCGCGTATATGGGATGGGGAGCGGCGCTTGCCAGACTCATTCCCGCCGGTTTGTTTACTCGGTTGGCGGTTCGTTTTTTAAATCGGAAGTAGACGCAGGCCCCGAGACGGATTGTCTGTGTTGTCTTCCTTTGTCCCGAATTTCTTCGAAGAGCTCTCGGACGGCGGTTTTTTCCGCCGGATGGGCGGCGTTCCAATGGTTCGTGAGGGCGGGCATCGTTTTGTGAATATGGTTGAACAGCGCCCAATACCGAACCTTCTCTACTGTTTCCTCAGAGGCGTCGCCGAGCAGCAGCTCGGCGTATTTCTCGGCCAGAGCGTTGAAGGCTTTACGAAAATCGTCATTGATGTTCATACGAATGAACCTGCCTTTCGTTGTCTGGGCGGAAGCGGCTCTCTGCCGCTTCCTGCCGATTTAAGTCTATCGCACCGCCGTCTCGGGTGTCAAAGCGGACGGAGGCGGCAAATAAGGAGTGGAAATAACAATGGAAAATACGTTCGTGTCGCTCGGATTGCGCGGCATATGGAGCGATGCGCTGGCCGCCAAGGGGATCCTTTCCCCCGCCCCGATTCAGTCGGCGGCAATTCCCAGCCTGCTGGAAGGCAGCGATGCGGTGATCCGCTCCGGGACCGGAACGGGAAAGACGCTCGCCTATCTTCTGCCGGTAGCGGAGAGGCTGAATCCGGAAGGCGGAGAGCAGGCGATCGTTCTCGCGCCGACGGCGGAGCTGGCGATGCAGATCGTGAAGGTAGCGAACGATTTGTTCGCAGGCACATCGCTGCGTGCGCTCGGATTGATCGGAGGCGCGGCCATCAAGCGGCAAATCGAGAAACTAAAGGAGCATCCGGAGCTGATTGTCGGTACGCCGGGCCGGATCGTCGAATTATTAAAGCTCAATAAGCTGAAGACGCATGGAATACGCATCGTTGTAGTTGACGAAGCGGACCAAACGTTCAGTCTTGGCGCCGGCGGGGAAGCGGATTTTATTATGTCGGCCTTGCCGAAGCCGAAGCAGATCGTGTTCTGCTCGGCGACGATGCCGGAGGAAGCGAGGGCGCTCGCGGACCGCTGGATGAACGAGCCGCACTGGATCGAAATCAACGGGGTGGAGGAGCAAAACGATTCCCGCATCCCTTCCACATTGGAGCACTTGATGATCGTCGTCGAGGAGCGGGACAAAATTGACGCTGTCCGGCGGCTTCTTCGGACGGTAAACCCTGCCGCTTCGATTGTCTTCGTGAACGATACCGAACGGGTGGCGGAAACGGAAGCGAAGCTGAAATTTCTCGGCTTGCCGGTAACGGCGGTGTACGGAGATCAACCCAAGCTGGAACGGGCGGCGGCCATGCGCAGCTTCCGGGACGGGCGCATGCCGCATTTGATCGCGACCGACGTGGCCGCGCGCGGCATTGACGCCCCGAACGTAACGCACGTCATTCATTTCGATCCGCCGACCGATGCCAAGGCGTATTTGCATCGCGCGGGAAGAACGGGGCGGATGGGGAAGCAAGGGACGTCGATCGTCATTTTGACGCCGAAGCAGCGCTTTATCGCCGCCAAGATGGCGAAGGAGCTCAACATCCGCATCAACGAGAGGGTGCTGCGCGGCGGAGCGTTGACTGACTCCGGAAGCGACGGCGGCGGACCGGAGGCGGCGGTGAAGTCGGCAAAGCCGGCCCCCAAACCGCCGGCGAAACTGCCGGCGAAACCGGAGGCGAAGTCCGTGGCGCGAAACACCGCCAAGAAGACGGCCGCTTCGAGCGGCAAGCAGGCGGAGCGGCCGTCGAACCGCCACCGCGACAAGAAAAACAAAGGCGCCCCCCGTTGGCTGAAGGAGAAGCGGGCGCAGGACGGCAAGGAAGGTGAGAGCGGAAATGCCGCTCCGCGTAAGCCGTAAAAGGAGCGGCGCCGCTTTCTTTTTCATCGTTTTCCTGATCCTCTTTGCGGCGCTGCTGTCGGTCGCTTTCGGAGTTTTACGTTACGCGGCGCCTGAGGAACGGCTGGACTGGTCCTCGGGGCCTTTGCCCTCGTTGGAGGAGAAGGCGCTCGCGATGCTGGACGAGCGCAGCTTAACGATCCGTCTTACCGAAGCGGAGATCGACGCGCTTATTAAAGACCGTCTGCGCAGCCAATCGAAGCTGTCTTCTTATGCCGAGGTGACGGGGGCGCGGTTCGACTTGTCCGGCGACGAGCTGGTCGCTCACACCATCGTACGGCTGGCGAATACCGCCGACATAGCCGTCACTCACCGGTTTCGGCTGGAATGGTCGCCTCCGCGGCTGGTCGTGACGCATGTATCCTCGCGGATTAAAGATGTGGAGCTTCCCGAGTCGTGGGTGAGCTTCGAACCGGTGCAAATTTCGCTTGAGCTGGACGACCGGCTGCCGATCGCCGTCAAAGACGTCGAATGGAACGGCGATTCGGTCATCATACGCTTGCGGCTAAAAATGCCGGATTTATAAGAAGCAATCATGTAACGCCTAATATTTTTCGGAACACCCCCCAAAACTTGGACGGCCTCCCGAATGTTATTGGCATCAAGGAGTTTAAGAGGCTCCTTACGATAACATTCATGGGAGAGTGGAACTTGATGAAACAGACGAAGTTGCTGAAAAACGTATTGGTTGGAGCGCTGGCGGTATCGATGGTGGCCGGGGGAGCCGCTTCCGCTTTCGCGGATGGCGACAAGCGGGAAGACAAAGATTACAAAAAAGGCGAAATACATATTAAAGCCAAGGGCGATTCGAAACTCGAAATTAAGCTGCATTTCCGCGACGTGGAGGATCAAGCGGCTTGGGCGATGAAATATATCGCGGAGCTTGCGGCTATGGGCGTATTTAACGGCTACGAGGACGGCTCGTTCCGCCCGAATCAGCACATCCCGCGCATCGAAGCGCTGACGGCGGCCGTGCGTTTGATGGGGCTCGAGGCACAAGCGAAATCCGAAGCGGAAATGAGCACGGAGCTGAACTTCAGAGATGCGAATAAAATCCCGGCTTGGTCCGTAGGTTACGTAGCGGTCGCTGCGGAAAACGATCTGTTTGCGGAATACGACACGGAAGTTCGTCCGGATCAAAAGGCTACCCGCCTTTGGGCAACGATGCTGCTCGTGAAGGCATTGAAGCTGGAGGATGAGGCGAAGGCGAACATGAACGCCAAGCTTTCGTTCAAAGATGCGAAGGCGATTCCTGCCGGCGCGGTCGGTTTCGTCAAGGTTGCGCTCGACAAAGGCTTAATCACGGGCTACAACGATAACACGTTCCAGCCGAATAAGCCGGTGACCCGCGCGGAGATGGCGGCGCTGCTGGGCCGCACGGAAAACCAGCTGCCGCAAGCTCCGGGCCAAACGAACGCGCAATTTACAGGTAAGGTTGCACAGGTGGCGACGAATGCGATTTCCATCACGGCGGACGGCGTTACGACCGCTTATCCGGTCGACGCGAACGCGTTCGTATTCCGCAACAACGTCAAATCGTCGCTTTCCGCCGTGCTTGCCGGAGACCAAGTGACCGTTCACATGTATAACGGAATCGTCAACTTTATCGAAGTGAAGCAGCCGGTGAACGTTACTACGGTTGCGGGCACCTATAAGTCGCATCGCGTCAACGCGGAAGGCAAGCTGGACTTGATTTCCATAGCGCAAGAAGTGAACGGCCAAAACCCGCAAACCGTCATTTTGAACGTAGCTCCGGACGCAGCGATTACGAACGGAACGGTTTCCTCCTTCGTCCAAGACCAAACGAGGCTGGAGCTTACGCTTACTAACCAAACGGTTACATCGATTGCGATTAAATAAATAAAAGCTTCGTCAAGCGGAAAACCCTCGTCTGTTGCAGTTGCAGGCGGGGGTTTTTCCATGCGCAATATTATATAATGGTAGACGAGGTGAAACTATTGGCGGACCAAGTGTTATCGATCGAGCAGCTCGTCGGAGGCTACAGCCGAAAAAAACCGGTGCTTCGCGACATTACGCTGCATATTGAGCCCGGCGAGCTGATCGGATTGATCGGCTTGAACGGCGCAGGCAAAAGCACGCTCATGAAGCATATTATCGGCTTGCTCCATCCGCATCAAGGGGCAGTGACAGTATGCGGCCGGGAGCTGGCCAAGGATGCGGAAGCTTATCGAAGCTCATACGCTTTCGTTCCGGAAAGTCCGCTCTTGTACGACGAGCTTACGGTGTGGGAGCACCTTGAATTTACGGCGAGGGTTTACGGGCTCGAGAAGGATCACTTCGAGCAGCGTGCCGTGCGGCTGCTGGAGCGGTTCCGCATGACGCAGGAGCGAAGCAAGTTCGCAAGGCACTTGTCGAAGGGCATGCGGCAGAAGGTGATGATTATGTGCGCCTTTCTCATCCGTCCCCCATTATATTTAATCGACGAGCCGTTTCTCGGACTCGATCCGCTTGCCGTCCGGGCATTGCTTCAGCAGATGGACGAAGAGAAGAAGGCGGGAGCGGCCTTAATGGTCAGCTCGCACATTATCCCGATGATGGAGACGTATTGCGACCGGTACGCGGTGCTCCATCAAGGGCGAATCGTCGCGCTCGGAACGAAGGACGAAGTGATCGCGAAAGCCGGGGGAAGAGAGGGGCTGCCGCTGGAGGAAGCTTTTTTCACTTTGGTGGGTGACGCCTTATGAACGACTTGGAGCAGCTTTGGCTTCGCCGCCGTCAGGAGGAACGCAAGGAAACGCTGCCCCACTGGAAGTATGTGTTCGGCAGCGGCTTCGGGCTGGTGTCCGCGGGCGTCATTTTCGGCGGATTTCATGCTTACGTTACGGCATTGCGCTATGTGGAGCGCGCGGGCAGCATCGAGGTTTCGTTAGCCCTCATAGCGGCCGCCTTATTGCTTCCGGTCTTGCTCTGGAATCCCGTGCGAACGTATATAATCGAACCGGACATTGTGTTTTTGAGTCCCGCGGAATCAAGAATGGATGCTTATTTTCGTGCGCCGAAACGCGCAGGCGCCGTCCGCAGCGGCTTGTTGACGGTTGCGGTTCTCGCCGCGGTATGGCCGTTTTATTCCGCGTTGGGGGGGAGTACGGCTTCTTACCTGCTCGTCGCGGCCGGAGTTTTGCTCATGAAGGCCATTTTGTTTTACGGCGCATGGGCGGAAAAGCAATTCGAGTCGAACCGGATTCGCGTTCTGTTTGTGATTGTTAAGGCGGTTGCCGCATTCGCCGCCGTAAGCGTCCTGTTCCGGCATCCGCCGTCCGCAGCTTTACCGGCTGCCGCCGCGGTCTGGGGCGCATATGTGCTGGCGCTAAGAGCCCCGAGACGCTTCGCCGTCCACTGGGAGCGGCTCATCCGGGCGGAGCGCAGAACGGTTGCGGCCTGGGAGGCTTGGTTCAACCAGTTCGTCGATTTGCCCAGGCGTGAAGAGACGTACCGCAGACGGCCGGTCATCGAAGCGATGCTTGCCGGTGTCCCTTGGGGCAAGGCGGGCGCTTATACATACCTTTACTGGAGGACGCTGCTGCGGTCGTCGATTTATTCGATCGCGGCGCGTCTGATCGCGCTTGCCTATTTGTTTTTCTTTTTATTTCCCGGCTTGTGGACCGGACCGCTCATTTATTTTTTGTTTTTATTTCTTGTCGGAGTACAATTGAGAAGCGTGCGGCGCATCCGAAGGGACCTGCTGCACTTGGCGGTTTCGCCGATTCCCGAGAACGACCGGCAGCGGGCGGCTCGCGCCGTCGTCAGGAAGGCGCAGCTGCTATGCGCTTTGCTGCTTGCCGTGCCGCTGTTCTGGGCAGCAGCCGGAACGGCCGGCATCGGCGCCGCGCTTTCCTTGATTATTGCCGGTGCCGGGAAGGGCGGCGGACAACCGTAACGAATTTTATTTGGCTCAAGCTTGAGCGTGGGAGGTACTGGCTTTGACCGATGCGCGAATTGTAAAGCTGGCGGACATTCTTGTAAACTACTCGCTTCGTGTGGCGCCGGGGGAAAAAATTTTAATTTCCGGTTCAACGGAAGCGGCGCCGCTGATAAAAGAGGTGTATAAGGCCGTTCTTAAGGCGGGCGGCCACCCGATGACGGACGTTCACCTGCCCGGTACGCTGGGGTTATTGTTAAAGGAAGGCACGGAGGAGCAGGTCGGCTTCGCGGGCTGGACGGAGCTGATGTATTACTATTTGGACGGGTATGTGAACATATTATCCGATACGAATACGAAGGAATTGACGAACGTTCCTTCGAGCCGCATGCGAATCCGGAGCAAGTCGAGACGGCCTGCGCTGGACCGGCTGATGCGGGGCGAAGCGAAATGGGTGCTGACGAAGTTCCCTACGGCGGCCTTCGCTCAGGATGCGGAGATGTCGCTCAAAGAGTTCGAGGACTTCGTATACGGGGCGGCGATCGCCGATTATGCCGAGATGGAGCGGTCCATGCTGGCGGCGGCCGAGAAATTCGACGCGGCAAGCAAGGTGCGCATCGTCGGAACGAACGGGACGGACATCACCGTCGATATCGAGGGACGCAAAGCGATCATCGCCGCCGGGAAAAACAACGTGCCGGACGGTGAGTTTTACTACACGCCGAATTTCAGAAAGACGGAGGGCACGATTTATTTCGAATGGCCGACCGTCTTTAGAGGCCGAGAAATATCGGGCATCCGCCTTACGTTCCGGGCAGGGAAAGTGATCGAAGCAAGCGCGGAGAAGGGGCAAGCTTTCTTAGAGGAAGCGCTGGATACTGACGAAGGAGCCCGGTATTTGGGCGAACTCGGCATTGGCGCCAACTTTGGCATTACGCAGCCGACGAAGGATATTTTGTTTGACGAGAAAATCGGCGGCTCGGTGCATTTGGCGCTGGGACAAGCGTATGAGCAAGGCGGACCGGACGGCAACAAATCGGCGCTGCATTGGGATATTGTCAAGGGGCTCGTCGACGGCGGGGAACTATACCTGGACGGCGTGCTCGTCCAAAAGAACGGCAAATGGGTGTTTTAACAAGGAAGCGGTCCTTCGCGCGAGGGGCCGCTTTTGTTTGCTTGGCAGCTCATCGACTACGGAGTAAAAATCTCTTTAGCCCGCCGCAATGCCAAAATATTGGTGCTAATTCCGGCTGGGCCGGCTGCCCACGGGACGTTAGCACCAACTTTTGGTTCTAACGCCGGAGCGTCCCCGTCATTCGGATTGCGCCGGTGGAGTTAACGGAACGAAATGTCCGCTAAAAACCGCCTCACCCCTAAAAACTGCGAATTAACGGAACAAGTTGTCCGCTAATCGCCCGAAAACCGCCAATGACCGGCGACTCAAGCGAATTAACGGACATTCGGTTCCGCGAATGAGCCCTTTTGCCCGGTTTCGACAAAATTAGCGGACATCCGGTTCCGTTAACACCTTTCATACGTGGTGGTGTCCGCATGGACATGAGAGTTTTTGGTGCTAATTCGGTCATGCGGCGGGAAAGGAGCAGAGTTAGTAACAAATATTGGTATTAACTCGGCGGCACGGCGGGAAAGTCGGTGCGATCGTACCAAGCTTCGGTGCTAAGTATATTTAAGGAAATACGGTGTCCATTTTGTACTGCGCTGAGGACCGGTAATTTACCATAATGGGCCGCGGCAGCGCACAACAAAAAAGCCGCCTTACCGCAAAATAATTGCGGCAGGCGGCGCGTACGCTTATATTACGGCGGCTTGCTCCAAATCTTTCACGCCTTGATGAATAATGTCGAACAATTCCTCGATGTCGCTTTCTTCGATGCAGGAGAAGGCGACCCGTAAATCGGTTTCGCCGAGCGCGATCGTTCCGACGCCGTATTCGTTCAAGATATGATTGCGAAGCGTCTCCGCGTGAACGGTCTTCAGCTTCAAGCACATGAAGTATCCCGAGTTAAACGGATAGTACTCCCATGCATCCCCGTATTTGCCGCTGTCGAGCACTTCCTTCGTGCGGACCGCCCGCGCTTTGAGAATGCCGACCTTCTCGGCCTGCTGCTTCGCAAAGTCGGGATGCTGCAGCGCCCGCAGGACGATCGTTTGGGACGGGTGAGCCGTACTCGACAATGCGCCGCGAATGATCCCGAGCGTCTTCTGCTCCAACGCGTCGCTCATGACGGACGATTCAACGCCGTATGTGATGAAGCCTACCCGGAACCCCCATACGAATTCTTCCTTCGTGGCTCCGTCCACCTTAATCGGGAGGATGCGCGGATGAAGTCCGATCAGCTTTCCAAACAGCGATTCTCTGACCGAATCCTCGAAGAACAATCCGAAATAAGCGTCATCGGTAACGACGACTTGCGAAACGCCGGCTTCCGCGCCGGCAAGCACCGCCTGAAGGATGGAGTCCGCTTCCGCTTCGGTCGGCGTATACCCGGTCGGATTATTCGGGAAGTTCAAGACGACGATCGCTTTGCCCCGTTCCTTCTGCGATAAAATCGCTTGCTTCAGCCCTTCGGAGTTGAACAAGCCTTGCTCGTTATACAACGGGAAGGTCGCGAGATGCGCGCCGCGGCGGACGCCGAACGTCAGCTCGTAATTTTCCCAGTTTTTGTCCGGCATGATGACGGCGTCGCCTTCGTCCGCGAACAAATCGGCTGCGATGCTCAGCCCGTGCGTAAGCGCGTTCGTCACGATCGGCATGCCGAAGCTTTTGCCGCGAAGCGACGGGTTTTCGTCGAGCATCTTTTCCCTCCACGCTTTGCGCAGCTCCGGTTTTCCTTGCGGCGGAGCGTACGGATACAGGTCGTTAGGCGCATAGTCGGATAACGTATCCTGTATCAAGGCAAGGTGCATCGGCTGATTGTTCTCGATCGCGATTCCGATCGTGGCGTTAAATTTTTTCGCCTTCGCCTTAGCTTCGCCGGATTGGTTCAAGATACCGACCTTCGGGAAATAGACAGCTTGCCCGAGACCTGAGAGCATGTCGTGCACGAACCTGCTCTCTTGTCGAATCGCTTCATTCAACTGGACGGCTTGAGTATTCATAGCGTATTGGTCCATCCTCTCCGATAAATATGTGTGAGATATTATACCACCAATATCGTCTGCAAGTCACTCGAGGTTCTTCAGCGTTCCGATCCGCTGCCCCATTCGAACGGGAGCGCCTGCTCGCAGCCAAGCATCCGGAGTGAACATATGTTTTTCCAAAAGCAGAACGACCGTTGATCCGAATTCAAAGAAGGCTAGCTCCTCGCCTTTGCGCACGGATTCGGGAGGCCCTTCTTGGCGGGCATATTGGATCGAGCTGACGTTCATCGCTCCGACCTTCACCAAGCCGACGACACCGGAAGGGTGACGGATATAGGTGACGAGACGGGCGTTGCTCGACAATACTTGCGGCATCAGACGCATTCCGCGGTCGTTCACCGGATAGACGGTGCCTGGTATTCGATCCCATTCGAGCACGGTGCCGTCTACGGGGGAATGAATTCTATGATAGTTGGACGGGCTCAAGTAGATGACCACAAAAGTTCCGCGCTCATACCGCGAAGCGTGCGGCGACCCTCCGAGCAGCTGCTCCGCCGTATAATCCTGACCTTTGACCGGAAGCAGCTTGCCTGCTTGGATTTCGCCGGTTTCCACAACCAAGCCGTCAACCGGACTGACGAGCGAAGCTTCATCGGGGTCAATGGGGCGGGCATCCGGGCGAAGCCGCCGGGTAAAAAAATCGTTCAGCGATTCGTATTCGGTAAGCGGCTTTTCGGCTTCAGCGATGTCGATTCGATAGAAGGAAGCGAATTTAGCCAGCAACATGCGGCTCATTCGGGATTTGGCCGCGGCGCCGGTCATTCGCGCCAGTAAGGGACGAGAGGTTAATTGGGTCAGCAAACGAAAAGCGGCATCCCACGTCATAACGGATTATCACCTATGTATGGATTTTGGAGCGGCGGTACTCACCGCAGGAAAGACATGTCGCAGCGTTCACGCTGATCGGATGCGTGGACCCCGACCATTTGGTGCAGCAAACCGGAGTCTTGGACTGTTGATCGTCTGAAATGGAAGCACAAAACGGACAACCGGAAACGAGTTCTTCGGTCAATCGGTGAAGCCTTGTTTTTAACGTCTCAAGCTCTTCCATACATCCCTTACCTTTCCCATCAACACTTGCAAGTATTATACTACTCCCGGCGCTATTTTCCTATCATCTTTACAGAAGGGTCTCGGATATGTACGAATCGGCCGCCGTTCATCTCGGAAGCCGGCGGCCGATCTTCTTTCCTTATTATAAGCTGTAAGCGAGCTTAGCGGCTTTTAACCGCCGCCCTTCCGTGTCTTTGCGAATCAAGCTTTGCGAATCAAGCAAATATTTGGCGTATGCGAGCGGATTGGCGTACGTTTTTTTCCATTGCTCCATCATTCCGCCTTCGCAAAAAGCGTAGCGCTGGTCGCGAAGGTTCATCTCGATAAAGACGGGGAAGCCTTCCGGCGTAACGCCGATGTCGAATCCGACGTCGGAAAGGAACGGGATATAGCCGCTCAAATGCTCGGCGGCCGCAAGCGCAAACTTCTCGATCGACTGCTGCACGGCGGCCGGATTCAGGTGAGGGTGGTCGCGCAGCGCCTCCGCCAGGCGCAGCACGGTGCCGCCTTGCGCGACGTTCGTGACGAATACGTTTTTCCCAGCCACCTTAGCCGCTATTCCCGTCACTTGCCAAGTTCCTTTCATACCGCGCTGGACGGAGACCCTCATATCGAACGGTCTGCCGCCGTACGTGGCTAAATTCAACCTTTGCTGCGCCAAGTAAGGCTTTTTTTTGATGCTTCGAAGAAGGGCGGCGGGAAGCTTTCCCTTATACCGGACGGTTTTCCATTGCAAGACGCTTTTCCTCGAGGAAGAGGGATACGTGAACGTGTTGTGGTCTTCCTCGCGCTCAATTTTCATGATCCCTCTGCCGATGGAGCTGCTGTTCGGCTTTACGATGATTGCGCCGTGCTTGCGGAACAGCTTGTTTATCGAATGCTCGCTCGCTTGTTTCGTCTCGGGCAGGTGAGGACGAAGCAAGCGGTTTTTTTTGAGCAGCTGATGCACATGCCATTTTCCGTATCGGTTCCAACGGTTAAATACGATCGTTCCCTTCAAGGCGCATAATGCTTCAAGCTTGCGGTCGGCTTTCATATAGTTCCGAAACATCGCACGATTGTGTATCACTTTAGGCAGCGGGAGCGATCTGAACCGGTATTCGGCGCCTTCCTTCACCAGCGCGCGAACCTGTTCGCGCCGCATCGATATATCGCTCAAGCGGAAATATGCGGGTTTAAGACCGTACTCCGCCGCACATTCTTCGTAGAAAGATATGTTCTCATGTCCGGTGCGGCCACGCGGTATTCCTTTCAACATCTCGTCATTCACCAATATGCCGACGATTCTCTCAGACACGCGCACCTCCCCTTTCAACAAACGTCACGCCTTTTACTACTATATTCGCAACCGTGGCGCCGGCGTTTGGACGTATGCCTTACGAGCTCCTTTTGTCGTACAATCGACTATTTTTCTCAACAAACAACTGCAGATGTATACAATGTTATAAATCAAAAGGACGGTGAATCGACCGATGGGTGATAAACCGCGGGTAGCCATCGTGACGCCCGGATCGTATCCGATACCGTCTGAAAGAAGCAGCTCCGTAGAAAATGTGGTTAGGCATGTTGGAGCATTGATCAGCCGCAGTGTTTCCTTGTGGGTGCTCGGGAAAAAGATGAGGGGGTTTCCTTCGTCGCAGACGATCGGGGAAGTACGCTATCTTCGTCCGCCGCAGACGAAATCCAGCCGCACTTACGTTAGGGCGGCATCCCGGGAAATTAGCCGGCTCCGTCCCGATATTATACAAATCGAGAACCGGCCTTTGTTCATCCCGGGGTTTAAACGGCGTCACCCGGGCTGCAAGGTCTGGCTTTCGCTCCATTCGACCACCTTTTTGTCCGATAAAAAGTTTTCGAAGGAAGCGCTTCGAGCGGCGATGTCCGGCGCCGATTGCATTATCGTAAATTCCAAGTTTTTAAAAGCGTACGTTGCCGAAAAGTTTCCGTCGGCGGCGATGAAAATTCGAGTCAACTATTTGGGGGTCGATTCGAAGCGCTTCGTGTCCCGATGGACTTCGGAAGGCGATAAGCTGCGGACAAAATTGCTCGGCTCGCTCGGTCTCGAAGGACGTAAAATATTGCTTTTCGTAGGAAGATTAATAGAGAAAAAGGGAGTTCATCATATTTTGAAAGCAATGCCGGCTATTATCGAGCGGCATCCGGAAGTGATACTGCTCGTTGTCGGCAGCGCCGATTACGGCGATAACTCGAGCACTCCTTATGTGCGTTCGCTTTATGCGGCAGCAAAAAAAATAAAGGATCATGTCCGATTTGTCCGTTATGTTCCGTACGATCAGATCCACCAGTGGTATTGCATGGCCGACCTAGCCGTCCTTCCTTCCTTTAAAAATGAAGCGTTCGGGCTGGTCAACGTGGAAGCTATGGCTTCAGGAGTGCCTGTCATCGCCACCAATGCGGGGGGGATGAAGGAGCTGATCGTTGACGGGGAAACCGGCTTCCTCATTCCGCCTCGCAGCATGCATGAACATATTGCCGAAAAAGCGATCCTGCTGCTCGAGAGGCCCGAGCTCATCCGGCAAATGGGCGAATCCAGCGTTCAGCGAGTGAAAGAGCGCTTTTTGTGGGAGCATACCGCCAAAAGAATGGAAACATGGTACTACAAAGCCTATAGGAGCCCTAGGAAGCGGAGGTGAGCGGCGTTGAAGCGGATGAAAACGAAGGTCTCCTTCAAGCGAGGGGGAGGAAGAACGTCCGCGTCCCGGCCGATTGTGTCCGTTATCGTCCCGGCGAAGGACGAATCCAGAACGATCGGAAGCGTCGTCCGGTCGGCGAAATCGATTTTGCCCGGCACAGAAGTCATAGCGGTTGTCAACGGCAAGTCCGAGGAGACGGCAATGAAGGCGCTGCTTGCCGGGGCGAAGGTGATCCGCTATAAGGATGCATTGGGCCACGACGTCGGGCGTTCGATCGGGGCGAAGATGGCCAAAGGCAAGGTGCTGCTGTTTCTGGACGCCGATTTCGTCATTCCAGCGGCAAAGCTTCGCAGCTACGTCGCCGCGGTTCGAAAGGGACATGATGTAGTACTTAACGGGTATTCCGGATTTTCGGATTCGAAGCGCATTCATTCGACTTCGGTGGCGAAGCGCTTTTTGAATCATCTGCTCGGCAGGGGCAATTTGCTGGGCAGCTCCATGACGGCCGTTCCTCACGCGTTATCAAAGCGCGCAGCGAAAATCGTCGGCTTTAAGGAGCTCGCCGTCCCCCCGAAGGCTCAAGCAAAAGCCGTTATCAAGGGGCTGTCGATCGCGCGCGCAGCGGAAATACGAGTTTCCAGGCTAAATCGGAAAAGAACGGGCCGAGTCGGAAAATTGAGCGTCGAACGGTTGATATTGGGCGATCATGCGGAAGCGCTTCAAGTATTAAGCGAGGCGAAGGGGCACCGCGCGGGACTGACCGATCTCGATCGAAATCGGGCGCTGCTCGAACATTATTCGGCTGCGCCTCCCCTGCCGGAGGCGGCCGATCGAAGCGGAACGCTGTCTGTAATTATTGCCGCCAGGAACGAAGAGCATACGATCCGCGAAGTGCTGGATGAAGCGGGAGAGCTGGATCCGGATGAAATCATCGTAGTCGTCAACGGTTCGACAGACCGTACGGCGCATATCGCGGAAAAGTACGGCGCGAAGGTGGTGAGATTTGCCAAGCCGCTCGGTTATGACGTCGGGCGCGCCGTGGGCGCAATGGAATCAGGCGGCGAAGTGCTGCTGTTTCTTGACGGAGATATCGCGATTGAAGCGCGGAAGCTCCGGCCGTTCGTGAGAGCATGCCAAGGAGGGGCGGACATTGCGCTGAACGATGTAAACCGGTTCTATAAATCCGTCAAAATGATCGACTCGGTTTCGATGGCGAAGGAATTTTTGAACCGGATGCTCGGCGCCGACCGCCTCGGCTTTGCGTCGATGACCGCCGTGCCGCACGCCGTTCGCCGGGAAGCGGTACAACGGATCGGATACCGGCATTTGGCCGTCCCTCCTTTGTTCCATTCGATGGCGGTCGTAGAAGGTTTAAAAGTCGAACTGGCCGACGGGGTCAACGTACTCCGCACCAACCGAAGGCGCGCAACGAATGTGAAGCGGAACAATGCAGTGGCGCAGCTTATTTTGGGCGATCATGCCGAGGCGCTGCAATGGCTTCAGAAGACGATCGGGCCGCGCGTTTATTTTAAAGATGAGATCCGCAGACGGGAATTAATTACTTGAAAGCCCCTGTATTGTGAACGGGGGCTTTTTTGCTTCTTCGTGTGACACGGCATATTATCCGCATCGTTTCGGGAATTATAACCTTTGCTAACGTCTCATAAAGGAGGAGCAACTGAAGTGAAACGCAATAAACGATGGAAAATATGGATTTCCGCAATAGTCTTTTCCGTTATGTTCGCCGCGTCGGCTTATGCGTTCGGGCCCGGGTCGAGCGGTCCTGACGTTTACGCCGTGCAGTCCATGCTGAAGTCGATCGGCTATTACCAAGGTCCGATCGACGGCTTATACGGAGAAGGGACGAGCGCAGGCGTCCGAGGATATCAACAGGCTGCCGGGTTGACCGTTTCGGGAATCGTCGATACGGCCACGCTGCGCTCGATACTCGGAACGTATGCGCGGGCCAAGCTTGACGGAGCCGTGAACGGGTCGGCAGGCGCCGGCAACGGTGGAAAGGGGAACGGGACCGGGGCCGCGGCCGGCAACAATACGGGAGCGGGGACGTATACGCTGTCGGCGGATGAACAGCAAATGGTGGCGCTGGTGAATCAGGCCAGGCAAGAAGCGGGGCTGCCCGCGCTTTCCGTACATGCCTCCTTGTCTCGGGTAGCCCGAATAAAAAGCGGAGACATGGCGCAAAACAATTATTTCTCGCACGATTCGCCGACGTACGGCTCCCCGTTCAACATGATGAACAATTTCGGAATCGGGTACAGTGCAGCCGGTGAAAATATCGCGTGCAATCAGACGACTGAAAACGCACATACGGCGCTGATGAACTCTCCGGGCCACCGCGCCAATATTTTGAGCAGCGATTACACGCATATCGGCATCGGCATTCAATCGGGCGGCAAGTGCGGAGCGATGTACACGCAAATGTTTTTGAAACCGTAAGTTATTATAATCATTGGCTTTCCATGCAACCTTTGTGCCCGTTCCAAGCGAATGTTTGCCGCTCGTCCTCCGCATCCTAATTGATGTTTCCACCACAAACTTAGGATTGGAGAGATGTGTGAAGATGTTCAAGAAATTGGCCCGCTTCACCGTGATCGGCGCAACCGTGGCACTTATTTCCGCATGCGGCAACTACCAAGGCGCCGGTGACAACATGCAAAGCAACGGTCTCCGAACGTACTCCATGGACAATCGCGTGGATCGGCTCGGGACGGACCGTGACGGCTTGCATAACAACCGGAACCTGAGAGTGAACCGGGAGGTAGCAAGGGCGATTGAAGGTATTGACGGCGTCTCCCGAGCGCATGTCGTAGTGGGTGAAACAAACGCTTATGTTGCGGTGGAGCTGGAAGATCGTCAAGGACGGACTGGTGGAAATGTGACGGGGATGAACGCCCCGGGTACCCGCGGAACGGGCAACGGGATGACCGGAAGCCTCTCGACCCGCGGAACGACGACCGGAACCGGAAGGACGGGCGGGCTGTCCAGCTCGATCACGGATCACGGAGCGGGACGGACCAACATGAACACTTACGGTAACGGCGCCGGAGGCTTGCTCGGCGGCTTGTTCAACGGAGGCACGACAGCTCCGGGAACAGGTTACGGTACCGGTACGGCCGCTCCCGGAACCGGGTTTGGAACGACGGGGACGACAGGAACGACAGGAACGACCGGCGGTCTTGGCGGGCTGTTCGGCACACCTGGACCTGCAGGCACGTACGGCGGCGGAACGACCGGCCCGTTCGGCATGTACAGCGGACAGTCGGGCAGAGTCGGGTTGAACAGCACGGGCATGATGGGGGGAAGATCGAATGCGGTCGGCACGGCTGACAGCGATTTGGCTCCGACGATGAGAACGATGATCGACCGTACCGTTCGCAACATCGTTCCGGATGTCCGCAACGTGTATATCAGCTCCGACCCGGCGTTCGTGCAGCAAATGACCACGTATGCGGACCGTTTGGGCGACCAAACGCGTCGCGGCATGCGCGGGCTGGTCAACGGCTTTAACCAGTTCGTGCGCACGATTTTCGTTGAGCCGTTTACGGACAACTACAACGACAATTACCGCAACCGCAGTGCAGTAAACAATACGATGGATAACAGCTTTACGCGGATGAACCCCAGAAACACAGCTCGATAAAAATCAATCAAGCCGGAGGAGGGAAGTCTCCTTCGGCCGTTACATATTCGCCTATTTTTCCGGCGCTCGGCACCAACAGTTTTTACCCTTCATAATATATGTTGACTGTATCCCTTAACCTTGTAAAACAAATCCCGAGCAAGGAGGGGTGACGCACTTGAAGGGTAACGACCATAGGAATAAATTCCTGCTTACCAACCGTGAACGGGAAGTATTCGAACTGCTCGTACAAGACAAAACAACTCGCGACATAGCCCAGCAGCTTTTCATCAGCGAAAAAACCGTTCGAAACCACATCTCGAACGTAATGCAGAAATTAAACGTGAAGGGCCGTTCTCAAGCGGTTGTGGAGCTGATCAGGCTCGGGGAGCTAAATATTTAACCTTCCATAATCTTGATACGGACCTCTTATGGACCTTCTTTTTACGCTTGCCGCAAGGTAAGCGAGAGAAAGAAGGTTTTTGAGTTTTCTCCTTTCGATGAGTACAATGATAGGCATGCACTAACCGATCGTCGTAAAAGGCGGAGGAGGAAATGAAAATGAAAACGGTAATTGACTTGGGAGAAGGAATCGTACAAATCAAGGTCCCTCTCCCATTTCCTTTATTATGGGTGAACGCATACGCTGTGAGAGGGACAGACGGGTGGACGGTCATCGATCCCGGACTCCGTACGCCTCAGGCGGAAGAGCGATGGGAGGAGGCGGCCTCCTCCATCGGCTTGGAATGGAAGGACGTTACGTGCATTGTTCTGACGCATCATCACCCGGATCATTACGGTATGACGGGATGGATGCAGGAGCGCTCGAAAGCGCCGGTCTATTGCACCGGGGAAGCCCGGAGACAGGCGGAAAGCTTATGGGGGGAAAAAGCGGAGGAGACCGCTTCGGCAATACTCGATTTATTTACGGCACACGGCCTTCCCGGCGAATTGGCCGGGCCGATGCGGGATCACCTTCACGGTTTTATCGCCTGGGTTTCTCCGCAGCCTGCGGACTTCCGTACGATCCGCCCGGGCGATACGTTCCGTATCGGAGATGCGAATTACGAAGCGTTGCTTACCGAAGGTCATGCCGCGGGTCATCTCAGCTTCTTGAATCGGGAAAACGGCCGCATCTTTTGCGGGGATCATGTGCTTCCCGGCATTACGCCCAATGTTTCGTACATACCCGGGGGGGATATGAATCCGCTTCGAACCTTTTTACTTTCGCTTGCCGAAACGGAAAAGCTGCCGGTATCCGAGGCGCTCCCCGGACATCGGGATCCGTTCCGCCATTATGCCGAGCGCTGCGCGGCGATTCGAAAGCATCACGACGAGCGGCTCGAGCGGATGAAGGCGCTTCGGGAGCTCTCGCCGGACGCTTACGCGATCTGCCGTTCGCTATTCGGCGACAAGCTGTCGGTGCACCAGCTTCGCTTCGCGCTGTCCGAAACGATTGCGCATCTCATTTATATGGAAAGCTGATTTTTACCTTGTCGTGGGCGGATCGGGTCGGTTATCGCTCACAGCGCTGTGAGCGATTCGGCTCGACGCCGCCGCAGCGATCGCGCCTATGATGTCATCCAGGAACGTATGAATCTCGCCGTCCGTTTTGTCGTTAAGCTTCTTTAAAATGCCGATTTTCAATTTGTCCACGTACCCGAAATTCGTAAATCCGATGCTCCCGTAAATATTGACGATGGACAGGGCGAGCACCTCGTCGATGCCGTACAAGCTTTCGTCGTGCTTTACCATATCCTGCAGCGGTTCGAACAGCTGCCCCTTTTCCGACAAGATGTCCAGTTGAATCCCCGTCAAAATCGCGTTTTGCACCTCGCGTTTTTCAAGCACCTTCTTCACGTTCCGGATACATTCCTCGACGGTTAACGAAGGGATATAATCCTTCTGCAAAAACATAACCAGCTCCGCAATATCCTCAAGACGAACTCCCCGCTTCTCCAGCCACTCGTATGTAGCTTCCGCAACCTTTTTGCTGTCTAAAAAATAGTCCAATTCCATGAAAAAGCCTCCTCCATAGCGCCGTCGAGCGATTCGTCCAATGTATTATGCGCCGTTTGGACAAAAAGTAGTTATAAAAGCTCGTCAGGCTCGTATACATAATTACAAAACCGTTGGGGAGGCAAATATACCATGATTCGCAATAAGAGAATGCTAGCAATAAGCGCGGTTGCATCGGTTGCGCTGCTGTCCGGTTGTTCGCTGTTCAAATCGCAAGAAGCTTCAAAGCCCATCGATCCGCCGCAGGTCCATACGGACGGCACGAGCGAGGAAACTTCCGCGCAAGTCCGTGCGAACTATAAGCCTACGTTGTATTTCGCGGATGCGGACGGCTACGTCGCGCCGCTGAGCCTCGGATTCTCATACGACGGAGTCGACTACGCAAAGACGGCGCTTGAGTATATGGTGAAGGGCGGCCCTGCGGAAGGCATGCTGCCCGAAGGGTTTACGGCGCTTCTTCCGGAAGGAACTAAGGTGCTTTCGATCGATGTGAATAAGACGGACCGTACGGCAACGGTCGACTTCTCGAAGGAGTTTACGCAATATCCGGCGCAGCAGGAAAGAAAAATTCTCGAAGCGGTCACGTATGCGCTGACGGATTTTCCGACCGTCGATTATGTGGAGCTATGGGTGGAGGGCAAGCGGTTGACGGAAATGCCCGTTGCCGGAACGCCGCTGGATGAGCCTCTTTCCCGGAAGTTCGGCATCAACGTAGAAATGCCTGAAGGCGTACACTTTACGCATGCGACCCCGGTGACGCTGTATTTCTTGAATCAAACCGCCGACAGCTACACGTACTACGTCCCGGTCACCAGGATGATCGGGCTAACCGACGATTTGGCGGGAGCGACGGTAGCCGAGCTTGCGAAAGGGCCGCTCGATCCGAATAAGCTCGATGCGGTGCTCATCGGCGGCACGGCCAGCAAGGTTACGGCGGAAGGCAAAGTCGTGAAGGTCGATTTCGATTCGTCGTTTGTGACGGAGGATCAGAAAATTCCTGCGGAAGCGCTGCAAGCCGTCGTCTTATCGCTCACCGACACGGTTGCGGCGGAGGGCGTGCAAATTACCGTCGGCGGCAAAGCGCAAGCGGTCGGAACGGACAACAAGGACTATGGCGCGAAGCCGGTTACACGCCCGAATCGGGTAAATCTGTACGAAATGTAAACCGATTGAATTGAAGCGCTCCTTTGACGGGGCGCTTCTTTTTCGGTGCGGATGATTTTTTGCCTCGGGAGTGGTAATATGAGGTAGTTCTAGGCAGGATGAACGGATGATGCCTTTAGGAACAATATATTCTAGCGTACGCAGCATGACCGCTATTAGGAGGGGACGCACATGGCACGTTCGGATGGCCGAGAATGGAACGAAATCAGACCGGTGACGATTACGCCGGCAGTTAACAAATATGCGGAAGGCTCCGTATTGATTGAAGTCGGAGCGACAAAAGTCATTTGCACGGCTACGGTGGACGAAAAAGTTCCGCCCTTTATGAAAGGCCAAGGGCGGGGCTGGGTGACGGCGGAATATTCGATGCTGCCGAGAGCTACCCAAGTGAGAAATCAACGGGAGTCCGCCAAAGGAAAGCTAAGCGGCCGCACGATGGAAATTCAGCGATTGATCGGCAGGGCGCTCCGCTCCATAGTGGATTTGCAAGCGCTCGGCGAACGTACGATTACGCTGGATTGCGACGTCATTCAAGCGGACGGCGGCACGCGGACGACGTCGATCACCGGCGCGTTCGTTGCGCTGACTTTGGCCGTAGATAAGCTGAAGAAATCGGGGCTGCTTGCCGCCAATGCTTTTCCGGTCCGCGAGTTTTTGGCTTCTGTGAGCGTCGGTGTCGTTGACGGGGCGATTGCGCTGGATCTGAATTATGTCGAAGACAGCCAGTGCAAGGTCGACATGAACGTAGTGATGGCTGGGAACGGCAAGCTTGTCGAGGTGCAGGGTACCGGGGAAGAGGCGCCGTTTTCGCGAAGCGAGCTGACGGAAATGCTGGACGTGGCGGAGCACGGCATTCGCATGTTTATGGAGGAGCAGCGGAAAGCGCTCGGGCAGGCGGCGGAGCAAATCCGATCGGCGGCGGTGAGTAACGGTGCGGTCTGACCTTGTCTTTGTGTCGAAGCTGGTAGTGGCGACTCGGAATAAGGGCAAAGCGGCGGAATTTCGGACGCTGCTTGCTCCGCTCGGCATTGAGGTGCTGAGCTTGCTTGAGGCCGGGGGGGCCGTGCCTGAGGTGGACGAGGATCGGGAGACGTTCGCCGGCAACGCCGAGAAGAAGGCTCGGGCTGCCGCGGAAGCGCTCGGCCTGCCCGCGCTGGCTGACGATTCGGGCCTGTGCGTGGATGCGCTTGGCGGCGAGCCCGGCGTTCGTTCCGCGAGGTACGCCGGCGAGCCGTCGTCCGACGAGCGGAATAACGCGAAGCTGCTGCGTGAGCTCGCGGCGGCGCGCGAGGCCGGGGGCGCAACTTCGGGAGGGGGCGGTGACGTTGCGTTGAGTCCGGCGAGATTTGTGTGCGCGCTTGCGCTATACGACCCCGCTACGGGCGAAACGGTTCGTGCGGAAGGCTCCTGCGAGGGCGTCATCGTGCCGGAGCCGCGCGGCGAGAGCGGGTTCGGCTACGATCCGCTGTTTTTTGTGCCGGAGCTGGGCAAGACGTTCGCCGAGATGACGGAAGAGGAGAAAAACCGGATCAGCCACCGCGGACGCGCGCTTGCTCAGCTGCGGAGCGAGCTGGAGCGGATGAGCGGCGGCAACGGTGGGGGTGCCTTTTAGGGCGCTAGTATGGGGGAGGCACCCTTGTTTGTTCTTTTGCCATGGCTTTGCTTGTGAGTAAGTGGAGAAACGCCATTACTTGT
>NZ_JAQZSG010000013.1 GCF_028745515.1 Paenibacillus thermotolerans | reverse complement strand
TGGTGTGAGAGGTCAGGGGCTAGCCGCCCCTATCTACTCGATTGCGTTTATTGAAGCTTCTCCGGCTGCTCTTTCATGCATCGGTCAGCCCTGGAAGTCCATCGATTCGAGAGTTTCTTTCAGCCATTGCCGTTCCACTTTTTTCGTTTCTTTGGCAATTAAAAGCATGCCCCTCCGATAAGGGTCCTGTTCTTCCTCCAGCTTGACGGGCTTGCCGTCCGCTTGGAAGAAGCTCACACCAGCGTTTAAAAACTGGAGACGCCTCTCAAGCACCCTCCGCTGGTCTTCAAGCTTTGCAAACCGCAGGAACGAAAGCACCGTGAAGAACCGGTTACGGTCCGAAATATCGAGGTCGCTCGGTTCGGACAAGCGGCGCAGCAGCTCAGCTTTCCCGATGTTCGTAATCGTCAAGGTTTGACGGGGAGCGGCGGCCTTGCCGGCTTCCAGCTTTTTCACTAAAAATCCGCTCTTCTCCAATCTGGAAATGGCGGGGTATAACGCTCCGTCGCTTACAGGGCGGACATGCCCGGTCAGCAGGTTCAAGCTTTGTTTCAGCTCGTATCCGTGCATAGGCCGTTCATACAAAAATCCCAATATCGCCAGCTCAAGCATTTTGAATTTCCTCCTTCGGCATGAACCGGGTTTATATTAGCACGGGCAGAGAGTGAAGACAAGCAATAATCCGCCGAATCTCCCTCTTGATATATACCTCTAATCGATGTATATTATCATATATCGATTCGAGGTATATATCATTCATTTGAGGTGTGGTTCTTATGACAAGATTATTGTTTTCATTTAAGTATCCGAAACAGATGGCCGCGCTTTGCATGATTAGTTTGCTTGCAATGGCCGGTTATTCGTTTCTTTGGCCGCTGACGTCGATTTATGTAACGGAGGTGCTCGGCAAGCCGTTAACGACGGCCGGTATGGTATTATCGGTTGAAGCGTGCGCGGCCATTGTCGGAGGTTTTGCGGGCGGTATGCTGACTGACCGCTTCGGCGGAAAAATCATTATGCTGGTTTCGGCATGCGGAATTTTTATTTCCAGTGCAACGCTCGCTGCCTACGGACAGTGGATTGTGTTCATAACCGCGTTCGCGGTAATGAATTGTTTGATCGGCGCAATGCTGACGGCGCTTCAAACAAGCGTCGGCTCGGTTTGGCCGGAGGGAGGAAAAAGCGGGTTTCAGTTGACCTATTTGTTCCAAAATATCGGTGTGGCCGCCGGCACTGCAATTGGCGGAATCGTATCATCCGTCTCATTTACATACTCTTTTGGACTGAACGCAATGTTTTTTCTCCTCGGCGCTTTGCTGATCTTCACGGGGGTAAAAGGGAAGCGGCCGGAGAAGAGGGAGAAGGAAGCGGAGCATGCGGGCGGCGGGGAAGCGAGGCAGGGCGGCGGGGCGCGAACGGCGATACTTCTTATGCTGGGAAGCGGGTTAACTTTGACGCTTATGAGCTACATCCAATGGCAAACCACGATTCCCGTTCTGATGAAGGAAATAGGCTATGATCGTCCGTTATACAGCTTGCTCTGGACGATTAACGGCTGCCTTGTCATTCTGCTGCAGCCTTTCAATATGCTGCTGGGCAAGCTCATAAGCAATGAACGTTTTCATTTTTGGCTGGGCCAGGGAATGCTTATCGCTTCGTTTATGATGCTGCTTGGCGGCGATGCGTATTGGCGGTTTGTAGCGGCAATGGTTTTGGCAACGATTGGGGAAATAATAATATGGCCGGCGATCCCTGCGCTCGCCTCGAGGATCGCTCCTCCCGACCGGAGAGGTTTTTATCAAGGGGTAATCAGTACGTTTAATTATTCGGGACGGCTCATCGGACCGATCGCGGGAACGTTTGCGTTCCAATACTGGGGTGCTCGCGCAATGCTAGTCATGCTGGTCCTTTTTTATATCATTGCGTTAATCAATTTCAGTCTCTGTTTATACATGCAGCGTAATCGTAGAGTTCCGGCCGGCGATATTCAGCCTTCGGCCCCGTAATCGGACTTATCATTAACAACAATGAAACAATTTCGCAAAAAAAGGATGGCAGAACATGAACATCGGATTAGTACGGCATTATAAAGTAATAAAGAAATATCCTTCGCCGTTCAAGCTTGTTTCTACGGAACAATTGGCGGCTTGGTTTACGGAGTACGACGAGGCGCCGATTGAGAAAGGGAACGCCGAACTGGGCGGAATTCGCTGGGACCGTTGCTTATCCAGCGACCTGTCGAGGGCTCTGCAAACGGCGGAGAGCTTGTTCGGCGGACAAATAGAGAAGAGGCCCGAATTGAGAGAAATCCCCCTGCCTCGAATAAAGAGCCGCATCAAGCTTCCTTTCCTATGGTGGGCTGTCATTGCGCGGGTGACATGGTCATTCAATCGTCAGGCGCGGGCGGAGATGAAGGCAGCCGAGGAGCGGATTGCCGGTATTTTGGACGAGGTAATCGGCGGAGCGGACCCGACTGCGAATGTATTGATCGTCAGCCACGGTGCGTTGATGGACGTGATGAAGAAGGAGTTAGACAAGAGAGGATTTCGCGGCCCGAAGTTTTCGTACCCGGAGAACGGGAAGCTTTATACGTTTACACGCGGGATTTAATAGGCTCGTAGGAATTATATATTGGTAAGGCTGTAAGGCTGTTAGGCTGCTGCAATCGGGAATATCCCGGTTACGGCAGCTTTTTCATTTGGTAGATGCGCAGTAAGGGTGCTATATTTATTAGGACATTAATTATTCAATTATGAAAGGAATTCATACATGAAGGACAAACTGAATATGTGGATGAAAGCTTCCCGTTCCAGGGTGCTCCCCGTTATGATTTTACCTGTTCTTATAGGAGCGGCGGGGGCTTTTGGTTGGGACGGAACGTTCCGGACGGGGTTGTTTTTGGTCACCTTGATCGGCGCGGCCGCCGCGCACCTGTTCTCCAATATGATCAACGATCTGTGGGACTACCGCAACGGTGTGGACGTCGCCGCGAAGGAAACGGCCGCCGCCATCTCCACCAATTCCGGCTTTCTCACCGGCGGGCGCATCCCCGAGAAATCGTTCGCGACCGTAACCTGGGCCATTTTCGCGGTCGCGTTCGTATGCGGGGCGGTGCTCAGCATGGCCAGCGGCTGGTGGGTGCTTGCATTCGCCGTCGCCGGTGCGCTGATCGCCTATTTTTACGTCGCTCCGCCGCTTAAGTTCGGCTACCGGGGGAAGGGCTACAGCGAGCTGGCGATTCTGCTTTCGTTCGGCGTGCTGCCGGTAACCGGCACCTATTTCGTGCAGACGGGGGCGTTCGACGTTCGGGCATTGTGGGTCTCACTGCCGATCGGACTGCTTACGACGCTCGTTCTGTTCAATCATCATTTTCTTCATTGGCAGGCGGACAAGGCATCGGGCAAGCGAACGCTTGTCGTTCTTTGGGGCGAGAAGCGGGGACTAGCCTTCTCGAAGTGTCTCGCCGCCGCCGCCTTTATCGTATTGATCGGCTGCGTCCCGCTTGGAGCGCTGCCTTGGTACAGCCTGGCCGGTCTGGCGGGTGCGGCGCCGCTTATTAAAGTATACCGGCAGCTCGGGCCGGAGAACGAGCCGAGAGCGTATTTGCCGCTTATGGGCGCTGCGCTGAAGGCCGCTCAAATTTGCGGAACCGTTATGTTCCTATCGTTATTGTTGCAAGGAATGATCCCATAATATACGGAGGCGTTTCAATATGTCACAGCGGCAAAAGGTTTTCGGCGATTTCCATACGATTCTTGAAGAAGGGAAAGTATGGAAGATGGGCGGATTTCCGCTTCAGGACGGCACATTCTGGACGTATCGGGAGCCGAATGCGGTCGTGATCGTCCGCAACGGTATTTTATACGTTCGGGCCCCGCTCAGCCGCAAGCACGATCAAATTCAAATTTTGGACAATGCCAAACATATGTATTACTCCGTAGAGGAGGTCGAGGTGCCGGAGCAGGGCGAGGTGAGCTTCGAGCTCCAAATTCGCGCCCGCAGCCAAAATACGACGCCGGGGGACTTGTACGACGGCTATGTTTCGCTTAATCTTCTCGATTTCACGACGGGAGGAGCGCTCGACTTCTTTGCCGGCAACGATAAGTATGCGAGCGTTTATGCGGTGCTGCAGTTTCCAGGCGTTAAGGTGCCTGAGACGGATAAGACGCGGTATTTCTGCATCTTTAGGGAGGATACGAACTTCAAGCCGCGGGAGTTCAACACGTATAAGATCACGTACCACCGCGGGAACGACGAGGCAGTGTTCTATGTGAATGGGGAAGAGGTGCGGCGCGAAACCGATATTCCGGTGAAATTCAACAAGTTCACGATCGCGCTCGGCATTATGACGGAGAAGGATATCGGCCCCGAAGGAAGCGTGTCGGTGCACGGGCAGACGGTCATCGGCGAATGGTCTCCGGTCACGGTCACGATCACGGATTAATGGCAGGTGCGAAAGAGAGCTCTTACTCAGCGGAACGGCTGGGTGGGAGCTTTTTTTTCTACGACTGACCAATTCACATACAGAATGCTTCATGATCCTGCAATTGTTTTCACCGCTTTATACGATTCTTCGTTCAAAATTTCGGTGTCCAACGCAACATACTTCAATGGACGTCGATGGTTCAGCGGGAGTTTTTTTCAATGTAAAAAGCTCAAAAACGGATCATCCCGGGGATAAGTTCCGATTTTGAGCTTAGCTTGCTTCAAGACCGCTCCGGCATAAAACAAAGGAGACTGTCTTCACTGGTAAGGTGCTGAGTCATGGCCGCCTGGATGAGGTCCGGATCCTTCGTCTTTAAAGCGTCTAGCAGCTTCTGGTGGTCGGAGACGATTTGGTCGTATTGAAAGCGCAGGTTTTTGGAAAAGTGAAGCCTGATTTGATTGACGATGCTGCGCCAAGTAATGAAGACGGTACGCTCGACAGCCAGCGAAATGATCGTCTCATGGAATTCGATATCCAATTCCACCAATACGGACGGATTTCCGGAATCCACGGCCGATTGCATACGGTCGATGATCGATTGCAGCCGGCTGTAGAACGCCTCGTCAACTTTACCGGCATACCGCTTCAATACGAAAGACTCGATATGAAACCGGATCGGCAGCAAAATTTGCTGCACCTCGTCGACGTTCAGATCGGCTACTACGGTTTCCTTGTACGGATAAGAAATCAATAATCCTTCCCGCTCCAAATGCCGAATCGCTTCCCGGACCGGACCGCGGCTAATTCCCATCTGCGCTGCGATCTCCTGCTCTTTAATCCGTTGGCCGGGCTGAATATATCCGTTTAGTATCGCTTCCCGCAAGTCGTTCGTCACTTTTTCGCGTAAGGATACATTGGCTTGTTGCTTAAATGTAAATTCGCTCACGACGCTTCTCTCCCTCGAAATTACCTTGAGGTAATCTAATAACGATTATAGCTGGCGGCAGATGAAAAACACAGCGTGTTTTATAATTGTTAACAATATTATTTTACAGTAAATATTGTTGACAATCAACATTTACGAGTTTTACAATGTTAATGGAAATGTAAGCGTTTATTCGCCAATTATTCAAGAAGAGAGAAAAGGGGAGAGGATGTAATGTTGAAAAAGGGGTTTATCGTAGCTTTAGTTTTGATGATCGCCATTCTTGCGGGCTGCTCGGGCGGCTCGAAGCCGGAACAAACGGCGGGCGAACCTTCGCAGGAAGGCGCGGCCGGCGGAGAAACGAAGGAACTGACCGTATGGTGGTGGGGAGACCAAGAGGCGCCGGGAGCGCAAGCCTGGATGGATGAAACGGTTCAAAAATTCGAAGAAGCGAATCCGGGCATCAAAATTAAGACCGTGCTCCAGTCGACGGACCAGCTCGTCCCTGCTTTCAAGGCGGCGGCGATGGCCGGGCAAGGTCCCGACATCCAATATTTCTGGGGCGGTGTTTGGACGCTGGAGAACGCATGGAGCAACGTGATCGTTCCTGTAAGCGACTATATTCCTCAGGACGAGCTCTCTCATTATATCAATACCAGCGAGCGCACATATGACGGCAAAGTATGGGGCACCTCCTGGTATTTGAGCGACAATGCGATTCCGTACCGGAAAGACGTGTTCGAGAAGGCGGGGCTTGACCCGAACAACCCTCCGAAAACATGGGACGAGTTTATGGCGGCGAACGAGAAAATTAAGCAAGCCGGATATATTCCGCTCGCGGTAGGCCTCAAGGACGGCTGGCTCGGCGGATGGATGTGGCAGCTGCTCGGCAAGCAAAATCTCGACAGCCATCAGGATTTGATTAAAGCGGTGGTCGGGGAAGCCGACTTCAAAGATTCGAAATATTCGGAGTGGCTGACGAAAATCGCGGAGCTGAAAGAGAAGGGCTATATGAACGACGATGCGCTTTCTCTGGACTACCAGCAAGGACAAGAATTGTTCGCAACCGGGAAAGCAGCGATGGTATTCGGCAACGATACGTTCTTCCCGCAATGGATCAAGGATATCGGCGAGGACAAAATCGGCATCATGAACGTTCCTACTTACGGCACCGGCGCAATGGCAGATACGATCACGGTAACGGCCCAAGGCTTCGGGATCACGTCCTGGTCCGAGCATAAGGAAGAGGCCGCACAATTCCTGATCTTTATGCATACGCAGGATCGTTTGGACGCTTGGTACGAGAAGACCGGCGTATTCCCGGCCGATGACCGGTTCGACCCGAACAAAATCGCCACCCCGCAGATGAAGCAAATATTCGAGATGGTTAAGGCGAAGCCGAGCGTGAACCTGGAAAACTTCATACCTTCCATGGTCGAAGAGCAGTCCGTACTTTCGGGCGTTCAGCAGCTGCTGACCGGCGAAAAAACTCCGGAGGACATTGCGCAGCTGATGAACGACATCTCCGCTCAATGGAGAGAAATGACGCCTGACATGGTAACTTACTATCAGAAATGGGTTGAATAAGCTATGAACAGCACCCGCAAAAACGCCATCTATGCATATCTGCTTCTTTTACCGTCTTTGCTGGTGATTCTCTTCGTATTTCTGTATCCCGTGGCCAAGAACGTTCAGTATAGCTTTTCGACCGTTGTTGGCCCGGTCACTAAATATGTTGGGCTGCGGAACTACCAGCTGTTGTTCAAGAACGATGCTTTTTTGACGGTGCTGCTCAACAATGCGAAGCTGCTTCTCGCAGTGCCGATTATGATCGCAGTCTCCTTGTTTGTCGCTATTTTTCTTCACGAAAAAATTAAAGGCTGGAAGCTTTATCGAACCGTCTTGTTTTTTCCTTATATATTGGCGGTTCCGATTGCAGGCATCGTATTCGGATATATTTATCAATTGAACGGAATATTGAACGAACTGCTGCGAAGCATCGGGCTTGGGGCGCTGGCGCTGGATTGGCTTGGAAACCCCAAGCTCGCCTTATTCTCGCTCATGTCCGTCATTATTTGGAAGGAAGTCGGCTTTGGAATCGTGCTGTTCCTCTCGCGCATGCTGTCGATCCCTGCGGAGCTGTACGAAGCGGCGACGCTTGACGGCGCGAACTGGTGGCAGCGGCACCGTGACGTTACGATTCCGGAAGTTTGGCACATCATCGAATTTTATTTCACCATCTCGATGATTACGATGATGAGCGGCATCTTCGGGTATGTGTACGTGATGACGGGCGGCGGCCCGGGCCAAAGCACGAATGTGACCGAGCTGTTTATATACCAGACGGCTTTCCGATTTCAGAACATCGGCATGGCGAGCGCTGTCAGCGTAGTGCTGCTGGCCGCAAGTCTGGTGTTTGTATTCCTCCAGCTGAGAATGAGAAGGGGTGAAGAGGATGCAGCGCACTAATTCGATCGGCTGGGCCGGATTTACCGTCCAGAAAGTAATACTGCTCTTTCTCACAATTATGGCGTTGTTCCCGATCTACTTCATGATCGTCACGGCCTTTAAAACCCAGAACGACTATGTTGCCAATAAATTCGGGCTGCCCGGCGCGTTTACGTTCGATAATTTCGGCACCGTGTTTGCACAGGACAACTTTATTAAGTGGTTTTTGAACAGCACGATTTTAACCTTCGGCTCCGTTGCGCTGACTCTCGTTCTTGCCGTCTTGGCGGGCTATGCGGTCGCGAAAATCCGTTTTCCCGGTAAGAAATGGGTGATGAACGTCGTCATCGCGTTGATGATCGTTCCCCCGGTCGTTATGGTCATTCCGCTGTTCGGCATGATGTCGCGGGCGGGCATGATTAACTCGCAATTCGGCGTCATATTGATATACACGGGGCTTTTGCTCCCGTTCTCCATCTACTTGCTTTCGAATTTTTTTCGCGCGATTCCGGATGAAATTATCGAGGCAGCGATGATCGACGGCTGCAACTTGCTGCAAATTTTGTTTCGAATCGTAGTGCAGACCTCATTGCCTGCGTTTATTACGTTGATGATCGTGAACTCGGTTTGGGTGTGGAACGAGCTGCTTATTTCCGTCATTTTTTTGCAGGATGATACGCTGAAGACGCTGATGACCGGCTTAACCGTGTTTAAATCGAAATACACCTTGAATATTCCGGTAACGATGGCGGGTCTCATTATTTCCACGCTGCCGATCGCTATTATGTATTTTATCGGGCAGAAATCGTTCGTGGAAGGTTTGACGGCCGGAGCGGTAAAAGGCTAACAACAAGAGGAGAGATAACTATGAAAATTACCGAAATCGAAGCGATCTATCTCAAATTGCCCGACCTTGATGCGACCCGATGCGACGGAACCCAAGATACGCTCCTGATCCGCATTCATACCGACGAAGGCATTACGGGCGTCGGCGAGGTCGACTCCGTGCCGCTTGTGGCGAAGGCAGCCGTGGACGCTCCGCCGTCCCACTCGATCGCGACGGGGCTGCGCAGCCTTCTGATCGGCGAAAATCCGCTCGAGGTCGAGCGGCTGTGGGAGAAGATGTACAAGGGCACCATCTACTTCGGGCGTTCCGGACCCGCAGTGCACGCCATCAGCGGCGTCGATATGGCGCTGTGGGACATTATCGGCAAGAAGCACGGCATTCCGGTTTCCGAGGCGATGGGCGGCACGTATCACAAAAAGTTGAAAGCGTACGCAAGCTCGCTCATGCCGCACACGATCGCCGAAGCGGCCGAGCTGGCGGAACGATATGCAGGCCAAGGCTACAAAGCGATGAAGTTCGGCTGGGGCCCGATCGGGCAAAATGCGCGGTTCGACGCGGAGCAAATTCGGGTCATCCGCGAAACGGTCGGTCCGGACATCGACATTATGATCGACGGCGGGTTGGCCTGGGACTTGAAGGGCGCCTTGAAGATGGCTGAAATTTATGAGAAGTACGGGGTTTTTTGGCTGGAAGAGCCGCTTCATCCGGACAATCTGGACGGCTACCGCGAGCTGGCGGACCGTACGAGTCTTTATATTGCCGGCGGCGAGCAGGAAAGCGGCACCTTGGCGTTCCGCAGACTGCTTGACGAGGGCCGCCTCGATATTATTCAGCCGGATCTCGGCCGCTGCGGCGGATTGACGGAAGGGCGGAGAATCGCGCACCTGGCGCATGAACGGCACAAGAAGGTCGTTCCGCATGCTTTTAAGACGGGAGTGTTGGTTGCGGCGAGCACCCACTTTGCAGCGTCGATCCCTGACGGCTTCTTGATCGAGCACACGGTCTCCACTTCGCCGCTCAGCCGGGAGCTTGTAAAGGAGCCGATCGTGTTTAAGGACGGATACGTGCACATACCGGATCGCCCCGGACTCGGAATTACATTAGACGAAGCGGTGATCGAAAAATACAGAGTTCTCTAAAATTTGTTACAAGGGAGGATGAACGATGGAACAAGGATTGCGAAGATTTGAAGGGAAGGTTGCCGTCATTACCGGCGGCGCGACGGGGGTCGGACTGGCTGTCGCCCGCCGTCTGGCGTCGGAAGGCGCTCGCGTCGTCATTACCGGCCGACGGGCGGAGGTCGGGACGAAGGCGGTCGATTCGCTGCGCGCTGCGGGGTTCGAGGCGCTGTTCGTGCCGGCGGACGTTGCGGATGCGGAGCAGGTGCGCAACCTGATGGATCTTACGGTGCAGACTTACGGGCAGATCGATATTTTGGTGAACAATGCGGCGATTTTTACGCCCGGCCGGTTTATGGCAACGAGCTGGGAGGAATGGCGGAAAATTTTCGACGTGATCGTCAGCGGCACTTATTTTTGCACGAAGGAAGCGGCGAGCCGCATGATCGAACAAGGCGTCAAGGGGAAGATCGTCAACGTTTCCTCCATCAACTCCAGCCGCGCGCTGGAGGAGTCGTCGCATTATAACGCCGGCAAGGGCGCGTTGGATCAATTGACGCGGAATACGGCCCTTGAATTAATGGAGCACGGGATTCGCGTCAATTCCGTCGCCCTCGGCTTTATCGAGACGCCGATGTCGGTTGTGGACGGGGTTAACGAACATGAGACGGACTGGTTCAAGGATATTTATGTAGGAAGAAAGAAGATTCCGCAGCAGCGGCAAGGACAGCCGGAGGAAGCGGCCGGAGTCATTGCGTTCCTCGCTTCGGAGGATGCTTCCTATATGTGCGGAGCCGTAGTGCCGGTCGACGGCGGGTTGTCGATAACATTCTAAGGAGGCTGCAGCATGAGAGCGCTGGTTTATGAAGGACCTTCGGCGATGAATGTTCGGGAAGTGGAAGCTCCCGTTCCGGATGAGCATGAAATATTGATTAAAGTCGCCTATTCGGGGATTTGCGGCTCGGAGCTAAGCGGCTTTCTAGGCAAAAACTCGCTTCGCAAGCCGCCGATGATTTTCGGACACGAGTTTGCCGGCACGATTGCCGGGATGGGCCGTGCGGTCGAGGCTGCCGGCGTATGGCGGATCGGCGATCGGGTTACGGCAAATCCGCTCGTGACGTGCGGGCGCTGCGAGAAGTGCTTGAGCGGCCGCCAGCAGCTGTGCGGAGAACGCAAGCTGCTGTCCGCAGCGCTCCCGGGGAGCAACGCGGAATATGTGAAGATTCCGGCCGCTTTCGTACACAAGGTGCCGGAAAGCCTTTCGCTGCGCGAAGCGGCGCTGACCGAGCCGGTCGCCTGCGCCGTTCGCGTCGCCGAGCTGGCGGCCGCGAAGCCGACGGATACGGTACTTGTGGTCGGCATGGGGCCGATCGGCTTGTTGGCGCTTCAAGCGATTCTCCAGTACGGCGTGAAGCAGGTCATTGCCGTCGATATGAACCGCGACCGGCTGGCGATTGCCGGACGTCTGGGCGCTTCCGCGACGATCTGCCCGGCCGACGGAGATACGCTCGAAGCAATCCGCGAGCTGACAGGCGGCCGCGGCGCAGACATCGCGGTGGATGCGGTCGGGGCGGAGATAACTCGCCGTCAGTGCGTACAGGCATGCGCCTCGGGAGGTCGCGTCGTGTTTACCGGACTGCATGAAGAAGAGTCGCCTTTGCCGGTCAACCTGATGATTCGCAGCGAAATTTCGTTAACCGGCTCCTTCGCGTACTCGGAGATGAACTTCCGGACGGCGCTGCGCTGGTTGACGGAACGAAAAATTTGGCTTCCCGAAGGCGTCGTGGAGGCGCCGCTCGAGGATGGCGCCGAATGGTTCGAGCGGCTGATCAAGTCGCCGGGCAGCGTATCCAAGGTGCTTTTGAAGCCGGGGGGTGGCGGCAAGTGACGAAATTCGGAGAGTGGCAGAACGCGGGAGAAGGCATCCGCCGCAAAATATTCGAGCCGGGGCAGCATCTGATGAGCATGGTCATCCGGTTTCAGGCGGGTTCGAGCGGTGCGGCTCACTCGCACCCTCATGAACAGATTACGTTCGTCATCAGCGGCAAATTGGCGCTTACCGTGAACGGGGAGACGCATATCATCGGCCCGGAGGAGCAGCTGTATGTGCCGGGCGGCGCCGTGCATTCCGTAGAAGCGCTGGAGGATGCGGTCGTACTTGAAGTGTTTACGCCGTTGCGTGAGGATTTGCTTGCAACCGTAACGGAGCGTTAAGTCGAAGGGAGCTGTTTGCGCATGACGGTGAGCGTCGATACGGATTGGACATACCGCGATATTCGCACGGTCATTCTGGAGAACGAGCTGCTGAAGGTCGTCATTATGCCCGATTTGGGCGCGAAGCTGTGGCAGCTTACTTATAAACCGAAGGGCAAAGATTTGTTGTGGCAAAATCCGCGGCTGAAGCCGCGGCAGCTTCCTTTTCATACGGTGTACGACGATCAGTTTTTCGGCGGCTGGGACGAGCTGTTCCCGAACGACATTCCGGAAACGATCGAAGGAGAAGCGTATCCGGACCATGGGGAAATTTGGACGCTGCCGTGGCAATATGCGGTCGTTGAAGCGGGTCCCGGTGAGGCGGTCGTTAAGCTGTGGACCGAGACGCCGATCAGCGCATGCCGCGTAGAGAAGACGATTACGCTGCGGGCGGGCGAATCGAAGCTGCGGTTCAGCCACCGGATTGCGAACAACGGCACGGGGCCGCTTCCGTATTTGTGGAAGCTGCATGCGGCGATGGCGGTCGACGAGCACAGCCGGATCGATCTGCCGCCTTCCAAAGTATATGTGGAAGGCTTCGGATCGCCGCGTTTCGGCGAAACGGGGCAAACGTACAATTGGCCTTACGCGAGCGACGCGTCGGGCAACCGGCACGATATGCGGCAGGTGCTCCCGGCATCCTCGGGCGTAAGCGAGTTTCAGTACGCGATGGATACGGAGGACGGCTGGTGCGCGCTTACTCATACGAAGGAGCGGATCGGCTTCGCATTGTCGTACGATAAGTCGAAGCTGCCGCATTGCTGGCTGTTCGCGTCGTACGGCGGCTGGCGGAGCTTGAATACGGTCATTTTGGAGCCTTGCTCGGGATACCCGGTCAGCGTGAACGACGGCGTTCGGCAAGGCACGCATTCGATTCTTGCGGCGGGGGCGTCGCTGGAGTGCGAGATCGTTGCGACCGTTTATGAAGGATTGGAAGCTGTGAAGGCTGTCGATCGGGACGGGAACGTGTCCTAAGCCGCCGCGGATTACGGATAGAGCAGGAGGAATGAGAGAATGAAATTGCTTCATTTTAAAACGGATAGCGGTGTAAAGCTGGGGATGCTGACCGAACGGGGCGTGGCGGATGTAGAAGCCGCGTTCCGGAAGTTCGGCGGCGTTACGGCGGAGCGGGTGCCTGCGGACGCGCAAGAAGCGATTGCCGGCGGGGAGGCTGCGCTTGCGCTGCTTCGCCGGTTGGCCGACGCTTCCGCAGCGGAGCCGGACGGCGTCGTGCTGCCTGAGAGCGAGCTGACTTTCGCTCCCTGCGTCACGCGCCCGAATAAAATCATTTGCATCGGATTGAATTACCGCCGACATGCGGAGGAGACGGGTGCGCCGATACCGGAATATCCGATTGTGTTCCATAAGTTCAATAACACCTTGAGCGCACACGGGGACATCGTGTACTTGCCTCCGGTCAGCGCAAAGGTCGATTATGAGGCGGAGCTTGCCATCGTCATCGGCTCTAAGGCGAAGTATGTGCCGAAGGAGAAGGCGCTCGATTACGTATTCGGCTATTGCAATGTGAACGACTTGTCGGCTCGGGACTTGCAGCTGCGCACGTCGCAATGGGCCCTCGGCAAATGCTTGGACGGCTTTTCGCCGCTCGGCCCTTATCTCGTGACGGCGGACGAGGTGGGCAACCCGAACGTCCTGCAGATTCGCTGCATCGTCAACGGAGAAGTGCGGCAAAACTCGAACACGTCCGATATGATCTTTGCGTGCGACGAAATCGTCAGCTATTTGTCGCAGCATATGACGCTGGAGCCGGGGGACGTCATCCTGACGGGAACTCCGGAGGGCGTCGTCATGGGCTACCCGCCCGAGCGTCAGGTGTACCTGCAGGACGGCGACGTCGTGACGATCGAGATCGAGAAGCTCGGCTCCTTGACGAACGTGATGAAATCCGAGCCCGCCGTTTAAAGCCTTGAGTTTCAGCCAACCAGACTTCTTGTCCGGTTGGCTTTTTGTATGCGCTCAAGCGACAAGTAAGTTGAACGAAGCCGAATATTCAAGCATACTGAAAATAAATGCTATGAATCATTAACGATAGATAGTAGAAATCGGGTGAAATCGTGACGATACGGGAAGTTCGGGTACTAATTGCCGACGATGAGCGGGAGATCCGGGAGCTGCTAAAAAAATATATGGAACGCGAGCTGTACGCGGCGGATACGGCGGCGGACGGGGAGGAAGCGCTGCGGCTGTTCGAACGCCACAGCTACGATCTCGTCATACTGGACCTCATGATGCCGAAGACCGACGGAATCGAGGTGTGCAGAGCGATCCGAAACCGATCGAACGTCCCGATCCTGATGCTGACGGCCAAAGACCAAGAGGTGGACAAAATCGTAGGCTTAAGCATCGGCGCCGACGATTACATCACCAAGCCGTTCAGCATCGCCGAGGTCGTAGCACGTGTCAAAGCGCTGATGCGAAGGTTTCTGGTGCTCGGAAGCAATAGCAACAGCAGCAACGGAACCCCCGGAACGGCGCAGGACAAATCGGCGATCGTCTTCGACGGCCTCGCGATCGACCTGAAAAAATACGCCGTAACCGTCCGCGGCGAGGAAGTTCCCCTAACCGCCAAAGAGTTCGAGCTGCTCAAGTTCATGGCTTCCCACCCAGAGCAGGTGTTTACGAAGTCGCAGCTGTTCCGCAACGTCTGGGACAGCAGCTACATCGAAGACGACAATACGGTCATGGTGCACATCCGCAAGCTTCGCACGAAGATCGAAGCCGACCCGTCCGACCCGCAATGGATCCAGACGGTGTGGGGCATCGGCTACAAATTTACGGGAGCGGGCGGCAAGCCATGAACCATACCAGACATCTAGCCCTCATCTTGCTCCAATGCGTCTTGCTGCTCGTATTGGCAGCCGCTCTCATCCGCGACACCGGGAACGACAACCCGCTCGTATGGGCCGCCGTCACGGCGCTCGCAGCGACTACCGTCCTCCTGCTGGTCCAATCCCGCAGCTCAAGCGCCGGCATCAGGCGGATGGCCGACGACCTCAGCCGGGCAGCGGGCGGAAACTGGAAAACCCGGCTGCTCGCCAATGAGGACCGGGACTGGAACGAGGTCATCTTCACGATTAACGAGTTGATCGAGCAGCTCGAACAGCTGCAAGTTTCCGCGGTGAAATCCGAGGCGGCGCGAAAAAGCCTGCTCTCCGGCATTTCGCACGATATCCGCACGCCGCTCACCTCGATCATCGGTTACCTTGATGCGCTGAAGGACGATGTCCCCGCGACCGAGCAGGAAAGGCAGCAATACCTGGACATCGTCTCCGCAAAAGCAAACGCCCTAAAAGAGATGATCGACGAAATGTTTACGATGGCCAGACTGGACGCGGACGAATTGCCTCTAACCGAAGAAGTCCACGACTTCGCGGAAATCGTCCGCGAGACCGTCATCGGCTTTATGCCGGAGCTGAAGAAGCACGGGATGGAGCCGCACATCCGCATTCCGGAGCATCCGTGCCCCATTATCGCAGACCGGTTAAGCATCGCAAGAATCATAAACAACATCGTCAAAAATGCGATCCGCCACGGACAAGAGGGTAAAACCATCGGCATAGAGCTGTGCGAACACGGACACGAACACGAACGCAATCGCGAATACCGGCTTCATATCTGGGATAGCGGTCCGGGCATCGCGCCGGCCGATCTTCCCCGCGTGTTCGAAAGAAACTTCCGGGGCGATCGGGCGAGAACAACGGGCAGCGGCGGCAGCGGACTGGGGCTTTCCATCGCCAAAGCGCTCACAGAGAAGCACCGGGGCCGGATTTGGGCGGAGAGCGAGCCGTGGAAACGTACATCGTTCGTAGTCGCCATTCCCAAAGCCACATAAAGCGCGGATCCTTTTTAAGAAACCATTAAGAAATAGATAAGCCCTATTTAAGGCCTTCCTCTTACAATAGTCTCATACATTCATAAGGAAGGAACGATTCCGCAATGGATGCAATCATCAAGACGACGAAGCTGACGAAGGTGTACGGCGGCGGGCAAATTTCCGTCAACGAAATAAACCTAACCGTAAAGCAAGGGGAAATTTACGGCTTCCTCGGCCGCAACGGCGCAGGCAAAACGACCACGATCCGCATGCTCCTCGGCCTGATCAAGCCTACCTCCGGCGATATCGAAATATTCGGGGAGAAGCTGCAGGAACGCCGCGGCACCATTCTCAGGCGCATCGGGTCGATCGTCGAAACGCCGGGCTTTTACGAAAATTTGACGGCGAGGGAAAACCTGCTGATCAATGCTCGAATCATCGGCGTACATAAGAAGCGTGCGATTGAAGAGGCGCTAGAGATTGTAGGCTTGCAGGACGAAACGAAAAAGCGGGTCGGAACCTATTCGCTGGGCATGAAGCAGCGGCTCGGCATCGCCAGGGCGCTGCTGCATTACCCCGAGCTGCTCATCCTGGACGAGCCGACGAACGGACTCGACCCGATCGGCATTAAAGAGATGAGGACGCTGATCAAGACGCTGTCGCAGGAAAGACGAATTACGATTTTCATATCAAGCCATATCTTATCCGAAATCGAGCAGCTGGCGGATACGATGGGCATCATCCACGAGGGCAGGCTGCTTTCGCAAATCGGCTCCGAGCAGCTTCGGCAAATGAACCGCCGGTACATCGAGTTTCAGGTGTCCGACGATCATAAGGCGGTGATGCTGCTGGAGCGGCATTTTCAAATCCAAGATTACGAGGTTCGGCACGGAGGCACGCTGCGCGTCTATTTCCATCAGGGACAACAGGCGGCCATGAACAAACTGTTCGTGCATAACGAGATCGAGGTGTCGAAAATGACGGTCAGCGAAGATACGTTGGAGGATTATTTCACAAGGCTGGTAGGGGGCGGGAGCTTTGGTTAATTTGTTGTTTACGGAAATCCTAAAGCTGAAGCGCTCCAGAATGTTCCTGCTGAGCATGATCGGCGCCGCGGTGGCCCCGTTCATGGTCGTAATCGCCTCCTCCATCGATACGGAGTTGAGGGAGCCCGTCTTGTTCGCGGAGCTATTTGCTCAAACGAATTTATATGTTACGCTGTTAATCGGTGTTCCGTTGTACGGGGTGGTGACGGCGTATGTTTTTAACCGGGAATATGCGGAGGATACGCTCAAAAATTTGCTTACGCTGCCGGTATCCCGAATCAGCATCATGGCGAGCAAGATGCTCCTCCTATTCCTATGGATCATGCTGCTCACCGTACTGGCTTGGGGCCTTACGCTGGCGCTAGGCTTGATCGGGCGGTTCGGCGGGTTCGGTACGGGTTTGATGTGGGAAGCTTTTCGGCAATTTATGACGGCCGGAGCGCTGCTGTTCGTTCTGTCGACTCCGATCGTTCTGACTTCCGTCGTGATGAAAAATTACGTGCCGTCCATCGTCCTAAGCATCGTAATTACCTTAATTAACGTGATGGGCTACAACTCGGACCGCCGCGGTTTGATTCCGTGGACGGCCGCTATGGATATCGCGAACGGCGCGCTTTTTCCGAGATATCCGGCCTTCTATTCCTACGCGAGCATTGCGGCTACATCGCTGATCTGTTTCATCGCAGCCATAACCTACTTCAGAAAGGCGGATATTTAGGTATGTACGACATTATTAGTGCCATTATTTTGGGCATTATCGAAGGCTTGACGGAGTTTCTTCCGGTCTCTTCCACCGGTCACTTGATTTTGGCGGGCGATCTGCTCGGCTTTGAAGGACAAGCGGCCGACACGTTTAAGATCGTGATTCAGCTGGGGGCTGTGATGGCGGTTCTCATTCTATATTGGAAACGGTACATGCAAATTTTGAAGGATTTGCTAAAGTTCGATTTTTCGGCGAAAAGGCTGAACGCGCTGCATATGATCGCCGCCATGATTCCTGCTTTGATCGTGTATTTGATTTTCAAGGATGTCATCAAGGGACAGCTGTTCGGACCGGCGCCGGTGCTGATCGGATTGATTATCGGCGGCGTTCTGATGATTGTCGCCGTTCGGGCGAAGCGGAAGGTGACGGCGGTAGAGACGGACGACATTACGTACAAGCAGGCGTTCGGCATCGGGCTGTTCCAATGTTTGGCGCTGTGGCCCGGCTTTTCCCGTTCGGGCTCGACGATCTCCGGCGGTCTGCTGCTCGGAACGAGCCAGAAAGCGGCGGCCGATTTCACGTTCATGATTTCGGTTCCGGTCATGCTCGGCGCAACGGTGCTCGACATGTACGACAGCCGCGAATTTTTGACTTCGGACGATTTGATGCTGTTTCTCATCGGCTTCGTTGCGGCCTTCGTCGTCGCGATGATCGCGGTCGTTACGTTCCTGAATTTGATCAAGCGGCTCAAGCTCGAATGGTTCGCGCTGTACCGGTTCGTGATTGCTGCAGTATTCTATTTCTTTGTGATGAGATAAATTGGCGGATGCCTCTTCCTGCAGGTGCGGGGAGGGGCATTTTTTATGCCGTTTTTTGTAATCAAAAGTTCAAATCTGTTGATTTTCCTTAATTTGCTTAGTTTTAATAACCGTTCTAATAGTTATTGTCGGTTGCAGACAACAAAACCTTAAAGAAGGTATGGTGTAAGAAGGAACTGTGCAGGAGCAGAAGGAAGCTTCAAGCGCAGAAAAGTCAATCAATATGTACCTTCTTTTCTTTCAATTTACATATTTTACGAATAGAAACATATACAGGTAAAATTGCGTTTAGAAGTTAAATAAGCAAATACGAGGAGCGGTTTAGATGAGATTTAAGGCTGTGTTTACTTTCGTAATTGCATTGACCTGCATAATAACTCCGAATGCTATGGGCGGAATCGCTGTCGCTGCAAAGTCAAGCAGCAACTACACCGCGGAAGTGAATGGATTATCAATTTCTAACCCTATCGTTCAAACTGGACAGCTCAACATCCCAATTCGAGAAATGGCGGATGCGTTACGTTGGAAATTGTCGTGGGATCAGGTTTCAAAAATCGCAACGCTAACTGGTGGTGGATTCAATGTAAAAATGAAAGCTGGTGAGCGAAAAATTATAGTTAACGATAAAGAAGTGAGCACGGGGGGGACGGTTAGAGTAATAGATGGAGTGACATACCTGCCGGCAAGGGCGTTTACTCAAGCTATTGGTGGGACTCTCCTTCTTCAGGGGAAGTTAGTTAAGATCGAAATTCCTGAGTACTTAACCAAGAGTTTTGGTGACGTTACGTTTAAACTTAATAAAAAAAATGGGGACCTTTTCATAGCGAAGGGAAATAACCTAAAAAAAGGTCGATAATACGATGTATTTTCAATACAAATTATTCTTTGAAGAACGTGAGTTAGAATTCGCCTATAGCTCAGAAAAGTAAGTGTGTTACCGCCGGAAGTTCGGCGGTTATATATGGAAAGGTATATCGAAAGAATTCTGAAAAACATTTATTTTACCCCGAGGATGAAATTCCAAATTACCAATTGATTTATACGTTCTTTCTTTTTATAGTTTCAAAAAACTTACCGCTAACGCGGTCCTGCTTCAGTGAAATTGCTTTGAAAAAAAGGATGTTTTATTTTTGTAAATCCAGACCGTTCTGTTAGTTTTTATGGTAATCTATTCTAGTTCCCACTTTTTCCAATAGGAGGAGTACTTCTACATGCGCAAACTTGCATGGCAAAAAGGTGTATTGGCAGCAACCGTCGCATTTAACGTTCTAGCCGTTCCGTTGTGGGCTTCCGCCGCGGAGGGCGATCCGGTCGTAAAGCTTCGGATTATGGAGACCACCGATTTGCACGTCAACATGGTCAACTACGATTACTTTGCGGACAAGCCTACCGATGAGTACGGCTTTGCGAAGACGGCGACGCTCATCCGCGCGGCGCGGGAGGAATCGAAGAACAGCCTGCTGTTTGACAACGGCGATTTGATCCAAGGTAACCCGCTGGGGGATTATGTCGCGAAGGTCGATCCGCTGCAGGACGGAGAAACGCACCCTGTTTATAAAGCTATGAATCTATTTGATTACGACGCCGGTAACATCGGAAACCACGAGTTTAACTTCGGCTTGGACTTCTTGGAAACTTCCTTGAAGGGCGCGGACTTCCCTTACGTGAACGCCAACGTGTATGTCGACGACGGCGACAACGACCCTTCCAACGACAAGCCGTATTTTAAGAACCAATATATTATTCTGGATAAAAAGGTCGTCGACGAAGCGGGCCAAGAGCATACGATCAAGGTCGGCGTCATCGGCTTCGTCCCCCCGCAAATTATGCAGTGGGACAAGGCAAACCTTGAAGGCAAAGTCATTGCGAAGGACATCATTGATACGGCCAAGACGCTCGTGCCGAAGATGAAGGCCGAAGGAGCCGATATCGTCGTTGCGATTCCTCACTCCGGCTTCGAGGACATTCCGGAAGGCGAAATGATGGAAAACTCCGTGCTGTATTTGAGCAAAGTCGAAGGCATCGACGCGATTCTGTTCGGACATGCGCACAAGGTGTTCCCGGATAAGTCTTTCGAAGGCAAGAGCGGCGTGGATTTGACCAAGGGTACCATTAACGGGGTTCCGGCGGTCGAACCGGGCTTCTGGGGCAACAATCTCGGAATTATCGATTTGGAAATCCAGAAGGTGGACGGCAAGTGGGCGGTTGTAAAATCCGCGGTTTCCGTGCGCGCGGTTTATGACGCGGCTACGAAAACCGCTTTGGTCGGCGCAGACCAAGAAGTGCTTGACGCCGTTCATGAGGAGCATGAAGCTACGATTGAGTATGTGCGCGGCCCGGTCGGAACGACATCGGCGCCGATCAACAGCTTCTTCGCGTTGGCACAGGACGATCCGTCCATACAGATCGTTACGGATGCGCAGAAGTGGTACGTGAAGAAGGCGCTGCAAGGCACCGATTACGAAGGGCTCCCGGTATTGTCCGCAGGCGCTCCGTTTAAAGCGGGCGGACGTCAAGGTCCGACCTACTATACCAACATTGCCGCCGGTCCGATCGCCATTAAGAACGTAGCGGATTTGTACTTGTATTCCAATACGGTTCAAGCGGTTGTCCTTACGGGCGCGGAAGTGCGCGAGTGGCTGGAATGGTCGGCAGGCCAGTTCAACACGATCGATCCGAAGAAGACGGAAGAGCAAGCGCTCGTAAATTACGATTTCCCGACGTACAACTATGACGTTATCGACGGCGTAACGTACGAGATCGATGTTACGCAGCCGGCGCGTTACGATGCGGCAGGGAAGACGGTCGTGAACTCTGATGCGCACCGGATCGTCAACTTGAAATTCAACGGCAAGCCGATCGATGAGAATCAGAAATTCGTTGTAGCTACGAACAACTACCGTGCTTCCGGGCCGAGAGCGAACCCGGACGGTACTCGGATCATTTTGAAATCGCCGGATGAGAACCGCCAAGCCGTTATCGATTATATTCGCGAGAACGGGACGATCAATCCGACGGCCGACGGCAACTGGAAGTTCGCGGCTGTCGCGGGCAAAGTGAACGTAACGTTCAAGACGTCGCCGGATGCGAAGGCGTTCGCCGAAGGCAGCGATACGCTGTCGTTCATCGGCGTTGAAGAGGACGGATACGCTAAGTTCGGTTTGAAGCTGTCGGCAGGCGCTGCAGAGGAGAAACCGGAAACTCCTGCAACACCTGCGACTCCTGCAACCCCAGCAACTCCGGCTACACCGGCTACACCGGGGAATCCGGGAGCACCTGCGACTCCGGCAACACCAGCTAAACCTGCGACACCTTCGGCTCCGGCTAAGGCGGACAAAGCGTATGTAGTGAAGAGAGGCGACACGCTTTCCGAAATCGCGGCTTCGTTCGGCGTCAAGTGGCAGGACCTTGCCAAGTACAACAAGCTGAAAAATCCGCACCTGATTTATCCGAATCAAATCATAAAGATTCCGGCAGCGAAGTAAAACAGTAAAAGCCGTGCAGGGAGGAAATCCCCTGCACGGCTTTTTTCGTTGAAAATGATTAGCGCCAAAAAGTGGTGGAGGGGCGACCGCCTCGAACGGAACTTCATTCCGCTGCAGCCCCATACACCGCCAAACTAGCTACTTCCAACGCAATGGTGTTCCGTTGCACTCGCCGCGCCGGAGGAAGCGGCCGGAAATTCCGCTATCCTCGCGCAAGCGGCTTACGAAGCCGCCTTCTGCTTCGCATTAGGTGCTGCCGAAGGGCGAATTAAGCGCTCGCCGCTCATCAAAAATACGAACAGCAGCGATAGTACGGCAGGTATGAGCGTCCACGCGAACGTCTGGGCGATCGACGAGGACAATGCGCCCGTAATCGTATCCAATACTTCGTTCGGAATGTTCGCTCTCACTTCAGGGGAGAGCAGCGCCCGCGGATCGTCCATCAGGCTGGACGGCAGCCACGCACCGGCCGCTCCCCCGGCGTCGGAACCCCCCGCTTGGAACGCGTTCTCCAACTTGCCGGACAGCAGGTTCCGCTGCACGATCCCAAGCACCGCGATGCCGAGCGTCATTCCGAATGCTCGCAGAAATGCGTTGGTCGATTGCGCCGAGCCGCGTCTCGTATCGTCGAAATGGTGAATCGTCGCCATGCCCAGCACCGAGAACGATGCGCCGACGCCGAGACCGACGATGATCATAAAGATCGTAACGGCAAGGCGGGACGTATCGGGCGTCAACGTGGTCAGCAGGCCGAAGCCGAGCACGAAGATAACGCTGAAGAGCAGCATGACGCTCCGATAGCTGAACTTGGAGGACAGAAAGCCTCCCAATTGTGCGGATACGGTCGTGCCGAGCATCATCGGAAGCAGCAGCAATCCCGAATTTGTCGCGGTGCCGCCCTGCACGCCTTGAATGTAAATCGGGATGTAAACGGTGGCGACGATAAAGGTGGCGCCGGTAAACAGGCCGATGAGGCTGCTTGCTGCGAACAATCGCTGTCTGAACATGGCGAACGAGATGATCGGCTCTTCCGCTTTCGTCTCCAAGTACAAGAATGCGGCGAACAAAACGGCGAAGCCGGCAAACAAGCTCAGAATAATGCCGGAGCCCCAAGCATAGTAATGGCCGCCGAGCTCCAGCGCGAACATGACGCAGACGACGGCGCCGACCAAGGTGAACGCGCCCGCCCAGTCGATTTTTTGCTTCGCATGCCGGATCGATTCTTTATAGAAGAAAGCGATGAAGATGAAGGAAAGCAAGCCGAGCGGCAGGTTGATGTAGAACACCCATCTCCAGTTGATGTAATCGGTAATGTAGGCGCCGAGCAGCGGCCCGAATATGCTGGACAGTCCGAATGTCGCGCCGAACAAGCCGCCCATCTTGCCCCGCTTCTCAGGAGGGAACACGTCGAACATGATTGTAAAAGCGATCGGAATCAAAGCGCCTCCCCCGATGCCTTGAATGGCGCGATAGCAAGCCAATTGGACGATGGTGTCGGCGGTTCCGCACAGAATGGAGCCTCCAAGGAACGTAATGAGCCCGAAGATGAAAAACCGCTTGCGCCCGAACATGTCGGACAGCTTTCCGAAGATCGGCATCCCTGCCATTTCGGCGACCATGTAAGCCGACGTTACCCACACGAACTGGTCGAGTCCGCCCAGCTCCCCTACAATCGTACCCATCGCCGTCGCCACTATGGTGCCGTCCATCGAGGCGGTGAGAATCCCGATTAACAGTCCCGCAACGACGAGACCGAGATTTGATTTTTTTGCAGTTGTCATGATTTTGATTCTCTCCTTTACGGGTACGGTCTATAGGGTCGTAACGTTTGTCAGATTCGCCTTAAACCCTTTCAACAGCGCGTAAGTAACTTTATCCATCGCCGCACCGTCGAATATCGCCTTCTTTACGTCCGTTTTGAAGGAAACATTTTTGAAAATGGCGTTCCGAAACGAAGTTCCCTTCAGTCCCGAATAATCAAAGATTGTACCGTTGAACGACAGACCGTCGAAGTTTACTCCCGATAATTCCGATGAGCTGAAATCCGTACGGTCTAAGACGCAATCTCTAAAGCTCGCTCGTCTCAAATTGGATTTGATCAGCTTCGCGCCGGTCAGATTGGCTCCGTCAAACACGGCGCGGTCCAGATTGCTGCATTTAAAGGTGCTGTTCGTCAAATCGGAATGTGTAAAGTCGGAGCCCTGTAGGTTGCTGTAATTGAATTTGCCGCCCGGCACTTGGACTTCGCGAAAATCCATTCGTTGGAGGTTGCTCTTGGACAGGTCCATGCCGACGCTTTGCTGAAGCTCTCTGGCCGTTGCGTTCATGCTTTCCACCAGCTCGGAGATGTCGCCGATCGAATCGATTGCCAGCTGAAGAGCGGCCTCGTCGTCATAGCCCTCGCGCTTCAGATCGGCGAGCTTTTCCTGCAGATCGCGATAAAGCTCTTCCTTTATTTCCATAACGGGAGGCAGCCCTTCATAACGGGCGAATACGCGGTCTAAATAGTCTCTCAGTTTTTCGTTCATGATTTCCGTTCTTCCTTTCCTTAAATTAATTGATCCAGGATTCGTTTCGCATGCTCCCAGTTTTTTTTATTTTCAATGTAAGTCCGGGCGCCTTTATCGGTAATGCGATAATACTTTCTTCGCCCGCCGTGGGTTTCATCCCCCCAGTAAGAGGTTATGCTTCCTTCCTGTTCCATCCTCTTCAGGCTCGAATACATCGTGGCCTCCTTTAGTTCATATTCATTGCCGGAGCCTGATTGAACCAGTTTGCAAATCTCATATCCGTACTTATCCCCGGAAGAAAGCAGTTTAAGAATGATGGTGTCGGTATGTCCTCTGAGCAAGTCGGAGGTGATCTTTTGTTCGCTCATGATTCTCACTCCTCGATATACAATGTAAAACATATTACTATGACTGTCAAGGTAGTATTTCATACAAAGTAAATGATTGGTTCTGGACTAAATATCTCAAATTTGATATAAATGAATCAAGCAATGAATGATCTTCACTTGACGAAGAAAAGTTAACGAAAAGCGGCTTTTCCATAGCTGAAATTTGAAAAACGGGAGGTTTCAAGCGATGACACAGCGAACGGCAGGCATTCACCATATTACAGCGTTTGTCGGAAACGCGCAGCGAAATGCGGATTTTTATGCGGGCATTCTCGGTTTGCGTCTCGTGAAGAAGACGATTAACTTCGACGCGCCGGAGGTGTACCATCTTTATTTCGGGAACGAGAAGGGCAGTCCGGGTACGGCGATCACCTTTTTTCCATGGGAAGAAGGGCGCAGGGGCAAGGTCGGCGGCGGACAGGTCGGGTATACGACGTTTGCGGTTCCGCCGGGGGCGCTTCCGTTCTGGGAAGGGCGGTTGAACAAGTTCAAGGTGGCCTTTACGCATGCGGAACGGTTCGGCGAATCGTATATTCGCTTTAAGGATCCCGACGGCTTGCAGCTGGAGCTGACGGAGCGGGAGGAAGGACCGCAAAGCGGTTGGTCGTTCGGCGGGGTGCCGGCGGATAAGGCGATTAAAGGGTTCGGCGGCGCGGTCCTGTACAGCATGGCTCCCGTGCAAACGATGCACTTGCTGGAGCATGTAATGGGGCTTGAACGAATCGGCGAGGAGGCCGGGTTGGTGCGTTTCCGCTCCAACGGGGATCTCGGCAACCGAATCGACGTGAACGCTGCGGTGATGGGCAGAGGGATCGGCGGAACGGGAACGATTCATCACATCGCATGGCGCGCGAACGATTTGGCGGATCAGGAGCAATGGAGAGAACGGGTCATGAAGGCGGGCTTTCAGCCGACGCCTGTCGTTGACCGGCAGTATTTCACGGCGGTGTACTTCCGTGAGGAAGGGGAAATCCTCTTCGAAATCGCCACCGATCCGCCGGGCTTCACGAAAGATGAGCCGTTCGAATCGCTCGGCGGGGAGCTGAAGCTGCCGGAATGGTTCGAGCCGCACCGCAGCGCGATCGAAGCGGGACTGCCGCCTCTTGAAATACGCGTACTGGAGGAGGATCAATCGTGAAGCATATTTACAGGCAAGGCACGGAGCCGACGGCGCCGACGCTCCTGCTGCTCCACGGAACGGGCGGCATGGAGAACGATTTGCTTCCGCTGGCGCAGCGGATCGATCCGACGGCAGGCGTGCTAAGCGTACGGGGAAACGTGCTTGAGAACGGGATGCCGAGATTTTTCAGAAGGCTTGCCGAGGGTGTGTTTGACGAAGAGGATCTGGTGTTTCGCACGAATGAGCTTCACGATTTTTTGAATCAAGCGGCACAGGAGTACGGGTTCGACCGCGGCTCCGTAATTGCGGTCGGATATTCCAACGGCGCGAATATCGCCGGCAGCCTGCTGTTTCACATTCCGGGCTCGCTCCAAGGGGCTATCCTGCATCATCCGATGGTTCCCCGCAGAGGAGTAGAGCTTCCCGATCTTACGGGGGTGCCGGTCTTTATCGGAGCCGGGAGGAACGACCCGATCTGCCCGGCGCAGGAAACGGAGGATTTGCAAACGCTGCTGGAAGGCGCGGGTGCGACCGTCGCCGTGCACTGGGAATATTTCGGGCATCAGCTGACCGGAACGGAAGTGAATGCGGCGGCTGAGTGGTATAAGGGGCAGTTCAAGAACCAATAAGAGGAGGGGATGCACAATGGAGCTTAAAGCGCTCAAAGGGCAGCATCATGTATCGGCCATTACGGCGAACGCGAAAAACAACTATGAATTTTACACGGGAGTTCTCGGGATGAGGCTCGTCAAAAAGAGCGTCAACCAGGACGACACGTCGGTGTATCATCTGTTCTACGCGGATGAGCGCGGAAATCCGGGTACCGACTTGACCTTCTTCGAAATACCGAACGCCGGACCGACGTATCCGGGGACGAACAGCATCTCCTTAACGACGCTAAGGGTGGCGGATGACGAGGCGATCGGGTATTGGAAAAAGCGGTTCGAACAGCTCGGTGTCGATCATGACGAAATAACCCGGGTTGCCGGACGCGCAACGCTCCCGTTCCGCGATCCGGAGGGCCAGCGGCTTGCGCTCGTATCCGACGAGCGCAACAAAGGCGTGCCCGGCGGCAAGCCGTGGGAACGGGCGCCCGTACCGGAACGGTACGGCATTATCGGCTTGGGACCGGTCACTTTGACGGTACCTAAGCCCGAGATTACTGCTTCCGTATTGACGGACATCATGGGCTTCCGCGAGATACCGGGATATTCTTTGCCGGGTTCGGGCGAGGTTCGGGTGTTCGAGACCGGAGAGGGCGGCACGGGCGCGGAGGTTCATCTGGCGGAGCGGAGCGACCTTCCGCGGGAAAGACCGGGACGCGGCAGCGTTCACCATGTAGCGTTCCGGGTGGATAACGAGGAAGAGCTGCGAAAGTGGATCGACCGTATCTCCGAAAACCGAATGCCGAACTCGGGATTTGTGGAGCGATATTATTTTAAGTCGTTATATTTCAGAGAGCCTAACGGCATTTTGTTTGAACTGGCTACGGACGGTCCGGGCTTCGAAAGCGACGAGGACTTCGAGCGCCTCGGGGAAAGACTGTCGCTGCCGCCGTACTTCGAAGCTCAGCGTGCTTCCATTGAAGCGCGGTTGAAGCCGCTGGAAACAGATAAGTAATATATGCTGATAAAGCCCGCCAAAACCTGCCGAACGGCGGGCTTTTTTGATTGTTTTGGCAGGTCATCTTTCGAATGGGGGATCGGCGGAAATGTAACCGTCGGTTAGTGCAATCAGTCACCGTAAGGGTGAATTTGTTCATTTTGACACCTGTTTCTCGCCGCCTCTTGCTAACCCCTGAGTGCTTACGGACACAGCAGACGCTATATCGCCCATTTGCCCGCCGTCATTCCTCTAACGGACACAGCAGACGCTAAACCCCGATTTTTTGTGTTTTTCCTTGCTTTTTCGAGGCTATAACTGCAGTGGTGTCCGTTACAACCGCAAACTCAACTCAAAACTCCGAATAGCTGCATCCGTGTCCGTTAGAGCGAGCCGCCAGCCGTCGCGGAAACTCGACCGAGCCATGCCCTAATCCTTTGTTCTTCCCGCGGATTAAACCGCACCGCATAAAAACAAATGTCCGGCAAACAATACCCCCATGGAAATTCGTGTGAAAGGCGAAGAGAACGACGGATACGGTCCTGCTGCTTACATATGCCCGGGTGCTTCCTGAGCTGATCGGCAATGAGGGGGGCATACCGGCAGCGGACAATGCACCGGTTAACTGCGTGCGATCATGACTAATCGGTGTGGTCGCTATGAGATTCGTCGCTCCCGCTTCCATCTTTGTATAGCTGCTAGAACGACGGCCCGGTCTTGAAACCGCGGCTTTCATTATTGTAGGATGGGTAGGAGTGAAATTGGCAGTTTATACCCTTTCGCATCAACGGAAAGCCGTGCAACGAAAATCAGTCGATTAGCAGGTGATGAATCTGATTACCGAAATTGTAGTACTGTTAATTCTTATTTTAATCAATGCGTTCTTCGCCGCCTCGGAAATCGCCCTGATCTCGCTTAACGATAACAAGGTGAAAGCGATGGCGGAGGAAGGCGACAAGAAGTCCCAGATGCTTTACAATTTGCTGAAGGAACCGAGCCGCTTTCTCGCAACGATTCAAATCGGCATTACGCTTGCCGGCTTTATGGCGAGCGCCTTCGCAGCGGACACCTTCGCGAAGCGCTTTGCGCGATTCGCGTACGAAGTAGGCATACCGATCCCTCCGAAAATATTGGACAGTGTGTCCTTAATCGTCATTACGTTAATTCTTTCTTACTTTACGCTGGTATTCGGAGAGCTGGTACCGAAGAGACTGGCGATGAAGAAGGCGGAACCGATTTCCATGATCGCCGTGCGGCCGCTGACCGTGCTGTCGCTCATTACCGCCCCGTTCGTCAAGCTGCTCACCTTCTCGATGAACGTAACCGTCCGCTTGTTCGGGGTCGATCCGAACAGCAATGAAGAAGAGGTGACGGAAGAAGAAATCCGGATGATGGTGGACGTCGGCAACGAGTCGGGAGCGATTCAAGAAGCCGAAAGAATGATGATCAACAATATCTTCGACTTCGACAATAAAGAGGTTTCCGATATTATGACGCACCGGATACATATTGTGGCGATTTCGGCGGACGCCCCGTTTAAAGAAGTGGTGCGCATCATGAATGAAGAGAAATATACGCGGTATCCCGTATACGGGGAAGGAATCGACGATATTGTCGGCATTCTGCATGTAAAAGACATGATTCAATTTATGGATAATTGCAACGAAGACGCATTCGACTTGCGGACGATTATGCGTAAGCCGTACCATGTCCCGATGCACCGGATGACGGACGAGGTGTTCCGGGATTTGCAGCTGAATAAGGTTCATATGGCGGTCGTTATCGACGAATACGGCGGAACCGCGGGGATCGTAACGGCTGAGGACCTGCTCGAGGAAATCGTTGGGAACATTTTTGACGAGCATGATGAAGAAATCAAGGATATCGTCGAAGTGAGCGAGAACACGTATTTGATTAACGGCATTACCGATCTGGAGGACGTCGAAGAGGTGCTGCGGATCGGGCTGCCGGTAGACGATTACGAAACGGTCAGCGGCTTTGTCATCGGACAGCTCGGAAGGCTTCCCGCTCCGGGCGAGAAGCTTTCCGTCGAGTTTAAAGGAGCCGTCTTTCAGGTGATCGAAGCGGATGAAAAATTCATAAAAAAAATAAAAGTGACGAACCCTTTGAAATAAGAATCAAAGGGTTTTGCTTTGGCTGGCGGAGGACTTCTTTCGGCGGTCGCGCCGGTAGGTGCCCATTACGGCGTCGAAGAACGGATTCGACACGCCGTACCAGGCATGCTCATCGAGATGATGGTGCAGCAGATGAAGCTTCTTCAACCATCTGCCCCATGGGGTAAGCGGTGTGACCGGGCGATGAGCGATATAATGCTTCCACTGATAGTACAGCTGGCAAGCGCCGGCGCCGGCGGTAAGCGCGGCGGCCAGTCCGACATTGCGGCTCAGCAGCCAAGCAAAAAAGAACATGAGCGCGTAGCTGATGAAGTCGTATCGTACGGGACCGAACAAATAGCGTATATCCGAAGGGTTTTGGTGATGCGCTTGATGTCCCCGATAAGCGGCGGGCATCAGAGCCGGAAACTGGTGAAGCATATACCGGTGGACGGTGTACTCGGTGATCAGCACCAGCAAAGCCCCGACCGCCGCGTAAAGGACGGTTCGGCCGCTCCAAGGATACAAGCATGCAACTGCAGCGCTTACAAGAAAAGTACAGGTTAAAAAAACGATCAAACGATGTGTGATGAATTCAACGAAGTACCGCATACGAATCCTCACCTTGTTCCGTTGGGATATAAGATGCTTTGCCATTATTATACGGAAAAAAGGTTTGATCGGGTACACATTTTGTAAGGCGAACGAGAGGGAAATGGAGGCTGGCGGCAATGTACAACATTGAGGCGCTGCAAAACCGCAAGCATCGAAAGCTGCTGCTTAGCGCGGGAATCAGCTGGATGTTCGACGCGATGGATGTCGGGCTCATCTCTTTTATTATCGCGGCGCTGAAGGTGGAATGGGAGCTTTCCTCCGAACAGGTGGGGCTGTTTACAAGCATAAACTCCATCGGCATGGTTTTCGGAGCCGCATTCGCGGGTACGCTGGCCGACCGTTACGGGCGGAAGGCGGTGCTTCTTTGGACACTGCTCTTGTTCTCCGCAGCGAGCGGCCTCTCGGCCTTGGCTGCTAGCTTTGCCGTACTGTGTCTGCTGCGATTTTTCGCGGGGGTAGGCTTAGGCGGGGAACTGCCCGTCGCTTCGACGCTCGTGTCCGAGTCGGTGCCGGCGAAGGAACGCGGCAGAGTCGTCGTGCTGCTGGAGAGCTTCTGGGCGGGCGGCTGGATCGCTTCGGCGCTGATCGCTTATTTCGTTATGCCTCGCTACGGCTGGCAATCGGGCTTCCTGATCGGAGCGCTGCCTGCGCTGTATGCGATCTACCTCCGGACATCGATTCAAGATCCGCCGAGATTTAAGGAACGGCGAACAGAACGGAACGAACCGCTCTTAAGGAAGTTCAAATCCGTATGGACCGCTGAATATCGCCGCTCGACGATCATGCTCTGGATTTTGTGGTTCACCGTAGTCTTTTCGTATTACGGCATGTTCCTCTGGCTGCCGACCGTTATGGTGATGAAGGGCTTCAGCTTGGTCAAAAGCTTCCAATACGTGCTCATCATGACGTTGGCGCAGCTGCCCGGGTACTTTACGGCCGCCTATTTCATTGAAAGGTTCGGAAGAAAGTTCGTATTGGTCAGCTACCTGCTGCTCACCGCCTTGTTTGCCGTATGGTTCGGATCGGCGGCGTCGGCCGGCTCGCTCATTGCGGCGGGCATCGGCCTGTCGTTCTTTAATTTAGGCGCATGGGGCGGAATGTACGCCTATACGCCGGAGCTATACCCGACGAAGTTCCGCTCCACCGGGACGGGCCTTGCGGCATCGTTCGGCCGCGTCGGCGGCGTCATCGCTCCGTTCCTCGTCGGCTGGCTTATCGCTCGCGATGTGAGCATACCGGCCGTATTCATCCTATTTTTCGCCTCGATCGTCGTCGGGGCGCTGGCCGTCTGGCTCCTCGGCACGGAGACGAAAGGAAGGGAGCTGGCCGACTAACCGGTTGCAGCCATAAGACCAAAGGCGTACGAAGGCTTACATCGATTTTCTTAGCCGCCTCTTAGCCCTTTTCCCGTCGTTTCGCACCGCAGCAGAGGTCTATACTGAAGCTGTAAATAACGTTGGAGAAAGAGGTTGGGAAAGATGATGGAACTGTATCTGGCGGATAAGCGGCAAAAAGAGAGGCAGCATGAATTGGAAAGCGTAGAAAAGAAGGCTTGGAAATGGTTCGGGGACCGCTGGTTCTGCAAACAGTGTTTGTTGGAGGAAATGCGCGGAAAATTGTCGGTAGAGTAGCGAATGTCGAATAGATGAGCGGGCCGGTTATCCTATTGCGATAGCCGGTTTTTGTTTTTTTGCGAATGCGTTTGGCTGAAATGCGCACATTATATGCGAAGGAATCTTTGGAAACGAACGGCGTGAACGCGGTTATCGATGGAAATGAGGAATTCGTATGTGGCGGCGATTGAAGCAAGGGTCAAGAAGAACGATGAGGAAAACGGAAAAAGTAGAGCGGAAAATTCCTCCCGATCAAATGCTTCAGCAATATGACGGTGTAAAGCTTTCCGGCAGCTTGGACGAAGTATTAACGATTCTGAACAGCTTGCTCGGAGAAAACGCCGATTTTGTAGTACGCCATTTCCATGCGCTGGGCACATACCCCGCGGCAATGGTTTATATATCAAGCCTTGTTGATCTGCACACGGTAAATACGGACATTTTAAAATTGTTCATGTATCTTCCTCCCCATCTGAAGGACGTTACAGTCGAATCGAAGGATCAATTGAAGCGGCTGCTGAGGAACGATGTGCTGTATAACAGCAAATGCGAAATGGAAAGCCAATTGACCCGAACTGTGGAAGGGGTTCTGCGGGGCAAAGGCGTCGTATTTGTCGACGGGCTCGAGGAAGCGTTTCTCATCGAGGCGAAGGACGTGGCCAAACGCGGAATCGACCAGCCGGCTACGGAGCAGGTGATCCGCGGGCCGCGGGAGGGGTTTATCGAGCAGCTGCAAACGAATATCGGCCTGCTGCGCTATCGGCTGCCGTCTTCCGATTTTTGTGTGAAAACAATGGAAATCGGAAGACTTACGAAGTCGAATGTCATTGTGTGTTATATAAAAGGCGTCGCCAACGATGCGCTGGTGGAGGAAGTACAGAAACGGCTTGCGGCGATCGATGTCGACGGCGTGCTCGATGCCGGGCACCTCGAGCAATTTATCGAAGACAACCACTTCTCGCCGTTCCCGCAAGTGCAAAATACGGAACGGCCGGACAAGGCCGTCGCCAATTTGTTGGAGGGCAGGGTCATTATTTTGGTCGACGGGTCTCCGTTCGCTTTAATCGTACCGACCGTGTTCAATCAGTTTTATCAAGTGACGGAGGATTACACCGAGCGGTTCGTGCTGGTCAGCTTCATTCGTCTGGCCCGTCTGGTCGCGCTAATCTTCTCGCTGGTTACACCTTCTCTTTATGTCGCGGTTATTTCATTTAACCCGGAGCTCATCCCGACCGAATTCGCCGTGGCGGTAGCGGGCGGCCGCGCAGGCGTGCCCTTTCCTTCCGTAGTGGAGGTGTTCATTATGGAGGTTTCCATGGAGGTGCTGCGGGAGGCGACCGTGCGTCTGCCGCAGCAGGTCGGCGGGGCGCTCTCGATCGTAGGCGTGCTTGTCATCGGACAAGCCGCGGTGGCGGCGGGCTTTGTAAGCCCCATTACGGTTGTGGTTATTGCGCTGACGACGATCGGGTCCTTCGCCACCCCGGCTTATAACGCCGCGCTCGCATTAAGGCTGCTGCGGTTCCCGCTTATTTTTCTTGCCGGGATGTTCGGGCTGTACGGTGTCATGGTCGGTTTGATTTTAATCGCGAATCACTTGCTCTCGATCAAATCGTTCGGCGTCCCTTACTTGAGCCCTCTGGTTCCCGGCAACTTTGAAGCCATGAAGGATACGGTAGTTCGGCCCCCGCTTTGGTGGATGAAGAAGCGGCCTGCTTTTCTACATACCCCGAATCGTACCCGATTGGGCCAGAGGCCGGGGGCACATATTAAACGTCCCGTCGTAAATACGTTGGATCCGTTAAAGGTCGGCAATGAAAGGTGGAACGGTTCGGATGGAATACCCGAAGCAAATAACGACGATACAAGCGGCAGCCGTTCTGATTAGCACGATTATCGGGGTAGGCGTGCTTCCGCTCCCGCTATTCGCGGTGCGCGCCGGCGATACGGGAGCGCCCCTCGTAACCTTGCTCGGAATTGCGCTCGCATTCGTCGGACTATGGCTGCTTTCAAAGCTGGGCATGCGGTTTCCGACGAAGTCGATTGTCCAGTACAGCGAAGATATTATGGGCAAATGGATAGCTTGGGTCGGCACCGTTCTGATCATTTCGTTCTTTGCGATACTGAGCTCCTTGACGGCGCGCGAGTTCGGAGAAGTGGTCATCACCTCGGTATTAAAGAAAACGCCGCTCGAGGTAACGGTAATCGTCATGCTGCTCTTAGCCGGCTTGTCGGCGCGCAACGACCTGACCACCTTCGCTTACATCCACCACTTTTATTTACCGCTGCTCGTTGCGCCCGCTTTGTTGATCGTTACGCTGTCTCTGAAAAACGCGGAATGGATACATCTCCAGCCGATTATCGGAAACGAACCGAAGGGCTTCGGCGAAGGGGTATTGACGATAGCCGCTTTATTTCAAGGCGCGTTCGTGCTTTCTATGGTGATCCCGATGATGCGCAGGCCCGAAAACGCATTGAAGGCCAGTATCTTGGGCTTAGGAATTGCAGGCGGGCTGTACCTTTCGATCGTCATAGCCGCAGTTGGCGTATTTGGGACGGAGGAGACGAAGCGGCTGCTATGGCCGACGCTGGAGCTTGCCAAGACGACAACGCTGCCCGCCAACATCCTTGAGAGGCTGGACGCGGCTTTCCTGGCGGTATGGGTCACGGCGGTGTTTACAACGTTGTTTTCCAGCTATTATTTCACGATTCATTCGATCGGGCGGCTGCTAAGGCTGCGGGATAACAAGATGCTGGCCATGTTTATTCTTCCCTTCGTGTTTACGCTAGCCATGCTGCCGCAAAGCTTGCTGCAGCTTTATGAAATTATTGAAATCGTAGGCAGAATCGGCCTGCTCGTAACGATCGTTTACCCCTTAACGCTTTATCTGGTCGCTCTAATTCGGAAAAAGAGGGAGGACGCGTATGCCGGTCGGCAAAAAAATCGTTCAGGTTAGCGGACTAGTCGTTATCCTGCTGGCAATGCCTTTTCTTTCGGGATGCTGGGACCGGTTGGAGCTGGAGGAGAGGGCGCTCGTGCTAGGCGTCGGAATCGACGAGGCGGAAAAAAAGCCGGAGGAGATGTCAAACATTTCTTCAATCGGAGACCATCCGAATACGGAAACGGGCAATCTGAAGGTGACCGTCCAGATCGCAGTGCCGGGGAGAATCCCGCTCGGCCCGGGGCAGGGGGGCGGCGGCGGCGGCGGAGGAGGAGGAGGAAAGCAGACCGTATGGGTAGTAAGCGCTACGGGGCATACGATCGAGGATGCATTTAACAGCATGCAGCAGAAGACGGCTCCGCCGTTGTTTTTCGGCCATCTAAGGATAATCGTCGTGTCGGAAAGCGTCGCGAAGAAAGGAATCGGCAACATTAACGATTATTTCAGACGAAATCCGGAAGTGCGCAGAATGAATTGGATGTTTATAAGCAAAGGAAAAGCGGAGCAATTGATACAGCTTTCTCCGCAGCTGGAGCGGGTGCCGGCGGTTTATTTGCTGACGACGATGGACCAATCCGTGAAGATGGGGCGGTTTCCGCTAAATTTTTTGGGGATGTTCTGGAGCTCCGTGTCCGCCAAAGGCCGCGAGGGCTATCTTCCGTATGTAGAATATGCCGAAGGATCGACCATTCGCATTGACGGATTGGCGTATTTCGTTAAGGAAAAGCTGGTGGGGACGACCGGTCCGTTGGATATTCCGCTATTTATGGGAATTAAAGGGATGAGCCCGGCCGGCGGAGAGGTATACGTGAAGGTGCCCGGGACGGAAAACGATTACGTGATGTTCGGCGGCACAAGCCGGAAATCGTCCATTAAACCGTCGATCCGAAACGGCAAGCCGCATATTACCGTTCGAATTTTTATAGAAGGCAACCTGCTTGAAAAATCCAACAATCAATTCAACATCAACAGCAAGACCGTCATGCAAATACAGCGGCAATTGCAGGAGAATGCCCGGAAAGAGTATTTGCGCTTAATCCGGCAGACGCAGCAGGACAAATCGGACATCTTCGGATTCGGGGAATATGTCAGAGCGAAAGAGCCGGCTTATTGGAATAAGCACATTAAGAACGGGGACGGGTGGCTAAAAGTTTACAAAGATTTGCCGGTCGATGTTCATGTCGATATGAATGTCCGGCGCGTAGGCATGTCGGCTAAATGAAGGGAGAGGTCGCATGATCAATTCGTTTATAGGCCACATCGATTACATTATCTTTATGCTGCTGTTCACAGGTGCGGGAATTTTGTTCATCGACGAGAAAAAATATCGCAAAAACCAAATGAAGAAGGAGGAGAAAGCCAGCAGGTTTTTCGGCTGGATCAATGTTGCCTTAGGCATGACGGCATTGGTGTTGAATTGGCTTTTTGGATTTTGACGAGGCTTGACGAGGTTTGACGGAGCATATGGAAGAGAAAAGCCGAGCGGCTTCAGGCGTCTTGAGTGACGACGGCCGCTCGGCTTCTTCTATGCCAAGCCAAAAGCTTCAGAAAGCAGGCGATACGAATGCACGCGTTCCTCGAAGCCGTGAATCGGGCTGACGACCATCAGCTCGTCGACCCCGAGCCGCTCGCCGAGCTCCAGCAGTTGCTGCTTGACGCGTTCCGGCGAGCCGATGAACCGGTTGGAACGCATTTGGCGGATCATCTGCAGGTCGTATTCCGTGTAAGGATAATCCGCCGCGGTGGAGACGGAGGGCAGATGCGGGAGATCGTGCCCCTTGTAAAGACTCGTAAAAAATAAATCGCCGCTCGTTGCCAGACGGTTCGCTTCTTCGTCCGTTTCCGCACAGACGACCAGAACGGCCGCCAGCGCTCTCGGCTTCTCGTTGTGCGCCGAAGGGCGGAAGCGGCTGAAATAAATATCCATGACCGCTTTCGCATCGTATCCGGTTCCGAAAAAATGCGCGAACGCATAAGCGGTTCCCTGAGCGGCGGCGATCGCTGCGCTTCCGTCGCTGGAGCCGAGCAGCCATACTTCCGGAGCGGTTTGGATTTGCGGCGCAGCGCGCAAGCGGGCGAAACGGTGCTCCGGGGGCAGCGCGTCGTGCAAATAGCCGACCAAATCCTCCACCTGCTGGGGATACTCGTCGATCTCGAGGTATTTGCCTTCCTGCAGCGCGCGGGTCGCTATCGGCATGCCGCCCGGCGCCCGGCCGAGACCGGCGTCGATGCGACCGGGGTGGAGCGCTTCAAGGAGCCTGAAGTTCTCGGCTACCTTATAGGCGCTGTAATGCGGAAGCATGACGCCGCCGGAGCCGACGCGAATGCGATTCGTGTTTGCGGCCAGGTGTGCGATCAATATTTCCGGACTCGACGACGCCAGCGAGGGAGTGCCGTGGTGCTCCGACACCCAGTAGCGGCCGAAGCCGAGAGCCTCCGTCGCTTGCGCCAGCTTCACCGCCTCGTCCAGCGCGTCCTTCGCCGTTCTTCCTTCGCTTATATGCGTATGATCAAGCACGCTTAATTTCAGCGTCATTGCGAATCGCTCCTCTCGAGGAAAATCTATATACAGCATGTTTCCCAATCCGCCGCATATGTATATGATTTTAAAAAAGAAGGGAGTGAAGGTCAAAAATGAAGGAACGGCTTGCGCGGCTCACTCGAGGCTACGGCAAAAAACTGGCCGCTTTACATTCATGGAACGGGTGGATCGTCGCGCTGCTTGCGGCGACAGGTTTGATGCTCGCCGGCGCGAATTGGAGAGAGCTGCTGGGAGAGGGCAGAGTTTGGATCAAGTGGCTGCATATTGCGGTCGGGCTCCTGTCGATCGTGCCCGTGATTTGGTATCTCTTCCTTGCGGGCAAGCATTGGAAGCAGCTGCGGAACCGCCCGCTGCAGCGGTTCAACGTGCTGGTCGTACTCGCGCTGCTGCTCGGCTGGTTCGCCTCAGGCGCCGTCCTTTGGCAGCATAGAGCCGCGGGGCCGCCGCTGGCAGGCGCGGCGCTGGCCGTTCACGATCTTCTGACCTGGATCGGATTGCCTTATATCGTGTTTCATTCGCTAACACGACTCAAATGGCTGAAGGAGCCCCGCCGCCGCGCCGTCGCGGCCGAGCCGCAGGAGCCGCCGCTTCATCCGGCCGCCGGACACCGCCCGCTCTATGAACGCCGCGCATTCATGCGGTGGCTGATCGGAGCGGGACTCACGCTAGCGGTGGGGCCGTCGCTGCTGAAGTGGCTCGGCTCCGCCTTCGGCGTCAGCGGAAGCGCCGAAGCGCTGGAGCGTCTCGTACAGAACGACGCGAACCGCCTTGCGCCCGCGCCGTCGCCGCTCCCGGAATCGCTGCCTCCGGCCGGTGGCGGAGCGAGGGGGAGCTTCCGCATCTATACGGTAACGAAAATTCCCGCCTTCACGAACGACAGCTGGTCGTTTGCCGTCGACGGGCTGGTCGAGCGCAGGCTGCAGTGGGACTGGCCGCAATTTCTGGAGCTGAAACGGTCGGTGCAGGTCAGCGATTTCCACTGCGTCACCGGGTGGTCGGTGTATGACAACACCTGGGAGGGCATCCCGCTGAAGCAGCTGCTGGAGCTGGCAGGGGTAAAGCCGAATGCGAGAAACGTCAAGTTTTATTCCGGGGACGGGGTGTACACGGATTCGCTTACGCTGGAGCAAGCGTCCATGAATGACGCGATGATCGCCGTTATGCACGACGGACGGCAAATTCCGAGCGACCTCGGAGGTCCGGTACGCCTGATCGTCCCGAAAATGTACGCCTACAAATCCGTGAAATGGTTAACCCGCATCGAGCTGATTGAGGAGGACCATATCGGGTACTGGGAGGAAAGAGGCTATCCTCTGGATGCTTGGGTCTGACGTTCGGTCCTTTCGCTTCGAAAGACGGTTTAAGATGACAGGAATTTGCCGACGAGCGCGTTGACCTGCTCCTTCCGCTCGACCGTAAGACAGTGTCCGGCCCGCTCTACAATATGCGTTTCCGCCTGCGGAATCGATTCGCGGACGACCCGGGTCACTTGAGCGGCATCGTAAATTTTCTCCTCGTCTCCGACGATGAAGAGAACGGGCGCCGTAAGGCTTTTCCACCGCTCCTTCGGGATTACGCCCGGAATGACGCCGAGCTTTAGCTTTCCGTGCTTGTAGCCGGCATAAACGACCTCCATGACCGGCTGCGGCAGCGTGTAACCCGCGGAGCAAAACCAGTCCCAGCCGCGCTTGATAAGTTTGCGGCTCGGAATCAGCAGCGCCGGATATATGTATTTCATGAGCTTGGAAAGAGGGGGCGGCAGGAACGTCGCAACCGGTGCAAGCAGCATGAGCCGTTCGACCCGCTCGGGGCGCGAGAGTGCATAGTTGGCGGAAAACCAGCCGCCCATCGAGTGGCCGAGAAGTATCGTTGTTTCCAGCCCGAGGGCGTCAAGCAGCTGGTCGATCCAGCGGGCGGCATCCTCGGGCGATTTCATCAGCCGGGACACCGTGCTCTTCCCGAAGTCGCCGGGCGCGTCGACGGAATATGTTCTGTATGTCTGCAGCGCCTCCATGGTCGGGTACCACATCGCGGAATTTCCGGTCATGCCGTGGAACAGTACGATTGGCTTTCCGTCCGCCGGTCCGCTCGCGATGACGTGGCAGTCACCGTAATCGGTCGGGATTTCGAAGGTTTCGTAGGCTATGGGCCACTCCAGCATCAGCCGGTCGTAGGCATCCATGAACGCCTTGCGTCCGGCTTCTTTTTTAAATACGGGTATCGATTGCGCTTGTGTCATTGTACGGTTCCTCCATGTTCGATCAACAGATTTTTCAGAAGCGATTTGACCAATTCGAATTGCCGGTCCAGGCCGATCCGATCGTGCCCGGTGATGATGCTTTCGATAAACACGCCGTCCAGGAACGAAATCAGGGAGTGGACGATCGATTCCACCGGCACCGCAGGGCGAAACAGTCCCCGTTCGATTCCCTCCAGCAGCAGCCGTTCAATGCTCGCGTACACCGCCCGATGCCGTTCGTCGATCACCTTGCGCCGCTCTTTGTCCCTGCGTCCGACGATGAAAAACTCGTACATGCAAGGCGCGAGCCCGCTTTCCGCTTCAGCCGCCAGCTTCAGCTGGCTCTCCAGAAAGCGCTCGACGGCGGTCCAGCTGTCGTCCGGCTCCTGCTGAATCAATTGCTCTCCCATTCTCGTGTATTGTCTGCGGAGCAGGTCGTAGAAAAGCTTCTCCTTGCTCGGATAGTACATATATACGCCGCCGAAGCTTTTGCCCGATTCGACGACAATATCTTTCATCGATGCGGCTTCGTAGCCCTTCCGCATAAATACGTTCCTTGCCGCCGCCAATATGTCTTGCCGCACGGCTTCCTTTTGTTCCTCCGATATTTTCGGCACTTTGGTTCACCTCACGAATAAAAACGAGAACACTCTCGTTTATTATAGCGAGAGGATTCTCGTTTTTCAACGGTTTTTTTGTAAAAGTTTCCTTAATGCAAGCTTTGATTCAGGTGCGTGAAGGGGGGCGTTCCAAAACTAGTAAAAAAATCATATAATTCATGATATAAACTAGGAAAGACAAATTAGGAGATGAAGCCGCATTGACGATCCCGCTCAACACATTCAAGTCCCCGGAGTTGTCGGCAAAATTTGTGAACGCGTATAACGACAGCCTTTCCTTATGGAAAGCAGCATACGAATCGATTTATGTTCCGACGGATTACGGGAGAACGCATATACTTGCCGCAGGTCCGGAGAACGGCGAGCCTTTGATCCTTCTGAACGGGTTCGGATTCAGCGCCGCGATGTGGTATCCCAATGCGGAGACACTTGCTCGTACATATCGCGTATATGCTGTAGACGTAATCGGGGAATTCAATAAAAGCGAGGTTTCGAGGCATTTTCGGGAAAAGACCGATTATGTGAAGTGGTTAACCGAAGTGATGGACCGCTTAGGGGTGGAACGGGCAACATTCATAGGCCATTCGAACGGAGGGTGGCATGCCTTGAACTTTGCCATACATGCTCCGTCCAGGGTAAGCCGGCTAGTGCTGCTGGCCCCTGCCGCTTCGTTCGCTTCGTTCAGCCTGCAGTTCCCGATCCGGTTGATGGCGGCAAATATTATACGGACGCGTTCCGTAATCATCGGTTTTTTTGCCAAATGGTTCGTCGCCAAGGGCAATCAGGTGAGCGGCTTTATGTTCGAACAGTTTTATCACGGAATTATGGGGTTCAATTGGAAATATAAAATTTTGATTCCGTCCGTATTCTCGGATGAGGAGCTGCAGCGGATTAAGGCTCCATGCCTGATGCTGATCGGGGACAAGGAAGTGATTTATAAGGTGCCCAAAGTAATTAAGCGCGCCAAGCGGCTTATTCCGCATATCGTGACCCGCATGATTCCCGGGGCGGGACACGCTTTGTCGATCGAGAAGGCTGATGCGGTAAACCAAGAAATCGTGAATTTTTTGGAAAGCTGAAATCAAATAAGCGGTACGCTGCTGCATGATAGCCATGCATCGCGTACCGCCGGTTGTTTTGGCAGCTTCTACATTTCGTCGCGCATTTCCTCGCACTCTTCGAGGTTCACTTCCACCCATTGCTGAGACCACTTGGTGATTTCGTTGATAATGGGCTCGAAGGCGCGTCCTTTATCCGTTAAGGAATATTCAATACGAACGGGCGTCTCCGGAAACACTTCCCTCTTCACAATGCCTTCCGCTTCCAGTTCCTTCAGCCGTTCGGAAAGCAGCCTTCCGCTGATCGGCAATGCAGACTCTATCGTACAAAACCGCTGCGGGCCCGTAAGAAGCTGATTAATAATCAAACCGCTCCAGCGTTTGCTTATAATCTGCATCCCTTTCTCGAACTTGGGGCAGATCGCGTGTTGTTCCACGAATATCACCTCGCATCATACATTGATTATAGCATTAAACATGCTCATATTATACAGTTACTCGCTGTAAAAAGGTTACCAGACGCTTGAATGACAAAAACATATTTCTTGATTGGCAATATTGTTCTGCGGTATCCTTTTGGTAAGTGAAATTTTCAACATAAGGGGTATGAGGATGGAGAAGCTGCTGATCTTTGGCCACAAAAATCCGGACACGGATTCGATTTGCTCCGCACTTGTTTATGCCGATTTGAAAACGCGTCTCGGTTGGAACGTGGAAGCCGTACGGTTAGGCAACGTTAACGGAGAAACGCAATTTGCGCTCGATACGTTCGGGGCACAAGCTCCTCGCTTGGTGGAGACGGTTGCGAACGAAGCGAAGAGCGTCATTCTGGTCGACCACAACGAACGCCAGCAAAGCGCGGCGGACATCGAGCAGGTGCGCGTGGCGGAGGTGATCGACCACCACCGGATCGCCAACTTCGAAACGAGCGGACCGCTTTATTTCCGTGCGGAGCCGGTAGGCTGCACCGCGACGATCTTAAAGAAGATGTATAAGGAGAACGGAGTCGAGATTGAGAAACATATCGCCGGCCTCATGCTGTCCGCGATCATCTCGGACTCGCTGCTGTTCAAATCGCCGACCTGCACGCAAGAGGACGTCGACGCGGCGCGGGAGCTCGCCGCCATTGCCGGCGTCGACGCGGAAAGCTACGGCTTAAGCATGCTGAAAGCGGGCGCGGACTTAAGCGACAAGTCGATCGGCCAGCTGATTTCGATGGACTCCAAGGAATTCTCGATGGGCTCCGCCAAGGTGGAAATCGCCCAGGTGAACGCGGTGGACGTGAATGACGTGCTTTCCCGCCAAGCCGAGCTGGAGAGCGCGCTTTCGGGCATTATTTCCGAGAAGGGGCTGGATTTGTTCCTCTTCGTGGTAACCGATATTTTGAATAACGACTCCGTCGGCATCGCGCTCGGGAAAGCGGCTCATGCGGTGGAGAAGGCGTATAACGTCGCATTGGAGAACAACAAGGCCGTATTGAAGGGTGTCGTATCGCGCAAATCTCAAATTGTGCCGGTGCTCACCGATGTTTTCAATAAGCTGTAAGCTGCGGATTAACGAACCTGTTGCCGCCGCCGTTACTAACGGCGGCGGTTTTTTTGCGCCTGAAAGACAAGAACGTTCGATAAGAGGAGATAAACCAAGATAATGTCCGATTGCATGCCGAGAAACCGCTGACAACGCATGGTCTTGCGTGCTTTTTCGAAGAAATAGGATAGGAATTCACCTTTACACGTTGCGGTTATAGGAGTAAGATTCAATTCGTAATTCAATCGCTGAATTTCCAATGCTGGAAAGCGGGGGAACCAGAAGAAGCGCGGCATGCCGTGCTCAGGGGTGAATCCGGACGGAATGATCAGGTCCGGTAGGGCGACTCTCGCGCCCGAATCCGACAGCTAACCTCGTAAGCGTGTTGAGAGAGGCAACTTGCAGCGTATCCGCATGGCGCTTATTCCGTCATGCATCGTAGAAGCCGCGAAGAGTCCTCTTCCGCGTCTTCTTTTTTTATGCTTATTTTTATTCAGATGAGGGAAAATAACTTGAAGCTTGAAGCGATGGTGCATGGGATCAATCAAGGGAGGTCAACCTTGGTGGAACAGGCAAAACGGTTCTTGACGCCTCCCCGGATTTTGGTCGGAGGCTTCGCTCTTATTATTTTGATCGGAGCCTGCCTCTTGATGCTGCCGGTATCGTCGGCCGGCGGGCAATCGCTCTCGTTCGTTGATGCGTTATTTACGGCCACCTCCGCAACTTGCGTAACGGGACTCGTTGTCGTGGATACGGCGTCCACCTTTTCCTTATTCGGGCAAATCGTCATTCTTGTATTAATTCAAGTAGGCGGTCTCGGGTTTATGACGATGGCGACGCTTCTCGCATTCGCCTTCAAACGGAAAATTTCGCTCAAGGAGCGGTTAATTCTTCAGCAAGCGATGAATCAAACCTCGATGGAGGGAATCGTGCGGCTGATCCGGAGAGTGCTGATTTATTCTTTGATTGTGGAAGCGGCGGCGGCCGTCATTTTCGCCGTGCGGCTGTCGATGGATTTCGGCTGGAAAAAAGGGGCCTACCTAGGGCTGTTTCACGCGATCTCGTTCTTTAACAATGCGGGCTTCGATTTGTTCGGCGACTTCCGAAGCATAAGCGTTTACGTAGACGACTTTGTCATGAACGTAGTATCGATGGCTATCATTATGATCGGCGGCATCGGCTTTATCGTCATTGCGGATGTAGTCGATTACCGGACGAAAAACCGCAGGCTGTCTCTTCACAGCAAAATTGTGCTTTCGATGTCCTTGCTGTTGTTCGTAGTCGGCGCGGTGGTCATTTTCATATTTGAGTTTACGAACGTGAAAACCATCGGGTCTCTCAACGGGTATGGAAAGGTACTTACTTCCTTCTTTCATTCGGTGTCGCCGAGATCGGCAGGGGTTTCCTCTCTCAATATGTCGGATCTGCGCCAGGCGACGCAATTTTTCATAATTATCTTAATGTTTATCGGCGGGTCCCCGGGGTCTACGGGCGGCGGCATTAAGACGACGACCTTCGCTGTTCTGATCGGTGCGGTGATCGCCATTATCCGAGGCAAAGAGGATGTCGTGTTTTTCGAATACCGCTTGGCTAAGGAACGGGTATATAAGGCGGTCACGTTAACGCTGTTTTCGCTGATTCTCGTTACAGGAGTGACGATGCTTCTGTCGACGACGGAGGATGCGCAATTTCTCATGATTTTGTTTGAGGCGACCTCGGCGTTCGGCACCGTCGGCTTGTCGATGGGATTGACGCCCGAGCTGACGGTATTCGGCAAGGTGTTGATTTCCCTCACGATGTTCGCCGGCCGGCTCGGTCCGATTACAATGGCTTATGCGCTGGGGCCGAAGAAGGAGAAAGAGCTGTATAAGCTGCCGGAAGGCAAAATCATTATCGGGTAAGGAGCAGTCATACGATGAAAATGAAGCAATTCGCAGTGATCGGATTGGGCCGGTTCGGCTCAAGCGTCGCATTGACCTTGATGAAGGAAGGCTATGAGGTGCTCGGCGTCGACAAGGACGAAGAGATTATCAACCATATGGCGGACAGCCTCACACATGCCGTTGTGGCGGATACGACGGATGAAGAAGTGATGCAGTCGATCGGCATCCGCAACTTCGACTGCGTCGTTGTAGCCATCGGCGACGATATTCAGGCTAGCATTATGACGGCGTTATTGTTGAAGGAAATCGGCGTCAAAATGGTCGTCGCGAAGGCGCTGTCTCAAACTCACGGGAAGGTGCTCGAGAAGATCGGCGTGGATAAGGTCATTTTTCCGGAGCGGGACATGGGAGAGCGTGTGGCGAACCAGTTGATTTCTCCGAATTTGCTCGATTATATCGATTTGTCCAACGATGTGTCGATTGCGGAGATGGCTGCGCCGAAGCGGCTGACAGGCCGGACGTTGAAGGAGTTGGATCTTCGGGCGAAATACGGCTGCAGCGTCGTCGCCATTATTAAGAAGAACGGCGTAATCGTCGCGCCGACTGCCGACGATGTCATTGAAGAGGGAGATATGCTGGTATTGATCGGCACGAACGGACAAATCGAGCATTTTGAGAACAAAGAAGTGTATTGACCGAAAAACAAGCGAAAAAGCCGGCCCAAGAGGACCGGCTTTCCTATGTAAGAAAACTTCATTCGAGGAAAATTCACAGATGCAAATTCATGGAACTTCTGGATTGTATAGTTATAAAAAAATTGTTGTCATAAATTAAAGATTTTGATAATATATTGGGTGCATCGTAAGAAAAAGATTGGCAATAATGTACAGTTATTTATACGTTATCACATCGCTCTTGGTTTGTCAACGCTTTTAGAGGGAGATGGTTGTTACGGACGACCAAAGTACGGAACTGGAGCTTACGAAAGAGGAGCTGCTGCCCCCGGGTGCGAGTCTCAATGACACGGTACGCATGTATTTAAAAGAAATCGGACGCGTTCCGCTCCTCTCGGGCGACGAAGAGATCGAATTGGCCCAACGGATCAAGATGGGCGACGAGGAAGCGAAGAAGAGACTGGCGAACGCCAATCTGCGCTTGGTCGTCAGCATTGCGAGACGATATGTCGGACGCGGAATGCTGTTCCTCGATCTTATTCAAGAAGGCAACATGGGCTTGATGAAAGCTGTCGATAAATTCGATTATTCCAAAGGCTTCAAATTCAGCACGTATGCGACGTGGTGGATTCGGCAGGCGATCACGCGCGCCATTGCGGATCAGGCGAGAACGATTCGGATTCCCGTACATATGGTGGAAACCATTAACAAGCTGAATCGGGTTTCGAGAACGCTGCTGCAGCAGCTGGGACGCGAGCCGCTGCCGGAGGAAATCGCGAAGGAAATGGAGCTCAGCCCGGATAAGGTGCGGGAAATTATGAAGATAGCTCAGGAGCCGGTTTCGCTCGAGACGCCGATCGGCGAAGAGAACGATTCCAGCTTGGGCGATTTTATCGAGGACGGCGATGCGCCGGCACCCGCCGACAGCGCCGCATATGAGCTGCTCAAGGATCAGCTGAAGGAGGTTCTCGATACGCTCACCGAGCGCGAGGAGAACGTGCTGCGGCTTCGCTTCGGGCTGGATGACGGTCGAACGCGGACGCTGGAAGAGGTCGGGCAGGTGTTCGGGGTGACGCGGGAGCGGATTCGCCAGATTGAAGCGAAAGCGCTGAGAAAGCTTAGACATCCGAGCCGAAGCAAGCAGTTGAAGGATTTCCTGGACTAATACGATATTGGCTATAAATGAAACATACCTGATATAATATGTAATGAAGTTACATTACATAGACGGAGGTATGGATATGTACGATGTTGCGATTATCGGTGCAGGACCGGCCGGCTCCAGTGCGGGAATTTTTTTGGCAAAAGCGGGCAAGAAGACGGTTATTATAGATAACGACGCGGGCATGACGAAGAGGGCGTGGGTGGAAAACCATTACGGCGTTTCCGAGATCGCCGGTCCGGACTTGGTTGAAACAGGGAAGAAGCAGGCGCAGAAGTTCGGCGCCGAAATCGTCGCCGCCAAGGCGACCGACCTTGTAAAAACCGACGACGGATTCCGGGTGGAAACCGAGAACGGTTCCTACGAATCCAAGTATGTCATTCTTGCGACCGGCGCCTCGGTCGAGCTGGCGGAGAAGGCCGGCGTGAAGACGAAGGACGGCACGGAGCCGCGGATCAAGACGATTTGCGACGTTACTTCGGACGGGCGGACGAATATCGACGGCGTTTGGGCTGCCGGCACTACGGCGGGAGTCAGCGTGCACACGATTATTACGTCAGGCGACGGCGCGAAGGTTGCCATTAACATCATCAGCGAAATGAACGGCTCCAGATACGTCGATCATGATGTGCTGAAGAAAGACTAACGATGAATATGCGGGTTTCGGATTCGGCCATGTCGTTGTTCAAGGACGATTGGGGCTTTGCCGCCGGGGATACGATTCGGGTGTACCCGCGTTACGGCGGCGGCGGGCCGAATCCCTTTACGTTCGGAATTGCGAAGCAGGAGCCGAGATATGTCGGGGTGTCGGAGATCAAGCAGGACGTAACCTTCTTTATGGAGCAGGACGACGTGTGGTTCCTGGAAGGGAAGAGTCTGTTGATCGACGCGCAGAACGGGGAAATTTCGTTTCAGTTTGATTAAGCGGAAAGGGCCGCACCGGTTCGTCTTTACAGACGATCCGGTGCGGCCCTTTTGCGCGAAAATCGCTAACGGACACCATACACGCTATATTGCCAATTTACCGTTCGCCATACCGCTAACGGACATGACGGACGCTAAACCCCGATTTTTGGCCCCTATTCCTNCGCGAAAATCGCTAACGGACACCATACACGCTATATTGCCAATTTACCGTTCGCCATACCGCTAACGGACATGACGGACGCTAAACCCCGATTTTTGGCCCCTATTCCTGCTTTTTCGAGGCAATAACTGCAGTGGTGTCCGTTACAACTGAAAACTCGATTAAAAACGCCTAATAACTGCATACGTGTCCGTTAGAAAGAGCCGTTAGATAAGCTCTTCCTTCCGTTTGCTCCGCAGCTTGGACAGCAGCTCGTACACAACCGGAACGATGACCAAGGTTAACAGGGTGGAGCTCGTTAATCCGCCGATGACGGTGACGCCAAGGCCTTTGGAGATAATACCGGCGCCTTCGTACCCGAGCGCGAGCGGAATGAGCGCACCGATGGTCGCAAGTGCCGTCATCAAAATCGGGCGAAGGCGAGTCCCGCCGGCATCGAGCAGCGCCTCCCGGGTAGAAAGCCCTTCTCTCTCTTTATGAATGACGCGGTCGATGAGCACGATCGCATTCGTGACGACGATGCCGATGAGCATGAGCGCTCCCATCATAGCCGATACGCTGATCGTCTCGCCGGCAATGAACAGCGCTGCGAGCGCCCCGATAATCGCGAACGGCAGCGAGAACAAAATCGCGAACGGCGCGAGCGCGCCGCCGAACGTGACGACGAGCACGAAGTAGACGATCGCTACGGCGGCGGCCATCGCCAGCCCGAGCTGCGTAAACGTCTCGTTAATTTGCTCGCTTACGCCGCCGAACTCGACGTCGATCGCGGAAGGCAAGTTCAGCTTGTCGATCTGCGACTGTAAATCCGAGGATGCCTTCGCCACGTCTTTCGCGGTAATATCGGCCGTTACCTGCGCGTACATGCGGCCGTCCTTCTGAGTAATCGTATTCGGAGATTCGCCTTCACGGACGTTCACGACCTCTTTAAGCGGGATCGCCATGCCGAGCGGCGAAACGACGGTCGTATTTTCAATATCGCCGATCGACGCGAACTGTTTCGGATCGACCTGCACGTGGACTTCATACTGCTTTCCGTCAACCTCCACGCTGGTCAGCACCGGCCGCTCGCGCACCGGGCTGAGCGCCATGGCGATTTGCCCCGCGGTCAATCCGAGAGAGCTCAGCTTCTGCTGATCGGCAACGAGCGTGTATTGACCGTAAGTCTCGGAGAAGCTGTTGTCCGCCTTCTCGAAGTCGGCATCCGCTTCGATCAAAGACTGAATTTGGTCCACGGCGGACCGAATGTCCTCGATCGATTCCCCGTACACGTTCAGCGCGAGGCCGTTGCCGCCGAAGCCGCCGGTCATGTCCATTTGCGCCCATTCGCCGCCTCCGGGAGCCGCTTTCTTCAAATCCTCGATCAACTGCTTCTTCACATCTTCGAATTGCCTCACGTCGTCCCGATACATGACGTAAAACAACGCCGATTTGGACGGGCCGGGACTCATCGGATTGCGGCCGCCGACGGAATACTGCATGTTGGTTACATCTTCCGATGAAAGAATGAAATTTTCGGCCTTCAGCGCAATATCGACGACATCTTCCAGCCGTTCGCCAGGTGCGGGAGAATACGTAACCATTGCGAACTTCTGCTCTTCTTCCGGCAGGAAGCTGACGCCGATGAACGGAGTAAGAGCGAAGCTGCCGACTAACAGGATGACTGCCAATAAGATCGTTACAGCTTTATGGTTGAGCGACCATTGCAGAACGTTCTTGTAGGCGCGGGCCAAGCGGCCCGGATGGTCCTCGTGATGCTGTTTGCCGCTCTTTACGCCATTCCGGAACAGCGCGTGCCCGAGCGCCGGCACGATCGTAATAGCCACGAGCAGAGAAGCCGCCAGCGCGAAGACGATCGTCAGGGCGAACGGCATAAACAGCTCGCCGACCATGCCGCTAACGGTACCGAGCGGCAGGAACACCGCCACCGTAACGATGGTGGAGGATAAGATCGGGATGAACATTTCCCGGGTTGCTTCCAGAACAAGCGCCTTGCCGCGGAGCTTCTCGCTTGAAAGCGACATGCGGCGGTAAATGTTTTCAATGACGACGATCGAGTCGTCGACGACGCGCCCGATGGCGACGGTCATAGCGCCGAGCGTCATCATGTTGAGCGTGATGTCCATCTGCTGCAGCACCAGAATGCCGATCAAAAGCGACAGCGGGATGGATATGATCGAGATCATCGTTGTCCGGAGGTTGCGCAGAAACAGCAGTATCACGACCACCGCGAACAGCGCGCCGAACAACGCTTTATTCAGCATCGTCGATACGGATTGCTCGATCGGCTCGCCCTGGTCCAGCAGCGTAATCAGCTCAAGTCCCGAGTGCTTGCCGCTCAGCTTCTTCGCCTCCGCCTTCACGGCGTTGACGACGTCGACCGTGTTGGCGTCCTGCGCTTTTACAATTTGGATGCCGATCGATTCGGTTCCGTTCGTGCGCGAAATCGATTCCGACTGACCGGTCAGTTCTATGTCGGCTATGTCCTTTAACGGAATCGTAGGAATTCCCGCTGCGAAGGCAGCGCCAGGCATTGCGGCTCCGGTCGGTGCCTGCTGCGTTTGCTGCGCCTGCGCTCCTGCGGCGGGCGCCCCTGCGGCGGGCGCGCCCGGCATGCCGGCCGCTTGTCCCGGGAGCTGCTGTCCCGGTGCGCTTGGCATGACCGGAATCGCCAAGTTCTGCAAATCTTCGAGTGTCGCGATTCCGCCGTTCACCACGATCGTCTTCTCCGTGTCGCCGATTTCAAACAAGCCGAGCGGCGCCGTAATGGCGGAGCCTTGAATGATGCCTTTCACCGTGTCTTCGCTCAAGCCGAGCGTCTTCATCTTCTCTCGATTGAAACGAAGCGTTACTTCCTTCACGTATTGCCCGGCGATTTCGACGCTTGCAACGCCGTTCAAGCCTTCAAGCGACGGCTTTACATCGTCTTCCACCAGCTTCGTCAGCTCTTCGAGCGTCATGCTTTTGTCGGTGGCGCTGAGAGAGACGACCGGGAACGCGTTGAAGCTGATTTGCGAAACCGCAGGCTTCTGCGCGCCGGACGGGAGCGTCACGCCGCTGAGCGTTTCGCGTACCTCGGAGGACGCCTTGTCCATATCCTGCCCATAGTCAAATTCGACTGTAATGGCTGATACATTTTCCATGGACGTGGAGTTGACGGTCTTAACGCCTTGCATATGGATCAGGCGCTGCTCCAGAGGCTTGGTGACGTTCGCGACGACCTCCTCCGGCGCGGCTCCCGGATATACCGCCGTAATTTGCAAGTAAGGCACCTCAAGATTGGGCAGCGTCTCTTGCTTCATGTTCAATCCGGCGTACAAGCCTGCGACCGTGACAATAATCGTCAGCAGCCAAATCGCAAATTTGTTATTTAATGAAAATCGAATAATCCCTCTCATGATACGGTTTTTCCACTCTCTTTCCGTATTTATTTTTGAAATAAGGCCTGCTGCAGCTGCTTCAAGCTTTCCTCCAGCTCCGGAATACCGGCTAACTGCAAGTTTCGAAGCATGCCGTTTACAATCACTCGCTTGGGAACGTCTCTCCGAAGCTCATCCTCCAGCACCTGGAGCGAAGAGAGCAACTCTTCCGCCAAGTCGTTCTCAAGCGAGAGATCGTTCAACCGGTTTCGAATGGAGCGAATCCGTTCGATCGGATTGCCATTCACCTCCGCCGGCTCATCAGCCGCAAGCTTATACAGCTCCTCCATACTGCGAGCGGTAAGGATCGGCACGGGTGCTTTCCGCATCAATCCCGCCGCAACCTCGTCCAGTCGATCGATGAGAAAATCGGGCAGGCGCTTCTGATCGAAAGCGGTAGTGTGCCAAAGCATGATGCCGACATACGAGGTGATCATCGATTGAAAGATCAAGGTGCAATCCCAGATCAACGGTTCCAGAGGCATTCCGTAAATATCGGAGATGCGTCCTTTCAGCCATCGTAATGCATGGGCTTTCATCTTCATCACGGCTTGTTTGATTTCTTCATTGTTGTGAAGAAACGGTTCTTTCAACAGCATCGTTAAGAAGTGCTTGAAATGGATCACATTGCTCATTTGGGCGCCGAGCTCGGCGGCCAACCGCTGCTTGGGCGATTGAAGGAATGGCTTCCCCGCCTCCTCGATCGCGGCAAACATCAATTCGTGGTAGTACCGGTAAATCGAAAGCAGCAAATCGTCCTTGGAGCGGAAGTAAAAATACATGGAGCCCTTCGCGACACCCGCGGCATCGGCGATTTCCTGAATGGAGGAGGCGTGAAATCCCTTCTCCGCAAACAGCTTAATCGCCGTCTCGATAATGTGGGTTCTTTTGTCCATCATCATTACACATCACGAACCTTTACGAAAAAATGTCATTGAAACAAGAAGTCTACTCTATGGTTGCCAACTCATCTCATAACCATTGCATGCGGATCAAAGCAGCAAAAACTTTGCAGTTGACCGGTCGGTCGACAGTAACTATAATATTACTGACCGCCCGGCCAGTCAACCCGACAGCCGGCTCGTACGGTACGTAAATACCGTAAAATAAGATAGAGATGGGGGGAACCGCCTTGGCTAAAGAAACGAACAGTATTAATACGCGCCTGGTACTGCTCGGTCTCATGATCGGCATGTTTTTCAGCTCGTTAGAGCAGACTGTTGTCGGAACCGCCATGCCGACGATTGTCGGCGAACTGAACGGATTTGAAATTTTCGCATGGGTTACAACTGCCTATATGATTACGTCGACGACGATCGTGCCGATCGTCGGCAAAATGTCCGACCTTTACGGCAGGCGGCTGCTATATTTGCTCGGAACGATTATTTTTATTATCGGGTCGGGTCTTTGCGCCACCGCGACGACGATGGAGCAGCTTGTTTTGTACAGAGGACTTCAGGGGATCGGCGGCGGTATGATCATGCCGCTGTCGCAGACGATTATAGGCGATATTTTCACCGCGGAGCAGAGGGCGAAATGGCAAGGCGCATTCGGCGGCTTGTTCGCGCTCAGCTCCGTGATCGGCCCGTTCATCGGCGGTTTTCTCGTCGACACGATCAGCTGGCATTGGATTTTCCTTATTAATGTGCCTTTCGGGCTGCTGTCCGCCATTCTCATCTTCATTGGATTGAAGCGGGAGTCCGCGGCAAACCCGAGCAACGCTCCGATCGACGTATGGGGAATCGTGACGTTCGTTCCCGCGCTTGTCCTGCTGCTGCTAGGTCTGACGTTCGGAGGCGACAAATTCGAATGGAACTCCTTGACCAGCTATTCGATGTTCGGCGGCTCGCTGCTGCTGTTTATCGCGTTCGCCTTGGCAGAACGCAAGGCGGCGGAGCCGATTCTCGATTTATCGCTGTTTAAAAACCGGGTGTTCGCGGTAACGAACGTACTCGGATTTTTGCTGGGGCTCGGCATGTTCGGAGCGATCATGTTCGTGCCGATGTTCATGCAGGCCATACTCGGCGTCTCGCCGACGCAGGCCGGATCGACGATGACGCCGATGATGATCGCATTGATCGTGGCCAGCGTCGCCGGCGGCCAGCTGCTGCTGCGCGTCCGGTATCGCACCGTGCTCTTCTCCGGCATGCTCATCGCCGCCGTCGGCTTTTACTTGATGAGCACCATGGGGATCGGTACGACCTCGTTCACGATCTATTCGTTTATGGTGGTGCTCGGACTCGGTATGGGTCTCGTCATGCCTACGCTCACCATCGTCGTGCAGCAGGAATTTCCGAAGCATCGCTTAGGTACGGTCACGTCCGCCGCGACCTTCTTCCGGTCGATCGGCGGCACGATCGGCGTTACGATGCTCAATGTCATTATGAACCACAGCATTGTCGCAAAAATGAACGATGTGCTAACGGATGAGAACGTAAAGTCCGACCCGGCGATCGGCGGCGTGCTGACCGGACTTTCGCAGAACACCGACGATTTGTTCGGCGCCATGATTTACCCGAAGGCGCTGCAGCAGGCTTTGCAGCTTACGGAGGAAACGACCGAGCAAGTGATTCATTATGTAAAAGTCGCTTGGACCGGCGCTTTCAGCCACGTATTCGTTATCGGCTTGATTTTTGTCGCTCTCGGCATCGTCACTTCGCTGTTTGTCGGCAGCGGGAAAATCCAGCGGGATCGGAGAGGCAAACCCGAGGGCGAAGAGGCAATTGCGCCCAAGCCGGCAACAGAAGTATAAGCATGGATGAAAGAACGGCCTCGGCCGTTCTTTTTTTTTACGAAACGCGGTCGCTCATCCTGGAAGTACTGCTCCTCGTTACCCCCTGCGGCGCTAACGGACACGACGGACGTTATTCGCCGTTTTAACCCACCGTCATACCGCTAACGGACACGACAGACGCTAAACCCCGATTTTTGGCGCTAACCCGTGCTTTTTCAAGGCAATAACTGCAGCGGTGTCCGTTACAACTGTAAACTCCATTCCAAACGCCGAATAGCTGCATCCTTGTCCGTTAGAAACGCTAAAGTGGACCGGAGGTACAGCTTTTGCATACGCGTTAGCGGCAGGGGCAGATAGAGTTCATAATCTTTGCTCACTATTGGGAATGATAAGACAAACGGCTGACATGGGTGGGGCTGCAATGAAATCCAATCCGCGCGCTCGGCGTACCCGAGCATTCTTATCACCTTTAACTACAGTTCAGCTGCATCCGCGCAATCCCTGGGTCGTAGCCTTTTTTGCATTTGCATACCCGGGCTTCGGAAATCTAATGCATTATCGGTACGCAAAAGCGTTTCTATTGATCTTGTGGGAAATGTTCATCAATCATCAGGCGAAAGTGAATTTAGGAATCATGTACTCGCTTCAAGGGCACTTCGAGCGTGCGAAGGAAGTGCTGGATGAAAGATGGCTGATGCTTTACGTAGGGATTTATATGTATGCCATCTGGGACAGCTTTCGAACGACCGTCGATTTTAACAAGCTGTATACGTTAGCCGACAGGGAGAATGCTTCGCTGCCTGTGTTGACGATGGGCTCGTGGGGGATCAATTATTTGGACAAACGAAGTCCATGGGTTGCGTGCATGTGGTCGGTGCTTGTTCCCGGACTCGGCCAATTGTATCTGAATAAGCTGATCTTCGGATTGTTTGTCTTTTTGTATACCATCTCTCTGCTCTATTTCGGACATATTCCCATGGCTATTTATTATTCCATGATCGGCGATTTCGAACAGGCGAAGGAGATCGTCGACATGCAGTGGCTTCTCTATTTGCCTTCCATTTATTGTTACATTTTTTACGATGCTTATGTTTCCGCTGTGGAACAAAACAAACTGTTCGAAAAAGAACAATCGTTGTATCTGAAGAAGCGATATCAGTCCCCCGATTTTGAATTGCCCTTATAGGAACGGTGATGTCAGTGTACGTGATTGCGACTTTCGACCAGAACATATATTTGGAGCTTGCCCTTACCGAGCTGGAGGAGATCGGGATTGCCCGAGACCGAATGCTTGCCGTTACGCTCGAAAAGCGGAAGGAAAAGAGGATGGTGTTCGACACGCTCCACCGCTCGGACGGGTACAGCATACTGGATTTAGCCGCCATTTTGGGGACGTGTTTCATGCTGCTGGGGGCGATTTACGGTTTCGAGCTTGCATGGGGTCCGATCATCTGGGGGATTATCGGTGCGGCCAGCGGGGTTCTCTTGGGCTTTGCGATTAAATATTACATTATCAGGCGGGTCAGCTCGGGAAGGCTGCGAACGATCACCTCGGAGGTTGTGGTGATGATCCGGTGCGAGGAGCAGCAGTATGATTCCGTCGAAAAGATTTTATGGGACAACACGGCGCTCGGCGTGTCTAAGCTGAAGCGATAAATGTTTAACGGGAAAACGATCCATACTAATGAAAGCTTCAAACAAGATCGGAGGAAAACACAGTGGAGAAGTATAAATATTACGTGTCCGTCCAAGGGCGCACGATTATGGCGAATAAAGGAGACGCAGCCTACGAATTCGAGATCGAGGCGACGGAGGAAGACGTTCAGAAGCTGGACGATTTATTTCACCAGCTATCGAGAGAGGATAACGACGGATACATATGGGGGCATCTTCCGACCGTCCTGTATGACTTCGAGGATGTAAACGGGCCGTTCGATCAATACCTCGGAGAAATTTACCGGATGATTCACAAGCTCGGGACGCCGGAGACGAAGCGGCATATCAAGTCGATGAATATATTGCCGGAGCCCCAATAAACCGTTTCTGCGGCCGACCGCGCACCTCAGTCGGGCCGGCCGCCGCCTCAGCTTACCCTTCCGCATTCCGCTTCGCCGCAATCGCCTGGCGCAGCAGCCGATCGAGAATTTCCGCGTTAGCCTTTCCCTGCACTTCATCCATCAGCGCCAGCGGTATGTACTGCCGGCCGTCCTCCGCCGTGAGCACCGTCATTTTGCCGCCCGACGGATCGTCAAGCTCAACCTCCTCCAGCGATACCGCCTTCCCCGGATCGATCACGACAATTTCGCTAGGCTCGTCCTTATCAATACAGTAAAACATCTTCCCAGACGCAGACATGGAGCACCTCGATAACCTTTTTCCCCAACTATACCTTCATTTCGCGCGAATTTCCAACCGGCGGCCGAATCAGACAAACCGCGAGACGAATATAATGGTCAAAAATGGCGGTGATCTGCATGGAGTTGCTGAAGGGCTGGGACTGGGGTTTGGTCGCGTTTGTCGGAACGAGCCTGCTCAACGAATGGCTGTCGCATCCGAGGCCGACCGTCCATTATTGGAACGGCGAAAGAGAGCTTCGCCGAAAATCCGAAAAAAAATAACGAGGGAAAGGAACCGATCGATGCCGGACATGACGAGATTCCCCGTTCCGATCCAAACGGTTCAATACCGGACGCCGCTCGCCGAGATTTATTATCCGCGAGTATGGGGGGTGCCGCAGGCCGCTGCGCAGGAAAGGATGAACCGGCAAATAGAGAGCCAGGTTCAAGAGCTGATTCGCGAGCAGCGGGGGTACCAGGTCCAGGGACAGACATCCATAACGGGCCTGTTCGAACTGAAGACGAATGAGCGGGGCGTGCTCAGCCTTAGCCAAAGCAACTATGCGTACACGCCTCCGATGGCGCACGGGATGACGCTGCTGAAGTCGCTCACGTTCGATGTGACGACGGCCAAGGCGTATTCGCTCGGGGAGCTGTTTAAGCCGGGAAGCGATTATGTCGCGGCATTATCGGAAATCGTGCGGTCGCAAATCAAAGCGCGGGATTTGACGCTGCTCGGCGAGTTTAAAGGAATCGCGCCCGATCAGGACTACTATATTGCGGATAAAGCGTTGGTCATCTATTTTCAACTGTACGAAATAACGGCTTACGTTTACGGGTTTCCGATGTTTCCGATTTCCGTATACGAGCTGCAGGAGCTTGTGACGGAGGACGGTCCGCTCGGAAGAATGATTCCGGGGGTGTAAGCGTTTTAGTGTGCGCGGGGCCGAAAAACCGTGAAGGGCGGCGGAAAAACGACGGCGGGCAAGCTATTGACGGTCTCTGTTTTCGGTGGTATCATCGGTTAAATTTTACGTGATTACTATTATCGAAAACAGGAGGATCGACCAGTGGCACACTTTATTATGGAGCCGTCCCGTACGTTCAGCGAGTTTCTGCTGCTTCCGAATTTGACGACGAAGGACTGCAACCCGGGCAACGTATCGCTTAAGACGCCGATCGTAAAGTTCAACAAGGGCGAAGAGCCCGCCATCTCCCTCAACATACCGTTCTCATCCGCGGTCATGCAGTCGGTGTCCGACCATAATATGGCGGTAGCGCTCGCGCGGAGCGGCGGTATTTCGTTTATTTTCGGCTCGCAGCCGCCGGAGGAGCAGGCCGAGATGGTCCGCAAGGTGAAGAGCTACAAAGCCGGCTTCGTCGTCAGCCGTTCCAACCTGACGCCGGAGCATACGCTGAAGGACGTGCTGGAGCTGAAGCAGCAAACCGGCCATTCCACCGTTGCCGTGACCGACGACGGAACGGCGAAGGGCAGGCTGCTCGGTATGGTTACAAGCCGGGATTACCGCCCGAGCCGCGATTCGCTGGATAAGCGGGTCGCCGATTTTATGACGCCGTTCGCATCGCTCATCTATGGAACCTCCGGGATCACCTTATCCGAGGCGAACGACCTGATCTGGGGGCACAAGCTGAATGTGCTGCCGGTCGTGGACAAGGAGCAGCGGCTCGAGTTCCTCGTATTCCGCAAAGACTACGACGCCCACAAGGAAAATCCGGACGAGCTGCTTGATGCGAACAAGAGCTACATTGTAGGCGCGGGCATCAACACGAAGGATTACGAAGAGCGGGTTCCGCTGCTCGTGGAAGCGGGAGTGGACGTGCTCGTCATCGATTCCTCGGACGGGTTCAGCGAATGGCAGCGGGACACCATACGATACGTCAAAGGGAACTTCAACGTGAAGATCGGCGCCGGTAACGTCGTCGACCGCGAAGGGTTCTTATATCTGGTAGAGTCAGGCGCGGATTTCGTGAAGGTCGGCATCGGCGGCGGTTCCATCTGCATTACGAGAGAGCAGAAGGGAATCGGACGCGGACAAGCCTCCGCGGTCATGGAAGTGGCGGCGGCGCGGGACGAATATTACGAGCGGACGGGCGTTTACGTGCCGATCTGCTCCGACGGCGGCATCGTGCACGATTATCACATTACGCTGGCGCTTGCGATGGGGGCGGATTTCGTCATGATGGGCCGTTACTTCGCCCGATTCGACGAAAGTCCGACAAGAAAGCTGAAGATCGGCGGCAATTTCGTGAAGGAGTTCTGGGGCGAAGGCTCCAACCGTGCGCGCAACTGGCAGCGTTACGACACGGGCGGCAAGTCGAGCCTCGTGTTCGAGGAAGGCGTCGATTCGTACGTGCCGTACGCCGGCACCCTGCGCGAAAATCTGGACAAGACGCTCAGCAAAATCAAATCGACGATGTGCAACTGCGGCGCGCTGTCGATCGACGAGCTGAAGCAGAAGGCGAGAATTACGGTCGTTTCCGCGACGAGCTTGGTGGAAGGCGGAGCGCACGACGTAATTCTGAAGGAGAATACGCTGTCCGGGGAGTAATCGGCCGTGTGTAATGGGACTTTGTATGCGGTAAGGCTGCGGGAACGGTTTCTGCTGGAGCGGAATGAAGCCGACGCAGCGGCGATGTCGAAATATATGAGAGACCAGTTCGTCTTCATCGGGATACGGGCTCCTCAGGTGCAGGCGATTTGCAAGGAGTTTATCCGAACGAACGGTTTGCCGGCCCGTGAAGAGCTGCATGAGACGATTGAGGCGCTATGGCATTATGACGAGCGGGAACTGCAAATGGCTGCACTGATTGTGCTGGAGCGTATGAAGTCCGGGTTTGCGGTTAACGATATCGGGCTGCTCGAGCAGATCGTCGTGCACAAATCATGGTGGGACACGATCGATCATATTGCCAAACACTTGATCGGGCACTATTTCTTGCTGTATCCCGGAATGCGGGATCCGAAGGTCGAAGAATGGCTGGCTTCGGGCAACCTATGGCTGATCCGGTGCGCGATTTTGTTCCAGCTGGGATATAAGGAACGGACGGACGAGGCGCTGCTGGAATCGGTAATAAGCAGAACGTGCGGGACGAAGGAGTTTTTTATTAATAAAGCGATCGGTTGGGCGCTGCGGGAGTACGGGAAAGTCAGACCGGAGTTTGTCGAGCGGATAGTGGAGACGTATGCTCTGGCGCCGCTCAGCAGGAGAGAAGCGTTGAAGCTGCTGCGGAAATAAACCGACGATATAGAGTTAATAAATTTTCGGGGTTGGAGGGTCATCTTCCGCCCCGTTTTTTTGTGTTAATCAAGTTTACCCGACCTTTCGTTACCCGACCGGCCTCTCCTCCCGGCTGCTGCCCATATCTAACGGAAACGAATGTCCGCTGAATTGGCAAAGTTTACATGGCGTTCCGTTAATACAGTTGCCGCCATCCACTTTGTGGTAATATGATTGCAGCTCTATTCATAAAAGCAAGTTTATTGGAGATGTGGAGGTCAAAATAACCGTAGGAGTGCATTTTATGCAAATACACATTCCGGGACAAGGAAGCCTTCAAATCAATCATCTTGTATTAGACTTTAACGGAACAATAGCTTTGGATGGGAAGCTGGTATATGGTGTCAGGGAAAGACTTTTTGATTTAGAAAAATTGTATAACATTCATGTTTTAACCGCCGACAGTAACGGAAGTGCGGCAGAAGAATGCAAAGGGCTGCCGGTGACGCTGCATATGATTGCGAAAGATAATCAGCGCGAAGAAAAACGCAATTTTATTGGCGACATTTCTTCGGAAGGCGTTGCCGTTATGGGAAACGGCATTAATGATGAGTTAATGTTCCGCCATGCCGATTTGTCAATCGCTATAGTTGGAAAAGAAGGATGCGCTACAGCAACCTTAATGGCTAGTCACATCGTGGTTCATGATGTTAGAGACGGGTTGGACCTTTTACTGAAACATAATAGGCTTATTCCAACACTGAGAAAATAACTTAGCTTATGATGCGTAGGATCTGATTGAGCGGTACAGCCAAGCAGTAACTCGAGAGGAGCTTTACGATGCAATTAAGCGAAGTTCGGGAACATATCCCGGCGCTGCGGAAAGCAAAGGCTGTTTCAAAAATTTATAAAGGCTTCTCTTATGACGGGAAATATCTCGTTTATGAAGGCGGTGAAAAACCGGCTTATGTGCTGCGCACTGCGACTTTCGAGCAGACCGAGCGCAAACGCCGAGAGTTTGAGGCGGTAGCCCGCATACACGGACTTGGCGTCCGAACTTCCGAACCGGTTGCGTTCGGCACGGTTGAAGCGCTTGATTTATGTTACATGGTTTTGCGTTATGTCGAGGGAGAGGACGCTTCCGAAAGACTGCCGTTGATGACTGCCGACGAACAGTACGGCGTGGGCGTTGAAGCCGGGCGGGAACTGCTTATGATGCACGAAGTGGAAGCGCCGGGGGACATGGAAGAGTGGTCGATGCGAAGGCTTGCGAAGCACAACCGTCAATTGGCGGATTATTTCCGTTGCGGGGTTAAACTGCCCGAGGAGGATGCAGTTGTTGCGTTTATCGAAGAAAAGTTGCCGCTTCTTGAAGGTCGCCCGAACCGGTTTCAGCACGATGACTTTCATCCTGGCAATCTGCTCGTGCATGGCGGCGCTTACGCGGCGGCGATCGATTTCAATCGATACGACTGGGGAGATCCGTATCATGATTTTCTAAAAATCGCCTACTTTAGCCGCGAGGTCAGCATCCCGTTCTCGATCGGGCAAATCGACGGGTATTTCGACGGAAAAATTCCGGAAAATTTCTGGAACCTGTATGCCCTATATTCGGCGCTGATTATGTTCGGAACGATCACTTGGACGCTCCAAGTCGTGCCGGAGCAGCTCGATTCGATGATGAACCGTATTCGTACGGTACTGGACGATCACCGGAATTTCGAAAGCGTAATACCTGGTTGGTATAAACGCTAACAGGGAGTCGATCTCGACATATAAAAGGGGAAAATGCGGCATTTTAAGAGCAGACTGCATAAGGCATGTTTCACTTACTTGACGATTAACTTGTAATCAAAGTACAATTAGTTACAAAAAGTAACTAATTTAAAATGAGGTGGCAGGAATGGTTCCATCCTTATTTCTGGCGCATGGATCGCCGATGATTGCGATTGAAACTACGGCATATACGACATATTTGGCGGAGCTGGGGAAGACGCTGGCTCCGAAGGCGATCGTTATTTTTACGGCGCATTGGGAGAGCGAGACGGTAACGATCTCCTCCACCGACGATACGTACGAAACGATTTACGATTTCGGCGGGTTTCCTCCGGAAATGTACCGTTTGACTTACCCGGCCAAAGGTTCGGCCGAAGTTGCCTCGAAGGTGGAGCGGCTGCTGGCCGAGCATGGGATTCCGTCCCGGCTCAATGCTTCTCGAGGCTTGGATCACGGGTCGTGGACGCTGCTGCTGCGGCTGTTCCCGAAGGCCGATATCCCGGTCGTTCAAGTGTCGGTGAATCCGTATTTGCCGATGGAGCGGCAGTTCGAGATCGGACAGGCGTTGAACTCCTTAGGCGCGGAAAATATCCTCGTCATCGGAAGCGGAGCGACCGTGCACAATTTGCGGATGCTTTCCATGAAGCCGGAGGTCGAACCTTGGGCGGTCGCGTTCGACGACTGGCTGATCGAGCATATGCAGATGCGCGATTATGAGGCGCTTGCCCAAGTAATGGAGCGGGCGCCGAGCGCAAAGCTTGCCGTTCCGAGGCCGGAGCACTTCGTCCCGCTCTATATCGCAATGGGCGCCGGTTCGCCGGACGGCGAGGTGAAGCTGCTTCACCGCTCTTACGAGCTCGGCTCCCTGAGTTATTTGGCGGTTCAATTTTAAGGCGACTGCTGCGCTTGCCGCGCGGCACGCCTGCGCAGCGTGTCTTTCCATGCCTCTGCGAGCGCATCGTGCTCCAAAAGCTCCGCTACCGCGGGGGCGTTGGAAAGATCGCGAAACAACACGCGGTTTGTTTCAAAGACAGAGATTCCCTTCGGATGCTTCTCTACAAGCTCGATCCTTGAATCTGTCCGAACTTCGCCTTCCTGCAATACCCGGAAAAAATACCCCGTAAAGCCTGTCTCTATCACTCTGGCAAGCATCGGATCGAACTCGTTCCTTCTCGAAATGGTGTAGCAAGGATTTCGGCTCTGCGACACCTGCACGACGGCTTCTCCCAATCGGTAAATATCGCCTATGCATACGTTCTTCTCAAGCATGCCGGCGACGAGCAAGTTTTCGCCGAAGCCGGGGCGTTCGAGCGGCGCGCCGCGTTCCTTCTCCCATAACGGGTAGTGTTCATAGGAATATACGCACACGGCCCGTTCGGTTCCGCCGTGAAATTTTTCGTTGGCGACGCCGTCCCCGACAAACCCGTTTACGGACAAAAAGGCTCCCGTTACCGGACTTTTTACAATTCCCGATGTGAACGTCCCGGACGCGTTCGTGATCGTACGCGGCATTCCTGCATATAAACCGATTATGGTTGGCGTTGTCATTTTGCACACTTCTCCTAGATTGCTGGATTAAATAATTGAATTTTGCCATAAATAGTCTCTACAATGCTAGTAAAGATTCGCTAAACATCACAATTTGCACAGAAGTATTTTTGCGGATATCAAAACCGTTTGCCCTCCAAGTCAGTCTAATACATAGTAGCGGGATAGAGAGGGGACGGGGAAATGGACGTCGCACAGCTGGTGCAAGAAGCCAAGAACGGCAACGAAGAGTCGTTCTTTGCGTTGATGCAGGTCCATAAAGAGCGGCTGTACCGGATTGCATATGCATATTTAAAAAATGAACACGATGCGCTGGAGGCTGTCCAAGAGACGGCATACAGAGCTTGGAAAACATTCGGAAAGCTGAGGTCTCCCCAGTATGTTTCCACTTGGCTCATTCGGATTTTGCTCAATTGCTGCGGGGACGAGTGGAAGCGGAGGAAACGTTATGCCCCTGTGACGGATATGCCCGAACGGTTCGAACCGGACCCGAAGCTTACGGATGCGGTGACCCGCGTTCAGCTTGCGGAGGCGCTCGAGCGGCTCGACCCGAAGCTTAAGCAAATCATCATTCTCAAGTATTACGAGGATATGACGCTGACGGAAATCGCCGAAACGTTGGACCGGCCGGTCGGGACCGTAAAAACGTGGCTCAACAAATCGTTGACGCTGCTAAAGCCGCATTTGACGGAGGGGGTATAACACATGGGGAAACATAACGAGCAGGTGCTGTCCGCGTTGGAAAATTTGGCGGATTCGGGTCGGGAAGTGAGGGTGCCGGAGCGGATCGACGATTATATACGGAACGGTATGCGAAAGGCGCAAGAGGAGCGGAAAGCTTCCGCGCGAATTCGCAAGGCGTGGTCCGGCGGCGCCGTTGCCGCTGCTGTGCTGCTGCTGGCATTCATGACGACGGTGCGGGTTTCTCCCGCATTCGCCGCCATCGTCAGCGAGGTGCCGGGACTCGGGTACATTGCAAAAATGGTTGCCGGGGACAAAGGGCTGACCGCTGCCATCAACAACGATTACATCCAAAAGGTCGGCGTATCCGATTCCCATGACGGCATTACGGTGACGGTGGACGGCATTATCGCGGACGAGACGAGGATGAATATTTTTTATACGATTGTGTATCCCAAGGATTATAAAAAGGTTGAATTGCGCGATATTCATTTTCTGAAAGAGGATGGGACACGGCTTGAATCCGGTTATTCTTGGGGCTACCGACAGGAGGAGGATCAGGAGAACGGAGTGAGGTCGAGCCGGATCGACGTCAACTTCGGAAGCCGCGAGGCGTTTCCCGATACGTTCTTACTGGAGACCAAAGTGGCGCGAAGCGATACGACGCTTGCTCCGACTTGGACGCTGCCGATAACGGTGGACCGGGAACGGATGAAAGGGCTTAAGACGGTTTATCCGATCGGACAGACGGTTACCGTTGAGGGGCAACGCATTACGTTCGTCAGCGCCGCCGTTCATCCGACACAGATCGCTGTTGAAGTCGAGTTTGACCCTGATAATGCGAAAAAAATATTTTCCTTCGTCGATTTAACGCTGGTTGGGGATCAAGGGGAGACGTATCAAAACTTCGGTTCCAGTATGAGCGAAAACAAATTGACGCTCTTTTTCCAAGGCAGCTCGTTCTCGATTCCGAAGTCGTTAACGATGAAGGGCTCCAGACTAAGAGCGCTGGATAAGGATAAGCTGGAGCTGGTGGTTGACACGGATAATAAAGAGCTGCTGAAGGCGCCGGATGATCGCGTACGGCTGAACGGCATTAAGACGGCCAGCGGGCAAAAGGATCTATCCTTTACGTTGAGCGGGATCGCGAGGGAGGACAACATGCTGTATTCTCTTGCGGAAACCGAGTTTACGGACGGCAGCGGCGCAACGTTCAATGTAGGGGCGGGGGGCATGTATTCAAGCACCGATATGGGCGATATAACCGGCCAGAGGCACACGTTCTATATTCCGGACCAGGACTATGTGCAGCCGCTGACGTTTAAAATCGCCAATTACCCCGGATACATTGTCGAACACTTTGAGGTAAAGATTAAAGAATAGATCGGCGTAGAAGGGCCTCGATTTTGCGGGGTCCTTTTTTATGGGAACAATGTTGTCGATGGGTCTTTTTATTGGGGAAAATGTTATTGGTGAGTCTTTTATTAGGGAAAATGTTTTCGATTCCCCTTTACATAGGGTAGGGGGGTATTGTAGTATGAATATATCGGAGCAATGATTGCCGGTTGATGAGTTACATATTTAACGGTATGCAACGTTAACGTTGCAATCATTTAGGAGTGATAACGTTGGAAAAGCAAACCACTTTACAAATAACCGGAATGACCTGTGCGGCGTGCGCCAATCGGATTGAGAAAGGCTTGAATAAAGTAGAGGGCGTCTCCCAGGCTACTGTAAACTTCGCGCTGGAGCAGGCGGCGGTAACCTACGATCCGGCCAAGGTCGACCTTGGCGCCTTGGAGCAGAAGATCAGCTCCCTCGGATACGGCACGGTGAAGGAGAGCGTTGAATTCGATCTGAGCGGCATGACCTGCGCAGCGTGCGCGAACAAAATCGAGAAAGGCTTAAATAAGCTTCCCGGGGTATCGAAGGCGACGGTAAACTTCGCACTGGAGACGGCGCATGTAGAATACGTCCCTGCGGAAGTGTCCGTGAAGGACATGGTTGAGAAGGTTGAAAAGCTGGGCTATAAAGCTGCTGTGAAGAAAGGGCAGGAAGAGCCGGGCGAACATCGGAAGAAAGAAATTACGCGGCAAAAGTGGAAGCTGATCGTCTCCGCCGTGCTGTCCTTCCCGTTGCTGTGGGCGATGGTGGGGCATTTCTCCTTCACTTCGTTCATCTGGTCGCCGGACATTTTTATGAACCCGTGGTTCCAGCTGGCGCTTGCGACACCGGTTCAATTTGCGATCGGCTATCAGTTTTACGTCGGCGCCTATAAAGCGCTCCGCAACGGGAGCGCCAACATGGACGTGTTGGTTGCGCTCGGGACGTCGGCCGCCTATTTCTACAGCTTGTATTTGACGTTCGAGTGGATGAACGGCGGCGGTCACCATCAGGCGGAAATGTACTACGAAACAAGCGCCGTGCTCATTACGCTCATTCTTCTAGGCAAGCTGTTTGAAGCGCTCGCTAAGGGACGGACGTCGGAGGCGATTAAGACGCTTATGGGTCTGCAGGCGAAGACGGCGCTTGTCATTCGCGGCGGCCAAGAGCTGAGCGTACCGGTGGAACAAGTCGTGACCGGCGATGTCGTGCTCGTCAAGCCGGGCGAGAAAATACCGGTGGACGGCGTCGTGTTGGAAGGAGCCTCCTCGGTAGATGAATCGATGCTGACAGGGGAGAGCATCCCCGTCGAGAAGAAGGCCGGCGACGCCGTGATCGGCGCGACGATCAACAAGAACGGCGTTCTTAAGCTGCAAGCGACGAAGGTCGGCAAAGACACGGCGCTGGCGCAAATTATTAAGGTCGTTGAGGAAGCGCAGGGCTCCAAGGCGCCGATCCAACGGGTTGCGGACGTCATTTCGGGTATTTTCGTTCCGATAGTCGTAGGCATTGCAGTGGTTACGTTCCTGATTTGGTATTTCGGCGTCGAGCCGGGCAGTTTCGCCGGTGCGCTGGAGAAGGCGATCGCGGTGCTCGTCATCGCTTGCCCATGCGCCCTTGGCTTGGCGACGCCGACGTCGATTATGGCGGGCTCTGGCCGCGCCGCGGAGCTTGGCGTGCTGTTTAAGGGCGGCGAGCATTTGGAAGCGACGCACAAGATCGACGCGATCATTCTCGATAAGACGGGTACGGTTACGAAGGGCAAGCCGGAGCTGACCGACGTTGCGGTTGCGGGCTCGATGGATGAGGCCGAGTTCCTTCGTCTGGTAGGCGGAGCGGAGCGTAATTCGGAGCACCCGCTTGCCGAGGCGATCGTGGAAGGCGTCAAGGCGAAGGGCATCGAGCTTCCGGCGCCGGAGAAATTCGAGGCGATTCCGGGCTACGGTATCGAAGCGGTGATTGAGGGCCGCCAGCTGCTGATCGGTACTAGAAAGCTAATGCAGAAGTATGAAGTGGATGCGGAACAGGCTTATGAGGCGATGACGCGGCTGGAGGAAGCGGGCAAGACCGCGATGCTGGCGGCTGTTGACGGGAACTATGCAGGCATGGTCGCCGTAGCCGACACGATTAAGGAAACATCGAAGGAAGCGGTCGGCCGTCTGAAGGAGCTGGGCATCGAGGTCATTATGATTACGGGCGACAACGAGCGGACGGCGAAGGCGATTGCCAACCAGGTCGGCATCGACCGCGTGCTGGCTGAGGTGCTTCCGGAAGGCAAGGCGGCGGAAGTGAAGAAGCTGCAGAACGCCGGACGGAAGGTAGCAATGGTCGGCGACGGTATCAACGATGCGCCTGCGCTGGCGACCGCCGACATCGGCATGGCGATCGGCACGGGCACGGACGTCGCGATGGAGGCTGCGGACGTCACGCTGATGCGCGGCGATTTGAACAGCATCCCGGATGCGATCTACATGAGCAAGAAGACGATGGCGAACATTAAACAGAACTTGTTCTGGGCGCTTGCGTATAACGTCATCGGGATCCCGATCGCCGCAGTCGGTTTGCTGGCGCCGTGGGTGGCGGGCGCCGCGATGGCGCTCAGCTCGGTGTCGGTCGTCATGAACGCGCTGCGGCTGCAGCGGGTTAAGGTTTGAGGTCGAGTATACCCTCGAGTTAGCACCGAAGATTGTTGCTGCGCCGCACAGTTAAGCCGCAGGCAACCGTAACATGACCCAATATAAAAAGAACCGCACGGAAGTTCCGTACGGTTCTTCGGATCGATTACGTGCGCTGCTCGTTGCGGTTTCTGTTCCGGCCCATCAACCCGGCAAGACCCAACAAACCGAGCAATCCGAGCCAGCCTGCGCCGTCGTTGTCGTTATTCGCCGCGTTGGCTCTTACGTTTCTTGCGCGATAGTTGTTATTTCTGTAGTTGCCGTTCGTGTTCGTCGTGACGTCCCGCGTTCCGACTCCGGTGCCGTAGGTTCCATACGTACGCGCATCATTGGCTCCATCGGTGCCATAGGTACCGTATGTACCGGTACCCGTCGTGCCCGTTGTCCCCGTTGTACCCGTCGTCCCCATGTTGCCGTAGGTTGCGGAACGAGTTCCGGTCACTCCTGCGTTATTGCCGGTCGCAGAAGCCGGAAGCGCGATCGCGGTAGTTGCGACTGCGGTAAGCAGCATGACGCTTAAACCTTTCTTCACGTTGTTTCATCTCCTTTGGGGTGGTTTGGCTACCATTTATGTGTTTCCCTCGGAAGATAAAAAATATGCAAAAAACTGCGCCTGTCAATGCGCAGTTTGCCGTATAACATATGGATATTTGTCCGGACGAAGCTCAACATTCCCCGGGCCTGCGATTACCGCCTCCAACGGATATACCGCGCACGGCTTATCCGACCCGAGCCACCGGCGGGCAACGCTCGAAACGATAAACAGCCCGTATGGATCGCCGACCGGCACAAACAGCTCATCGGCGCCGAGATACTCCGGCAAGGAGAAGCCCCTCATCAGTTTATCCGCCAATTCCGGCGCGTTCGCCGCGGGCATGCCGATTTCGCCGATGCCGGTTATATCCTCCGGGCCGAAAGGAGCTCCCGTCGAAGCGGAGCCGGAATCGGAACCGGGGGAGGGGATGTCGTGCCTGGCGATCAGCTCGACGATATTTCCCGTGAAGTCGAAAAAATAATACGAACGGGAATTCCACGATCGCGAGTGGACTACCTGCTGCCCGCCGCTGAACACGGTGACTCGGATTCCCCGACCTTCCAGCCAATCCAAGGCGGCTTCCCACTTATGCTCCGTAATCCGGAAAGCAAAGTGATAATACGGCGTCTCACCGCCGTCGGCCTTCCTGAACGTCAACAGGCCGTCACCAGCCTGGAAGGATACCGAACCGGCCGTCTCCCGAGAAACCGAAAGCCCCAGCCGCTCCGTATAAAATGCCTTTGACAAACCTAAATCGTGCGAGTACATAACAACTTCCCGAATCCGCATGACAGACCGCCTCCCGCCCCTATGCGTTGACCCGGATACGGAGTCGTTCCATCATGAACAGCAAATAATCGAGCGCACGGTTGATGCGGGTGCGCACCGTGTCCGATGCCGGGGCGCCGTTCTCGTCAAAGCGCCGGTTATCGCCGCCGATCGAAATCCATTCTGGGCAGTTGATGCCGTGGAGATTGCGCACGATGTCCTGCAGATGCGTCAACGAAGCGACGCCGACCGCTCCGCCCGACGAGCTTGCCGACAGCACCGGCTTGCCCGAAAATTGCTGCCCGCCCATATAATCCAGCGCATTCTTCAGCACGCCCGAGATCGAGCCGTGATATTCCGGCGTACCGAGGACAATGCCGTCCGCTTCTTGAACGAGACGGATCATCTCCGCCGCATTGCGGTCGAGCCGATCCTCTCCGTCCGGAGAGTACAGCGGCACCGGCTTCTCCCATAAATCGATAACGACCGCTCGTGCGCCTTTCTTTTCAAGCTCTTTAGCCATATATCGCAGCAGCTTTGTGCTGCTTGCATTCTTACGGTTGCTTCCCGCCAATAATACGATATTCATGAGCAACGCTTCCTTTCGCCCACAGCTGTTTTTTCATGTTCGTAGCTCTCTTGTATTTATCTTACTGCCGGCACCAGCGTTTCACATTGGCAAAAGGGCCCTAATCTGCTACCAAATTCGTCCTAAGCAATTAGTCTTAGAAAAGCGGATTTACAGCTCGACAAACCCATGTTTGACCGCATATAGAGCGGCTTGGGTACGGTCGGCGACCCCCAGCTTGGAAAGCACGTTGCTGACGTGCACCTTCACCGTCTTCTCCGCGACGCCGCATTCGGCGGCGATTTCCTTATTGCTCATGCCCCGGGCGATGAGACAGAGCACCTCCTTCTCCCGCTTGGTCAGCTGATCGGGAGAGGAGGCGGGCTGCGGAGCGGGCTCCGACAAGTGAGACATGAGCTGCCCGGCCACCGCCGGATGCAGCTGCGGCTGGCCCGCATGAACGCCCCGAATGGCGGCGACGATTTGCTCCGGATCGGTGTCCTTCAGCAAATAGCCGCCGGCGCCGGCTTGAATGGCGGGGAGCACATGATCCTTGTCGGCAAACGTCGTCAGTACGATGACCTTCGCGGACAGCGGCTGCTGCCGAATTTCGCGCGTTGCCTCGATGCCGTTCATCTCGGGCATGATAAGGTCCATCAATACAACGTCGGGCTGCAGCTCCTTCGTCTTGTCCACCGCTTCCTTGCCGTTCGCGGCTTCCCCGACGACCAGCACATCGGGCTGCATTTGCAGAAAAAAGCTCAACCCTTGCCGCACAATCGCGTGATCGTCAACAAGCAGCACTTTGATTGGGTTCATTTACAATTCCTCCGTTCTCGACGCGGACATCGGGATAAGCACAATCACCATCGTCCCTTTATTAGTGCGGCTTTTGACCGTTACCGTTCCCCCGAGCGCCTCGGCGCGTTCCTTCATCGTCGACATGCCGTAGCCTTCGGCTTTCTTGCTGCCGCCCGGTACGCCCCGGCCTTTGTCGGCAATCGTCATGCGAATGTCGCGATCGGAAATATGAAGCGTCACGGCGGCGTTATCGGTGCCGGAATGCTTGCTCACGTTGTTGATCGCCTCTTGGCCGACGCGCAGCAGCGTTTCCTCGACCCGGTCCGGGATTTGCCGGACTTCGTTCGTCTTGTACGTAACGCGTACGCCGATGCTTTCCCCGTACCTGTGCAGAGCCGTCAGCAGCCCTTCCTCAAGCCCCGCGGGGCGGAGCTGGCGGATCATCGTGCGCATCTCGGCGAGCGCGTCCCTAGACAACCGGCTGATTTCCTGCGCGCCTTTCACCACCGGGGGCGGCGCATCCTTAAGCGCCGCCTCCAGCCCCTTGGAGTGAAGGCTGAGGGAAAACAGCATCTGGGATACGGAGTCGTGCAGATCTCTGGCGATCCGGTTCCGTTCCTCCCATTTGGCGATTTCCTTGCTCTGCTCGTGCAGCCGTACATTCTCATAGGCGGAGGCGAAATGGGCGGCCAGCGCGGCAAGTACCTCGGCGTCGACGTCGTCAAGCGGGTCAGGCGTCGCGCTCCCGACCGCGATGACTCCGATCGGCTTGCCCTTGCTTCCGAGCGCCGCGGCAAAGCCGGAGCTCCAGTCCGGATGCGGATCGCGGCCCGCGGGCAGCGGGGAAGGGCGGCCGGACGTCAATGCGGCCCATAAAGCACCGGCTTGCTTACTGGAGTGGGAGACCGTCTGCTCCTCCAGCTTGCCGCCGGAAAACAACGCTTTGCGTACGAGCCGCCGTCCTTCCTTGATATATACGGCGACCGACGCCCAGCCGAGCTCAAGCCCGGCTGCAGCGGCCGTTTCGGCGGCGATGTTGCGGCCGTCCAGCTTGGAGCCGAGCTGTCTCGCCACGCCGCCCAATTTCTCGAATAAATAGGCGCGCTTTCGCTCTTTCCGGTACAGCCGGATCCGATGCGCCGCAGTGCCGATCTGGTAGGCGACCGACTGCAGCACGGCGAGCTCCTGCTCCGTAAATTTGACCTTGCCGGGAGCGGCGACGTTCAAAATTCCGATCAGATCGTCCCCCGAGCGGATCGGGATCGTTGCATGGTGGCTGATTCCCTTCGTATCTCCCCACTTGTACCGGACCGCATTTTCCAGCCGCGCGCAGTTCAGAATGTTCACCGCATGGTGAAGCCTTCCGTCCCAGAACCTTTCCAAGCACCAGCAGCTTCCCTCTCTCATCGGCTGCTTCCCGTTCCGCTGCAGGGCGGGAGGGAGGTTCAAATCGGCGGCGAACGTATATTGCTCCGGCGTCTTGTCCGCCCAAAAGATCCAGCCCGACGTCAGTCCCGTCACCTCGAGCAGCTTGTTCAGGACGCTGTTCAGCATCGGCTCCAGCTCATAGGCTTGGTTGATCGTTTCGGCGATTTCCCGCAGCATCTCCAAATCGTTGATCCGAATCGAATGGTCGTTCACAGGCAGAACTCCTTAGTATAATACCTTTTGCATAAAACGATACAATCTTTACCTCCGTATAGCAATCTTGAATAAAGCAGAGGAGTATGTATAATAAATATTAATTGTATAAAAAATGTTTTCTAGGGTTCCGCAACGAGCTTCCGGTTGGTCTGGTCCGAGAGAAAACTCGCAGCGCTTCGCTGCGCCACGGAAGGATAAAAGCCTGGGAGAACCTGCAACAGTTCTCTCGGGCTTTTTTTGTTGGAAACAAAGGGGGGGAAACACAATGAATAAACATTGGTTGAAAGTCGTAGTCGCTTCCGTTTTTGAGGTTTGCTGGGTCATCGGCCTGAAGCATGCGGATGACTTCTGGAGCTGGGCGGGAACCGCAATTGCCATCGTCATCAGCTTTTACGGAATGATCGCGGCCGGCAGCAAGCTTCCGGTCGGGACGGTCTATGCGGTGTTTGTAGGTTTGGGAACGGCGGGGACGGTCATATCGGATATCGTATTTTTCGGCCAACCGTTTCAGGCGGCGAAGATTATGCTGATCGCGGTGCTGCTCGCCGGAGTGATCGGCTTGAAATTCGTTACGAAAGACAACGACAAACAACAAGAGGGAGCTGAGGCATAAAAATGGCGTGGGTTTCCTTAGTTGCAGCGGGTTTATGCGAAATGTTCGGGGTGTTAATGATTAATAAGCTTCATAAAGACCGCAGCTGGCTGTCTGCCGTGCTGCTGATCCTCGGCTTCGGCGCAAGCTTTCTCTTCCTTGCGTTCGCCATGGAGTCTTTGCCTATGGGGACCGCATACGCGATCTGGACGGGCATCGGCGCATCCGGCGGAGCGCTGATGGGCATGATTTTTTACGGCGAATCGAAGGATTGGAAGCGGATCCTGTTTATCGCCGTCATCTTGGCGGCAGCGGTCGGTTTAAAGCTGATCTCTTAAAATGTAAAAAAGGGCTGCGCGCATCAACCGCGTCAGCCCTTTTCTATATTTAAGGGAGTTTTTTAACCGTAACCGTGAACGCCTTCGTCTCAACCGCGGTTTGCCCTACGATAATCGCGTTGAGCGTCACCTGCATATCGGCGCCGGCCGGGCGAACGACGAGGCCTTCATTCGTAATGACCGCCGTATTGCCGGAGTACCATACGATCGTCGAGCCGTTCACGCCGGTAGTCGGCAGCGTCAGTTTGGAAGTCACGCTGCTGGCCGAGTCGCCCGTGCTAAAGCCGATTTCGAGGGCGGCTTTATCGGCTGCGACCTTCTCCGCGTCGGTCAGCTGGCGCTTCACGACGATCGAGAACGCCTTCGTGTCGGTAGCTGTGCCGCTCGTGATGTACGCGGTCAGCGTTACCGTTGCGTCGCTTTGGTTCGAAGCCGGACGGTTGACCGTCTTGCCGTCGTTCGAAACGACGGTCGGCGCGCTGGATACCCAAACGATCGCAGAACCGTTAGCGCCGGTAGTCGGCAGCGTCAGCTTCGAAGTCACACTGCTGGCCGAGTCGCCCGTGCTGTAGCCGATCTCGAGTGCGGCTTTATCGGCAGCGACCTTCTCCGCGTCGGTCAGCTGGCGCTTCACGACAACGGTGAATGACTTCGAGTCGGTGACCGTTCCGTTCGTGATAAATGCCGTCAACGTTACTGTAGTGTCTCCTTGCGTTGCGCTCGGGCGGTTGACCGTCTTGCCGTCATTCGAGATGACGGTCGGCGCGCTTGATACCCATACGATCGTCGAGCCGTTCGCACCCGCGGTCGGCAAAGTCAGCTTCGAGGTTACGCTGCTCGCGGAGTCGCCCGTGCTGTAGCCGATCTCAAGCGCGGCTTTATCGGCTGCGACCTCTTCCGCATCGGTCAGCTGCTTCTTCACGACAACCGTGAACGACTTCACGTCGGTGACAGTGCCGCTCGTAATGTACGCCGTCAAGGTTATCGAAACGTCGCCTTGCGCGGCGCTCGGACGGTTGACCGTCTTGCCGTCGTTCGAGATGACGGCCGGCGCGCTCGACACCCAAACAATCGTGGAGCCGTTCGCTCCGGTAGTCGGCAGCGTCAGCTTGGAAGTCACGCTGCTTGCGGAGTCGCCCGCGCTAAAGCCGATCGCAAGCGCCGCCTTATCCGCCGCAACCTTCGCCGCGTCCGTCAGCTGCGCCTTCACAACCACTTCGAACTGGACCGTTGCGGTTGCCGCGTTCATTTTGAGCGTGGCCGTCAATACGACCTTCGCGTCGGCGCCGGTCGGGCGGACGACCGTCTTGCCGTCATTGGAGATGACCGCAGGGTTGCTGGACGTCCAAGTGATGGTGGAGCCGTATTTGCCCTTCGTCGGGAGGTTTAAGGCTTGCGTCACGCCGGCTGCGCTGTCCGTACCGCTGTAGCCGATCTTGAGAGCGGCTTTATCGAGTGCGACAATTTGCTCGTCGGTTTTCGCCTCCGGCTTTTGTTCCTTCTGTCTTTCCATTGCGCGTTTGATCGCTTCTCTTGCCTTCGGGTTTTTGACATGGTCCAGCGCGTTCTCGAGACCCGTCTTTTTCGCGGTTTGGTATCCTGCATTCGTCTTAGGCTCATCGAATTTTACCGGCTTAGCCAGTGCGGAGTGCGCTCCTGCTATGGAAAGCGCCAATACGGAAATGACTACGAATTGCTTTTTCATAAATGTTAAACCATCCTTTCGGGTAGTATGTAATTTTTTACAATATCATTCGAAGGACGGCAGGAAGTTTGAGGGGGTCGCTGCGATAAATTTTTCCAACTTTTATTTTGGGCCTTTGTTCATACGTACCTCTTCTTGGAATTCGTCAAATAGGTTGTATCGGAGAACGGCCCTTTGTAAATTTCTTCATCCAGGAAGCGCAGCGTGTCTTTCATTTTCTTTTTGTCCTGCGGGATCAGGAGCCGCTCCGTGCCGCCGTCCGCCGTAAAACCGATCTCTACGCCGTATTCGGCAGCCTTTTCGCAAATTTGTCTTGGAGTGTACTTTTGCAGGTAGTTGGAATCCTTGATCATGGCGATCTTTCTCCGCACCCAGCTGTCCGCCTGCCCGTAAAATGCCCGCGGATCCTCCACCAGCACTTGCGGGCTGCCCGCAAACTCCGCCACATCCGCATCGGTCGCCTCCCGGTAATGCGCCGACAGGTCGAATATTTGCCGGGCGGTGTAGAAGGAGCCGAACAGCAGCGTATCCAGCGAGAACACGCAGTCCACCCGTTCCGGAATGTTGATGCCGAAGGAATCCAGCAGCTCGAACGTATTGTTGGTGTGGAACAGGCTCAGCCCTTTACTAGTTATGTACTGGTTTGCGCCGAACTTCTGGAACGAAATGAGCGCGGGCTGGGAGATTCCCGTAAATATCGCGTTAATTTTCGGCAGCAGGCTGTTGTCGACGGTCAGCTCCTCGACGGAGGTCGGCTCGCGAAGCGCGGCCGTTACGTCCGGCGGGATGGGGAATCCGGCGATTTGATGGGCCTCCCCTTCGTCGGGCTTATAGCTGCCGTCGAACGGAATGCGTTCGCGCTCCAGCAGCTCTTTCGTCGCTTTGATGAACATGTCGGTCAGTCGGATTTGCGCCTTTCGCTCCAGCTTAAGTCTTTTGACGGAGGCGCCGCCGTCCTCGTTCTTCAGCAGTACAAAGAAGCTTACGTTCGTAAACATGAATTATCCCTCCTCTTCGGCGTCCAGCACCATATAATCGGTAAGGTGGACGATCGTGTTGATCGATTTGACGTTGCGAAGCGTTCGTTTCGAAATGAGCAGGTACGTAATTCCCCCTTCCGTCGAAACCTCGTAAAAGTGATACCCCAGTAAAGTAAGGATCGGGTTGACATGAAAGCTTTGCGTCCCCCATATAACCAGAAGAATAATGACCAGCGCGAACAGAAGCATCGTTTCATTGATGACATCCGTCGAGAGCGAGGTGAAGGGGAACAGGTACGCGAGAAGAAAGGCCAGTACTTCTCCGTCGGCCGTCTTGACCGTTTGGATCGGAAAGGCGATCGTTTCCAGTCTTTGCTTGGCGGTTCTCATAATGAGCAGGCAAAGCGCTATAAGGGCGGCTACAATGAGGATGAGTGCGGCGATTCGCGCCGTCGGCGCCTTGCGAAGCCAAAGAACGAAAGCGTAGGTCAGCAAAACCGGCGAAAACGACGTGCACACCAACGCGGCTTTGGCCAAATAATTCACGCGTGTCACCTCCTGCAATCTAGTAATTCTATTATAGTTTTTCCATCTTTTGCTTGCGATACACTTTTTGGTTTGAGAGATGTATTGGGAAAAAGGAAGTATCCGCCGCAGTCTAGAATAAATTGAGATAGGAAGTTCGGATGACATTTTTGGAGGAGGCTGCGGTTGATGTCGAGAAAAAAGAGGGCGGAGCTGCCGGTAGAGGCGACTTGGAATTTGGACGATCTGTTTCCGTCGCAGGAGGCGTGGGAGGCGGAGCTGCAGGCGGTGTTGGCCGATGTGAAAGGCGTGACCGCGTTCAAGGGGACACTGGGCGAAGGCGCGGGCGTTCTGCTTGCTTGCCTGCAGGCGGAGGAAGCGCTGCGCGCACGGGCCGTACGGATGTTTACGTATGCGAGTCTGCGGAATTCGGCGGACGGGACCGATCCGGACAATCAGGTGAACGCGTCGCGGGCGGGCGACGCTTATACGCAGCTGAATACGGCGCTGTCTTTTATCGCGTCGGAAATTTTGGAGCTGCCGGACGGCACGGTGGAACGGTTCGCGTCGGAGGAGCCGGGGCTCGGCGTGTACATGCGCAGCTTGAAGGAGCTGCTCGATACGAAGGCGCACCGCCTTTCCCCGGAGACGGAGCAGACGCTTGCCGCCCTGGGAGAAGTGTTCGGGGCGCCGTATTCCATCTATTTGCGGAGCAAGCTGACGGACATGACGTTCGCTCCGGTTCGGGATGAGAGCGGCAGTTCGGAGCTTCCGATGTCTTTCGCTTTGTATGAGACGAAGTATGAGCTTTCGCCGGATACGGAGCTGCGCAGGGCTGCGAACCGGTCGTTCGTGGATACGCTGCGGGTGTATCAGAATACGTTCGCGACCGTTTACGCCGCCGAGGTGAAGCGGCAGGTCGTCATGTCGCGCGTGCGCGGCTACGAGTCGGTCGAGGATATGCTGCTGGAGCCGCAGAAGGTAACGAAGCAGATGTACAACAACATTCTGGACATTATTCAGGCGGAGCTGGCCCCGCATATGCGGCGGCTGGCGAAGCTGAAGGAGCGCGTGCTCGGGCTCGGGCGCATTCGGTTCTGCGACCTGAAGATCGGGCTCGATCCGGAGTTCTCTCCCGCGACGACGTTCGAGGAGGCTTCGCGGACGGTGTCCGACGCGCTGCAGGTGTTCGGTCCGGAGTACGGCGGCATGGTACGGACGGCGCTTGCCGAGCGGTGGGTCGACTACATGGATAATGTGGGCAAGTCGACGGGGGCGTTCTGCTCCAGCCCGTACGGTGCGCACCCGTATATTCTCATGACATGGACCGATACGATGCGCGGAGCGTTTACGCTGGCGCACGAGCTCGGGCATGCGGGGCATTTTTACTTGGCGGGGCGCCATCAAAGCTACGTCAACGTTCGGCCGTCGCTGTATTTCATCGAGGCGCCGTCGACGTTGAACGAGCTGATGCTGTTCGACCGCTTGAAGGCTCACGCTTCGGAGCCGCGGATGAGGCGCTGGGTGATCGGGCAGTTCCTGAACACGTATTATCACAATTTCGTGACGCATTTGCTGGAGGGCGAGCTGCAGCGTCGCGTGTATGCTTTGGCGGAGCGGGATCAGCCGATTACGGCGAAGGTGCTGAACGAGCAGAAGGGCGAGCTGCTCGAGCGGTTTTGGGGCGATGCGGTGGACATCGACGAAGGCGCGCGGCTCACTTGGATGCGGCAGCCGCACTATTACAAGGGTTTGTACCCGTACACGTACGCGGCCGGGTTGACGGCATCGACGGAGGTGGCGCGGCTCATCCGCGAGGAGGGGCAGAGCGCCGTCGACCGCTGGCTGGAGGTGCTGCGGGCGGGAGGCACGTTAAGCCCGCTGGAGCTGATGAAGCTGGCCGGCGTGGACATGTCGTCGCCGGAGCCGATTCGCCGCGCCGTCGCCTACGTCGGCGGCCTTGTCGACGAGTTGGAGAAGCTGTACGAGTAAGGCGGGCGGCGTTGTGGGGCCGGGCGGCCGTTGGCGTAGGATGCTGATGTGCCGCCTTCATGCGCTTTTCCCCGAGGCCCCGAGGCCCGCGGTATGTGCAACGGAAGTATTTTCCGTTGGAAGCAGCAAGTGTGGCGGTGTGTGGTGCTGCAGCGGAATAAAGCTCCGTACGAGGCGGTCGGTCATGCGGCGCGGCAGTGAGAAGCTTACCATTTTTCTTAGGCAGGAAGTAGAAAACATATGAACATGATCAGCAAGCTTCGCTGGGTCGAGAAAAGCGAACAACTTGACAAGCTGCTTATCAGCGAAGGGCGGCTTGTCTTTTCCCTTATGAATGGCGGTCTGGAAGCCGAAGTGTCGAAAATTTGCGATGACGAAACCGGGCAGTGCTATGTGCTCAAAACGTGGAACAAGGATTCCCGGCCGGATGTCGGAAGGCAATACAAGCTGACTGAGGCGCTCTACCATTTAGGAATAGCGGTCCCGAAGCCGTTAGGTTGGGGACTGGATGAGAACGATAGCCAAGTGATGTTGATGGAATTCGGGGGCTCGCCGATTCAAAAATTGAGTAAAAGCACACTTACGACGACAGCCCGGCTATTAACCGCCATCCATCGGTTGCCGCCGGAAGCATTCGAAGCGTCTCCGCTCCAAAAGTACGATTTCATTAATTATTTCTACCTGGGGATAAACGGACACCCGGATCTCGAACGAAACTTGCATCGTCTTGTCAAACAAGCGAACCTAAAGCAAAACCGCTTCATTCACGGCGACTATAACTTTAACAACGTTCTCGAAACCGGCGAAGGGCAATACTCCATCATCGATTGGACGAACGGGCAGCTCGGCGATCCGAGGTACGATATTGGCTGGTCCGTTATCTTACTTCGAATTTATGCCGGAGAACGGTACGGCTCCATGTATCGGTCGGCGTTCCTAACGGGCGATGAGCCTGCTGCGACGAGGGAGGAGCTGGGGCTTTTCGAAGCGATAGCTTGCTTACGATGGCTTTTGCTCAACAGACTAGTAGGCCTCCCTAAAGCTAAAAACACAATTCCGAGAGTAAAAAGCGTCCTAAAAGCAAACGCACACCTGCCTGACGATCTCATCTAAACAAAAGCAAGATATGCCCCTCCGGTCTATCGGGAGGGGCAATCTTGCCGAACTCAAAAGGAATGGCAATCGCTCTGAGCCTAATAGGAGCCGCAATCAGTCAATAGGAATGGCGATCAAGCCATTAGGAATCGTAGACAACCCGCCCGCTAATCGCCGCCGCCCAGAAAAGCGATCGACTCCCGTTCGGCCAACGCGGGATCGATTGTCACCGAATCGGCGCCGAGGAAGTCCAAAAATCGGCGGAAACACCGGGTTAATTCCGTTCGCATCGCTTTCGTCGGCTTCATCCCCAACCCTTGCTCCCACCACCAATTTTTGATTACGAGCGCGCCTGTTGCCTTATCCCGTCCCGGCTCGAACCGGGCCACAAATTTGTCCCCGTACAGGATCGGGAGGACATAGTAGCCATAGCTGCGCTGCTCAACCGGCTTGTACACTTCCCATATATAGTCGAATCCGAAAATTGCCGATATCAAGCGCCGGTCCCAAAGCAAATTATCCAGCGGAGCAATAACGGACGCGCGGGGGGTGTCGAACGGATCGTCAACGCATGCCGCCAGACAGTCCCAATCCTCCGTTCTGGCGTAAAGCGGCGCGCCGACCCCTTCAACCTGCAACCGGACGATCCGGCCTTGCTCGCTCAACCGCCGGAACGAAGCCTGGCGCTCTTTCGCCTTCACCTCGGTAAGGCCGATCCATGCGTCGCCCGCTTTTTCCCATAGCAAACCGACACCGCCGATCCGGCGCAGAATGCGCCAATCGACATATTCGTCCTCGCTTACATTAGGCTCCGCCGCTTCAAGGAGGCTTTCCGGCAAATGGTTGACCGCGAAATCATATACCTTCTGGTTGTTTTTCTTATGATGAACGACCAGCTCTCCCCAAAAGTACATGCTTTCGAGCACGGCCCTTGCCAGACGGGTCGGCGCCCACGCCCAATCGATCATGCGGTCGAGGCTCAGGTCGTCGGAAGAAAGCGGGCCTCGGGCTTCGATCTCTTCGCGAACTTCAGGGAGCGCGCTCATTACCGGTTCGATCGAGCTGTAATATTTGCGGGCTTTCTCCCGGAAACGGCGAAAATAAGGCCAATCGTCGGCCGGGTAAATCGACATGACTTTGTCCATGCCGTCGAGCAGCAGCCGGTCTTTATATAGCAGCTCCTGCAGCAGCGCAGGTTTGAATTTCGGAATGCGGGATTGCAGCACCAATTCGGGATTGCGTCCTACGATATTCAGCGGATCGTATTGGATGCATCCGACTCTTCGGATAAAATCCATGGCTCCGGCTTTGCCCGCAAACGACGGGGTCGTCCCGAGGCCATGGTGGGTTAATAGAAACCGTCTTGCCTGCAAGTTCGTTAAGCTTGCGACGGGAACGGTGTGGTCCATTGTTTTTCCTCCGGCAGTCCAAATTTTTCCACAACTACAATCATATCATTACAATCGCCTAACAGGCAAGAACATTCGTTCGCATCATGCATATGCGTCCTTAAACATAAGGATCCGCAACCGCAGGCACATACAACGCTTGCCCCGCCTCATTGCGAAATACATAGTAAGGCTGTAAAGGAAGCCTCGCTTGGGTCGGATGCTGCTCGTGATAAGCGATTTCAATTTCTTTGACCGTAAACCGATCCACCTCGCCGCTCAATGCCGGCTTGAAATCCTCCACATATAAAATTTTGAAGCCGCCGCTTTTCAACAGTTCATAAGCTTGTTCGGGAGTTCGAATCGGATAATCGCTTTCCTCCAGGATCGGCTTCCGCCGAATCATGATGTTGATCGCGCGGCCCTCCGCGTCGAATCCGACCGACACCCCCCGGTCGCTAAGTATGACATGGCCGTCAAATGTGCGCTCGAAAGCCACAGTCCAGCTCCCGTCAGGATTGTTTATCGTTGTTTTTAATTTTGTGTCGGGCATCAATAACGGTCCTAGCAGCTCTATCGCTTTCGCTTCTATTTTTTCCGGAGTCGGAGATTCGATCGGCCCGGAAATAGGCTCAACGCCGACGTCATACAGGACCGAGTAGGCGGGGTGATACTCCCATCGTTTCGGGTTTGCGACAAATTTACCGAGCATTTGTTTATGTTCTTTCGGATAGCTGCCTTGCATATATACGGGCAATTGCTCCGGAACGTCCGGAAAGCCGGCGTCCAGCTTAAACTCCTTTATCGTTAACGGAGGGTCGACCACAAGCTCGACATGCGGCAGCGTTCCGAAAGCGACCGGACCGAGCTTCTTCGGCTTGTCCTCCGCCCAGAACGTTTCCGTGCCGACCGGCGCGTGATCCTCTTCTTCTCCCCATTCTTCGGGAGAGCTCATGCACGGATTGCAGCGCAGTTTCACTTCAACCTCCGCATCCTTTTGGCTGTGTTCTTCAGACGATCCCGCGGGTGCAGGGTCCTGCAGCACTTGTTCCTCGGACGAATCAACGGCAGGCGGAGGCGTGCCGGGAGCTTGTTCCTGCCTATTTGGTTCAGTAGCGATACGGCAACCCGATAATAAAAATAATAGAAAAATAATGATCAAAATTTTTCCCATTACAGCAACCTCCGCCGCACCATTTTTACCATAATCATATGATGTTTGTTGCTCGCAGGGAAGACCTAATGTCGGAGCATAATAACATCATTGACAATAGATGACACGTCATCTATTATAAACAAATGACATGTCATCTATTAAAAACAAAAAGAGGTAACGCATATGAAAACAGCAAACATTCACGTTCTTCACACGGGACAAGTGTATATAGACCGGGCGCTCGCATTTGAAGAAAAGACGCTCCACCCGCTGCCGTTCACCGGCTGGCTCCGTCCGGCGAGCAAGAAGAGCTGGGTCCCGGTATCCTCCTATCTGATCGAACATCCGAAAGGACTCTTGCTGATCGACACCGGCTGGCACGAGGATATGCGGAGCAATCCGCGCAAACACCTGGGGCGGCTGTCGTACTCCATGTTCAAGGGCGCCCTTCCCGAGGGACAGAGCATCAGAGAGCAGCTTCTCCAGCGGGGAATCCGTCCGACCGACCTTGATTACGTCGTCATCTCCCATATGCATTCCGATCATATCAGCGGGGTGAAGCACGTCGCCGGCGCGAAGAAAATCTTAACGAGCGAGCTCGAGTGGAAAGCCGCGCACAAGGATGTCGGCTATACAAGGTCGATGTGGGAGGGCGTCGACATTACGCCGGCCGCGCTGCACGACATTCCGCACGGTCCTTACCGCCGCGGGGTTGATTTGTTCCAAGACGGTACTTTATATTTGGTACATACGCCGGGTCACAGCCGCGGGCAACTGTCCGCGCTCGTGCTTACCGCCTCCGGCTGGGTGCTGCTGGCAAGCGACGTCGGTTACGCGAAGGCGTCCTTCGAGCAGGCGCTGCTTCCCGGCATAAAGACGAGCAGGGAGGAAGCCGCCCAATCGCTGCGCTGGGCAGCGGCGTTCGGCGCCAGAAGCGACTGCGCCGCCGTTCTTGCGAATCACGATCCGGTTATCAGACCTCATACGATAAGCTGATAACCTTAAAAGAAGGAGACCGCTATGGACCAACTGACCGTGGAACAATTCCGATATTTTATTCTCGCAGCAGAAAGGCATGGCGCCCGCATGCTGCAGGAGCTGCTCGCTCCGCTGCAAATCACTCCGTCCCAGGCGGAGGTAATCGGCGTGCTCGAGAAGCGCGAACCGCTGTCTCTTAAGGAGCTTGGGGAGCTTCTTATTTGCGAGAACGGAAGTCCGTCGCGGTTGGTAGACAGAATGGTCAAGGACGATATGATACAAAAGACGCCCGACCCGAATGACAGCCGATACGTGAAGCTGCAGCTGACGGAGAAGGGAAGGCTGCTTTCCAAGCGGCTGCATTCCGTTGTGGGAGGAACGTTTCACGAAGAAGTTGAGAAGACGTTCACGAAACAGGAGCTTGAGCAGACGATTGCCGTCATGGCGAAGCTGCTCGCCGGCTCCCCGCTTTCGGAAACGTTGAAGAAGCGCGGATATTTGCCGTAAGCCAAACAAGATCGCCCTTCCGTGCCTATTGGAAGGGCGATCTCGAGTATTAAAATATTTTCTTCGTCTCTTATTCCGCTTTAAGTATTTCCACGCATTCCCTGAACCGTAAAGAGTGAATCACCTTTCTCTCCCGTAGAAATTTCAGCCCGTCTTGCAGATCGGCGTCATCCGTCATATGTATAAGCCACTGGTACGTGGCGCGAGCTTTCTCTTCCGCAGCGATGTCCTCGTATAAGTCGGCCATCGGGTCGCCTTTGGCTTGTATATAGGTCGCTGTCCATGGAAAGCCGGAGGCATCATAGTTGGAGGTTATTTATCGAAAAAAAAGAGGAGAAACGATATGCCAAAGTTAATCATGTTAGTTGGCTTGCCCGGAGCAGGGAAATCTACATTCGCAAAGGAATTAGCTACTAAAGAAACTGCGGTAATACTGTCTTCGGATGCATTAAAAGAAGAGTTGTTTTCCGGCAGTTATGAAGAAAAAAATGATCCTATCGTATTTCATGAATTGTACACCAGGGCGTTTAGGAATATAACAAAGGGAATTAATGTCATACTTGATGCTACAAATGTAAAATCAGAAACAAGAGTAGCTGCTTTAAAGAGATATTCGAACTGTAACTGTGAAAAAATTTGTTATTACATAAATACACCGATAGAAGTTTGCCGTAAAAGAAACAGTCTAAGAAATAAACCGGTTTCTGATACCGTTATAATGGATTTGCACGAAAGTCTGGAAATTCCAACGGTGTCCGAAGGGTTTCATAAAGTATGTATAGTTGATTGGAATCGAGCCATTCAAAAAAATTGATTCATGGATTAAGGTGAAAAAATGCCGTAACAAAACAAGACCGCCCCTCCGAACCGATAGGAGAGGCGACGCTTGAGTATTAAAATATTTTCTTCGTCTCTTGTTCCGCTTTAAGTATTTCCACGCATTCCCTAAACCGTAAAGAGTGAATCACCTCTCTCTCCCTCAGAAATTTCAGCCCGTCTTGCAGATCGACGTCATCCGTCATATCTATAAGCCACTGGTAGGTGGCGCGAGCTTTCTCTTCGGCGGCGATGTCCTCGTACAGATCCGCCATTGGATCGCCTTTGGCTTGTATATAGGTCGCTGTCCACGGAACGCCGGAGGCATTTTGATAGAACAGCGCTTTGTCGTGGTTGGCGTAGTGGTCGCCGAGTCCCGCCGCCCTCATCATCTCGGGGGTAGCATCCTTCGTCAGCTTGTAGACCATCGTGGCGATCATCTCGAGGTGGGCGAACTCCTCGGTACATCATTGTTGTAGGTGATTATTTTGGGAGCCTTGGTTGCAGCATCAAAGTAAACTTATCTTCGGCTCCGCTCCAGCGCCCGCCCTTTTCTTTACGATATGTTGCGCCTTCAAGTACGGATTTCAAAAGGGCATTCTTCTCTGCAGGTACATCCGTATCCGGGTACACCTTAAGGACGTGTTCAAGCTGGGGGATTGTATCGACCTTGGCCGTGATTCTTTTCTGCTCCGTATCCAATTCTTTCTCGGTGACGGCGATCGCGGCTTTTACTTCCTCCATACTGTGGGCGATCTTTTGCTGCCTCTCTAAGAACACCTCGATAGTGTACACTTTTTTCTCAAGGAGGACATGAATTTCATCCTTCTGCTGGTTTAGTTCATCGAGCTTCTTACGGAGAGATTTTAGCACTTCCTGATGCACATTTAATTTTGTTTGATCGTTTTCTTCCTCATGTTGCCGCCTGGCTCCCCACTGGTCCCGATAAGATTGCAACCATACCTGCAAGCCTTCCAGAAGCTTTTCTTCAACGATATCAAAGTAACTGCTCACATTAGGGCACCCTTGTGTTTGGCATATAAGAGATGGCCGCGGAGTCCGTTTATATGGGCGGTACTGCATCGGGCTGCCGCACATGTCGCATCGAATGAGACCCGCCAATGGATTGCTTACCTTACCCTTTGGAGCTGGCGGATGACTGTTCTCCTGCATAATGTTTTGCGCACGTTTGAACGTAATATCGTCGATAAGAGGCGGATGTCTGCCTTTTTCGATAACAATGTGCTCATCCGACTTTCGCGGCCGGCTCTTGCTGTTCTTCCGCTTTACTGTAGGACGGTAACCCCAGCGGACGTATCCCGCGTAAACGGGGTTCCTTAATACGCCGTTAACAGTGGCCACAATCCATTTACTGTTCCGTTGGGTGGGTATCTTCCTGTCATTGAGATAACGTGCAATCAATGCGGTACCCAATCTTGATTTAGGATCGGGGTCCGTATAAAGCGAGAAGATCAACTGCACAATAGGTGATTGCTCAGGATGAGGTTCCAGCGTGAAACCTTTGCCCGGCAATTTTGTTCGAACATAACCGTATGGCGGCCGGTTACCGACAAACCTCCCGTCTTTAATTCCGCTAATGCGGCCCCCCTGCAATCTACGAGTGATCGTCTTGAATTCTCGCCGCGACATAAAAAGGCCGAATTCAAAATACTCTTCATCATCCGGATTAGTCGGGTCGTATATCCGCATAGGCGTAACAATGAGTGTATTCGAATACTTGAATGCTTGCGCTACAATGCCTTGGTCCATAGTATCGCCACGGGCTAAACGCTCAACCTCGACGACCAAGATACCCGTCCACCGTTCATCTTCAACGTCCCCAAGCAATCTGATCATCTCAGGGCGCTCCGAGATCCGTTCTCCGGACGTTGCCGGCTTCTCACGGTAAATTTCGGTTATGGTTACCCCATACCTTTTTGACAGCTCCATGAGCACACGCGTATGGGTTTTGTACGTATCTTCCTCGCCCCTGGCTTCTCTTTCTAAATCCAGTCTGGACTTCCTAAGATAAGCTGCATATTCACCGTCAGGTAACTGGAACATAATTGTCCCCCTCCAATGAAAAGAGCCCCGAAGGGGCACTCATTCGGCTATTTGCGTTTCCGCTTTTTTATAATATCTTCGAATGGCAATTGAACAAAAGGGAACATCTCTTTTTTCACCCTCAGGACGAAACATTCCAGCCTCAATAAATATTGCCTCGATGCGTTCATATACCCTCGATGTTCCTTTTAACGATGCTTGCATTTCTTTCGCATTCCACGAATCAATAAAACCTAATTGTTGACCATATTCAGTCAAAACCTGAACAGCATTTGAATCATACGGATTCTCTGGATCTCGAACAAGTAGCAATTTCTGACCATAATGGCAAGAAAAAGCGACATCTGCTCTTTTTGAACCATCTTCATTTTTATGTGTTATACCTGCAACGTTTAATTGAAATTGCCTGTACTCATCATTGTCTACGTAAGAGCGTAAGTCTTCATTGGTAGTGATGCGTGAAGATTTCTTCTTCCGGTACACTCTCCAAGCTAATACAAGTGGAATAACGATAATTGCAATCGGCCAAAAAACAATACATAGAATACCGATGACTGCCCACTTAATAATTTTGATAAGCAATTTTGCCTACCTCTTTAGAAATCCCCATCGGTTGGGGGATTTGCTTATACACACCGTCAAAATTTAGAAGCCTGCTGCCACATTCCTCGCAGCCAGATCCTGATATTAGTCTTTCATTATGTAAAAGTCCGCATGCCGTACATATGTAAAGTAAGTAACTGGAATCAATAGCTTCCTCTAAAGATTCCCATCGTTCGGAATAGTACCCTCGAGGTTGAGATGCCATTTCGGTATTAGCATATGATTTCGGCCATTTATCAAGACGAATGCCTGTCATTAAACTTCTTCGTATATCCGGTTCTAGTTTTTCTAATCGCTTCGATGCAGCTGTGAAGTTTACGTTGCACTTATCCGCCAACTGCTCGGGGATGAGATCTGAAAGATTTCGAAATACGTAGTTAGGCATCAAGACACGACTTGCAAACCAATGTGCTTCTACTTCCATGATTCCTGCAACGTCATCCGGAATTCGCATCATATCCTCATGACTGTTTAGAATTTGACTTCCGTGCAGTAAGATATGGCCTAGCTCATGAGCTAAGGTAAAGTATTGCCTTCTCTGAAGCGTTTCTTCTCTATATGTCGAGTCCAAATCCGCATCCGTTGCGAGGTAGATATAAAACTTCGACCTTCTTTTATTGGACACTTTTATCATGAAGCCATCAGGTCCATACAGTTCGTCCAGATGGATCTCCCAATTCCTTGCTTTAATGAAGTTTTCTATTGGAATAGGGGGATGAGGATTTTTTAATTCCCTCAATACTGCTTGTGCAGCTCTGTTCGCGAACATGAACCGAGGGCGAGTGAGTTTAAACATATGCAAAATTTGATCGCCCCTAGATGTCTTCTTCCTCATCCTCAAATGACTTTTTTGCCTGTTCCGCGAGCTTCATAAATTTTTTAAAGGCTTTAGGCGAGAGATCTTCCTTTGCTCTCATGATAAACTGCACCTCTGGCTCGTTTATTGAAGGAGGTTTTCGCTGGTCTGTCCTGCCGAGTAAATAGTCGACGTAGACATCAAAAAAATCAGCAAGTTTCAAAAGAGTTTTTGAATCCGGTTTTCGCGAACCACTCTCATAGGCCGTATACGCCGGTCTTGTAATCCCCAACATGTCAGCCATATCTTGGTGTGTTTTTTTTCTTTCATTCCTCAGCTGGGTGAGACGATCCGTTCGAAGCATGCTACTATCACCCGCAATTATTAGTTTAATTTAGTTATAAAATAATAGTAACTAATTGTTACATAAAAATAAATGTAACGTAGTGATACTCAAACACTTGACTAGTAACAAATTGATACATATAATCAAATTGTGAGGTAACGAAATGCTACATTAAGGTGGTGAGTGTTTACGGATGACAACCGAGCAAAACTGGCTAATTAATTTGAGAAATACAAAAGATCTTACCCAAGAGCAAGTAGCAGATTTGGCCGAAATTAAACGCCCGTATTACAGCATGATCGAAAGCGGAAAACGTCTTCCAAGTGTTAAGGTCGCGAAACGACTTGGAGAAATATTGGAGTTTAATTGGACAATTTTTTTTGCCAAAATTGGTAACGATTCGTTACCAAATGGCAAGGAAACAACAACATCGGCTTAGGGGAGGCGAAAGCATGCCAAATGGAACAATCAATATCGGGACACTGCTGGAAAGGAATATTTCTTCGCTGGATGAGTACATCCGGAGCAGAACCGATACCTTGGAACCAAAAGATTTGGCTGACCTTCATCGGCAACTGAACCTCCATATCGGGACACTTATGGATTGGAGAAGGGATTACGACGAGGAACGTTTTCGCGAAATCCTTAGGGAGGAAATCCAAAAGGCGATTAAAACGAACGGGTAGGCAAATGGCAGAAGCAAAGGAGGTTGTTCAATTTCAATGGTTGTCCACGCTGCCTCACCGCATAGACATACACCAAGAGGTGATGTCTCTGTGAAAAGAAAAAAGGAAAAGGTCATTCCCAATATCGTCGAGACATACCAACTCGGTAACACGACGATTCATATCGCCGATAACTTCATCGCTCGCGATCCAGAAGAGATCGAAAGACGAGTAAGTGAGCTTTATAAAATTGCATGGCGAATAGTACGCGATGCCCGCGAACGAGGGGTGAATGTCTAATGCTTAAATACCAAGGGCTAGGTAAAACCGTCCATAAGAAGCTCGACCAGCATATCAATCACTTTTTCAAAAATGATTATCGTGAGAAGTTCGTTTTTGACCATGTGCAGGTAATGCGTTCAAGCCAATTCAGAACTGTCATTATGTTTAATCACGATTCGTATTTCTGCAAAGGTTCTTTCGTCGACTTTACCAAGTACGTTCGAGGCAATAAGGACTTCGAATCAGAGTTGTTTACGTTCCACCTGCCTCTTGCAGCCGTGAAAGCACTGACCAACGACTATGTTGGCCGGTTAGAAAGAAATCAACGGATCGAAGTGGATGAAAGTGATGAGGTGGCAATTGAATGCTCAAACGAATAGCAGGTCGTAGTGACTGTGGGAACTGTTTCCGAAAGTTCAAGCTGTTTGAGGTAGTTCATTAATCTGGGAATTGACCATAACAGCTTTTGCGAGGAGTGCCGAAAGAAGATTGCACCGGACGATCCAGACGATGAGAACGACATGTACGGCGGTTGGATTCCATCGCTGTACGTCGGCACAAACGATAATGGCCGTGAAAATATAATGCAACTTATCAAGCTTTGGAACGACAAGCTGGACGAATACGAAGGTCGACTTCGGATAAAAGTAACAGAGTAAAAAAATGAAAAGCTGGGCCAAAGCCCGGATTTTCTTTGGCCAAAAATATTCTATTAAACTTTCAAGCGATTCGCTAGAAAGGTGGTGAAAGAAATATGAGATTAGATGAACAGCGAGTCCGTGAAATCGTGAGGGAGGAGTTGCAAAAGGTATTTAAAGAAGCCGCCGCAGAAACGACGGCTGCCATGGAAAAGGTATTTATTCAGGCTTCTCGTTCTGATTTTGCAGCTCATCAAAAGCCTTCTGAATAACGTTTACCAAAAAGTTCTCAGTAGAGTTTCTTAAAAGAAACATCATATCCAGCATCAAGGCTTCAGTGGACTGAACATTTTCCTCTTTAGCTTGTAGTTTAAGCTTTTGATAGTCTTCTTTCAGCTTAGCATCAAACTCATCCTTTAGTTGATTGGCAATTTTCTTTACATCGACTGATTTATGCATTTAATCTCACCTCCTTCTTTCGTAATGAAAAGTCTGGACAACTTTCATTTTAACAAAAGAAGAAGTAAAAATAACCCAAATAAAAAGGAATGGTATAAATGCCAAAACAGGCAAGCGCGAAAGAGTATACGGGCGATCCGGTTCATCAACAGCTTGTGGAAGAGGGATTAATCGCTTACGACGGTCAGAACTGGTGGTTGACTGAAAAGGGCAGTAAGGCAGCTGATAAGGAGTTGGACCGGTATCGTTTCAAACCTGGGCTTCGTGTTCTTATTGGAATGCGATTCGCACAAGAATTTGGTATCAGCTTGGAGTAAGGGGGGGCCCGCTAGGGGATGCGGGCCATTTAGGGGATAGGGGAATTAAGGGCACAACAGAGCATCTACATACATAGTAAGGCATCAGAATGCCCTTGTCTGTTCCGATTTGGAACGAAGGGAGGGTGGGTAGTGTTTTGAGACTTTTGTTGATGATGGAATTCGGGACTTTAATTAACGCATGTCGAACACGTGCAGGATTTAGCCAGGAAAAGCTAGCCGAGATGCTCAACAGATCGCGGAGCTGCATAAGCAAATTCGAGAAGAACAAAAAGACCGTAGATGCGGAAACGTTTTTTCGGGTTTTAGACCTTACAAACTCTAAAGACATACTTTTCTCAATTGCTAGCGGAGTAGATTTCGTAACGATTGCACAACAGATTCTACAAGTTACTGGAGTAGGGGGATAAAAAATGTCAAGGGACAAGCTGATCGCGGACGCTCTGGAAGCTGCAAAACATGCGAGGCATAACCTTAAGTGGATTTTGAATAATCCGGAAAAAATCGATGAGAGCAAGCGCGAGGATATGGTTGCGCATTTGCAAAGAATGATCCGTTTTGCGGATATAGAAATGAAAAACGCCCGGCGGGCAGGCCGGACGTCGCTAAGAACTCGTCTTCGAACAAGTCTCTTTGCGTTTATTTTACCACATTCAGTGGAGAAAGGGTGAAAAAGAAATGGCCAGAAAAGTATTCGTTAGCAGCGATATGAGCAATGATGAACGCTTAATCGAACTATCTGAACAATCTCCTCAAGCGGCCTTGATCTGGCCATGGATTCTCACCAGCTTCGATGATTGGGGTCGGGCAGTTGCATCGTCAAAGCGGTTAAAAGCAAGCATTTTCCCGATGATAGAGACAGTCACGCCGGAGATTATTGACGAATCACTTCAGTTATACGGAAACCACGGCCTAATAATTTTGTACGAGATTGACGGGAAGAAATATATGGCTATTCCTCCAGAGAAATGGTGGAAATACCAAACGCATATACGCGGTTCTAAACGCGAAAAAGACGAATCAAAGCTTCCTGCTCCTGCAAGTTGCGCGCAACTGCGCGCAGATGATGCGAGTGGCGAGCATTTGCACGAAGAAGCGCGAAAAAACACACCTTCTCCTTCTCTTTCGCCTTCTCCTTCGCCTTCAGAAAAACCAACTACTGCAACAGCGCCTACGAGCGAAGGAATCGAGTTAATTGAGCCAATCGAACCGATTATCGAAGATGACGGTGTCCGAGAACCGGCACATCCAGAGTACAAAACGATAAACGAGGCTCATACGAAGGTGATCGGAACCGCGATTATTTCTCCGATGTATGGAGATTTTTATTCAAAACTTCTAAAGCGCGGTGAGAGTGAGGCTTACATCATTGAGTTATTGCTAGAGATGGGAGAATCAGCGCAAAAACCGTCTCTGCGGTATCTAGGTGAAGTTGAACAGAGCTGGAGTGGGCAAGGAATCAAGACACGTGAGCAGGCAAAGCAACGAAAAAAGGCAACAGCCCCAACGGGTGCCGGTAGAAGTAGATATCCACCGCGAAATTCTAACCAGCGTCCTGTCATCCCAGTAACCAGCCGCCAAACTGAAAAGAAGTCGGCCTCTGAGGAAGATTTAGAACGGATCAGGGAAAAAGCCAAAAAGCTGAGTGGTGGTTAGGAATGGTGGATTACGGGTATTTGCTTTCTGACCCACGTCCGGAAGAATCCGATTCTAAGCGGTGGCGCTGCGCGTTGCTAATGGTACACCGTGTCGTTCCGGACCGTGACAAATCAATCGATTTGGGGTCCCGCCTTTGGACGATGAGAGCAATGGGCGCGACGCTCAAACCCGATCGAGTAGGACTAAGGTTTTGTTACCTTCCAGGTGGCTGGACGGACGAAAAGGAGTTTGAATCGTTCAAAGCCAATGCGCTCGGTGTTTATCGTGAAGAAGTAATCAGGTTATTGAATCAAGTTGAGATCATAGTGGACAAGCATGACCTTCCAGAGGAGTGGAGGCAGCTCGCGTAAGGAGTGCAGTTCATGAGCAGCTCTCGGTACGGAGAGGAGCCATTGGAAGACCGTGATGACGGTTTTCAAATCGTATGGAACACAGAATATGACACACCAAAAAGAACAGGGAGGAAAAGCCAAATGGCAGATGCAATCGCAAAAATAAACGACGAAATGAAGGCGACCAAGAACAATCCGTATGTGCTGGTAGTCGGTCAATTTTTAATTAAACATCTTGAAGCAAATCCGCAGGATGCAGAAAAGGTGCTGAATGCAGAAAAAACGATCGCAAAAAGCTTGGATGAAATGCGTAAGGTTGCTGAGAAGAAGAAAGTCGGGAACTGCGCTGTTCTAACAGACGCTGAAGGATTTGCAGTGGTGCTTAAGTATTTTGGGATTAATGGTGAGGGAAAAGCGGTAGTGGCTCCGACAACAACGGCATCAACTCCGGCACCTACCTCATCCGGTACGGACTTTGATGTCAAACTTGACGATTTCTTGTGATCGGTGGGATGACCTATGGCCCCAGTAACAATAAAAGATGAACAGTTTGCCAGATTCTATGCACACTTTCCACAGGGAATTAGTCAAGAAATCGCAGATTACGTCACAAACGAGGTTCTTTCAAATAGCCGTTATATTTTCACGAGACGATTCCAAAACTTTCAGTTTGGTTACTGCACACACTGCCAGAAGGAGTATGCGACAGACGAGTATTTGAAACCAGGACGTAAAGCGACCTGCACAAAATGCGGATCTGAATGCGTCGTAAAAGCCAGTGGGATGAGCCGAAAGCATTTGTACGACGCAGCATATATTGTCTATTACGAAAAATCTGTTGTTAATCCACAAGCGATCGTCGCTAGAGGAATGTATGTTAAACGTGATTATCGTGGCGACTACTACAAAGTTGAGACAGACTACCGCCCGGAGAATCTATATTTGTTTGAACCAGGTAACAGTGAAATGTATTGGTTATCCACTTTTAACGGCGGATGGGTAAAAAGTGATAGAGTGCGATCCGGATTTGTCGATTATCCAAGTATTTTCAATAAGACCTGCTCTCTCGAAAGCGTAAAGTCTGCAGTCGAAGGGACGCCATATCAGTACAGCACATGGGAGTACTACACCCCCTACTACACCTGGGTAGACAAAGATATGGTCAAATTCTTCGATCTCTTTACTAAGTCTCCATGCGTTGAATTCTTAACAAAGGCCGGTATGCGTTATTTTGTCACTGCAAAGCTAAGCGGCAGCAGTCCAACCTATGGTGCGATCAATTGGAAAGGGGTAAAGGCTCAAGAAGTACTGAGATTGGATGCCCAACGGATCAGGGAGATTCGTGAATTCAAAGGTGAGCTTCATCCTCTTACACTTCGTCTACAGCAAATTGTTGCAAAGGATAAGTCAAAATACAGCTTAGTGGAGCTGCAGGACGTCGCAAAGAATTTTGGTGCTTGTTTCGAAGATTTAAAAGCAGCGTTAAAGTATACCTCTCTGCGGCGAGCGGTTAACTATATCGAGAAGCAGTACTTGAAAGGAATAGAACAAGGTCGTCCACATGATAAAGAGGTTGTCGCGAGAACATGGCGAGATTATCAACGGGATTGCGTGAAGCTTGAACTGGATTTAGGAAGTGAACGCATTCTTTTTCCGAGCAAGTTACACGAAGCCCACCAGCATACCTTAAAACAGGTAAATGACAAAGCAGATGAATTGCTTAATGCAAAAATCAGAAAGCGAAATGAGCTTCTAAGCAAAAAATATTCTTTTGAGCATGGAGATTTATTTATCCGACCGGCTTATGATGCAACCGAGCTGATCGATGAAGGCAAAAAGCTTGAGCACTGTGTTGGTAGATATTCGGAGGATTACGCGAAGGGGAAGACAGACTTACTTTTCGTTAGAAAAATCGCCGAACCGGACAAGCCATTCTACACAATGGAAGTACAAAAAGGCGTGGTTACACAGTGTAGGGGACGGAAGAACTGCAATATGACCAATGAGGTTAGTGTTTTCGTTGAAGCCTTTAAGAAAGAAAAACTGGAGAAGAAATCGAAAGGTAAACCCACCGAAAAACAGGAGGTTGCTGTATGAACGCACTAACGACGAGAACGCCTATTGTCATTGCAGCTGAGATTAATTCCATAAAGGACCAAACAAGATCGATCCTCTTGCAGGCTAGCATTGAGATTGGCCGCCGGTTGGTAGAAGCAAAGGCGATGGTACCACATGGCGAATGGGGGAATTGGCTTGAGGAAACGGTTGATTATTCTCAAAGTACCGCGAACAACCTTATGAAAATTTATCAGGAGTACGGGAACGACCAGATGTCACTCTTCGGCGATGCCACAAATTCACAAGCGCTTGGCAATTTGAGCTACACACAAGCGGTGGCACTTCTCGGAATTCCGGCTCATGAGCGAGAAAAATTCGTGGAAGAGCACGATGTAGAGAGCATGTCGACAAGGGAGCTGCAGCAAGCGATCAAGGAGAAACAAATACTTGAAAAGCAGCTGAAGGAAGAAAAAGAGAAAGCGGAAATAGAACGCCAAGAGCGGCAAAAAATTGAACAAAATTATGAGGCTTTACAAAAGAAGAGTTTATCCGATGAAGAACGCGTTCGGCGATTAGAACGCGACCTTGAAGAAGCTGAAACTTCCGGTGACGGCGAAGAGGTAAATCGTCTGAAGAAGGAACTTGATAAATCGGGCAAGGATCTTGCGCAGCTTCAAAAAACGGTTAAGGAACTCGAGGATGAACTCAACAAAAAGCCCATTGATGTGCCGGCGACAACCGTAATCGAGAAAGTCCCTGATGAAATTGAAAAAGAGTTGAACGAGCTTAGAGAGAAGGTAGCTAAGCAGAACAACAAACCGGTGATCAAATTCACTTACTGCTTTGAATCGCTGGTGAAAGGTTTCCAAGATTTGTTGGGAGCCCTTGATGAAATCAAAACGGCTACTCCTGAAGAGCACGAGAAGTACAAAAAGGCTGTTGTTGGGTTGATGAATAAAATGGGCGAGAGGCTATAAATCTCATGATGACGATTCAGGCGGAATCAAAAGCGCTGCAGATGATAAACAACGCGTTGAAGCCGATAGTTAAGGCAGGTCGTTCTATTGACCGAATCAAACTGATGGTAAGCCCTCTCTCGAAATTGGCCGAATATCGGTACATTGATACAGATTACGGAAGGTTATGGATAAAGACAGGCGAGCACTTGCCTAGAGGAAGTTCCTACTTGATTGAGGACCCAGGAATGAAGGGGAGGGGTTTTGCTTGGGTATCAAGGCGAGCAGCACGATGAATCGGCTTGAAGTTTTACACCAGATTGATCGATTAGTGGATGGGAACTGCAAGGGGTGCAAGGAACGAATTCAACGTGGTTCTTTCCCTAGGGCCGACGCTTATTGTTTAAAGGAATGCCCTATCGGTTCGGAGATACAAGAATACGGTCGGAAACTGGCATTGGTTTGTGAAAGCGAAAGGGAGAACAGGCGTAGTAACAATCACTTGGCAGTGGAGGCAGTAGCTGAGGCAGATGCAGCTGAAGCCGTCTGAAATAAAATACGGAGGATACATGTTAAACAAAGTCAGTCAAAACGCCCAAAATTACGAGAATTTAGTATCTGACCTTAAGAAGCTAAGAGTTGGAGAGGAGCAAATTGTTATTATCAGTGGTCGGGCTTACGTGGTAAGTCCGGCCGAGGTCAACGACCTGGACCGGGTGCAGTTTGGAAGGATTATTGGGGATTAGCTTTTTTTATCAAAATGAATATTGAAGTACGCGAGAGGAGGGGGAAGGGATGAGCGATAAAAGCAAGATCGAATGGACAGATGCCACATGGAACCCGGTAACGGGATGCTCGAAGGTAAGCGAAGGCTGCCGAAACTGCTACGCTTTGAAATTCGCGGAGCGGTGGCGGGGTACTCCGGGGCATTATTTTGAGAATGGGTTCGACATCACGCTTCGCCCAGACAAGCTTATTGAACCGCTGAGATGGAAGCGACCGAGGCGAATATTCGTGAACAGCATGAGCGACCTGTTCCACCCAAAGGTGCCCGATCACTTCATCTGGAGCGTATTTGAGATTATGGCCCAAAGCCCGCAGCATACGTACCAGATCCTCACGAAACGGCCGCAGCGAATGATGGAGATGTTGTCAGGTAGGTACTGGCGTGATCTCGGCACACCGGCTCGTCCATTTTTCGCCTTAATAATCAAAGGAGAACATCGAGAAGGAGATGTACCATTCCTCCCGAACGTCTGGCTCGGCGTAAGCGTGGAGAACCAGGATGCGGCGGATGCGCGTGTTCATCTGCTCAACAAAACGCAGGCGGCCATCCGCTTTCTCTCCTGCGAACCTTTGCTTGGGCCGCTCGATATCCGTGTTCATTTGGGATGGAAGTCATCCCGAGATTGGACCACACCTCTCATCAACTGGGTCATCGCTGGTGGCGAGAGCGGACCGGGAGCACGCCCAATGCATCCGGATTGGGCAAGATCGCTAAGGGATCAGTGCCAATCAGCTGGCGTGTCTTTCTTCTTCAAGCAGTGGGGTGAATGGTTAGATCGCACTAATGAGGATAAAAGCAAGTTTTGCGGACACGATTGGATTCTCGCTCCAGATGGTGAAACACTCGGAGCTGGCCACGGGAAACACGGTGGAGGTGTTGAACATGATTGGCGGGAAAGGGGCGGCGCATGGATGTCGCGTCTCGGCAAGAAAAGGGCAGGCCGAGAGCTTGACGGCCGTACATGGGATGAGATGCCGGACTGAATAATGAAGAACATGGGAGGAGTACCAAATGTACGAACCAATCGTAAAACTCGGACCTGTAGAATTATTTTTAGTTCGTCGAGGTTTCCTGGTGGAAACTCTGAAATTGCTTAACGAGAGAAATTTGCGCAAATTGGCGAGGCAAAATGGTTACAAGTAGGAAATAAAAAAGTCCCCCGCATTTACTCTTGGCGGAGCGCGGGGGAAACAAATGTTCTCTCACCTATTTTAACACAGGGGAATGGTGAGGGGAATGGGGAACGCGGAGCAACTGGGGTTGTTTCCGGAAGCATCAGAACATGAAATAGAAAAAACGAAAGCTTATATGGAGCAATATAGGGAGGCTAAGGCAAAGGTCGAGTCTTTCCCCGATAAAGCTACTGATGAGCTAAAGGCAATTCTCAGCGATATCGAAAGGTCAGTTTCGATCATTCTCGATGAGGAAGTAAAAAGGGTCATCGAATACCGGTATATACAGGGGAATGTGTACACGGCTACGATCCAGTACTTTTCGAACCGGGGATGGAGTAAGAGCGCTGTAGATCGAAGGTTAAACAGCGGACTCAAGACTCTGGCAGAAACGCTTTTGTTCTGTGGACAACTTAGTACATGAAAAAAACGGGAGTAATACGGAACAAAGGTGGAACTCAAACGAAAGTGAATGAGCGGTACAGTAGACGCATGGAGCAGATGGAAATATTTGCTCGGGTAATGTCTACTGTACCCTTATCACAAGTAGGCACTCGGCCGCGCTGTAGGTTGCCCATGGTCCCACGGAGGGCCTGAAAAAGGGTAAGCACCAACAACCTTAGCAGTATTGCGATGGTGCGGTACGAGGAATCGACGATTAATCGATAAACAATGGAAAGTGATCCGCCTTCTTGAAGGCTGACAGTTTCCGTTGCTTATCAAATAAGGTAACGGGTTGAGGAAGGGTCGCTCTTAATGAGCGGCCTTTTTTCATGTAGAAGAAAGCACCAGCGGGAGGGAATAGCAATCGTCATTATTAGGGGGAAGGGAGAATATGGATCATGCACATCTTAGTGTCCAGCTGACAGATCATGCTTACGAAATGTACTGCGATCGAGTAGAAAAGATTGGTCGGCAAGAGTTGCAAGACTTGTGTCAATCTCAACTTCGAGAACGGGACTATTCGAAGCAAAAGCAGTACCTTCACTTAGCGGGGGTTTGGTGGATCATCCAGGTAAAGGAACAAGAATTGATCTTTGTTACCTGCTATGGAAGGTCAGACTTAGACATCCCAAAAGCAATGGCATGGGGAGCCATTCATAAAGATCGGGTTATTTTGACGGAGTGGAATACTGTATGAACTTCGTTCAGCCGATTAGAGATCCAAACATCATTGAAGGGCTTAAAAATTACTTAAAAGTCCGTAGTCTTCGGAATTATCTCTTTTTCACATTTGGTATATACAGTGGCCTTCGGGTGTCTGATCTACGGCAGCTGCGAGCAGGTATGGTTCGCGGAACCCATGTCTACATACGGGAAAAGAAAACGAAGAAAGAAAAGAAGTTTATTATTCATCCTGCGATCCGAGCAGACCTCGACAAGTACATTGCCAAGATGAACGATAGCGACTTTTTGTTCCCTAGCCGCCAAGCGAAAAAGAAGTCCAAGCTCAGAAGTCAACCGATTGACCGAAGCACAGCTTACAAAATGTTAAACCAGGCAGCTCGGCATTTTGGTCTGACAGAGATAGGGACTCACACCATGAGAAAGACATGGGGATACCATCTGTACAGGCAGGACCCGCGAAACCTAGCGTTACTAATGGACATGTTCAATCACGACCAAGAAACCACCACATTACGCTATATTGGGTTCACTCAAGACATGATGGATGCCGCAATTTTGGAACTGAGTTACCCATAAAAAGGTGCTCTTTCGCACTCGTTTTCTGAAAGCGAAAACTGCCCTAGAAATGACAATTATTTTCCTGTTTCCACGAGTGCAACAGAATATATGTTGTGGTTCACTCTAGACCCATATTTTAGGGGAATCGGGGACAAAAACGAGGCGAATTTCAGAGGCAAAACCGGAGTCGATGAGCGTTCCAAAGTCTAAAAAGCGTTCCGAACAAACAATTATCGTGGAGGTGGGTGAAATGCATGTCGAGAGAGCGCAGTCCACTTCGAAAGAAGGCCCTGAAGCTCTGGTTAGATAGTAAGCGTACTTTAACCCCAGCAGCCATTGGAAGGGCGCTGAACGTCTCTAGTGCGATGGTTCGAAAATGGAAGTGTTTAGATAAGTGGGACGAGCTTCCTGAGGGTCCTCGAAAGCCAGGGGCACCGAAAGGAAACAAGAATGCGAAAGGCAAGGGAGCTCCTAAGGGAAACAAGAATGCCTTCAAGAATGGGAGCTACGCAGTTATTTGGGAGGATTCGTTGGAGTGGGTCGAACGAATGCTACTCTTCGAAGTTGATACAGACCCGATCGGCCAGATCAACAATGAAATCCGGCTGCTGGAGATCCGCGAGCGCCGCATGCTGCAGCTTCGGAACAAGATTCTAGATGGATGGGACGGCGAGTCGGTCCAAACGACAAGCGAGCCATTCCGACATCGGAAACGTGGGGATATTCCGGAGTTTGACGCTGAGGGCAACCTTACAATGGTTCCGGTGATCGAACCGGTCATGATGGAGGTCGAGCGGAAGACCAAAAAGCACCCGGTTCTTGAACGCATTCTGAACATTGAGGATGCGTTGACTCGTGTCCAGGACAAAAAGGCTAAGCTTATCGATCTGAAACAGAAACTCAGCATGAAGGAGCTCTCAGAAGAGGAAGCGCGACTGCGCATCGAAAAGCTGCGGCTTGAGAACAAGGCACTTGCGGCAAAGGAGTGGTGATGCTTGGCGCGATACGCAGTATTGCAATCCTTCTATGCATCTAAGCCATGGAGAAACTTCCGATTAGGACTTATCGCTGAACGGGGTAACCGGTGCCAAAGGTGCAGGAAGCTAATTCCACGGTCGATCGACATCATTGGCCACCACAAAATAGAGTTAACGCCGGAGAATGTGCACGATCAAACCATCAGCTTAAACCCGGACCTTGTGGAATTGATATGTAGCGAGTGCCATAACGAGGAGCATAGTCGTTTTGGTTACAGAGCTAAGAAGGCAGTATATATCGTTTATGGTCCACCGTTGTCGGGGAAGCAGGAGCTGGTAAAACAGCAAGCGAGTCGTGGTGACCTGATTGTTGATATGGACCGATTATATGAAGCAGTCTCAGGTCTTCCGTTTTATGACAAACCGGACAATCTCCTTGGAAATGTAACGGCTGTTCATAATCATTTGATAGACAACATTAAGACGCGCTTTGGAAAATGGAATAATGCATGGATTATTGGCGGATATGCAGACCGTCACAAGCGCGAATGGTTGGCCAGCGAACTGGGGGCAGAGTTGGTGTTCTGTGCGTCCACTAAAGAGGATTGCCTTCAGCGGTTGGAAACTGATGAGGATCGGCGGTACCGCAAGGATGAATGGCGTGGATACATTGAGAAGTGGTTCGAACAATATCGGGAGTAGGTGACATTAGTGGCGAAATTTCTTTGTACAATGTGCAACAAAGCATGGGAAGGGAAAGGGCCTGTAAAAGACGGTGTTACTTGCAACGATTGCAAGGAGAACCTGCTTTATGCAGAGCAGATGCAGCATTGGTTTAATGAACATAAGCTTCTTGGGATGCAAATCGAAGGCACCATTAAGTTTCATGAAGCAATGGCTCAGTCCAATAGAGAACAACTTATTCTTCATGAGCGTCGCATGGAACTATCAATGAGAGAGTACAATGCTTGGGCCTCGAAAAATGGGCACGCATTAATGAAATAGGGGTATTCCCAAGCGATTGGGAATGTCGCGGGCCACCCCCCACCCTTTAGTCTGATAAAGCGTTATTGATAACCGTACTGGGGACCCTTTTTTCGCACGAGCCGAAAAATTTGAAATCCGGTGAGGTGAAAAATAGTTTGGAAAAAAATGAAGCGTTCCAGAAAGAACTCGCGAAGTTGCGCGAGGTATTCGCAAAAGTGGAACCGGAAAAGGCGGACCTTGTCGACGGCCTGATCTTGGATGCCGCTTTCCTCAAGGCTGAGAATCACGTGCTGCGGCAGGCAATGGAGAAGACCGGCATGGTCGAGATCCATCCGACGAACCCTCGCTTGCAACGGCAGGTTGAGGCAGCGAAGCAGTACCTTAAGAACGTGAACTCCTACGCGGTCGTCATTAAGACGCTTAACGGCGTACTCATGAAGAACGTGATCGAGGATGATGATGAATTTGACAAGTTCATGCGAGAAAGAGCCGGTGCCGAAGCTTAACTACCTTCTCCAGTACAAGCAGGCGATCGACCGCGGCGAAATTCTCGTCGGCGGCGAGATGAAGCAACTCCTCGACAATCTAATTGAGGACTTAGACAATCCTGCATTCGTATACGACACGGCCGATGCTGATTTCCGCATCGAATTTATCGAAAATTTTTGCCGGCACACGAAGAGCCCCTTCTATGGGCAGCCTTTTCTTCTGGAATTGTGGGAGAAGGCGTTCATCGAGGCGTTTTATTCCTTCAAGTGGACGGATGAAGGGTATCGTGAGTACTACGAAGAGGAGCCGCCGAAGAAGAGGCTGCGTCGCTTCAAGAAAGCAATTCTCCTGATCGCTCGAAAGAATGGGAAGTCGACGCTCTGCGCCGGGCTTTGCATGACGGAGTTGATGGTCGGCACCGGGGGCAATGATATCGTGTGTTCATCGAACGACGATAGCCAGGCGGAACTCATATTCGGCGAAATCAACAACATGCGCGAGCAATTCGACTCGAAAGGGAAACGGACGCATAAGAACTTGCGCGGCATCTACAACTTGAAGAACAAGAGTCGAATATTCAAAATTTCGGATAAGACGAGGAACAAAGAAGGCCGGAACATCGACGGCGCGATCCTTGACGAGTCGCACGAGATGACGACGAACGTCATCGCGAAGTCGATCGATCAGTCGCAGTCCACGAAGGACGAGCCCTGGTTCATCAACATCACGACAGAAGGGTTCGTGAACGACGGTTATCTGGACCAAGAGCTGAAATATGCGCGGCAGGTGCTGGCGAAGGATATCGAGGACGCTACGCTGCTTCCGTGGCTCTATACGCAAGACAGCGAGCAGGAGATTTGGCAAGACCCTCGGACGTGGCAGAAGTCGAATCCGAGCCTCGGTACGATCAAGAAAACGAAATATATCAGGGACCAAATCCGCAAGGCGCAGAAGGACAAAGCCGAGCGGGTTTTTATGTTGTCGAAGGACTTTAATATCAAGTCCAACAACGCGGCAGCGTGGCTGCTGGCAGAGGAGATCGCGAACGAAGAGAAGTTCGACCTCGAAATGTTTCGTGGGGCATACGCGATCGGCGGCGTCGACCTCTCGAAGTCCGGTGACCTTGCATGTGCGCGCCTGCTGTTCCTGCGGGCCGGGAAGAAATATACACACTCGCATTACTTCATCCCGGAATCTAAGCTCGCGCAGCTGTCGAAAGAGGATTTGGCAAAGTTCCGCGAATGGATCGGCCTCAACCGAATTACCGTGTCAGATGGAAACGAGAACGACTTCCGGCATGTCACCGCCTGGTTCGTCCGGATGTTCAAGGATTACGGGATTAAGACCTACAAGGTCGGATACGACCGCTGGTCTGCGGAGTACTGGGTTAAGGAAATGGAGGAAGCCGGGTTCGATATGGTTCGCGTCAAGCAGGACTGGGCGCCGATGAGCGAACCCATGAAGCTCGTAGAAGCGGACCTTCGGAGCAAGCTGATCGTGTATAACGACGACCCGGTCGATAAGTGGTGTCTCGAGAACACCTCGCTCGCCGTGAACAGCAAGCTTGAGCAGATGCCTGTGAAAATTCAGGGAAAAGAAGACAAGAAGATCGACGGCGCCGTAACCATGATCATCTGCTACCGGGTGTACATCGACAACCGGAGTGAATTTATTGAGCTTTCAAAGAGAGGGGCGTGATTGTATGGCATTAATGGATTGGCTTCGCGGCTTCGCGGGCGGCCGGCGGGACGGGAGTTATACCCGTATGCTCAACGGAACGCTTCCGATCTACAGCCAGTTCGGCCAAAACATCTACGCTTCGGATATCGTCCAGGAGTGCATCGACGTGATCGCAACGGAGATCAGTAAGCTGCAGCCGCGGCATATTCGAACGACGGATGACCGGCAGGATGTACCGCGAGGGAACTTGAACCGATTATTCCGGTTCGCTCCCAACCAGCTGATGACCGTCAGCGAGTATCTGGAAAAAAAGACGTGGCTGCTAATGATGAATTACAACGCATTCATCATTCCCATCTTCGATTCGGATTTTTCAAATGGAGTCGAACGTCGTACCTATCGAGGGTTCTACCCGATCGATCCGGCCCGCGTCGAATTCCTTCAGGATCTAGCCGGCGAAATGCTTATTCGCTTTCATTTTGCCGCTGGCGTTGATTTCACGTTTCGATACGCTGACGTAATTCATATCCGAAAGAAGTTTTCGCTCAATGAGATGATGGGCGGCGGAGCGAACGGCCAGCCGGACAACGCCGCCCTGCTGAAGTCACTGCAAATCAATCACTCGATCATGCAAGGCCTTGATCGAGCGGTGAAGATCAATGCAGCAGTGCAAGCTGTCGTCAAAATCAACACTATGCTTGATGACGACGCTCAGCGGGCGGAGCGGGCTCGATTCGAGCGACTGATAGCATCCGGGGAAACCGGGATTTTACCGGTTGACATCAAGGGAGAATTTACACCGTTCGATAAGTCATCCCTCCGCTTCGTCGACAAAGAGACGCTCGCATTCCTGCAGAGCACGATCTTGAACTGGTACGGGGTGCCTCTGCCGATCCTTACCGGAGAGTACGATGACAACCAGTATCAGGCGTTCTATGAGAAGACGCTAGAGCCTATCGTCATCCGTTACGGACAAGCATACTCAAAGACCATCTTCACGGAGCGGGAGGCGGACGTCGGAAACGAAATTGTGTTCTATCAGCGGGACATGAATTACTTGAGCACGAACGCGAAGATAAACCTGCTGAAGACGGCCGGCGAGCAGGGACTCCTCTCCGACAACCAGAAGCTGGCATTGCTTGGATACCCTCCGGTGCCGGGCGGGGATCGTCGGACGCAGTCGCTGAATTACATCGACGTAAACCTGGTTAATCAATATCAATTGCAAATGAAACCTGCAAAGGCGGTGAAGGAAGATGAAAAATAAACTGCCAGAACTGTTGAGCCGTGAGATGAGGTCCTTCGTTTTTCCTGACCTTCGAGCGGAAAGCGAAGGCGGTGTAATTCAAGGGCATGCGGCCGTCTTCGACCAACGGACCAACATCGGCGGCTGGTTCGAGGAAGTGATTGAACGTAGTGCTTTCGCGAATACCGACTTCAGAGACGTTGTTCTAACGGTGAACCACAATCTGAAGAATATTCCGCTCGCCAGAAGTCGAAATAACAATGCGAGCTCCACGTTACAGCTCTCGATCGACGACAAAGGTCTTTCTGTCAAAGGGATGCTCGACGTTGAAAATAATGCCGAGGCTCGGGCGCTTCACTCGTCCGTCGCCCGCCAGGACATCAATGGGATGTCCTTTATTTTTGTCATCCGGGACGCGAAATGGGAGAACCTCGACAGCGATTTGCCGCTTCGACGCGTGACGGACATCGCAAGAGTGATTGAAGTATCTGCTGTATCGTTTCCGGCTTATGCCGGGACTGATATAAACGCTCGTGACGAGCAGGCGCTGGAGAGCGCCCGCGCCGCACTGGAGAGTGCGCGGTCCGAACTGGGGAGTTCGAAAAACGAGCTTGAAATTCTGCGCTTGCGCAGCCAAATCCTATAAACGAAAGGTAATGATCAGCGATGAAAGATTTCCTTAAGAAACTCCTTGCTCAAAAGGAAGAACGTAGAAATCAGTTGAAGACGAAGGCCGGCACGTCGAACTCGGTCGAGGAGCTCCGTGGCATTAATTCCGAATTGGAGGCGCTGAATGCTGAGATTGCGGAGCTGCGCTCCAAAATCGACGAACTGCCGGATGATCCGGTACCGGGGGGCAACACTCCACCTTCGGAAGCTCGCGGCGCACAACCGGTTGTCGGCGGTTCCGCCGCGCAATTGGCGACGGTGCTCGCTTCCTTCGGTCTGCAGGCGAATCAGCGGCAGGCCGACCCTGAAGACCCGTATTCGACGCTCGAATACCGGAAGGCGTTCATGGCATACGCCAAGAACGGCGTCGTACAAGAGCCGCTGAAGCTCGAGAAACGGGCGGATGCTACTACTACGACGACGGATGCAGCGGCGGTCATCCCGACGACGATTCTGAATGAAGTCATCCGGAAGATGACAGTCAACGGGCAGGTATACAACCGCGTCCGTAAGATGAACATCCAAGGCGGCGTTCAGGTTCCGATTTCTTCTCTGATTCCGGTCGCGACATGGATCGGTCAGAACGCGGTTTCCGACCGTCAGAAGCTCAACATGAGCACAAGCGTATCCTTCTCCTACTACGGCCTCGAGTGCCGGATCTCGCAGACGCTGATCACGAACGTTACGACGCTCGATCTGTTCGAGCAGACAGTCACCCAGCTGATTTTCGAAGCAATCGTCAAGGCGCTCGACGCGGCGATCATCGCTGGCACCGGCGTCGGCCAGCCGCTCGGTCTGACGATCGACACGCGGGTGCCGGCTGCCCAGGTAGTTACCTTAGACGAAACGGAGATCGTGAAGTACAAGCCGTGGAAGACGAAGGTCTTCGCGAAAATGCCGCTTGCGTACAAGGCAGGCGCATCCTTTTTCATGGCATCGGGTACGTTCGAGACGTACGTCGACGGCATGGTCGACGATCAAGGCCAGCCGATCGGTCGGGTCAACTACGGTATTACGAACGGCATTCAAGAACGGTTCGCGGGTAAAGACGTCATCCTGGTCGAAGACGATCTCATCAAGCCGTATGACACTGCGGCGAACGGCGATGTGGTTGCCGTATATTGCAACTTGAGCAATTACGCAATCAACAGCAACCTTCAACTAGCGATGGTTCGATACACGGATCACGACAAGAACGAGATCGTCGACAAAGCGATCCTCGTTGCGGACGGCAAACTGCTCGATCCGAACGGCGTCGTCATCGTCAAAAAAGCGACGAGCGGCGGGGTCTAATAACTCATAATCATCCGGACGGCGGGGGAGACCTCGCCGTTCTTTGATGGAAAGGCGGTGAAAAACCATGGGAAAGAAAAAAGTGAATGACGCCGAAAAGCTGGTGACCGTTCAAGCGGCCGTACCCGTTGTGATTTGGCAGGTCAATCGCCCGCTGAATGATGAGCAATACGATGCGTTGGAACGTCGGTTGCGTGCGTCGCAGGAGAACACGGGCATGCGGATTATGCTCGTACCGTACTCGGTGGATGTGGAAGTGGCGGCTGAGCTCGAGGAGAGTCAGGCGGCGGGTAACGGTGCCGAAGAACCGCCGTTGCCACCGACCGACGTCGCGCATAAGCAAGCCCCTCAGGCAGAGACCGCGCAGGAGAAGACGGATGCGACAGCAATACCGGGCGGCGCCGGGCAAGAGGGTGAAGGGAATTGACCGAGGAAGAGCTCATTGCGGAATGCAAGGCTGGTCTGGACATCTCCGAGGGGAGTACAGCCTTCGATAAGATCATCAAGCAAAAGCTGCGCGCGGTCATCGGCTTTATGAAGTCTGCGGGCGTATCCGATGCGAAGATGAATACGGATTTGGCAGTCGGTGTTATGGTCATGGGTGTCGCTGACCTTTGGAACAATGCAAGCGGGGAGATTAAGTTCTCCCCGGCCTTCCATACCCTGCTTACGCAGCTTGCGGTTTCCAGTCTTCCTGCGGAGGGGACGACATGAGATTCTCCGAAGTTGTACACCTAGTTGAACTCACCTATGCAGAATCGGCGGCCGGCGCCAACATTGTCGAGGGTATTCCCCGTCAGGTTTTTGCGGAGCGAAAATCGGTTCGCCAGACGGAATTTTACCAAGCGCTTGGGAATGCACTACGCCCCGAGGTTACATTCGTCATATGGGCCGCTGAGTACCGGGGCGAGCCTCGGCTGCTGCATAATGGAATCCCTTACGAGGTTATCCGGACGTTCGAAACGAGCGGTCGGAGAATGGAACTCGTTTGTTCCGCTCTCGATGACGTGCTGACGAACCTCTCACGATTGCGCGACACCGTTGAAATCTGGCATAACACGTTTGTCACGAATAGCATGAAAGAGCGTTCACCCGCACCTGCCTTACTCTACATGCTCCCGGCTCAGATCGAGTATAACGGGGGCGGAACCAGCGAGGTGGATGAAGTTTTCGAGACGACGTCTAATGTGGTCGTCACGATCGTGTACCGCGAAGGCATTACGGCAGACATGTTCATAAAAATCAACGGGCAGCGGTGGAACATCGAGATCATCGAAAATCCGTTTAACCGCAATGCCACGCTGCGGATAACCGCGAAGCGGGTGATTCCATGAGCAGATTAACGAGAGCACAAATCAATTTGGCCATTAACGAGCGCATCCAAGCAGAATTCCCCGTTGTGACGATCGAGAGCAGAGACATCGAAGAGGGCTTTAAGCGGCCCTCTTTCTTTGTTTCTATCGAGACACCGAACACCGAGCGCTCCCTTTCCGATTCCATGCGGGAAATGACATGCCGTATCCGGTACTTTCCCTCCGACCGGCACATCTACAAGGAGGAGGCGTACGACGTGATGGATCGTCTGGAAGAAGTATTTGCTCTAAATTTTCCTGTTGGGGATCGCGTCATCACGATCAACGCATCGGATGCGGAAATCATCGACAAGGTAGTTCATTTCAGTTTTGACTTCACCTTGTACGAATCCCTAAGTGAAGAGGAAGTCGGAGAGGTCATGGAGGAGCTGGAGTTCAATGGCTGACTTTGACATCGATTACCGGGAGTTAGAAATCTTTACGAGAGAGCTGGAGAGTCTACAGCGCCACTTTCCGAAAGAGGCGAAGCAGCTGATGCTTCGCTCTGGCTCTAAGGCAAGAGCAATTATCGTCAAAAGAGCGCGGACAACTGTAAGGAAGGTAACGGGGAACTATCTGAAGTCCATAAAGCGCGGCAAGGTATGGGTCGATGAAGGGAACGGCTGGTATAAGGTTCGTGTTTATACACGCGCCCCTCACGGTCATCTCATCGAATACGGCCATCGGATCGTCGGCAAGGACGGGCAAGAGTATGGATTCAAAGAGGGCTACCACGTCTTCGAGAAGGCAACAAAGGATGTCGAAAAAGAGTGGAGTTCTATTGTTGAAGAAGGCTTTGACAAAATCATGAGCAAGCTTTAAGGAAAGGGTGAAGGCAATGGGTTTGCCTGAAATCAACATTGAGTTTTCCAGCCTCGCTACTACCGCAATCGCCCGGAGTCAGCGGGGAATCGTTGCACTGATTCTAAAGGACGATACAGGGGACTTCGATAGCATCGAATACAAGTCCGTTGCAGATGTCAAAGACGCGGACTGGACAGCTGCGAACCTCGACTTGATTATGAAAACGTTCCTCGGCGTCCCGTCGAAGATCATTGTCGAGCGCCTTGATGCCGCAGCAGCGAGTTACAGCGACGCTCTTACCCGATTAGGCGGTAAGCGGTGGAATTATCTCGCCATTCCAGGAATCGCGACGGCAGACGTTGCCGCTGTTGCGACACAGATCAAGACATGGCGAACGAATAAAAAGACGTTCAAAGCGGTACTGCCGAATAATGCAGGCGATCACGAGGCAATTATCAACTTCGCCACAGAAGGTATTGTGGTAGCGGGTAAAACTTATTCCGCTTCCGAATATAGCGGACGTATAGCGGGCATCCTCGCCGGTTTGCCGCTTACTCGCAGCGCGACACATTACGAGTTGCCTGAGGTCGAATCGATCACAGAAAGCGCAGATCCGGATACGGACATTGATGCCGGCAAGCTGATCCTTATTAGTGACGGCGACAAGATAAAGATCGGCCGAGGCGTAAACTCGCTTACAACTACCGGGCCGGGTAAGGGTGCCGACTTTAAAAAAATCAAGATTATCGAAGGGCATGACCTGGTTCAGGAAGACATCACGCGCACGTTTAACGACGAATACGTCGGAAAGGTAAACAACAGCTACGACCATCAAGTGCTGTTTATTACCGCAGTGAACGGGTATTTACGCGGCTTGGAAGGAGACGTCCTTGACCCGGCTGCAGAAAACGCTGTCGGGGTCGATGTAGAAGCACAGCGGCAAGCGTGGACGGAACAAGGCGTCGATGTATCATCTCTTAATGATCAACAAATTAAGGAAAAAGCGTTCAGCAGCAAGGTATTTATTGCCGGACCGCTGAAGTTTCTGGATGCCGTCGAAGACCTCTATTTCCGGGCCACGGTATAAAGAAGGAGGGCTAAGGAATGCCACCAAAAGGTAATGAAATCATCAACGGGACATATGGCCGAGTATGGGTAAACGGCGAATTGTGGGCTGAAGTGGATGCGTTCGAAGCGAAGGTAACCGTCAATTACGAAGACGTACACTTCGCGAATGAAGGCGGGACACACAAAAAAGCGATTGGCTGGACCGGCGAAGGCACGATGACCATTAAAAAGATTTACTCCCGTGTCCAACGCTCGATGGCGGCAGCTGTAAGATCAGGCATTTATCCACGGGTCGAAATCGTTGGAAAGGTAGCCGATCCGGATACCCGTGGGACTGAACGGGTTGCATTGCACGATGTGACCATTAACGAATTTAACCTGTTGAAATTTGAGAAGAGAACGCTCGGAAGCGAAGAAATTCCTTTCGCATTCAGCGATTACGAAATGATCGATACGATCAGCTAACGGAGGGATATAACTAGTGGCGAAGATATTAACGATTTCAGACCTTATGGCCAAGAAGGAAGAACTGAAAACCAAGCAGCCTAAACGAATGAAACTTTACGTCTCATCCTTGGGCGGAGAAATCGTCATACAAGAGCCGGGACGTGAGCTTGCTCTTGAGACGATTAACATGGCAACAGTCCCGGCAACGAGTGACAAGGCTGATCCGCACATCGTCTACCATTGCGTGGTAGAACCGGATCTAAAAAATAAAGAACTTCAAACGCAGTTCGAGTGTACAGAGCCAACGGATATTGTCGATATGATCTTTGAACCCGGTGAGGTTTCGGAAATCAGTAACTTCATCCTTCAACTTTCCGGATTCGGCGGGAAAAGCGTTAAGAAAGTCGATGAAGAGTTAAAAAACTCATAAAGAGCGACTCCGAATTCCGCTTTTTGCATCATTATGTACAAAAGGGGTTCGCTCCAGAATACTTACTCAATCTGGACTTCGTAACAAAGAGGTTCATGATGCAATCAATGGTTTTTTATTACGAAGAAGAAAACAGACGTTGGGGGACCGCATAGGTTCCCCTTTTTAATTAAGAGGGGGGAAAGCTTATGGGTGCCAAAGACGTTTCGAAAACAATGACTTTGAAAGATATGGTTACCGGCACGCTGAAGAAGATCGGCGCGGGTACCGTTCAATATAAAAAGCAATTGTATGATTTAAAAATGCAAGGGCAACAAACTTGGTCCTCTTTGGCCAACGGAGTTAGAACCGCAGCGACAGCATTTAGCGGGACCGCTGCTACTTTCGCTACGGTGGCCAGTGGGATGGGGATTAATGCGGCCTCGGGCCTTGAAAATTACCGGCTTACGCTCGAAACCGTGTTGCAGGACACCAAGAAAGCCGGGGACCTAATGAAGTGGGCGTCCCAGTTCGCTAACATTACCCCATTTGAGACCGACCAGGTCGTAGAAGGTACCGTTCGGCTAGCTGCATACGGGATCGAAGCGCGCAGCACAATGGGTGCAATCGGCGATATGGCAGCGGTGATGAACAAGGACTTAATGCAGGCGATCGAGGCGGTCGCAGACGCGCAGACCGGCGAGCTTGAGCGCTTAAAGGAGTTCGGGATCACCAAAGCCATGATTGAAAAGAAAGCCGGTGAGATGTACCGGAATCAAGTCGTGGTGAACAACGAAGGGCAGATCAAAGACCAAGAGAAGTTTAATGCAGCGCTGTTTTCATTGATGGAAGAGCGGTTTAAGGGCGGAATGGAAAAGCAGGCCTCGACGCTCAAGGGCATCTGGTCGACTGTAACGGGAACCATGTCTTCAGAATTAGCGAGGATGACCGGAGTCACCTCAGAGGGTCTTATTCGCCAAGGAAGCTTATTCGAAACATTGAAAATCGGAGCCCAGGATCTTGGTACCGAACTGATGAACCTCGCCCAAAGCGATCTCAAAAGTTTCGACAGGGAATTTGTGTCCCCGATAAGGTCTTGGATCGAAGCGGGAGGTATCCGGAACACAGTTCAGGGGGTGAGGGACCTTGCGGTTGGAGTATGGGGCGTGTTCAATGCAGGCGTAGCCACCTATTCATTCTTCAGGGATAACTGGTCCACGCTCTCGCCGCTGATCTATGGGGTAACCGGTTCGATCGTAGCATACAAAATAGCGGCGATGGGTGCCGCTGCTTGGACAGCTATCTTCGGGAAGGCTGCCACCTTAGCTTCGATTAGAACGGCAGTCATGGGGACAGCATCCCTTGTGGCTTCAGGGCAAATTGGAGTTATGACCGGGGCGCAACAGCTGTTAAATGCAGCAATGAGAGCAAACCCGGTCGGGATGGTAATCGTCGGGATTGGGGCACTAATTGCGGCCGGGACACTCTTAATTAATAACTGGGACAACGTGCAGCTCGCAGGAAAAAAATTATGGAACGGAATCGTTCAAGTGGCGGAGTGGGGGGTAAATGCTTATATCAAATATATCAACGGTTGGATAAAAGTTGTGCTCTCCGGAGTCAATTTGATTATCGACGGGATTAACAAGATCAAGGGAGATAACATCGCCAAAATCGATTTCAGCTTAGGGGAAGTCGACTTCAGTTCAGCAAAGTTTAATACTGCAGGGCAATCCTTTGATTGGAGGCTTGGCAAAAAGAAAGAGTCTTCATCTGTAGATAGTGTTATTAGCGACATGGAACTGCAGCAAGAAAAAATTTATATGCATAACGCCAAGAGGCAAGAGCAAATCGATTCTCAAAAGAACCTCACCGATGCCCTTACGGCGAACACTGCGGCAACAGCGGAAAATACCAAAACCGTCAAAGCAACGCTTCGAGACCCCCGCGCTTCGATTGACATTGCAGACTCTCTTCTTGGCCGCATTGATCGACATCTATATGGATTAACGTGAGGTGACCGGACATGATTCAAGTATTCCTCAGCATTAATAACAATGAAGAGGTTATTCAACTCCCGGTGCCGCCAGCTGGATACGAAGTGCCAAGTCCGTGGAACAATGAGAAGCTGGAGGGGCTTCAAGGAACGGTGAATATTATTGGGCTCCGGGATCTTCGTTCGGTTGAAATTCAGTCGTTTTTTCCGGCCCAAGGGCATGATTACCCTTTTTTGCAAAACCGAGCAATGTGGGGCATGGAATATGTGAATGCCATTGAGCGTTGGAGAGAACGCCGTGCACCGATCCGGCTCGTTATTGTTGACTCTTCCAGCAAGAAAAACATAAACATGCCGGTTACGATAGATAACTTTACTCATAGCATGCGCAGGGATGGAGATATCTACTTTACGCTTGAGATGACGGAATTCACCTTCGTCAGCACAAAAAAGAGGTGATCGAATGTTTAAACTCTTATTAGTGAAAAATGACGGGTCGAAAACCTACGACATCACTCCAATTGTCGGTCCGTTTTCCTGGGATTCGAATCTATCCCTCCTTTCGGTTTTGGAATTCTCTTTAATATGGTCGGACGTGCCTAGCCTGTTCCCAAAAAATCCTTGCGAACTGGGCGATGTGGTCCTTCTTTATGAGGACCAAGAAGAGGTTTACCGGGGGGTCATCGTCACCGAGGGGCGAGCAAACAGGGGAGCCATAAACTATACGGTCTATGACTATGCATGGTACTTGGGAAAATCGAAAAGCGTGTACCAATTCAATAAGATACCCGCCTCTCAAGCGATCACGGTCATATTGAACGACTTTGGCATGCTGATCGGGAAGATTCCCGTGATGAGTACACCAATTGATCAAATCTACCTTGAGAAATCACCGGCTGAGATTATTGAGGATATTTACAAATTCCATGAGCGGCGAACTGGCCAGAAGTTTAACGTCGAAATGCGACAAGGGAAAATATACTTCGAGGAAATGAAAGACCTTGTAATCAAGGGAACCTTTCGTCTTGCGGGCAATTTGCCACTTGTGGACGTCTTAGCAAACCCGCTTGGGGTTAGCTGGAACCGAACGATTGAGTCCATGCGCAATCGCGTAAAGATTCTTGTTGAGCGCAATGAAGAGAAGAAAGAACAAACGACGTACGAGGTTGTGGCTACCGCCCAAGACGAGGCGCTAATCAGCAAGTACGGATTGTTGGAAGACGTTTATAAAATCGAGGCGGAAGACGCTGCAAAAGCACGTGAGGTCGCTAAAATCCTGCTTCAACGGTTGGCCCGGATTCACGAGAGGAACAGTCTTACTTTGATGGGGGATGTTGCTTTCAAAGCGGGCCGATTGCTAGACGTATCGGAGCCAGTTACGGGCATGTCGGGGCGATATTTAATCCAGACGGTCAAGCACACTGTATCTAAACAGATCCATACGATGGATCTGGAACTTGTTCTCCCCGAGGAGGTCAAGTAATCCAATGAACGAACAAAGTATCGATCGGTTGGCCAAACGTATTGCAGAGCTTATAAAGGCTAACCGGAACCCACCGAGCACAGCCCTAAGGATCGGAGTTGTTGTCAGCTCGAACCCGATCAAAATCAAGTGGGGCGAGAGTGTTATTTTAACGGAGGACAAGCTGATCCTACCGAAGCTGTATACGGACGGGGTAATGATTCCAAACCGGTACCGTGATACAAACGGGCAAATGGTCGATGAGGAGCTGCTTTGGAAGCTGAACCTTGAGAACGGGCAAAAGGTAGTCATTGCTCCGGACGAACATCTGAAAAACTGGTTCCTGATTGACGTGATCGGATGAAAGGAGGAGGAGATGAGTGCTCCCCAAAATTGCTGAATTAGAAATTCAAGCTGCTTCGCCGGCAGTTTCACAGACCACCGTGCATAAGACGTATGCCTGGGATTACGAATCCGGGGATTTTCTTTTGATTGATGGCCGGATGGTAGAACTTACAGGAATTGAATATGTAAAGGCGTGGGTTGAGAAGGCGCTGCGCACTGTGGCTGGGAGCGGCATTTATGCGGGCACCGCGTATGGAAGTGAACACCATAGTTTAATAGGCAGCACGTTCAAAGCGGCATTCGCCGAGGCCGAATACGAGCGTATGATTCGAGAGGCATTACTTCAGAACGATGCCATTTTACGAGTCGAAAACTTCTCGTTCTCGCAGTCCGAGTCCGGGGCAAGGCTTCTTGTCTCGTTTGACGTAATCAGTATATACGGCACAACAGAAGGGACGGCGATCGCTTAATGGTTACAACGACGTTTGACGATGACGACAAAGAGCGCATATTGAACGAGATGTTGGATTCGGTTCCTGACACTTATGACAAGCGTGCAGGAAGCCCGATTTACGATTCACTCGCACCACCTGCGGAGCAGTTCGCAAAAACGGATGCGAAGATCGAGGAAGTCAAGAAGAAGCTTAGCATCGATGAATTGACCGGGGATGAACTGGCGAGGCGCGTCAAGGAACGCACAGGCATCGATCGGCGGGCAGCGACGAATGCGGTCGGTGAAGTTATGCTTACAGGAACAGGTCCCATACAGATTGGAGACCTTTTCGAAACATCGAACGGCATCCAGTTTCAGGCGACGGAGGTGAAAAACATCGTCGCAAACGGAACTGTTAAGATTGAAGCTCTTGTCGCAGGACCGAACGGAAACGTACCGGCGGGAACGATAACACTTTTTCCGGTAACCATTGCAGGATTTACGGCAGTTAGCAACCCTTCCCCAACGACCGATGGTTTTGCCGCCGAATCCGACGCTGATCTGCTTCAGCGTTATTACGACCGAATTCGTACACCGGCGACAAGCGGGAACAAATCACATTACCTCAATTGGGCGAAAGAGGTCGGGGGCGTCGGCGCTGCTCGTGTTCTTCCGCTTTGGAACGGTGACAACACGGTAAAAGTCGTCATCATCGATGCAAATCGGCTTCCCGCATCCGTGCAGCTTGTAGAGGATGTTCAGGATTACATTGACCCCGGAGCTGCAGGTTTAGGTGAAGGAGCGGCACCGATCGGAGCTTTTGTAACGGTGACGAGCGCTGCAGGCTTAAATATCAATATTGTCGTAAGCATTGTGCTTTCCTCGGGGTACACGTTGGAACAGGCGGATTCTAATATTTCTGCAGGGCTTACCGCATATCTGCAGGGAATTGCCTTCGTTGAGAATGTCGTAAGTTACGCCAAGATTGGCGCGGCCATACTCTCAAGCGAAGGGGTCGAGGATTACAGCGGTCTTACAGTGAACGGAGGGACGGTAAACATCCCTGTCGGAACAGAGCAGGTTGCCGTTCTTGGGAGCGTGAACGTCAATGTCGCATAGTGAGGAAATGATAAAGCAGCTCCAACCGTTTCAGAGAAAATCGAAGGTGTTCCAGGGGATTTTTGAAGCAGAGGAAATCCAATTCGATGAACGTGATAATGCAGTGCAGGACCTGGAAGCACAGCTGCTGATCGATACCGCGACATGGGCAATTCCGATTTACGAACGCGAATTAGGAATACCAACCGAGCCTAACAAACCAATTGCCGAACGGCGTGCTATCGTAAAGAGTAAGATGCGTGGATCGGGTAAGGTCGACGCAATCCTTATTAAGATAGTCGCGGATAGCTTCACGAATGGGGATGTAGATGTTCAGTTCGATGGAGCTATTAGAATTTCGTTTTCGAGTGTTTTAGGAACACCGCCGAATGAAAGTGATTTGAAGGCGGCGATAGAGGAGATTAGACCAGCTCATTTAGCATTGATTTATGATTATCGCTACTTAATGCTGTCTGAAGTTGAAAATATGACTCTTGAACAAGTAGAAAATACCTTGGTAGACAAATTTGCATGGGGGTGATCGGGCTTGGTAAATCCAACGACTCCGAATATTGGGTTAAACAAAGTAGACCGGAGTTCTCCTTCTACGACGACTTTCAACACAAAACCAATTATCGACGACAACGCAGAAATCATTGATGGGTTGTTCGAAGAGACAACTGGTCACAAGCACGATGGTACCGCTGGAAATGGGCCGAAGCTTGACCCAACGACGGCGCTTACGTATATCCCAGTCAATAAAGCAGGGGATACGATAACCGGAGACATTACCCAACAAAAAGATATGGCAAGGTACGTTTTTAATCGTACAACCGGTGCGTTGAATGGTTATGCGGGTTTTGTTTTTAGGGATGACGGAGTGGCCAAAGGTCAATTGCATTGGGACTATGGAAACAATAAATTTGTTTTTATAGATTCAGTGGGGAACGTTTACGATTTTATAACGTCCAAAGGCGGCCAAACAATCAACGGCAACTTGACCATTTCGGGTCCGGGTGACACAAAACTAATACTAAAAGCTACGGATGCCGATAATTACAGTTTGATTCAAGCACAAAACAGCGCCGGGTCGTCATTAGGTTCGTTTGGTTTTGCGGGGGACAAATGGGTTATTGACGGAAACCAAATATGGCATGATGGAAACTTTCAAAGCCGTAGCGGGTTACGCGCATACATGAACGCCGCGCAAGCTTTATCAGCGGCAACATGGACAACCGTTAATTGGGACGCAGAAAGTTATGATTGGTTGGGCGAAATGGATTTGAGTACAAACCGTTTCACGGCCTCTAAATCCGGCGTCTATAGTATAAGCGGAGCGTTGTATTTTGGGACCGGGGCATCGGCAGAAAACATGCAAGGAATAAGGGTTAGACAATACAATTCAGCAGGAACAAACATTGCGACAATTTCTATGGCGGAGTTTAAGTCATACGGAGCCGGAGCGGCGGTTTTGCCATTTCATTGCGAGTTGCCAATGACAGCAAGCGATTGGGTTGTTGTTGATGTGTATTCACAAGATGGAAGAACTATAAACGCCGGGTCCGGTTTCTCATATCTCATAGTACACAGAATGTCATAATTGATTGGAGGGAAAAACGTGAACAAAGCATTGGCAATTTTATTTTTATACCCAAATGCAAACCCGCTTGTTGATTTTGAAGTATTGGACGAGGGGGACGGGCCGCAATTGGTCCGTTGGGAAGTTAAAGACGAAAACGGCGATATTGTACCGGAGCCAACGGACGCGGAATTGTTTGCGGCATGGGAGGCATACCAGGCAAACCCGCCGGAGCCTCCGGAAACGGATGCCCAAAAGATTGCTCGCCTAGAGCAGGAGATAGCCGTCGAACGAGAAGATAAACTCATGGTAATGGAAGCATTGACTGAAGTGTATGAAAAAGTCCTTATACTTGAAGCGCAAGTTGCAGGAGGTACCCCGGCATGAACATGATCCCGATTTACGTAAGCTTAATCAAAGCCGGCCGCCGAACAGTCGAGTCGGTTCCGGAGCAAGTAAGAGCTGAAGTGCAAGCACTGCTAGACAAAGAATCGCAAGCGTCATCGGAGGAAGGGTCTTGATTACCTTCTTACTGTGGGCGCTTTTATTTTGCTCGAAGGGAGGTGATATTGTGGTCGATGTATACGTAGCTCTCATCATTAATGGCCGACGGACGTTTGCGCAAGTTCCAGTCAGCCTGCAGCCAGCCGTAGAAGCCGAACTCGCAGCTCTCGGTCTCGGTACCGACGGAAAGCCTCTGGAAACTGCATCCTAATCAAAAGTTTGATGAACAAGTCCGCCCCGATCCGATCGGGGCTATTTTATTTGTCCGGGGAAGGGCGGAGGGGATAGAGTGCAACGATTTATTAAAGCAATTCTGAGTTTGGAAACACTGGCTAAGCCAGCTAATGCAGGGGCGGCGTTTATTGGGGCAATAATTGGGCCACTGTTAGATCAAGCATTGAACAGTGGAAAGTTTTGGGCTTATGTTCTTTTTGGTGCAATTATTGCGGGGGACTGGATTGCCGGGGTTGCCGCTGCGAAGAAATCAAAAACGTATTCGAGCGCATACGGGATTTCCGGGGCTTTCCGCACCATGTTGCTTTTATGGATTCCGTTTATCGGATGGTTATTAGATAAAGTATCCCAAACCGTTTTTGGGATAGATCAGCCGGGGTACGCTTTCTACGCCTTAACGATTATGCTTGCGTATCACAGCTGGGAGAGCCTAACGGCCAATGCGATCCGAGCAGGTTGGAAGAAGTGGATACCGAAATCGGTGATCAGCTTCGTTTCTTCTGAACTGAAAGCAAAGGCGGAACGAGAAGCCAAGAAACTGGGTGGTTAAATTGAAGCCGTTTCAGGTCATAGAGATGCTCGCTGAACAAGTACGCGGGCGATACCCGGTTCCATCCGGAGTCATCGCCCAGCTCATTATCGAGGTTGGCTTTCAACTTAAGACCCCTAAAGATATGAGCACCGGCAAAGAGTCGTATAATCTCGGCAACATCAAGGGAGTCGGGCCGGCCGGCAGCGTGACGATTCTAACCCGCGAACATTACACTCCTGCACAAGTTGAGGCAGCACGCCGGGCGGGAACGCTTATTAAGGTGATCGGTCCGGATTCGGCGTCACCCGGAAAATCAATTGTTCAGGTGAAAGATAAATTTCGGGCATATCGCAATTATGGGGAAGCGATTGAGGACCATTATGCATTGCTTAAAAAGCCAAGATACGTAAACGCCGGATTGTGGAAAGCGAAAACACCGCTTGAGTACGCAACTGCTCTAAGTAAGGCTGGTTACGCAACGGATACACGATATGTGGATAAAATCATGAGTATTGTTGATAAGTACCAGCTGAGGCGCTTCGATGTAGCGATTCCGGACCGAGCAACTAAACTTATTCCGGTAACATTGGGGAAAAATAAATTTACAGGCAGGCTCTTGGACGCTCTCACTTGGGTTCCAGCCCGTGCGATCACTGAAGCAGCTGGCGGTTCTGTGGGGTGGAACGGCAAAGAGGCAATTATTAACGGAACCGCATTACCTACACGACTCATCGAAGGAAGCAGTTTTGTACCGGTGAGGCGTTTGGCATCAGCTTTGAAGATTAACTGCAGGTATGATGGTACAACAGTCTCACTCGCTTAATTCCCAAGCGCTTGGGATTTTCAAATACAAACCCCCGTAGCTGTTTATCCGCTGCGGGGGTTATTTATTATGCGATTATTTGTTTTCTTCTCAATAATTCCCGATCGTTTTGTTTTTTGTTTTATAGACTAATCACATCCGGTTGTGCGGATGCGAGAGCCTGATTTATTCGATTGCAAAACGCGTTAAGGCGAATGGTGTTCAAGTTGTTAAGGAAAGTTACTCCTTCCAATTCCCCTCTACTGCTTTCGTAGTTCAATATCAGATAAAAATTAACCTTTCCCCGCACTTGTTTATTACCGATGCCCGACATTCCTCCAACGATTGTGCCTAGTCCCGGAACTAGCAATGTCCCGACTAGGGCCCTGCCAACGACACTCTTACCTTTCTCGTGCAATTCTTGCTCCGATTTGTATTCAGCAGCCCTTACTCGTTCTAGAGGGATTTCAAATTTTCTTCCGTAAGAGTCGATCAGTATTTTATCTTCGAATAGAAAAATATCGCAACTAGCGAATTTTGTAAGCCCAATCCCCTCAACATGCAAAGCGGAGAAAGCAGTAATTGCTCCCGCGTTCTTAGCCTTTTTATCCATCGCTTTTCCTTGAGCGCGAGTGTACCAGCTCACTAAAAAGAGCATGATAACTACAGCTGCTCCGAACATGATTAAAAACTCACCCATAAAATTCCCCTCCCGTGTAATAGGTAATCATTGGTAGTATATACCTGCGTTTTGATGATGAGAAGGGTTTCTTACCAGAATTCGAACGCGCTGACGTACGGGTCGCTCCTACATCCAGAAGTCATCCGATCCGATATTCTTGCCGGTGAGTTTCCTAGCAGCTGATATTAGCGATTCTCTAATACTCGGGCGCGGTGTGTAATCATCATCGTTGCATGCCTTCCATAATGTCTCCCGGCTTACCTTCGTGATCTCCCGCAGCTTTTCTTGTTTAATCCCATGCTGATCGATAAACCGCCCAAAACGACTCCTTTTCTTTCCCAAACCGAACACGCAGCACTCACCTCAATTAATCATATGGTGTTACTCATTTTGGACTAACTATCAATCTTTCAAACCTGTCCAAACCATTCGGAACCGAAATATTTTTTTCGAAATCGAACATAATGGACAATCCATCGCTCGTAGGATGGTTAACACAACGAAGGACTCGAGGGAGGACCCATATGAGCCACGAGAAGAGGAGATATGTAAAAGCCCCGATACGGCCGGATTTAGACGACGACATTGTTATCGGTCTCGCAGATTATCTCAAAAGGAATCCGGACCAGACGGTGGCCGATGTCGTTCGACAAGGCGTTCGAATTGTTCTCGGCATCACCACTTATCGTGCACGGGAAGTAAGCGAGAAGCAGCTGCCTTTGCCAAGGGATTTTATCGCAAATCGTGCGAGGAGGGATTCAAATGAACACCGGTAAGATTCTTGACTTTTCCACTTATAAAGCGATCAAGGAAGGTTCAACAGCACAACAACCGCTCGTGTGGGAATGGAACTCGGAGCCGATCGAGGCCGTCACGCCAGCAGTTACTGTAAAGCCGAAGGTTCAGATCCGTGCAAAACGCTTTGATTTTGATTCGGACGAAGCAATACCGGCTGAAGCTCCTTATACGGATTACACTGAACTTCAGAATTGGCTGCTCAAGAACCTTCTGGCAATCCTCATCATCCTGGTTGGCGTGAAGCTAATGTGGTGGATAGTTTCCACAGCTGGGGGGATATTCATTGTTAAGCTGCTACGCTTATTGGTGCCTTGGTTGGTTAATTGGAAGTTCCTTCCGCACATTTAAGCCTGTCAGAAATCCTGACTTGTCCGCATTAATCCTGACTTGTCCGCATTAATAATACAACCCTGAAATTCCCGGCGGATTCCGGTGAGGATTAAGTCCGGGCTTGTTTTCCGCTGCAGGCGTGGCCGGACAATCATTTTTAAAATTCGATTCCTTAAGGATTTATTTTTCTCGTTTAAGTTTTGTTTGTTTGCGGGAGGTGGGCGGCGCTTGACCGAGAAAGTCGTTCGAAGGATTTGGGAAGTACTTCAGCAGTCCGTGGCGGCCGATGTGAAGGCGAAACGAACGCGGGGGTTTGAGTACCTCGCATCGAGGTCAGTAAGTTGTGGATCCGAGCATGCTTTTCGGTTTCCGCTCGGAACTTGGTATAAGGATGCCCGGAATTTAGAGGGCGCATTGGCCGCCGCCGTGGGGGCACCGGTGGAGATCATCGATCGGGGAGGTGGCTTTATAGTCCGGGTGGTTGAGGAGGATTTTAAACCCACAATTTCGCCAAAGTTAAGGCACTTAAAGAATGACGAAATCCTCTTCGGCTACAACCGGCTTCAGAATCCCGTTTATCACCCGATGAAGGTTTCCATTTACGGTGGTGGAGCTCCACAGAGCGGTAAGACAGATTTTATCCGCTGGATAGTGTATCAGCTGCGAAGAAACGGCTGGCTCGTGGTTATCGTTGATATGAAAGGCTATTCATACTTTCCCTTTGATGGCATTCCTGGAGTGACGATCGCGACGGAGCTCAATGAGGCCGCAACACTAATGAGTGAAGCGGAATCAATGCTAAAAGAACGGGAGCAGCTATTCAAAACACACCGCAATCGTACACTTACGGAGAAAATGCTACAGCCGGTGGCCATTATCATAGACGAAGCTGCTGATATCTCTCCACACTCTTACATCCGAGGAACGCCAGATTATAAATTGGCGGCATATTGCGAATCTATAGCGGTACGAATTGCCCGAAAAGGAAGAGAAGCCAAGATGCTCCTTGGGTATTTCACGCAACGTCCGGACCATAAAACCATGAACGGTCAAATCAAAGCATGTACTGATGCGAAGATCGGATTCAGGACGCAAACAAACGAAGACAGCCGCATTGTGCTGGGGCAGGAGGGGGCAGAGCGTATAAGCCCGCTAACGCCTGGGCGCTGCATATATATCCACGGAAGGGAGCATTACGTTCAAGTCCCTTTCGTGGGCAACGACGACGCGTGGAGCGTATTCCTACGTCCATTAAAAGCGGAGGTGTCAGCAGATGATGGAACAACCAAAATTAGAAGAACCGAGGCACAGAGACCGAATCCTGACAGCACTATCAAACGTGCCGCTCGCAACGACGGCGCAGATCGCTACGCTGGAAAGCATAAAGAGACTCAGCCAGCCGGTCAAAAGAGCGAGCGAATATCTGTGCAACCTGAAACGGGAGCAAATAGTGGAGTCGCGTTATTACGGCTTCAACAAAGCAGAGAAAATTTGGCGGCTCACCGCAAAGGGGAGGCAGATAACGGGGACACCACCGACGAGATTGAGGAATCTTGACCACACGCTGGCCGCCGGCTCTATCTATTTCGCTTGGCAGCCTAAGCGGTTTCTATTCGAACCCATAGAGAAATTCACGGACTCTGGAAGGGACCTGTATTGGGACCCCGATGTGGTCGCAGTTTTGCCGATCGACGGGAAGCCAAGAGTGTACGCCATTGAAGTGCAGCTGTCGCATCTTACTCCGAAGCAATGGGCCAAGAAATGGGAGGCTTGCAATATTTTTTTTAATCGCGGATACTATCGAACTGCAGCATTCCAGGCTTGGGGAGGAAAGGACGGGAAATATATTGTGCCTCAATTTGTGGTCATTTCCCGACAGAAAGAAAAGGACGTGCGAACCGGGTTTGAAGTAGAAAACAAGGAACTCATCATAACCGATTCGTTAAAAGGTTGAACTTTTCTCATCACCTACAACAATGATGTACCAATTCCTCGGTTCCTATGTCCGTAAGCACCCCGATCACTTTGTCGGGAATCGTGTACCGCTGGTTTAAGTATCGGAGCGCGGCGGCCAGCTCGCCGTCCGCTCCTCCGTATTGCTCGAGCAGGAGCTTCGCCATATGGGGATCGCACTTGCTCACTCTGACGGGATATTGCAGCTTTTTTTCATATATCCACATTTGTTATCCCCCTTACTCGGGTTTTACACTTGCCAGGGCCACGGGCCTTCGGCCCAACTGAACGGGCTTCCCGCCAAGCTTTGGCCGAAATTGCGCAGGGGGCCGTACAGCGATTCGAAGTTGTGGGCGATTTGCGCGCGGTGCATAGCCGTTTGGTTGTACTGATCAAGGGCGGCTTGATCGTTCGGGTGAGTGTCCAAGTACAGGTTAAGTTCTACCAACACAAAATCGATCGTCTGCAGCTCGTGAAGCATTTGATAGTAGCGTTCGTCGAGGACGGGCTTCATTTCTTCATGGCTCCTTTCGGCCCTTCGTACGGGCTGTAATAAGCGGGCCACAACGTCCCGTGCCGTAACGCCTCTGCAGGCGAAAATTGAGGGAGCCCGGGAGACTGGAAGGGAGCGTATATATTCGGCGGTATGACATATGTTCGGAACCGCAGGGGCGGACAAGGATCGAAAGGGGCATGAGGTATTTCTTGGATCTTCACCTGATTGAGCACTGGGAATCCTCCTTCCCGATTTGTAACGCGATTAATGATTTACAACATGAATATATGATCTCGGCGGCGGATTCATGACCGGGAATTGGCAATTTTCCGGGAGGTGTTACAATAGAAGAAGCTGTTATTTCCAAAAAGGAGGCGCAAATCATGCAACGTCCAGCAACAAATGAGTATCAGTCTTATTTCGCTACATATGTGAATCTGGTGCCGGATGGGGAAATCGGAGACATTTTGGCAGGGCAGAGGGAAGAGGTCGTTTCGTTGTTCCGCTCGATCGCGGAGGAGCGCGGCGATTACCGGTATCAGCCGGACAAATGGTCGATCAAGCAAGTGCTCGGTCATATGATGGACACGGAGCGGGTGATGGCTTACCGGCTCATGTGCGTCGCCCGCGGGGAGACCGTGTCGCTGCCCGGCTTCGACGAGAATGTGTATATGAGCGGCGCGGGCTTTGAGCGGCGGACGCTGCAGAGCTTAATCGAAGAGTATTCGGCCGTGCGCGGAGCAACGCTAGCCTTGGTCGCCAATGTGCCGGAAGAGGGGTGGACGCGCCTGGGAAATGCGAACAACAGCGTCGTCTCCGCTCGGGCATTGGCTTATATTATCGCGGGACATGAGCGGCATCATATGGGCGTGCTGAAGGAGCGTTACTCCGTCTGAACCGCACGGTTAAGAAAAGCTTAAGAAGCTCATAAGCTTCCTTAAGCTTGAGGCACGGGACAGGCAGCTGGCCGCAAAATAAGGTATAGTAAGGAATGAAACTATTCCAAGGAGCTGCCTTATACGTGAAACGACGAATTCTCATCGTCGACGACGATAAAGAAATTGCCGGCCTGATCGAAATTTATTTAAAGAACGAAGGCTTTGATACGGGCAAAGCGCATAACGGGCTCGAAGCGCTGAAGGCGATGGAGCAGGACGAGTACCATCTTGCGGTGCTGGATATCATGATGCCGAAGATGGACGGTCTAGAGCTGACCCGGAAGCTGCGGGAGAAGCATTCCATCCCGATTCTTATGCTCAGCGCCAAAGCCGAGGACATGGACAAAATTCTCGGACTCATGACCGGGGCCGACGATTATATGATCAAACCGTTCAACCCGCTGGAGCTGCTCGCCCGCGTCAAGTCGCTGCTTCGCCGCGCGTACCAGTTCAGCGGCGACGAGGCGCAAGCCCACAAGAACGAAGAAGCGATCCGCATCGGCGCTCTTACGATCAATAAAAGCACGCACAAGGCGGAGGCGAACGGCGTTCCGCTGCATCTGACGTCGACGGAGTTCGGCATCCTGCATTTGCTCGCCAGCAACCGCGGGCGCGTGTTCAGCGCGGAGGAAATATTTCAGCACGTATGGAAGGAAAAATATTTCGACTCCAACAATACCGTAATGGTCCATATCAGCAACCTGAGAGACAAGCTCGAGCAGGAGACCGGGGACAAGATGATCGTCACGGTATGGGGGGTAGGCTACAAAATTGAAGGATAACTTCCTGCGAAGATTGATTTTCCGGCTTGTCGGACAAATCATCGCCAGCCTGCTGCTCACCGTTCCCGCCGTGTTTGTCACCGCCGCGGTAGCCGCGCAATTGGAAAACCAGCTGCCGATCATCGGGGATATTATCAGCGCCATCCTTAGAGCTTTCAATAGTACGTTTCTCATTGCGGCGGCCGCTTTTTTTTACTTCATCCTGTTCATGGTCATCTTCAATATCGGGCGCTTTCGCTACACCGTTCGGATGATCGAGTCCGTCCGGCGCATATCGCAGGGGCAGTTCAACGAGAAGGTCCCGGTCCAAAAGGGCAGCGAGCTCGGGGATTTGGCGGGCTACATTAATACGTTCGTGACGCAGCTGAACGAATCGCTCGAGGACGAACGGCGGGCGGAGCAAACGAAGAACGAGCTGATCACGAACGTGTCGCACGACTTGCGGACGCCGCTCACTTCGATACTCGGCTATTTGGGGCTGGTCGAACAGGACCGGTACCGCGACGAGGTCGAGCTGCGGCATTACGTCGGGATCGCATACGATAAGGCGCAGCGGCTGAACGTCCTGATCAACGATTTGTTCGAGTATACGCGCATGCGGTATGACGCCGTTCCGCTGTACGGCATGAAGCTGAACCTGGTGGAGCTGCTGGCGCAGCTGCTTGAACAGTACCGGCTGCCGCTGGCGCAGAACGGGATGGAAGGAACGCTTCGCCACGAAGAGAACGCCATCCCGATTTACGGCGATCCGAACAAGCTCGTTCGCGTATTTGAAAATCTCGTAGAAAACGCGATGGTATACGGCAAGGAAGGCAGGCGGATCGATATCGCCGCCTATCGCGCCGGAGCGGAAGCGGTCGTCGAGGTGGCCAACTACGGGGAGCCGATTCCGACGGTCGATTTGCCGCACATATTCGACCGGTTTTACCGGGTGGAGAAATCGCGTGCGGAGCATACGGGCGGTTCGGGGCTCGGACTCGCCATCGTGAAGAGCATTGTCGACCGGCACGGCGGCACGATTACCGTCAGCAGCGATTCGAGCCGCACTTGCTTCTACGTCCGATTGCCGATCAGTGCGGCCCAATAAAAGCAAAAAAAGTAGCATCACGAGAGTTGTTGTGTTAAACAACTCCAAGTGCACTAGCCTTGCATAAAAGTTGGGGAGAGCACGATGGTGGA
>NZ_JAQZSG010000012.1 GCF_028745515.1 Paenibacillus thermotolerans | reverse complement strand
GATACATTCGCCGCATTCCATGTACGGTATGATCGCCACTTGATCGCCTTTTCGCAATCCGCCGGCGTTTTCTCCGGTTTCTTCTATTACGCCCGACAATTCATGCCCCAGCACGCGCGGGTAAGTAAAATACGGCTGATTGCCCTTAAATGCATGCAAATCCGTCCCGCAAATTCCTATTCTTCGAACGCGTACCAGAGCTTCGCCTTGTTGCAGGAAGGGCTCCTCCGCTTCAATCATCCTGAATTCATTCGGTTTTTCGCAGACAATGCTTTTCATCGATATTCCGCCCTTCCGCTCGGCCAAGTTTTATGATGGATCGGTGCCAAAATGTCGAGTACTTCCTTCAGCAATTGCGTATCCATGGGCTCATCCGTCCATTGAATGTTCTTTTTGATATGTTCCGTGCTCGCAGTACTTACTAATNCGGTGCCAAAATGTCGAGTACTTCCTTCAGCAATTGCGTATCCATGGGCTCATCCGTCCATTGAATGTTCTTTTTGATATGTTCCGTGCTCGCAGTACTTACTAATGTGGTTGGTATTTTTTCATTTGCGACACAATATTGAATCGCCAGTTTGGATATGTCTTGCCCTTTCTGCGCGCAACCATGACGACCGCGGTTTGGAACGTCCGGATTCCCTCCTCTTTGTTAATCTCCCTGAAGACGGAACCGAGTAAGACGCTCCGAAACTTAAAATAGACACTTCCAGACCGGTGCTTCCTAACGTTCTATATTTCATGTCCTTCAATCTCCTTTATTAAAATCACCGTCTCGTAACCCGTTATTTTAAGTATCGAGAAGAAACTTTATTAGTACATCAAAAAAATGTGATAATATCCATAAAGGAAAAAAAGTATAGTAATCATCAACAACCGTCACAATAATAACTCCTATGAGAATGCCGACTACTACGGTTAAAAAATAATCCGCTTTCGATTTTAGCCAACCTAAGGAAATACCTGTTGCCAATGTTAATGGAATAAAAGTTAAGCCTACCGTCAGTTGTCCTATCGAAAATCCTGCTATAAAACTGAATACATAAATCCCGAGGGCAGAGATCCAGTAAAACTGTCGCTTACCTAAGATTGCAAGCAATAAAGACAAAACTGCTATAATTATGGCGGAAAAAGCAATAACAGTAAAAATCGGCATAGTACACCTCCATACCACTATTTTACTATTCAATTGCTTCTTCATGTTGATGAATTCTGCGTACGTTACCTTTGAAAGAGATCATAGGGAATTAAAAGAACCCGCCATCGCGTAAGCTTAACGGGTTCCGTGTTTATTTGAACGAAATAACTTCGTTGATTGGAGCAGACAATGATAATAAAAGAGAAAGAGTATCATGTTAATGGAATGAATTATATTATTAGATCTGCAATTAACAAGGATGCAGAACAATTGTCTACAATTCGATTACAAATTGATGGCGAGACTGAAAATTTAGACAGAGAAAAAGGCGAGGCATTTATAGATACATTAGGGTTTGAGCAGATTATTAAATCGGATACAGAAAATAAGAAAAACCTATTCTTAGTTGCGGAAGTTCAAGGCCGAATCGTTGGGTTTTCAAGATGCGAAGGAAATCATTTGAATAGGTTATCACATAAGGTTGAATTCGGGGTATGTGTGTTGAAAGATTATTGGGGATGCAGCATTGGAAAAAACCTATTGAAAGAATCCATTCTTTGGGCTGATTCCAACGATATAAAGAAAATGACTTTGAATGTATTAGAAACGAACGAAAAAGCCATAAAGCTTTATGAAAAGTTAGGGTTTGAAATAGAAGGCATATTAAAAAAAGACAAATTTCTTTCCGACGGTAAATACTATAACACCATTATTATGGGGCGATTTCACGGATGACCTTAGCGGGAGTCTCCCCAAGAAGTCCCTGCTTGCCGAATTATCATACATCGTCGCCGTGAAATGCTCGTTGTCGATCGTCAACTGAATCTTTGCACCTTCTATATGGCAGGTCAAAGGTCGAACGATTTTTGGCTGTACTGTCGGTGCTTTCGGCACTTCCGGTACCGACGATGCTGCCGATATCGACGGGGCTGCCGGTATCGACGTTTACCACTGCTTCCGGAACTGACGCTAATCGCTTTGGCGCTAACGGAAGCGGATGTCCGCTAATTTTGTCGAAACCGGGTAAAAGGGCTCATTAGCGGAACCGGATGTCCGTTAATTCGCTCGAATCGCGGCGGAAATCACTTCAATCTCAGGAGTATATTGTGTTCAGCGCAAAAGTCCAACATCTCCTGCGTTAATGCCGTATCCGCCGCAAGACCAAACAAGTCGGAGCCTTGTTAGAGAGACGGGCCGTAATATCCGTTGTACCACTCAACAAATCTGCTTAAGCCTTCCTCAAGCGATGTTTTAGGTCGAAAACCGACATCATGCTCCAAGTCCGAAATGTCAGCATAAGTTTCAAAGACATCGCCGGGCTGCATAGGCAAATATTCAATGATCGCTTTTTTGCCAAGAACATCTTCTAATGTTGCAACAAATTCCGATAACTTCACCGCTCTGTTATTTCCTATATTGTATATTTTAAAAGGGGCATAGCTTGTTCCCGGATTTGGGTGGCGGTAGTCCCACAGCGGATTCGGAGAAGGCGACTTATCGATCAATCGTACGATACCTTCCACTATATCGTCCACGTATGTAAAATCCCGCCGCATTTCACCGTTTCCGTACAGCTTAATGCTTTTTCCGGACAAAATGTCCCGAGTAAACGAAAAATACGCCATGTCCGGGCGTCCCCATGGCCCATATACTGTAAAGAAACGGAAACCTGTAACCCGTAGTCCGAACAAATGGCTGTACGAATGGGCGATAAGCTCATTCGATCTCTTCGTAGCGGCATACAAGCTTATGGGATGCGAAACGGAATCGCTTGTTTTATAAGGCAGTTCGGTATTGGCCCCGTAAACGGAGCTTGAGGAAGCATACATAAGATGTGCGGTGCCATTATGACGACAGCATTCAAGAATATTTACAAATCCAGTTATGTTTGAACTAATATAAATATGCGGATTCTCAATGCTATGCCGGACACCAGGCTGGGCAGCGAGATGAATTACTGCCGGGAAAGGTCCGGATTCGCGGAATAGAGCTTCAAGGCTTGCCGGATCCGCAATGTCTATTGGCCGGAACGTAAAATACTCGTATTTCTTTAGTACCCCAAGCCTGTCATACTTTAACATCGGTTCGTAATAGTCGTTCATATTATCGATTCCGACTACCTTATATCCTTGCTCCAGCAATCGCTTTGCCGAATGAAAGCCGACAAATCCCGCCGCACCTGTAATGAGAATCGGTTGTGAACGATCAATCGGTCGCAACTTGACTGCCGCCTTCCTTTCCCGATATAGTGGTCAATTTTATGCCAAAACATTTTCGGCGTTTGTCTTCGTTTGCACAAAGCGTTCCGTTTTTTTTCGCTGCCAAATCAGCAAAAACATCACAACAAAATAATATCCCCAGTATGCGAGAAATTCTTCAACGGACGGATTCTGCGTGTACCCAAGGAACGCCTTCATGAAGACACCGACTTGACCGCTGATCAGAGGCGTTTCACCGAAGTCTCGGACATAATGCTCATAATCCTGCGGATGCTCAGGCATAAACCAGGTGATATTATATAACTCGCCTATTTCTCCGCCGTCCGTACGATACAAACTTCCGAGAATTCCGACGTCCTGCGCCATGCTGACGCCTTGCACAAACAGCCCGGCAGCGATAATGACCAAAAATATTCCCGTAATCTTAAAAAACGTTCCAAGAGGAACCCGGCGCGTTCCGCGGAAGAACGACCACGCGATGACGATTGCGGTTAGGAGACCGATCAGAGCTCCCCAGCTCGTGATCGCTTTTTCGATATTTCCCTGAGATATGGCCGCGAAGAAAAATACCGTTTCGACCCCTTCACGAAGAGTAATCAAATAGGAGTGTACGATCATGTTGACGACACTTCCCGTCGTCAATATGGCGGCTACTTTGCCTTGCACTTCCCCCTTCATGTCTCTGCCTTGTTTGGACATGAACATAATCATGTGCGTTAAAAGGACTGTGGAAATGAACAATATGCCGATCGTCAAATAAATATGATTCGCCATTTGTGAAAAGCCGGTGAAGACGACTTGGAAAGCAAGCGCGACGCCGTAACTTGACAGCAGCGCCAGAACAACCCCGAGCCATACCCATTTATTCCAGCGAGTCTCCCCGATCCTCGTCAGGTACGTTACGATGACCCCTACGATCAATAACGCTTCAAGCGCCTCGCGAAACGTAATTAAAAACGCTTGAAAATCCATGCCGCCACTCCTCTTCACCTAAAATCGCATTTAAAACAATTTTTGCTTTTTCGCGTACCATATGCCGCCCGCTGCCGCCAACACGACCGCTCCGATGACAACAACGCTCACGATCGGATTCGTACGGTTCGAACGTTCCATCGGCGCATGCTGCGTTGCCGATTCCACGGTGGCCGCCGGCTCGGTTTCAACTTCCGTCTCTAAAGCGGTTTCCTCGTTTGGCGAATCGATCGATTCGACCGATTCGGTTGGTTCGATAGGCTGCTCCTCTTGCTGGACAGTCTCCGTCTGGCCGGCTTCTGCCTCTGCCTCAACCGTCTCCGCCGGCTCCGTTTCATTCGTTTCCGCTTCCGTTACTTCGGGCTTCGGGCTTTCTACAGCGGTGCCCGTTTCTTTCTCGGGCTTCGCAGGAGAAGCTTCGGGCTTATTTGAAGGTTCCGCAGGCTTCGCTGTGCTTTCCGCCGGCTTCTGCTGCGTTTCCGTCGATGTTTGATCTTTCGCCGGCGCCGTTTTCGCCGGTTCTTGCTTTACCGGGGCAGGCTTCGATTCTTTGTATGGAAATAACGGTTTTATTTTTTCGAGAATGAGCGTCGTTTGCTGCTTGAACGTTTCCGGATCGACGGGCTTTTCCCCGACACCGAACAACCCCGGGTTTCCCAAAGCTTCTAAAGCTGCATCGAATGCGGCCATGACCGCGGTGTCGACGTCGGACTTTACATAAGGCTGTAGAACATCGTATGTACCTTTCGCTTTCGCAAGAAGCAATTTCGCCTGCGAGTAATCGTTTATCCCTTTATGCGCATAATCGAAACGCCTCTCCAAATTCATAACGAGCAGCGCTTTATAATTTGCCAGAAACAAATCTTTATCCTTCGCTGCAATATTGACATCGAAAGTTACGGCGACTGCGGTACCGAAGTGAGATTCGATTTCGGCGCGGTGAACTTTATATACTTTACCGACGCCCGTCCAGTCCGGGCTGTCTCCGCTTAATTTCGCCTGAAACTCCTTCAAAGCTTCCGCGATTACCTCCTGGCTCGGATCCCCATAGGAATAAGCCCATGCTTGCTGCGGAAGCAGCATTAACACTACCGTACAAAGCAGTGCTAATTTATGGAGCGGCAACCATCGTTTCACGCTCTCACTCCTTCTACCGGGTTATCGGGTTATGTAGGTTATTATCTAATGAGAACGGTTATCATTCTCTTTCGAATGTAATGATAATCATTTTCAATAAGGCTGTCAAGAAAAAAGAAGGCTCGAAAAAAGCTTTCCAAGCCGATGATTCTGCTACTGTTGACGCTTCCATTCATAGAGACGAATCTCGTGATAAACGGGCTCGATCATTTCGTTGCCCGAAAACTCGGCCACCGGTACGAGATGCCCTTCGATTTCGGCACCTTGACTAACAAACCCGTCGGCAACCGCTCCCGTTATATATACGGTTTCATCGGGTCTTGCTTCAATCTCTTGCAAAAACAACGAATACGTGTGGATGCGCCTATGGGAATAATCCGCTTGTAAAAAATGCAGCACCCGGGTTTCTTCCCACGTATACAAAATAAAATTGGCGCCGAGCCGTTCCATATGGTTGTGCAATTGGTACGTCGGCGGCAGCTCGTTGCGCTGTTCCAGAAGAAGCTGCAAGCCCGCGCTAAGCTGTAAAATCAAAGCTAACAAGCCGGTTGTTATCACTGTTGTCCGAACAATAATGCGCTTGCCTGTACTAACGGCGTATACGAAACATGCCGTAAGCCATAAGGTTATACCGATCAAAGGGACGATATGCCTCGGCTTGTCGACGTTTTGCGCGAATAGCGCCCACAAAAAGTACAAGACAAACAGGATGATGAGCCATTTCATTCGAAATAGCCGGTTAAACTGCTGCGCCGTGGTCCGCCTGCCGACGAACATAGCCGCTGCCGAGGCAGCCAGCATGGCTCCCATCGCGGCTGCATTCCATGCATTCCCCCCGCATAATCCGGCCCATAGAATGTTATAAGCTATAAGCCGAACGAACCTAACCGGTAACGGTTCACCTGCATCCGCCGTGGCGGCTCCGCCCCATTCTGTGAAATGACCGCGGATAAACTCGAACGAAAGCCGCGAAAAACCGGTTATGCTTCCTTCCGTAGCGGCGAGAGCCCCAATCCATAACAGCTGGAAACTTACGATGAACATAAGAAGTGCCGCCGGTCCAAGCCGGCCGTTCCGTTTCCATTCCCGCTGAAGAAGAAGCAGCAATCCGGCGCCGAAAGGCAGATACGATACACGAATGCCCATGAGCAGCCCGAACAGAAGCGCCGGAGCCATGCGGACGAAAAACCGGTCGGACCGAAGCGATTCGTGCAAGCTCCATAAGTACCACCATAAGGCGGCAACCGCCATCCCTTCCGACATCGGCTGCGATGCGATCAGCCACATGAAGGCGGAGCCCTGCATCGCGACGACGGCAAGCGCAGCCGGCCAAGCGGGAAGCGTCGCCCGCACAAGCCGGTACATAGGAACGACGGCCGAAGCGTAGGCAATCGCGCTTACGGCCGAAAGTGCCGCAACGGCATCCCCGACGAAAGAGCGTACAAGCGTCGCCGCTAAAATAAAATAAGGATAGCCCGGGAAGTGCGGCTGCATAGCGAGCAAATCGAAGCGGTCCAGCGCAAGCGCAAAGTCGACGGCGTCCCAAGACGATGCATACGGTGAAGCATATGCCAATCGCAAGGCGCACATAATTGCCGCGGCCGTACAAGCCGTTAAGAATGCGGCATAGCCGGATCGCCGAACAAAAATCGGTCCTGCGCTCACGACAGCCCCGCCCGCTTTCGCGGCTTTCTGCGCATCTCGAGCGCGATCGCCGGCAAGACCGCCATAGCGTACTTACGGAGCTTTATGAACGATCGGCCTTTCGTGCGCACCTGATAAGCGATCGGCATATCTTTATGCCGAAAGCCTTGGCGAAGCAAGTTCAACGTAATCACTTGCGCGTAATTGTAATCGTGAATGATGTCCGCCCGCTCCATGGCTTCGCGGGAAAAAGCGCGCATGCCCGATTGTCCGTCGGTCAACCGGACAAAGCGGGCCCCGTAGCCCGGCGAAACCGCAAGCAATATGCGCTGCAGCCAAGTAAACGCGTAATTGCCGAGCCGCCGGTGTAGCTTCATTCCCTTGATCGTTCCAAGAAACCGGGAACCGAACACGTAATCCGCCTCGCCCCGCAGGATCGGTTCCACGACCGCAGGGATCGATTCCGGCGGATATTCATTGTCGGCGTCGATCATGACGCCGACATCCGCGCCGAGCCGCAACGACTCGGCGAGACCGGCGCGCACCGCGGCACCGAGCCCCCTATTCCGCGGCTGGCGCAGCACGCGGTCCGCTCCGGCTTCGGCGGCCGCCGAGGCGGTAGCGTCCGTCGAACCGTCGTCGACGACGACGATTTCCACAACGGCGTTCGGGAAGCCCGGCAACACCCGAGGCACGCGCCGGATGACGCCGCCGATCGATTCGGCCTCATTGTAGGCCGGCAAAAACACAACGATGCGCGTCATTGTCCGCTCTCCTTTTCGAACGGCTCCGTCAGCACCGGACCGTGCGCATGGCTCGGGAACGGCGCGCCGAGCAAATACGTAACAGTCGAAGCAAGCGAAACGAGAGAATGCTTCCGGTCGACACGTTTTCCTTTTGCTACACCTTGCCCCCAAACGAAGAACGGAACGTACCGCTCGCCGTCGTCCAAATGCCCGTGTCCGCCGATGCCGTCGGCTTGTCCGTGATCCGCGCAAAAAATAAGTACGGCGTCTTCAAGCTTTCCTCTTTCGTCCAGCCATCCGACAAACTCCTCGATCAGCGCGTCCGCCTCTTCAATTTTTTGAATGTAGTCGTCGTAAAACACGCCCCGGGAATGTCCGGTTTGATCCGTACCGATCAGCTGCACCGTAAGAAAATCGGGATCCTGCTCGCTTACGATCTTTTTGGCCCGCTCAATGATGTGCCGATCCGCTTCGTCATTGTTCATAACCGCCGTTATGCTCTCGACATCGTCACCGAAGGCGTCGATCAAATGCGCAATCCCGAGCAGACGCCCTTTGCGGCCCGCGCGCCGGAGCGCATCGAAGACGCTTTCCGTCTTCACGCCGTAGCGAAGAACCAGATTCGACGCAATGCCGTGCTCCCGCGGGTAGGCTCCCGTGTGCATGGAGGAGAAACATACGACGGTTCGCGCCGGATAAATCGTCTCCATCTGCGTATACTCCGTGCCCTCCATGCGCAGCTTGTCCAGAAACGGCGTCTTCGCTTCATAGAACCGTTCTTTCCGCATGCCGTCGATCACGATTACGTACACTTTTTTGGCATGCGGCGACGCAGGTGCTTCAAAATTGTCCCTAGTAAACCAATCGTATTCCTTTGGCTTCCAATCGAACAAATATCGGTGAAGCACCCAGGCGAAAACGGCGATGCCGGCGTACAGCGCGAAAAGGGTACCGCCGTTCACACTCCAACTCCAGTATTCCGTCGTCATTTTGCCATAGAGCATCTCCCATAGTCCAAGCAGCAACAGAAACTTTGGTATTTGCTCCTGCGCGTTGCCGCTCGTGGAATCGCTATGCTTTAACACTAGCTTCCAAAAGCGCGCAAAGTTGTTCCACGGCGTCCCGATGCGCAAATGATAATAAATCGTACCCCAAAAAAAGACGGTAAAGAACGTATAGAGGGCCAGCGCGAAGCCTGCGAGCCGAAGGTCAAGGCTTTCCCTGCCGTATGCCAAAAGCGCCGCCACGACGGGAATCCACAAGTAGTTTCGAAGATAGAGAGGAAAGTCGTAGATCATATAGAGAAGCAGAATAGGCAATACAAGCGCGAGCGAAAATAGCGCATTCCCCCAGAACGGCAAGCCGCCCCAATCGGGGAGATGGTATAAGAAAAAGGCTCCGACGGTAAAGATCGGCAAAAACGGTTTTCCTTCATTTAAAAAGTTCCATGCCCGTGCGGCGAATTTTTCAAAGGGCGTTACCCCTTTCGTCTTATCCATGTTCATGGCGTGACCGCTCCCTTCCGATTTTCGTCCTGTTTTACGGCGGCGGTCATGCCGCGCCACTCTTTCCAGTCTTTCTTTCCGATCGGCATCGCCAACCAGGTGATTAGTCCCGCCGCGTAAGAGTATAGAAATTTAAAGCTGTGGGAGATGAGTGCGACGTTCAGCGCGTCGGACCATGTCATCCCGGTCCTCTCGAGCGCAAAGCTCATCACGCTTTCATACCCGCCGATTCCGCCGGGACCGGCATAAAACAACCCCCCGGCAATCGTGAAGGCGTTAGCCCATACGGCTTCCGGCAGCCGAAGCTCCCCGTGCGCCGCAGCCGCAGCGGCGACGGCGAACACGACCGCAGCCTCAAGCAGCCAGCCGGCGAGCGTCAACGCCGCGATGCTTACTCCGCGGACACCGCGCAGCGCGTTCGCGGCAATATCGGCGTGGCGGCGCACCGCACGCCAAGGAAGGCGGCGCGCAAGCGGCAGCGCGCCGGCGGCTGCGGCGGCCGCGGCTAGGCCGGCCGCAGCGTATACGGGGCCGGCCCAGTCGTCGGCCCCGAGCAGGAGCGGCGCGCCCGCAGCCGCCAGCGCCGTCAGCGCGGCCATGTCGAGCGCGCGTGCGGCTGCGACGCTGTGCAGAGCCAGCGCCGCTGGGGTTCCGTGGCGCCACAGGACGCCTACGCGCGCCGCGTCGCCGGCTTTCACCGGCAGCACGTGGTTCAGCAGCAGGCTATAGATGAGCCCATGCCAGCATAGCGCAAGCGTCGGCCGCTCCGCTTCCGGTAAATACAGCCGCCAGGCGGCGGCTCTGCAAAAAAAGGCGGCCGAATACGCCGCCGTCATGAGCGCCAGCCAGAGCGGCGCGTCCGCAAGCGCCTTCCAGCCGTCAACAAAAGCCGGGCCGTCGAAATAGCGCCATGCGAGATAAATGAATGCTGCAAATATAACGATTTTAATAAAAAGTAAGGTTATCTTCTTCATTATAGAACCATTCTACTGATAACGATTCTCATCGTCAACAAACTATTTATAGGTTGCTAAACAGCGAAACCGCCCGGCAAATACGCCGCCGGGCGGTGCTGCAATACGAATTATTATTTAATGATTACGATTTGACCTTTCGTGTAATAAACATGGTTGCCGGAAAGCTCCGCGATCGCTCGGATCGGCAAATAGGTAATACCGTTCACCGTTACAACAGGCTGATCGAGCTTCTTGTCCGTAACCGTCTCGCCATTCTTCACAACCGTGTCCTTGCCTTGCGTCAGAACGTAAGTATCTCCGTCCTTGCTGAGAGTAATGGCCTTGGCGGCTCCGTCATAGGCAACCGTAAAGCCGAGCTTCTCCAGGAACGTCGTCGGAACCAGCGTGCGGTTCGATGTTTTGTGGATAAAAGCGGCGCGGTCCGTCGCTTCCACCTTACCTGCAACCGTTACTTCCTGCTTGCCGACGTGAAACGATATGCCGTCGAGTTTGGAAAGCGCGGATGCTACCGCAAACAATTCGGCACTGACCGCTTTAGCGTCTCCTTTCGCACCCGCTTCGACCAGCTGCTGCATGTCCGCGTAAACTTCAGCATAGGCGGAGCCTAGAAACGTTTCGTGAGCCGCAAGGAACATAGCGCCTTCCATTGCATACACGTTAGCCGAGTTCTGTTCTCCGGCCGCAAGCTTGACAAGAACCTGGTTGCCGTATTCGCTGACTTTAGCGGTCAACGTACGCTGCAGCGCCTTCGAGATCCGCGCCGTGTTTACTTTGCTTGCGTCGCCGCTCGCGAAGACGCCGTAAACGTAGTCCGCGTCTTTCGCGCTCCCGCCCTTCAGATACGGATAGACGGACATGTAGAAGAAGTATCCTTCCGTCATTGCGGCCGGCTTATCGGCGTCCGCTTTCGTCGGGATCGACTCCGCATACGTCAGCGTAGCGAGGGTGTACATCTTGATAATTGTTTTGTCCAGCATCTGGCGGTGAAGATCAAACGCGTTCACGTCCATCTTCTCAACGTCCTGTTTCAGAGCCGGGAATACTGTATTGTTGAGCAGATCGCTCATCGTCGTCTTAAATTTGTTGTCTCGTTTCACCGTCGTCGGGTCAATCGCGGACGTATAGATAAGCTGAGCTTTCTCCAAAGCGGTTGTTGCAGCAGCCTTGTCTCCTGCAACGATTGCCGGCTTCGCCTGCTTATTGATGAAGTCCTTAAGCAGCATGTAGAAATACCACTGCAGCCCTTTGTCAACCGCTTGCTGCGCCTGAGCATAATGAAGTTGGCCGATCGATGGAGTTTCGTCCACGGCGTTCTCCAATACGAGTTTAATACTGTCGTTGATTTTCGGATTGTCGGCAGCGATCGCGGTGTCAATTGCTTTGACGCCATTCTCGAAGTCTGCGGCATATTTCGCGCGGATCTCAGCCATTGGCTTCTTGTCCGCAAACATCTGCTTGATTTCAGCAAACGCTTTCGTTTGGGCCGCAGCATCGGTATTGATTTGCAGTGTCGCATTAGCGGCATCGTCCGCGAATGCGGATGTTCCGAAACCAAAAACAAAGGTGAACATAAGTACAATTGCTAAGACCGAGGATAATGGCTTTCTTGCAGTGTTCATACCTAAAACATCGCTCCTTTAGTATGTATGTCCAGTGTGCGGAAGCACGCTGAAATATTCCCATTGCTCGGCTTCCGGCGCCGGACGAACAAACAATGAGACTGGTTATCATTACGGTGATAATGATAACCAATCTCATTTAGTTAGTCAATAAAATATTGTTAAAAAACAACCTTCAAATAGATAAGCAGCACAATCGCCATGCAGCAGGCGAATTTGTAATTCGGCACGGCTAGGGCAAACACCGGTTTCTTAAAAAGACCCGCCAACAAATTGTTTGCGGCTGATGCCGGCGAGACGGTATTGGACAAGCCCCAGCTTCCCAACAGCAGCACCGCGAAGCAAATCGGGCTCATTTCCATGGTCGACGGATCGATGCCTCCCGCAAGAATGGTTACGGGCACAATCGGATGAAGGCCGATTATAGATGTTCCCGCAATGAGGACCACCGTAAATACCGAGAACGATAAAGAAATCGGCAGCGGGACGTGCTCCAGTAACGCCGGAACGGCAGGGCCGAACCCTGCAGCGCCGATTGAACCGCTGAAGAAACCGGCCGCCAGAAACAACGTGATCTCTTTCTGCAAAGCGGGCAGCGTAACGGTAACATGGTTTTTCAAACCTTGCCGGTACTCAGCCGCGGCCCCCTTCGCTATGCACCAAATTACCGGCAATACTACCGCCGCTAAACAAATCAACATAACCATAGGCAGTTCGATAGTCCGCTCCAGCAGCAAAATGACAACGATGGCAGCTGTTAAATACGTTCCGAGCCCTAGTGGAAAAACCGCTTTGCTTTGTTTCCCCATCGGCTTCTGCAGAGGCAGTTCCGCTTCCGTTACAGCGCGCCGCAGCTCCCGAAGATCGACCGCCCAGCTCACGACGAGGCTTAGAAGCGACAATGCAACCGCGTAAGGCAATATGGCAGACCAGGGCAACGCCAACGCCGAAGTCACGAGCGCCATGGCGGCAAAGTACGGCGACCACAGAATGGCTCCCGCAAACCCCCGGTTCAACGCATTGGCTAGCAGCCGAGACATGCCCGGCTGCGGCTTCGCGAACACAATCTGATAAACGACGGGGATTGATCCGACGTTGATAAAAACCCCCATGATTTGAGTAAGAATCTGCGTTCCAACAAATAAGCCCGTCTTGCTGGTCAGGTTCGCCCCGTGGAACCGTTTCAAAGCTTCGAGGTACTCGGGAATCCGCACCGGAATCCCGAACAGCGGAGCAAATAGGAAGAGCGTAACGATCGTCACATTGATTTCGGCCGCCTCGAACCAAACCCGGACATCGGCCTTCTGCAGCAGCATGAGGAGCGCACCGACAACCATAAAGGATACCGTAAGCCACAGCGTCATGCCCTTAAGTTTCGGCAGCAATATGGCGATTGCGATAAAAACCAAGCTTCCCAAAAGAGGAGCTAACATATCTAATTGCATCAACTGCTGTATGAAATAAACCGCGGCAATGGAGAAAAGAATCGTCCTCTCCATTGCCGCTTTCCCTGCGGATGTCATTATGCTCCGCCCTCTTTCGATCGTCTTTCTTAATTGAATTGCCAGCAGCTTAAACTTAGATTCCCATATTGATAGCTGCGGTGAAGCAGCTTCGCCTTGCGGTTAGCGTCACCCGAGCCCATTGCGAGCAGCAGCGGAATAAAGTGTTCGCTCGTCGGAACGGCCTCTTGAACGTAAGGAGCCAGTTCCCGATAGTGAAACAACGCTTCCGTATCCCATGCCTCGAGCTTGCTTTGCAGCCAACTGTCGAACTGCTGCGCCCACTCGTCGATTTCGTCGGAATGCCACTTCAACCTTCTTAAATTATGAACCGTTCCGCCGCTTCCGATAATGAGAACGTCCTGTTCTCTAAGCTCCGACAACGCTCTGCCGATTTGATACTGCTGCTCGTTCGTCAAATGCCTGTTCACGGATAAAGCGACAACCGGGATATCCGAGTCCGGATACAATAGCTTCAAAACCGCCCAAGCCCCGTGATCCAGTCCTCTTTTTTCATTCAAAACACTCGGGACGCCTTGTTTCCTAAACAGAGACTGAATCTGTTCGCTTAACGTACGCTCGCCTTTCGCCGGATAGGTCATTTCGTAAAGCTCGTCCTGAAACCCTCCGAAATCATAAATGGTTTCATACGCTTCGGCGGCTCCGACCGTCTGTACCGGTTCCTCCCAATGAGCGGAAAAGAGCACGATCGCTTTCGGCCTGGGCATTTGATTTTTAAATTCTTTTAACAATTGCGTATATTCGTTATCCTCAAGCACGATCGAAGGAGCACCGTGCGCGAAAAAATAAGAAGGCATCATGCGGCTCATCACTCCTGTGTTGTAATCAAACCGGCATCCCGCTTCAGCCAATTCAGCACATCATGCTGATTCTCTTCCGATACGCCATGGTCCGTCGGATACATTTTGAATGTTAAGCGCTGCGTCTGATTCTGGAAATACGCCGCCGTCTCGCGGCCGATCCGAACCGGGAATACGGAATCGAATTGTCCGTGCGAAACAAATACCGATACGTCCTTCACGCTGCGCAGCGGATATTCCGTCTTCACAAAGTCGGGAATATACCCGTTCAATGCTACGATCCCCTTCAGCCGGTCCCCCATCGTAAGCGCAAGCGTCATGGAGAGGATGGCGCCCTGGCTGAAACCGAGCAAATATCGCTTGCCGGGATCGATCGGATATTTCTCCGTTGCATATTGAATGAATGCTTCGAGCCGTTTCACCGCTTCGTCGAACATCTCCCGAATGGGATTGCCCAGACTCTTCAGATCGTAATACTGCCAACCTGTACCGAGCGGCAGATTGCCGCGAATGCCTATAATGATGAAATTGTCCGAGAGCGGGGCGACCAGACCGAACATATTACTTTCATTGGAGCCTTTGCCGTGGAGCGTAAAGACGACCGGATATTTTTTGTCCGGATTCATCTTGGCCGGCATATGAACGTCATATTGATAAACCGGGTTCATAATCATCATCCTTAGTAGTAAGTTATGCGCTGCGCTTGTTCATAATAAGGCGGTCGACCGAGAACCCCTTCTCATTGGCAGAGGCCAAATACAACGATACAAATATAAATCCGAGATCCAACTCATAGCCGGCCATTTGACCGTTGCCAAGAAGTCCGACCGGAAGCTTCATCGTCACAATTGCACCGATCAGCATGACGACAAACAAGGCCGATACATAACGGGTAAACAATCCCGCAATGAGCATAATGCCGCCCACAAGCTCAAGCGCCGCCACGGCGTAAGCCAAAAAGCCAGGAACGCCCATGGAGCTGAACCATGCGTCTACATTGCTAAGCCCCATTTGAAGCTTGGCGATACCGTGCATCAAAAATATAATTCCCATTCCTACACGCATAATAAACGAAACAACTGCAGTCTTTGCCATTCTATTTCTCTCCCCCAAAATATTAGTTATAAATATATAAATTTTATATGGCTAATATTAAGCGAAGCACACTAGCATGTCAACAGAAAAATTGCTAATATAAAATTATGTTTTGTATTACAAATATTTTGTGAGGTGTTATGGGATGGATATCGGCTCCACTATACGGGCGATTCGAAAGCGCAAAAATATAACCATCGCCCAAATTTGCGAAGAAACCGGCCTGTCCCAAGGCTTCATGAGCCAGGTTGAGACCAATAAAACCTCCCCTTCCATATCGACGCTGGAAAGCATAGCGCAAGCTTTGAAGGTGCCTTTGGCTTATTTGCTTTTAAAGAAAGAGGATCGAATGCATATTGTCCGAAAGGATGAACGGACAATAACGACCAGCGGCGCGGAAAAATTAAAGGTAGCGCACCTGAGCTCCACGAAGAACGTACGGATGATGCTCGTGGAGTTTCCTCCCGGAACATCCACAGGGCATATCCCTCGTGCGCACGAAGGCGAAGAGGTCCATGTCGTCATCAAAGGCAGGGTCTACGCTGAGCAGGGGGAAGATTCAGCCGAATTCGAAGAGGGCGACTCCTTCAGTTGGAATGCCTGCACTCCTCATTTGGTGAAAAACATAGGCGAGGATACGGCAATCGTGCTTATATCCGTCTACACAGACACCGATGTCGAAGGGGATCTCCTATAATAAAGAAGGGCAGACCGGAATCGCATATCCGGTTCTGCCCTTCTTTATTAATGTTTACTCGTAATAGATAAACATATTCTGGTACTGGCATTATTGCCAATCGTCTTAATACTCTTTATTAATACAGTAAAATTAAGCGAGGTGTCTCTATGATTAACGGGTTTGTTTCGCGTTCTTTAGACGAAGTCAGGTTCTGGTCGCGGATCATGAAAGAACATTCTCTATTTCTCAGGCTTGGTTTTCGTGCCGAAGACACTCAGTTAATAAATGAAGCGAATCACTTTTACGCCGTTTTCGAAGAAATTGAAAGAAGAGCAACCGCATTCACGTCCCAATCTGATCCTGAATTAATAAAAAGATTCAACACCGAAGTGTATAACGCCGTTACTCATATATGGGCTTTTAAAAGAAAAGTGTTAGGACTCATATTGACCTGCCAGCTTCCTGGAGCGAATAATTTCCCATTGTTGGTTGACCACGTAAGCAGGGAAGCCTTTTATTTCGGAAACCGATTGCAGGAACTCAATAACGGCACACTTGACCCCTTACCGGATGCCATCATTAATGAAAATGTATTTTTCTTGCGAATCATGGCGGACCATGCGAAGTTTATAGGACATTTGCTTGATCCCTCCGAACGTAAATTAGTGGATCAAGCCAGGAACTTTAGCCATGATTTCGATCAGCTGCTGTTTCAAGCCCGTGATTTAGACTCCATGCGGCCGCAATCGCAAACCGCCCCCTTACTTGACCAATTCCTTGATCAGAATCGAGTTTCCGTGAAATCCCTTCGGGATTTTAAGAAGACGGCAAGAGATTTGATTGAGGCCTGCCGCATTAAAAGCATTATCCATCCGTTGCTTGCTGATCATGTGTTTCGGGAAGCCGAAAGATTCCTTCACATTATCGATATGTTTGAAAACACCTTAACGAATGCCGCCGCTTCGAAAAAATAACGTAAACAAGTGTCATTTTTTGCGTATATTTCTTGTCCGTTAAATGATCCATAAAAACAGCAAGGGGCGTAGCCTTAATCAGGCTCGCCCTTTTTTAATCCTATAAGACTCCTTTACAATCATGCATAAGCCGATCGTGACCATAAGAAATCCTCGTTTCTGCATAGGATTTTCATGGCTAATTCACGGCGTTCTTTACGGATTTACACCTACCCCGAACGGATTCGTTCCGACAGGGATGGTATCGAGCAGCGTATTCGTCACGCCGAAGAAAAACGACAAGTTATTATCCATAGCGTTTGCCACGTAAATGGCGTTTGTTAACGGATTTACACCGACGCCTCGCGGTTCGTTGCCCGAAGCAAATGTTCCAAGCGCCGCATTCGTAAGTCCGTCTATGACCGTAACGGTGCCATCGCCGCTGTTGGCCACATAGATGCGGTTCGTGACAGGATTTACGTCGACGGCAACCGGGGATGCACCGACACCTATACCGCTTACGGGAAGATTGGAATTTCCCTCAATCGCCAAAACATCGTTGAACGATTCCCGAGCCACATAAACCGCATTGGTTGTCAGATTGACCTTTACTCCGAATGGATTTCCATCGATATTGTAAGAAATGAGAATGGCGTTCGAAGCGCCGTCCAATACCGTGAAATCTCCACCTTGACTTGCGACATAAATACGATTCGTAACCGAATTGACTGTGATGCCCCTCGGTCCGGTGCCTACATTGGCTATCGTGGCCATCACGCTGTTGGAGGACCCGTCTATGACCGTCACATCGTTGCTTCCTTGATTCGCGACGTAAATCCGGTTGGTTTGCGGATTCACGGCAACGGCTGAAGGCTGCGTACCGACGATAATATTGGTGATGAACATATTCGTCGCTCCGTCGTAGACGCCGATCGAATTGCTGCCTTGGTTGACTGCATAGAATCGGTCCGATACCAGGTTTACGGCAACCGCAACCGGCGATATGCCAACAGTAACGGTCGCTGCTACCGAATTGGTGTACCCGTTAATAACCGAAACTGTATTTGATCCGGTATTCGCCACATAGATGCGGTTAACCGGTGTGGGGATCTCAGGACCTGCCGGACCCGTCGGACCTGTCGCTCCTGTCGGACCTGTCGGACCCGTTGGACCCGTCGGACCTGTCGGACCCGTTGGACCCGTCGGACCTGTCGGACCTGTCGGACCCGTCGGACCAATTGGGCCTTGCATTCCGTCAAACGGATATGCTTGGACATCATCCACGAAAACTCCCGCGCTTCCGGCCATAGGAAGCGCATTGATCGTAATCAACGCTCGCGCAGTTCCCAAAGGGGCAGGCGACGTAACATTATAAATTTCCAACCATCCGTCGGTCGTTGACGCGTCGGGAATCCGATCGAAGGGGTTCGTCACGATCAGTCCCGATCCTAAAAAAGTATACGATGCATTATAGTATGACACAGATACTGTAACGGGCTTGCTCGGTTGAGAGCCGTTTTTGGCTAGCGAATATAAAATCTCCAGATTGTGCCCTTCCGTCAAAGGAACGTATTGAGATAAGTACGCGTTTGCATTCCCTCCTGCTAATAATGCGCTGTACGTGCCGGAATGGCTTTGCGCGCTATGGATGGAGGCATTCGCCGATAACCAGGGAGCCAATGCTCCTGTTTCGAACCTGCCGTTTACGACAACATTATTCAGCGGCAATTCTCACACCCCTTCGCTTGTTTACCTTTGTCATATATTAGGGTATGTCCGTTATTGATCTGAGACACGGTAACAGTGGAGTTTTTAAACCTATTTTTCCGGCAAAAACGGCAATAGGCGAACCCTTACCGGTCCTTTGTCCCTTTCCTCAAATATAAATATTTCATAAACTAATTCAACGCAATGTTTCGGAGGAGGTGTTCCCATCCTAATGTACAAAATAATTATTAACGTTTGCTGTAATCGGAAAAACAAACCTTGCCGAAAGCGTTCGAAAGACACCAATAGATGCTCGATTAAAAAAAAGAAAACATCCCGAAAGAGATGCAACTCTCAAAAATCACAATACTCCGTCATTAATCACATTAAAATAAACACGACGGCCCCGTACCCCATCGAACCTTCGATTGTCGTGAAACCGATGATCAGGAGGTATTTTTACATTGCTCCGAGTGACATCGACTTATCAGAAGAAACCGTTATATTTTCCAACAGTTTTGTAGACGATGCCGGAGAACCGGTCAGTGAACTGACTGATCACGGTCATAATGGCTACACAAATTTGTACATTAACGGCGTTCTGCAGGAAGGCAAAATATATTGCGTCAGACCTGATGCAATAACATTGGCTGCAACCGGTCAAAAGATCTCCGAAGGAACTCCAATAATTCTCGAATCGGTCGGTTTTTTCGCAAAGCTTGAGTGCAAATAGATTTATACTCCCTATAGTAAGCCCTGTCCTTTCGTTCAATAGCGAATAAACTAATGTTGAACACATCCTTTACGAAGGGAGGTACTTATTCATGGCATTACAGCTTATGAAGCTGCTTGTTACGGCAACGACTATTACGGAAACGGTTCCGACACCGGAAAAATTTTTTTACGTTACGGCAAGCACTACAGGCGCGGGTACGACATTAACAATTGATGCAGCGAGTTTTTTCGATGATTCCGGCGCAGCGGTGACCGCTCTTCCTGTGCTGGCAACGGATAACAGCATGTTTAATGTTTACATTAACGGCGTCCTGCAGATGCAAGGCATTTCCACCTATACGCCGGGTGCGACTACGGTGGGATCATTAGCAATTGCGGTACCGGCCGGCGGCGACTCGATCCCGTCGGGAACACCGATTGTGTTGGAAGTCATAAACTTTGCTCCGACCTCTTCGACGACGGTAGTCACTTAAAAACAAAGTCCCTGTTTTGTCGCTTAAGCGCAACAGAACAGGGACTTTCTTGCATATATAGCACAAGCCTTTCCTCTAACCAATCAGCCGGGAATATATCTCCGACAATTTTTTGCCAATGATTCCGCTATCATGAACGGCTTCGACGTAACGCCTTCCTTCGATCCCTTTCAGCCGCCGAAACTCCCCCGAAGCAAGCAATTGCTTCAATACATCGTATAAAGTTTCAGGATTCGCATTGCACACGGGAGGAATTGCAGGATAAGTGCCGGCCAAATCCGATCGAATATAAGCGATTACGGGCTTCCCGAGCGCCATGGCTTCAACGCTAAGCACTCCATATGAGCCGCACAATATTTGATCTACTATAATATCCGCGCTTCGATACAAAGCTATCGCTTTTTCATGGGGTTGCTTTTCCACCCGACAATATCTTAGAGGAAATTCCTTCCGCAGCTTCTCGATAACGCTCTCGATTGTAGCCGTTCCTTTAAAGAGCCGATTCGTCGGAGCGTGAACAATAAGCGGCTGCTTCTCCGATTCGTTCGGATAAACGGCACAATATCGCGTAACATCAATGGCAAGCGGCAATACGTGAACTGCTTTATAATACGGTTTAACGTAAGCGTATACTTCATAGTCTTGGATAATACAAGTTGAAATGAGCTCCGAAACTTTCGATAATTTATTATGAATATCTTCTTCCGGCGGAGAATCGCCGGTGTATACATACGGATTATTCAATGCGGCGACGCTTCTCGTTCTTACATCGTTTCCCCAATGATGCATTACCATCGGTTTATTCAGTCGTGAAACAATATCCAAATCGCCATAACCGGGCAAAATCGACATATTATAATGAAAATGGTATAAATCATAAAAATCCGCGATTTCCGAAAAACATTTGATTAGTTCGTATTTATCGATTGTTCTGATATTTGCCGAATAGTCGTGGAAAGTCCGGTACCTGTGAAACCCTGTCGCTTGATGTCCCATACGATTCAAAGCATTGCATAAAATCCCCACCTGCCCCCCGATTTCGATCGGCGCATGAATAATCCTCAATCCCATCACCATCCTTATTTACCCGCTGCATTACGGCTCATTAAAAAGAAAGGACGGATCGTTACATGCACTTTGCATCCAAAGGCAAATATTTATCGCCGCGTGAATTGAAAATACGAAATCACGTATGTGTATTGCCTTGCGGCGGAATTCCTCCGAACGGTTCTACAGTATGGGATCAACTCGAACTGGCTCCGTATGTTCACTTTATTTCGGACGAACGGGAGACGCCGCCAATGTTCGGAGGGTTTGTTTTTTTAGGAATATGCTCCAGGCCGGGTCGCTTCTTGCATCCTTTGTATACGGCTTTCGGGACCCCCGCCGACAAAGGCGATTGGATGGATTGGATTTACAGCCTTTTCTCTCCCGATTGCAACTTGCAAGCTTTATCCGTTCAAACCCGTCGTCCGTTGGATGTATGGGTTTCTATTCCATACCCGGATTCGCATCAAACGGATTTTGGGTATGTAAACGGCAGAAGGCTTAATTTCCAAATCGAGGATGACCGGTACGAAGCCGTAAAGTGGTGGATGGATTGTTTTCTCGAGCGATTCGAACAGGAAACCTCATTGAAAGAAAAGCTTCAGCTTCGGGGCTTCTTATGGACGAGAGAAAGCATTGACGCAAAAGACGAGCATGTTGTAATAGAAACTAATAAATATGTGAGGGCGAACGGTTATTTATCGATGTGGCTTCCTCATTACGGCGGCTCCGGCGCAATAAAATTCAACCGGCTTGGGTTTCATGTTGCAGCTTTTCATTCGAATTATTACGGAAATACGGACTACGGCGTGGAATGGATCGACCAAACCGCGTTATTTGCAAGATTGCTTCATGCAGGGATGCAAATTATTTACGGAAAAGGCGTACTGTACAACGACACTCATCTGTTTGACTATTTGAATCTCGGTCTTCCCGACAAGAACGATTATATGAGGGACTGCTTTCTCGTTTATCAATTCCCTAATCAAAAACTAAAGGACATGTGCATTTCGCATCCAGACGAGTACAAACTTATTTACTCCTTTATTAAGGGAGATTACGATAATTCATCATATCCTGGAATTACCTACTGAAAGCACTAACATGGAGTACAGCCCGCCTCGAATCGAGGGGGCTGCACAGTTCTTCTTTGTCCTTGCTAACGTCCCTCAGCCATATTACGTTATACGACTGGCGAAGTAAGGACGCTTACTTGGCCGAGATAATCTCCGTCCGTGCCCAGCGGATATGCCGCATCAAGCGGTGCGGTGACTGTAGTTGTGACGGTGACCTGCAAGCTTTGCAATGGACCTAGAGCCGCCGATACGACCGCATCTCCGGAACCGATCGCAACGTTTTGCTTATCACCGAGATTGGATATCGTAAACAACGTCGTATCCATAACGATGACGCCAAGCAAGTTGATGGCTTGCAATGAAACGGTCGACGTCGCCGTCTGATCGGCGGCATAAGCGAAGTTGACCGTTACGGGAAGCCCCACCGTAAAAATCGGCAGCAAATTGGAAGGGATTGTAAAGACAGACTGGAGTGTTACGGTTTCTCCGGGGCCGTCAAACGGCGAAAAGATATAGTTGCTGTTTCCGTCGATTACGGGCATTTCCGGATCTTTGGGTACGAATACAGGCACAGCAGGCAAAGAACCCAGGGGAGCCCCGGTATCGGCAATTACAAGTGTGTTAGTAGGATCTGTGAAAGCTTCTAAAATAAGAGGCATTCTATCACCTCCTTTCACAGTTTAATATATGCATTGCTGTTGCCGCCGAATTAAGTCGTTTCATCCAAGTAAAAAGCATATTTTGTTCATTGCTTCGCATCCAACAACCGTAAAGCCGTTTGTTGACTTTAGAAACCGGCACCCAATCGGAAAACATGGTTGTGCTCTCGACGGCCTGCCGTCACATTGCGCGTATCGAACACCAAAGGCGCCAATGCGATAATCCGATCGACCGGTATGCTGGAATGATCGGTATAAATAACGACACAGTCGCTGGCTTTTACTAAATCGTCCGTTAGTTCGACGCTATGCATCCGTTCGCCTTCGACCGAAATCTCGGAAATGAGCGGATCGTGGAAGAAGACGCGTTTGCCTTGATGTTTAAATAACGATATCAATTCAATGGCAGGCGATTCGCGAACATCGTTAACGTCTTTCTTATAAGCGACCCCATATACGAGGACACTCGGATTTGTTTTGTTCGAATGCTTCGTTAATAATAGCTCAACGCGATTTGCTATATACTCCGGAATCCAACGATTAATATTCGCTGAAAGTTCAATAAATCTGCTTATTTTTCCGTACTCTTTCGCTTTCCATTGCAGGTAGAGCGGATCGACCGGAATACAATGGCCGCCGACACCGGGTCCCGGATAATACGGCGTAAAACCGAACGGCTTCGTCTTCGCCGCTTCGATTACTTCCCATATATCGATATTCATTTCATCGCAAATAACGGCTATTTCATTAATGAAAGAAATGTTGACCATTCGCTGCGTATTTTCCAGCAGCTTTGTCATTTCGGCAACTTCCGTCGTAGAAACCGGTACGACACGATCGAATACTCGGCTATATAATTCGTAAGTTGCCGTCGCACAAGCTTTCGTCAATCCGCTCACGATTTTCGGAATAGTTTCCAAATCGAATTGTTTATTCCCCGGATCGATCCGTTCCGGGGAATATCCGATATGAAAGTCTTTGCCGGCGGTCAAGCCGCTTTGTATTTCTAATTCCGGCTTTAACACCTCGTTCGTCGTTCCCGGGTAGGTAGAACTTTCAAGAATAACGAGATGACCGGCGCGCAAATATTTGCCGATCTTAATAGCGGCGCTTTGGAGGTAAGACAAGTCGGGCGTACTATAGGTAGTGATTGGGGTAGGCACGCATATAATAATGGCATCGGCGATCGTTATACGTTCAAAAGCATCCGTTGGAAAAAAACGCCCGGAACGGCAAGCTTCGGCAAGCTCTTTGTCGCTAATATCCGGCAAATAACTTTTTTCCTTCGTTAAGCTTTCCAGTTTTTTTGCATCGACATCCAAACCGTATACCGTATAGCCCTTTTTCACAAATAATAGGGCTAAAGGAAGCCCCACGTATCCGAGTCCGACAACCGCAACTTTTACAACGCTCCGGACTTTGCCTGCGGTTACTCCTTTCATGTTCACTTTGCATCCTCCTTGTATAACTTATGCTTGGAATAATATGCCATCATCGAATAGGCCTTCCCGGGTTTCCGACAAACGTTTGGCCGGGCGGAACATGCTTTGTAATGACCGCGCCGGCTCCGACGATCGCTTCTTCGCCGATCGTAATGCCCGGCAGCAGGGTTGCATTATTCCCGATCTTGGCCCCTCGTTTAATGATCGGTCCTTGATGAGCATAGTTGCCCATGCCCATATACTTATCGTTGGAGGTAGAGCAGCATGGCCCGATAAATACTTGATCTTCAATGATCATGTCGCTTGTAATATAAGAAGAAGTTTGGATCGTGACGCGTTTGCCGATTACCGTCCTTGGTTCTACTACAACGTTCCTGCCTATGATTGTGCTTTCCCCAACCGTAACGCGCTCCCGAATGCTTGCCATATCTCCGACCAATACGTCCGATCCGAGGGTTACCCCTCTATAGATGACCACATTGCACCCGATCTTTACGCCATCGCCGATTTGTAGCGGAGCAAGTTCAGCCGGCGGCTTTAATGCCATTTTTTTATTGGAGGCAGGGATTTTCCCGAGCACGACCAAATCTCCGACGACGACCCCGTTGCCGATTTGAGTATCGGACTTGACGATGACTCCGTTTCCGATGACAACATCGTCCCCGATTACGACGCCTTCCTCAAACACAACGTGTTCTCCGATTGTAACGTTCTTCCCCTTGAGTAAAGGCTCTTGTCCCATATTTAACCGCTCCGCTTTCGTCATAATTTTTTATAAATATCGATTAACTTGCCTATGACATGTTCCGCGGAATGATTCCGTTCCACGTACAATCTCCCCTTTTGTCCTATTTCTACCCGCAATTGTCTATGTTTCAGGAGTTTCCTTAGCGTTTCATACAATGTGTCTGGATTCGCCGAAACGATCGGAAGATTCGGGTAATGCTTCAGCAAGTCGGGACGAATGTAACAAACGACCGGTTTTCCGAGAGCCATTGCTTCTACGCTTAAGTTTCCATACATTCCGCAAAGAATTTGGTCGATTACGATGTCCGCCTCCTGGTATAACCGTATTGCTTCCGAATGGTTTAAGCCTTCTACTAACCGGAATCGAAAGGGAGCTTCGGCTTGAAGCTTCTCGATCGTCTTCAAAACATGCTCCGTCCCCTTGAATTCCCGCTGTGTCGGCGCATGTACGACTAACGGACCCTCCTTCGATCTTTCCGTTTTGTAAACCGGTTGAATCGACTTCGTATCGATCAATCTCGGCAATACGTACACAGGCTTTCCCTGTTCCCGATAATAATCCGCCACATACCCATGCAGCTCATAATCTTGCACGATCGCTGCATTGACGTACTTAGCGAACAGGCGTAAATTGCTGTCTATCGTTTCCTCGGGAAACGAGCAATTCGCATTAACGTACGGATTTACGTATCCTTTCCCTTTAGCTGCACGGACTCTTGAACGTACATCGTTTCCCCTATGATGCATCACGATCTTTTTCCCCGCCTTGACGATCATGGGGATGTCCCGCTTATCCTCCAGAAACGTATAACTGTTATGAAAATGAAAAATATCGTATTCCCGAACGGCCATATCGAATATTTTGGCAAGCTCGAAAGTATCCGTATTGATTACTTTCCGGTACTTTAAATAGTTAGGAAAGTAGTTATAGCCCGTAGCATGAATACCGCTTTTCTTCAAAAAATCGCATATTATTCCGACCTGCCCTGCGATTTCCAAAGGAGCGTGGACAATTTTCATCCCGTATTTACCTCCTCCGCTCATTCCGCCCGTTTTTCCATCGTTTTCCGGTTCTCTTATGTTGTATTCAAGTTCGATTGAGCATGTTTGTACTCTACGGGAAAATGGTTGTCTGTCGCGGTCACTAAAAGATTTCTTTTCATATGATTTAGTACCGCGATTTTGATCTAAAGGGGTGAAAAGGTTGGTTGCTGCGTCTGCAAAAGGGTATTTATCGCCGAACGCATATCAATTGCGTAATCATATATGCGTGATTCCTTGCGGAGGACTGGCGGAGAACGATTCAATATGGACCCCTGAACATTTAAGGCCGTACGCCAAATACATCGTTAACGGCCAGGCCATCGACAACTTATTTGGCGGTTTCATATTTAATGGCATTTGCATGCGGGCAAATCACTATATTTGCCCGCTATTTGTAGGATTCGGGTCTCCTTCCGATCTCCATGATTGGCAATTGTGGATCGATTCCTTATTTTCCCCTGATGGAAACCTTCATGCACTGAACTCTGTGTTAGGAAACGAAAAAAGGGACGTTTGGATTTCCATTCCTTACCCGCATCCGTTTCAAAGCTGTTTCGGTCATGCGGAAGGGCGCAACCTTGATTTCAATGTGGAGGATGACCGATTTACGGCGGTCAAATGGTGGCTGGACCGGTTTCTGCACCGGTGGAGCATGGAGAGCAAGCTGCATTCCAAACTCGACCTGCGCGGCTTCTTATGGCAAAGAGAAGCCATCGACGAACTGGATGAAGCGCTTGTGAAACGCGTAAACGCCGAGATCCACTCCAGAAAACTTCTTAGTATGTGGCTGCCCAATTACGGCTCCTATGGGGTGCTCGAGTGGAAAAAGCTCGGTTTCCACGTCGTTGCTCTTAATTCCAATTATTACGGAAATACGAACTACGACCATAACTGGATTAAAAACACAACCATGTTTGCAAAATACTATCAGACGGGGATGCAGATCGTTTGGGGTAAAGGGCTGATCTATAACAACACTCACTTATTAGATTATTTAAACTTTGGGCTTGCGGAAAAATGCGGTTATATGACAGAGTCGTTGCTTGTGTATCAATTTCCTAATCAGAGACTGGGTACTCTGCAACAAACGAATATTGTCGATTATATTCGGCTGTATACGTTTGTCAAAGGTCTTTATAAACGAATCGATTATCGAGGCATTCCCTATTAAACAACTTGCATGGGGGTCGAACGTTTTTTTCCACGGTTGACCTCTTTTTTTATTTGGATTGCTGTTAAATAATAAAAGGCCGCTCTCGGTTGTTAACCGTGAAGCGGCCGCAGCGTTTTTAGTCCATTCTTACAAGCAAATAAGGAGGCTTCTCCCCGGAAATGTCCAGCTCCTCTTCCGTTACTAGGGAAATGTAAAGGCCATGGTTTTCTAAACTGCGAAAGCGCCAATCGTTCATTACATGAGTGACCGGGACGATTCCTTCCGGCGATTCCGGGGCAACGTCGAACGTTTCGGATTTCGTATCGTATTCGGGCTTCCAATATTGAATCCAGTTTTCATCCCAACCGCTGGCAATGCCGGTTACTTTCATTTGGAGAGGCGAATTTCTTTCGGGCAGGGGGATGCATAAGTTTGCCGAAGTAACCGTGTTATCGGGAGGAATGACCGCTACATTGAAAGAAACATGGATTTCTTTACCGACGATATACAGCCGGTTAGGGATAAAAAACATAAATTTCTCATATGAGGTCACGCAAGCTCCCCTCCGTTCAATGTCTCGCCGCCGGAGTAAATCCGTTCCAGCCGGTCCACCACGATTTCCTTTGCATGATAAGTTTCCGCATACTTGCGTCCCTTAGCGCCCAATTCTTCGCGCAACTCCGGATTGTCCAGAAGCAGTTTCATTTGCTCCGCCACGTTGTCCGGATTTGCATTCAATATAGGCAGGTCCTGCGGAAATTTGCTTATCAAATCTTCCCGTATATACGCGACGACCGGTTTACCGAGAGCCATCGCTTCCACGCTTAGCAAACCGTAAGACCCGCACCGGATTTGATCCACGATAAAGTCCGCATCGCGGTAAAGCCGTATGGCTTTTTCATGATTCATCTTTTCGATTCTGCGGTAATCGAAGTCGTATTTCATCTGCAAAGAACGAATCGCTTCTTCGATCACATGCGTCCCCTTAAAATCCGGATTGGTCGGCGCATGTAGAACGAGCGGTTTCTTCTTTTCCTTCTTTCCTGATGATGGAACGAATGCGGATAAATCAATGGAAATCGGCACGACATGAACTTTCTCGTAATACGGTTTTACATATTCGTAAACCTCGTAATCTTGCACGACTGCCTCTCGTATATACTCGGAAATTTGGCTCAAGCGTTCGTGTATTACTTCGTTGGGGAGAGAATCCCCGGTAAACACATACGGATTGTTTTTTCTGGCTGCGTCGTGAAACCGAACGTCGTTCCCCCAATGATGCATAATCATTTTTTTGCCTTTATCGCGGATGATCTCCAGGTCCTTGTATTGGGGGATCAAAGAGCTGGCGTAGTGGAAATGGAATAAGTCGAAAAAATTAATAATATGCCGATGGGTGTTCGCAATCTCGTGGGCGTTGGTGAGGATCAAATGATCCCTGTAACCCAAATAAGAATTGAATATATTGTAGCCTACCGCTTTGTGGCCCCGCCTCTTTAATTCCCCGCTCAAAATACCCATCTGTCCGGCAATTTCAATCGTCCCATGGAAAATATTCAAAGCTTTACCCCCCATTCAGCCAACGATACGTGCGTTCCAGCCCTTCCTCGAGTGTTGTTTTCGCTTTCCATCCGAGAGTGTATTGCAGCAGGTCGGAGTTCAAACACCGCCGGGTTACTACATCGACCTTGCGCTTAGGCGAAAACTGAGTTTGCGTCTTAGGACGCCCGGCAATTTGCAGAACGAGTTCAGCCAATCGATTGACCGACGTCTCCACCCCTGTTCCTACATTAAATACGCCGCCGACGGCCGCGGGCGATATTCCGGCGAGAAGCAGCGCCTCAATCACATCCTCAATATAAGTGAAATCCCTCGTTTGGGAACCGTCCCCGAATACGGTGAGCGGGAGTCCTCCGGCGGCCGCTTCGAAAAATTTGGCAATCACCCCGCAGTACGGATTGGATGTCAACTGGCCGGGACCGTATGCGTTGGATAATCTCAGAACGGTGACCGGCAGCTGATGCATCCGATGAAAGACCCGGCAGTAATGCTCGACGGACAGCTTGCTTGCGGCATAAGGAGTCGTTGTATCGTATTCGCTCTCGGGCGTAGGAAGTACAGATGCGTTTCCGTAAACGGAAGCGGTTGACGTATAAACAAAGCGCTGCAAATGCCGGCTTTTTTCCATTGCTTTTTTTAACAACAAATAACCGCCATATAGATTTACATGGAAATCGTCGTCCGTATTTTGCACGGACATCTCCAAATTACGGCAAGCCAGATGATAGATATGCTGGATGTCGCCCAAAACATTTTCAAGCAATTCATCGCTTACATAGGATTGTTTCATAAAGGTTATTTTGTTTGAAACGGGCAGCGCTGAAGGTTTGCTTGTCGAGCAATCGTCAATGACAATGATATGTTCCGATATTGGAAGCAGCCGGCGTACCAGATTAGAACCGACAAAGCCGGCTCCGCCCGTCACAAGTACGTTCCTGAAGGCGTGCGGCATTACCATCCCTCCAAGTCAGACATCATCGTGGTGGAAAAAGTAGTGATCGGCCCTTTCGTTACTTGGTTTGTGCGAAACGAATCGTACAAAGCAAATACGAGTTCCAGTGCTTTCTTGCCTTCGCGTCCGTTAACGATACCGGATTGAATACCCTTGATTGCTTGAAGAAATTTTTCGTGCATAACGAAATGTTCGTCGATACCGTCCATGTCGGGACACGTTATGGAAGAATCGCTGAATGACCATCGGCGAACTGTATTTAAGTTGATTCCGCTAATCCAAACGGTTCCCTGTTCCCCAAATAGGGCGATGCTGTTATCCATACTGTTGGGATAAGTCAGCGTATTCGCTTCAATCATGCCGACCGCGCCATTCTTGAATCTTATTAATCCTACCGCAAAGTCCTCCGTTTGTTTTGGTAACGGACCGCGCGTCAAAATTCCATAAACCGATTCATATTCCCCCAGAAACCATCCAAGCAGGTCAACCAAGTGAATACCTTGATTTAGAAGCATTCCCCCGTCTTGATCCCAAGTTCCGCGCCAACGAGCCGCTTCATAATAAGCCTCGTTCCTCTGTAACCTCATGGAAGCAACGCCAAGGTGAACCTTGCCCATGGCTCCCGATTCTATGATTTCCTTGATCCTTCTCATAACAGGTTTATAGCGCAGCTGATGACACACTTGCAGCTGCAGTCCGCTAGATTCGGCAAGGCGCACGAGGTTTTCGGCTTCCTCGGCCGAAAGGGCCAGCGGCTTTTCCACCATGACATGCTTTCCTCTTTCTAATGCGGCTTTCGCAATTTCTGCGTGCATAGCCGAATGAGTCGCGATTACGACCGCTTGTACTCGTTCATCCGCCAAAATCCCCGCTATGTCTTGGTAATGGGCGATTTTTTGAGCCGACCCGGAAATTTTACGATACTCTTGTTCAACCTGCTCCATACGTTCCGCGCGTATGTCGCACAAAGCGAAAATCCGTCCTTCGCTTAATTTGGCAATCGAGGAAATGTGCCGGTCGGCGATCCGGCCGCAACCAATCACTCCGTAACCGATCATGGCGAAGTCCTCCCCCCGACTTGAAACAATGCGTCGACAACTTGATCTTGTTCGTCTTCATGAAGGAAGGGACTTATAGGAATTGCCAAAAGCTGTTCGGACGCCCGCTCCGCCTCTTGAAAATCTCCGTGTCGATAGCCCAACGGCTTGTACGCTTCCTGTAAATGAAGCGGGCAAGGATAGTAGACGCCGGACTGTATTCCGGAGCGCTGCAGTTGCTCCTGCAACGCTTCTCTATGTTCCGTTCGAACGCAAAACAAATGATAAATATGCGTACGATCCTCAGCCTCCGGGGCGACGGACAGCAACGGGTGCCCCTTCAGTTTCTCCCGATAACGCTCGGCAAGCCTTCTTCTTTCCCGATTCCAACCGTCCGCCTGCTCAAGGGCGACCAGAAGGATTGAAGCGTGAAGCTCATCCAGCCGGCTGTTATATCCGATATCCGCATGAAAATATTTTTTGTTGCTGCCATGCTGCCGCAATCTGCGAATACGCTCCGCAAGCCGTTCATCCGAGGTTGCGACGATTCCGGCGTCGCCGATCGTGCTCAAATTTTTTGTCGGAAAGAAAGAGAAGCACGCCGCATGGCCGATTCCTCCCACAGGTTTCCCTTTATATTCGGCTCCGAACGCTTGACAGGCGTCCTCGATCACCCGTAATCCGTGTTTTGCGGCGATCGCCATAATCTCATCCATGTCTGCGGGTTGGCCGAACAAATGAACCGGAATGATCGCCTTTGTCGCCGGAGTAATTTTCTCTTCAATCAGAGCAGGATTCATATTGTAAGTAACCGGACTGATATCGACGAACACCGGTACGGCTCCGACGCGCGATATCGCTTCGGCGGTAGCGATGAATGTAAACGGAGTAGTGATCACTTCATCCCCGGGTCCGATTCCCATGGCATCCAATGTCAAGACCAACGCATCCGTTCCGTTAGCGACACCGATGGCATTCGTCACTTGAAGCCTATCGGCTATCGTTTCCTCCAATCGCTTCACTTTAGGCCCCAAAATATACGTTCCCGAATCGATCGTATCTTCGATTTGCCGCAATATGTCGGCTTTTAGAGACTGAAACTGGCGCCTAAGCGGTACTAATTCGATCATGCATTTCCACTCTCCTTTGCAAGCCTCAGCTGTTTCAATACACCCGGCCACGCCTTTGCCAGCCGATGATTGAAGGTATGATATCGCAATACTTTCTCCCGGGCCTGCCTTCCGATTCGCAGCCGCTCTTCCGGCCGCTTCAAGTAGTAAGCCGCTTTTTCCAAAGTTTCTTCCGGGCCGGAAGACAAGGCGAGATGTTCTCCGTCCTTAAACAATCGTTCCAATTCGTCCGTCCGGCTAGCCAGCATAAACGCCCCTGTACCCATAATTTCGAAGGTTCGCTGGGTTACCTGGTCTAGCGCGTTTTGCACGCCAAGCACAATTTTGCTCTTGTTGTAAACCGTTGCCGTCTGTTTATATGGCAAATACCCTTGATACCAATCGGGGGGAACGGATACGCCGAACTCTCGAATTAACAGCGACTCGTTGTCGGGCCAATTCATTCCCCAAACCTTCAATTCCACTCCGGCTTTGACGAAGGGGAACACAAGATGCTTCAAGCTTTCATACCGATAGGTCCGCGTCTCGAGATGCGTTGTCCCGACAAATGAAATATCGTACGCTTCATCCGACAAATCTTTTTTGGGCGGGAACGTGTTGGGATGATATGCGAAATTGAAATATTCCGAGATAAAGCCGAGTTCTTCATATTTAGAGACGCATTCCGGATGGATCGTCCAGACGATGTCCGGTTTTACTCTCATTACGTACGGCAGCGAAACGGCTTCGAAGTGGATTTTATCTTCGACCGCCCAATAAATGTGCAGCATCCGGTATTTTTTGCACAACTCCGGAAGCATATCGAGCGTCGGTTCCATCGGTTTATCGAAACCGACAGTAACTAACAAATCCGGCTGAAAATAAGCGATGCCCGCTTCAATTTCCCTCAAATTCCATGAAGTTTGGCAGCAAACCTGGTGGCCCATCCTGCAAAGCGCGTCGCCCAAACTATTGATGTAGCTTGAAAGATGATTCAAGAAAAATATGCGGCATGCTTTCACCCATGATCACCCCCCAAACTCACAGTATGAAAGAAGAAAAAAAAGGAAACGGCGCATGCCGTTCCCTTCTCCTTCAAATGATATGACGTTCGTTGCATTCATACTTTCAGCTTTCGGTATATTTCAAGCAAACCTTGGGCTACGACATCGATATGATGGTGCTTTTCCGCATACTTTCTTCCCTTCATGCCTGCTTCATATCGAAGCTTCGGCTCAGTTATGACTTCCTTCAAAACCGAATAAATATGATCCGGATCGGCGGAAATAATCGGAGGCTCCTCCGGGAACAATCCCTTCAAATCCTCGCGAATAAATCCGATAACCGGTTTTCCCATACTCATCGCCTCAACGGCAAACAAACCGTAGGTGCCGCATAATATTTGATCGACAACGATATCCGCTTCCCGATAATATTTCAGCGCTTCGACATTGCTCAGGTTCTCGATTCTTTGATACCGAAATGAAACGCCTTCGTCCCGCAATTGTTCCAACGCCTCCTCTATAAAAGACGTCCCTTTAAAAAGCGGATTCGTAGGCGCATGGATCACTAACGGATTCGGCTCGTTCACGGAAGGATATTGCGGCGCAACGGATAAGACATCGAACGCAATCGGCAATACGTGCACTTTTTTATAATATGGCGCTACATAAGGGTATACCTCGTAGTCTTGCACGATCGCATGTTCAATCCATTGCGCTAATTTCGTCAATCGGTCGTGAATGTAATCGGACGGAGGAGAATCTCCCGTATAAACATACGGGTTCTTCATAGCGGCGAGCTGGTGCGTGCGTACGTCGTTTCCCCAATGATGCATTATCATACTCTTTCCAAGCGAACGGATTTGTTCAAGGTCTGAAAAATCCTGGGTCATCGTAGCCGCGTAGTGGAAATGAAATACATCGAAATAACGGATTGCGTCTTGCAATATCCATTCCAATTCAAAAATGTCAACATTGTGTACATGCTCGCGATAATTCAAATAAGTATGAAACGTATTGAAGGCTTCGGAAGTTACCCCCAATCGTTGCAAGCCTTTGCTTAGTATCCCCATCTGTCCGGCTATTTCGATCGGGCAGTGCATGACCCGCATAAGATCTCCTCCTCGCAGATTGCCCTGTTGCATTTACACTCCTTTAATATACGAATGGAGCGTCCGGTATAACGGATCCGATGTTTTAAACAAATGCCCGGCCCCGACTTCCCCAATTTCAAATATTTGGAGAGAATGCGCGAACAGCTCTCTGCCGATATTCAACAATTCGGGCAGCTGATTGAGGGAGACGCGGGGGTCCCCCCAAACGATTACTCCAAGCTGATATTTGTTGCAAAAGGAGACCGCGCTTTTCACCCACTCGGCCCCTCTCGGATCTTTATTCGCAAACAAAGGCCGCGTAAACACGAAATCGAAGCCTAGTTGAGAGCCCTCCCATGCTTTTGCCGTTCCGTAATTTTGGCACCAGATCAATTTCAATTTTTTATCATGGATGTATCGGCTTATTGCGGCAAGTAACGACTCGTCGTTCGGTTCCAAAGAATTTTTCGTCCAGGCGAACCCGCATAATCTGGCGTTATGACCGCTTGCTTTGCGACTTACATAATTCCATGCTTCCAATAATCGATCGATCCACCACGTTAACGCGATCTCCCGGTCTGACGGATTCGCTTGAAAATTAAGCTGCCTCCCTTTGTAAACGCCAAAATCTTGTTTCGTTTCGAGCGGATACGGCAATGCCACCCATAGATCAAGGGCGTTCCCTTTCGGCCGTAAAGCCGAGATTTGCAAAGCCATCGAAAGATTACGATCTTTTTGAAACAATACGTCTAAAGCTTGCTTCCAAGCCGTCATTGTCGGAGGCTTTCCGAATCCGATCGCCTTGCCGGACATAATTTCCTCGTTGATCGACCGATCCGCTTCAAACAATAAGCCTCCAAACATGGAATCCGCGATGTTCCCATTATCGACATACAATATATTGGGCAATAAATCTTCCTTTGTCCAAGAGCGAATTTGACTGCCCGTTACCGAACGAAGATATCCGCAATGGACGATGTGATTGTTTAGTCCGCTTGAAGCCGGAGTCAATAAGGGCATCCTGTTCCCTCCTTATAGTTCTTTGTATATTCTAAGCAATTGGGGCATCACGACCTGTACGTCGTGATGCCCTGCAACGAATTGCCGGCCTTTACGGCCCAACTCGTGACGGAGCGAGGGGTTGGTTATCAATTCCCCCAAAACTCCTTCGAGCTGCAAAGGGCTTGCGGAGACGATCGGCAGATCTTTGGGGAACCAGGGCCTCAAATCGTCGCGTATATAGGCGACGACGGGCTTCCCCATTGCCATCGCCTCGACGCTTAGTAAGCCGTAAGTACCGCACAACACTTGATCGATCACAATGTCCGAACGCATATACCAATCCATCGCTTCCCGATGGCTCATTTTCTCAATGCGCTTATATATGAATTTCATATGGTTCCGCAATTTTTCCAAAGCCGACTCAATGTATTTCGTCCCTTTAAACTCGATATTCGTCGGCGCATGAACGATTAACGGGGTATTGTTATGAATGCTTGGTACGGCATGTTTTATGGAAGAAGCGTCGATCGCCAGCGGAAGGGTGTAAATGTTTTTGTAATATGGAGCAATATACCGATACAACTCATGATCTTGAATAATAGCCGTGTCAATATAAGAAGAGATTAGCGTCAGCCGGCGGCTAATTTCTTCCCAAGTGTAATAGCTCGGAGGAAGCTTAAAAGCCTGCTCCCCGTTAACGGCTTCTACGTTCCGCACATCGTTGCCCCAATGGTGCATTACGGCTTTTTTGCCCATTTTTCGTAACAGCGACAAATCCGTAAAATCTTTGAAAAACGTGCTGCCGTTATGAAAATGGACGATGTCCGCAAATTGATATACGGAAAGTATCATTTTCCCGATCTCATAAGCGTCCGTTTGAACGATCGGGCTTTGGTATTGAAAGTAGTTTCTGTACCAATTGTATCCGTTCGCCGTCCAACCGCTCTTTCTTAATTGTTTACAGTAAATTCCCATCTGACCTGCAATATCAACCGGTCCGTGAAGCACATTAACCACGATACCATCTCCACTGGCCGGAAATTAATACTTGATTCCCGGGTAGGTTGTTTTTTTATAGGTTCCCTTAATAAACGAATATAGCCTTTTATAATCCAAATTGTTTTCCCGATAAATATCGTTCATGGTCTGATTAGGCAATTCGTAAACAAAAAAACAATCCTGAATCGCTTTGTTCAGTAACATTACATTAAGGTAATCCGATAAATGATGTTCGCTATAAATCAACCCTTTTCCGTACGTAATTTGCAAGCCGGTATGATGCACCCGGGCGAATTTGCAGGCATGATGAATCCAATTATAGTCGCAAGGAGTGTTTCCATAATAATTGGAACCCATCGCCGTAATATCAAAGCCGAGTTCATTGCATTTGTTATACCCGTAAGATCCGAAGTTGGGGAGCCACATACTGTAGAACCCTTTGCTTTTAATATACTGATTGACTCGTTTCACCAACGATTCGTCGATGCCGTCGACCGCTTCCCGCTGCCACAAAAAACCGCGGAAGTTCAAGTTTTCTTCAAGCCGATAATCCGTCTTCCAGCATCTGATAAATTGTTCGATCCACCAAACGACCGCTTGATACCGATGCTCCTCCGATCCGAAATCGAGATTGCTGCCGCCAACGATTCCGAAGCTCGACTGACTTGGATGGGGATACGGAATCGATACCCATATATCCAACGAAGGGCAGCCATGCCTCCTGACGATTTCAAATAAGGAATACAGATTGGCGTTCGGCGCGAATAACGATTCGATCCATCTCAACCAATCGTTCTTATTCGAAGGCTCGCCGAATCCCACAAACAACGGATGAAGGAATCGGTCTTTTCCTACCGAGAGCCCGTGAAAAACAAATCCGCCGAACATCCTGTCAACCGCTAACGCTTTTGAAAAATATGAAACGTACTTTTCCAAGTCCGTCTCGGTCCATAACAGAACGTCTTGTGCCGATAGTCCCCCGCAAGGAAGTACGACAACATGATTTTGTATCGAGAAAGCCGATGGTGACAAATACCCCAATTGCTGCATATTAGTCATTTATCTACCACCTTTTCAGCTTGTTTACATACAGTATATGTGAACCCGAAATAGCCTGTTATTCTCAAAGAGCACATTTTCCCAAGGACGCGGACAACGATTCCGTGTACTGAATAAACAGGTATTAATGAAAAGCGGGGAGGTCAGCAATGTGATTGTTGTTCACGCACCGTCCGAAATCGCAAGTCAGATGGGGACGCTTTGTTACGGTTTGCGGCGAGCGGGGGTTCGAGCTAACGGGTACAATTGGTTTCGCTCCTATATCGGTTACAAGCTAAATATTGTGAATACGGATGCTTACGAACTCGCGAAATTAATAGATCCTCTCGTCAAGTACTGCGACATCTTTCACTTTCATAACGGCAATACGTTCGTTACCGATAACTTGGATTTGCCGTTGATCGCGGAAACCGGAAAAAAGCTCGTCATGCATCATTGGGGCAACGACGTCCGATCGTCGCAGCGAAATCGTAAATTAAATCCGTATTCGCTGCCCCCGAGCTATTTGAGCGACGAACAAATTCATAAAAGACTTTTGTTTTTATCCAAGTACATTCCGGCAGCCGTCGTCCAAGATTTCGAAGTATTTCCGTATGTCAGCGATTATTACCGGAAGGTGTTCGTACTTCCGCTTGCTTGCGATATAAGCAGCTTTACTCCTTCATATCCGCAAGCCAATCAAAGAGAGCTGACGATCGTCCACGCGCCGACGAATCGTGATTTTAAAGGAAGCGACCATGTCGAGCGGGCCATAAAGCTTCTTAATAAAAAAGCGAGGTTTACTTATAAGCTTGTTGAAAGGATGAACCATGAGCAGGCGCTTGCCGCGTATCAATCCGCGGATATTGTGATCGATCAATTGCTGTGCGGGTCATACGGAATGGTGAGCGTGGAAGCGATGGCCATGGGAAAAGTCGTGGTCGCCTTCGTTCGCGACGATGTTCGCGAGCGGCTCCCCCCCGATTTGCCGATAGTAGTGGCAAATCCCGATACGTTATACAGTGTTCTGCTTCATTTATTTAAAAATCCGGAGCTGCGCCATGAAATCGGAAAGGCGAGCCGTGCATTTGCGGAAAAACACCACTCCGTCGAACATGTCGCAAATCAACTTATAACTATATATCGCCAGCTATGAACAGTGAAGGAGGATTTCAATGTCCGGGGAATCGGATATTCTCATGATCGAAGGAACTCAGTTGAATCAGGCTGACGAATGGGCGCCTATGCTCATTTATCGAGTCAATGGCGAAACGGCGGTTCCGTTTTTCCAGAGCTTGCTGCTTGCTCCCCCCAGGATCAACGGCCGATTTTTAACCGGACTTTGCGCCGGATATAACCCTGCCCGCCGGGAAGAATGGAAAATATGGGCCGATTCATTGTTTTCGCGGGGGCAATGGTTATCTTGCATTCATAGAACCGTCGTCAAATACAAGCTTTCTCCTATCGATATTTGGATCATGCTTCCTTACCCCCGGTTTGGACAGGAAAACTTCGGGGAAATCGATCGGCGGAAGCTGTCATTCTTCAATATGGAAGATCGAATGCATGCGCTGCGCTGGTGGATCGCGTATGTGAGCGGCGGGTTTGAAAAATACGTATACGGGGCATGGGAGACGAAAGACGCCGTTCCGAAAATCCGATTGCGCGGTTTTGTTTGGGGAAGGGAAGCCGTTTCCGCGTCCGATCAACCGTTGGTACAGTCCGTCAATGAATATATTACCTCCTTGCAGCTTGAAAGTGTCTGGCTTACGAACTATGGGGCGGCTCAGCTGTCAGCCTGGAGAGAGCTCGGCTTCGATCATGCGTCCGTTTTTTCAAACTATACAGGAAAGACGGAATACGGAATTCATTATTTAAACAATGCTGTCAATTATGCGCTGGCATATAAAACCGGTCTTCAAATCATATGCGGGAAGGGGTTGCGATTCGATGACAGTCACTTTTCGCATTATCTCGATCAAAAGAAGTATTTCGAAAGAAACGGAGGATGCGGCCCTCTTGTATACCGGTTTCCGAACCATTCACTGAGCCTGATTTATAAAAACCATCCGTACCGGTACGACCAAATATTCCAATCGCTGAATAGACGCCTGACCCAAAAAGGAGGTTCATAGAATGAAGGTTCTTCATCTTCCTCTCGAAGTGGCGGGACAAGTGAGAGAAATGTGCAAACAACTAACGTTGCATGGCATCCAATCGGTCGGATATAACTGGAGAAACAGCTATTTCGGATATGACGATTATGTGATCCAGAGCGATGCTTATGAAATGGCGAACGCCCTGGAATGCGCCATATCCTATTTCGATATTTTTCATTACCATACGGGTTATACCATATTTAAAGATAAATCCGACGTACTTATGGCTCTGGATGCAGGAAAAAAAGTCGTCATGCACCATAGAGGGAACGATGTTCGGCTTCCGAGCAAAGCAAAGAAACTTAATCCTTACGTCTATACGGGCGATTCCCAACCTGAAGAGCAGATCAAGAAAAATCTCGAATTTTTTTCCAAGCATCTCAAAGCCGCAATCGTGCAAGATTATGAGCTTTATGATTACGTGTGCGATTATTATCAAAACGTTTATGTATTGCCACGGCTTATTAATACAAAAGAAATGCTGCCTCGGTATGAAACGGAAAAGTCGCATCCCCCCCTAATCGTCCACGCACCGACAAGCAAATTATTTAAAGGAACGGAAGAAATCATTAAAGTCGTGAAAGCATTGCAACAAGAAATCAAGTTTGATTTCAAGCTCGTTGAATTATCTACAAGAAGCGAGACTTTGAACTGGTTTCAAAAAGCCGATATTATTATCGATCAAATTCTTTGCGGAGCTTATGGAAACGTAAGTGTCGAAGGAATGGCACTGGGCAAGCCGGTTGTTTGTTACTTGCGACAGGATATTCAAACCCGGTTACCCCGGGAGCTTCCCATTATTTCCGCTAATCCCGACACCTTATACGGAAAATTAAAATATCTCGTCCAACATTCGGAATACCGCCGTCAGAAAGGGAAAGAAGGAAGAGCGTACGTAGAGAAATATCATGAATCGAGCCGTGTAATCCGTGATTTGATTGACATATATCGTTCTTTATGATTGACATGTTCAAAGGGGGAATAAAAGTGAAACGGATCAGTCACAAAATAAAAAATTCCCCGAAGCCAAGTTTATCGGTGATTATTTCTGCCGACGACGAATCAAGTGCCATTACACAAGTAATAAACGAAGCAAAGAAGATTACAAATCGAACGGAAATCATAGTGGTTTGTCTCGGTTCGAACGAAACGACGGCAAAATACGCCGAAAAAGCCGGCGCCAGAGTGATTCGAATGAAAGATGCCATGAGTTCAAATGCCGGAAGAGCCATCGGAGCGGCAATCGCGGAAGGGGAAATCATTTTATTTACGGACACTTGCGTCATCCCTGCAAATGTTTTACGTAAATATTATCAAGATGTTCTTGAAGGCTGGGATGTCGTGTTGAACGGGTACTCGGGAATCGATCCGACCCGGCCGATTAATGAAGCTAAGCGTTTTCTTAACAAGCTGGTAGATCACTCGGAATTACGGGCAAGTTCTTTAAGTGCCGTCCCTCATGCATTAAGCAGAAATGCCTTAAAAAAGATAGGTTATACAAATCTGGCAGTCCCCCCCAAAGCATTTGTCAAAGCAGTGCTAAACGGACTAACGGTGAAACGGGGATATCGCCTGGACGTTCATAAATGGAGAAAAACAAGAAACGCAATGGATACGAGTTTAATATTAGGGGATCATGCGGAAGCAATAAGTAATATTATTACAGTTCGTGGCGAGAGAGGCGGTTTTACCGACTTTTTACGACAACGTGAATTGTTAAAAAACCATGTACTCAAAGTCTCAACCGAAACGGATGCCCCTAAAAAAGACATACCCATCGAAATGAAAACTAAAGATTTACCAACGGATACATGGAAGCGCAAAACGCTTTCTGTCATTATTTCAGCATCAAACGAAGAGGATACCATACAAGATGTAATCAAAAATGTAAAGGAATTGATGCCGAAAGAAATAATTGTTGTAGAGAACGGGTCTAAGGATCGTACGAAGGAGATCTGCCTATCTTTAGGAGTCAAATGTATTTCATACGAGAATTCGATAGGTCATGACATTGGTCGGGCTATAGGTGCTATGGAATCGACCGGAGATATCCTTCTTTTCCTTGATGGCGATATCGTTTTCTCGCCGGAACAATTGATTCCGTTTATTAAAAGCTGCTGCGAGAATGTAGATATTGCATTAAATAACGTAAATCCTTTTTATCTTCATAAAAGTATGATCGATGCCGTTAGTTTAGCAAAGTCGTTCCTGAATCGGTTATTGTCTTTCCCTCAACTGGGATACTCTTCTCTTACTGCAATCCCGCATGCCATGAAGAGAGATGCAGCAGAATTTATCGGCTTCGAAAATTTAGCCGTTCCCCCGAAAGCCCATGCAATTGCTTTGTTATTCGGCCTTCAGGTAGATCAAGTACAAGGTATTAATGTACTGATTTCTAATAAAATAAGACCGGTACATCTAACAGAATCCAATAAAGTCGAACAAATGATATTAGGGGATCATATCGAGGCCATTCACTGGGTTCAATCATTAATAGGTCGACGTGTTTTTTATCAAGAGCACGATGATGCACTGGAAAAATATGTAGCAAATCCGCCCAAAACGTTAAACTCTGCATCGTTCCCAAATCGGATCGAAAGAAAAGTAACATCATTAGCGAAACGAAAAAAAATCTAATGTATGGCGACAAAAGAAATACACTTGCAAAATGTGATGTTTCGTGAAAAATTATAAAGCGAAGCCCGAAGAACCCCGTAGCTTCGCTTTTATTGTTTCATAATCCCCATCGACCTCAAAGCGGTTATAATGAAGGTCGTGTTGGAGGTCCTGCGGGAGGAGCAATAGAATGACCCATACGGGCTATCTTCCATTGTTGTTTTTCTTTGTCATCGGCTACCGCTTATAATCTGCCGGCGCTTCCGGGTAATATTTCGCGCTCCATGCTCTGCTTTGCAGCATAAATTCATCCGAGCGAAGGAAATAGTCGTTGCGGTCGTTGCCGGAATCCCAGGTCGCATCAAGATGATAATACTTACCGTCAATTTTCACGATGTTCCACGCATGCCCGATACCGGACGTCCGGATCACGCCGACCGCTTTCATGCTCTCCACTCCCGCCATGTTGAGCATCAGCCCCATCAGCTCAGTGTACCCTTCGCAAACGGCCAGGTTGTATTTCAAAGCCCCGTAGGCCGAGTACGAAACTCTCGGGATATTGTTCGAATAAAAGTTGTCGTAGTCATAATCTACATGTGTTGTTACATACTCGTGTATTTTGGCGACCTTCTCATATTCGGACATGGAGCCCGTTATGATCTTCTTCAAAATCGATTTCGCTTGCCCGACGACAAAGTCGTGCTCGCTTTGGGAATATAACATAAGATCGATGTTCTTCTTTGACATGGCCGCATCCGGCTTCGTAACCGGCGTAACCGGCTTCGGTTCTACGAACCACGTAAGATCCTTCTTGATGTAGCCCCAATTGAAGAACGGTTTAACGGGTGCGACGCCGTTTTTAAAGGATCCGGCTTGAAGGTACTTCGGCTCGACCAGCCAGGTGCCGTCCTTCTTCAGAAAGCCGTAAGTGTCATTATAAGACGCGCCTCCTTCGGTGAAGTTGACGGCCACGGCGGCGACGCCTTCACTGAAATCCTGCGCGACTAAGAACGGGTATTCTTTGCCGTTACGCTTATAGCTCTTGAACAGCTTGCCGTCCGCAGTCAAATAAGCGTATCTTCGGTTGGAATTAGATCGAGCCAATGCCTGGCCGACTGTATATTCAATCAGCCCCATCCCTTCGCTGACGCTCGCCATTTCGCCTTCCAGCCGGATTGTTTTGCCGTCCGGAAGCGCCGCATAATGCGTACGATCGACGTACTGCTTCGACTTGCCTTCCGTATAGAAGAGGACGAAGCTATCCATCGCGAACGGTGCGCCGTCGAACGTCGGCTTGATCACGACACCCTTGCTCGTAATAATGCCATATTTGCCGTTCTCAATGCCTCTGCCCTGCATCACGTCCGTAATGACGGCCAAATAATGCTCTTGCTCGTCAGCGCCGTACAAATAATACTCCGGCTTTACAATGTATTTTCCGTTCTTGTCGATCACACCGGCAAGTCCCTGATCGTCGACAACCGCCCTGCCGCCTTTAAAATCGTAGGCGCGCGCATATTTCGGCTCGACAGCGAAGGTGCCGTCCGGCTTTATATAACCCCACAAATAGTTCTGGTTTCCGGAAATTACGGCCGCCAGGCCTTCGCTAAACTCCCTGGCATCCCCAAAGGAAGGCTTAATGACCCATTTGCCGCTTTGATCGACATAACCGTAAAGTCCCGTGCTCTTGTCGTATTTCAGGACAGGAGCGGCCGGTCCGGCCTGCGTGGCCGGCGCGTAGCCGAGACTGCTTAGTAATAATGTGAAAATGACGACGATAAAGGTCCACTTTTTCATTATGCCACTCCCCATCCTTATTGCCATGTGATTGCGCCCGACTTGGAAACCTCGCCGCGCTTACCGTCCTTAAATACGGTGCCGATTCCGCCCGCGAACGGCGTCGCGTAATCGTATTGAGGCACTACGAGCCAGCTCCCGTCCGGCTTCATATATCCCCAACACTCGCGGTTATCCTTCGAGCTGATGACCTGCACCGCGGCGAAGCCCTCCGAAAAGTCGAATGCATGATTTTTCGAAACCCCTGCCGCGAATTGGCCCGAGCCGGAAATGTAGCCGACCGTCTTGCCCTTCCACACGTGCGAGCTTCCAGCCGCGAACGGAGTCGCCAAGTCGTACTCCGGCTTAACGACGGTCTTGCCCGATTTATCAATGAAGCCGATTTTCCCACCCGTTCGAACCGGCGCCAGCAATGCGCCGAAGTCGAAGGCGCCGTCAAATTGCGGCTTGATCACAGCCTCGCCCTTCGTATTGATGTAGCCCCATTTCCCGTTGTCGGCCATCACCGCCGCCAAACCGCCGCGGAACGGCTTCGACCATATATATTTGACGCCTCCGAACGCCATTTTGCCGGATTTGTCTATGTACCTGTAGCCGCCGTCGGCATATACCAGAGCGAAGCCGTCGCTAAAGTCGTAGCCGAAGTCGTAGGCCCCGCCGACAAGCTCGCCCTTGCCGTTCACATATCTTGTCTTGCCGCCGATCGTGACCCGGCCCATGCCGTCTGCGAACGGTTCAACCTGGTCGAAGGATTCCTTCGTTAACGGTTTGCCCTGCTTATCGATATAAGTCGACTTTGCATCGACGCGGGCAATGCCGATGCCGCCGGAAAATTGCAGCGGCGCCGAAAAGGCCGGCTTAATGACCGTACCGTCCGCAAACACAAGCCCCCACAGCTCGTTGAGCTTCGTATGGTAGTAGGACTCTACCGTATCTTTATAGGCGCCGTCGTATTCCGGTTTGACCAAGTAGGTTCCGTCGCGCTTCAAATAGCCGACCTTGCCTCCTAACGCGATGCGGGCGATATCGTCCTCAAACTCCCAGATCGTATCGAAATCGACGGTAAATACAGGCTTACCGTTCTTGTCGATAATGAGCTCTTTTCCGTTCTTCTTCACCTTGGAGGCGCCCGGAATCGAAGTATACGGATACATGTACTCGTAGTCTGAGGCGAACCGCTCGCCGCCGTCTCGATCCAGCAGCTTTTTTGCTCCGTTCTCGATGACCGTAATCTCATTTTCCGATATAAAGATTTGATCATATTTAGGTTGAATCTTATAGGTTCCGTCTCTCTTTAATGCGCCCCATTTGCCGTCCTTTTTTACTAGGGAAACCCCTCCGACAAATGCCGTTACTTCGTCGTATTCGATCTTTGTAAGCATCTTTCCGTTCGATTCGAGAAACCCGTACTTTCCGTCTTTCTTAAGAATGATAATTCCTTCGTCTTTTCGGAAGCCGGAAATGTCATCGTAGATCGGCTCGAGCACGTATTTGCCGTCATTCCCCATCAAGCCGAACTTGCCGTCTATCTCTACCTTGCCCAGCACGTTGCTCATCAGATCAAAATGGTGAATCCAATCAAACATCGGCTCAATGGTCTTTCCGTTATAGAAGATCAAGCCCATCTTCTCTTTGCCGTTGACAAAGCCGCTGACGCGGATATAACTGTCGAAGTCGAGGATGGAGGCATATTTCACATCCGTGACGGCTCCGGTTTTCAGATTAACGATGCCTTTTGCTTCTCCGTTCTGCACGACGGCAAAGCCCTTGGATGCGAGGCGTCCTCCTAAATCGATATAGCTGTACGCGGGCTTGACGATGATGTTCCCCTTGGCATCTACGATTCCGTATTTATAGTTGTCGCCTTCGATCATCGCAACCTTCGCATATCCGCCGCGCATCGGCTCCGCAACATCGAACTGGGGCTGAATGAGATAGCTGCCGTTCGTTTTGATGTAGCCGTACTTCGCTTTGCTGAGGCTTTTGCCCATGCCGACGACAGCCGTTCCCTCGATGAAGTTCTCGGCGAAGTTAAATTGAGGCTTAATGACGACCTTCCCGTTCTTGTCTACATAGCCGTACTTCCATATTCCCTCCCACACCCCGACCAAACCTAGTCCATCGCTGTAAGCGCCCGCGAAATCGTACTCGTATTCCGATTTAACCGGAGCGGGTGCCGCGGCTGCGATGGCGCTTGTGCATCCAAGGGCGGTTGTACCGGCCGCTAATAAGATAAGCAGCGTTTTTCGCATCGTATTCGTTTGCATTCCTTTCCTTAACCGATATGATTAACCATCTTTAAAATTAGCTTATTTCAATTTTCGACATTTTTCTTCCTCTACCTTCCAAACAGACGTTCCTTTTACACAGCTATAGAAAAAAATATAGGACCAAATCCATGGCGGATTGGTCCTATTCTACACCTGAATTCATTCTGACCTAAGAAGTCACGAGTACGATGAGGTCGAACGTACCGACCAGTTTCTCAAACGTCTCCGGATCGTTGATGACTAGCCGGCATTGTTAACCAATACGTCAATGCCTCCAAATCGGTCGACGGCCAACTTTACGGCAGCCTCGGCATCCGAAGATTCCGTGACATCCAATTTTGCGATCAGAAGATTATCAGCTTCCCCGAGGACTTTAGCCATCTTATCGGTATGACGACCCGTTGCGACGACCTGATAACCCGCAGCTAGTGCGGCTTTGGCAAATTCCACACCCATCCCGCGTCCGGCACCCGTGATGAACCAAACTTTTTTGTTGTGCGCCAAAAAGCGCGAAACGTTGATATATCAACAGAGTAATCAAAAATGTTAATTTTCTTAGAAGGCTGGGTGAATATTGATGTCCAAATTGGATAGAAGAGTTGTTAAAACACAAGAATCCTTGAAGAAAGCTGTTATTGAACTGATGACTGAAAAAAACTTTGACGATATTACCATTCAGGATATTGCGGACAGGGCAAACGTAAACCGAGGTACCATTTATCTTCATTATCAGGACAAATATGATTTATTGGATAAACTCATCGAGGCACACTTTAATGAATTAGTGGAAATGGATAAGTGGGCATGTGAGATGGATTGGATCGATGCGCTTGTCCCTTATTTTGAATATTTTGAGCATAATTTTTTATTTTTTTCGACCATGTTGGCAAGTAAAGAGGCTAAAGGGGCTCCATCATCTTTCAGAACCCGGCTTCTTGCTTCATTTATGAAAGGATTCCAAGCTGAAATTGACAGAGAAAGCGGAAAAAATACGGAGTTAAGTGATGATGTGATTTTGCAATATGCCGGGACTGCTTATGTAGGTGTAATCGAGTGGTGGATCAGGAATGGAATGCCGTATCCGCCGAAAGTGATGGCCAAACAAGTCGGAGCCTTATTAGAGAGAACTCTTTAATTCAGCGGCTGCAGAAAGCGGGACCCAATAGGAGCGTTGAAAATCAAAAGAATAAGCAATGACTGCCGCAATAAAAACGACGATTCCTGAGCGGAGAGCGGTGAGAAAAACGATTGAGTTTTTATCAAAGCTCCCTAATAAAATATTTTTCAACGAAGGCTTTATAAACTCAATTTTCCGCTCTGTATGATCAATCGGTTCATTAATAACTCGATAAGCCTCTTTGATCTTGCTGAGCAGATGATTGATCTCCGGCTCTGCGTGCTCCAAATCGGGAAACGATGCCTTGCTGACTTTTGCTTTCTCAATGGCAAGTGCGATCACGCGAACCGATTCGTGTAATGCTGGAGGCAGCTTCTTTTTTGTATGCATCGACAACTCGATGATTTCTAGGAATATAACATTCGCTTGCTCATTTAATAAGAACAATCGTTTGAACGTATTTGTTTGGGCTAAGGAATGATAAGCTCCGAGCAATATATCTTCTGCCTCGTTTAACAAGACAACGGTTTTATGTCTGGCGGTGTTAAACTGCTGTGTGCCGACGGCATCAATGGCATCAGCTAATGCGAAATAGATCTTTTTCACTACATTCGTTTCAGGCCCATGAGAGTTTACGAGCCACCCCAGCATCGAGATAACCCAGGATAAAGCCCCTCCAAGGAAGACAATGCCTCCACGCAGCGGTGCCAAAGAAGGATCTATGGGCATAGCGGTAGCCATGGCATAGGTTAAAATAAAAAAAACGGCTGATGGCCCTGTAATTCTTTATGCACCAAAAATAAAAATGGGTATCACTGTAATGAGGCCCATAAAAATAGCTGAGCTTAATGGATATGGGGCCAAAAGCGTCCCTAAAAAACGCATAAGGAGATACCCAGCATGATAAAAAAGGTCCGTCTCGCTCTTTGTGCGTAAGGCTGATTAAATACGTAAAGGTATGTGAATCCGCCTAGGCTTGCCAGCAAGCCGTAGTCTAAACGGCCGAACAAAAGCCAAATCAGGACAGGCAGAGCCGCGCGTAAATATAGATCGTCGTGTGGGAACAGCCGGCTTCTTTCGCAATCTCCCGCATTAACATTTAAGTTAAACGGTCCAACCAGCTCGAAACCCATAAAAACGATAACGGGATTTAAACGGAACGGTCAAGGCTTTGCCAGTTATTATTAAGAAATTAAAGTCGGAAGGGTATAATTTTCTTACTGTACCCCAGCTCCTTCACATTTCGGAAAAATAAATACGATGTAGAGGCCGCCTTGTTAAACTGACTGCCTCTACTGTATCTAAAGGGTCCCACAAACTATTTTACAGACTCCAGAAGACTATTGATTGAGTCATTTATTTCACTTATGTTAGGATTTTCCACTTTCGTATCATTAATGCTATATTTCCTTTTTAGCCGAATAATTCTTTCCATACTTTCATTTAGTCTTTGTTCTGAAATATCCCCATGTTGAACAGCGGTTTTTAAAGAGGAGATAATCTTAACAGCATTATTATACTCATGCCCCATTAAAATAATATCGCTTCCTGCCTTTACTGATTCTACTGCTGCTTTGCCAATATCGAAATGTTCTGTAATGGCTCCCATTGCCATATCGTCTGTTATGATGACTCCCGTGAAACCTACTTGTTTTCTAAGAAGATCCGTCATGACAGCCTTTGACATGGACGCTGGATTGGTTTCATCCAATTCCGGCAATAAGATATGGGCAACCATCACAACATCTGCTCCCTGTTCAATCGCACGTTCAAACGGAATTAATTCTAGTTTCTTTAGTTCCTTAAGGCTTTTATTTACAATTGGGAGTTCCAGATGGGAATCAACCGATGTATCTCCGTGACCAGGAAAATGCTTAACGGTAGGGATGACGTTTTGCGACTCTAACCCTTTCATTGTTTGAATCCCAAGTTCACTTACGATCTCCGGATTGTTACCAAATGATCGATCCCCGATCACAGGATTTTTTGGATTGCTGTTAATATCAAGAACGGGTGCAAAATTGAGATTTAAACCAAATTCTTTTAATTCTTGGCCTAAAAGTGCTCCAACTTTGTAAGAAAACTCAGGATCATTTACCTGACCAATCTGTTTATTTGGAGGAAAGTTAACAAGACCGCCTGGCAATCTTGTTACTCTTCCTCCTTCTTGGTCGACGCCTAAAAATATCGGTAGATCCGAACGATTTCCCGCTTTCAACTGATTCACAAGTTTAACGGTTTGTTCAGGGGTATCAAAATTTCTTTTGTAAAAAATAATTCCTCCAACATGGAATTGGCCTATTAATTTTTTGTCGTTGTCATTCATTGTAGTCCCGGAAATCCCAGCAAAAATCATCTGCCCAATTTTATCTTCTACACTCATTTTAGAAATAACTTCTGAAATGGTTTGATTTTCTTGTTGATTTGGCGTTTTTTCTACCTGTGTATAGAGTGAGATATGGTGAACTTTAGGATTTGGTTCCTGCTCTGTTGGTTTAGGCAAAACCCATAATAAATCACTAGAAACCGTTGCATGATAAACAAGTATCATTTGGTCATAAGTTGAATCTTTATAGTATCGAATGGCGTCGGGTTCTCCACCATTTTTCTTAATTTCATGTAAAGAAATATGTTGTAGTTCAGGATCATAAGATCGTATATCATTTACAGTCTGATCGGCATAGCCGATTGTTGCATGTTGACTCGCGTATTCCTCATACCTGCCTTTAGCAGTTTCCGAAATATGGTCTGAATTTCCCCACTCATGATTTACTTCCTTCCGTTCTGTTTTACCAGAAACAAAGGAAATGTTCGGAACCTTACCCACCTTTGATAAGGAAAACGTATCTTCCACTAATTTCTCAAGATTTGAATTCTGATCATTCGTCGAATCCACTGTATTTTTACCGGAAGGTGTATTATCAGAAGGTTTAGTTGTCATTGGACTTTCTTTAACTGGCGTCTGTTCGCTGCCATTTTCTTTGTTTGCATAAAAATAAACGCCAATCATTAAGGCTAAAATTATAAGTAGAATCGTAAGAATACGTAGCTTATTCCGTTTATTTCTTTTTCTTCTCATGTTCCATTTCCCCTTTCTACATTCTTTATTGGAGTTTAGAGTTAATATTATAACGTAAATTAATCTTTAAATTTTTAAATGGTATAAATTGGCTTACAAACAGAAGGGACTTCTCTTTAAAACCTTTTTTCTTTCTTCCAGAATGTTCAGCAACACTGTTCTTTCCAGCAATAATCTTCGGCGAAATGCCCCCTACATGAAAAAAGAGCGTTAAACTATTAAAAGTTTAGGGTAATAAAGGTATTGATAGTTCAGCGAATTATGCAATGAAAAAGACCGCCGTCTATAAACAGACGGCGGACAACACTTACATTATGCTATCGTTACCCGTTATCCTCAGCCCTCAATTCAATTTGCCGTAGAAAGGTGAGTTTCATGATATTCTGATTGAACGAGCATGCGGTTGTTGTCATTTTTAGGAGTACGTTACTCGTTATTTTCAGGGTAGTTAAACGGAACAGGCAGCGTCTGATCCGACCAATCCGGTACGGCAGGTGCGCTCCTTCTACGAACATTTTCGGCAAAGGTATACCTCAATTGGGTATTGGCGGGAACCAGGGGGGCTTGCTGGAATGCCGCGAATAAGTAAAATGGAAGTGAGCTACGAGAAGGAGGCATGACGGATGACAAATACATCGAAGGAACCGGCTCTGCCGGAAGTGCATGACGAGAAGAAGGAAAAGGTACGGAAATACCACATCCTCAACCAGCTCGCTTCGAAGGGACAAACGGTGCTTGCCGGTTCTTCACTGATGGAGTTTTTCCCGATCAATGAAATGCAGATGAAGTTGGAGACCCGATATTGCATCTATAATCGCGGAATTGCCGGCTATGTGACGGCAGATTTACTCGCGTCCATGGAGGCGTGCATCTTCGAGCTGGAGCCCTCCAAGCTTTTTATCAACATCGGAACCAACGATATCAGCGCACCCGGCTATCGGCTGAAGCATCTGCTGGCGAATTACGATGAGATTCTGACCCAAGTTGCCAGGCGGCTTCCCGACTGCCGGGTGTATGTCATGGCCTATTACCCCGTGAACGCCAAGGCGGAGTTTCCCTTCGTGCCCAAAGCTTCCATGGAAGAGGTGTTCCAGCGCAGGACGAACGAGGCGATTCGGGAAGCGAACCGGGCGATCGAGCGGCTTGCGGCCAAGCACAACCAAACCTTCATTGATGTGAACGAAGGGCTGACGGACGAGGAAGGAAATTTGAAATCGGAATTCAGCAGCGACGGAATTCACATATACGCAAACGGATATGCCGTCATCTTGAACAATTTACTGCCCTATCTGTAAGTGCGGTATAAACTTGAAACGGGACAGAACGATTCTTGTGCAAACGCTAGTTCCTCTTGCTTTCGGAATTTCAGCATGTGCTGCTGGAGCATGCTATCCTGCGGAACGGGGCCATTGAAGAATGGACTTTCCTTGAAGGAATAACCAAACTGCTTGTCGCAAAGGCCTTATAGCGGTTGTTGACCGGTCGTGACCAAGGCGGAGGCGACCCCCTGCTCCTTAGGCTCCACTCCCGTGCCGCTCGCGATATAAATCGTCGTGAAAACCGGCATTGAGGATCAGATCATCGCAATGTATGCCAAAGGCGTAAGTACCCGAGACATTCAAGATCACCTATCCAATCAGTACGGGATTGAAGTGTCCCCGGCGATGATCTCGAACGTGACGAACAAGCTCATTCTCTTGATCAAAAAATGGCAGAATCGACCGTTACAGCTTCTACCTGGCTACCATGGACGTCACTCGCAATGGACTGGCCGTGTTCAAAACTGGGGACAGATATTACTGCAGCTCTCGGTCTTCTTCCCCGAACGGATAGCCCGCACCTGCCTTAAGCTATCCGACAGTTTTTTCTAGGAGAGCTTACACAAAATTCTTGACAGACCCTATATTGACGCGCATTTTGCTTTATTTGTCGTCTCCAAATGGGTAGTAATTTTCCTCAAATGATATATCAACCACTACTGCTCCTCACTTCAATAAAAGAGGAACCACATGGAACCCAATCTTGTTTAATGTTATCCGCTAGCTTAACCTCTCGTCCGTTTCTGCATATTTTTACATAGGTTTATCCACCTGTATAGTGTTTTTCAATCATCAGCCATCGACTGTATTTTCAGCAACACTAAATAATGACGACTGTATGTAAAGCGGTCATTGCAAGATTGTTAACTTCGTAGATACAAGCTGAAGTTCGGGGGATTGATGGTTTTAGTTGCTGTTGTACTCACAGGCGTTTCCACCAAGCATGATAGGAAATGATAAGCGCGTCAGCCGTTTATTGCTTTCTCTATAGTTGAATATTATCAACAGGAGAGCCATTTTTTTGATGACTCTCCTCATGCTGGCACTAATACGTTAACATTGCCATTCAACTGCAAAATAATCCTCAAAACCTCTATCTCCGTTGATGTCAGCTTATCAAGCTTTTCAACATCTGCGTGAATCATAGCATAATAAAGTTCCCTTACGAATTGGTCTGCCGAATATAACAGATATTGGGTACAATACATTGTTTCGTAATAAAGGAGAAGGTCCGGCAATTTCTGGGCTTTGATCACACTTGCTAGCGGCTGCATATGATAGGTGAGAACCTAGAAAAAGGAGTTGTTTCCAATGCCGATCTCCCCGGGAACCCATGTCGTATATAGGGTTCGCACCGGCGACTCTCTTTACACCATTGCCGACCAATTCGGAACGTCCGTCCCATCTCTCGTGCAAATCAATTCACTGTTTCCGCCCATTACAGAGCCTGATTTCATTTATCCAGGGCAAGTGCTGCTGGCCAGATTGCCAGGCACGTCGCAGCAAAGTTCCGTCTTGTACCAGGTCGCTTCGGGCGACACGCTGTCGCAAATCGCCGAACGCTTTTCGGTCGGCGTCGACATATTGGCCGCGGTGAATCAAATAGAGAACCCCAACAACCTTATGGTAGCCCAATTGTTATATATTCCCGCGTTTGTTTACGAAGTGATGCAGGGAGATTCGTTGTTTCGTATTTCCCGACAATTCGGCGTACCGATGAGTGAGGTCGTGCGAGCAAATCGTAACCGTCCGGGCTTTTCGCTCGACCTCATTTATCCCGGTTTCCGGTTCGTTATCCCGCTGCGCTCGTCTACCAATGTGGTCGTGTTCGAGCCGCTGCCCGGCATGAAAGTTGCTTCGGGACAACGTTTAGTCGGGGTGGCTCGTGCGTTCGAGGCGACGGTGCTGTACCAAATTCGCGATGCGATGGGCCGCATCGTTACTAGAGAACGGGCCATAACGGCGGCGGAAGGCGCCCCTGCGTTCGGCCAGTTCGAGACGCAGCTCTTTTTCGATCACGCTCCGACGACTCCGACGGGTACGCTAATGGTGTATACGCGCAGCGCACGGAACGGAAGTATACAAGATTTGGTAGAAGTGCCTATCACATTTTAGATTATAAAGAAGCCTCGAATCATCTAAAAAGCGAAATTGAAGGGGCACCTGCCTGGGTACCCCTTCGTAGACTTAATATTTGGTGCCTTGATTGACTAAGCTTGATAAGGAGGGAGTTCTATAATTTTAAACCTCCTGTCGCCGTGTGGTGTTCACGTCAAACGCTCTCGATTGGAGCAAGGTTCCATCTTCTTGCTTGTAATTAAGAACCACCTTATTTAATGTTATTTCCTTTTTCCAGGGTCTGTAAAATAAACTGTGTATATTTCTCCAGTCTATCAATTAGACTAGAAGGAAAGGTTGGATTGGAAGGATGAGCACAGTAGCTCCGAAGTTCAGCAAGGATCAAGTGAAAGCTTTCATTAAAGATAACGATTAAAAGACAATGCCCCAGCTCATGATCAAGCTCTGCTTCCAGCATTTCTTGCAGTGTATCGGCAAACAGTTCTTTGAGAGCAGATTGTACGTCCGCCCCCATCACACTTCGACGATGTAACGCTTAATAGGAGAAAGGAGTCGAAAAGTCGACCTAAACCCGCAATTTATCAATAGGAATAATTACACTAATCTATTCACCGGGTCCTGAGAAAGAAAAAACGGCAGCCATGGACATAATATTAAGTCCTACATTGCCGCCGGAGCGATTTGATTCCTATAATATAGTATTGACTCGTTGATTGCTCCATGAATTACCTAAAGAATTTCAAAGCGATTAAGTTCATCAACACTATTAATTACATAGTGATTATCAAATCGAAAATAGTCTACTATTGATAGACCGACGCGTTTTGAAAATGTCTTAAAGCCTCTATCTCCCATCATTGTTGGAAATCCGTTTTTCGAACAATACCAAATATCTTTCCAATTACACCTGTATCGATTCTATAAACAGAAAGTCCTAACGCCTGACTCTTCTCAATATAGCTTTAAATAAATTCGACATTCGTTTTACCACACCTTCCAACTCAAAAGACACCTTCTCCAGTAGTAATCAACTGTCCAATAATCCACCACATCTTACGATGCCGTTGCGCAAATCATTTAGCTTAAAAAACAAAAAAGGCTTAGGAAGTTGCCTTCTAAGCCTTTAATGCATTTTTATTCATTTGTATGCATAAATCAATTTACAAAATATTTTGAAATAAAATTTACAGCATATTGTGAACATTTTGCAACTTTTGATGAAAAATCACAAAGGCCGGGGGAAGCCCCCGGCCCTTATTATTAACTACACTTGCTATAGCCACAGTTCGTGCATGTCTTGCAGCCTTCCATGTTCACCAGGGAAGCGGAGCCGCAGCCCGGGCAAAGATCGGTGGATACCGGGAGGCTCTTGCCCTTCAACGCAATTGGTGAATCCTCGTCCACCACATGCTCTTGCGTTGCGGTTACAAGCTGCTCGGCGCTTTCGTAAGCGCTGCGCTCTTGCTCGCTTTGCACGTGAATCTCAAGCGCCTTCGCTACTGCATCGGCGATGGACTCGACGCGGTTCGGACCGAATCCGACTGCGCCGGAGCCGCCGATTCCTTTGAGGTGCTTGATCAGCAACGCCGTCTTGTTTCCGTGATCCCCATAGCGGAGGAACAAGGAGATGACGCGGCCGAGCGCCTCGGACATCGCGAATACGTCGGAACCGGCTTTGCCTACGTTCAAGAAAATCTCGCTCGGCGTACCGTTCGTGTCGTTGATCGTAATGTACGCGATGCCGAACGGCGTGTTGAATTTATACGTCGCGCCGCGAAGCACTTGCGGACGGCTGCGGTATTCCTTATCGAACACTTGCTTTTGCTGCGGTGTCACATTGACGGAAATCGCGGAAGCGATCTTCTCGAGCACCTTCTCTTCCGGTGCTGCCGGTGCTTCAGCAGCTTCCGGAGCTTGTGCCGCAGGCTCTTCCTTCTTCTCGTCGTCCTTCTTCGTGCTCAGAACTTGAACGTCGCGGCTGCCGTCGCGGTAGATCGTTACGCCCTTGCAGCCAAGCTCAAAGGCAAGCTCATACAATCTCTTCGTCTCTTCAACGGTAAAGTCTGCCGGGCAGTTTGCCGTCTTGGAGATCGAGCTGTCCACCCAACGCTGGATGGCCGCTTGTGCGCGGATGTGGTCCTCGGCGGACAGATCCATCGCCGTAATGAACCATTCCGGAAGCTCTTCGCCCGGATGCGCGTCCTTCCATTCTTGAGCGATCGGAACAAGCTGCTTATCGAAGCCGAGGCGGCTCTGACGGTAATATTCGAATGCGAAGTACGGTTCAATACCCGTGGAAGTGCCGACCATCGTACCCGTGCTGCCTGTCGGAGCTTGGGTGATGACCGTAACGTTGCGCATGCCGTTCTTCTTGATCGCCGCGCCAACTTCCGGATATACGCTCACGATGTTCTTCATGAAGCCGCTTTGCATGAACTTTTCGTAATCGTAATGCTTGAAAGAGCCTTTCTCAGCCGCAATTTCCGCCGAAGACAAATAAGCTTCCTTCGCAATAAAACCGTACAGCTTATCGAGGAACTCAAGCGATTCCGCGCTGCCGTAACGGATTTCAAGCTTGATCATCAGCTCGGCAAGACCCATGGAGCCAAGCCCTACGCGGCGCTCGCCCTGCTGGTTGATTTTGTTCTCTTCAAAATGATACGGCGTCTTATCGATAACGTTATCCAAGAAGCGCACGGAGTAACGGACCGTTTTGCCGAGCTCGTCCCACGCCACATCTTTCTTGTCTTCGTCAAAAAATTTCGAAAGGTTGATCGCCGACAGGTTGCATACGCCCCATGCAGGCAAGCCTTGTTCGCCGCACGGATTCGTACAAATAATCGGGTTGAAGTACCAGGAGTTGGACATTTGGTTGTAGTACTCCATAAATACGACGCCCGGCTCCGCCGATTTCCAAGCGGATTCGATAATCGTATGCCATACGTCGCGGGCGCGTACGGTGCGGTAGTGTACAACCGGCTTGCCGTCCGCTTTCCACTTCGCCAAGTCGCCGTCCCACGTCGTGTCGTAATCGGCGTATTTCGTGTCCGGGAACTCGAGGTTCCACTCCAAATCTTCTTTAACGGCCTTCATAAATCCGTTGCTTACGCAAACGGATAAGTTCGCGTTGGTCACTTGGCCCATTGTTTGCTTAACGGTGATGAAGTCAAGCAAGTCCGGATGCCAGTCGTTGATCATGAGCATCAAAGCGCCGCGGCGCGAACCGCCTTGCTCGATAAGCCCCGTTGTGTAGCTGAACAATCCGCCCCAGGATACGGCGCCGCTGGAGGAGCCGTTCACGCCGGCCACGATCGAACGGCGCGGACGAAGCGTGGACAGGTTGATGCCTACGCCGCCGCCGCGGGACATAATTTCCGTCATCTCGGACAGCGTCGTCATAATGCCGCCGCGGCTGTCGTGCGGAGACGGGATAACGTAGCAGTTAAACAACGTCAGTTCGTCGCTGGCGCCCGCGCCCGCTGCGATCCGTCCTCCCGGAACGAGCTTCCAATCGTCAAGAATATATCTGAAGTTTTCCGTCCATTGCTTTCGCTTCTCAGGCGCCTCTACCGAAGCCATGGCAGACGCAAGACGATCCCACATCTCTTCCGGAGTTTTCTCAAGCGTCAACGTCAGCTTTTCCACGGTCGTTTCCACCGTAAGTCCGGAACGGGTCACCACCGTAACGTTCTTGCCGTTGCGCGCCGTTACTTCGCCCACTTCTTTAGCAGGGAATTTCGGGTCGTCCTTCGTCAAGACGAGCACCACGTCACCGACTTTGGTGTTATTGTAATCCGCGTCTTTGCGTGCGTACCGGTCGAGGAAAATCTTTTCGCTCAGGCCCTCGAGTTTCACTTTTTGCTTCGTTTTCAAGGAACACCCTCCTACAACATAATAAATTACACAATATATGCGTCCATTCCGCTCCGCCAGGCTTCGACAAGCAGCTAAAAACGGCGTTGTGTAAGCAATTTGAGGTTATGTAGTTACATTACTATATATTGTGTGCAGAGTCCATTATACAGCACTACATATTGTACTTCTATCAGAAATTTGAGATAAAAAATAGAGTCTCGCACCCATTATCTCTTCTTTTCTCCCAAGAACTCACTTTTTCGTGAGACGGAAGTATTATTTTTCGACAAAGCTCGACAGTTCTCCTTCCGGCCTGCTTTTGCCAAAAATTGCTCGCCCATTTCCGATTTGGTACTCTTATTAAAAGCTATTGTAGCACAATCATGCGCTTTAGGGAACACTTGTTCTGATTTTAAAATGATCCAAAAGGAGCGATGTTATACATGGGCACATACATTTGGAACGGAGAGTCGCTATCGGCGCGCACAGGCGCTTCGGTCGATATCGAGGACCGCGGGTTTAATTTCGGGGACGGAATTTATGAAGTGTTTCGGATCTACGGAGGCAAGCTGTTCGAGGCGGAGGCACACTGGGCCCGGTTAATTCGCAGCGTCGCGGAGATTCGGATTGAGCTTCCGTATTCCGCGGAGCGCCTCTCCGGCGGCATCGCTGAGCTCGTGAAGGCCGACGGCGTGACCGACGGGATCGTATACCTGCAGGTTACCCGCGGCGCCGCTCCTCGTTCGCATGCGTTTCCGGCTCCGGCGCCGCGTCCGACGATTACCGCATTTACGAACCCGCTGGACCGGCCGGTGAAGGCAATCCGCGAAGGCGTCGCGGTGGTCACGCATCCGGATATCCGCTGGCTTCGCTGCGATATCAAAAGCTTGAACCTGCTGCCGAACGTGCTCGCGAAGCAGGCCGCCTCCGAAGCGGGCGCTTGGGAGGCAATTTTGCACCGGGACCGAATCGTAACCGAAGGCAGCTCCTCTAACGTGGCGATCGTGCGGGACGGCGTTATTTTGACGCATCCGGCGAACCATCTCATCCTGCACGGCATTACCCGAGCCGTCGCCATACGCCTTGCGAACGGGCTTGGCATACCGCTCCGCGAAGCGGCGTTCACGCTTGAGGAGCTCTACGCCGCCGACGAAGCGTTCCTGCTGAGCACGACGGCGGAAATAATGCCGATCATCGCCGTCGACGGGCGACCGATCGGCAGCGGCTCCCCGGGCGCCATCTCCCGCGCGCTTCAGGCCGAGTTCGAGAGGTTGATCTTGTAGGCACACCCGATAGTAGTAACACTACAAGTTGCTATTCGGCCCAAAAAGGCGGTCGACAAATTTTTAGCAACACCTGAAGTGGCTATTTCCCGACTTCTGCCGCTTGGACCGACGATTTGAGGTCAATAGCAACCCACAGTGTGGCTAATTTCCCACGCATACCGAAAAACAGGCACTTAGCAACTCATAGTGTTGCTATTTTCCAACGGGGAGCGGGCAGCGACGAAGCACCGCACCCGCAAGCTGCCGCTCAGCTTCCCCCGCAGCCGCCGCCGCACGAGGAACCGCCGCAGGACGAGCCTCCGCCGTCTCCGCCGCCGCCACCGCCTCCGGAGTCACCCGAATCCGCATAAGGCACTACTCCGGAATCGCCGCCGGCGTGAACCCGCTGCTCCTCCTGCAGCACGCTGAACGTCAGCAAGCTCACGGCGTAAGCGGCCGCATAATCGTTCACATTCGACGACACCGCCTTCCGGCCATGCATCTTATAATCATCCAGCCGCCGCCCATGCTCGTAGATCCGCTCCGCGATATCCTTCGCCGCGCGATCAACCGCCGCGTCTCCGGAAGGCTCCGCCATCAGCCGCTCGTATATTTCCTCCGTCCCGCTCATTCTCAGCCAATCCAGGTCATCGGCGGGGATCGGCCGCAGCCGGAACCGGCCAAGCACCCGCTCGCTATTCGGCTGCACCGAAAACATCGTGCCGTACAGCAGCTCGAACCACGCCCGATCCCGTGCAGCCTGCTGCCTAGGGACAGCGTTCACATGCGGCGTATGATGGATGACCCTTCCGGCGAACGAACGGCAGAACGCTTCATATTCCCTAGAAAACAACAGCATCTCGTGCCAAATATCGTCGACCTTCGGGCTGTACATCGGCACATACCGCACGACCGTCGTCATGAGGAAAAACCGCCGCAGCTCGAGCCACAGCCAGTCATACTCCGCGTCCGTCATCCTGGGATGCTTCGCGAACACACGCATCTTCACATGCTCAAGCCAGCCCGCGCCTTGAACCGCTTTACGAAGCCGTTCCTCCAGCTCCAGAAGCGCCGGCGAATCGTGCACGGCAAGCCCGACGCCTTCGCGCAGCTCATAAGGTACGGACTCCCACTCCCGTACCCGACCCTCGCCAAACCCAAACAAGCGACCGACCTTTCGCAGCCAAGACATGCTTCCCACGCCCCCTTACGAATCCGATTAATAATGATCACCTTCGCAAATTCCACTCGTCGCTGCCGTATTTCTCGGCAGCAAGCTTCGCCGCCGCCGCTTCCTCGGCGGCGGACAAATCCGCAGGCGCGAGCGTTACGCCGAGCGCCTGCGCCCAGCCCGAGGCGAACGCCTCCTCCGCCTCGGCCACCGCCACGGGCGGAAGCCCGCGCGCCGCCCGCAAATCGTTGATCGCCGCCGCCTTGCCGGCGAAATCGCTCGCGAGGCGCTCGCGCAGCCGCTGCGAACGAAACTGCAGCAGCTCGAACAGAAGCTCGGCGTCGATGTCGAGCAGGATCGAGCCGTGCTGCAGCACCGCGCCGTGCTGGCGCACCTGGGCGCTGCCCGCCACCTTGCGGCCGTCCACGACGAGCTCGTACCAGGAAGGCGAATCGAAGCACGCCGCCGAGCCGGCGGCCGAATATTTCGCCTTCTCCTCCTCGCTCGCCAAGGACACCATCTCCGCATCGAGCGCAAGCGCCCGAAACCCGTGCACGAGCCCTTCGCTCAGCACCCGGTACGACTCCGTCACCGACGCGGGCAGTCCCGGGTACTTGTCGGGCACGACGATCGAATACGTCAGCTCCGCATCGTGCAGCACCGCCCGTCCCCCGGTCGGCCGGCGGACGAAGCCGAGCCCTCTCGCCTTCACTTCGTCCAGCCGAACCTCGTCCGCCGCCTTCTGGAAATAACCGATCGACAGCGTCGCCGGATCCCATCCGAAAAACCGAAGCGTCGGCGGCGCCTCCCCGGCGCCCACCGCGATCATCATCGCCTCATCCGCTGCCATATTATATGCCGGCCTCCGGCGGCCGGACCGAATGAAACGCCACTGCTCAACCATAATCTCCACACTCTTTCCTTCGCTTCTATTTATATATTGATGATAGCACGCGCGAAACCTTTTGCCCAACGGACCGCTCGCGGGCGGAAACCAGTTTCAAAGTTATGAACCTCCGGCTTTCCGTACATACTAAGACGTAACTTACGCTCGATAAGCCATTCATCCGGGCGAGACTTAAGCAGGGGGCGTTACACATGCGAAAAACCGCTCTGCCGGAACCGACGCGACTCATTCACGATCATCTTGAGCTCACCTTCGACCGCTCGTGGCTGGAAGAGCTGGAGTCCCGCATCGAAAGAAACGGTCCTTGGGATCATTTTACCTATTATCAATTGGCCTATGAGGCCGAGCAGTCGGACCTCATTCAAAGCTTCGACGAGCTGCAGTGCCTCCGTCATCTTCCGAAGCTGGAGCCGCTCCCGCATCAGCTGGAAGCCGCCAAGCGGGTGCTGCACGAAATGCGCGGGCGCGCCATCCTCGCGGACGAGGTGGGCCTCGGCAAAACGATCGAAGCCGGACTCGTGCTGAAAGAATATATGATCCGCGGTTTGGTGAAGAAAGCGCTTATTCTCGTGCCCGCCTCTCTCGTGCTTCAGTGGGTCAGAGAGCTCAACGGCAAATTCGGCATCAGCGCCGCCGCCCAGAAGAAAGCCCACATGTGGGAAACGTGCGACGTCATCGTCGCCTCCATGGATACGGCGAAGCGCGACCCGCACCGGGACGTCGTGCTCGGTCTCGACTACGACATGCTGATTATCGACGAGGCGCACAAGCTGAAAAACAAGAAGACAACCAACTATCAATTCGTAACGCAGCTCCGCAAAAAATATTGCCTGCTGCTGACGGCGACGCCCGTGCAGAACGATTTGGCCGAGCTCTACAATTTGATCACCTTATTGAAGCCGGGGCAGCTGGGCGGCCAGGGCAGCTTTCTATCGAACTTCGTCGCGGAAAAAAGGATCCCCAAAAACGAATCGCTTCTCCAGCAAGAGTTACAGAAGGTGATGATCCGCAACAGGCGCAGCGACGGCGGCGTACAGTTTACGAAGCGCCATGTCAAAAATATTACGCTTACCCTTTCGCCGGAGGAGATGGAGCTGTACGAGGGCGTCACCCGCTTCGTAAAGCAGCGCTACGAGGATTCCGGCGGGGATATCAGCAGCGGGCTGGCGCTTGTGACGCTGCAGCGGGAGGTGTGCTCTTCCCGCGACGCCGTGTTTATATCGCTTGTCAATTTATTTAAGAAGCTTCCCGAGGACTCGCCCACCCGGCCGCGGGTATGGGAGCTGGTCAACATTATCCGCAACATTCAGGCCAACACGAAGGCCGAGAAGACGCTGGAGCTCATTCGGGACATTAACGACAAGGTGATCATTTTTACCGAATACAGAGCTTCGCAAGAATACTTGCTCAGCTATTTAAAGCAGCATCATATTACCGCCGTTCCGTACCGGGGCGGGATGAACCGCGGCAAGAAGGACTGGATGATGGATTTGTTCCGGTCGCGCGCGCAGGTGATGGTTGCTACGGAGGCGGGCGGCGAAGGCATCAACCTGCAATTTTGCCATCACATCATCAATTTCGACCTGCCGTGGAATCCGATGCGGATCGAGCAGCGGATCGGGCGGGTGCACCGGCTCGGACAGACGCAGGATGTGAAAATTTATAATTTGTCCACGGCGGGAACGATTGAGGAGCACATCCTTACCCTGTTGCATGAAAAAATCAATATGTTCGAGCTTGTCATCGGCGAGGTGGATACGATCGTGGAACGGTTCGAGAAGCGGTCTCAATCGCTGGAGTCGAGCCTGCTGAAAATCGTATTGGAGTCGAAGGACGATCGGGAAATCAAAGAGCGCTTGAACACGCTCGGAAAATCGTTCTACGAGGAGGCGGATGACGAGCCGGGCAATGCGAAGGCGGGCGAAGCCCGGCGGCGCGCCAAAATCGGCGCCATCATCGACGGCGTCTCCCGTCCGGTTGGGAGCGCCGAAGCAGCGGAGGTGACGCGTTGAACGCGAAGCAAATTCATAAATTCGTCTCCCGTTATGTTGAAGCAACGCAATCGCATATCGTAGAAAAATCCCCGGCGCATCTTACGGTCAAGCTGTCGCCGGAAGCCGACCGCGACCTGACGAACCGTTCGTATTACTGGACGTTCGTAGAGCGGACCGGAGCGGAGCCGCAGACGATGACGATGACGTTCGTCTTCGATCCGGACAAGGCGCCTGCAACGCTAAAGGCGCAAGCCGGACCTCCGCGGCCGCAGGCGCCTGCCCCCGCACCCGCTCCGGGTCCGGGCGCCCCTTCGAATCCGCAGGGGGACTCGATTTTGGGGCGCTTCTTCGGCTTTGCTCCCGCTCCGCCTTCGGTCGGCCGCACGCCGTACGACGAGGTGACTTACGGCAGCCGAAGACTGAATCAGCTGTTCGGCGTCGTTAGAAATAAAGGCCGCTACGTGCAGATGTATGAAGACGTGAAAGCGGGCAAAGGCGCGCCTTATATGTATGAAACTTGGCTGGCCGTCAATTATAAGGTCGAATTTTGCTGCGACATGAAGCGTGACGAGCTCCACTCGCTTGGGATTTCGCTCCTTTCCGGAGAAATCGTCGACGATTTCTTCGAACGGCTGGACTCCGTCTCTCTCACGCCGAAGCTGCCGTCCAACACGATGGTGCTTCGCCCGACCTGGTCGATTCCGCGCGCGGCTGCGGCGCTGGAGGACTTTCTGGAACGGGAGGTGCGCAGCTACAACCACGGCTGGGCGCACGAGGCGCAGGAGCGGCTGCTCGACGAGCTCGCTCGTGTCGACGCCTACTACGGCGAGCTGCTGCAGAGCATCGAGCCCGACAACCGTCCCGCCGCCGAAGAGCAATACGAAAGCCGCAAGCGGGAAATCGACTGGCAGTACCGGCCGCGGATCGCCGCCTCCGTGGTCAATGCCGGCGTCTTTCACCTCGGGAAAGACGCCTTGTCGCCCAAATGACGCGATTCGCCAAACAATCTAATATTTTTCGGACAAGAAGGGACAAACTTTTCAGCCGCTTTCAACTACACTACAAGAATAACGGCTCTGTCGTCCGGATGGACGAGCACCCCGTTGATCTATTGCAGATGTGATCTTCATGAAGCCTGTCAGCTTGTCCACACAAGATGGAGGTGACCCAATGCGTTTGTTAATGTTAATAACTGCGGTCGTGCTCGGCGGGATGACTCCGGTCGCCGCTAACGCCTTGCTCGGTGGATTGTTTACCCGATCCGTCGCGGCGTCAGCGCCTGCCGCTTCGACCGCTTCGGCTGCCCCCGCCGTGAAGGCATCCGGGTCCGTATCCGCTCTTACCGTACCGAAGCCGGTAACGCCGAAGCCGGCCGATGCGCAAATCGACGATTGGATCGACCGATTGTCGAAGGAGCCGAAATTCGAAGCGTGGAAAAACGCTTCCTGGTCAAAATATCCGATCGGCCCGGGTAATCACGGCTGGGTCGTTATTGTGAAGGATGCCGCTTCCGGCATGGAGACCGGATATTTGGTCGTATGGGAAACGGAGAACGGAACATTGCAGCTGGAGGAGTACGGAATCGGCGACTTGCCGCTGTTTTCGCAGCGGACACTGAGTTGGGCGCTTGGTTCCGAAGGACTTGAGGGTGTGAAATTTACGAAGAAGGCCGCCGTGGAGCGGATCTATTTCGACGCTTTACATGCGTACTGGAAAGTTTCCGAGGGAAAAATAACCCGCTATGCGGACGCGAAAACCGGTGAATGGCTGCCGATCGGGGAACGCGAGCTCCTAAGCTTGGCTGAGGTTCCGAGCCCGCAAGGCGAACGAACAGGCGCGGGGGCGGGAGCCAAAAGCGTGCATGTGCTGGCGAAACGCGTTGCAGACCCTTATATGAATATCGCCTGGATTACGGGAAAGCCGATTTCGATTCGAGGCTGGAACGATTTGTTGAAGACGCTTGGCGGAAAAGACGAGGCGCCGGTATACCGTGCGGATTTGTTCGACGGCCTGATGATGGTGCCGATGGGAGTTGCCGGTGTCCACGCATGGAAAGCGAACGTCGGCAATGAAGCGCTCGACAGCTTCGTCGCCGTCGAGCAGGAAGGCTTGCGATACATTCCGTTTGACCGTTTGGCGGCGAACGGATCGTTTGTGCACTAGTAGCTTACTTACGGTATTTCTCCTCTCAAATATATACATATTGAAGCCCTCGGGAGGGAACGCTTTACGCATCCCCGTCCGAGGGCGCCTTTTTGTTGCTTCCGTTTCGAAACAGCAGCTTGATCGCCATCGGAATCATTCCGAAATAGCGGTAATGCCAAGGCTCCCTGCTTTGAATTCGCGCAAGCTTCCGCTGCTTTCGTTGCTCCGGCGGAAGGTCGATGTAGGTGACTACTCTTTGCGTGATGTATTTGACGAGCTCTTCCCCTTTGGCCATCATCAATCGCCCCCCAATCCCTATTATGGTCCGGGCGGGCTTGCTTTAAACATCTTCGGGGCCGGCGTCCTCCAGAACCGCATCCTTAATGGCGGGCGGCAGCGCGCGCGGCTCGGTATACGGCTGATACACGTAGCGGCGGTCCAGCTTCACCAGCTTCCGCGTTCGTTTGCGGATCAGCACGCTGTTGTCATCCCAAGCGACGACATATCCGCGCACATCGTTGTCCTTACTCGCATCGCGGACGACGCGAAGCAGCGTTCCCTCGATGCGGTACGCATCCAGTTGTTCATCCGTAATCATTGGACTTGCCACCTCCGTTTATATAAAGAAAAAAGACCTACCGCCGTGCGATAGGCCTTCATGACAATACCGGTTAACCGACATGCTCCCTGGAATCGTTGGGCTGCGTCTCGAACCAATGGTCAAGCACCTTCGCCGACATGACGCGCGTCTTGACGTATTCGGTCTGCTGCGATGTGAAATGCTGCTCCCACTCGTATTCGACATCTTGACATATGTTAACAATGGTTAACAATTCGGACCATGCCACATAACGTTTGTACCAGAAAAATTGAGGATGTTCCACCATATACGGGTAGAGGTCATCGAATTCGGTATGCTTGCAGTCGACTGTTCGCTCGAAGTGTGTTTTGGCAGCCTCGAGCTTGTTAGCTACATATTCGTTCGTCAGCGGTTGATTCCCCATCGTGACGCCTCCTCTCCGGAACTTATCTATCATTATAAAGCAAGAGAGGTGAGGATGAAAGACAGAGACGAGTTGAAAAATGATGCTAATTTTTCGGAATGTCAGCGGTTTTCACACGGTTATTCTTCTACAAATCGGACTTGTCCTCCGGACAGCGATGCGATTTTGGCGAGCGATTCCACTCGGACGCCTTGCTCGCGGAGCGACCGGCCTCCGCTTTGGAACGCCTTCTCGATCACGATACCCGCGCCGACAAGCGCAGCCCCCGCCCGTTCCACGATGCGGATGAGCCCTCTTGCCGCGTCTCCGTTGGCGATGAAGTCGTCGATGAACAACACTCTGTCTTCCGCGGAAATAAGCGACTTCGCCAAAATAATGTCGGTCACAATTCCCTTCGTAAAGGAAGGTACGCGCTCCGCGTAATACTCCCCTTCATTCATTAAAGCCGATCGCCTGCGTGCGTAAACAAGCGGCACACCGAGCGAGAAGGCGGTCGCATAAGCGATCGCGATGCCGGAGGATTCGATCGTCAGGACGCGGGTGACGCCCGACTCCCCGAAAATCCCCGCGAAGGTTTGCCCGATCTGTGCGATCAATTGCGGGTCGACACCGTGATTCAAAAAGGTGTTCACGCTGATAACGTCGTCCGACAGCACACGCCCTTCACTTAAAATACGCCGCTTTAAAAGCTCCACAAGCCCCATCCCCCGATTAGAGTAGATATGATGTTTTCATTGTAACATTTACCATACAAAAAACGTTCATTCGACGCAACTTTTTCCATTGAAAACCAGTCTAAATACATAAAGCGGTGAAATGTCGTTCCTTAACGTGAGCCGCATTCCGCTTCGTCAAATTTGCGGTTATTTTCCGCCAAAACGATGCCAATTGGTAAAAAATCGTCTTTGAGAGGATACGGTCCCAGAGAGTATAGTATGGTAAGACAAATAAACCGGCATACAGCCGGAAACGGATAGTGAGATGAGAGCTATGAGTAACGGAAAAGGCTTGAGCGTTACGGCCGCATTGCTGATGTGTTTGGTTTTGTTCGGATGCACCGGCAACGAGCCGGCCGTCACCTCCGAGCCGCCGGGAAGCGGAGCGGAAACCGGGGATCCGCCTGCGGCGGCCGTTCAGGAAGCTGCCGGAGCGCAGCCTGCCCCGTCCGAAGCGGATGGGAGCGCGCCTCTTGAAAGTGAAGGCAATAAGAGCCCGATTGAGGTCGCATCGCCCGACGACGGCACGACTTCGGCAGCCCCTGAAAGCTCCGGCGCCGTAGAGGATGCGGAGAGCGGGATGACCGAGTCCGAGGCGCGCCAGAAATTTTACAAAGAGCTTTACGACGTTCACGACACCTTCGACGTGAAGCACCCGACGTTAATGGGCCTTGATATGCGATCGACGCTGGAAGCCGTGAAAACCCGTTTCGGCGAACCCGTGGATACATATGCGCTTCCGGATGAGAGCGAGAAAGCATCGGTTTATGCATATCCCGGATTTTCCGTCGGCATCAGCGACGGTCACGTGCTCTTCGTTGAAGTCAGCACGACTGCGATCAATCCCGGCCTGAACGGCTTAAGAGTCGGCGGCACGGCTGACGATGCGGTCGCGGCGATCGGCGAACCGACCACCCGCAGCGAATATGTGCTGACGTATAAGAACAACGGCGTCGTGCTCAAGTTCGACATCGACCCTAAGAACGACACGATCCAATCGATCAAGCTGTTTCCCGAGGAAACGTAGAGTTGACTGTAAACCGCCCTTTCGGGGGCGGTTTTTTTGTGCTTGGAGCCCAAGTTCCGTTCGAGGTGGTCGATCTGGCGGCGCGGCGGCGCGCAACGGTCCCCCCTGTACTATCTTCGTACAAGTCGTCATACCTTGTACTACTGGGACGAACATGTACAGGCAGGGGGTCGGAACATGAGGCGAACGGCCGCCATTTGGCAAGTGGCCTTTACCTACATCGGCACGGTTGTCGGGGCCGGATTTGCTACGGGGCAGGAAATATTGCAGTTTTTCACGAAATACGGCGGCGTTGCACTGTTCACCATCTTGGTGTCGACGGCGCTTTTTATTTGGCTCGGCACGAAAATTATGCTGCTCGCCAGCGAGATCGGAGCGACCTCTTACGAAGACCTGAACAAAATCTTATTCGGCAAAACGTTCGGCGAATGGTTTTCGCTGCTCCTTCTGCTGGAGCTGTTCTCTGTATCCGTCGTTATGCTGGCAGGCGCAGGTTCCGTATTCGAGGAGCATCTGGGGCAGCCGTTCCTGCTCGGGGTCGGCGTTACGCTGCTGCTCGGGTATTTCGTCATCACCAGAGGGATGAAAGGCATCATTGCCGTAAACAGCATCGTTGTCCCGCTCATGCTGCTGTTTACCGGCATCGTATTTTGGCATACGCTTAATCTCCCGGAATTTGCGGCGGGCGAATGGGCGGTGCGGGAAAGCCCGTATCCGGCATGGCGCGCGTGGCTTGCGCCGCTGCTGTACTCCGCATTTAATTTAACTGCGGCCCAAGCGGTGCTCGTCCCGCTCGGAGCGACGGTGAAGGACCGAAAGGCGATCCGCATGGGGGGCTTGCTCGGCGGCATCGGCCTGGGCGCCTTGCTCATCGCAGGGCATATTTCCCTTTCCATGCATACCCCGGCGATTTTTACTTATGAAATTCCGATGGGGATGGTTGTGGCGGGATTAGGCGCTTTTGTCCATTTGGTATATCTCTTGCTGATTTACGCGGAAATTTTTACGACGTTCATTGCGGATGTGTTCGGCTTGACGCTGCAAATGGAGCAACGAACGCACCTTAAGAGAAACGTTCTGATCGGAGCAACGCTGCTTCTTTGCTTCGGAGTCAGCTTATTCGGATTCAAGGCGCTGCTTTCGACGCTGTATCCGCTGTTCGGCTGCCTAAGCCTAACTTGGTTCGGCATGCTGATCGTAAAAGGCAGGCATGCCGCCTAAACCGGAACGGTTGTACCTAGCCTCTCGTTCCGCTACAATAAATCAAAAAATGTAAATAAAACGAGGCGGTGAAGCTTCATGAAGGTAGCTGCAATTACAGGAGGAGCGCAAGGCATCGGCCGAAATCTCGCCATGCGCTTCGCAGCCCGGGGATATGCCGTATCGATTTGCGACGTGGACAAAGCTGCCGGCTTCGAGGTCATTCGCGCCATTCGGCGGATGGGCGGCAAAGCGATGTTTTTCGCCGCGGACGTGGCGAAGGAGGAAGACGTCGAACGCTGGATCCGCCTTACGGTGGAGGAGCTCGGCGGGCTGCATGCGCTCATCAACAATGCGGGCATCGGCCGCTCCGGCTCGATGCTGGAGCTGCCGATCGCCGATTGGGACCGCGTCATCGGCGTGAATCTGCGCGGCACGTTCCTGTGCTCGCGCATCGCGGCGCGCGTTATGGCCGGTAACGGAGGCGGCGCCATCGTCAACATTTCCTCCACGCGCGCGCTGATGTCCGAGCCGGACACGGAGGCGTACGCGGCTTCCAAAGGCGGCATACTCGCGCTTACGCACGCGATGGCGGTCTCGCTCGGGCCGCACAATATCCGCGTCAACGCCGTCCTGTCCGGCTGGATCGAAACGCGCGACTGGCAGTTCAGCGAGCGCGCACAGCAGCCGGTCCATAGCGAGCGGGACCGGCTGCAGCATCCTGTCGGGCGCGTCGGAACGCCCGACGATATTTCCGAGGCTTGTCTATACCTCGTCAGCGACAAGGCCGGCTTCATCACCGGCCAACGTCTTGTGATCGACGGCGGCATGACCGTCAAAATGATCTACGAAGAATAACCCGCAGTAACCCGCACTACCACGCACTCACTCCTCCGGCTCGTCGTCGGAATCGGGGGAGGCGTCGGCCGCCGCGGCCGCAATATGCGCCGCGGCTTCGCTGCCCGCAGGCACCGCTTCCAAATACACCCGCTTCAGCTGCCGAATGACGCGGTTGAGCGAATACGTCCGCTTCGCCCGCTCCCACGCCGCACGCGACAGCTCATACCGGAACGACGGATCGATCACGACTTGCTCCAGCGCATCCGCCAGCGCATCGGGGTCGTCGACGGGCACAAGCAGTCCGTTCACTCCGTGCTCGATCTGCTCGGCGATGCCGCCGACATTCGTGCCGACGAGCGCCAGCCAGCACAGCGCCGCTTCCGCAAAGACGTTGCCGAACGCCTCCGCCCGGGAGGGGAGTACGAATACATCGAAGAACGGCATAAACTCTTCGGGATGCAGCATATATCCGTAAAAAATAATGTCATCGTAAACTCCGAGCTCCTTGGCCAGCTTCTCCAGCTCTTCCCGCATCGGGCCGTCGCCGATCATATGAAGCACGAACGGCAACCCGCGCCGCTTCAGCTCGGCGCAGGCGCGAACGAGCACGTCGAGCCCTTTCGCCGGCACAAGGCGGCACATCGAGACCAGCTGGGGCACCTCGTTGTCGTGGGCGATCGGCTTAAAGCGCTTCTCGTCGAACCCGTTGCGGATGACCAAAATGTTTTCCGGATGGTCCACATATTCGCTCATATACTCTTTGAACGATTCGGACACCGTCATCAGCCGGTCAACCGTCGCCTCAAGCTCGCGGTACAGCGACGTCAGGAACTTTTCCTCGACGCTTCCCTTCGAAATGCGTTCGTTCAATATCAACTCGCGCTCATAACTGGAATGCACCGTCATCAAAACCGGCGTTTCGGGAAACACCCGCTTCATCACAAGCCCCGCGATCGGATGATGCGCATGAATCAAGTCGTATCGCTTGCCGATGCGCAGCTTCGTCCACCATTCGTAATCCTTCAGCGTCTGGATATATTTATCTACAATCGGCGAGCCTTGAAACTCCCGATGATCGAACGTCGTAAACTCGAAGGGTCCCGTCCCCTTGCCTCTAACCCTCTTCGGAATCGAAAACAAATCCGTCTCCCAGCCCATCCTGGCAAAACGTTCCTGCACATACGGCACCATCGACGAAACCCCGCCAGGCTGCTCCGGCGGAAAAAATAAAGCCTGCAATATGTTCAAGTACGTCCCTCCCGCGGTACAGCTCAAATAATTTGAGACTCTTAGACATCTTAACAAAAATACTCGCCTTCGAACAACGACGACGGCCTCAAACCTTACACCCAAACGTTTCGGAGCTCCTTATATTAATGTAAACGCTTACAACGTGTCCTAGTACACAGACGCGCTTCATTTTTTTTGCTAGAATAAGGATGATTTCTCTAAGGAGGCCCCTGCAGCATGACGGTTCGCGATTTGTTTCTCGGTTCACAAGGCGGCACAGTGTCCGCGCTTCTTATTTTGCTATTGCTCTTTCTTATGTTTACCATGTCCGTGCGGTTAATGCTTTCCCGAAGGAAGAAAGCGTATTTTTCGCTTACGTTCTCCATTGTATTGATCGCAGCGCAGCATGCGCTCATCGTTGTGCTGGGGGATCGTCCGAACCTGCAGAGCGGGGGTGAGGACCATTATATCGTTCAGGGGCTGCAGACCGTATCCTTTATTTTGATGAACGTCGGCCTGTACCAGCTCTATAATACCACCAAACGGAAAATCGCCGCGCTGGCTTACATCGGCGTATTTATCGCCTTGGCGTTAATGGCCTTGCGTTATTATGCGGCGACCAAGCTGCTGACCGATGTCAAAGGGTTGCCTGTGGAGCAGGTTCACGCATTTCTCAATATATGGATGGATCTGTATTTGTATGGTCTTATCTTGTTTTGCTTTTACTTCATTACGCATTCGGTCGGCCAGACCAAAACGTATCAAATCGGTCTTGTCGTCTACTTTTTGACTCACTCGGCGGAAGTGTTGAATTCGTATGTGTTCGATGGAACGGCGGACGGTTTGCGTTTGGCGGAGCATTTTTTCCCGGTCGTCTATTTCTTCATCATCTTTCTGTTCATATTCGAGCGGGTGCTCGAGCTGATGCAGGCGGTATACCATTCCTCCATTACGGACGGGCTGACCGGGCTGTTTAACCGCCGGTTTTTTATGCGCAGACTTAATCAATACGTGCAAAGCGGCATACCGGTGAGCGTTATCTTTACCGATATCGACAATTTCAAAAAGCTGAACGACACGCAAGGGCACCAGCGGGGCGACGAGGCGCTGCGCCATGTGGCTGCGATCGTAATGGAAGAGGCGGAAGGGATCGGCATTCCCGGGCGCTTCGGGGGCGAGGAAATCGTGATGCTGATCACCGATGAGGACGTCGATCCGGCGGAGGCGGCGGAGCGTGCTCGCTCCCGTGTCGAGGCGGAAGCGGGCGTCACCGTCAGCGTCGGCTGGAGCAAATACCGCAAAGGCATAACCGGAGAGACGCTGCTGAAGCAGGCCGACGAGGCGATGTACTATTCCAAAAAGAACGGCAAAAACCGGGTCACCGGATATAAACATATTTCAACTGCGAAACGGGCGTCTGTCACGAACGATTAGCCTCTCGTCCCGAATATCTTGGTAGAAGCAGCCTTTCGGGGCTGATTTCCGGCAGGGGGAACGGGTATGAATATTTTGGTGACGGGAGGCGCCGGGTTCATCGCTTCCCATATTGTCGAAGCTTGCATCGAACGCGGGCATCAAGTCGCCGTGCTCGACAATTTATCCTCGGGACGGATGGAAAACTTGCACGAGGACGCCGTGTTTTTCGAAGGGGACATCAACGGCATCGGCCTGTATAAATCGTTCGGCCGTTTCGCGCCCGACATCGTCATTCATCAAGCCGCCCAGATCGATCCAAACCTCGCTCAGGCGGCCGACGTTCGACGCGGACGTAAATATTTCCGGCACCATTCGGGTGCTGGAGGCGTGCCGCGATTACGGCATTGCGAAGCTCATTTACGCTTCGTCCGCAGCCGTCTACGGGAAGCCGGAGGTGCTGCCCATAGACGAAAGCCATCGGCTCGAGCCGATTTCGTTCTACGGCATATCGAAGCATACGCCGGAGCATTACATCGCGACGTGCAGCGAGCTGTACGGACTCGATTACACCGTGCTGCGGTATTCGAACGTATACGGCGAGCGGCAGGATCCGCGCGGCGAGGGCAACGTCGTGGCGAAGTTCACGGAACGGCTGCTTAGCGGCGGGACGCCGATTGTGTACGGAGACGGCGGGCAGACGCGGGATTTCGTGTACGTGAAGGACGTCGCCGCCGCCAACATTGCCGCGCTGGACCGCGGCAGCAAGGGCATCTATAACATCAGCACGAACGTGGCGACGAGCGTGAACGAGCTGCTGAAGCTGATGTGCGAGCTGGCAGGCGTGCCGTTTCGAGCGGAATACCGCGAGGCGCGCAAAGGCGAAATCGAGCACAGCCGTCTGGACAACGCACGAGCGAAGCGGGACTTGGGCTGGACGCCGCAAGTATCGCTGCGGGAAGGAATTGCGGCGACGCTCGCATATTATCGGAGCCTGGGGCGAATGTGACGCCTCGGGCTTTCGTTTCACAAAGGCCATTTCTGATAAAATAAAAGGATGACACTTTCGACAACATTGCTTGACAGACGAGGAGATCAATCGATGCAGCACAATCCGGTTGAAGCAACGAACGCAACGGCAGCGTCACCGGCCGGCACAGACAAGCCCTTGCGGGAGGGAATGAAAGCCGGAGCCGTCATCGGGCTCGGGTATATCCCGATCGCTATCGCGTTCGGCCTGTTGGCGAACGCTTCCGGCATCGAGTGGTGGCACACGGCGGCCATGTCGCTGCTGATCTATGCGGGAGCGAGCCAGTTCGTCGGCGCCAACATGATCGCGCTCGGCTTCGCCGCTTGGGAAATCGTCACGACGACCTTCATCCTGAATCTCCGGCATTTTCTGATGTCGACGACGCTCTCCCAGCGCATAGAACGCAACACGTCCCGCGGCATGCTCGGCTTGATCGCATTCGGCATTACGGACGAGACGTTTTCGGTCGCTTCGTTGCGTAAAGAACAACGGCTGCAGCCGAAGCTGCTGCTCGGGCTTAATTTCGTTGCGTACGCATCCTGGAACGCGGGCACTTGGCTCGGCATGGCGCTCGGGACCGCGCTGCCCGCCAGCCTGCAAAGCAGCATGGGCATTTCGCTTTACGCCATGTTTATCGGCTTGCTTGTCCCGTCGCTGCGCAAAGCGCGCCCCGCTATCGCAGTGACGGGCGTATCCGTGACGGTCGCATCCGCGCTGCACTGGCTTCCGCTGTTTGCAGGCTTGTCCTCCGGTTGGGTCATTATGATTTCCACCGTTCTGGCATCTGCGGCCGGCGCACTGCTGTTTAAAGAAAAATCCGAAAAGGACGAGCCGACCCCATGAACGATACCGCGCTCATCATCATGATCATTACGATGGCTATTGTAACTTACGTTCCGCGGATGCTGCCGCTTGTCGTCCTTCACCGGCTGCGGCTGCCGCCGTTTCTGCGCAGACAGCTCCGGTTTATTCCTTATGCGGCGCTTGGAGCGCTCATCTTTCCGGGCGTGCTGTATTCGACGGATCGGCCGGCCACGGCGGTCATCGGCGCATGCACCGCTCTTGCGCTTGCCTTGCTCAAAGCCAACCTGCTGCTTGTGGTGGTCGGCAGCATCGCCGCCGTTTATTTTGCCGGCTTGCTGCTGTGAATAAGTAGGCATATCGCCCAGTCAAAACGCCTACGGGCACATATACTGTACCGTTCTTACTTACTATTATTGGAGGAGTTAACGGTATGTTCACGTATGTAGTGCAGCCCGGCGATACGTTGTTCGGTATTGCCAGCCGATTCGGCGTCAACATGCAATCCATTATTCAAGCGAATAGCCTGCAAGGCGATACGATCTATGCAGGTCAAAGATTGCGCATTCCTTCAAGCAGCGGGATACCCGGTGGAGCCCCGGGCGGCGGTATATCGGGCGGTATCCCGGGCGGTTTCCCGGGCGGCGTCCCAGGCTGCATCCCAGGCGGCGTCCCGGGCGGTTTCCCGGGCGGTTTCCCAGGCGGTTTACCGGGCGGAGTTCCAGGCGGTTTCCCAGGCGGAGTCCCAGGCGGTTTCCCAGGCGGCGTTCCAGGCGGAGTTCCAGGCGGTTTCCCAGGCGGTCTCCCAGGCGGTGTCCCAGGTGGAGTCCCAGGCGGTCTTCCGGGCGGTTTCCCAGGCGGCGTTCCGGGCGGCTTCCCAGGCGGCGTTCCAGGCGGAGTTCCAGGCGGTTTCCCAGGCGGTCTCCCAGGCGGTTTCCCAGGTGGAGTCCCAGGCGGTATTCCGGGCGGATTCCCAGGCGGCGTTCCGGGCGGCTTCCCAGGCGGCGTTCCGGGCGGCTTCCCAGGCGGCTTCCCAAGCGGCGTTCCGGGCGGCGTTCCGGGCGGCTTCCCAGGCGGCTTCCCAGGCCAAACGCGGCCCGACCAACGAATCGACCGCTTGGAGCAGGAGATCGGCCAGCTTCATCAGGAAACTCGCCGAATCGGCCAAGAGCTGCAGCGCCTCGAAAGCCGGATCCCCCGCGATTGAGAGCAGGCCGGCTGCGACAATAATCGCGAAAGAGCAGCCTTCGGCACATTGCCGAAGGCTGCTCTTTTGGGCAAACTATATAATAAGCCGAAACAAGTACATAAGAAAGAAGGTCGCATGCTATTGTTCGATCCTACCGCATTTGATAATTGGAAGGTTGTCGTCGAAGGAGCATTCTACGATGCGGACCGGGAAGGTGCGATCGTAGTCGTCGGCCGGGAGGACCTGATCGATCTGGCCGGCATGTCGCGCTCCTTTCGCATAAGCGCGTCGCTTCCCGGGCAGTCGGCCCGCGCCGAGCTCCGTCTGTTCTCAGGTCTTGAGGATTTCACGGCGGAACGGCACGCGGCTTCGCTGAACGAGGAGCCCCCGGGCATCCGTATGGAGCTGCTGCTCACGCTTCCCGGGGAACGGGTGAAGGACATCGCCGCAATCCACGGAAGCATTGAATCGTTATGGTTTCCCGATGCGGAAATTCGGCATTCGCTTACCGTTTCCGTCGACCCCGCGCAGCCGCAGGCTGCCGCTTCGCCGGAGGGAAGCGAATACGCCGTTGCAATGACGTTCTGCAATAAATGGGGCGAGGATCGGCTCAGCGATATCGACGAGCTGCTCAGACGTTTGATCGAGACGCTGCAATCCGTTTCCGCCCGGCCCGCCTGATCCGAGAGCCCGCCGCTAAAGCTCGATCCATATCGCCGTTTTGTCGTCCGACGTTTTCACCCGCGGATACCGTAAGCAAGCTTCGTCGGACTGCTCCAGACGCACCAGCCAATCGACATACTCGGCAAGGCCCATCTCCATCACCTTCGCGCATGCTTCCTCGGCATTGAACGGCGTCTCGCCGGGAGGCTTCGGGACGTACAGGCCGTCCGACATCAATAAAAGAGCCTTCAACCGAATCCGGTTGATCGCTCCGTACTCCACATATCCTTCCAGCTCGGGATCTCCGTTCAATACCGCATACCCTTCGGCCGTGTTGGTCAACCGGCGTCCCGACACAATTTGCGGCAGCACGCAGCGCCACAGCTCGTCTTTGCTGCGCAGTCCGTTCGCAACGCCTTCCGCCCAAAGCCTATGCGTCTCGCCGTCCAAATGCGCGGTCTGGTCGCGGGTCACCGCGCGAATCGTTCCATCCGAGTATACCGCGATCAGCATGCAATCTCCCGCTTGCGCATACTCGACGGACCGCTCGCCGATCCGAACGACAACGGCCGCCGCCCCCCACAGCTGCTCCTTCGCCGACGTGTCGATGCCGCAGCGTTCCATCTCGAGCCTCAATTCCCGGTTCGCGTCAACCAGCGAATCGCGCAACGAGACGTTCCCGCCACCGCCGCTTACAGCCTTCCGCACCGAATCCCCGATGATGCGCGACGCCAAATACCCTCCGGTTTCGCCTTGGTTCCCCCGGAACGGAACGAGCGACGTGGCGCCGTCGATTACGCCGAACACAAGCCGGTCCTCTTCCGCAAGCAGCGCGTCTTCGTTCCATACGCCGCTGCCTTTTATGCTCAATTTTTCAATATTCATATCCCTATCCTCCATAACTCACAGCATTAACCGCGTCAACACACCTAGATGTAACGTTACAATGTGTAAAGTCACGTTACTTACTTTTTTATAATGTATTATTCAACTAGCCGACGCAATTTGTCAATTACAATCGAATCGAACAATTTCCCTTTGAATCTTCTATTATGGTTCGATATAATCGTAACGTTACAAATTGTATCGATAAATCATGTTATAAATGAGGTATAACCGGGTGATGAAATCGCGAGTAACGATGCAGGCGATTGCCGATAAGCTTAACATCTCGAAAAATTCAGTCTCGCAAGCGCTTGCGGGAAAAGACGGCGTCAGCGAGGAAACGCGCCGATTGGTCGTATCGACCGCTATGCAAATGGGTTATGTTTATCCCGGACAAGGCGCATCAAATAAAAACGAAGCACGGGGGAAGGCGGCACGCGTCGCGCTTATTTCGTCCGATTTCGCTTTCTCGCAGCAGTTTTTCGGGGAGATTTGCTTAACCATCGAGCAGGAATGCTCGAAACACGGCCTGCAATTAATGATACAATCGATATCCGATGAGGCGGTCGCAAGTCTTCTGCTGCCTTCGTTCCTTTCGACGCCGTCCGTCGACGGCGTGCTCGTTTTATCGCACTTAAGCACCGATTATTTGAATGTCATTTTATCGAGAGGAATTCCTGCCGTGATGATCGATCATCACGATCCCGACATTCGGACGGACTGCGTCTTGACCAACAACCGTTTCGGCGCTTATGAAGCGGTACGGCATTTAATACGGTTGGGGCACAAACGTATCGGATTTATGGGCAACACCTCTTTTTCTCCAAGCTATCGGGAACGGCTGGACGGTTATAGGCTTGCGCTAGAAACGTACGGAATGTCTGAGGACAAACGTTGGATCGAAACGGCGGCGGAGGAGGAGCCGGCTTTCGTTGAACGCTATATAAGCGGCTTGAAAGAAAAGCCGAGCGCATGGTTTTGCGTGAACGACGGGCTCGGATTTATGGTCACCTCGTCGCTTCGGCAGCTCGGCCTGCAAATTCCGAAGGATGTTTCCGTATGCAGCTTCGATAACGGCCGGCTGTCCCGCTTGACGAATCCGGCTACGACTACGGTTACGGTGGATTTAAAGCAGTTTGGAAGAAAAGCCGTCGAACTGCTGCTATGGAGAATGAATAACCGGGATGAGCCGCATGTGGAGGTGTTGCTCCCTGCGTCGCTGATCGTGCGCGGCTCTTCCGCATCGCCTAATTCTTAAACGCTATATAAACAATTCCGCAAGCAGCTCGTAAGATCGGACGCGGGAGGCGAAATCGTACGTGTTCGTCACGGCGATCAGCTCGTCCGTTCCATAATCTTCGGCAAATTGCAGCAGCTGCTCCTTTACCCGCTCCGGCCCGCCGACGATCATCCGCTTGCGGTTTTCGCGGATGCGCATCCGGTCCCAATCGGTATACCGGTACGCAATTGCCTCCTCGTAAGACGGAAAGCTCGTGCGGAACTGCCCTTGCTCGAACAGCAGCAGCCGCAAATCGAGCGGCGCCGCAAGCCGCTCCGCCTCCTCGTCCGTATCCGCGCATAGGACCGTCACGCATACGTTGACGCGCGGCTCGGAGCCAAGCGGACCCGGCATGTAGTTCCGCCGGTACGCCCGCACCGCCTCTTGGCCGCCGTCGCCGTTGATGAAGTGGGCGAACGAGAACGCCGCGCCAAGCTCCGAGGCAATCCTCGCGCTTACATCGCTCGAGCCGAGCAGCCACATCGCAGGCGCCGTTCCGACGACAGGCGTCGTTACGAGGCTGCCGAAGCGATGCTCGGGATCCAGATTGCCCTGCAAAAACCCCGCCAGCTCCGTCAACGCCCCCGGGAACTGCTCGTCGCGAATTTTATCCCGGCCGTAGCGCAGCGCTTGCGAAGCAAGAGGCATGCCTCCGGGAGCCCGACCGATGCCGAGATCGACCCTCCCGGGGTACAATGCCTCGAGCACGCGAAATTGCTCCGCCACTTTGTACGGGCTGTAGTGCGGAAGCAGCACGCCGGCCGAGCCGATGCGGATCGAGCTCGTATGCGCGCCGACGGCGGCGAGCAGCACCTCCGGCGCCGAGCCGGCCAAGCCCGGCGTATCATGGTGCTCGGATACCCAGAACCGGGTAAATCCGAGCTTTTCCGCTAGCCGTGCGAGCTGAATCGTATGCCGGAACGCATCAACCGCCGTTTCCCCCGCCGGCACGGGTGACTGATCCAATACGCCAAGCTTCATGCGTCCTCACTCCTTTATTTCATATTATACACGCAGAGGAAACATAGCGCTCGCTAAAACTAACAATGTTAGTTTGGAGATGAGACAATTAGGAAGCAATAGGCCGGCAGACTGCTATGCCATGCTTTTCATGAAAACGATCGTCACGCACGTTCCTTTCCCTACTTTGCTTTCGATTCGCAATTGTCCGCGGTGCTCTTGCACGATTTTATAGCACATCATAAGACCGAGCCCCGTCCCTTTGTCCTTCGTGCTGTAGAACGGTTCCCCGAGTCTGGCGAGCCGTTCCTCCGGAATTCCGCACCCTTCGTCTTGAATGAGCACGATAACCTGATCGGAGCTGCCGGAAAATACCTCTATCGTTACGTTTCCGCCTTCCGGCATCGCTTCAATCGCATTTTTGACCATATTGATGAACATTTGCTTGATTTGGTTGCCTTCGCATTCTACGACGGCCGGCTCGTCCGAATGATTCATCCGGATCGCGACATTGTTTAGCAGCGCCTGAGATTCAAGCAGCGTCATGACATCCTTCGCGATTGTGACCAGATCGTTCCTTCGATATTGGGACGCCTGCGGCTTCGCAACGATCAACAGCTCGTTCACGATCGTATTGATCCGCTCCAGCTCGCTTAACATGATGTCGAAGTACGGATTTTCTTGACGGCCCCGTTTCATAAATTGAACGAAGCCTTTGAGCGAGGTCAGCGGATTGCGGATTTCGTGAGCGATTCCCGCGGCGAGCTGGCCGATGACCGAAAGCTTTTCCGCCTTCTGAAGCATTTCCTGGGTCATTCTCTTTTCCGTAACGTCCAGCAGTATGCCGAGAATAGCCGGCCTGTCGTCCACCGTAATTAACGTTCCGCTTACTTCCAAGTCCACAAGGCCGCCGTCTTTGCGGATGCCTTTGATATGAATGGCGGGTCCCGGCTCGCCGCGGTATAAGCGGGCAATATTTCGAAGCAGCAGCGAAATATCCTCAGGCACAACATATTGCTGGAGAGGCGTATCGATAAAATCTCCGGGGTTGTAACCGAAAATATGCGCCATCGACGGATTCGCATACGTAAGCCGGCCGTCCTGCAGCATACATATTCCGAAAAAAGCCTCCTCAACGAGCGTACGGTATTTCGTTTCCGCTTCCTTCAATGCGTTCATCGTTCGGGTCTGCTCCGTTATTTCTACGCACGAAGCGATCACCTCGATCACATCGCCGCCGCTGCCGCGGATCGGCTGCAGCGACGCCAAATACGCGATGGAGCCGAGCTTGCCTTCGAATTGAACGTTTTCTTCCCCCGACCATGCCCGTTCGTAATAAAGCCGCTTCTGCGACGCCATTTCTTCGCTTAAAAAGTCCTCGAGCCGCTTTCCGACGATCCATTCGCTCCGTAGCCCCATTTTGTCCAACATTTTGCCTCCGCAAAACGTGTGCACGAACGCGCCGCCGATTTTACGGAAGGTGAACATGGCGCCTTGCTGCTTATTTAACATTTCGGTGTACGAAATGGTAGGCTCCGGCGCTCGCATGTACTGCAGCTCGACGCACCTGCGGGAGGAGGAAAGCTGACGGACCCGGCCGCGCAGCCAAACGGTTCGCCCGGAAGCGTCGGCGACCCGAAATTCAGCTTGTTCCGCCGCTTTAGTCAGACCGTTTGAAAGCAGCTCCAGCAATTCGGGAGGCAGCATCCGCTCGGAAAGCCGGCCGGCGGCGTTCTGTTCCGTTATGCCGAGCATGCCGCAAGCCATCGAGTTCATGCTGCTTAGCCGACTGCTTTCGTCCAGCACGACGATGCCGATGCCGCGTTCACTCAAAATATTCTCGTACAAATCCAAAAGCTCGTTCGTTGACAAAGGCATGAAGGCGCCGGCACCTGCCTTGGGATGTATTTTATTTCCATTGTAAATGCCGCTCTGCGATATGTAAACGAATGTTAACGTGCGTCAACTACGGAACTCGGACCGTACCTTTTTTCCCGTTAACGCGCACGTTCGTCCAGCCAGCCGATCATATCCCGAAATACTTCATCGCGATTCGTTTCGTTCAGCATTTCGTGCCGTCCGCCGGGGTACAGCTTGATCGTAACGTCCTCGATGCCCAGCTTTCGGAACGTGCGGTACAACCGAAGCACGCCTTTTCCGTTCTTTCCGAGAGGGTCCCGATCGCCGGAGAGCAGATGAATCGAGAGCTTTTTCGGTATGCGCTCCAATTGTTCCATCTTGTGAATGTCCCTTAGCCCTGTGAACAGGTTGTAATAAAATTGCGATGTGGCGGTTACCCCGCAGTACGGATCGTTAATATATTTATCCACTTCCTCCGGATCCCGGCTCAAAAAATCGTATTCCGTTCTCGTCGGCCGGAAGGAACGGTTGTATCCCCCGAATGTCAGCGCCCTGAGCAATTTGCTGCGATAATGCGGTCCTTTGCGCTTCATTTCCCGCTTCGCGAGGTAAACGCCCGCATGAATGATCGGCCCCATATTGCCGCTCGCCGCACTCAATATAACGCCGCGTATCGTATCGCCGTAATCGCTCGCGTACCGCTGCGCCAAAAACGAGCCCATGCTCTGTCCGAACAAAAATAGAGGCGTCTGCGGATACCGCTCGCGGATGATGCCGTTCAATCGGCGCATATGCTCCACCATCCGCCGAAAGCCGTCGTCGCCGCTCGTCCCTACCAAGCTTACATCGCCGGCCGTTTGGCCGTGACCGAGATGGTCATTGGCGTATACGGCGTAACCGGCCTCGGTCAGCGCCGACGCGAACCGCTCGTACCGGGCCGCGGTCTCCACCATCCCGTGGGCAATTTGCAAGGCGCCGCGCAACGGAACGCCTTCATCGGGAAGCCAGCTGTATACGAATACGGCTTGCCCGCTCGGATCCGTAAATGTAAACGTTTGCGAAATCATGCGTCCTCCTCCTTCAACGCCGCACAAGTCCAAGCAACATTTACTATCTCATACATCGTCAACATACGTAAACCGTATATAAGTAAAAAGACCTCCGCCTTACAACATAAGAGGAGGTCTTCCTTATGGCGTTACTGTGCCAATGCTTTCTCTACTGCTCCTAAAACCCGATCCGGCTGGAACGGCTTCACGATAAAATCGCGGGCTCCCGCTTGGATGGCCTGCAGCACCATCATTTGCTGCCCCATGGCGGAGCACATGACGACCTTCGCGTTCGGGTCCTTCTTGCGGATTTGCTTCAGCGCCTCAACGCCTTCCATCTCGGGCATCGTAATGTCCATCGTAACGAGATCGGGTTTCAGCTGCTGATACATTTGGACGGCTTCGAAACCGTTCGCAGCCTCTCCCACGACTTCATGCCCGTTTTTGTGCAAAATGTCCTTCAACATCATCCGCATAAACGCCGCATCATCCACAACAAGCACTTTAGCCACGATAATCCTCTCCCGGTTGACTGAAGCTCTCATGGAGAGCATAACGGCTGCCGCGCCCGTCTACAACAACAATTGAAGCGCGCAAATCGTTCGAACCGTGCGTTACTTGCTCAGCGACTCCTCCGCCGCTTGAATGAGCCGGTAGAACGCATCGTCGCTTTCTTCAAGATATTCCTCGACCTTCGTAATTTGCTCTTCGCTGCCCGAATCGTTCAAGAAGTGGAGTCCGTACTCGTAATCGTCGCCCGTTTCGCTAAAGAGGGTCATTTCGTAAGGAATGGAGTGCCCCTCCACCTGGAATTGCACGGTTCCCGCGTACCCTTCTTCATTTTTTGTCATGCTCGCATTCAAAATGGTAATGTCCATCTCCAAACGCTTCCCTTCATCAAATTGTTCTCCAACCATCATCATATCCAATCAACCCGTTCCAAAACCGCTGTAGAGGGCGGCAATTCCGGAGGCGGCGTCCTTCACGGCTTGCCGAAGCTCGGCAGGCTCGACGACGATGAGATCCGTCCCGAGACTGAGAGCCGCGCCGCAGGCATATTCCGGCGTTTGGAAATCGACGGCGGCGGTTGCCCATTCCCCCTCCGTCCCGATCACCTGCACATTCACGAAACGTATGAAGCTTAAACGCCGGATGGCGGCCGTCTTCACCCTGACCGTCGCGGGATACTTCGGTATGTTCGACCGAAATTCTCTCGTCGAGCGCTCCCAATAGTCCGCCAGAGAGAAAGCGGCCGGGCGTTCGAATGCGGCGGCGCCCTCCTTCACGTCCAGCACTCTGGACGCCCGATACGTGCGGATTTCGCCGTCGACGGCGCCGACGATATACCAGACGCTGCCCTTGGCCACTAATCCGAGCGGATGCAGCTCCCGCTCCACCGTCTCCTCCTCCCGCGCATACCGGATGACGACGGTCTTCTCGTTCCAGACGGCATCGTACAGCGCCGGCAAATGCGGGAATCGTTCCATCGACTCCGTCCACCCGGCGCCGTCGATATGGATTTTTTCCTTCACCGCATTCGCCTCCCGGCGCGACGACGACGTTAGTCCCGCCGCCGACAATTTGTCGAGCAGCCGCTCGGACTGCCTGCGTATGCCCAAATCGTCGAACAATCGGGACATCTGCGCGAGCAGCAGCAGCCTTACGTCCTGCTCGCTCATCCCGTTCAGCGCGGTGCGGTATCCTTCCGAAAGTCTCCAGCCTCCGCCATAGCCGCGATCGGCATATACCGGAACGCCCGATGCGGAGAGCGCCTCCATATCGCGCGAAACGGTTCGCTCCGATACTTCAAGCCGCTCCGCAAGCTCTTTGACCGTCCATCGTTTGCCCTCCTGCAAAAGCAGCAATATCGTGAGCAGCCGATCGGCGCGCAACGTCACATCCTCCTCCTTCTTTCCCCATTTCACGCGGGATATGTAATCAACATCATTTTATCATACAAATATGACAATAGATGTCTTATTCATTGCGATATGGTAAAGAAGCACACAAAGAGTAGAAAAGGAGTCGATAAGACATGTCCGCACAAAAACCGTTGCAAGGAAAAGTAGCCGTCGTGGCGGGGGCGACAAGAGGAGCCGGCCGCGGCATCGCGGTAAAGCTGGGCGAAGCGGGGGCGACCGTATACGTAACCGGCCGCAGCGTACGAGGAGCGCCTTCGAGCATGAACCGGGCGGAAACGATCGAAGAGACGGCCGAGCTCGTCGCCGCCGCCGGAGGAGCAGGCATACCGGTAAGAACGGACCATACGAAGGAGGAAGAGGTCCGCGCCTTGTTTGAGCAAGTGAAGCGCGAGCAGGACGGCCGGCTCGATGTGCTCGTGAACGATGTCTGGGGCGGAGACCCGTTGTCCGAATGGGACAAGCCGTTCTGGGAGCATTCGCTGGATAACGGTCTTCTCATGCAGCGGCAGGCCGTCCATTCGCACATGATTACGAGCTATTACGCCGCGCCGCTGATGATTGCCCGCGGCAGCGGCCTCATCATCGAGATTACGGACGGCGAAGGCTATCATTACCGTGGAAATTTATATTACAGCCTGGCGAAAATAGGTGCGGTACACCTTGCCGAGGCGATGGCGGCCGAGTTGAAGCCGCATAACATTACGGCGCTGGCGCTTACGCCCGGGTTTCTGCGTTCCGAGTACATGCTTGACCACTTCGGCGTGACGGAGGCGAACTGGCGCGACGCAACGAAAATCGACCCGCATTTTATCGCCTCGGAAACGCCCGCTTACATCGGGGCGGCCGTCGCCGCGCTATGCTCTGACCCGAATGTGGCGGCCAAATCCGGGAAATCGCTCAGCACATGGGGCTTGTCCGAGGAATATGATTTTACCGACGCGGACGGCACGCGCCCGCACTGGGGAAACTATTACAAGAGCTTGAACCTGTAAGAAATTCGATGGCATGCGATTTCGGGCGCACTTAACGGAACGCGGTGTCCGCTAATTCGCGGCAATCGGCGCGATTCCACGAAATAACGGAACAAGATGTCCGCTAATTTGTTGAAAAGTCAAAAAATCGAGAGAAATACCCGTGTTAGCGGTCAACGCGTTCCGTTAATTCGCCGAATTATGTAAACTAGCCCGTTTTAGCGGTCATTCGTTTCCGTTAGTTGCGGGCACTGTCAGGCGAAGCGCCGGGCCGGGCAGCAGTTTATAAACCGTGGTAAAACTCGATCATCGAAGCAAGCAAACTTCCGTCCACCGCTTCGCCCGTGTCGGCGCTCAGCCTTTGCTGCAGAGCGCCGCACTCGTCTTTTTGCCCTCCGTCCGCACCTTTATCCTGCATATGATAATACAGCAGCAGCTCATAATGGCCGATATGCGTATCCTTCAAATGGTTGTCGATCGCGAGCGCAACCTCGTCCGCCATCCGCAGCCAATGGTTGAACCGTTCCTCCGAAAGCCGCATCATCGGCTTGATATGCAAATGCAGCCCCGATTCGTAATCCTCCACCGAACGGCCGAACGAATGGCCTACGCCGTTGCGCATTTTGCGCAGCTCGTTCAGCTCCTTCACATGCTCCTTCAGCTTTGCCGGCGCTTCGCCGAACATTTTTTCGTAAAAGGCCAGACGGTTGTTCCAATCTCCCTTCACCAAATGAACCGAATACTCGGCATAGCTGTACCCGGGCCTCGATTTGAGCAGCGCGGCTCCGTCAATCGCGCCCGGAGCTCCGATGATGACGCCCGGATTCGACTCGATGGCGAGCGCGCATATTTTGCGAAGGTACAGCTCCATGTAGCCGTTGATCGCCATGGCCGCCGACAGCCGCACCCAGTTGTTGAAATCCTTATAGTTGTGCTCCCATTGATCCAGCGTAGCCGGAACATGCTTCGAATATTTGGACGTTTGGCCGAACACCGACGTCGGCTTTATCCGTTTGTCGGCTTTCTTCACGATGTTCCGCGTCCGGTGAGCGGCGATCATATGAGCCCAGTACAAGCTTTGGATTTCGGAATGATGTTTTTTAAAAAGACGGTAAGCAAACGTATTTCCGCTAGTGCATTGCCATCTGGGAAACATAGCAGCATCCTTTGGTGTTATTTATCGTATCACCAATTATGCCCAAAGAAGGCCCGAACTTTTCTTGCGAAAGTTCGGGCCTTCTTCATTTTTGATCCCATGTGTTTCCGCCGTCGGCGCTTTCGTAAACGGAATAATCGAACGTCACGACGGCAAGCCGGTTCGGGTCGGCATGCGACGCGCGCAAGCCGATCGGCTGCTCCCCGCCAAGATCGATTCCGATCGGCTCCCACGTCTTGAAGTCCCGGGAGCGTCGGAAGCCTTCGGAGCCGTAAATGATGACCTCTCCGGCAGGGAGAGTGTAAGTATAATACACCGGCTTGTCCACATAGGCGATGACCTCGTTCTTGTTTTGGCCGAAGCTGTATTGCCTCAGGCCCGCTTCGCTCGCTACCAGAAGCGCGTTGCCGCCGGGAGCGACCGACATCGAATAAGCGTCCGGCGCGATCGTGCCCGCCAAATTCCACGTATCGCCGCCGTCTGTGGTCTCGTACACATTGTTTTCCTGCTGCACGAGAAAGACGTACAGGTGCTTCGAATCATTCGGATCCTGGGCCAAAATATGGGCATCCGGCACATCCGGCTTCGGCGCGTTCGGCATTCCGTTCTCGATCGGCTTCCACGAGGCGCCGCCGTCTTCCGTCCGCTTAACGAAGCCGTGTCCCGAAATGTACATGACTTTCGGTTCGTTCGCGTTCACGTAATAGCCCATGACGTCATTGTCTGCGATCGCCGGAACGGTCCGAATCCACTTGCCGCCGTTATACTCATACATTCCCGTATGAGTTCCGATCCATAGCGTTCGGCCGTCAGGGGAATAGCCGAACGTATGCGGATGCGTCGGGCTCTTCTTCGTCAGCACATTCGGGTCCGGTTTATGGTTCGCGTTCACGATAATCGCAATGACCGACACGAGGACGAACAAACCGATCACGATGCCGAAGATCGTGCCCGCACCGATTTTAGAGCTTTTGTTGTTATTCGCCATCGTTCAGCTCCTTTCATCCATTTCGTTCCACATTTACTGGGATACTCTAATATTTTTTTTGGAGGTTGCCGCAGCAAATATAGCCGCGCCGACCGTTTGCATGAACACCTTCGTGAGCATTTGGCCGGCAATCGCATATCCGACAAGATCCCAGCTGAGGAAGCCCGCGCCGATGGGCGACAACCCGATAACCACGAACAATATGCTGTCCACCATTCCGCCCGCCGTGCCGCTGTATAACACCCTTCTTGCCATCGGAAGCTTAAGCCGTGTGTAAATTTCCGTATCCGTCGTCTCGGACACAATGAACGTTACCGCAGACGCGAACACGATCCAAAGCGTATCGCCAAGCAAGTAGGAGCTGATCACCGAAAGCGCCAAAGCCGCGATAATCGCAACATACGTGTTGCGGCGTCCGACGGCTTGCTGCACGAGGTCGCGCAATATAAAGGTAGCTCCGATCAGGAAAGACCCCGCGGGAATGATCAAAAAACCGAGCTGCAGCGGAGCGTAGGACGCCGTTACAACGTTAGCGGAAACGATCGACAACAAATACAGAACGATAAAACAAGCGGTAAACCTTTTGGACATAAAAAAATCTCCTCCCTTTTCGTAGCGGCTCATGAGTCCGGTATGAAAAGAAGACAGAGATTGCGGGAACCTGCTTCTCAAGCAAAAAACAAAGAAACGGTGCGGCTCGAACGCCGGCAACGTTACTTCTTAGTTTTTTATAGAGGGAGTTCGCGAACCTCTCCTAAGGCGAATGGCCTTAGATTTCTTCTTTTTCCATCATGACTATAACACATTTCGCAATAATTTCAATCGCAGGTTGGAACAAAAATGTTCTGAAATCTTCCGTAAAATATGATAGACTACTTTAAAAATAGGTATGCGGGATGGGGGAGAACATTCTAATGGTGAAAAAAATGCGTTCAGACATGATCAAGAAAGGGTTTGACCGGGCGCCGCACCGCAGTTTGCTGAGAGCGGCCGGCGTGAAAGAAGAGGATTTCGACAAGCCGTTTATCGCGGTTTGCAACTCTTACATCGACATCGTTCCCGGACACGTTCATTTGCAGGAATTCGGCAAAATCGTTAAGGATGCCATCCGCGAGGCGGGCGGCGTGCCTTTCGAATTTAATACAATCGGCGTCGACGACGGGATCGCCATGGGGCATATCGGCATGCGCTATTCGCTTCCTTCGCGCGAAATTATCGCCGACTCGCTGGAGACGGTCGTATCGGCTCACTGGTTTGACGGGATGGTTTGCATCCCGAACTGCGACAAAATTACGCCGGGGATGATGATGGGCGCGCTTCGCGTGAACATCCCGACCGTATTCGTCAGCGGCGGCCCGATGAAGGCCGGCAAGACGAGCGACGGACGTTCGATATCTCTCTCCTCCGTATTTGAAGGCGTCGGCGCATTCCAAGCCGGCAAGATCGATGAGAAAAGCTTGACCGAGCTTGAACAATACGGCTGCCCGACTTGCGGCTCCTGCTCCGGCATGTTCACCGCGAACTCGATGAACTGCTTGGCGGAAGCGCTTGGTCTTGCGCTGCCGGGCAACGGAACGATTCTTGCGGTTGCGCCGGAACGCCGCGAATTCGTCAAGAAATCCGCGCAGCAGCTGATGGAGCTTATCAAGATGGACTTGAAGCCGCGCGACATCGTGACGATCGAAGCGATCGACAATGCGTTCGCGCTCGATATGGCGATGGGCGGCTCCACCAATACGGTGCTTCACACGCTCGCGCTTGCGCATGAAGCGGGCATCGACTACCCGATCGGCCGCATTAACGAAGTGGCTGCGCGCGTGCCGCACCTTGCGAAGATTGCGCCGGCCTCGGACTGGCATATCGAAGACGTGCACAACGCCGGCGGCGTGAGCGCGGTGCTCAATGAATTGTTGAAGAAAGAAGGCGCGATCCACGCGGACCGCATTACGGTGACGGGACGCACGATCCGCGAGAACGTGCAGGATTCGCCTGTTCTGAATAACGACGTCATTCGTCCGATCGACAATCCGCACAGCCCGCAGGGCGGTCTTGCCGTATTGTTCGGCAATCTCGCTCCGGACGGCGCCATCGTCAAGGTCGGCGCGGTCGACAAATCGGTCGGCGGCTACCACAGCGGTCCGGCAATCGTGTTCGAATCGCAGGAAGAAGCGCTTGCCGGCATTGCGAACGGCAAAGTAAAAGAAGGCCATGTCGTCGTCATCCGCTATGAAGGACCGAAGGGCGGACCTGGCATGCCGGAGATGCTCGCTCCGACGTCCCAAATCGTCGGCATGGGTCTCGGCGCGAAGGTCGGCCTCATTACCGACGGCCGTTTCTCCGGCGCGTCGCGCGGCATCTCGATCGGCCACATATCGCCGGAGGCTGCCGAAGGCGGTCCGATCGCGTTCGTCGAGGACGGCGATATGATCGAGCTCGACTTGAACAACCGCCGCATCGAGCTGAAGATCAGCGACGAAGAGCTGGAGCGCCGCAGAGCGAACTGGAAAGGCTTCGAGCCGAAGGTGCGCACGGGCTACCTGGCGCGCTACTCGAAGCTCGTTACTTCCGCTTCCACCGGCGGCGTGATGAAGATCTAAACGGAATAACCTCAACATCTGCTGAAATCGGCAGGTGTCGAGGTTCTTTTTTTTGAATTAACGGTAACGGATGTCCGCTAAAATCGGTTAGTTTACATAATATCCCTATTTAACGGAACGAGTTGTCCGCTAAATAGGGATATTTCTCGTTTTTCACGATTTTGCCGGGGATTAACGGACATCCGGTTCCGTTATTTTGCGATTTTCTATTAAAATATCCGAATTAGCGGACATTCCGTTCCGTTAGCGCCGCCGGCTGGTGCACACGATCAAGCGAACTCAATATGGCCCCCGAATATGCGGATGCACCCGCTCCCGGTAAAACGCCCGCAGCCGCTCCAGCTCCTCCGCCGCAAACGGCCGCACGCCGGCTGCCTCTAGGTTCTGGCGAACCTGCTCCGCCGTCTTAAAGCCGGGAATGACGCACGTAATATCGTCGTTGTCCAAAATCCAGCGAAGCGCGGCGCTTGCCATTGAGCCGCGGTCTTCCGCGATCCAGGAAAGCTCTCGCGCCAACGCGACGCCCGTCTCGAACGGAAGACCGGCGAACGTTTCGCCTACGTTGAAGCTCTCGCCGTTGCGGTTGAAGCTGCGATGGTCGTCCGCCGCGAACGTACTGCTTTCGTTGAATTTTCCCGTAAGCAATCCGCTCGCCAGCGGAAGCCGCACGAGAATGCCGACTCCCGCCGCCTTCGCCTCCGGAAACAGCCGCTCCGACGGCTTCTGGCGGAATATGTTATAAATAAACTGCAGCGCCTTCACGCCCGGGTATTGCAGGCAGACGAAGCCTTCCTCCGCCGTCTCTACGCTCACGCCGTAATGCCGCACCTTCCCCTCGGCTTTCAGCTTATCAAGCACTTCAAACACGGCGCCGTCCTTCAGCATCTCAATCGGAGGGCAATGAATTTGGTATAGATCGATCCGCTCGCGATTCAGCCGCTTTAAGCTCGCCTCGCAGTAAGCGCGGACCGACGCTTCGGTGTAGGAGGCGGGATCGTGAATATTGCCGCCCCGAACGAATTTAGTTGCGATATAAATCTCGTCTTCCTTCCCTTTGGTCGCCTTCGCCAGCAGCTCCTCGCTGTGTCCGTCGCCGTACACGTCCGCCGTATCGAAAAAATTGACTCCCGCATCCATCGCCGTCTGAAGCCCGCGAAGCGACTCCGCATCGTTCGTGCTCCCCCACGCTCCGCCGATGGCCCACGTACCGAAGCTGATTTCGCTTACCTTCAGCTCCGTATTTCCCAATTGACGATATTTCATCTCTTCATCCCGCTCCCGCCATTTACCTGTTATCCGAACCGTCGAAAAACGCTCCCACAAACACGGCGGGAGAATTCCAATAAATCGCCATTTCGTTCGTCGAGTAGCTGTCGATATGATCGAGGAAGCAGCGCGCGGGCGGCTGCCCCTGCAGCTGTGCCTTCGCCTGTTCGTCTTGAAGATTTTTGTTCGGCCCGCCTGCCACCATTCCCGGAACCGGCTCCTCGACTCCATCGCCTACGGAAGGCCTGTGATGCGGACGGCGGACCGGGCTGCCGCCGAAGCCGGTGACATAGCACACATCCAGCGCATTGACGCCGAGCAAATAATGCCACTGATTCAGCGCCGCATCCGCATATTTCCCGTCGCCTGCGAACCGGTGCGCGAAAATCAGCTGCATGGCGCGGTTCATGACGATCATGTTGCTGCCCCAGATGTAGTCGCTCTCTGCGAGAGCGACTCCGTAACCGTCGGATTGCCCTTGCGCCGCTATGGCATCAGCCTGCTCGAGCCAGCCCGCCTTCAAACGCTCCGCCTGCTCGTCGGACTCGTCCGCCGCCAGCAGCAGCGCCAGCGTTCCGTATCCACCGACATTCGCCCAGCCAAGCTCGTATAACGGAAAGCCGCCCGATGCCGCCAACTCCGCCGCGCTGCGCCGGTACGCATCCCCGCCGGTCGCCCGGTACAGCTCCGCGGCCGCCCAATATCGCTCGTCCTCGGTCATTCGGTCCCCGTATTCTCCCGTCGAAATTTCCGGCGGATTTTTGAAGCCTGCGGCGGACGGTTCCGTCTCCAGCCGCTTCCATGCCCGCTCCGCCGCCGCTAAACACCGCTCGGCGAACGCCGCATCAAACGGCTTATACATTCGCGAAGCCATTGCCGTCGCAGCGGCGAACGTACCGGCCGCCGTCGCGGAAACGGGGGAAAATACAAGCTCAGCCGTATCGTCCTCGGGCATTACGTCCAGACCCGGAAACCGTCTCGTCGTTACCTTGTGGAACACGGCTCCGTCCGAATCGCGCTGCATCTTGAACAACCATTCCAGCTCGTATTTCACTTCGTTCAAAATATCCGGAATACCGTTGCCCGATTCGGGAATACGGATCTCGTCTTCAAAGACGCCGGGAAAGCATTCGAAGGCGAGCAGCAAATCGGCGATCGCCTTCGCGGCCGGGACCGTATACTTGCCGTAGTCGCCCGCATCGTGCCAGCCGCCGCAGCTCGGGAGCCGCTCGTTCCCCGCGCCGTGTACGAGCCCTTCCGCCAAGTGGCATGCCTTGTGGCCCCACGGCCCCGCATATCGCTCCTCGAGCTCCGTGCCGCACCGCTGGAAGTAAAAGCTCTTGAGCAGCGCATGGTTTAGAGAACGGTACGGTCTTTCCGATATTTCAAAAGGATGGGACGTATCGCCCGCTGCCGTTCGTATGTAATAGACGCCTTCCTTGCGCAAATCGCCGAAATCTCCCTCGGCCGGCGTATCGCCGCTGATCGGATCGAATGGCTTGCTGCGCGTGAGCCCGGCATAGACCGCTTGGCCCGTCGACGCATCGATCACCTCAAAAGGACCCTCGGCTCCGTTTACGATAAATCGTTTGCGGTCCTTCGCCCGATAGCCGATTTGATTGATATGAACGTTTCCGTTCGCCGCCGCTTTTTCCATCTTCCCTGCTCCCCCTTAATCCGTTATGCCCCCATCCCATCCCGACCCGACCCGTTCTGGTCAGCCTGGACTGGTCAACCGACGATTACGGCCCGAAGCCAGCCCAGCTGCGTCTCGTCCATCAAAGAAGCCGACGTATGCCCGGGGGTATAGCAGACGACCGTACCCGCCCCGTGGCTATGCCGCCAGCCCGCCGGAGATTCTCCGTCCACCGACTCTGCGCGTAAAAACACGTTTGTATGCTCCGTATCGCATGCCACGAAATAATGCTCGTCCGGCGCGGAATACGTTCCGTCCAAAGCCTCCGAAAGAGCCGTATACGTTACAACCTGATGCTCGTTCGGATGATACTCGAAATATCCTTTAAGCAGCTTGTAATAGGCGCTTTCGGCCCGATAGCCCGCCAGTCCCGAATGCCATGCGACCCATTTGCCGCCTTCGCTTACATATCGTTCGATCGCTTCCTCGACGGCTTCAGTCATCCATTCCACAGGCTCCGGAGCCGTAGGATTCACTTTGCCCTCTTTGTAAAGCACGACCGCGTCCGGAGCGTCTTTCAATGCATCCGCCAGAAGCTCGGCGGGAATGACGCTCAGCTTTACGCTCTCCGACGCAAGCTCCGTCTTCAGCGCCGCCCGCAGCGCCTCTTCGATCGCCGCCCCGTCATGCCAATAATCGCCCGCTACCGCAACAATCGTCTTCATTCGCCCTCTTCCCCCATTTCGCAAAAAATCACCGGCTCCAGCGGCAAATGCAGTAAACCAAGCTGCCGGAGTCGGTGATGTTCTGCCATCGATTATGCCAAAATGCCTTCGATCTTCTCTACAACGTCCTGCGGCAGCACGATGCCGGCTGCCTTCGCGTTCTCAACGATTTGCTCCGGACGGCTCGCGCCGACGATCGCGCTGGCTACGTTCGGCAGACGAAGCACCCATGCGAGCGCGAGCTGGGAAAGCGTAACGCCGAGCTCGGCCGCGACCCCCGACAATTGCTCGACCTTGGCCAAGTAGTCGTCCGTCAACAATCCGCCGATCCACATATTTGCGGTAGGGTCAAGCGCCCGGCTTCCTTCCGGATGTGCGGCGCCGCGCTTATATTTGCCCGTAAGCACGCCTTGCGCAAGCGGCGAAAACACGACCTGCGAAATCCCGTTGCTCGCGGACAAAGGCACGATTTCTTTCTCGATGTAACGGTTAAACATATGATACTGCGGCTGGTTCACGACGATGCGGTCCAGCATGTAACGGTCGGCCGTGCCGAGCGCCTCCTGAATTTGTGCCGCCGTCCACTCGCTCACGCCGACATAAAGCACCTTGCCGGAGCGGACCAAATCGTCGATCGTCCGCAGCGTTTCGTCCACCGGCGTTTCCGGATCGTAACGGTGACAATAGTAAATATCGACATAATCGAGGCCCAGCCGCTTCAAGCTTGCGTTCGCCTGCTCCATCACATGCTTTCGGGATAAGCCGCGGTCGTTCACGCCGTCGCCCATCGGCCAAAACACCTTCGTAGCAAGAACGTAAGATTCTCTCGGGTACTTGCGCAGCGCGGCTCCTACGACTTCTTCGGCCTTGCCGCGCTCGTATACGTTCGCGGTATCGAAGAAGTTGATTCCAAGCTCGTATGCCTTGTCGATAATTTGCTCGGCTGTGTTCGCCGCTACGGAGTTTCCGTATGTAAGCCAGCTCCCTAAGCTGATTTCGCTTACCTTGAGACCCGTTCTTCCTAATTTACGATATTTCATCCGTTTTCTCCTCCTATAATAAAAATCTTTCGTAAGCGCATTCAATTTGGGCGGACGGCGATTGCCGCTCCCCATCGTTCGGTCCTTTATTACATCACTATTATAACTCAAGAGGGTTTCAAAGCAGCGACATATATGTGATACTATTGCTATATTTTTTATATATTCCTCGAATACGAATTCACGAAGCAGTCAAATTTTTGACAAAGGGATGATGTTGTATGGTGCAAACGGCACTCGTAACCGGAGCCGACCGAGGTTTAGGGAGAGCGCTTACAGAGATTTTGCTGCAGGAAGGGTTCCATGTGTACGCGGGACAGCATATGCCGCAGTGGGGGGAGCTGTCCGCGATGAAGGAAGCGTTCGGCGACCGCCTCTCCGTCGTGCCGATGGACGTGTCCGATCTTGAATCGGTTAGCCGCTGCGCAGAGCGGGTGGAGAAGGAACGCGGCAGTCTTGATGTGCTGTTCAACAACGCGGCGATCTTCATCGACCGATCGGCGGACTTATTCGGCAGCATCGACTACGATGCCGCCATGAAGATGTACGATATTAACGCCCTCGGGCCGCTTCGCGTAGCGCACCGGTTTGCTCCGCTGCTGTTGAAGGGCGAGCGCAAGGCGCTGGCCAACATATCTTCCGAAGCGGGCAGCGTCGGAGCTTGCTGGAGGACGAAGGAGTTCGGTTACTCCATGTCCAAATCAGCCGTCAATATGCTTTCCGCCACGCTGAAAAACTTGCTCGAGCCGATGGGCGTAACCGTATGGGCGTTTCACCCCGGCTGGGTCCGGTCTTACATGCTCGGAGTGCTGAACGAGGACGCCACGGTCGAGCCGCTCGACTCCGCCAGAGGGCTAATCGACATCGTCCTCAAAGGTAGATCGCCGGGCGATCCGATGTATTTGGACTATGAGGGCAACGCGCTCGTCTGGTAATTGTTCGCCTACACATAGGTGATGTTTTCTTTCTTTTCCGCCCAGTATACGAACAAGTTCGTGATCCATTTCGAAAGAAGCATAATCACGACGTATCCGGCAAAAAGAGTAAAGTAGTTAGTTCCGCGCATCAGCAATATAAAGTCGAAATACGAATAAATCGGCTTAAATCCGAACGCAAACGCAGCCGACAGCAAGCCGACATACAAATAGTAATTTTTTTGACGGGTAATCGTCCATTGATACGCAAGCATATAAGCGACAGGCACGAACGAAGTGTCCAGGCTGAGGGTGATCGGCATCGGCGCATACAATTGATACGGATACTCCCATAATCCGTATTTGACTCCAAGTACGTCTAAGTAAGCGTACCAAGCGTGGACGTTAAACCCGTAAAAGCCGATTTGCAGCGCTCTTCTTTTATCGATTGCAAAGAATAGAACGATCAGCGGTACGATCGTCATCGCGGCATGCACCCAAAACGGCCACGTCTGAAAGCCGGAATAACGGTTCCAATAATCGTTCCACAGGTTCGTATGTTCGATTTGCAAGTCTACAATGCGGTCTAAGGCCCTTCTTTGTTCTTCCGGCACACCGGTCACCATCCTTATATCGGTAATCTCCCCCTTACTAATTGGAAATATGTATAATAAAAGCGCCCCCGATCGCCGATCAGGGAGCGCTTTTTCGCTCAGGAGGAGGTTTACCCCTCCAGATTGCCTTTCGTCATCGCCCACTCGCGAATTTCGTAACGACGGGCGTTATGTACGATATACGGATCGTTCAGCACCCAGTCCTTCACCTGCTCTTCGCGATCGGCAATATAAATGACCATGCCGCCCCAACCGTCCAAAAACCGCCCATACGAAAAAATGTGCCCCTCATCCCGGAGCTTCGCCAAATAGTCCAAATGCGCCGGCCGGTATTCCGCGCTTTTCTGCTCATCCAGCATCGGTAAAAATACGACATAATACTTTTTGCCGCTCATTGCTGCAGCCCCTTCCACATCGGTTTACTACGGAATATACCGCATCTTCGGCCAAAAGAAAAGCTCGCCGGGCGTTTGCGTCGCCTCCGGCAAGCTTTGTTAACGGAGCAGTCAATGCACTTGTTCGCTTTCAAAATGCATCTCGTCGATCTTTTCATTCCGGTGAAGCACCGACAAGTTCAGCTCTTTGAAATCCTTCTCTTTGTCCAGCTCCCGCATCAGCAGCGTAGCGATCGTCTCGCGTTCCTCCTCGGAGCACAGCTCCCGGAAATCCATAAAGCCGGAAAGCTGCCGGTTCGCGATATCGACGGTAGCCGTTCCGATCGGCAAGCCGCCCTTCGCCTGATTATAAATTTCATACGTCAGCATGTCGCCGTCGTCCCTTGCCAGCGTCACCGTAAACTCGTCGCCCATCCGATCGCCGTCCGCTTCATACTCCTGCAAATCGAGCAAATCCTCGTGCGTCAGCTCGATCGTTTCGATTTCTTTGCCTTTATGCTTGACGCTGATCTTGAACTCGTCGACCTCATTTTCATCAAAATCGGAAACGACAAGATCGGTCACCGCTTCGATTTCTTCGTCGTCGGGATGGACCATGAAATTGATTTCGCCGGTACATGCCAGGCCGCGGAGCTTAAAGAACGCTTCCGCCACCCAAATCTTATTTTGGTCGTAAACGTGGTACTCCACTTTATTGCGCTGCTCCCCGACGATCACAAGCTCGTAAACCGCCGGCTGCCTCATCTCGATCCGGTCGATGTCCCCCGGATCGTCGCCGAGAACTTCATCGTCGTCATCGCCGTCATCGTCGTCGAACAGCAGCACGTCGCCCTCTTCCCAATCCTCCGCCAGGTCATCGAGCTCATAATCGGTTTGCGCGTCGTCGTCCATTTCCTTCGCTTGGCCCAGCTCGTCGCGGTCCGTCGCAATGATGTGATCGTACGGGCTGTTCGTGACGACAACGTCGCAATCGGCCGCACGAACGGCAACAATCAAATCTTGAATGTAGTTTTGCACATAGCGCACAACACGGTGTTTTTCCTTCGCAGAGATGGACGTACGGTCCAGCTGCACCGAGCCCCCGATGCGATCGCCTTCCCGATACACAAGGGTCATGCTGCCTGCGTACCGTCCGTTAATGAGAATATCGTGAATTTCCCCGCCCGCCGTTTTTAAATCCGGCCGCATTACAATATTGGTCACAGTTCGCACCCTCCAGCTCGTTAGACTAAAGCAAACAAGACATAGGGTTCCCTTATATTGTTAGAGGTATACTGAGCGTGATATTCATTTGCTTCCGTAGGTCAGGAGCGCGGCAAGCTCCTCTTCCGTCAGCTCCCGCACTTGCCCAAGCTCGAGCCGCTCGTCCAAGCGAAGGCTGCCCATGGACAATCGTTTCAAATAGACGACCTTCTTGCCGACCGCTTCAAACATTCGCTTCACCTGGTGAAATTTGCCTTCCGTAATCGTCAGCTCGATCCGCGACCGCCATGCCCCGGAGCTTTCCTCGACCGATAATATGCGAAGCTGCGCCGGCAGCGTTACATACCCGTCGTCCAGCGTCACTCCCCGCTCGAATGCGGCGCCGTCCTCCTCGGTTACATGGCCCGCCACCTCCGCGAAATACGTTTTGGGAACGTGCTTCTTAGGAGAAAGCAGCCGATGAGCGAGCTGCCCGTTGTTCGTAAGCAGCAGAAGCCCTTCCGTATCTTTATCGAGCCGCCCGACCGGGAACGGATCGAAGGCGGCCTGATCGGGCGCCAGCAGCTCGACCACCGTGCGGTCCCGCCGGTCCTCGGTTGCGGAAACGCAGCCCGCCGGCTTATTCATCATCAAATAAATAAACTCGCGGTAACGGATTCGCTCCCCGTTAAAGAGGATGACATCCTCATCCGGGTTAACCTGCATCCCGCTGTCCGTCGCAACCTTTCCGTTTACCGTCACCTCTTTATTTTTAACCGCTCTCCTGATTTCGCTTCTCGTGCCGCGGCCGATATGCGTCAATATTTTGTCAAGCCGCTGCTTGCCGTTTGCCATGCCGTTACCCTCCGCCATTTTGTCCGATTTTCATATTTCATCCATAGTTCCTGTCCGCTTGATGTAGTATAATAGTAACAATTTTGAGATAAAACATTCGCAGAAAGTGGGGGGACTTGATGAAATCTAACCCGAAATCCAACTCGAAATCAAAATCAAGATCAAAGCCGATTATTACCCGCAAATTGATCGTTTATGTAGTGGTGTTTGCCGTACTCGTCGGGCTGCTGGCGTTCGTTAACGCCCAGACGCAGCGCGCCGAGAGCGATAACGTCTACGGCATTCCTAAATCTCAGCTTTCGAGCGCGACGCGCAAGCTGTTGGACGACCCGAATTATCAGAACATTATTTTGCCCGCGCAATTGGAACAAAAAATACAAGACAAGGAATCGTTCTTCGTTTATTTCTTCTCGTCCACCTGCCCGTTCTGTCTTGAAACGACGCCCAAGCTTAAGCCGATGATCGCGGATGCCGGGGTGAACGTACCGCAATTCAACCTCGAGGTGTATCAGGATTCATTCGCCAAGTATAACATAGTGTATACGCCTACGCTGGTTTATTACGAGGACGGAGTGGAAAAGGACCGCATCGAAGGCGGTTTGATCGAAGGCAACGATACGAATACGGAAGCGACGTTTAAAGATTTCTTCGCCAAATATAAGGACAAGGCCTCGTCATGAGCAGCCGCAAAGCATGGAGCATCTTCGCTGTCTCGCTGATTGTCTTGTTTGTATTGTCGGGCTGCGGCAGCGGCTCCCAAGGCAATGCCGGCGAAAGCGGCGGCGGGCACGAGGGACATACGGAGGATGCCGAGAAGTACGAAACGACCGCTTCCATCGATGTGCTTCCCTCGTTCTTGGATCATTATTCGCCCACTACGAAGGACCTTTACGCCAAAGCCGCTCTTCATAAGGATTTGCTTTCCGAATTGTACTGCTACTGCGGCTGCATGGAGTACGACGACCCGCATGATTCGTTGTATAGATGCTACATTGCTGAGCAAACTGCGGACGGCGTCAAATGGACCGACCACAGCGCCATGTGCGGCGTCTGCCTCATGGAGGTGCGTGACGCGGTCAAGATGGCCGATGAAGGCAAAAGCGCGGACGAAATTAAAGCTTATATCGACGCCACATACGGCGGCGCATAATCAATAAAACGGCTCTCTCCTGAAAATAATCGGGAGGGAGCCGTTATTTTGTTCGTTTAGTGCCCTTCATCGCTTTCAGGAGGCACGAAGGCGGCCACCTGTTTGCTAAGAGACGGATCGGCAATTTCGATATCGAGGTCGCGAAACGGAAACGGAACGGTGTCGTGCCGCTTCAAATTTGCGAGATGTCGCCTTGCGTCCTGAACCAGCCGGTCTAAGCGGATGCCGAGCAGTTCCGGCTCCCGCTCCTCCAGCTTGGCGATCGCTGCGGTCAGCAGCTTGACGCCGCCGTCGATATTGCCTCCGCGGTGATGGTATAAACCAACGGCGACTTGAAGCAGGCCTTGGTAGAGCGGGTCCCGCCCCTCCTCGAGCCACAGCGCCTCCATCACCTCGTGACATTCGAAATAATCCCGCTCCACATTAAAGTAATATAAAAAAGCGACGTAAAGCGGGTCGTAATATGTTTCTTGCGTAGCAGCGGCATTCGTCACGTTCCACGGCTCTCCTTCTTGGCGGCCAACAGCGCGGAACGAATCTCCTCAGCCAAATCTCTCACTCTCCAGCTGTCTTCGGTTCCCCATAAATCCGTGAAGCGCTCTTGAAATTGGCTTGCTTCCTTGGCCATATTGTAAAAGTACAACTGCTGAATATCGTGCAAAATTTGGGCGACCAGCACCGATTGGTCTTCAAACAGCTTCTGCGCCTCGACGATTTCCTCACGGATGGACGACATTTCCTCATCCAGCCGAAATGCGGCCTCGGCGGCGCGCTGCAGCCGCTCTTGGATATGCTCCGGGAGGTTCTTCTTGAATTTGTAGCTGAGCGAATGCTCGATCGTAGCCCAGAAATTCATCGCCAGCGTCCGGATTTGAATTTCCGCCAAAATTTTCTTCATGCCGAGCGCCGTCTGCACCGGATATTCCACGATCATATGGTAGCTTCGATAGCCGCTCGGCTTGTTGTTGCGAATATAATCCTTCTCGTAGAGCACCTTCATATCCTTGCGCTCCCGGATCGACTGCATCATAATCTCGATGTCTTCGACAAACTGGCACATAATGCGGATGCCCGCAATATCTTCAATTCCTTCTTCGAGCTTATCCATCGGCACGTCGAGCCTCTTCGCTTTCTCCAATATGCTCGAAACTTTCTTGATTCGGCCTGTGACAAACTCGATCGGCGAGTATTCCTCACGCTTCTTCATTTCCAGGCGCATGGATTTAAACTTAACCTTCAGCTCTTCCACCGCTTGTTCATACGGAATCAAGAACTTTCCCCAATCTCTTCCGTCCATTGCGTTACCTCCAATTGCCGTCTGCCTTAAAACTAGTCCGTCCGGCCGGAGACAAGCCGACTGCGCTTAGGCGTCGCGCCCTACCGCTTCGGAAAGGTGCTTGAAGCCGTCCGCCTTCAGCCGGTTACGAAGACCGTCCGCAAGCGTGCGGACAAGCCCCGGACCTTCGTATACAAGGGCCGTATATACCTGAACCAGCGAGGCTCCGGCCCGTATCTTTTCATATGCGTCATCTGCGGTAAAAATACCCCCCGAGCCGATGATCGGCAGCTTTCCGTCCGTCAGCCGGTACACGTCGCGGATGATGGCCGTAGAGCGTTCCTTCAGCGGCTTGCCGCTTAATCCGCCCGATTCGCTTCGATTCGCGTGCGTCAGTCCCTCTCGAGAAAGCGTCGTATTAGTAGCAATGATGCCGTCTACTCCGGCTGCCATCACCGCTTCCACGGTTCCCTGCAGCTCCTCCGGCGTAAGGTCCGGCGCGATTTTCACAAAGATCGGCTTCAGCTTCGGCCCTTGCTCATGGCGCTGCGCTTGCACAGCCCGTTCTTCTACGACGGCTTCGAGCAGCCGCCGCATCTCTTCCCCGTGCTGCAGACTGCGCAGCCCGGGCGTATTCGGCGAGCTGACATTCACGACGAACGCGTCGCCGCGGTCGTACAGAATGCGCAAATTCGCCGTATAATCCTCATGCGCCAGCTCGTTGGGCGTTGTCTTGTTTTTGCCGATGTTGATCAGCAGCGGCACGGACAAGTTCGTGTGCGCCAAATTGCGCGCCATCGCTTCCGCCCCGACATTGTTAAAGCCCATCCGATTGATAAGGGCTTGGTCCGGCGGGAGGCGAAACAGCCGCGGCGTGTCGTTGCCCGGCTGCGCCTTCGGCGTTACCGTGCCGACCTCCACGAAGCCGAAGCCGATCGCGGCGAAGCCGTCCGCCGCGCTGCCGTTCTTGTCGAGCCCGGCCGACAAGCCGATCGGGTGCGGGAAGCGCAGCCCGCACAATGTCGATTCGAGCTCCGGCGAAGCCTCCGGAGCTCGGTATATGGCGCGAAGCGCCGCAAGCGCGCCCGGTATTCGCGCGGCGCGGCTTAATCCGCCGACCGTCAGGTGGTGAGCGCGTTCCGGATCGAGTTTAAACAGCAGCGGTTTCGCAATTTTCGTATACAGCATAAATTTGATTTCCCCGTTTCACCTTAAACAGTCAACAGTAATAGTGTAAATATTTTTCCAACAAAAAGAAAGCGAACAAACCGAAAATGGCCGCTCGCCCCCCAAAAACAAGCCGTTGATTGGGTGTAATGAAACGTTTACAATATAGGCATAGACGTTATCATATGCTGCAGGGAGAGATTATTTATGGCTAAGTGGAAAACGACTCCCCCGGTCCGCAAGCCGGATAAGAAGAACGAATCCAACAAGAAAGCGCTCCAATACACTGCCATCGCCGTCGGCGCACTTATTGTTATTCTTGCCGTGCTGGTCGTATTTACGAATAATTGATGCTATAAAAAACGGAGTGACTGCCGCAATGGCAGTCACTCCGTTTTTTATAACGAAAAAGAAGGCCCTCAGTTCTGTGAACCGAGGGCCGCAGATTAAACCTCCCCAGCTGAAAGCAGTAACACTACAGGTTGCTATTCGGCCCAAAACTGTGGTCTCAAATTTTTTAGCAACACCTGGAGTTGCTATTTCCCGATTTCTACCTCTTTGACCGAGCTTTTGGGGTCATTAGTAACTTATAGTATGGCTATTTTCCTGTACAACGCGAAAAACAAGCCATTAGCAACTCATAGTGTTGCTATCTCATGTGCATCGAAAATAGCTATCCCTGTCATCATAAATACATGGTCGGATAAGGGATGTGCGGCATTTCCGTTACAGCGGCCGGCATCGTACCGCCGTTCCACGCCTCGATTCTAATCATGTACATATGACCGAAGCTGACCCCTTCCAATTCGCAATACAAATTTGCAAGGTCGGTCACGGATTCATATAAAACGCCGTCGACAAACACTCGATATTCCGTTGCCCCCGAATACTCCGACCATTCAATATCCATCCATGAGTACGGTCCGTCACTGCCCGAATAGATTGCGACGTCAGGAACTTCGGCATAGCTTTCCGTCACCCATTGTTGCTTGTCTCTGGAAACAACGGCGCCATCGATGTCCAATGCAATAACTTCTATGGTGTTCGCCTGCCCATATTTCACATTTTCCAACGTCGTCGTAGTTAAGTTCGTTACGATACTGCTAATGCCATTGAACGTTACTTTATAGTTTACAGCGCCGGGAACGGCATCCCACGTTACATTGTAGATAAGTACGGGACCGAACGTTTCGTTATACCCATACGTCGCTTCCGTCACTGTCGGATTGGCCGTCGAAGGCGTTGTGAAGGCAATCGTTTTGGACTGTGTCGTGCCGCCGACCGATTCGATCACAACGGAATAATCGGTCTCTGGAATCAGGTCCACGAGCTCCCATTCCGATTTCCCAATTGTGAACGGCATACCGTTATTCACCGTCAAGCGATACGAATCCGCCCCGAACACCGGGTTCCACTTCACTACCGCGGACTTTGCATACACATCCGCCATTGCATGAATGTCGGAGCCGAATGTAAACTTCACGAATCCGCTGCCGATCGGCCTCATATAGTCGCTATCATTAAGACCATATGCTGTTACAACAAGTTTATATTCGACATTGGGGGCTAAAGTCGTGTCAAGTGCAATATCCCCGGCTTCAACTACAACCGCTGTCTGGTCCGACGGAGTAATTCGAATATCCGAATCCAGCATGACAGAACCTTTGTATAAATCAAGCCTATACTTCGTCTGCGGCTGATATAAATCAAATTTAAGCGCAATCGAGCTTAAATTTGCTCTCGTCACTTGAATGCCGGTTACGTTATCCGTTTTCGCCGGAACGATTAAATCTACAGTTGTCACATCGCTGTCTTGATTAAATACTAGCGGCTCCGCATCATAAGGGTTGGAAGTATAGCCTGTGCCGCTAGAAGTATAAAACCAAACGTTAGTTTCGCCTGCCATGTTATATTGCAGCGTGTATTCCGTACCGAATGGTACGACCATTGAATAATCAATCGGTTGTCCCGGCAGCACACTGAATGCCTTCGTCACATTCAGTTGTCCGTTATCGACAGTAACTACAACAACGGCTTCCGCATCAGGATCCCTGTATTGCGCAGACAGCTCAATTGTCCCGGAGACAAGCGCACCTTTCTGTACTGAAACGTTGATATCCGTCGAGTCAGGTGGGAATCGCAGCTCTACCCCATCCGAATCCAGCAAGACCCACGAAGCAACCCATCGGACTGGGTTAGAATCGGGGGACATCACCTCGTATCCGACGCTATAATTGCTGTAACCGTCAACGATGATGACCGAATAAGAAGCGGTGTCTTCTCCCGGTTTAATCCAAACATTATGGTATTCAGCGTTGTAGTCGGATTGTTTCGCTACGATCTTAATGATCGCCCCCTCGGGGCCGGAAGCCTCCGGTAAGGTAACCGTTCCGCTGATCGTTTTTACGGTGCTTTCCGCTGACAAAGTCCAGAATTTTTCGGACGGCACTGAAAGATTGCCATTCTCGTCTACCGCGATAAATTGATAACTGTCCCCTGCTTCAATTGCATCGGTGGGAATCGTATTTACACCTGCATCAACGTCTTTGAGCAATGTAAAAGCTTCTACGTTTTCCAGATCGCTCAAGTCAAATCCGTCACTTGCCATCTCATCGGAAATTACATCCGATCGTCCGACATACAGGCGGCCGGGCTCCGAAACGTACACATTCCACTCGTTTTTAACGACAACCGTCGATGTTCCCAAGTATACGACGGTCGGCGGCGTATGATCAGGCTCGACTTCAGGAACAGTAATGGTTGCCACACTACGTGCAATCACCAAATAATTTTTGATCAAGCTTACCTGGATATCGTACGTCCCTGGCGCCATTTCTCCAAGCGTGTAAGTTTGAGGGCCTTCTCCCGTTACCGGCTTGGCATTATAAAATTCAGGATAAATGACCTCAACCTTATCCTCGCCCATAGAAGTCCAACTGATCGTCGGATATTGTACTTGGAAATCCGTAATAAACCGCTGCCCAACGAACCAATACATACCTTCGGCAATCGTGGCGCCGAGGGCATCCACCGCTCCAATGTAGACCGAATACCCCGTTCCGACGCTTAGAGAACTTTCAAAATTATACTCATTCGCCGAAACTTCAACCGGAATGTACCCAATTGCATCGCTTTCGAGAACATATTTCACCGCACCATCGACTGGAGTCCACGCAATGGAGTTCTCCTCTGCGTGATACTCGAAGCCTTCAATCGAAGGAATCAGAAAATACGTAATCGATTGACTAGCAATAATTCCGCCGTTTTCATCTAACGCCTTGACATCAATTTGCTTTTCACCCGGCGATTGATTTTCAAACGAATAGAACGTGTATTCCGTCTCCGACTGTTTCAAGCCGTTTAAATATACTTCGTACTTCGCCGCATTCGTGATTCCGCTCCATTGGATTGTAATATCATTCGGAGTATCCCCTTGATAAGCATCCAGGGCAAGCCACTGGTTGCCGATACCCGCTCTGGCCTTTATATCGTAGTACGGTGCAACGCTTGTGCCGAACGACATCAATACATCGGGAGCATACATTCCTTCCGCAGCAACCCAAACCGATAAAGAATCGGGCTTAGCCGACATTTTCGTAACATAAAAATAAGTATCATATTCGCCATCGTAGAACGAAATATAGTAGTAGACGCCATCTACCTTCGCCCGAACGAACGTCTCGCCGATCCAGTTTATCAGGCGTGCATCCTCAATGACAGCATCTTTCACGTTGAAATTGATTTTGAAGCCATACTCCTCATCGTAGCCGACAATCACAGCGGAAGGCACCGGGGCTAGCGCATCGCTGATTACGAATCGAAGCACCCCAACGTTCCCTGCCGCGCCGACCGGCAGCAGCACGGTTTTTGCCTCCGAAATGTCGAGCTCAACCCCTGCTTTTACTACCAAATCCACACTATAGAACAATTCCGGCACAGGCGGACGGGAAGCTGTAAATACACCTTCAACCCCAAATGCGGCATCGAAAGCATCTTCGATAGCAGCCAAATTAGCGTCGTCCGTATAGTCGATCGAGTTGAAGTAAATGGAAACCTTGTCTCCACCAACCAGCTTTCCGTCTTCAGTGCTTGTTACTTGCGTCGCCTTCAACTCGGCTTCGAGCGTTACACTATTATCCTCTCTTGATTCCGAAGCATCGTCATAAATCGGCGAAACCCGCGGCACCGAGGCTTCGACAGAGTCTACAATCGGATATGCCAAAATGTTCGCCGCACCCGCCGGAATTGCCGCATCGTCAAGTGAATAATTCGTGTAATTGCCTGTTATCACCGTCTCGGCAATCATAGTTTCGGAAGCTTTTGTGTTCCACGGCGTACCCCAGTACAGTCTGAAGCTTGTCGCGGCCTGATCTTCAGCTCCGCGAATAATTTCAATATTTCCTGATAATTTTCCGGAGAGCGGGTTCGAATCACTCAGAGAAGCGCTCGTCTTCTCCAGTTCGACCAGATCGACAATCGTTTGGTAAACCGATGAAACGGATGTTTTCGGGCCGTTCACCGTGAACGCTACTAAGCTTTCGGCCCCTGTCGGAATCGTAACTGCCGGCAACAAATAAGACACGATTCCCGCACCTTGGATCGTTGCGATCGGCTCCATTCCCGGCAACTTGTTGCCTTCTCCGTCACCCCAATACAAAACGATGCCGGATTGAGCGAAGTTATTTCCTATAATTTTAACCGTCCCCGCGATTCTACCCGTTGCTGTGTCTATGTCGTTAAATTCGATCAAGCGTGGCTCATACGGATCGTAGAATTGTTTCCCGGGAACCGTTACGTCTAAGGTGACATCGTTTCCGGTCAAGCTCGGAACGGTCAAATCGCCATCATTTTTGCCGAAGCTGCTTTCTTCCGGAACGTTGTAAGATAGTTGATACCCGTCACCTTGCGGAACGACAAATTCATAATGAACCGGCGAACCGCCCGGCACCGCTTGCATCCTATGTCCTAAATCATAAGTTTCGTTGCGGATCCGCAGCACTACATACACCGGCTTTGTGCTGTCCCGGTTCTCTGCCGACACCGAAACATCGCCCGAAAGCTTGACACCCGTCACAATATTGACCTGTACCCCGCTGCTGCCCGCCGCGTACGTTCCGGCCAAAATATTGTAGGGAACCCAGCGCTCGGTTTCCGAGGTATATTCATACAGGAAGTATTGAAGCATGTAATTTGCATCGCCCGAATAGACAGGCAGCGTAAACGAAGCTTCCTTGCTCCCCGCCGGAACGATCACATAAACATATGATAGATAAGGAACCGAACCCGGCCCACCGCTGTTCAAATAGCCTTCAATAGCAAGGGTCACCGGGTGCGATACCGATTGCGGCAATGTTATCTTACCGGTAATGGAAGACAATGCTGCATCCTTGTCGACAACATAAAAATCCCTTGACGGGTACGAAATATTCCCATCGGCATCCGCCGCATAGATTACAAATCTGCCGACCGGAAGCGTCGGTTCGATGACCGTTCTGCCGGCCCCAACCGTTACCTTCGCTTTCGCTTGGACAATTAGCGTTTCTAAATTCGGCAAGACTGGGGAAGTCCCTATCAGATCGTCCATCGGCATAACATAAAGCGTAGCAGGCTTATTTACCGTTACCTGAAGGCTTACTTTTCCCTCTTTCATCAACGAGACGCCTTCATATGCAACGTAAGGATTGTACGCCCCATATACACTATCGTGAATGTCGATTTCCGCTTTCGCATCCAATCTGATGCTGCCATTAGCGGAGAACGCGATCAGCTTTTTCGCGCCGTTCGGAATCGTCAAGTCGCCCGGAATTTCGTAAATGGCATATTCGGCAGCCCCCGCCTTGTTAACAGACGCTATGAACGAGCTTGCGCCGAGCAGGTTTCCATTGGCGTCTCCCCAATGCAGCTCATAACCGGTAAGGTTGGATTCATCCAACGCGCGGAAAATGCGAACAGTGCCGCTAAGTTTGCCCTCTGCCGGATTCATGTCAATAAACTCGATTCCGCGAGGCGCCGATGGGTTTCCGGGAACCGGCTTCAGGTCAATCAACGAGGTCCATGCTGCGTTCACCGATTTCACAGCGCCGTTCACTGAGAAGGCCAAAATCGTTCCCGCCCCGGAAGGAATGCTTGTTCCGTTAGGAATTGCGTATTCCACATACGATGATGTTCCTGTCTTGCTGACATTCGCAATTAAACCGCCGGTCGATGCGTTGGCCAAAATGTCGCCGACGGCGTTTCCCCAATACAATTGATACCCTGTCACATACTTCTCGTCCATTGCGCGGGCAATCCGAACGGTTCCTCCGATTTTGCCGTCACTAGAATCCGTATCAACGAACGTAACTGATTCCGGCTTCGTCGGTACTGCCACTACCAAGTTATAAACAGAAGACTTCGCAGAAATTCCGTTTGCTCCGTTCGCCACTGCGAATACGACATAATTGCCCGCAGGCAAACCGGCCGTACTGAACGTTACGCTACTCGGAACCGATTGCTGAATGGCCTTCTTTGCCGTATTGGAGGATACAGCCGCTTCAAATGCCGATACGCTTGCATTTATGTTCTCCGGTACCAAATAGAGGGTACCCGGAAGGCTGCTTCCCGCAACGATGGAATCCCCGATATTTACATGGCCGGCAGGCGTCACCAATGTCACGACCGGCGGAACCGGCGTTACGACGGGCGGCGTTGTTACCGGTGGGGTCGTTACAGGTGGGGTCGTAACGACAGGCGCCGGAGTATTGATTTGCGTCTTGTTTTGATTAAACTGCTGCCTCTGCTCTTCGTTCAACCGGCTCACATAATTTTGTTCCGCCTGTTGGGCGATCCGGTTTTGCGCTTGCTGATTTTGCTGGCTTTGCTGTTGTTGCCGATTCGTAATTTCATTTAGCAATGTCTGATTTTGTTGTTGATTTTGTTGCAGCTGCTGCTGGGTTTGCTGCCTTTGCCGCTGCATTTGCTGCTCAAGCCGAGCCGCTTGCTGTTGCTGCGCAGGAGTCAGTGCAAGCGGGGCGGCGTTGGTGTTGATCGGAACGCCTGCTTGTCGTGAAATCTGGCTTACTTGTTGAGGAGAAAGCACGCCTTGCTGAACCGCCTGGGTCGCGACAACATCCGCGAGACGATCCACATTGCTTGCATACTGAGCAAACTCTTCATTGTTCGTTACGCCTAAATTGGGATTAGGCTGTCCGCTATATAAATTCGCTAGAAGCTGCTCATTCTCTTCTCTAATTTGCCCCGCATTCTGAAGCATGGCCGCCGTCGCTGCCGGGTCTACCGTTCCTACAAGTCTTGCCGGGTCCATGAACGAAACCGCACTGTTCACCATACCGCTCGCCGTATTTACAAAGAAGCTCCCTTGCTGCGCAGGATAAAGAACTACAGGTTACTGAGGAGTCGGCGTTGCAGAGCTCCCCTCTGCCCTCTGTGGAACGATCGTTGCTTGCACGATGCCCGATGCCACGGCGATATCCGTATTGCCGGTAATATTATTTACTCCGACCAAAAAGTTCGTTCCCCGAACGCCCATAACCGCCGTCGGTGTTTCAATCTCAAACGTATCTTTCTCTTTCAGCTTTCCTGCTTTTACATAAGCGGAACCCGAGACCATCGATACGTTGGTTTTCTTCCCGCCGCCGGAATCCTTTAATTTAGACAAGCACAGTTGAGCGTTCGCGCCTATGGTCATCTCGTCGTCATGATCGATGACCTTCAGCGTAACGCTTGACTTTTTCCCTGTTCGCAGGAAGTCTCCTTGATTCAAAGCCATGCTTTTATATGCTTTGAACTCTTTGGAGCCTCCCGATTTTTTTACAAACACTTCACCTGATAAACTGACAATTTGCGCAACTCTCGAGCTTTCGCTTGCAGCCGATACGGATGACGCGAAAGCGCCGAACACGGCGTGCGCAATAACAACAAAGATCAGTGCATGCGACAGCTTACGTAAGAGCCATCGGTGTCTCTTATTCACAAAAATACTCCCCTCAAAAGTTGTATCCACCCGTTCACGGTTAGGTACTGCTGCCCACGTATGTACCTTCTATCAAATAAGACAATTTTACCATTTTAGCATCGACATGTAATTAAAAAAATGCCTCTTTTAATAGATTCTCTCTACTAAAAGAGGCACTTATTTCTCGGGAAATAGTTAATGTGGTTTATTGCGTTTTTTCCCTAAGGATTACAGTCTGAGTTGCAGCATCCCACTCAACGTCTAAGCCGAACTGCTCGCTGAAAAAACGAATCGGCACGTACGTTCTATCGTCTTTTATATAAGGCGCTACGTCAATTGTCGTTACGACAGGCTCACCGTCACCGGTCTTGGAAGTAATCTCAGCCTTGCCCGGAATCAACTCCAGCATCGTATCGCCTTTTGTCATAGTGATGAAGCCTTTCTCATACACGACATCGTAGCCGAAAGCTTTACCTACCGCAGAAACCGGAACCATCGTGCGATAATTTTTCATTTCAAGCTTGGTGTCAAATTCCACCAAAGCTCCGTTGAAGGTTACGTGAAGCTCGCCGTCCTTCTCCAGCCCTGCAGGATGCTGATACAAAGCATAGGTGCGGATGACATTGTTAAGGCTGTCAACTACTAAAATTCGATCGTCGGGCAATACGGCGGAATCCGCCGGTGTATGGAAGCTGTTATAGCCTTCGATCCCGTTCGTTTCCCCAAACTCTCCAGTATTGTCGCCTGCAATCGTAGTCACATGGCCGTCAAGCAGGTAGCGGACCGTGTGGTTCAACGAATCGATGATGACGAGGCCGCCTTCTTTCGTCAGCGAAATGCCTCTCGGATAGTTAAACTCGGCCTCTTCCGCGATGCCGTCTGCGTATCCGGATGCGGCATATAATGCGTTACTCTCGTACATATTGTCTCTGACAACGCCGGCAACAGTCGATACGGTTCCGGCCTTCAAATCGACGTAACGGATCAACTGATTGCCGCTGTCGCTGACGTACAGGTTTCCTTTGGCATCCAGCGCAATCGAGGTCGGCTCGTTAAACTTCGCTTCGCTTAACGCTCCGTCCTTGAAATCGCCGGCGGTTTCAACCGCCCCAGGAATAACTTCCACTATACGATCGGATGCCGCGTTCAGTGTCGTCACGTTGCCTTCCGTATCAATTTTGCGGATCAGATGGTTCAGCGTGTCCGCTACATAAATCGTTCCGTCCTCCGCAACAGCTACATCTTGCGGACCGAACAAACGGGCCTTCTCGCCTTTGCCGTCCTGGGAACCTAGTACGCCGTCGCCTGCGATGGTCGTAACCCGGCCGTTCGCCGAAATTTTACGGATGGCATGGTTGCCCGCGTCCGCCACATACAGATTGCCCTTGGCATCCAGCGCCAGCCCCGCCGGCTTCTGGAATACGGACGTTTTCGCCGTGCCGTCTACCAGTGTGCCTTCAGGCAAACCGGAATCGTCGAGTGTTAAGGTAATGCCGGCATACGTCGTAACTTGGCCGTTCTTAATTTGGCGAATCAAATGGTTGATGGAATCGCTGATATAGACGGTCCCATCCGATGCAACCGCGATGCCTTCAGGAGCACGGAACGAAGCGGACAATGCGGCGCCGTTCAGCTCCTTGAAATCTCCGTTCCCGGCATACGTCGTAACCTGGGAGAGCACCTCTCCGTCAAGTCCGCGCAGCCCTTGGCTCGGGGAGGCGGCGAGGACTGCCCCCGCCGCGCCGAACGTGCCGACACTGAGAACCGTTAGGGATAAAAGAATACGTTTCATTGGTAATCTCCTTTTGTTTCTAGTTCACTGATGTCAAACCGGGTTGATAATGTAGAAGTAATGAAGCTCATTGGAGAATGGAAGTCTGCTGCCGCCTCCGTACATAAACATGATAGGAAAATAAACATCGTCCAACGGTTTAACCGTTACGACTCCGGAAGAAAGCTCGATGTTTGCAAAAAATCCTTCGCCGTATTCGGAGTCATGCAGCCAAATATAGTACACCAAACCGTTTTCCAATGTAACGCTAATATAGCTTCCACCAGATGTATCAACTACTGTGGCATCGATAATTTTATACCCAGCGTCCGTGAAGGAGAAGGAGAAGGTTTCGATATCGCCATATTCATTATCGGTGAAGCTTGTTGCAACCGACAATTCCTTATCCTTAATCACAAATTTAAGCGGCCTGCTGTTCGACGCTTCGGAAAGCGAGGTTACTGTACCCGCTGGCAGAATGACCGTTATAGGATCGGGAATTGCAATCTCGTCATTAACGGTAACTGAAACCGTACTATCGCTATCGAAGCTTGCTGCAAACTTACCCGTCGTTCCGAATGCGGCATCAAAGGCGTCTTCTATCGCTCTCAAAGATTCGGAATGTGAATAAAGATTCTCTGAAAACCGAATAAAAATTTTGTCATTCGCATTCAGCATTCCGTCGCCTTCGTGATACACGGAATAAGTAACTGTCTGAGACATAAATTCCGTTAATTCAAACGGTTCGCCCTCTAAACTGCCTGCATCGTTGAACAGGAATGCCGGTCCGGAAGCGGTATCGCCTGACCCATACACTCGAGACGGGACAATTGTGAAGGCTCCTTCCGGAATTTCCAAAGCGCTTAAATTAATATGGATATTTGCCCCGCCATAGAAGACATTATCACCGGTCCAAAACGGCTCACGCCCCGGAAGTTTATGTCCGGACATATCTCCCCAATAAAGCTCGTATTTTGCAACTTTTCCGTAATCATAAGGTTGGTATAACGAAATTACGCCTGAGAACGAACCGATTTCCGACCCGTAATCATTAACGTCGAGTCCCCCATACCACGGCAGATACACATCTGCATACGCCAGCGGACCAGATGTTTCGTAATCGTAATCGGCGGCATCGTACAGATTTATATCATACCATGTACCCAATTCGACTCCGTCAGCACCGTCTACAACGACCCTTCCGAACAGCTGTCCTTCAGGGATCGTTTGGTTCTCGACATGTACCGACTGTTCGTAGCCGTAAATATCGAAGTAGTACTCGCTCACCCCGGGAACGGCTGCCCACTGAATCTCGATCGAATCAGCCGAAACCGGCCGAGCCAATAGATCATGCCTGAACGAAGCTTCACCGTAATTGGTGGCTGTAATCGTTTGGCCGCTGCTGTTCATTTGCCATGTGGCCGTAACAAACAACGCGTACGCCACACCCGGCTCAATCGGTTCTTCAGGAATCAGTTTGAAAAGCTTCCCGCTGCCATACGAATACGACTCATTTTCAGGCATAGGCATTGTACTTTCAACTGCGGCGAGTTCAATGTCGCTTCCATCTCTGCGATCCTTGAGCACAAAGTCGAACTGAGCGCCGGTTCCGACATTTTGCGTATCTACATATGTCAGTAAATATTCCGGCGAGTAGTTATAGTTATCCATTAGAACAGGAATTTGCCGGATCATAGGTACCGCCAGATCGATATCGGACTGATCCGTCTGCGACAAATCCAACAGTTTTCCTAAATACGAACTGTTTCCAGTCAAATAATCGTATAAAGGCACATACCCGATGGCATCGTCCGAATACGACCAAATATTGTATTTCGCCGATTCAAGAAGTCTGGAAAGCTGATCGGGCGTGACGTTGGCATCTTGGAAAAGCGGCAGTGCCAAGTAAATAAGCTTGTAATCTTCAGCGGCCGGCACGACGACCGAGTATTGCTTTTCATCGCCATATCCGCGAAGGATTTGGTAATCCAATCCGATGCCGGCATTAATAACATCGCCGATATTAGCGGCATCCGGAATTTGGTCCACACCGTCGTTGAAGGCAATGACCGTACCGATATACGGATAAGGTCCCGACCAATTGTCGAGCTTGATCGTACCGCTCATCCGTTTGCCTTCCGTGATGGTAACGCCGACACTGCCGCCTCCAAGCGTTGCGATTTCGCCTGTGCCGTACGTTCTAACCCAGTGCGTCGTATCCGTCGAATCGGTTACCAAGTTGTACCAGATGGCATATTCACTTGTAGAACCGCTTGGGACCGGAATATCGAAGCCGGCGGAGGTTCCGTTTGCCGCAATTTTCGCCGTAAAGTAGTGCCCTTCGCCGAAAATACCGGTGTCGTCATTGCTTGAAGCTGCATAAACCTTAACGAATACGTCCCCGGCAACCTTACTATTTCCCGGTGTGGCAATCGTACCGTGCAGCACATCGAACGATTCCGTCGTCTCGGCGACCGTGATCGGCTCTGTAGGAAGCGAGATCAAATGGTTTCCGTAGCGCTCTACACCGTAAATTACATAGGATCCGGGTTCCAGGCCGAGTGACCCGACCGGAATGTCTTGAACGCCTTCTTTTACGATTCCCTTGTATACTTTCGCTCCCAGTTCCGGGCTGTCGAGATCCGCCTTAGAAACTCCGTACAAGAACGAAGAAATAAGTTGAACCGGGTTGCTTGCTTGCGTAGCTTGTCTTGCCTCCAATGCAGAAACCGGAGGCATTACAATATCCCCAATATCGATTAAGTTTTCAACGTTTACAATGTATAAGTCCAACGGTCTGTTGATATCGACCTTCCACGTATCAACCGCGCTTACTTTTACAGGCGATGCGCCTAAGTAAGAGACCGACGGCTCAATAAATAAGAGCTTCACTGCCGGAGAATGTTCCGATATGTTACCGTTGCTTACCGCGTATACGTAATAATCGCCGCCGCTCAAACCGTCAGTCGGAATTTGTATGTATGAGCCCGGATTTGTATACGAAACCTTTTTCCCCAGCCCATATCTCGTCATTCCTTCAAAATGCTCCACCGTAACAGTAGTGGTTGTCGGAACTAGGTATAACGTACCTGCCTTGTCGCTTTTCGCCTCAATCGGATCCCCAATATTTGCATTGGAGTACGTTTCCTTTAGAGTTACAACCGGTTTCGCCGGCGTTACCGGACCTCCGCCGGTATTACTCGGCGGTGTCTGTACCGGCGGCGTCTGCACCGGAGGAGCTCCGATATTCGTCCGATTCTGCTCAAACTGCCGCCGCTGCTCAGGAGTCAGCTGACTGACATATCTTTGCTCGGCCGCTTGCTGGTGCTGGTTCAACGCTTGCTGGTTTTGCTGTTGCTGCTGCTGCTGCGCATTTTGAATCTGATTCATAAGCAACTGGTTTTGCTGCTGCGCTTGTAGAATCTGCTGCTCTCTTTGCTGTGCCTGTTGCTGAGCCCGCTGTTGAACCTGCTGTGCTCGCTGCGCTTGCTGCTGTTGCGCCGGCGTCAGCTGAAAGGGAGCCGCGTTCGTATTGATCGTCGTTCCCGATTGCTGTGCGATTTGGTTTACTTGCTGCAGAGTAAGCGTTCCCTGCCGCACGGCGGCCGTTGCGACAACGTCGGCCAACCGATTCAGGTCGCTGGCATACTGGGCGAATTCCTCGTTGTTTGCCACACCGAGGCTTTGATTCGCCTGGCCGTTATTCAATGATTGCAAAAGCTGCCGGTTTTCGCTCTGAATGGCAGCGGCGTTCTGGAGCAACGCGCCGATGACGGACGGACCCATCGTACTCGTCAATTGAGCCGGATTGATCGGCGCAACGGCGCTGCTTACCTTACCGCTTTCAGTATTCGCAAAAAAGCTAATTTGCTGGGCCGGATATATCGGAACTGGCGGAGCGGGCGGAACGCCTTGGCCCGATGACTGTAGCGCTTGCGGTACAGCCTGCACGATCCCCGACGCAACCGCCACATCGGTATTGCCCGATAAATTGTCAACCCCAACCATAAAGTTCGTGCCGCGAACGCCCATGACCGCTGTCGGCGTTTCGATTTGGAACGTGTCTTTATCCTTCAGCTTGCCGGCTTTTACGTAAGCGGAACCGGATTGCATGGATACGTTCGTCTTTTTGCCGCCGTCCGCATCCTTCAGCTTGGAAAGATAAAGAGACGCGTTGGCTCCGATCGTCAGCTCATCCTCATGGTCGATTACTTTAAGCGTAACACTGGAGCTTTTGCCGGTACGCAGGTAGTCTCCCTGGTTCAGCGCCATACTTTTATATGCTTTAAACTCTTTAGAGCCGCCGGATTTTTTGACGAACACCTCGCCGCTTAAGCTGACGATTTGTGCAATTCGGGAGCTTTCGCTAGCGGCCGAAGCGAATGCCGCGCCGAACAGCTGCGAGACCAGGCTTACAATCAGCAAGCCGCAAACGATGCGGGACATTAGCGATAGCCTTCGCCGCAAATTACCTACGTTCATTGTCATCTCTCTCCTACTAAGAGTTATTGAGTCCCCGCCGCAGCTTCCGCCGCCGCAGAATCGCTTTTAAGGCCTAGCACTTCATACAGTTTTACGGCGACCGTTTTGCCCTTCATCATTCTTTCGCCTACACAGTTGTATTCAAATAGGTCTTTGGTGCGCTCGTAGGTTGTTTCGGATACAAGAATTTGACCTGCCGTCGTATTGGATTCGATTCTTGCCGCAATGTTGACATTGTCGCCAATCGCCGTGTAATCGACGCGAATGTATGAGCCGATATTGCCGACGACTACCTCTCCCGTATTGATGCCAATTCCGACATTGACCGTAACCTCGTATTTCTCAAAAATGCTGCGACGTACCTCCTCCATTCCTTTCTGGATGTCATACGCCGTTTTTACAGCGTAGTATTCGTGATTCGGCAAATCCAAAGGCGCATTAAACATAAGCATCGCCGCGTCCCCGATGAACTTGTCGATCGTACCTTTATTTTCAAGACATTTTTCCGTGATGAGGTTGAACATCTTGTTCAGGAAGTCGACGACCTCCTCCGGCTTCAACCGTTCGGATAAAGTCGTGAAACCGCGAATATCCAGGAACAGAATGGACAGCTCCTTATTCATGCCGCCAAGCTGGATTTCCTGATTGCTGGACGCAATCTCTTTAACGAGATCGGGAGAAATATATCTTCCGAACTGCTTGGTAATAAAATTTTTCTGCTTCTGCTCGAAGAAGGCTTTAACAGCGATGTTTGCGATGTATGTAAGTAGAATGATAGCGGCCGGATGTACAGTGTCGATAAAAATATTCGTAAATTTAAAAAGGTAATGCTGCCCCACCAAGATTGCGACAGCCCCGGCTAACACTAAAGACAAACTAAGGACGGTCTTAAATCTCCATGTAACGAACACAACGATGAGGAGCAGAACGAAGCCGATGACCAGAACGACCCAATCCGGGGGATATGTAATATAGGTGTTGTTTAACAATTGGTTGACAATGTTCGCATGGGCGTAGACGAGCTTCATTTCCTTCTCGATCGGCACGACGCCGATGTCGTTCTGGGAAAGGCCTACTGCGGTGAAGCCGACAAGAACAATGGCGTCTTTAAAATTCTCAAGCGGGAAATTGCCGTTAAGAACGTCTACGAACGGTACGGTAAAGAAGTCGTAGGATTCGGCGTCGTAATCGATCCAAATCTCGGTTTGCGGATTGTACTTCAGAAAGTGATCTACATCCGCACCAGCCATCTTTACGGATTGGAACGCCAGTGAATTTAGTACTCCGTCTTCCGGGGTTTGGAGTTGAAGCCATGTTCTGCGGATGGATTTATCGGAGTCATATACAGCATTAATGTGGGCATGCTTGGATACGTCATATAACGCAGGAATCGGGTTGATTACACCGTGAGCGGGAATTAACTTGTCCCTTTCGACCGTTGTCGTGCGGGATAGCTCATTTTCCATCACTGCGGTCGAAGGCAGTATTACGTTGTCATATCTCGATAATGCTTCCGCGAAGGCGGCATCGCTCTCCGGGTTCGATTCTGTGTCGAACATGATATCGAAGCCGATAACGCTTGCTTCGCTTCCCGGCTGATTCATGTTCTCGATCAGGGCTCCATATATTTCCCTCGGCCACGGAAATTGTCCGATTTGGTCGATCGAGTATTCGTCAATCGCAACGACAATAATCCTTTCATGGGGCTGTCCCGTATTCGTCTCATCCATGTCAAAATCGTATAGAGCGTTCTTTAACGGCTCCAATACCGAATATAACACTAGTATTAAAGCCAAGCCCATCACAGCGAAATTCACAAGGACGCCGTATACCCGCAAGTTTTTCATAGTTCCTCCGTACTATCAAATTTCCAATACATTACTATACTAAGTCCATAACCCTATAAACACAATAAAAAATTTGGCAGCGGAACGTTATTTTCTAGCATTTTTTGTCGAATAAAACTTAAGAGATTTTGAAAAAGAAACCATGGCGAGCGCCATCCGCGACCGTGTTGCGATTCGGTAGCAAAGGGCGATTATGATCGTGAAATTTGCGTGATGGCAGGTCGACATCCGGGGACTTCAGCCATGCGCCGAATAAAAAAGGGGGGTATACTTAGACGTGCGATTTCGAGCGGAGTTAGCGGAACACAATGTCCGCTAATTCGCGCCGAACGGGCAATTTCCCCAAGTTAGCGGAACGGTATGTCCGCTAATCGTCGAGAAAGTGGGGAAATCGGGGGAAATCGGCCGGTTAGCGGACAAGTGGTTCCGTTAAATCGCCGAATTATGTAAACTAGCCCATTTTAGCGGACATTCGTTTCCGTTAGGTATAGGTGTTGCCAGGCGAAGATGGCGGTCGGCATTAGCGGTGACCGGTGACCGGCCGGCCGGCTTCAACATCTTACCAAAAACAAAAACAAAACGGGGCGGAAGATGACCCTCCAACCCCGAAAAATTCTATAGAATTAAGAGAACCTCTCACTGATTCGTTCATAAAAACCTTCCAATGCGCAGAAAGCTTCCTATTCCTTTAATTCTTTCCGCCGCCGTTACCGGAATTGCCGCCGCTATGCCCGTTGTTGCCGCCGTTGCCGGAACTGCCGCCGTTACCGGAATTGCCGCTGCTGCCTCCGCTATTGCCGTTGTTTCCGCCGTTCCCGGAGCCGCCGCCATTACCGGAATTGCCGCCGCTTCCTCCGATATTGCCGCCGTTGCCGCCTTTGCCGGAGCCGCCGCCGTTACCGGAATTGTCACCGCTTCCTCCGCTATTGCCGCCGTTGCCGGAACCGCCACCTTTGCCGGAGTTGCTACCGCCGTTCCGATCATCCGTCTTGCCTGCGTTCTGCTTCGACTCTTCTTCCTTTTTCTTCTCTTCCATTATTAGTTCCTGCCGGTCTTCCTTCTTCTTCTTGACCTCTTCCCGCTTCTTCTCCTGCTTATCGGACAAAACAATATCCTGCGCCTTCACATCGAGCTTGGCGTTGCCCTTCTTGGCAATCTCCGCCAATTCCGCTTGCCCGACCTTGCCTTGTTCAACGGCTTCCTTCGCGATGACGTCGCCGATCCGCTTCAAATTGCTCTCATACAGCTGAATATCTTTTCCATCGATTAAATCAATGCCGCTCAGCCAAGTCGGGGGCTTCTCCGCCTTCAGCTGCTTCAAAAAATCGGCGTTCTCCTCGTCAAGAGCCTTCTTATTTCTGACGATCGCCTTGAGAATAGCCGCGTCGGAGGATGCTACGAGCTCCTCGACATCCACGAACGATACTTCTTTAAACAGCTTGCCTTGGCCTTCGCCATTGCCTAGCTGCAATTGCTGCATCGGAAAAACGTACGTGCTCGGAGCGGGCTTCAAGTTATGGGCGATTGCAGGGCCAGCTTTGGCAGTAACGATTCCCGAACCGACGGTTACGACCGTATCGTTCGTCAACGGATCGATCCCGGCAATAAATTGCGTGCCGCGAATGCCCATAACGGCCGTCGGCGTTTCGACTTCAAAGGAATCCGAACCCGTCAGTTTGCCGGCAGTCACGAAAAGCGACCCGGCCCATAAAGCGATATTGGTTTGTTTCCCTTTCGCATCTGATGTAAGCTTATTTAATTCCACATTCGCTTCGGCGCCGAGCGTAATTTCGTCGTCGCGGTCCGCCACCTTCAGCACCACGTTCGATTGTTTGCCCGTACGAAGCTTATCGCCCTGATTCAAAGCCATCTTGACGTAAGCCTTGTATTCCTTGTCGCCTCCCGCCTTGGTAACGAATACTTCCCCCTTCCATACTCTGAATCCGGGCTACACGAGAGCTTGCAGCTTCCGTTGAAGAAATAGGAAATAACAATAATACCAGCTGCAAAAGCATCATTGCCGATACAAATCGGCAAAGCGTTCTCATAAAAAGCCAGCCTCCTTAAAAAATGCTCGCCATCACAAAAAACTTCCACTGTAAATAACCGTAAAAAAACCTTCTCTCAGCTTTAGAGAGAAGGTGTTGTGTCTAGATGCGATTATTTGCCGAAAGGTTCGTCCGCAACTTTGATCGAATCTGTCGGACAGCCGTCGGAAGCGTCTTGAAGATCGTCGTACAAATCTTCCGGAATTTCCGTGATGCCTTGGTTGTTATCGCCGTCGTAAATCACTTCGGCCAAACCTTCGTCATCGTAATCATAAATATCTGGCGCCGTAGCGCCGCAAGCGCCACAAGCGATACATGTGTCTTTATCTACCCAAGTATACTTGGCCATGATCATTTTCCTCCTCTAAAAGTTCATCCCTTGGTTAATGCCTTAGGTTCATCATAATACATCGAAATTGAAAATTCAATGAAACGGGATCGTCAAGACTTTTCTGGACTAGGCTGTTCACGGAATGTTCAATTCCTTGAGTACAAACTCAAAAAGCTCATCCAATTCATGAAAATAAAAGATCGGGATGCCCGCATTATGTTCCTTCTCGAACGCTTGTGTCGTGACCGCAGCCTTAATCGGCTGAACCACTTCCGCGGCATAGCCCGCCTGCTCCTCGGTGCGGAATACGAACACCTTCGGGTGCGGAACACCGTCAAATCCGTCCGTTACAACGACGTCATATGCGCCGCTGCGGACCATCGCCCCGGCATAATTTGCACTGATTTCAAAATCGGCCGCCCCCGCTGCGGCAAATTCCTCCTCCAACCGAAGTCGCTTCTTTTCATCTCGAACGCCGCTGCGGAGCACCTTCACCTTTTTACCGCGGCTGTTGAAAAGCTTTGTAATTTGCGCGGCAAGAGTAGTCTTCCCGCTTTCCTCGTCGCCTACAAAACCTATGACCGGAATCCCCACGCTCATTGTGCGTCGTTCCGATCCAGATGATCCATTTGCAGAGACGTTCCCCGTTCTTTATGATTTCGGATTCGAGCGGAAGGGTCGTCTCCCAGCATTCCCGCCGTCAAAATGGCGCTCTCTCCGAACTTGTCCCGAATCCGGTCCATCGCGGAAAGCAGCTGCTCCTTTCGCGGCTGCTCCTCCAATTCGAACAGGTCGATTTGCATCGGCGTTTCTTTTTTGTCGGCCAAGTTTTGGCACGTGACACCCAGCAGCCGAATCGGCTTCCGATCCGGCCAATGCCGGTCGTACAAATCGCATGCGGTCTTATACACTTCCATCATATCGTCCGTTTGCTTCGTGAGCGTCTGCGACCGGGTGATCGTTCTCATGTCCGGCTTGCGGATCGTAATTTGCACCGTAGACGCAATCAGCCCTTTGCGCCGCAGCCGGCGGGTAACCTGATCGGCTAAGTTCAACAGTACGCGCTTCGCTTCGTTCGGGTCGGTAACATCGTGAGGCAACGTTACCGTATGTCCGACCGATTTCGCTTGCTCTCTTTCGGCGGTCACCGGGGAATCGTCAAGTCCGTTAGCAGCCCTCTTGAGCCAGCGGCCCATAACTCCGAAATGCTCGACCAGCAGCGCTTCGTCGCTTGCAGCCAGCTGCCCGAGCGTGCGGATGTTCAGCCGCTTGAGCTTGTCGCCGGTTTTGGCGCCGATGCCGTACAGCTCCGCGCACGGTCGCGGCCAAAGCACCGAGGGAACGTCGCGCAGCCGCAGCACGGTAAGCCCGTTTGGCTTCTTCAAATCCGATGCGGTTTTCGCGAGAAGCTTATTCGGCGCAACCCCGATCGAGCACGGCAACCCGAGCTCTTCCCTCACTCGCCTTTGAATATCCTGCGCGATCTGCAGCGGAGTGCCGAACGTTCTGGAGCCGGTTATATCGACATAGCATTCGTCAATCGACACGGCCTCGACCAGCGGCGAATAATCTCCCGCAATCGCCAGAAATCGCAAGGAAAAATCACGATATAAATGAAAATCAGGCTTGAGCAAAACCAACTCGGGACATAGCCGCTTCGCCTCCCGTACGGTCATGCCTGTCCGTACCCCGCGGGCGCGCGCCGGATAAGAGGAGGTGACGACGATCCCTTTGCGCAGCTCGACGCTGCCCGCCACCGCAAGCGGCTTTCCTTTATATTTGTCAGGTTCGGCCGCTTCATGCACGGAGCAATAAAATGCGTTCATATCCATATGAAGGATGACTCTTCCGTTTTTCGGATATGCGGTTTCCGACGATTCGTACCGGCTGCCCTCGCGGTCCTGTTTCATACGCTCACCTTCGCTGCATGGCCCATTTTTTCCCGTTCGTCCACTGTTTCATCATTGCTTCAAGCATACAATCCGGAACGAAACCGGTCAAGAAAACTTGAACCGGGTACAAATTGTTAGAAAAATTACGTTCTACTGCGGACGGAGCCGTGCTATAATTATGAAAATATTCATACAGAGAGAATTCGCATAGGAGGAAGACCTAGAATGCCGCATAACGTTACCATATTTGATACGACCTTACGAGACGGTACGCAAGGAGAAGGAATCAGCTTAACCGTTGAGGATAAATTAAAAATCGCCGTCAAGCTGGACGAATTGGGCATTCATTATATTGAAGGCGGATGGCCGGGAAGCAACGGGAAGGACATCGAATTTTTCCGCCGCGCCGCAAGCCTTCCTTTAAAACAAGCGAAAATTACCGCCTTCGGCAGCACTCGCCGCAAGGGGATCCCGGCACAGGACGACGCCAACCTGAACGCGATCGTCGAATCGGGCGTCAAGGTCGCCACCATCTTCGGCAAATCGTGGGATTTTCAGGTGACTACGGCGCTGCAGACGACCCTTGAAGAAAACTTGAATATGATTTACGACTCCGTCCGGTTTTTAAAGGAAAGCGGACTTGAAGTGATATACGATGCGGAGCATTTTTTTGACGGATATAAAAATAACCGCGACTATGCGCTCGATACGATTCGCCGAGCGGAGGCGGCCGGCGCGAGCTGGATCGTGCTCTGCGACACGAACGGCGGATCGCTTCCGGGCGAAGTGGAAACGATCGTTCGGGATGTGACCGACAACGTATCCGTCCCGATCGGCATTCATGCGCACAACGATTGCGAGCTCGGCGTCGCCAACTCGTTGGCGGCCGTTCAAGCCGGCGCGCGCCAGGTGCAAGGCACCTTTAACGGGCTCGGCGAGCGGTGCGGCAACGCGAATCTTTGCTCCGTCATTCCGAACTTGCAGCTGAAGCTCGGCTTCCAGTGCATATCGGAGGAGCAGCTTCGCTCGCTAACGAATACGGCACGCTATGTCAGCGAAATCGCCAACGTGCATTTGCCGGTCAATCAGCCGTATGTCGGAAGCGCCGCGTTCGCGCATAAGGGCGGCATTCACGTTTCGGCGGTGCTTCGCCACTCGAAGACGTACGAGCACATCGAGCCCGAGCTTGTCGGCAACCGTCAGCGCGTGCTCGTCTCGGAGCTGGCCGGACAAAGCAATCTGGTCTTCAAGGCGCAAGAGCTGGGGCTGGATTTCGATTTGCAGAACGAGGCTACGAAGCGCCTGATCAACCTCATTAAGGAAAAAGAACATGAAGGCTATCAGTTTGAAGGCGCCGACGCGACGCTGGAGCTGCTCATCCGAAGCCATCTCGGGAAGCAGCAGGAAATTTTCACGCTAGAGAGCTTCAAGCTGATCATGGAGAAAACGGCCGATCGCCCCGTCGTTTCGGAGGCCATTCTTAAAATCAAAGTAAACGGAGACATCGTCTATACGGCGGCGGAAGGGAACGGTCCGGTCAATGCGCTCGACAATGCGCTGCGGAAGGCGCTGGAAACGCACTACCCCGATATTCGGAACCTTCATCTTACGGATTACAAGGTGCGCGTCATCAACGACCGGGAAGCTACGGCGGCGAAGGTTCGCGTCCTTGTCGAAACGTCCGATTTCGACGCTACGTGGAGCACGGTCGGCGTCAGCGCCAACGTCATCGAGGCGAGCTGGGAAGCGCTCGTCGACAGCTTAAGATATGCGATGCTCGGCAAGGAAGCGCGGCATCTCGAGTCGAAAGAGGATGTTCGGGACCGCGCGGGCATTGTGAATTTGTAAATCCGCTAAAAGCTCAAAAACCGACCTTATCCTGTAGGATTAGATCAGTTTTTGAGCTTTTCTCATGTTGATCGCGTATGTCACCGAACCAGCTTCTTAATCTTCTTCTCAAATTCCCCGTGGTCCGGCAATCCGATCACAATATCCTTAATGACGCCGTTCCGGTCAACGAGCACGCTCGTCGGATACCCCGGCACCTTGTACAAATCGTATACGGCGCTTTTGTCGTCCAGCAAAATCGGGAACTTGTACTGATAAAGCTTGACGAAAGCTTTCACTCCGTCAAGCGAATCGAATTTGAGCGCATTTACTCCATATATCTCGAGCCGGTCGCCGTACTTCGCATGCAGCTCCGCCAGGAACGGCGCCTCCAGTCTGCACGGATCGCACCAGGACGCCCAAAAGTTAATAAGCAGCGCCTTCTCCCGCTCCCCTCGGCTTACGCCAAGCACACCCCCGTCAAGCGTCGAAAGCTGAAAGGACGGGGCAAGGTACCCGATCTTCGGCGCTTCCTCGCTCGGCAGAGCGTTGGTATGTGCCGTGGCAAACTGCTGAGCAACCGCGATTCCGGCAAGCGCAATGACGGCGATCAATGTGAACAGTGTCTTTTTCATTAGCGGCGCCCCCTTTTCCTATTGTATTGTACCCGTTTCCCGCTGCGGTTCTCAACTGGCCCGGCGCACGTTTTTTTCCAATGCGCGTATTCGCATGACAGCGGCCTTGAGGGGAATAGTAACATTATTCTTCTTAAGAGGAGCGGTTCCCATTGGAAAAAGCAAAGAAAAGGAAACTCAACATTTCGTTCCAAAGCGATATGGACGATCACTCCCAAGAAGTGCATAAACATAAAACAAATAAGTCAAGCGGAAAAGAGAAAGCCGAATCGGGGAGGCTGGTTTGGGAATTTATCGCCATCGCTTCGGTTCCGCTCGTTCTCGTGCTCGGAAACTCCATGCTTGTGCCCGTGCTCCAGGACATGCAAAGGGAGCTCGGCATCAGTAAAATGCAAAGCAGCCTCGTGATTACATTATTTTCCTTAACGGCGGGTATTTTTATCCCTGTCGTCGGTTTTTTGTCCGACCAATTCGGAAGGAAGGCCATTATCATTCCTTCCCTCATTGTTTACGGAGGAGCAGGTATTCTTGCCGGCTTCGGAGCCGTATGGGAGTCTTATCCGGTCATCATTTCCGCGCGTGCCATTCAGGGACTTGGGGCGGCCGGTACATCTTCGATCGCGATGGCGCTCGTCGGCGACTTGTACAACGGCGCAACGGAAAGTAAATCGCTCGGGCTGATCGAAGCATCCAACGGCTTCGGGAAGGTCGTGTCGCCGATTATCGGCTCCGCGCTCGCGCTCATCGTTTGGTATGCGGCATTTTTTGCATTTCCGATCTTTTGCGCATTGGCGCTTTTGGCCGTTATATTTCTCATTAAAGAGCCGAAAGAAAAATCAACGTCCAAGCAGCCGCTTGGCAAATACTTGCTCACAATCGGCAAAATACTTAAGGAAAAAGGCCGCTGGCTGGTCACCGCCTTTTTCGCCGGCAGCCTCGGTTTGTTTTCCTTGTTCGGCATTTTGTTTTATTTGTCGGAAATTTTAGAGAAAAAGCCCTACAGCATTGACGGAATCATGAAAGGCCTCGTGCTTGCCATTCCGCTCGCCGGACTCGTCATCACATCTTATTCGACGGGCAGCATTATCAAGAAGAACGGCTTGCTGATGCGCTGGCTGATGAATATCGGGCTAGCCGCTTCCGCTTTGGCGCTCGGATTGACGCTCATCTGGAACAAAGACCAGATCGTCGTCTTTATGGCCTTGATCACCGTCAGCAGTATCGGAACCGGACTGCTGCTGCCCTGCTTAAATACGATGATCACCGGATCCGTCGACAAAAAGCAGCGCGGCATGATTACGTCCATATACAACAGCCTCCGTTTTATCGGCGTTGCGCTCGGTCCGCCGCTGATCGGCTGGCTGATGGGCATCAGCGACGCGGCCGTGTTCATTCTGTTATGTTCCCTGGCGGCCATCGCTTTGGCGCTTGTGTTTTTCTTGATCAAGCCGGATAAAAATCTCGCCAAATCAAGCTGAAGAAAGCCTCCCGACGCACTTTCCGCGCGCCATAAGGGGGGCTTTCCTCAATCTTGGCTCAAATAGGCGTACAAATCGCCTAACGTATGAATGTTTTTTTGCTGCACCTGCTTTAATAACGAAACCCACAGCTTTGCCGTCGCAAGCGAATCGTCCAGCGCGTGATGCCGCCTTCCGATCGGAATTCGGTGGTCGGCCAGCAAGCTGTCGAGCGTGTAATTATCCCGCTGGGGTTCGAGCCATTTCGCCACCATCAGCGTATCAAGTACCCGGTGGGTCATATGCACCTTCGACGTGCGCCACAGCGAAGCGTTTAGAAACTTTTTATCGTGTCCCGACGCATGAGCGACCAGCATCCGCTTATGGGTGAACTCAAAAAATCGGCTCAAGCCTTCCGCAACGGTCGGGGCTTTCGACGCCTCCTCGTTGCTGATCCCGGTTAACTCCACAATATGGTCGGGGATCGGCCTCCCGGGGTTTACGACCATATAGAACGTTTCCTCCGGATGGATCTCGTGTCCTTTGACAGCGACGGCGCCGAAGGAGATGATCTCGTCTCCTGCGTTCGGCGAAAATCCGGTCGTCTCCAAATCGAATACGACGACGTCGAGCTCGGTCAGCTGCCGGTCCATGACGAAGTCGGTTCGCTGCTGTTTCATGACCTGGCGCATAAACGCCATATGCTGCGCATTTTGCGGATTGATCATCGAGCTGAGCGCGGGAGTAATGCCTCCCATCTTATAAAGCCGCCACATCCCCAGCGTCGGTCTGTCCGGCTGCTTCATAGAAGCCCCCCCGATACGAAAACGCGCTTCACATAACCTTGAAGCTCGCCTCCGACGCGCAATGCGTGTTTCAGCTTTGTTTTAATGTCTTTCGTAAGCAGATGCGCCGGGAGCTTGCCTCTGTTGGCGTACAACCCCTGTACCTCATAGCTTGGAATCATCGACCGGAGCTCCAAAATAATGTGGAATGCCTCCCGCCAATGTGCCGCCATTTCCGCCGGTACCGCCTCTCGCTGCTCTAACAGGCGGATTCTGTCCAATGTGGAGGATGCGCGGACGCGTTCTGCGAGCGAGAGCAGACGTATACCGTTTACCATCGGAATATATGCTCCGTATTTAATGTCGATTCCGCCCGAATCGACGCCGTAACGCTCCGTCAGCAGGTGGCCGAACACGCCGATGAGCATTTTGTGGCGCAGCGTGTTTTCAAGCATTCTCGGCAGCAGACTTTCTTCATTCTGCTGTATGGCCATATCCCTTATATTGTGAAACCGTTCCGCCAGCGACGTCTCACCCGCGATCGGCCTGGCGTCGGCCGTAATCAGCAAACGGCGGACCGACTCGAAATCGCGAACGGACGCCCAATGCTTGATGACTCGCTCCCAGCCGGGAAGGTCGTTTCTCCATAGCGGATTGCTTCCGAGCACGTCCCCGTCGCAAGGAGGATAGCCGACCCGTTCCAGACAGCTTCGAATTTGCAAGCCTAAGGCGGACGCATAAGCGGAGACCTCTTCGGGAGAAGCTTGCGGGTAAGGCTCATATACAATGCAATGATCCTGATCGCTGGAAAGCATCTGCTCCCGCCTTCCGCCGCTGCCCAGCAGCAAAACGGCGTATGCGGCGGAAGGAGCGCCGGCCGACTGATCGGCCAGCTCGATCGCGCGGCCGATAATCGTATCGTGCATGCGGTTGATAAGCTCTGTTGCCGAAGCGGGATCAGCCGTTAAGGGGAAGGCGCCGGCCAAGCGGTGGAAATCATCCCGCAGCTGCCGCAATCGCTCCGCGCTTTCCGCGGACCGAATTTGCCGCTCCAGACCGTTCCACCCCTCGACCATGCTTGCCGCCCCCTTTTTTTTCCAACCGATCCGTTATGCAGAAATATTGCCCTTGCTCATTTGCTCCGGATATCCGTACGCACCGTGCTCGCTAAGATCAAGACCGATGATCTCTTGCTCTTCCGTCACGCGAAGTCCCGTCACTTTCTTAATAATCGCAAGCAGAACAAAGGATACTACAAATGCGTATACGCCGGAAGCGGCAACTCCGTAAAACTGTACCCATAACTGGTTCAGGCTGCCCGAGTAAAACAGTCCCGCTTCGCCGATGCCGACCTTCTCAACCAGCGCGGGAGCGGCGAACAATCCGTTGGAGAGCGTTCCCCATACGCCGACGACGCCGTGCACGGACAATGCGTAGATCGGATCGTCGATTTTCATTTTTTCGAAAAACTTCATGCTGCCGAATACGAGAGCTCCGGCAATCAAGCCGATGACAACCGCCGCCCACGGCTCCACGAAGGCACAGGAGGCCGTAATCGCCACAAGACCGGCCAAGCAGCCGTTCAGCATCGTCGTAATGTCGCCCTTGCCCGTGAAAATCCATGCGGCAAACAACGCCGTTACAGCAGCCGCGCCGGTAGCAAGCATCGTCGTGAATCCGACATATCCGAAAAAGCCGTCGCCGACCGACAACGTGCTGCCCGCGTTAAAGCCGAACCAGCCGACCCAAAGCAAAAGCACGCCGAGCGCGGTAAATACTTGATTATGGCCCAAAATTTCGTTTACCGTACCGTCTTTATTGAATTTGCCGATTCTCGGCTTAAGCAGAAGCGTTGCCGCAAGCGCCGCGCAAGCGCCTGTCAAATGCACGACCGTAGAGCCGGCGAAATCTTGCTTATGTCCGAACAGCCAGCCGCCGCCCCAAATCCAGTGTGCAACGACCGGATAAACGAGAGCAACGAACAGTACCGAGAAAATGACGTACACCGAAAGCTTCGCGCGTTCCGCGAACCCGCCCCATGCAATGGAAAGCGATACGACGGCGAAAGCGAGCTGGAACAGGAAGTTAATGGTGGACGGCAGCCCTTCTTCCGAGGAAATTGCCGGGGAGTAGAAAAAATCGCCCCAACCGATCAAGGAATTCAGACCGCTGCCCGGGCCATAAATCAATCCGTAGCCAACCGCCCAAAATACGATGGCGCCGAGTCCAACCGTGAAAATCGTCTTGCCTGCAACGTGTCCGGCGTTCTTCATGCGGGTCGAACCCGTTTCTAATAAGATAAAGCCGCCTTGCATTAAAAATACCAATATAAATGCCAGCATGACCCAAACCGCGTCTAACCCCATGTTCAGCGCAGCACCGCTCGGTTCGTCGGCGGCCAAAGCGATAGCCGGAAATGCAACTGCAAGCACGAGCAACGAAGACAGCACCTTCTTCATCACAAGCAACCACTCCCTCTTTGTGTTAATATACATTACATAATGTGATAATGTTATTGTCATTATAAGGGTGAGGTAGCATATTGGCAATGTGTTTGTGATATATAATCTTACATTATTTCAACGATCATTGCTTTTCGTCCCTTTTTCCTGCGCCAATAACCAGGAAAACGAGACTCAAACCATTACGTTTGACTGTATGGTTTTAAATTTCGTATCATAGGGGTAAGAACGACAATACGTTGAGTGAGGTGAGCCTAGCATGGGGATACGAAGCTTTTAAAAATCGGGGAAATTGCGGCGTTATCCGATGTCAGCCCCCGAACGATCGATTATTATACGAAGCTCGGCCTCATCCAGCCGGCCAAGCGTTCCAACACAAACTACAGATTGTACGGCGTTGAAACCTTGCAGCAAATCAAACGTATAGAATGGCTAAAGCAGCAGAAGCTGACGCTTGAAGAAATTAAAGAGCAGCTGCTGCAGCTTGGCAAAGTAACCAGCGACGAAGGCATGTCCGACCGTTTCCTCTCGTTCCGTCTGCATATGCAGAAGCTGGAGCGGGAAGCCAAGGAGATTTTACCGATTATTGAGCAGTTGAAGCCGAGCCAAGCGCGCAACCTTCTCAAATCGATTTCCCCGCAAACGGCCGCATGCATCGAAGCCCTGCTGCTGCTTCTTGGCAAAGGGCCGCTGTATTGACATTCTTTATGTAACGGAGGGTATGGAACCATGCTTTTTTTTCATCCGATGGACTTCCTGATTTTGATCGCATTCGGCATTTCGCTTTGGGCGCAGTTCCGCGTTAAGGGTACGTTTAACCGATGGAGCAGCGTCCCGGCGGCCAGCGGCATTACCGGATATGATGCCGCGCGCCGCATGCTTGATAATAACGGTTTGTACGATGTAGCCATTGAAAGATCCCGCGGCGGGACGCTGTCGGACCATTACGACCCTTTGAAGAAAGTTGTCGTATTGTCCGATGAGGTGTATTACGAAAACTCCATCTCGGCCATTTCCGTCGCCTGCCACGAGGTCGGCCACGCCATTCAGCACAGTCTGTCTTATCCGATGCTCGTCCTGCGCCACCGTATGTTTCCGCTCGTAAGCATCACATCGGGCTTGGCGCCGATCCTGCTTATCGCCGGATTTTTGCTCCATGCTTCCGGACTTATCCTTGCAGGCATTTTGTTCTTCTCGGCGGCCGTCGCCTTCCAGCTCGTTACGCTGCCGGTCGAGTTTAACGCAAGCTCCCGCGCCCGCGAGCTGATGGTTTCCGAAGGCTTCATTACGAACGAAGAGGAACGCGGCGTCGCCAAAGTGCTGAATGCAGCAGCGTTAACCTACGTTGCGGCCGCTTTGATCTCGCTGCTGGAGCTGCTCAAATTCATCATGATCTTTACAAGCCAGAACGACGAATAATGAAGCTTCATTTTCCATTTGAAAAGCCGCCGGGACTAAGGCTCTCTAACCTTGTCCCGGCGGCTTTTTTTGCTCCTGGTTCACTCTAACGGACGGGTATGCAGTTATTCGGCGTTTTGAATGGAGTTTTCCGTTGTAACGGACACCACAGCAGTTATTGCCTCGAAAAAGCAGGGATCGGCGCCAAAAATTGGAGATTAGCGCCCGTGGTGTCCGTCAGCAGTGTGGCGGCAGGCAAAATGGCAATATAACGTCTGTGGTGTCCTTTAGCGCCGCAGGGGGTAGAAGGGAGCGAAACAATTCCTGGGCTCTTCTTATGCTTTACGGCCCGGGCCAGTACGGCCGAAATAATCGATCAAGTATTCGCGGAACGCCTCCGCCACGAGCGGGAGCTTTTCCCCTTTGCGGCGAAGCAGCCCAACGGTGCGAATCACCTTCGGCTCGCTGACGGGAATGCTGACCGGCATCATCGGGCTCGTTTCGCTGAGCGCCATTTCGGGCAGCAGGCTCACGCCTAACCCCGCTGCCACCAAGCCGCGAATCGTGTCCGTCTCCTCCCCTTCGAAGCCGATCTTCGGGGTAAACCCGACTTCTCTGCATGCATTCAGCACGATCGCACGCAGCGAATAATGCTCGCTAAACATGACGAACGGCTCATCCCGAAGCTCCCGAAGATGAATTTCATCTCTACCCGAAAGCGAATGACCGTGAGGTAAAATGACACGAAGCTGCTCCGTAAGCAGCACTTCCCCTTCCAGGTATTGGTTGTTTTCCGGGAACGGGGAAATGAATGCCAGATCGATCTCTCCTTTCAGCAGCCCGTCGATTAGCACAAGGTATGTGCCTTGCTTCAGCCGAAACTTCACATTGGGATATTTTTTCCTGTAATCGGCGATGACCGAGGGAAGCAAATGAATTCCCAAGCTGTGCGGAAAGCCGATGCGGATTTCCCCGGATTCGGGATCCATAAATTCCCGAATCTCCATCACCGTATGCTCCAAATCGTACAGTAGAGCTTCCACCCGCTCCAAAAACAATTTGCCAGCCGGGGTCAACTGAAGATTCCGCCCCATTTTCGCAAACAGCTCCACACCCAGCTCTTGCTCGAGCTGATTCATCTGCCGGCTGATGGCCGATTGCGCCACATGCAGCGACTCCGCGGCTTGTGTCATATGCTCAAGACGGGCGACGGTAACGAAATATTGTAATTGGCGCAGCTCCATTTATACGTACCTTCCCCGCAGAAATACGGAATATAGGGCGACGATTACAAACCCGCCTATAAATCCGCCGAGATGAGCGAGCAGATTGATGCCCGGAACGGCTACCGAATAAATGACTCCGACGATAATCATTGCGTACAGCGTTTTGCGGGAGTTGTCGTCGAGCAGCCGTTTCCGGAACAATGCGATAAACAAGTACGCGCCAAAAATGCCGTAAACGGCTCCGCTTGCCCCAAGAGACGCTACGAGATTCGGGTACAAGTTCGTAAATACGTTTCCGATGACGCCGGCAAAAAGGAACATAAACAAATACCGGATTTTCCCGAGTATTCTTTCCATCGGCGGCGCGAACACGAACACCGTAAACGAATTGAACAATAAATGAAGGAAATCGTTATGAAGGAATATGGAAGCTACGTATCTCCAAAGATGATCCACATCGTTGAACGGCGGCTGATTAATAAACAAGCCGAAATAAACCTTCCATTCCTCTGCCGGAATTCCCGTTGCCAGCGATGCAATGTATATGCCCGCGTGGACGGCAATCATTAGAAACAGAAGCAGCGTGGTCACCGGATAATATTTCAAATAATCGCGAAAGCTTTCGTATCGAAGAAACAGCATGAGGCGCAGATTCCTTCCGTATGAAATAATGAAAAACGGGCGAAGGCCCACACCTTATTATAAGGAAAACTTCCATCGAAGTACACCAAGGAAGAACGACCGCGAAATTGCTGAAGTTTTCCATGGTAAAGAACGGTCTTGTCACAGATGTTTGCTCCATGAACTTGAACGTTCTTTAGCGTTAAGGAAAACTTCCATCGAAGTACACCAAGGAAGATCGACCGCGAAATTGCGGAAGTTTTCCTTGGTAAAGAACGTTCTTGTCAGATGTTTGCTTCAATCCGCAATCATTCATCGCGCCGCCGAATTATGCTATACTAAAGAGGCTTGGCAAATTATGAATTTAAAGGAGGACATCTATAATGGCTAATGAAAGAACCGGCGTCGCAACGTTCAAAGGCAACCCGCTTACTTTGATCGGACCGGAGTTGAAAGCCGGCGACAAGGCTCCCGACTTCAAAGTGAATAAAGATCTTCTCAATCAAGTTTCCCTTGCCGATTATGCCGGCAAAGTGAAGCTGATCAGCGTAGTCCCTTCGATCGATACGGGAGTTTGCGACGCGCAAACGCGCCGCTTCAACGAAGAAGCGGCTAAGCTGGGTGACGACGTAGTCATCCTCACGATTTCCAACGACCTTCCTTTCGCCCAATCCCGCTGGTGCGGCGCTGCAGGCGTAGACAAGGTCGTCATGCTTTCCGACTACAAGAACGTTTCGTTCGGCGATGCATACGGCGTACATATTAAAGAATTCCGCTTGCTCATGCGTTCGATCTTCGTCGTCGATAAGAACGATAACATCTCGTATGTCGAGTACTTGAAGGAAATGACGGAGCATCCGGACTACGAGAAAGCGATCGAAGCGGCGAAAGCGGCTTTGTAAGAAAAAAAGCAGCGTTCACGGGACTTCCCGGACGCTGCTTTTTTTAGTTCGTAATTTTATGCTGGGCAAGCTTCTTGTCCAGCGTATTGAAAATGTCGAGAATGGTGCGGTAATTCGAGCCTAAATCCCCAAGCGATCCTCTGGAGGCCGAATATACGTCGATGGCCGACTTCAACGGATTAATGGAAAATACCGTTACCGTTACGTCCTGCACTCTGCCCGTCATCGTACGCTTCTCCATGACGATTTCGCCAACGCTCTTCACTTCATGCAGGAGCTTATAGCCCGGCTTCTTCTTAAAAATTTGAATGACCTCATCCCACAGCTGATCCTTCGGAAGCTTGTAATATTTCGTGCGCAGTTCAGGTTGAGTCGCTTTCTCTCCCGTCGATTCGTGGCTGCGGACCAGCCCGATCAGCGTTCGTTTCAACAATGACGGTCCCCCCTTGAAGTACTTCCGCATCCCGCTTCATTTTTTCTCTACCCAACATCTTACCATTGACCCGACTCATGGGCAAACCGATTTTTCCCAATTGCGCAAAAACTTCTATGATAAGAACGTTAAAAAGACGACCCGTAGGCCGTCCGCTTTCATTGTTATTCATAAAGAAAAAACCCCGCCTATGCCGTCCGGTATGTTTGTTTCTGAACCTGCACCTAGCAGGTGGGTGTCCGCAGACTTGCATTTGACGTCCCTTCGCGAGGGCATGCCAGCTGCAAATCAATGTGAGACTCCCTTGAAACAAGCATTGGTTCAAAACAAAGGATAACCGTTACGTACATCGCAGGTGTTTATAGTCTTATTATATCCATCCCGCCAAAGGAAGTAAACTGCTGTTGCCTGGTTGGTTCGGCAACGTTTGCTAGCCCGCTTATTTCTCGCGCCCGGAGCGGTCAGCCTGCTCGCTGCGCTCGGCTGCTTCGGCTTCCGGAGCTTCCGGAGCCTCCATGGTCTCGCTTTCCTCTGCCTCTTCATCGCCGTTCTCCGCCTGCTCGCGGGCTTCCTTTGCTTTTTCCTGACGCTCCACGATTTTTCGGAAGCCGTTATGAAAGTGCCAGAACGTCATAAAAGCGACCAAGCTGCCCATAAAGAACGGTATTAAGAACGTAATGTACGTAAAGCTGATATACACGATGGCTGCATTCGTCGCTGCGATGAGAATAGACCGGATCGGCTGGCCGATGGTCAGCAGGAACGAATTTTTGATGACCTGCCACGTATTCATATGAAGATGAACCGTTATGCAGAAAAAATTAAACACGGCAACGATCACGATCAGGAATAGAGCGATAAACAGATAGGTCAATACGGACAAAAAGCCCGCTTGTCCGCTGTAGAAATGTAAATTGAAATACATTATCCCGATCACGACGACGAAAAAAAGACCGCCGAGCATGCTCTGCTTGTAGTTTTCTTTATAGCCTGTGAAAAAGGTTTTCAGCAACGGTACGTCCCCGTCACCCGTCACCCATTTGCGGGCCAAGGCGAACATAGCCGTTGTGGAAGGAAACAGCAGGAACGGCGATAACACCGAAACGAGCAGGAGCGTAAACCGTACTTGCGCTTCATCCGTAGACATAAGCAGCGAGAAGCCGAAAAAGAAGACGGGGAGCGCTCCCACGATCCACAAAATATTCGTTACAGAAAAACGCATGATCCATTCCGAAATTCGGTAAAAACCGCCCATAAGTCCGCGAAATTCCATTCAATTCCCTCCAGAGTCCGGTTATCTCGTAATAGCTTGCTGCAAAGATGGTTGTCTCATCTTACTATAATACAGCTTTCCCCGCACCGGAAGCAAAAAGAAAGACCGCCCGAATTTTCCAAGGCGGTCTTCCGAACATTATTGTTTCAAATCCCCGTCTTCCGCGTTCGTACGAGAGGACGTTCTCACCCCGCCGCCAGTGCGCGGACGGCTGTTATACGACGGTCTGTCGCCGTCTCTGCGGCCATAACGGCGTTCGCCGTCTCCTTGACGGCCGCCTCCGTCATAGCGGCGCTCGCCGCCGTAACGGCGCTCACCGCCGCCGCCGCCGCGGTAATCGCGTCCGCCGCCGCCAGGTCCGCCCTTCGCGAAGCCGCCGCCGGTGCCGAATCTCCGTCCGGACGAACGGACGTCCGGTTTGCGCTTCTTCGCGCGGATCGGATCCTCCGGAGTAAGCTCCACCTCAACGCCCTTCTTCTCTCCTCCGGTAAGCAGCTTAATCGCCGCGGCCAGCAGGTTAACGCTGTCGTGATTTTCAAGCAGCTGCAAAGTAATGGCTTTATATTCGTTATATTCTTCGTTTTGCACCGTTTCAAGAATGCGCTCGGCAACCACCTTTTGCTTGCCTTCTATCGCTTCTGCAAGCGTAGGCAGCGTGCGCTTCGGAATCCGGTGCCTTGTCACCTTCTCAATGAAATGCAAATGGTCGATCTCGCGCGGCGTTACGAACGACCAAGCGGTGCCTTCCTTGCCTGCGCGTCCCGTCCGGCCGATCCGGTGAACGTAAGACTCCGGATCCTGCGGAAGGTCGAAGTTCACTACGTGCGTTACGCCGGATACGTCCAAGCCGCGCGCCGCCACGTCCGTCGCTACAAGGACGTCGATGCTGCCGTCGCGGAACTTGCGCATTACGGTGTCGCGCATATTTTGGGACAGGTCGCCGTGAAGCCCGTCTGCGGAATAGCCGCGCTTCTGCAAAGCTTCGGAAAGCTCGTCGACGCGGCGCTTCGTCCGCCCGAATACGATCGCCAGCTCCGGAGATTCAATATCCAGCAAGCGGCAGAGCGCTTCGAATTTCATCTTCTCGTTCACTTCGATGTACGATTGCTCGATGGAAGGCGCGCTGACTTGCTTCGGAACGACGGATACGTGCTCCGGATTTTTCAGGAATTGCTGGGCAAGCTTCTGGATATTCGGGGGCATCGTAGCCGAGAACAGCATCGTTTGGCGTTCATCCGGCACGGAGCTCAGAATCGCTTGGATATCTTCCAGGAACCCCATATCGAGCATTTCGTCGGCTTCGTCGAGTACGACGAAACGAACGTCGTCCAGCTTGATCGTCTTGCGGTTAATATGGTCCTGCAAACGTCCCGGCGTGCCGATAATGACATGCGGACGTTTCTTCAGTGCGCGAATTTGCCGGCCGATGTCTTGTCCGCCGTAAATAGGCAGGCTCCGAATTCCTTTAAAGCGCGCCAGCTTTCCGATTTCTTCCGCAACTTGAATGGCAAGCTCCCGGGTCGGCGTCATGACAAGAGCGGAAATTTTCTCTTCCGACGTATCGATATTTTGAATTAACGGAATGGCGAACGCCGCCGTTTTTCCCGTACCGGTTTGCGCTTGACCGATCAGATCCTTTCCTTCTAATGCGAACGGGATGGCTTTCTCTTGGATCGGCGTAGACTCCTCAAAGCCCATCTCCGTAATGGCTCGAAGTACTTTCTGCTCCAAGCCGAACTCGTTAAAATTTTTCAATCTCTTCATACTCCTTCAACTTTGGTCTTGAGTAACGTACTCTTAAGCCGCTTCAGACCAAACATCCGCACCCTCATGGAACCGCACAATTCCGATCATGTTGATACATCCTGTATCTTAAAAAAAGCATTTTCCATTCGGAAAATACTAGCGTACTTAAGAATATTACGCTTATTATAACACATGAAAACTTTTCATTTCCAGTTTGGGCAGATTCGCAAAAAGCCGTATAATACATTTGAGGTGACACATACGTGAATGCATTGTTACGAAGCTTGCGCGAATATGTTTACATTATCGGTGGCGCGGTCCTTGCGGCGGCAGGCTTCAACGCTTTTTTAATTCCGCACCAAATTCTCTCCGGAGGCGTTTCCGGCATTTCCATGCTGATCGGGTACGTGTCTGGATGGAATATCGGCTTCCTCTATTTTGTGCTAAATGCCCCGCTTTTTATTTGGGGCTGGATCATACTAGGCCACCGGTTTGTAGGTTTAAGCTTCTTGTCGGTAACCGTCACAACGATTGCCATGCAGCTTATTCCGGAAATCCGGTTTAACCAGGATCCGACGATCGCTTCCGTGTTCGGAGGCGTCTTGATCGGCATCGGTACCGGGCTTTCGTTTCGCGCCGGCGGCTCGACAGGGGGCTTTGACATCGTCGGCTCGATTGTTACCCGGAAGCGCGATTTCCCGCTCGGAGGGTTTCTTTTTGCCCTGAACGGCTTTGTAATCGTTGCGCTCGGGCTGTCCCAGAACAATTGGGACTTGGCGCTTTATTCGATGCTCAGCATCTTTGTCGCCGGCCGTATCATCGACGTCATCCATATCCGCCATATCAAAATAACCGCCTTTATCGTAACCGCGAAAAAGGAAAAGATGCTGCAACATCTGCTGAGCGTGCCTCGAGGTGTTACGGTGATCAAAACGCAAGGCGCATATACTCAAAAGGAAAACCACATGCTGATGACCGTGACGACGAAGTACGAGCTTGCGGAGCTGCAAAAAAGCATTCGGGAAGTCGATCCGAACGCGTTCGTCAACGTCGTCGAAACGGTCGGCGTCATGGGGCTGTTTAGGCGGGATTAAGCCGGTGCCATGCGGATACCACCAGGAATGAAAATGTAAAGGAGCTGACGCTAATCGCTTTCGCGCTAACGGAACCGGATATCCGCTAATTTTGTCGAAACCGGGTAAAAGGGCTCATTAGCGGAACCGGATGTCCGTTAATTCGCTTGAATCGCCGGTAATTGGCGGTTTTCGGGCGATTAGCGGACAACGTGTTCCGTTAATTCACAGCTTTTAGGGGTGAGGCGGTTTTTAGCGGACATTTCGTTCCGTTAACTTCGGCGGCGCGAACCGGATAACGGGGACGCCCCGGCGTCAGCACCAAAAGTTGGTGCTATCGCCTGCGTGCAACACACCAAACAAGCACAGCATATAAAAACGCTTCACTGCCCCGAAGAGCAGCGAAGCGTTTTTTATGCCTACCTTTTCCCCGGATCGAACGGCTCCCCGGCTGCCTTAGGCGCCTGGGACGACTTCGAGAAAAGAATGAGCGCAATGAGCGTCACCACGTACGGGAACGCCTTTAAAATAAACGGCGGTACGACGGCGAGCGACGGTATGACTTGCGACACGTTCGCGATCGTGCTGGCGATACCGAAAAATAACGTCGCTCCGAGCACGCCCAGCGGCCTCCACTGCCCGAAGATAAGCGATGCCAGCGCGAGGAAGCCGAGGCCCGCGACGGTGCCTGTAAACTCGCCGGAGTACGTCACGATGATGATGGCGCCCCCAAGCGCGGAGAATGCGCCTGAAATCATGACGCCGATATACCGCATCCGGCTCACGTTGATGCCGGCCGCCTCAGCCGCGTGCGGATGCTCGCCGCATGCTCTGAGGCGAAGCCCGAACGGCGTTTTGTAAAGCACGAACGTACTGACGACAAGCAGCGCAATAACAACCCACGTTGTCATATACGTATTCGTAAAAAACAGTTTGCCGATGATCGGAATGTCGGACAATAACGGTACATTTTTCCGCATAAATCCGGTTTGGATGCGGATATTGCCGCTTCCGGTCATATTTCTGGAGAAGAACACCGTGATCGCTCCCGCAATCATGTTGATCGCCGTACCGCTGATAACCTGGTTGGCGCTCAAATTAATGCTCGCGAAAGCATGCAGCAGCGAAAACAAAATGCCGATTACGACGGCCGCCAGCAAACCGAGCCATAAAATAAACGGTTTCCCGGGATACAATACCTGCAAACGGTAAATGACGAATGCCCCCGCAAACGCTCCGACGACCATAAGTCCTTCCAATCCGATATTGACGATTCCGCTTCGTTCGCTGAACAATCCGCCTAGCGCCGTAATGAGGAGGGGAATCGTAAAGACGATGGCGTAAGGTATAATTTGTTGAAATACCGTCCACATGTGTTTATTCCCCCTTCGCGGCGCGTGCCGGATCGGCCGCTTGCCGAGCTCTGCGGCCTCTGAACCGGCGAATCAGCCGTTCGATCAGAACGCTGGTAGCGGCAAAGTAAATGATGATCGCAATAATGGAATCGGCAATTTCCGGCGGCACCTCGGTCATAGCGCTCATGAAGCCGCGGCCCGAGTACAGAATGCCGAAGAAGATCGCCGCAAGCAGCACCCCGAAAGCGTTATTCGCGCCAAGCAGCGCCACCGCGATGCCGTCAAAGCCTTGGGACGGCAAGATGCCGATCTGAATGTTGTTTGCGTTGCCCGCATATTGCGCCACTCCGCCAAGGCCGGCAAGCGCGCCGGCGATGACCATCGAGATGACGACGCTGCGGTTTACCTTGATCCCCGCATATTCCGCCGCGTGCTTATTGAACCCGACGGCTTTCAACTCGTAACCGAGCGTTGTCTTATCGATGACGAAAGCAACGACGATTACGGCGATGATGGCAAGAAATAGGCCGAGGTTGATATAGGAGCCGCCGAACATCTGCGACAGGAAAGGCACTTTCAGGGATGCGGCTTCCGACAGCGGCCTCGATTCCGTTTCGAGAAATTGTCCTTTAAAATAGCCCGGTACCGCGTAATACACGGTCCAATATGCGATCCAGTTCATCATAATGGTCGAAACGACCTCGTGCACGTTGAATCTCGCCTTTAACAAACCGGGAATAACCGCCCACAACGCGCCGCCGGCAATTCCGGCCGCGATCATGATCGGCAGCAGCGCCGCCTTCGGCAAATCCAGCGTCAGGCCGACGGCCGTCGCGCAAAACCCTCCGATCAAAAATTGGCCGGCCGCACCGATGTTGAACAGTCCCGTCCGGAAAGCGAAAGCGACGGAAAGGCCGGTCATGACGAGCGGGGTGGCCGTCGCCAGCGTATTGCCGATCCGTTCGGCATTTTTGAGCCCGCCTTGGAGCAAATACCCGAAGCCTTCTATCGGATTATGACCGGTGATCGCCATCAGGAGGGCGCCGGCTACAAGGCCGAATACGACGGCCAAGAGCGATACGATTGCGTTATTCATGAGCGACTTCTCCCTTTCTTACACCGGCCATCATAAGGCCCAGTTCGTTCTCGTTCGTCTCGTCCGCCTGCACGATGCCGACCAGCTCGCCTTTGTTCATGACCGCGATCCGGTCGGAAACGTTCATCACTTCATCCAGCTCGAGCGAGACGAGCAATACCGCTTTCCCTTTGTCCCGCTGCTCGATGAGCCGTTTGTGAATATACTCGATCGAACCGACGTCCAAGCCGCGAGTCGGTTGAACGGCGATCAGCAGGTCCGGATTCAGCTCGATTTCCCGGCCGATGATCGCTTTCTGCTGGTTTCCGCCCGACAGCGACCGTGTAATCGATACGGCGCCTTGTCCGGAGCGAACGTCGAAGCTTTCCAGAATGCGCTTCGCGTAGTCTTGAATGGACTGCTTGTTCAAGAAGCCTCCGCTGCTGAACGGCTGCTTGTAATACACCTCAAGCACCATATTTTCAGCGAGCGTGTAATCGAGCACAAGTCCGCGCTTTTGACGGTCCTCCGGTATATGTCCGACGCCCTTCTCGATTCGCTTTCGAATCGGCAAGCGGGTCAAGTCTTGTCCGTTCAAATATACCGCTCCGGAATCCGCCTTGCGGAGCCCGGTAATCGCCTCCACCAGCTCGGATTGCCCGTTGCCGTCCACTCCCGCAATGCCGACAATTTCGCCGGCGCGGACTTCAAGCGAAAAACGGTCCAAAGCGATGCTCCTCCGGTTCGTTACTGTAAGCGATTCCACCTTGAGAACGGTGTCGCCGGGAGCCGCCTTCTTCTTCTCCACCTTAAAGGTAACGCGCCGGCCTACCATCATTTCCGCCATAGTCGCTTCGTTCGTCTCGGCCACCTCTACGGTTCCGATCGTCTTGCCGCGGCGAATGACGGTGCAGCGGTCTGCGTACGCCTTAATTTCCTTCAGCTTATGAGTGATGAGAATGATGGATTTGCCTTCCCGGATCAAATTGCGCATAATGGCGCCGAGCTCTTGAATTTCCTGAGGCGTAAGCACGGCGGTGGGCTCGTCGAATATCAATACCTCCGCATCCCGATACAGCATCTTCAATATTTCGACGCGCTGCTGCATGCCTACGGAAATGTCTTCGATCTTGGCGTACGGATCGACATCGAGGCCGTACTGCTTCGACAGCTGCTCGATTCGCTTGCTTGCGGTGTCCACATCCAGCTTCAGCCCGAACCACCCTCTCGGCTCGCTTCCGAGAATAATGTTTTCGGTCACGGTAAAGTTTTCGACCAATTTAAAATGCTGGTGAACCATGCCAATGCCCAGTTTATTCGCTACGTTCGGGTTTCCGATCCGGACTTCCTTGCCGCTGACCTTAATCGATCCTCGATCGGGCTGATACATACCGAACAGGATGCTCATGAGTGTCGACTTGCCCGCGCCGTTCTCTCCCAGCAGGGCGTGGATTTCGCCGCGCTTCAAACGGAGCGTAATATCGTCGTTGGCGACGATACCCGGAAATTCCTTCCGAATCCCAAGCATCTCAACCGCATAATCCATGGAATGATTCTCCCTTGCCGATAATTAATGGTGATCTCAGCCTGAGCTTCCGAATACAAAAAAAGACGGTGAGACCGTCTTTTTTGTATTCGGTTGTTCCGCTTTCTTACTTAATCAAGCTTCCTTGCTCCGCCGCAACTTTAATGTCGCCGCTCTTAAGCTTCTCATATACTTCTGCAACCTTCGATTTCGTATCGTCGCCGAGGTTCGGGTTTTCCGCCGGAAGGCCGATGCCGTCGTTCTTCGCGTCGAACGTCAAGATTTGGCCGCCAGGGAATTCGCCCTTGCTTTCTGCGATAACCATGTCATATGCAGCCGTGTCGATTTTCTTCGTCGCGGAAGTCAAAATAACCGATTTGTCGCCGTCATAGATGCCGTCTGCGTATTGGTCAACGTCAACGCCGACAACCCATACTTGCTCGCCGTTCGTTGCGCGGGTTTTCGCTTCGTTGATCGCGCCGACGCCTACGCCGCCTGCAGCAGCAAAGATGACCTTCACGCCGCGGTCGTACATTTGAGCCGCCAATTGCTGGCCGCCCGCCACGTTGTCGAAGCTGCCTTCATATACGACGTTTTCTTTCTTAATCGTCATATTCGTGCCGTAGTTTTCGTTCGCGTAAGCAAGACCTTGCTGGAAGCCCCAGTTAAACTTCTGAACGGCCGGAATTTCCATGCCGCCGATGAAAGCCGCTTCCCCTTCTTTCAATTCGACCGCAGCCGCAACGCCCGCAAGGAAGCCGGACTCATGCTCTGCGAAGAAGATCGATACCGTGTTGTCTTTCACTACCGGATTGTAGTCGCCGGAGTGCGGATTTCCGTCGATAATGACGAATTTCGCGTCAGGATATTTGTCTTGGGCATGGAAAATAGCCGTTTCGAATTTGAAGCCCGGCGCGCCGATGAATTTGAAGCCCGCATCGTACAGGTTGCCGATTTCCTTCATGTAGTCCGCTTCGGTCGTGCCGGCCGGCTTCAAGTATTTTTTGTCGATGCCAAGCTCGTCGGCAGCCTTCTTCAAGCCTTCCCATGTGCCTTGGTTGAACGATTTGTCGTCGATGGTGCCGGAGTCCGTAACCATTCCGATCTTAAAGTTAGGCTTTTCTCCGCCTGCGCCGCCTTTGTCGCCGGCTTCCTTATTTCCGCAGCCTGCGAGCAAGCCGAGAACAAGCGTGAACGCCGCAAAGCCCAGTAATCCTTTTTTCAATTTACCTGTGTTCAAATTACCCATGCCCCCTATGGAATGTGTATATGTCCAAACCTTTTTTATTATAAACGAAACAGGTCGATTTGTGGACTTATTTTTACAACAAAACGGGTTTTTCGTCATAAAATTTGTCGAACTTTTTGGAATCACTACGGACGAAAGGCCTAGCTCCCTTTATTTGGGTTCGAACCTTTCGTTAGTATGCACGGAAACGGACAATCTTACCCTGCATTTTACAAGCTTTCCTCTCCCGCCCGCGAACCGCCCCTCCGGGCCGCCGCATGCGTAGCGAGGAAGGCGATGCCCGCAACGCCCGCCAATACGGCTCCCGCCGCATAAGCGGAAGGATAACCGCCCCACCGCTCCAACCAGCCTCCGAAAATACCGCCGGTGATGCCGGAGAGTCCGATAAATACCGCAGAGAGCAGCGATTGGCCTGTCGAGCGCAGCTGAGGCGGCACGACGCGAACCGCATAGGCGACCGCCGTTACCCAGAAGGCGGCGAACGTTACCGAATGGCCCAGCTGCATAATAAACAGCACTTCGGGACGATCCGTTACGGCGAACAGCCCCCATCGGATCACGAACAGCAACCCGACAATGCCCAGAAGCGCAAACTCATGGATATTGCGCATATACCGGTGCAGCAGCGCAAAAACCGGCACCTCGCTCAAAGCGGCCAGCGCCCAAGCCATGCCGATCAGCTGCTCGCCGGCTCCAAGCTCCTTCATATACAAGCCGAGAAAGCTGTCGTTCATCCGGTGCGGCAGCATCATGACAAACACAAGCAGCAAAAACCACAAGAACGACTTGTTGCGAAGCATGGCCGACAGAGACGAGAGCGTAATCGGGGGCGCGCCGGTCCCGACGTCTTTCAGTAATAGCAGCAGCGCCAGCGGAAAAATCCAGACGGTGACATAAATCCATTGCAGCTTCCCTACTCCGCCGATTAGCATAAGAATGACTCCCGTAAGCACTGCCGCCGCCGAAAAGCCGATCGAGCCCCACAGCCGAACGGCGCCGTAACTGACCCTCGACATTTCCGCCGTTCGAATCGTAAGTGAGTCTAATAGCGGGGAAGACGGCATAACAAAAAAGTAATGGAGCGTTATAAAAAGAAATGCGGCGGCAAACCCGTTCGATACGAACACCCCGAGCCCGCTCAGAAAAGCCAATACCCAAAGAATCGCAACGATGTTTCGAACCGTTTGGAGCTTGTCGCTGACAAACCCCCATACCGGCTGCGCAAAGACGGCGACGAACGGGCCCGCCATCATCATGACTCCGATCTCCGCCGCCGAAAATCCTTTCGCTGCGAAATAAAGCGGCAAATACGGAAGAAAGACCGCATTTTGCGCATAGTAGAACGCTTGTAGCCCTTTTACAACATTCAATTGTTTGATCATTTGGCCGCTCCTAATCCGAATCAATGAATGATTTCATCTAATAAAATCTAATCGTACTCAAATCCGATCATGTACACAACGAGCATATAAAATTTTACGACAAATACCGACAACTTGGGACTAAAATCCACTGTAAGGCCTATGAAACTTGTCATATAATGGTGATAGATTGCAAGAAAAGGGGAAACGTGTATGGAAAGTATTTTGGCAGCGCTGCTGCTGCTGGTCGGCGGATCGACAACCGCAACGGCCGATGTGTCATGGGACGAAATCATGAAGGCTTCGGAGCAGGCCCGGCAAGCCGCCGTCTATGCGCAAACCGGATCGTCCGGCATTCCGATGGTGGAGAAGGCCGATCCTCAGCCGGACGCCCCCAAAGTCAAAGGCGTCTACGCGACGGCGCACAGTGCCGGCGGAGCCCGACTCCAGACGCTGCTCAAGCTGCTCGACGAGACGGAGCTGAACAGTTTGGTCATCGACGTCAAAGACGACTGGGGGTATATTACATACCCTACGAACGACCCGGAGCTCCAGCGGCTGGATACGACGAAAAAAATCATTAAAGATCCCGCGCAGCTGATGGAAACGCTTAAGGCGCATGACGTTTATCCGATCGCCCGCGTCGTCGTGTTCAAGGACAGCGTGCTCGCAGCCAAGCGTCCCGACCTTTCCTACAAAAAACCGGACGGCACCGTATGGGAGAACGGAAAGGGAGATTCCTTCGTCAACCCGTACATGAAGGAAGTGTGGGACTACAACGTCCGTGTGGCGAAAGAAGCCGCGGCGCTCGGCTTTAAAGAGATTCAATTCGACTACGTCCGTTTCCCGGAAGGCTTCGAGAAGAAAGCCGATACGCTCCAGTATGTCCACGACGAGCGCAAGCGGATCGAAGTCGTCGCGGACTTCGTCAAATACGCCAAAGAGCAGCTCTCGCCGCTTGGCGTTAGAGTATCGGTCGACATATTCGGCTATGCGGCGTCCGTGCCCGCAGCGGAAGGCATCGGCCAAGATTTCGAGAAAATTTCCAAATACGTCGACGTCATTTCCCCGATGATTTATCCGAGCCACTATACGACCGGCTGGTTCGGCTCCAAGGTGCCGGACGCAGCTCCTTATACGACGATTGCGGGAGCGACGAAGGATACGCATAAGAAGCTGGAGCCGCTCGGCGATTTCAAGCCGCTGGTCCGGCCTTGGATCCAAGATTTTACCGCCTCATGGGTAAAAGGGTACATCCGTTACGGCAAGCATGAGATCGAGGAGCAAATCCGCGCGCTGAACGACAACGGCGTCGACGAATATTTGCTGTGGAACGCGGTCAACCGGTACACGGAAGGCGTTACGTACAAATAATGTTCTGCCGCTCGATACGAAAACAGAGCCCGGACGAATCCGGGCTCTGTTTCGTTTACTGCCTTCGGGCTCTGGATCTCGCACGTTGATCGGTCCCACTTCTTGACTATTCGGACAAAATCATGACTCCTCTGCCCGGGACTTCCGCTTTACCCTCTACGGTTCGACCGGTCAATAGGTCGGTATAACGCGTTCCGCCGGAAAGCAGCTCCGCCGTAACGGACTCGGGGTTATGATTCAGCAGGAACAGCAAATGTTTGCCGTCCTTCGTCCTTCGGGACGCCTCCAAGCCGGCAACCGGACGGAGCAGCGGCTGAACGCCCTTCTCCCGGCATATGCCGCCGAGCAGCCCTTGCAGGAATGACGGCTCCGGACTGGTCGCGACATACCATGCCTGCCCTTCCCCAAACCGGTTGACGGTAACGACCGGCATCCCTTGGTAAAAATCGGCTCCGTATTCGGCTACCGCCTCCGCTCCCTCCAGGTGGATCAAATCGCACAGCAGGCCGCATTCGTATGAGCCGTTTAAGGTGCCGAGCGGGCGCTTCATGACGATTTGATTCCGCTGATCCGGCAGCAGCGCGTCGATTTCCTCCGCCCATATGCCGAGCAGCTTGCGAAGCTCGCCCGGGTAACCTCCCGTCGTTACGAGGTCGGACTCGTTCACAATGCCGCTGAAGAACGTCGTCAAGAACGTCCCTCCGCCGCGGACGAAACGCTCCACCTTCTTCGCATAGCCGGGCTTGATCATGTACAGCACCGGGGCGATCACGACGTCATACTGGCTCAGATCCGCCTCCACGCCGATCATATCGGCTTGAATGCCCTGCTGAAACAATGCGTCGTAGTATTTGTACACTTCATTCACATATTTGAGCGCCACGGACGGTCCGCTCGAAAGCTCGACGGCCCACCGGTTTTCCCAGTCGAATACGATCGCAACCTTCGCTTCCACTCTCGCATCCAGTATGCGGTCCGACAGCCTTTGCAGCTCCGCCCCCAGCTCGGCGCATTCCCGGAACACGCGGGTATGCTCGTGCCCGACATGCTCGATGACGGCGCCGTGATATTTCTCGCATGCGCCGATCGAGCGGCGAAGCTGGAAGAACATGACCGTATCCGCGCCGCGCGCAACGGCCTGATAGCTCCAAAGCCGCATAACGCCCGGACGTTTCAGAGAATTGTACGGCTGCCAGTTTTGCTGGCTCGGCGTTTGCTCCATCAGCATGAACGGTTGGCCTTGCTTTAAACCGCGCATTAGGTCGTGCACCATCGCCGTATAACTGAACGGCGTATCGACGGACGGGTAATTGTCCCACGACACGACGTCCATATGCTTCGCCCATTCGAAATAGTCGAGCTCCGGGTACGTCCCCATCAAATTCGTAGTTACCGGGATGTTTGGGGTGATTTTTTTCAGCTCGTTGTACTCAAGCTTATAGCATTCTAGCAGGCTGTGAGACATAAAGCGGCGGTAATCGAGCGAAATTCCTTGGAAATTCGTCCGGCTGCCGCCCCATTCCTCGCTCAGCTCGTTCGGGACAACGATCTCGTCCCAATCGTAGAACGTATGGCCCCAAAAACGGGTGTTCCAAGCTTTGTTCAGCTTCTCCAGCGTGCCGTAACGCTGCTTCAGCCAGCCGCGAAACGCCTCTTCGCATCGTTCGCAATAGCAATAGCCTCCGTACTCGTTCGAAACGTGCCAAATAAGGAGGCCGGGATGATCCTTATAACGTTCCGCCATCTTAGCCGCCAGCCGCTGCGCGTATTTCCGGTAGGTCGGGCTGTTCGGGCACGAATTGTGGCGGCCGCCGAACTTCCGCTTCCGTCCCTGATAGTCGACTCGGAGCACGTCGGGGTATTTTTTGGCCATCCACGCGGGATGAGCTCCGGTGCCGGTCGCCAAACAGATGTAAATCCCATTGTTATACAGCCTGTCCATCGTTTCGTCGAGCCATGCGAAGTCGTAGCTGTCTTCATTCGGCTGATTCAGCGCCCAAGAGAACACGTTAAGCGTTGCGACATCGATGCCGGAGAGCTTGAACATCCGGATGTCCTCGGCCCACACGTCCGCCTCCCACTGCTCGGGATTGTAATCCCCGCCGTACCAGATCTTCGGAAGTTTATCGTTAATCATTTGACAGCAACCCCCTTGTATAAATATAAGTTCATTGTAATATTGAAAAAAGACGCGATAAATATAATATTATTCTATAGGAGTATAAGAATATGGAACTGGAGAGGGAGCCGGACAACGATGGACAAGCCTCACCGCAGATTCGCTTTAACGCCTTCCGACGCCTACTTGCTTCCGATCATCGTGGAAAGCGTCGGCCACAATCCGAATCAAGAAACGATCGTCCGTCCCGACGGCTACCCGTACTTTCATTGGTTTCAAACGGAGGACGGCGAAGGCAGCATCGCCTTCGGCGGCAAAACGTCGCCGCTGCCGTTCCGTACGGGCGTGCTGCTGTTCCCTCGCGTTCCTCATGCTTATGCGGCCCAATCCGGCGTCTGGGGCACGAAATATGTCACGTTCGGCGGGCCTGCGGTAGAAAGCATTCTTTCATCCGTCGGCATCCACGAATCGACCGTTTTCCACTGGCGGCAAGACGCGCCGTTAACCGGGTGGATCGATCCGCTGCTGGACCGATTGGAGTCGGGTGACGACATATTCGGGATCGACGTGTCCTCCGAGACGTACCGCTTTCTGCTGCTGCTGAGCCGGTACGGGCAGCTCGGCGGCCGCGCCGGGACCACCGCGAATTTGGAACAAATCAAGCCGCTGCTCGAATGGATGGAGCTTCATTACCATGACGCCGGAATCGGCCTCGGCACGCTCGCCTCCGTTATGCAGCTGTCGCCGCGGCGGGTGAACGCGATTTTTCAAGAGACGTTCGGCCTTTCGCCGTACGCGTATCTCATTCATCTGCGCATCCGCAAAGCGAAGGAAATGCTTGTCGGCTCAAGCGAATTCACCGTCAAGGAAATCGCGGCGAAGGCCGGGTTTCGCGATCAAAGCCATTTCGTGGCGACATTCCGAAAGCATGTCGGCATTCCGCCGGACCGGTTCCGCAAGCTGCATTAACTAAAAGATGCGGAGGAGTCGAGAGTGAAGCGGCCGTTGAAGCAGCCGGCCGATTTTTCGGCGACTGTGCCGAAGGCGGGAACAGCATCTCCGCTTCGGCGGAAGGGCGTGGATCCGCTGTACTTTTATTAGCCGGACCGAAAATAGCAACACTACAGGCACTAGCCTTGCATAAAAGTTGGGGAGAGCACGATGGTGGATCT
>NZ_JAQZSG010000011.1 GCF_028745515.1 Paenibacillus thermotolerans | reverse complement strand
CTTCAGGAAATTCCTGTTAGTTATTCATGCCGTCGTAGAAAAAAAGGACCGACACTCACGTGTCGATCCGCCCCTTACCGTTATTTATCGTCCCGCCGCATGACCGCCGGCCGTTCGGCCGCCGCGCTCCGCCTTAAACAACTTGCCCAAGTACGGCAGCACATAGTAGTCGGCGCCGAATTTGCCTGCGTTGCGCCCGGCGACCAAGATTACCACGCCGAGCAGTACCAGCCACGGGTTCGTGCTTACTGTTCCGGCGAAGAGGAACATAAAGTTCATCATCAGGCCGAAGAACATAGCCGCCGTCGTCAACGCACCGATGAGCAATCCGAGCCCGACCAGGAATTCGCCGTACGGAATCATGACGTTGATCAGCTTCACATTCGGCAGCGCAAAATGCTCCAAGAAGGCGATATTCGTCGGGTAAACCAATTCGCCGGTCGCTTTATCGACCACCGGGTTCGCGATCGCCCCTTTCAGGAAGCCCTCCGCGCTGAACCCGCCCGTAATTTTGTGCCAGCCTGCCGTTATCCACTCGTACCCGACATAGAGACGAATCAACGTTACGATCAGCGCAGCATACTTATTATTTCTAACCCAGTTAAACATCATCTTCGATCAGCTCCTCGTTTTCTATGGCTTAATCATACCGCCTTGCAAGCCGCTTTCGTATCGGGAGAACCACTGAAAACGCCATAGCATTTTCCTGAAATATGGTTAGGGTTGGAAGGCATGTTTTCGATATAGTTCCTCAGCCGCGGCTCAGGGAATTCCCTGAAACGATTTCAGGTTTCCCTCCATATGACGGCATTTATAAAGCAATTCTTGGCTCGCTCTCGAATATACTGTTCGTTAAAAGGAGGAATCGCTTATGACAGAACCGCTGTTTATCGTCTCTCGCGAAGATTGGTCCCTCCATCGTAAAGGCTATCAAGATCAAACGCGCCACCAGCAAAAGATCCGCGACGCACTGAAGAGCAACCTGCCCGATCTGGTTTCCGACGAAAGCATTATTCTCTCCGACGGGCGCAAGCAGGTTCGAGTGCCGATGCGGAGCTTAGACGAATATCGATTCCGCTACAACTTCGGCAAAAGCAAACACGTAGGCCAAGGCGACGGAGACACCAAAGTAGGAGATGTGCTCGGAAGGGATCCTGCGGGCTCCGCGGCCGACGGTCCCGGCAAAGGCCAAGGTGCGGGGGATTCCCCGGGCGAAGACGTGTATGAAGCCGATGTGGATATTGAAGAGATGGAGAACGTGTTGTTCGAGGACTGGGAGCTGCCCAATCTGCGGGAAACTCAGAAGCAAGAGCTGACCACCGAAAAAATCCGCTTCACCGACGTCCGCAAAAAGGGCATGATGGCCAACATCGACAAAAAACGGACTCTCCTTGAAAATTTGCGCCGCAATACGACCCAAGGAAAAGCCGGGTTCGGGGACATCACCCCTGACGATCTGCGGTTTAAAACGTGGGAAATTACCGTCAAACCGGCCTCCAACGCGGCTATTATCGCAATGATGGACACTTCGGGCTCGATGGGATCGTTCGAAAAATATTGCGCGCGCAGCTTTTTCTTCTGGATGACCCGGTTTTTGCGCAGAAAGTATGAGCATGTCGAAATTGTGTTCATCGCCCATCACACGGAGGCGAAAGAGGTTACCGAGGAAGAGTTTTTTACGAAGGGCGAGAGCGGAGGCACCATTTGCTCTTCCGCCTATGTAAAAGCGCTCGAAACCATTGAAAAACGGTTCCCGGCCGCACAGTACAACATTTATCCGTTCCACTTTTCCGACGGAGACAACCTGACGAGCGACAACGACCGGTGCGTGAAGCTGATCGGCGAGCTGCTCAAGGTCAGCAATATTTTCGGATACGGGGAAGTAAACCAATATAACCGCAACAGCACCTTAATGTCCGCCTATCGCAGCATTCACAATCCGGGCTTCAAATACAGTATCATTCGTGAAAAAGGAGAGGTACACCAAGCGCTGCGCACTTTCTTTGCAAGGCAAGCCGCTCCCGCGAAATAACGGGAAAACCTTAAAATCTAAAACGCGAGGTGACGCGAATGGAGCCAAGCGAAATGATAGAGCTGGAGAAGGCGATTGAGGAAATCACTCATGTAGCGCGCGATTTCCGGCTCGATTTTTATCCGATGCGGTACGAAATATGCCCTGCCGATATCATTTACACCTTTGGCGCTTACGGCATGCCGACCCGCTTCAGCCATTGGAGCTTCGGCAAAGCGTTTCACAAAATGAAGACGCACTACGACCTCGGACTATCGAAAATTTACGAGCTCGTCATCAACTCCAACCCGTGCTATGCTTTCTTGCTTGAAGGTAATTCGCTGATCCAAAACAAGCTCATTGTCGCGCACGTCCTTGCTCATTGCGACTTTTTCAAGAATAATGCACACTTTGGGAGAACGAATCGGGACATGGTGGAGCGGATGGCGTCCGCGGCGGACCGGTTCCGTCAATATGAAATCGAATTTGGAACGGACCGGGTTGAAAAATTTTTGGATGCGGCTCTGGCCATTCAAGAGAATGTGGACCCGTCCAAATTCCGGAGGGATCGCTCCACGCGATCCCCGGAGGCGGGTAACGCCTCTTCGGTGAAAACCCCTCCAGCCCCCTCGTCGCCATATGAAGATTTGTGGGATCTGGACAAAAAAGCGGAATCAAGCACTGCCAACCAATCGGCTGAAAAGAAACGGTTTCCCGCCGAGCCGGATAAGGATATTGTTTGGTTTATCATGCAATACGCCCGTGATTTGGAGGAGTGGCAGCGGGACATTTTATCCGTGCTGCGCGATGAAATGCTGTACTTTTGGCCGCAAATGGAAACCAAAATCATGAACGAAGGCTGGGCTTCGTACTGGCACACCCGCATCATGCGCGAGCTGGACCTTACTTCGGAGGAGACCATTGAGTACTCGAAGCTGAACTCCTCCGTCGTTGTTCCGTCGCGANGCACACCCGCATCATGCGCGAGCTGGACCTTACTTCGGAGGAGACCATTGAGTACTCGAAGCTGAACTCCTCCGTCGTTGTTCCGTCGCGAGTGCAGCTTAACCCATATTACTTGGGCTACAAAATCTTCGAAGACATCGAAAAAAGGTTCGGGCGAGACCACTTGTTCGAAGTGCGCGAGCTGGACAACGACGTATCGTTCCTGCGCAATTATTTGACGAAGGAGCTGGTGGAGGAGCTGGATCTGTTCGTCTTCGAGAAGAAAGGCCCCGAATGGCTCATTACCGATAAAGCATGGGAACAAGTTCGCGATCAACTGGCCGCTTCGAGGGTGAACGGGGGCATCCCCGTAATCAAAGTATACGACGGAGATTATCTGCGCAACGGCGAGCTTTACCTGAAGCACGCTTATGAGGGTGTGGAGCTAGATATGAAGCACCTCGAGCGCACGCTGCCATCCGTCTATGAGCTGTGGAACAAAACCGTGCATCTGGAGACGGTGGTCGAAGGCAAGCCGATTGTGTTCACGTTCGACGGGAAGAAGCATCATAGGAGATTCTTATAAAACAAACACCCCATTTCATTGCAGCCTTCAAAATAAATAACTGGAAAAAGACTTGCGGTCAGTGGCCGCAAGTCTTTTTTTAAAAAACACCACATTTTATTCTAATGATAATTGTTTGTACAAGGCCTCATAAACCAAACGGCCTCTTTCAAGTGCCGTTTCATCATCAGGGCTAATTAAGCGTATGCCGTCGCAAATGTAATCAAGCCCAGGAGCCACAGATTCAAAGACAACTTCCTGCACTGTGTCGGCTTCATCGACAATTCGAGCCAATCGCTCCAAAACAGGGTCATGAAGATTGAATTCTGTCAGCATCGTGTGGAATGTACTGTGATTCCTTCGATGGGATAAACGGACGCCCGGTATATCAAACGGTTCTGCATCTTCGGGCAATGGAGCGGTGCCGACGGGAACAAATAAATTAATTTATGATCATATCGCTAGTTTTTCCTAAAAGCGGACGGGACTCCCAGAGTGATGCCACCGTCAATGCCTTTTTTATGTTTTGAAAACAAAAAAAGCCGCCCTATTTGGCGGCAGCCTTAAAATTGTCGTGAACTATCGTTGCCGTTAGTCAGTGGGATACGATTTTAGCCAGAGCCAGACGGAGTCCTTTGGTTAACTTATTGAGTCGCCCTTTGCCCAAAAATGCATGAAGAAAAGTCGTGGATTTTCGTGCAACATGTGATTAATTACGGCTGTCACTGTTATATGATTATCACGCAAAGTACGGGCAACGGGATTTACCTCTTCGGCAGAACGGGGAACACTGTATTGGTAAACGCCGTTATTGATATGTCCCTCTTTTCCAGCTACCCATGGGGAATCCCGCCGTCTCTTTAAGATAGCTGCTTTCTAAATCGGTAAAATAAATAAACTGCTCGAACAAAAAGATCTATGGCGATGGACAGCCATACTCCCGCGATTCCCATGCCGAATTGAATTCCCAGTACATATACCCCGACCACACGAATAACCCACATACCAATCGCTGTCGAGTACATCAGGCTCTTTGTATCTCCCGCACCTTGGAGAGCCCCTGCAAGCACTAAACCAACCGCAAGAAAGGGCTGGGCGATGGCGTCAATTTTTAATGCGGTTGATACCATCTCAATGACGCTGTGATCCGAAGTAAACCAGGTTGCAAAGTAGGGAGAGAAGAAAAATAAGATCACGCCCACAAAGGACATAAAAGCAACCGCGACCCCAGTTGTCAGCATCCCATATACATAAGCTTGCCGTTTTTGGTTGGCGCCGAGGTTTTGGCCCACCAATGTGGTTGCGGCCACCGCCAGCCCATAACCGGGCATATAGGAGAAGATCTCAATGTTTCCAGCAACCGTATGCGCGGCGAACGTATTGGTGCCAATTTGAACAATAAGCCCGAAATATAAAACTTGCCCTAGGCGCATAATTAACCGTTCTATGGCTGCTGGCGTAGATAACTTGAGCAATGCTTTGGTATGTTCGTTAAACGAAAATCCTGAAAATATCGAAAAAGACAACGGAGTTCTCTTGATGTAAAAATAAAGAGCAATGGCACCCATAACCCTTACAATGACGGTCGCCCACGCGGCTCCAGCAATCCCCCAGCCGCTAAAACCCATCATCCCAAAAATAAGAACGTAATCGAGCACGATATGTAAAATATTGATCCAGATGCTGACTTTCATCGGTGTTTTGGTATCTCCCGCCGCACGCAATATGCTTCCGAAAATGAGCATCAAGGAGATAAACACCGATGGCGCTGCAACAATTGTAAAGTACGTAACGGCAATCTCTAATACTTGTGGTTCGGCACCCATGATTTGAAGCAGCGGCTTTGCAAAAAATAAAGAAATGAGCCCAAATAACAATCCCGCGATGATGGCAGTCCATGTGGATTGTTTTGCGATCAATTTGGCCCTTTCAATATTTCTTGCACCAATACTCCTTGAAATAAGCGCCGAAGTCCCCGTCCCGATTGCCATAAAAATAGCCATGTAAACCGCGAGAATCGCATTGGAGATGCCCACAGCGGTTACTTCCGCGAGACCGATTTTCGCCACAAACAATGTGTCTACAAACCCGACGATTGTTTGCAGCAAATTTTCGACCATTGCGGGGACGGCAAGAGCAAGTACCACAAACATTTTTTGTTTCGTACTTGTATTTTGCTTAAGCATGGATTCGGTATCCAATCTGCACACCCCTTACTTTAAATAATGATCAAGCGCCTTGTGTAAATCAGCGAGCACCTCATGTTCATTACCTTTGTGAACGGCATCCACAACACAGCCCTCTAAGTGATCTTTTAATAGTAATTTTGCTGTGTTATCCAGGGCTTTGCGTACAGCTGCAATTTGCAATAAGATCTCGGAACAATCTCTTCCTTCTTTGGTCATCTCTTTTACCGAACGAACATGGCCTTCAATTCTTGCTAATCGGTTCACGATGCTTTGTGTATGCTTATGCGGGTGGTGATGATTATGTTGGTGGTTATCGCTCACTTTTTAGTCACTCCTTTTGATGTCGATTTTATCCCCCCAGGGGGGATATTGTAAATGAAAAAGCGGGCATTACAAGAAAAAAGCTTGGCAACCTTAATGGCGACCAAGCTTTTTCGTGCAAATTTTTTAGCTTTATCCGTTATGCAAAATCATTTAGCAATTCGGGGGTCCAGTTTTTTACACCGTTGTCCTCGATAATCCCTAACACTACGTCTGTTATATCGGGATCGGCGATCAATTTATCTTGAATGCGGAATTTTATATCGTCAGCATCGGCCAAAGATAAGCCTTTGCGCAATTCGATCATCGCATCAACATGATAATAACGTCCTTCTTGAGTGATCCTTATGCTGTTGATGTCCGTAACGTCTTTATCAGACAGGATAATCTTGGTCACCTTTTCGGCTACATCGCGGGGAGCGGCTACACCGATTAGGCCAACCATGTTGTCATAACCTACCCGAAACGCAACACCAACCATGAGGATGCCAATCAGAATCGTTACTACACCGTCAATCATATCTGCTGCTGTTAGTGAGGTGATTACTACGGCAATCATCGCCAGCAACGCACCTGTGACGGCAACGAGGTCCTCGTAAAATACCAATCGGGTTGGCGGCGCCGCGCGGCCAACGTTTTTAAATGACGCTGCAATGTAGGACAATCCTTTGGTTTCTACACGAGCTTCCTTTACGATTTCCTTCATTGCTTTAATGAGGATGCCACCGTCAATGAGTAAGTTTAACAATAAGATGAATACATTAAGCCATAAAGCCCCGCTTGTACTTGCTGGATGCTGAATTAAATGCAAGCCTTCACGAATGGTTTCGTACGCCATGATCGTTACTACAATCACAGCAATCATACAGAAGATATTGATTACTCGGCCAAATCCAGTAGGGAAGCGCCGAGTCGGCTTTTTCTCCGCAAGGATACTTCCGACGAACACAAACCCTTGATTGATGCTATCCGCTAGGGAGTGCATCGCTGATGCAAACATCGCGCCGCTACCACTAAGAGCTGCACCAATACCTTTCGCAATCGCAATGACCGCATTTCCAATCATCGCTATCGCGGATGACTTATTGCCTTTCTTGATTAATTGCAACAAATTTTCTCGTTCGGGCTCGGGATCCATGTTTCCTCCTGAAATTTTTAGTTAATGCTTATCCAATATTTTATTATGATAAGACAGACACATCAAGATAATACGAATGTTTTGGGCAGAGGGTTTCATAATGCCTTTCGGTTGAACCTGCTCGGGTTCTCCTTATTGTGCGGGAGGCGTTACTTCGTTTTTCTCCATGCTAAGAAAATGAAGTAGCTGGCGGCGAGTAGTAAAATCAACTTCCCCTGCCATCCGAACTTTGTCACTTGGTACACTGAGTAGGCTTCCATCAGAAGTGCCGGAGCTTTCCCAATAGTACTGGCCAATAAGAAGACACCTGATGAAACTTTTCCAATCGAGCTTGCAAAGGTGACGAATCCAGATGGGATAAACGGTAAAAGTCTCAATGACAGTATCAAATAAAACGCTTCTCTTCCATCTCGAAGCTGAAATTCCTCCGTCGTCGTTCCGTCGCGGGTGCAGCTTAACCCATATTACTTGGGCTACAAAATCTTCGAAGACATCGAAAAAAGGTACGGCCGCGACATGATGTTCGAGGTGCGCGAGCTGGATAACGACGTATCGTTCCTGCGCAACTATTTGATGAAGGAGCTGGTGGAGGAGCTGGATCTGTTCGTCTTCGAGAAGAAGGGTCCCGAATGGTCTCCTTGGCGGCAGGACTTATCAAACATTTATTTCTCGTAAGCCGTTCATATAATTGAATCATTATATGTTTATGTTATAATACATCTTAAGTCATCGGCAATCATTGAAGATATTAGATGAAAGGAGAACCCATGGACCAAATCGAAGCAATGGCTGAACAATTTAAGCTTCTAAGCGACAAATCGCGGCTCACGATTTTATCGCTCCTGAAAGAGCGCGAGCTTTGCGTCTGCGACATTGTCGGCCTCTTAGGCGTATCCCAACCTAACGCCAGCCAGCACCTACGCAAATTAAAGGCAGGCTCACTAGTGAATGAAACACGCAAAGGCAAGTGGGTGTACTATTCGTTGAATCTCGACGATAAGCCTTATATTCAGGCTGTGTTAGAACATACACCATCCTTTACAGAAGAAATCGCCCGGTTAAAAACCAACAACTGCTGTTAGAACAATTGGAGGAAACAATGGCTTACATTGCAGTCTTTATCTTCTTCGTTACGTTGGTATTCGTCATCTGGCAGCCCAAAGGCCTTAACATCGGTTGGTCCGCTATAGGCGGCGCACTATCGGCACTTGCCTTTAGCGTCGTGTCTTTCTCCGATGTCGTCACGGTAACGGGGGTCGTCTGGAACGCAACGCTCGCATTCGTTGCCGTCATCTTGATCTCGCTCGTGCTCGATGAAATCGGATTTTTCGAGTGGGCGGCGCTCCATATGGCGCGTCTTGCAAATGGAAACGGCAGCGTTATGTTTTCCTATATCATCTTGCTTGGCGCAGCGGTTGCGGCCTTCTTCGCCAATGATGGAGCTGCGCTGATCATGACCCCGATTGTTCTCGCCATGGTGCGGGCGCTCAAATTTGATGATAAGATGGTGCTCCCGTTCATTATGGCCAGCGGTTTTATTGCGGACACATCGTCTCTTCCGTTAATCGTAAGCAATCTGGTCAACATTGTTTCGGCCGATTATTTCGGAATCGGATTCGCCGAATATGCAAGCCGCATGATTGTCCCCAACTTTTTCTCCATCCTTGCAAGTTTGCTTGTATTGTACATTTTTTTCAGAAAAAGCATCCCGAAGGCATACCAATTTGAAGAGCTAAAAAAACCGCACGATGCCATACGCGATGTTAAGCTCTTCCGACTTTCCTGGGTCGTGCTCGCCGTACTGCTGCTCGCCTATTTCCTGAGCGAATATGCGTCCATTCCCGTTTCGATCATCGCAGGCATGGCAGCCGTGTTCTTTCTCTTTGCAGCTCGAAAAAGCACTGCCATCGATACGAAAAAGTTGATCAGGAATGCACCATGGTCCGTTGTCATTTTTTCCATCGGTATGTATGTCGTCGTATATGGTTTAAGAAACGCCGGGTTAACCGACCTGCTTGGACAGGCCGTTGAAAGTGTTGCCGACCGGGGACTTTTTGCCGCAACCGTCGGGACCGGTTTCATTGCCGCCATTCTCTCATCGATCATGAACAATATGCCGACGGTCATGATTGACGCGCTTGCCATCAACGGCACTCAGACGGAAGGCATTATCAGGGAAGCCCTTGTGTACGCCAACGTCATCGGTTCCGATTTGGGACCGAAAATTACGCCCATCGGCTCATTGGCGACCTTGTTATGGCTGCACGTTCTCTCACAGAAGGGAGTCAAAATCAGCTGGGGCTACTACTTTAAGGTGGGTATCCTGCTTACCTTGCCAACTCTGTTCATTACGCTCGCAGGCCTGTATATTTGGCTTCGTTTTATTGATGCCTACCAAGGCAACGTATGGCTCATCATCGCTTTGATCGCAGTTGGTTTCGTTCTGGCAGTGCTTGTATTTCAATCGGTTCAAATAAAGGAGAAATCTTCATGGAGAAGAAACCGTTAGTTTACTTTTTGTGCACAGGAAATTCCTCCAGAAGCCAAATCGCGGATGGTTTTTTAAAAGCGCTTGGAGGCGAAAGGTACGAAGTGAAAAGCGCGGGACTTGAAGCCCACGGATTAAATCCGCGTGCCGTCCAAGTCATGAAAGAAGCCGGTGTGGATATATCAGAACATACATCGGACGTCATCGACCCCGATGTCCTTAACCGCGCCGATTACGTAATCACACTTTGCGGACACGCCGATGAGCATTGCCCTGCCATTTCAAACAAACACGTCGTAAAATGGCACTGGGGATTTGACGATCCCGCAAAAGCGACAGGGACTGAAGATGAAATCATGGCAAAATTCCGCGATGTGCGCGATGCGATCAAACACCGCATCAGTGAGTTTGTCCAAACAGGAAAATAAACATTAAAAAATAAAGAGAAGCCGGAGCCCCGGCCTCTCTTTATTACATTCTAATGCGATGGTGCCGTCAAACCGACCCGCTCGATGAGCAGCTTGCTTTCTTCATTAAGACCCACAATCGAAACGTGTTTGCCTAACGATTCATATTTTAGAACAGCCTTAGCGATTGCAGTTACCGCTGAGTGATCCCACACGTGCGAAGCGCTGAAATTGATTTCAATGGAATCCGGGTCGCCGTTGTAATCAAACAATTCTACAAAGTGCGCCATTGTTGCAAAGAACAACTGGCCCGATACGCCATACACTTTCGTCCCGTTTTCTTTAAACTGGATGCTGCTATTGAGCTTACCGATCTTCCAACCGAAGATAACGGCGCTTAGAATAACCCCCGCAGCGACGCCAAGCGCCAAATTGTGCGTAAACACCACAATGAGTACCGTTGTAACCATGACTAAATAATCGTTTTTCGGCACTTTTCGGATATTCGAAACGGACTTCCAATCAAACGTGCCGATCGATACCATAATCATAACACCGACCAAAGCGGCAATCGGTATGCGGACCACTACATCACTTAGCACAATGATTAAGAACAGCAGGAACAGACCGGCAACAAGAGTGGACAACCGGCCGCGAGCGCCCGATTTCACGTTGATGACCGACTGCCCGATCATCGCGCAGCCGGCCATACCGCCAAAAAAGCCGGTAATAAAGTTCGCAATGCCTTGCCCGCGAATTTCTTTATTTTTATTGCTTTTTGTCTCGGTAAATTCATCGACAATCGTCGCTGTTAACAACGATTCCAAAATACCGACCGCCGCCAATGGAATTGCGTACGGCAAAACGATCATCAACGTTTCCAGCGTAAACGGCACCGCCGGCAAATGGAACATAGGGAGGGTGTTTGAGATATTCCCCATATCCCCGACGGTTTTTGTGTGCAGTCCCGCAAAAATGGAAACCGCAGTCATCACAATGATAGCAACAAGCGCCGAAGGAACGGCTTTCGTGAATCTAGGAAGAATATAAATAATTGCGAGCGTTCCGGCCACAATGGCGTACATAATCCAAGATTCGCCGGCAAAGTGCGGCAGCTGGGCCATAAAGATCAGGATCGCCAACGCATTTACAAAGCCTGTCATGACCGAATGCGGTATAAACGTTATGAATCTGCCTACCTTCAACATGCCTAAGATCACCTGGATGATGCCTGTGACGACGGTGGCGGCAAATAAATACTCCAAGCCGTAATTGGCCACGAGCGACCCCATAAGCAACGCCATGGCCCCTGTCGCCGCTGAGATCATGGCTGGGCGCCCGCCTGCGATCGCAATGATCACAGCGATGCAAAACGAGGCGTACAAGCCGACCATTGGGTTGACACCCGCAATAATCGAGAACGCAATAGCCTCGGGAATGAGCGCAAAAGCAACCGTCATCCCTGCCAATATATCGTTCTTGGGATTGAACAGCCACTCCGTTTTCAGTTTTTGGGCAAAACTCAAATAAACTCCTCTTTTCATTATGAATTTTGGTGACTTTCCACTCTCAGAAAAGTCAAGGTCCGATGGTCAACGGTGTCGATTATAGCATAGTCCCAACCATTGAGGTACCCCCAAAATTATTACCAAGCATAAGAAAAGCCGTATTCCGGAAAAAGTAAAACGCCCCTGCCAAGGGGCGTTCGCTTTAATTGTTATGTCGCGACAAGAACGAAATGAGAGCATGATCGTACTCGGCAGCGTGCTTTCCGATCCATATGAGGTGGCCCCATGAATCAAGAATGCATGTTTCAGATCGGGGTATTAGTGCCTTCGCGTTTTCCGGATGACTTAACGGTACCGAGCTGTCGTATTGGCTGTGCATGATGAGAGTCGGCGCTTGAATGCTCGCCAGCTCCTTCGTATAATCAAGCGTCGTTTGTTCTAAATCAATGAAGAAGCCGGAATACGAGCGCTGGCGATTATTCATTTGCCGAAACGCTTCAACCGATTTGTCGTCAAGCCGTTTTCGAATTTCAGAGTAAGGCAGTTTAGAGAAGGAAGATGCCATCATTCTGAATGTAAATCGGGGTAATACATTATTCATCGTTGCGAGCATTTTCCAAGTTCTTTTTTCGGTTTCGGGCTTAAAAATGCGCCTCGCCAATTTGTATTCTTTATCTTTTGGTGTAAGCCACTGTTTCGTAACTGCGGACTGGAGCGTGAAGCTGGCAATCCGATCGGGAAACATGGAGCAAAACACGATGCCGGTAGGGCCCCCTGCGGATACCGCTACAACATGAACTTTATCGATAGACAGATTATCCAACAGCGAATTGTAAAGACGGCAAGCTTGTCTTATGTCCGTCATCGGGGACGTATCGCCATATCCTGCACGGGAAGGCGTGATGATGGAATAGCCTGAATGAAGCAAAGCTTCGTATCCGAATTCCTCTTGACAGCCGGAATGTCCGCCGTGGAACAGCAAAATAGCTTTTCCCTTTCCGCTAACCGAATATTGTAACGTAACATCTTCAATTTTGAATATACTAACTTCCCGCTGCATAGGGTCGCACCTTTCGAATGTTCTGTTTCTGAAATTTCTTGACACTTCCGTCGAGCACTCAACCAATTAATATTTTTTCTTCAGGATATTGGAAATTCGCCTTGGTTTGTTTTCTATACAATGCAAAGGCGATCGTTATAGGACCTAACCGGCCGATAAACATTAGTAGCATAATGATGAATTTGCCCATAACGCTTAAATGCGGTGTTACCCCCAAACTCAAACCTACCGTCCCGAATGCCGAGACCGCTTCGAAGGCTAAATTCATCAAAGGAATTCCATCTTCCGTTAACTCCAATAAATATACCGCGTTAAATATGAGAACAACTCCGATCATCGAGATCGTCAGAGCCCGTATAATCAGCTCCTGCGGAATTCTTCTTTTTAATATATTGATGTCTTCCTTCTGAGCAATGAAACTCCATACGACTAAAAGAAGAATTAAAAAAGTCGTTATCTTGATTCCTCCCGCAGTTCCTGCCGAAGAACCGCCAATAAACATCAAAGCCATCGTAAGAAGAATGGTATCGCTGTTCAACTGAGATAAATCCAACGTATTAAAACCTGCGGTGCGCGGCACAGTGCCGTGAAAATACGCTGCGAGCATTTTCTCTCCAACCGGCATTGGGCCTAACGTATTGGGATTATGATATTCAGTAAAAAAAATCAGAACCGAGGGCACGACAATCAATACGGCTGTTGTAATCAGCACTAATTTGGTATGAAGCGACCAATTACGGGGTTTACGTTTTTTCGCCACCTCCATAATGACTGTAAATCCAAGCCCCCCCAGGATGTACAGCATGGAAATAACCAAATTTACGGGAACATTCGCAGCATAATTTGTGAGGCTGCTGTAATTCCCCATGAGGTCGAACCCCGCATTGTTAAAAGCGGATATAGAATGGAATAAACCGAAGTAAAGCGCTTTGACCCATCCCATTTCATTAGACCAAACGATCGCTAACAAAGCCGCTCCAATACCTTCGATTATTAACGTAATTAAAAATATAATTTGAACGAGCTTCACCATTCCGGACAATGAAAACTGATTCATCGCGCTTTGCACCAGCAGCCTGTCCGATAAACTAATTCTTTTGCCCAATAGAAGAGCGATCAAAATTCCGAACGTCATAAAACCAAGGCCGCCCAGCTGAATTAGCCCCATCAATACAACCTGTCCAAAAACGGTAAAAGTAGTTCCCGTATCCGTAACGACTAAGCCGGTGACACAAACCGCCGATGTCGCTTCAAACAGAGCGTCTATAAATGAGATTCGACGGTCGGAATAAGTTGATATCGGCAGCAACAAGAGCAGCGTCCCTATTATAATGACAATCAAAAATCCTGTAGCCAATGATTGCGGCGGGCTTAATCGAATTTGATTCCATTTCTTTGATTTCATCCCAAACATGCAGCACCTGATTTCTCAAAATATATAAGCCTTTGTTTGCTAAACGAATTGTTTTTGGAACTTTTCGATTTGCTCAATGGATCCGATGATTACCATTACGTCTTTTTCCTCAACCACATCGTTTGCGGAAGGGGAAATGTTCATCCCATTGCTTTTATGAATTGCGACGACGTTTAACCCAAACTTTGCCCTTATATTTAAATCCTTCAGCGAATAACCTGCTAAACGGGAAGGAACGGATACCTCAGCGAGCGTATAATCTTTAGACAGCTCGATATAATCAAGTAAATTCGGCGACATTAATTGATGCGCCACTCGCGCCCCCATATCTCTTTCCGGATAAATGACCCGGTCAATTCCGATCCGGTCAAGGACCTTCCCATGCACAGAGGACAACGCTTTGGCCACAACCGTCTTCACTCCGAAATCTTTAAGCAAAATCGAGGTCAACACGCTGGCCTGAATATCGCTGCCGATGGCAACAACGGCACAATCGAAATTACGAATGCCCAGCGATTGGAGAACTCCTTCATCCGTCGTATCGGCTACAACACAGTGAGTCAATCGATTGGATAGATCATTTACTACTTCTTCATCCTTGTCGATTCCTAATACTTCGTAACCGTTCTCGGTTAACGTCAGCGCCAAGCTTGAACCAAATCTCCCCAAACCGATAACGACGAATTGTTGTTTCATTGTACGGCTCCCCCCGCTCCCAATAAAGGTATAATGATTTACTTCCTTCACTTGCTTATTTTGGTCTTTTTCATGTCAATTATTGATGAACGCCAAAAAACCACAGAGGCAATGCCCTCCGTGGTCCTAATCGGTCACAAGGTTTAACACTCCTCTCCCCAACGACGCTTACGAGGTTAGCTGTCGGATTCGGGCTGTGAGAGTAGCCCTATCTGATACTTTGAAGTCCCGCAAGTCAAAAAATATCAGAATTCACCCCATATGAAGCCATTCAAGGCCAGGCCAGGAAAGCTTCACTTTGGTTCCCCCGCTTTCCATAACGGAAACTCAGCGAATAAGAATTGATTTCCTTATTTAATTATCATGAAATGAATACTACTCCCTAACGTCGCGGTTGTAAAGACCCTTGCGCATTTATTACCAAGTGTATTTCTTATCGCTTTTTTTGTAAATCCAAACAAAATACAATCTCGAAATCAAAAAGGTCAACAACAACGTGATCCATGTCAAATACCATGACCAATGGACATACTTAATCAAATCCGTATTATGCTCGATAATGACTTCTAATATAGTCATGACTGTGGGGAATCCAAGGATCCAGACTGCCTTCTTCCACTTTTCCCCTTTCGGATAACGCAAGTTAAAGATGACGCACAAGGACGGATAAATGAAATATTCAAATGAAAAGCTCGTTGCATCGGCTTTGACAAATTCGCGTACAGGGTATTTTATAAGTCCCCACTCTACAACCAGGAGCCCGAAACTCCATGTTATCGTTTGTTTGAAGAAAAACATCACCGATGCCTCGCGGAGTTTATCCTTGGGCACTGTGAAGATGAGCAACAAGGCAGTAATAATATTAACGATTATAAGGATCATGCGGTTTGTTACAATTTCCGACAAATGAGCCCGCCCACCTTTGCCACGTACATATATTTAGTTTATTTTTCACGAAATTAAAAATATCATGCCATAAAATATGGTTACCTAATGTTGACAATAACACGGCAATATCATAATATACATATGAACAAGTGCTCATATGAATGAATTTGAAATGGAGATAAGTATAATGAGAAAAAGCGAACACGCCTTCTTGGCTCCCGAAGCGGTACAGAATGCAACGCTCATACTAAAGGCGCTCGCCGACCCCTCACGTCTTAGATTGCTTTATTTGTTATCGCAGGAAGAATGCTCGGTAGGCCATATCGCGGAAATTTTAGAAATGTCGCAATCGGCCGTTTCTCATCAACTCAGCATGCTTCGTAACCTCAGGCTTGTAAAATATCGCAGAGAAGGGAAAGCCTTGTTTTATTCTTGCGACGATGAGCACGTGATCTCTCTGCTGCATCAGGTCATCGACCACGCAAAACACCATTAGGGGGAATTTCGATGCATCACCATCATGGACATGGACATTCGCACGACCACGCACACGGGCACAGTCATGGACATCACCATGGACACGGACGCGAAGGAAATAAGAAAGGGTTAACGATTGCATTATTCATCACAGCGGGCATCATGCTTATAGAGTTTTTTGGGGGATTGATCACCAACAGCTTGGCCCTTCTGTCTGACTCGGGACATATGCTCAGCGACGTCAGCGCTTTATTTTTAAGCCTTGCGGCCATGTGGTTCGCCGCCAGACCGGCATCGCCGAATAAAACCTACGGCTTTTACCGCTTTGAAATACTCGCCGCATTATTTAATGGAATTGCACTTTTTGCCATTGCAGGCGTGATCACCTGGGAAGCCGTACGGCGATTTACGAGTCCGCCTGAAGTCGCCGGCGGCTCCATGATGCTGATCGCATTCATCGGTTTGCTGGCAAACCTGGTCAGCGCTTGGGTACTCATGCGACAAGGCGACGTGAAAAACAACGTAAATTTGCGCAGCGCCTATCTTCATATTCTCGGAGATGCATTAGGCTCGGTCGGCGCGATTGCGGCAGGTCTTTTGATGTGGCTGTTCGGATGGTATGTCGCAGACCCGATCATCTCCGTTCTGGTTGCGCTGTTAATTCTTAAGGGAGCTTGGGGAGTCATTAAACATACGGTCCACATCTTGATGGAAGGCACGCCGATTACGATCGACAGGGACAAGGTGAAGCAAGAACTGGAAAGCATTGATGGAGTAAGGGACGTTCATGATCTGCACATTTGGACCATCACATCGGGACTTGATTCGCTCAGCTGCCATTTGCTGATTGAAGAAGGGAAGGACAGCCAAAAAATATTGCAGCAAGCGGTCCATATTGTTGAGGAGCATTTTCAAATCCCGCACACAACAATTCAAATTGAAACCACGAACATTCACAGCGGGGATTTGTGCAGCTTCAATCCTAATAACACAGACAATGGGAGGCAGCCATGAAAAGCAAACAAAGCGTGGGAGAGGACCGTTCCCGACTGAAACGCCTATTGGAGGTATTAGGCGTATCCGCGAAACTCGGGTTAACTTCATTCGGAGGACCGATCGCCCACTTGGGCTATTTTCATGACGAATATATCAGACGGCGGAAATGGATGGATGAAAGAAGTTATTCGGATATAGTGGCTCTTTGTCAGTTTTTGCCTGGCCCCGCCAGCAGCCAAGTGGGCATCGGCATTGGCATTATGCGTGCAGGTTTGCTGGGTGGCCTTCTGGCATTTATCGGATTCACGCTGCCTTCCGTCATCGTATTGGTGCTATTTGCGATGTTGGTACAAGGTTTTGACGCAGCTCATACGGGATGGATTCATGGACTTAAAGTAATCGCCGTAGCCATCGTGGCGCACGCCATCTGGGGGATGGGGCAAAAATTGACCCCGGATCGCAATCGGATTACGATTGCGATCGTCTCAGCGGGGATCGCATTGCTATGGCAAACGGCGGTAAGTCAAGTCGCGATTATTATCGCGGCCGGATTGCTTGGGCTCGTTTTGTACAAAGAAAAAAAATCCGACGACGTGCCGCAAATGAACGTCCCCATTCCTCGTTACATAGCTGTGATCAGCCTTGTTCTTTTCTTTGCTTTGCTGATGCTGCTCCCTGTAGCGAAAGGACTCGCACCGAGCGGATGGCTCTCCCTCTTCGATAGCTTTTACCGTTCCGGCTCGCTTGTTTTCGGCGGAGGACACGTCGTATTACCGCTCCTTGAAAGGGAGCTTGTTCCTGCGGGGTGGGTCTCCGAGGCGGAGTTTTTGGCCGGGTATGGGGCGACTCAAGCCGTTCCCGGTCCGATGTTTACGTTCGCTGCATATCTAGGAGCGGTAATCAATGGATGGGCGGGCGCGTTGATTGCGACGGCCGGTATTTTTTTGCCTGCTTTTCTTCTCGTCATCGGCACGTTGCCGTTCTGGAACAAGCTCCGACGTCTTCCGAAGGTTCAAGGCGCTTTTGTTGGAATTAACGCTGCAGTGGTGGGCATTCTTCTTGCCGCATGGTATGACCCGATCTGGACAAGTTCGATTGTTTCTCCGGCCGATTTTGTATTAGCCTCCGTATTATTTATCGCGCTGGCGTTTTGGAAACTGCCGCCGTGGATCGTAGTGCTCTTGGGAGCGTTGGGCGGAACATTGACAACTTTGTTATAAATGGAATTTTTGGATAAAATAAACGCGAACAATTACTAGGAGGAACTGCATGACAACGGGTCAGGAAGAAAATAAATCCGAATCGAGCGAAAAACGGAACAAAGAAAAAAGCGCCGATGCAAATAAAGAAAATCCGGTTGAGAAACTGGAAGAAGACTTTTCAAAGGATGTATTGATATTTTGATCCACTGCATATGCAGCAATAAAGCCCCTTCTCAGGGGCTTTCGATTTTTAAAATTATGTCCAAATCGTTATTTTAAGATCATAAAAGCTGCTGTGAGCACCGCAGCCGTAAATACTACAAAAATCAATACGCCGCGCAGCTCCCTAAACACCTTCCCTCGAAGCTCTTCCCGAGAATCATGTACTAGCGGCTTCAAGGTCTTCTTCGCCTGTTCTTTCACGAGCAATCCCTCCAAGAATTTTTTATCCTCACATTCTTGGAGAACGATCCACGAAAATCGATGTGAATTTAATCGGCCGCAGCAGCCGGTGCTTTAACAAGATATGAAACCTGGACAACCAATAAGCCGAAAAAACAACTAAGAAAAGCAAATTGAGCGTGACGGCCGTTTTATCGAATACGTAGTAAATGAGCTGCTTTACAGGCTGAACCGCATGCAATTGGGAACCGTTGGTATGAAATGAAACAAGTCCTTTATCGGCGCTTGTCGTGATTTGTTCGTCCGGTTGCTGCAGTAATATTTCATCGTCGTGCAGCGGCGTATGAAGGAAAAACAAAGAGAAAGCAACGGCAACCAACAGCCACCTTCTGAATCTGCTCGTGATCAGATGAATCCTTCCTCCTTTTTCGCCGTTTGGTTTAGTATATCATGATTGAGAAAGTTATGAAGCACGCGCCGTCCCAAAAGTTGCCCAAGGACAAAAAAATGTTGCAAGGGCAAAACAACTTTGTTATGCTCATGCATATAATATTTCTAAAGTCTTCAAACCTTTTTTTTACCGTAAAAGTTGCCCTTATACAAAATATTTGGACAGTACCAATAATGAGGTGATGATAATGAGCGAGAACGTAGAAAAACTGCCGATTCCCGCTGAAGAAGGCTGGCGACAAGCACGAACGCAGGCAAGCTTGCCTGAAGTATACAGAAGCCTTCGGATTCCCAAAACAGGCTCTTGGTTCAAGAAATTTCTTGCCTTTGCCGGACCCGGATATATGGTTGCGGTCGGCTATATGGACCCGGGAAACTGGGCTACCGATATCGCAGGAGGTTCTCTTTTCGGGTATAGCTTGCTCTCGGTTATTTTTCTCTCCAATGTAATGGCGATTCTTCTGCAAGCATTAGCCGGAAAGCTCGGCATCGTGACGGGAAGGGATTTGGCTCAAGCTTGCCGCGACCATTACAGCAAGCCCGTTGCCATGGTGCTATGGGTGCTCTGCGAATTGGCGATTGCGGCATGCGATTTGGCGGAGGTGATCGGCGCGGCGATCGCTTTGAATCTGCTTTTCGGCATTCCCCTAATTTACGGCGTCATTATTACCGCTTTGGACGTCCTTATCGTCTTGCTCTTGCAGAACAAAGGATTTCGATGGATCGAAAGTTTGGTTATCGTGCTCATCGTCACAATCGGCGCATGCTTCGCAACGGACATTTTCCTCTCGAAGCCGGATTTCGGCGGGATTATGCAAGGCTTTGTTCCGAGCACGGAAATCGTAAGCAATCCTACGATGCTGTACATTGCCATCGGTATACTCGGAGCGACGGTCATGCCTCACAATCTGTATCTGCATTCTTCCATTGTGCAAACCCGTCGTTTTGAACAAACGAGCTTGGGCAAACGCCAAGCGATCAAATATGCGACATGGGACTCGTCGATCGCTTTATTTTTCGCGTTGTTCATTAATGCGTCCATTCTGATCGTTTCCGCGGCCACTTTTCATCGTGCGGGGTTGACGGAGGTGGCGGAAATCGGCGAAGCGTATCATTTGTTAACGCCGCTGCTTGGAACGGCTCTCGGGAGCATTTTATTCGGAGTCGCGCTCCTGGCGTCAGGCCAAAACTCTACTTTAACCGGAACGCTAGCCGGTCAAATTGTGATGGAGGGCTTCTTGAACATACGGCTCGCCCCTTGGCTCCGCCGCTTGATCACCCGGCTCATTGCCATCGTGCCTGCGGTTATTGTTACGGCGATCTCGGGGGAAAGCGGGACGGCGCAGCTGCTGATTCTCAGTCAAGTCATTCTGTCTTTACAGCTGTCGTTTGCGGTAGTGCCGCTAGTCCAATTTACCGGGGACAAAAAGAAAATGGGGGAGTTTGTCAATCCTCCGTGGCTTAAAGCGCTTGCTTGGATTGTGACCTCCGTGATTATCGGATTAAACGCCTATCTTTTATTTCGAACATTGCTCGGTTAGAAAAAGCGACAACCGCCTCCGATGCAGAGGCGGTTTTTATTTATGTATTGCCGTTCCGGGGCAAAGTCATGAAGCCATATACTTATCATTAATTTCTATCAATCTTTCTTTACCGAAAGGCTTTACCAAAAAATCGTTCGCCCCGTAGGATAAAGCTTCCCTAATGAAGGATTGCTGTCCCATGGAAGAAACCATAATGATATGAACCGTTTGATCAAATTTTCTGATTTCCTTCACCGCAGCAATTCCGTCCATATCCGGCATGTTAATATCCAATGTAATTAAATCGGGCTGGCACTTGCGGCACAATTCAATCGCGTCGAATCCATTGGAAGCTTCCGCGACCGCTTCATGCCCCAGCTCGCCAAACATATTTTTTAAATACATCCGCATAAAAGCGGAATCGTCTACAATCATTACCCGTTTCATGAATAATCCTCCGCAATAAAAAAAACTCCCTGCCGAAGGGAGTGTTTGTAAGGTGTACAAAAATCCTCTTTCGGTAGCTGGCGAGCATGGTGGATGAACACTTTAGCCCCTTTAGCTTTGCGTCACTGATTTTCATCAGCTTTGCCGTTATCGTGAGTTATGTCGATTCGTGAAATATTTTATCACATTGGGTCGAAAGTTGGTAGGACTTTTGCTTTATTGCCGCGGTCATATTTTGTTCAAAAAAGGAAATAATTGATAAGCGAATTGTAACACATCTGACTTTTTATTTTCAGCTTCCTTTAAGGAACGCACGTTACTATAAGTACATCCCCTTTTTCATTCATATAGATGAAAACCCACAGCAATGAAGCTGTGGGTTTTCCCTTCTTAAAAAGCCGTCCGCCGGTTTATGAAACAAACTTCATAAAACTCGGCGAGCGAAGCAGTCCCTTTTTCGTATAGCACTGAAACTTCACGCGGCAGCGGATCAGCGGCTTCACGAACACGAAATGCTTGTCCTCGCTCGTTTTTATTTTAGGCGCTATCGCCGCAAACGCATGGCGTGCCGCAAGCGGCGTAAGCTCCATAACGCCGAGATATCTTCCGTCCAATTGCAATAGCCAGCCGAACTTTCCGCCTTTGCGAATCCCCGCAATCTGCACCGTTTCATACAAGTAATTTTTCGTTTTGACCCATGCGGCGCTCCGCGTATCCATTTGATACACGCTATGCTTCTTTTTGCTGACAATCCCTTCAAGGCCCATCGTTTTGACAGCCTCAAACAACGACTCGCCGTCATCACTGCTTCGGCACACGCTCATCGCTTCCGAGGAAGCCGCGACATCCTGCAGCAGGCTCAGCCGCTTTTCAATGGGCAGCTTCGTTACGTCTTTGCCGTTTAAATAAAGAATGTCGAAGGCAACGAAATGAGCCGGCATCTTATTCGCCAAACGATTTATCGACTTTTTGGCTGAAAAGCGCTCCATCAATGAATCGAAGCAAGGCTTGCCGTCCGCGCCCATGACGATCATTTCGCCGTCCAAAATAACGTTGTCGGCACCGATTGCCGCACCGGCCGCTACTTCGGGATACTGTGCGGTGCAGTGGGTTCCTTGTCTTGTGAACATGCTTATGTTCTCGCCCTCTTTATGTAACAGAGTACGATGCCCGTCAAATTTAAGCTGATACATGTACTGGCCGGCAGGAACCGTCGGGGAGGAATAAAGCAGCATCGGCTTTAGCGGTTCATGTAGCATATAAATCCCTCCAACAATCACCATAACACGATAGGGCAAAGTTCACATTATGGAGATGCTGGCAACGCAAAAAATTCCGCCGGTCGTGGAAATGAAAGTGCATAATAAAAACGGCTGCGGAAAATAATAGGTTTACATAAGGAGGTGACACCAATGGCACAGGGTCAATCCAGAAGCTCCAATGTTCTTGTAGTACCGCAAGCGGCACAAGCGATGGAGCAATTAAAATTTGAGATCGCGCGGGAATTGGGAATACAAATTCCGGAAGACGGTTATTACGGTTACATGGCTACCCGCGATACAGGCGCAATCGGAGGCCATATGGTACGCCGCATGGTGGAGATTGCGGAGCAAACGTTGGCGGGCCGGGCAGGTCGATAAGCACACAGTATTCTTCCTAAATATAGATGAAGGAAACGGGGAACCCGCTTCAGGGTTCCCCGTTTCGATGTATTATACGGTTCTTTTTTTCTTTGCTCGAGGCTTGTATGCGGATGCGCCGACGACAGTGCCCGCGCCTGCGCCTGCCTCGGCTCCCGCGCCTGCGCCTAATCCCGCTCCTAACCCTGCGCCTGCGCCGGCCCCCGTACCTGTTCCTGTGCCGGCCCCCGTACCTATTCCTGTGCCTATTCCTGTCCCAGCCCCCGCACCGGCCCCTTCGCCGGGATCGTCATTGGGCAATACTTTCCCTTCCGGACCGTAAGCAACCGGCTGATTCGGAATTACGCCAAAAGGAGCAAGAAACGGATCTACGCCATAAAAGCCGTAACCGAAGCCCTTTGTTTTGGCTTTGGCATATTTCTTTTTCAAGCTGCTTTCCTCCTTTGCATCGTGATAAAACAATCTATTCAAATCCGATTCGGACCGTTTGGACATTCCTCACAAAAAAAGGAAAAGAAAGGCTTAAAATGCGGCTTTCCTAAACATGCTCGAACCTTTTTTACTTTGCGGAATATAGTAATCATGTGAAATCAACGGATCGGTTACCGTCATTTCACATCCATTGCACAAGCAGCAGGGAAGCGAGGCGAACGCATCCCTGCTGCGATTTGTTTTTACGAGTTAGCCGGCCGATAGTAGATTTGCGGAAATATGAGAGAATCCTAATGTTACGCAGGAGCAAAGAATTGCCGGACATGCAGAAAAGCCGCGCAAAATGCGCGGCTTTTCCCCGATAAAGGAGTGACCATGGCGAAAGCAGGAGGTTGGTGTTGGGTTGGGCTTTCTTCTATTTAGCCGTCGGCGGATACGGCATTTACTTGCCTGAAGCTCACAAATACAATCGATCCGGGAATAAAGCCCGAAGTCAAAGGATTGGTTACCGTCATTTCAAATCCATTGCCGTCAACACTGATGACGCGCCCGCGGAATCGGGCGGTCTCCAGGCTGACCGTTACAATCGTGCTCGCGAGCGCCCAGCCGAACAGACGCTGCTGCAGCGAAGGGCCAACAAACGGTTCTTTTGTAACCGCGCCGAAAGTGTTGGAGCCGGTGAACCGGCCGAATGAGGCGCCGCCGTTGCCGCCGCATCCTCCTTTAATTTTAACTTTGCCTTTTACTCTAATTCGTTTCAGAGCTTTACGGACGATGCTGGCGTAGTTTTTCACTCGAACTACTCTAGCCATTTTCATTCCCCTCCTTTTCTATTTGATGGTACATTCTATGAAATAAAGGAATACCGCGTTTGGACAAAATCCTTAGTAGGTTTGCTGAATTTGCGAGAGTTACGGAAAGCTTCGAATATAAAAAAAGCCATGCACGACGCATGGCTTTCCCTATCTTTTTTTTATTGCTCCACCCGGCGCTCTTCCTCGATTTCCCCTTCCAGCCTCTCAATGTCCGCGCGGCGCCGTTCGTTCTTTGCGCGAATAGCCGCCGATTGTTGGGGAGACAGCTCCTCCGCGTGCTCCTGCAAATATTCCTGCGCTTCGTTCAAGTTCTCCATCGTGTGTTTGACGCTTTTCTTTAGTCTGTCAACGTTTTCGCTGCGGCTGTCGGGCCTTGCCATAACTAACGTCTCCTTTTTGCGGAAATGAAGTATCTTGAAAAGAATTCCACAAAGCGCCGCTTTTTATGCAGCCCCCGACTTCGGGCCATCGCATGGCCGATCCTATTGCAGCGGCGAATCCATCAAATGCCCAACCGCTGAAACTCCTTCTCAAGCCTGAGAATCCATTCATCCATCGTGATCCCTTCCGGACAATCGGTTGACGGCTTACGGTGCCAATCGTCCGCCGGCAATTTCCCCTGCCCGATACTCAGCTTCAATTGGACCAAATCTTCCAGATCCAGATCCTCCAAGTCTTTAAACCATAACTTATCGTCCATCGTCATTTCACCTCGGGAGATCCGTCAATATCAATCCATATTTCATCATTTCGTATTTCCACGGAATAGGTCGGCAAAGGTGTGTAGCAAGGCCCTGCGGTCGGAGCTCCCGTCTTTACATCAAATTTGCCTCCGTGTCTCGGACAAGAGACGATCTCTCCGTCCAGCGAGCCGTCCGTTAAGTATTGTTTTCTATGGGTACACAGGTTAGAAGTAACATAATATCCATCTTCTACATGGAACAAAGCAAGGCATTCTTCGTTAAAAACGATTTGTTTCATTTCCCCCGCAGCGATGTCACGAGTGTTCGCGATTTGCACCCAAGCCATGTAAACACCCTTTCCGGTGCATAATCCGCTCAAATTGCGCCGAGCCTCTCTTTTCCATTAACATCCGCAGCTCGAACCGTTTCTATCCCAGACCAATGCTCATCGATACCATGCAACAAAAAAACTGCCTCAAACCCGAGGCGATTTCTACCTGTTTCATCATTGGTACATCATTGGCGTTTGCGATACGATTCCTTCACCCGTTCGATTTGTGCAAGATGTCCGCGAATGTGCTCAACGCGGTATTCCAGCAATTGCTTGAAGGTGAACCGCCCGGCATCGGCATACACTCCGACTCTCTCGCATTGCTCAGGGGTCAAGCGCTCCAGCAGGGGCAGCATGGCGGACCGCAGCAGCTTAAACAGAACAAGATGTTGCTCGCGATCCAAATGCTCATATTGCAAGGTGTCCGTCCATGCATTCTGGTTAAACGATGTAAGAAGCGGCTCCTCTTCCGTTAACACTTTTTTCAGCCTATGGGTCGATACGAGCTCCGCATCCGCCACATGGATAACAATTTGATGAATGCTCCATTGATCCGGTGCGGGCTTAAATCGAAGCTCCTCCTCCGACAAGCCTTCGACGGCTTCGCGAAGCTGCTCGTATCCGCGGGCGTACTCATCTATCAGTGCCTTCACACCAGCTTCCCCCCTTGACTGATTAATAGATTGATGTCATCTTAGACTACTATTTGCACTTCGTATGATTGGAGTATATCAGTAAATCTTCATAAATTGTCAATGGGGGAAACATCCCGGCGCTGCTGTCATTCGCGGCCAAACAAAGAGGCACCCGTCGCGTTCGCGGGTGCCCCTTTTGTTTGGCCTTTTATTCGTTTTGTTCGCTTTCCCGGTTATCTCGGTTCATTACGTTATTCGACACGTTTTGTACCGCATTCCGGGTTGCATCCGCAGCGTTAGCCATGGCGTTTTGCACTGCATCCGCCGCATTTTCCAGGCCGTTTCGTGCAGCATCGGCTGCGTTCTCTAGCGCATTGTCCCGGTTTTCGTTCTGTTCGGACATCGGTACACCTCCATTCATGAATGAATAAGGATTATGCTTCCAAACCCAGTCGGGTATTATGCATGGACCATCATAAAATTTTACATAAATATTGCACTAAGGAAAAACTTTTGTATATACTCTATAGTGTATCACTAGAGAAACATAGTTCACCTTGTTCAAAAGTTTGTCCTGCATAAAACATTGGAAGGAGTGTGAATACGGTGAAAATGAACCGCGGAGCTTTAACCAAAATTACGACTACGGCGATCGTACTCGTTATGGCCGTCGTGATGAGTGCATGCGGGAGGCAGGAAGCGTCGACAGGGGTATCCGCCGGCGGGAAAGTGAAAGCAACCGCAACGATCGGCATGATCACGGACCTTGTGAGGAACGTAGGCGGAGAGCATGTGGAGGTATCGGGCATTATGAAGGCGGGCGTCGATCCGCATCTGTATAAGGCTTCCGAAGGGGATATTCACAAGCTGGATACAGCGGACATTATCTTTTATAACGGTCTGCATTTGGAAGGGAAAATGGTTGAAATCTTAGAAAAGATGGCGAAAGACAAACCGACCGTTGCCGTTTCGAAAAATATCCCGCCTTCCAGGCTGCTGGCCGGAGACCCTGAACAAGGAACCGGCCATGATCCGCACATCTGGTTTAATGTTCAGCATTGGATGAGCGCTGTGGAGACGATTCGCGACGAGCTGGTCAAACTCGATCCGAGCCATGCGGACACCTACAAGAACAATGCGGAGCAATACTTGAAGAAGCTCAAGGAGCTTGACGCATATACCAAGGAACAGATCGCTTCCATTCCGGCGGGGCAGCGGGTGCTTGTTACAGCGCACGACGCCTTCGGATATTTCGGAGAAGCTTATTCCATCAAAGTTATGGGATTGCAGGGCATCAGCACCGCTTCGGAAGCGGGGACGAAGGATGTAACGGAGCTGCGGGATTACTTGGTGGATAACAAAATCAAAGCTGTGTTTATCGAATCGAGCGTGCCTCGCAAAGCGATCGACGCCGTCATCCAAGGCGCCAAGGAAAAGGGGCATACCATTGTGATCGGCGGGGAGCTGTTTTCCGACGCAATGGGCGAGGAAGGCACGGAGGAAGGGACTTATATCGGCATGGTGCGGCATAACGTCGACACCATCGTGAAAGCTCTGAAATAAGGGAGGGGAAGAACGCGATGAAGAGCTCACCGTTGGCAGTCAGCGACATGTCTGTCGCATATCAGAAAAAACCGGTGCTTCGCGGCATATCGTTCGAGGTTCCGGAAGGAAGGCTGATCGGAATCGTCGGTCCGAACGGAGCGGGCAAATCCACTCTTATTAAAGCTTCGCTAGGCTTGATTCCCCGTTTGACCGGAGACGTGACGATCTACGGCAAGCCGTATAAAGAGCAAAGGATGCTCGTCGGCTACGTGCCGCAGCGGGAATCGGTCGATTGGGACTTTCCGACGAACGCCCTCGATGTCGTCATGATGGGACGATACGGGCATTTGGGTTGGTTTAAACGTCCCGGCTCGGAGGAAAAGAGGATCGCGCTCGACTCCTTAGCCAAGGTCGGGATGAGCGATTATGCCGGCCGGCAAATAAGCCAGCTCTCCGGCGGGCAGCAGCAGCGGATTTTTTTGGCGAGGGCGCTGGCTCAGGACGCACAGCTGTACTTTATGGATGAACCTTTCGTCGGCGTCGACGCCGCGACCGAAAAAGCGATAATTACGCTCCTGAACGAGTTGAAGCGGCAGGGCAAGACGGTTCTTGTCGTGCACCACGATTTGGCAACCGTCAAAGAGTACTTCGACTGGGTCATGCTGCTTAACGTAAACTTGGTGGAGTTCGGCCCGGCCGAGGAAGTGTTTACCGCCCGCAATTTACAGCGGACGTACGGCGGAAAGCTGGCCATATTGGACCGCGATGACCAACCCCTGATAATTTCAAAGAGGTGATGGAATTGAACGGCTTGCTCGAGGTGTTTACCGATCCGAACACGCAATGGATATTACTCGGGTGCATGCTGCTCGGCTTAGGCAGCGGCATCATCGGCAGCTTCGCCTATCTGAGAAAGCAGTCGCTCATGGGCGATGCGCTGGCTCATGCGGCATTGCCTGGCGTATGCATCGCCTTCATGCTGACGGGGTCGAAGTCGATCTTCGGCTTTATGGCCGGTGCGGCGGCGGCCGGCATTGCGGCCACACTCGCTATCGGCTTCATGACGCGGTACACGCGAATTAAACAGGACTCGGCGATCGCTGCGGTATTATCCGTATTTTTCGGCTTCGGCATTATGCTGCTGACGGAAATTCAGCACAGCGGCAGCGGCAACCAAAGCGGGCTGGACAAATTTTTGTTCGGCCAGGCGGCTACGATGGTGCAGACCGACGTTTATACGATGACCGTCATTTCGGCGCTGCTGATCGTCGTATGTACGCTTTTGTTCAAAGAATTCAAGCTGGTCAGCTTCGATCCCGGCTTTGCCAAAGGGCTCGGCTTTCGGGTGCCGCTTCTGGAGCAAATCATCATGCTGCTGATCGTTGTGGCCGTAGTAGTAGGGATTCAGGCGGTAGGCGTCGTCCTGATGGCGTCGCTGCTCATTACTCCGGCGGTATCGGCTCGATACTGGACGGAAAAGCTCGGGGTTATGGTTTGTTTGTCCGGTGCGATCGGTGCCGTTTCCGGCTTTGTCGGCACATTCATCAGCACGCAAGGCGCGAATTTGCCAACGGGGCCGCTCAGCGTCCTGTGCGCAACGGGTTTATTCGTCGTATCCGTCGTATTTGCGCCGCGGAGGGGGCTTCTGGCGAAGCTGCTGACACGGCTCGCGGTCAAGCGACGGGTGCTCATTGAAAGCTCAGTCGGAGCAAGGAAGGAGGAGACGGCGTGAACATGTTATTCGTCATATTGACCGGCATATTGGTCGCAAGCGCGTGCAGCATAGTCGGCTGCTTCCTCGTCCTGCGCAAAATGGCGATGATCGGCGACGCCATCAGCCATTCGGTGCTGCCCGGCATCGTCATCGCTTTCTTAATGAGCGGCTCGCGCGATTCCGTTGCCATGATGCTCGGAGCGGCCGTACTGGGACTTCTTACAGTATTTCTTATCCAACTGTTTCACCAAAGCGGCGTGCAATCCGACGCCTCGATCGGGGTCGTATTTACGGCTTTGTTCGCAGTAGGCATTCTGCTGGTCAGCTTATTCGCACGTCATATTGATCTCGATCTGGACTGCGTTCTATACGGGGAAATCGCATACGTGCCCTGGAATACGATCGAGCTGCTCGGGGCGGATATCGGCCCGAAGGCGATTTGGCTCGTCGGATCGGCGCTGGCGCTTAACGTCGTCGTCATCGGCTTATTCTACAAGCAATTCAAGGTTTGCTCCTTCGACCCCGGGCTCGCAGCCGCCGTGGGCATACCGGTAGCGACGTTCCACTACTTGTTGATGGGGCTCGTCTCGGTAACGACGGTTGCTTCCTTCGAAAGCGTCGGCGCCATTCTCGTGGTCGGAATGCTCGTCGTCCCGCCTCTAACGGCATATTTACTTACGGAGAAGCTAGGCCGAATGATCGCGTACAGTGTGTTGATCGGCTCGGTCAGCGCGGTGGCGGGCTACTTTCTGGCTAGATGGCTGGACGCCTCCATCGCGGCAAGCATGATAACGGTAGCCGGAGCGTTTCTCGTATTGGCGCTTTTGTTTTCGCCTACCCACGGAATCGCAGCGAGGAAATTAAGGCAAAGACGCGACATTTATTCATTTTAGTTTTTAGCTTTCCTATATCCTGCAGCAACAGCTTCTTCTTCGGTGCAGAACATTTCTTCGGCGATCGTTCTTTCATAACTGCGACCGCCGGGGACATGATAAATTTTTTCTTTTTTGGAATTAATGTTCCCTTTAATTTGCGGTTCGGCACACTTATCGGGATTTGAGATATTTTCGTCCGATTTACCCCATAAGCCTTTATTTTTTTCTCGCGCCTCGCGTTCAAGCTCAACAAATTTTTTCGAAAACAGTACATTGGGCGGCACTGTCATTGTGTTTGCGTACCCCTCGATTAGAAGAGCTTCGTTGAACATGACGCTATCATTCTCTATGAAGACGTACCGCAACAATCTTCCGTATTTATCTTTGTCTCCGGCATCTTGAAACATGTACACCTTTTTGCCGGTCAATCGGTCCCGACTGTAATGACTCGCTTCTTTACCGAAGAATTCTACCTTTCGCGTGCTTTCGGGGCTGTTTACACCGATCAGTCTAACTTTTAATCCGGCGTCCGTTTCGAATGTATCGCCGTCGACGGTCCGCTTAACAATCGCAATTTCGTACTTATGATTTACTAATTCATGATAATTGCCGTAAATTTGCGATAAAAAAGCATTTGCGTCATTACTCTGATTTACGGATGAGGAACAGCCCGCGATGATCGTTAATACAACCAAACCAATAAACATGTAGTGTCTCATAGTTGCTCCTATCGCAAATTAACGCGGCGCTACTGCATCCAAAGCCGGAACAAGCCTTCCGTAACGCCTAAGTTGTACATATAAAATAATCCGAAGGCGACGCTGATCCACCCTGCGGCTTGCGACAACCTTTGATTCAACGCCGCATGCTTGGCGCTGAGCGCAAACGGAATGCCGATGACCGTCGTGCAGGCAAGCATTCCGGTTACGGTGCCGGCGCCGAAAATCAGAATATAAATGACGCCCTCCCATACGGTGCTTACGGACGACATGGCAAGTATGACCATAGCCGCACTTCCCGCAAGGCCGTGGACGAACCCGATCAAGACGGATTTTATATAAGACGAATCTTTGCGAACCCGATCGCTCACATGACTGTGAGGCCGGATCGTTTTATATGTAAAAAGGCTGACGGTCCCGAGATACACCAGCATGATGCCTACTAAAAATTCCAAGGACATCGCCCACATCCGGGGAATTTCGTCCTTCATCAACAGCAGCACAATGCCCGCGACCAATAAAGTGGCCGTATGACCCGCTCCCCAAAATACGCCCGATAGGGATGAGCGCCATATATTTTTACTCTTGCTTGCGATCGTGGATACCGCAATCACATGGTCCGGTTCAACGGCGTGTTTGATTCCAAGCACGAAACCGAATACCAATACCGATAAAAAGCTCCCCTCCAAAAAAGCGCCTCCTTTAAAGTCATGTTATAATCTGTTGCCCGGGAATAACAAACAAATTATAACACGATTTGCGGCGCATGAACTTCAGAAATCACAATAGTAACCGACGGGCTTATGAAAACAGTGCAAAAAACAGCAGATATGAAAAAAAACGCCCTCAACAGGCGATTTTTTCCGATTATCCGGCTGTCAAGAAATAAAGGAACCAAACCCCGTGATTCTGCTCATCTGCCGCCGCACGCTTGAAGCTTTCCTTCATGTGCGGGCTTGCCGCATGCTCCGCAATATCCAAGTAACGGTCGACCGTCTCTTGTTCGTCCCGAAAAGCGGCGCGAAGACCCGCGCGATATTCATTCGGACACGGCTCGGTAATTTGGGGTATCGGCTGCCTCCCGGTCAACTGCATATAAATTTGCGTAAAGGTTCGGTAATGCCGAATCTCGTCGTTGCGAATCTCAAGAATCCGGTATCTTTCTTCTTGGCCCGGTGCCAGCTTAGCCAGCTGCTCGTAACAGGCTATGGCGGAATATTCGCCGTTAATCGCTTTGGCGACGTCGTTGATTAAGACCGTGTCCCCTGCCTGGCGGAACGTGTATTCCAAAGGAAAGTACATGGTAATAAACGATTCTCCCCTCTATCAGCTATCTTTTCATTATCATATGGCCCTCTATGGGCGTTCGTATGTTGTCCGGAAGCAAAAAAATAGGCGCAGAAGTATGCCTATGGCATACTCCGCGCCTATTTTCCCATGTCCGTATTATGTGTTGCGTAATATTACGTTTATTTTTTCCGTTTTAAACTACCCGTCTACCCGTTTTATAATGGTTTTTCCAATATCCGGTGCTAAGATCGCTCGTGCCGACCTTGTTGATCGGGGAACTGTGAATGAATTTCCCGCTTCCGATATAGATCCCGACATGATTAACGATGCCGTTGTTGGTCGTATCGAAAAATACGAGATCTCCCGGCTTCAAATTCGACTTGGACACATATTTCCCGGCCTTTGCTTGCGCTCTGCTAGTCCGGGGAAGGCTGTACCCGTGCTTCTTATTGAATACCAATTGAACGAACGCCGAGCAATCGGAGTATCTGTAGCCTGTATTCCACGGCTCTGCACCGAACTTATATTTAAAGTCGCCGATGTAGCTTTTGGCCGTAGCAACGATTTTACTTGCTTTCGACGTCGCGCTGGTGCTGGTGCTGGTGCCGGTTGCGGTGGTCGTTCCGACTTTACGGGTAAACTTGCTAAGTGCAGAGATGTAGCCGGTCTTCCCGTTCACACTCACCTTCAGCCAGTACTTATTGACCTTCGATAATACTTTTACGTCAGTGCCCTTGGAAAGAAAACGGTAGACGGTAGAATTGACGCTCGGCTTGCTTCGGAAGTTTACGCCGGAGATGACTTCAACATTGTAGGCTGCCGAAGCCGATGTAGCAAAGACAAGAACGGACATGATTACTGCGACAAACATGGAAGTAAAGACTTTCATTTCCTTCTCTCCTTTCTAACTATAAGGCTAACTTATAGAATAGAGAAGGATAAACCCTCAAAATTTGGAAGGGACGCCTACAGCCGCCTTATAATGGCTGTTTTGGGCACCCCTTTCAGCTTCGCGACACGGCATGACGATCCGCCGGTTAGTCCTTAATAATGACCCTCGTACCTAACGGAATATGGCGGTACAGCCACTCCACATCTTTGTTCCGCATGCGGATGCAGCCTGAAGAAACGCTGTGTCCGATGGAGAACGGATTGTTCGTCCCGTGTATTCCGTATTTATATCCTCCCGTGTTCGGGACGTTGATTCCGATCCAACGTGAACCGAACGGATTTCGCTTATCGCCGGGAGGGATATTTTTCCTAACGTACCAAGGATTTTTTGTTTTATTTGCAATCGTAAACTCGCCTTCCGGCGTAAGCTCGCCCCTTCCGGTGGCGACAGGAAATGAGTATACGACGTGATCGTTTAAAAATACTTGAAGCCTATGACGTGATTTATCAATCACAACGCAAATATCGTCCTCCACCGGCTGCGCCGACAGGAAGGATGGGGAAAGGGAACTGAAGAGCATTGCCAACAAAGCGACCGTAAGCCATCTAACGATACCCCCTCATCTCCTTCACACATTGCTGCCCCATTAGATTCCCTCGCGGATAGGTTTTTATTCCCAATGGACAAATTGTGACCGAACGGAAATCGAGCCGGATTTTATGTTATATTTACCTGTAATCTACATTGTTGGAGGAGAAGGCAATGCGTAGTAAAGGCGCGATCATTTTGTTCGTCATGGCGGTTGTTTTAGCGGCTTGCACCGGGGCGGGCAACGAATCCCACGAGGGGCATACGCATGGGGATCTGCAGGAGGAAACCTCGTCGGCCGACGTACTTCCCAGCTTCCTTGACGGAAAGGCGGAGGAAATTCGGCTGGTGTACCGGTTGGCTGGAGCTTCGACCGATTTGCTCCAGTGGATTCCTTGTTATTGCGGCTGCGGGGAAAGCGTCGGGCACCGAAGCAACATGAACTGCTTCATTAAGGAGGCTCGGGAGGACGGCACCGTCGTCTGGGACGATCACGGCACGCGCTGCGGCGTCTGCCTGGAAATTGCCGCGCAATCGGTGAAGCTGAAATCGGAAGGCAAGTCGGACCTGGAAATCCGCGATTTCATCGATCAAACGTACGGCAAGGGCTATGCGGCCCCGACGCCGACTCCGATGCCGATGTAATTGGAATTGGCGGCGGTAACCCGTTTTCTTGCCGGGTCGTGCGCGAATATGGCAAAACTATATTCATATCGTGTCGTGGTTTTTCTATCATTTCGCCGAAATTCCGCCTCAGCCGGCCATTATGGAAAAAGTGTGTCCAAAACCGGCAGTTTGCGCAGCAGATTTTGAACACAGTTTTACCATATGGTTGGGATTGTCCGCGAAAACTCTAATGCTCGTTATTTTGCTGCAAAATGCTTCGTGCGGTCTCCACCAGTTCCTCTTTGGAGATCCATTGTTCCTGCGGCATCATTCCAGCTAACTCATAAGCATAATTTTCGCCGCCAATGTTGATTCCGAATGTCAGCCTGTTTCCGTCCCGGTAATACAATGCTTCGTGACCGTCAATATTGATCACTTCCAACGCGTCCGGGGAAATGGATGACATAATGCCTTCTGATTTGTAGATATAGAGGTGCAGCATGTGCGGAAACTGGTCTGTACCGTACTCCAGGTTTATACGTCTTGACTCTTCGGTAAGCCGTCCTTTTTTAACGATGTATTCTTTATTTTTACTTTTCGCTTCCTCATATAACGCGTCCAATTCGCTTAATTCCATTGGATCCGTCTCATATGAGATGGAACCTTGCATGAACGAAAGATCGTCGGGAATATGCGTAGGCGCGATAAAATTTGTGACCGTCGCATTCGCCAATTCCTTAGGATCATTGTATACCGCCTTATTCATGAGCACTTGATAGTATCTGTCGACTTCATACGCTTCGGGAGCTAGAAACAAAGCGTACTCCCCTGGGCCCAATTCGTTCTCCACTTCCTTCATTTCCGCTTTGTACCGTGCCCAAATACCGCGTACCTTCGCGTCTTTCTCCACCCGCGATTCGCTGGTCTGAGAATACTTAAAAACAATTTCCCCGTCTTTGTTATGTAGCTGCAAGACGACTCTGGCCGCCATCGCAGCGGTCCCCATAACCAAAATAAGACATAAACCCAATGACAGCATGACCGCTTTTTTGCTCCAACCTCGCCTCCTTACCGCCGTTAATGCGTTATGCAGCTTCTCCTCAAGCTTTTCGTTGCTTTCATAAGGGACTTCGCTATTTTTTAAAGCTGACTCAAACTCCTCGAATGAACGATACGGCCTCGCTTTCATCCGAAACCCCTCCTTCGGCTATGTACTTCTTACGAATCTTCGTCTTTGCTCTTTCGAACCGTTTTCTTACCGTAGCAGGAGCTGCCTGAACGATGCCGCCGATTTCCTCGTAGCTTTTATCCTCAATAATTCGAAGCAGCAAGATGGACCGGTCTAACGGTGGTATGTGGGATAAAATTTCGTGAATCGATGAATGCTGTTCGACGGCTTCATAACCATCGGCTTGGCTCGGCTGCTCGACCCGGAAGGGAATAAATTTGTAAAGCCTTTTTCTTCTGATGACATTCAGGCAGTGGTTATGCGCGATCGTTAATAGCCATGCATAATCGGAACGAATGCGTTTGTCCTTCGGGTCGGCTTTCAGCGCTTTAAGAAACACTTCCTGCACGGCATCTTCCGCTTCTTCTTTATGCCTAAGCATGTGGTAACAATATTTGAAAACAGAGCTGTGATATCGGGTTACTAAAAAATGAAGCCGCTCCCGCATCAACTTCTTCCCCCTTTCCATTGCATACCATATAAGACAATCGTCGTAGTTGCTTTGTGACGCATCGCAAAAAAATCTAAAAAAGGCCGCAATCCCAATTGGAATCGCAGCCGAATATTGCAAGCCTTTATGATTGAGGCACGATAATACAGAACGTAGTTCCTTTGCCCTTCTCGCTTTCAACAATGATTTCACCGTCAATCGATTCGATAATCCGGTAGCTTACCATAAGCCCGAGACCGGTGCCCTTCGATTTCGTGGAATAGAACGGGCTTCCGAGTTTTGCAATTTGATCCTTCGTCATGCCGACTCCGGTATCCGCGATTTTGATTGCGACCTTATCGCCCTTGCGAAACGCGCGGATCGTGATCTCGCCGCTATGCTCCATCGCTTCTACGCCGTTTTTAATAATATTGACCATCACTTGCGTCAGTTTTTTGGAATCGGCTTTCACATACAAAGATTCTTCCGCCTGCCAGCGAGCGATGTGGTTGTGCGAGGTGACATAAGGCTCAATGATATTGACCACATTGGCAATCAGGTCCTTTACATGAACCGTTTCGATTTTTTCGGCCTGCGGCTTCGCAAACAGCAAATATTCGGATATGATCGATTCGGCCCGGTCGATTTCTTCCAAAGCAAAAGTGGAATATTTAGTGTCGGTATCGTTGTTCATACGATGCTTCAGCAATTGCAGGAAGCCTTTGGCCACCGTCATCGGGTTGCGGATTTCGTGTGCGATCGTTGCAGCCAGCTCCCCCAATACATACAGCTTCTCCGCACGGTGTATCTCCTCGCGCATCCTGATATTATCAAGCATCGTAACAATGATAAACATGGTGATCCATGCGCAAACGCCGACAAGCAGGCAATAGTATATAAAAAAACCGAATTGCTCGCTAAGCGCTTCGTACGATTTCATCATACTGCTGGCCGCGACAAAAACGGCGGAGGAGAGAGAGGCTAACGTGCCTGCGGCGATCTGCCCTGACTTCGACGAATGTCTTAAAAACTTTGAAAATAGCACCATAATCAAATATAAAGGAAGGTATGACAGCAAAGTGGCCTCAAAGCCTATGCCCCCAAGGTGATACCGGTACAAGATCAGCACCAGCGCGACCATGCTTCCCGATTCGAACCCGCCGTACGCAATCGTGACAACGAACGGAATAATTCTCAAATCATAAATATAGCCGGGGAACACGGTAAACGGAAAGCTCATGCAAAACATTACCGAGAGACTGCCGAAAATGCCGATCAGCAGCTTATTCCATTTGGACCGATACAGGCCAAGGGAGAAATAGGTGAGAACGCTGACTAATATGAACAAAAAATTCAACAGCAAATTGTCGATTCCTAACATCGGATCCCCTCTACCGCCGCACCGACATGGTCACCGCCGAGTAAACACCTGTTATTCCTCGCAATTACTGTAACTTGATTTCCTGGTATTGTCACTCTAAAAATTATCGCGCGTATTTTTTTGCCTGTGGCCATTACTGCTTCCATTCAAACCAGCGCCCGTGTCCCTCGGCCGCGGCCAACGTTTCTGAATGCTCTTCTCCGTCTAAATAATAATCCAAGTGAAGATCGGAGTCACCAATATTGTTGTATAAATGAAATACATCTCTGGATTGGCCTACCGCACGTACGCGCTCCAGCAGTTCATCTCTGACGGCTGCCGGCATTTGGTTGGCAACGTGCGTATGAAATATGCAAATAACGGAATGTTTTGGCGTTTTATTCACCAACCTGGTTAGCAGCGTTACCCCGTCCCCCTCAATCAACATCGGCGGCTTCGACTTAACGATCTCGGCCGCCTTCCGGAACCGTAACCTCCGATCCGCATGCTCCGGCCATATTAAAGCCTGCAGCCAAAGCGCATCGTCCGGACGGTTAACATCGTTAACGTGCAGATCGACGCCGACTCTTGAAGCAATTGGGGGGCTTTCCTGCAACAAGAAAGGCCGTCTTTCTCCCCGAAGCTCCGTATTCAGCCTTAGCTCCGAGCGCGGATTGCCGTATACTTCGCCGGAGTCGTAAGAGTACGCATACTGGTCCCATAGAAGCTGCAGTCCTGCGCTTGTTCCGATTTCGATTAAGGACAACGGCCTCCCCGCGATACGGAAAATTCGGCAAAAGCAAGGGTATAGGTAGGCGCATCTTCCGACTTCATTCGTCTGGACTCTTTTATGCTGGAGGATAAAGATCAATTCGTCCCTATGCTGTAAACAAAAGTCCTTGAAGACCGGAAATGCCTGCAAACTCTCTTTAGGCGTATCCGCCACGCTGCCGTAATAGTCCGTCAATGGGTGTCGAGCCCCATTTAGCAGCAAGTATTGCACCGCCCCGAAAAACAAATTGGGCACAGGCTGTCCCTCGCCCGCATGCGAAGCAATGCCGAGCAGTTGCTCGTCATCGGCGGTAAATTGCGAAAGAATCTCATATAATCGGCTTGAACCTTTGCATTCCTTGAACGCGAATGACTTGAACTGTCCCGACAAATGATCCTTCACGGCCGTTTCCCCCTGTACGCTTTTAAAAGGTATATATTGGGATCGTACCATGGGGAGGCAATGAGCAAAACTTCAAGGTTTTTATGGTAGATATAAACTTAATTAATCGGAGATAAAGACGAAGCTGCTTCGGCCTGAACGGAAGGAAGGTCCGCTTGCCGAATAAGCTCGTCAATCTGAAGCCTCGCTTCGGCTACCTTCACTTCATCCAGTTCAAGATACCACACCTTATCCTTCCAAGCGCCATGCCCGCTTAGCGTAGTGGAATGGATGGCTAAGCTCTTTTCGTTATCCCCGATATAATCGGCAATCCGTTCCGTAATATCCCCAGGCGGCATATTCGTTTGGAGATTGTCGCCTACAATGCCCAGCAGCTCGCTGACCTTGGTCAAATTTTCAAAGCTCTTAGCTTTCTTGAGCAATGCAGCGATAAACTCCTGGTTTCTGGCCGCACGGCTCAAATCGCCCCCGGCATCCTCCCGGTAACGGAGATAATTTAGCGCATCGACTCCCATATACTTATCCTGGCCGGCCTTTACGACAAACTTCTCATGGTCCGGGTCGTCATTGACAAGATCCTTCCCGATATTTAACTCAATTCCGCCCAGACTGTCCACCATTTCGACCACGCCTTTAAAATTGATGGACACATAGTAGTCTATCGGCTGGTCCAGCAGCCGCTCGACGGCTTTCACAGCGCCCTTCGCGCCGCCGTACGCGTATGCATGGGTCGCTTTATCGTACCGGCCCTCTTCAGGCAAATAAATATATGAATCCCTCGGGATCGAAACCAAAGTCAGGTCTTTGCTCTCCGGCAAAAACACGCCGAACATCATCGTATCCGATCGGCCGCGTTCCTTCCCCCGCTGGTCAACCCCAAGCAGCAAGAACGTAATAGGCGACTTACCCCGCTCCGGCTCGGGCTGCAACACTGTCGCCTCGGAGGATGGGTCAGGCTCGATCGGCACATACGTTTCCGCAAGTTGTTCGTTGATTTTCGGCGCTACAAACATACGGAACAGCGAAGCCGCAATCGCGTTTCGGAAAGCGGTGCCCGCTATTAAGATCAAAAGCACACAGCTGAGAATTGCCCACTTGTTTTTGGCTAGCATTCCATCACGCCTTTCTTCCGCAGTTACATCAATAGACGAAAAGAACGGCAAAAAGGTTCCAAAGACCCTACTTCCGGCTCGCACCTCCGCGCTCAGCTTGCAAGTTGATGGCCGAGCGACGACTCAACCCCCGATAATGTTGCACCGAAAGTAAGATTTATTTAGGTCATAGGACACACACCTTCCCTAATATTGATTAACAGTGTTAAGAAATCACTTCCAGGGGGTGTTCATCCATTGAACCGCAATCTTTATCGATGTACCGTCACGGCCGTCTTGTTCGCCTTGCTTCTGGCTTGCTGCTTAGCGGGAACCGCGAAGGCCGGCGAGTCTTCGGAGGACTTAATTATCGTAAATAAAAAGACGAATAAGCTCGCGTATTATCGGAACGGGGTGCTGGAGAAGGAGTTTTCCGTGGCGACCGGCCGCACCACTAAGCTCACACCCGAAGGGAAATTCAAAATCGTAAGCAAAATCAAGAACCGCCCGTATTACAAAGACAACATTCCGGGCGGCGACCCGAAAAATCCGCTCGGCGACCGCTGGCTCGGCCTTGAAGTTGGGAAAACCTATGGAACGACTTATGCGATCCACGGCAACAACAATCCGGATTCGATCGGAAAATATGTGAGCGCCGGCTGTATTCGGATGAATAACGATGAAATTCATTGGCTTTACGATCAAGTAAAAATGTTCACCTACGTCGTTATAACGAACTCAAAGCTATCCTTCGATGAAATCGCGGCTAAACACCAGTACCCCTTATTGAAAACCTTCAAAGGCACCTTGATGATCGACGGGGAAACGAAGCCGGTGGAGAGGGAGCTGATCTTGTATAAAGATAGAGTGTTCGTGCCGCTGCGCAACAGCTTCGAGCTTATCGGAGGGACGATTCTCTGGGACCAAAGCGCAAAGACGGTTACCGCAACCATCGGAAATCGGACGATCGTTCACCAGGCCGAAACGAAAAGCGTGGAGGTGAACGGCGAGCCAATGGAGCTGACGCTGGAATCGCGCAATCTGAACGGGACGATCATGATTCCGCTCCGGGATGTCGCCCAAATGTCCGGCTATAATGTCGAATGGGATGCGATGAGCCATACGATTATTATGACATCCCCCGCCGCGCCCGCGCCTGCGCCATGATCGAATGGTCGGGCGGGGCGCTTTTTCCCGTCTACCGGAAGGACAAGCGGCATACAATGTATTAACAGAGATTCGAATATAAGGGGTAGGTGCGTATGCTCCACAAAAAAGCGCTAACCGTCATTGCCGCTCCGATCATCGCCGTCGCAACGGCCTTTCTGCTGGAGCAAACGCTGCAGGCAGCGTCCGTATGGGAGCCGGCTCCCGCTTTCGAAGAAAGCGTTTCGGTCGAAGCAGGGGCTATGGAAGCGGAAAGCATTTCTTTGATTGTGAACAAGCTGCAGCCGCTTTCCGCCAGTTATGCGCCGATTGATTTGGTCGTGCCCGATATTCCGTTCAGCTTCGAAGGGGAAGCCGAAAAGCGGTATTTGCGCAAGCCGGCGGCGGACGCCGCGGAGGAGCTGTTCCGTACCGCCGCGAAGGAAGGCGTTATGCTGTACGGCGTATCCGGGTACCGTTCCTATAAAACCCAGAGCGCGCTGTGGCGCTATAATGTACGGATGAAAGGTGTCGCCGCAGCTTCCCGCTACAACGCATCTCCCGGGATGAGCGAGCACCAGACGGGGCTGGCGCTGGACGTCTCGGCGAAAAGCGTCGGATTGACGCTGTCGGCGCCGTTCGGCCGAACGAAGGAGGGCTTATGGCTTGCGGACAACGCGCACCGCTTCGGCTTTATCCTCCGGTACCCCGAAGGCAAGGAAGGCATAACCGGCTATGCATATGAGCCTTGGCATATTCGCTACGTAGGCGTCGAAACAGCCCGGACGATATACGAAAACAAGCTGACGTTGGAAGAATGGGCGGACCGCGGCGTGCCGGCTTCCGGATCGCTTCAATTTTTCCCCTTCAACCTCTTCTAGAAATATGCTACATTGGAAATAACAATTTTTAGCAGAGTCGAAGTTTCCGGGAGGGACCTTCCAATGGTGGAAAATGTTTTATCCAAAGAGGAGTTGGAAGCGCTCTTACACGATTACACAGACGAGACGATGAAGGGGGACGAGGACCCCCGATTGGAGAGCGGCGATAAGGACAAGCTGCTGCATGCCGTCGTTCGCAATCAGCTGCGGCTGCTGCGCATGATCGACGACCTTCAATTGGAAATTCAAACGCTGCGATCGCAGCTGTATTCCGTCATGGATGCCGGAACCGCCTCGGAAGCCGCCGTTTCGATCGAGCCGATGCCGCTGCCGTTCATGGGCCGAAGGAACGAAGAGCAGAAGGACGACGAACCGGGGCCGCTGTCAAGGAAAGAACGGTACAAGAAGCAATCGAAACGGTAAAACCCCGGCTTCCATCGAAGCCGGGTTTTTCAAAAGAACAACCATTCTTAAATCGCAAGAAAAACTTCCGGTTACAAGCTGGCGGTGACGCCTATAATTTGATCGGTAAATAAATACACATGATCCATATGAATTTTATGCGTCGGATTGGCGTAGGGAGTAATCGTCACATCCTCCACCAAAATCGCTCCCGTATTGTTGACCACTACAGGCTGGCCCTCCATCTCGTCAACCGCCGCCTTCAGCTGTTCGTTGCGGATATCCATGGACTGCTGGAACATTTCCGTTACGTAAACGTGGCGTTCCGCCGCTTGATCGCCTTCCGCCTCGACTTCGGCTGCCGGCCCTCTGACGACGGCGCCCTCCACCAGTCCGAAGTTCGTCAGCAGATTGAATTTCGGCCGCTTCTTGTCGCCTTCCTTCGGTTCCCGGTTTTCGCTTAACGCCCTGAACATGAATTCCAAGGTGACGACGGTCGCCGCTTTCACATCGACGCGGTTATCGATAAATGACGGAGACTGCAGCTCTTCATGAACTGCGCGCTGCTCCTTCTCCCGCTCTTGAAGCTTCTCAGCCAAAGCGTATCTCCTCCACTAACCAGGGTTGAATAATTGCTATTGTCCCCTGTGGAAGAAATGCTATCCGGCTTTAAGAGCGGCTATCGGTTCAGCAGGCTGCCCACGTAGCGAAGCAGCTCGTTGGCGCAAACCGGGCAATATCCGTGCTCGTCGATCAGCCTGCGGCTTACTTCGTTAATTTTTTTCAGCTGCGCTTCGTCCGGCGTCTTTGTGGAGGTGGTGATTTTGACGACATCCTTCAAATCGGCAAACAGCTTTTTCTCGATCGCCTCGCGCAGACGATCGTGCGTCGCGTATTCGAACGTCTTCCCTTTACGGGCGTAGGACGACATGCGGATCAGAATCTCTTCGCGGAACGCCTTCTTTGCATTGTCGGATATGCCGATTTGCTCCTCGATCGAGCGCATCAGCCTTTCGTCCGGGTCCATTTCCTCGCCTGTGAGCGGATCCTTGATTTTATTCCAATTGCAATAAGCCTCCACGTTATCCAAATAGTTTTCAAACAACGTCTTCGCGGACTCCTCGAACGAATAGACGAACGCCTTCTGGATTTCCTTCTTCGCCGTTTCGTCGTATTCCTTGCGGGCGAGCGAAATGAAGTTCAAATACTTCTCCCGCTCCTCCTTCGTAATGGAGGCGTGCTGATCGAGCCCGTCTTTGATGGCGCGAAGCACGTCGAGCGCGTTGATGCACGGCAAATCCTGACGAATCAGCGCCGAGGATATCCGGTTGATGACATAACGCGGATCGACGCCGCTCATGCCTTCGTCCAGAAATTCGTTCTGCATTTCCTTCACGTCTGCCGGCTTGAAGCCTTCGATCGATTCCCCGTCGTACATGCGCATCTTTTTTACTAAATCCATGCCTTGCTTCTTCGATTCCTTAAGCCGCGTCAATATCGAGAATATAGCCGCGGAACGCAGCGCGTGAGGGGCGATGTGCACGTGCCTCATATCCGACTGGCCGATAAGTTTCGCGTATATTTTCTCCTCGTCGGTCACCCGCAGGTTGTACGGAATCGGCATCACGATCATCCGCGATTGAAGCGCCTCGTTCTTCTTGTTGGCAATGAACGATTTATACTCCGATTCGTTCGTGTGCGCCACGATGAGTTCATCCGCGGAGATGAGCGCGAACCGGCCTGCTTTAAAGTTGCCTTCCTGCGTAAGCGAGAGAAGGTTCCACAGAAACTTCTCGTCGCACTTGAGCATCTCTTGAAATTCCATTACGCCGCGGTTCGCCTTGTTCAGCTCGCCGTCAAACCGGTACGCTCTAGGATCCGATTCGGAGCCGTATTCCGTAATGGTCGAGAAATCGATGCTCCCCGTTAAATCCGCAATGTCCTGAGATTTCGGATCGGAGGGAGAGAACGTCCCGATCCCGATGCGCTGATCCTCGGAAATGAGCACGCGCTCCACAGGCACATGCTCGACGCGGCCGTCATATTCGGTCTTCAGCCGAAGCTGGCACGACGGACACAGGTTGCCTTCGATCTTGATGCCCAGCTCCTTCTCCACTTCGGGGCGCAGCTCGAGCGGAATAAGGTGGAACGGGTCCTCGTGCATCGGGCAGCCTTTAATGGCGTACACCGCCCCCATATCCGTCCGCGAAAACTTCTCCAATCCCCGCTTCAGCAGCGTCACAATCGTCGATTTGCCGCCGGATACGGGTCCCATGAGAAGAAGTATGCGCTTTCGGACGTCAAGCCGCCGCGCGGCGGAATGAAAATATTCCTCCACCAGCTTCTCCAGCGCACGCTCCAGGCCGAATATTTCCTTCTCGAAGAACATATATCTTTTTTGGCCGTTCGACTCCTCGATTCCGGCATGCTTTATCATTTCATACACTCGAGCATGCGCCGTCATAGCCAAGTGGGGCTGTTTGCGAACCAGTTGAAGATAATCGGCAAACGTTCCGGACCAGGCTAGACGTTCCTCTTCGCCGCGGTAATCCGATATTCGCTTCAAAATATCCATTCGTATAACCCCCTCCAAGGTTGCTAAAAGGCCGCCTACATCATAAGACACGGAAGGTTATCTTACCGACTGTTACTGTAGTTAAGTGTATGCGGGGGTAAAGGATAAGTTTCCCCATAATTTGCAGGGGACGTGCTATAATTCTTATTAATATCGGAGTACAGGCGGGAGTGCGGCGAACGTGGGAAAGCGGAAGGAAAGCGGAGGCAGGGACAACAGCGCGCCGGTTACGGAACGGGTCAGAGCGGAGACGGAGCTGTATGCGCCGGTAAAGAAGTGGCTGGAGGAGCAAGGCTTTACGGTTCGCGGCGAGGTTCGCGACTGCGATGTCGTGGCCATCCGCGAGGGAGAGGAGTGGCCGGTCATTGTGGAGCTGAAGCGGCGCTTTAATTTGTCGCTTGTGCTGCAAGCGGTTCAGCGGCTGTCGGCAACGCCTAACGTATACATTGCCGCGGAGCTCACTGTCGGCAGAGGGGGCTTCGCCGTAGGGGAGATGCGCAGGCTGTGCCGGATGCTCGGCATCGGCCTGCTTACCGTGAGGTTGTATAAGCGCAAGCCGGCGCTCGTCGAGGTGCACGCGCACCCGGGGGACGAGCCGCCCAGGATCGGCCCCGCCAAGCCCGGACGCCGTACCTTAAAGCTTGTAACGGAGTTCCGGGAACGAAGCGGCGACTACAACGCCGGAGGCGGAACGGGCCGAAAGCTGGTGACCGCGTACCGAGAGAAGGCGCTGCGGTGCGCCGAGGCGCTTCACGCGAACGGCCCGCTGTCGCCCAGACGGCTGCGGGAGCTTGCCGGCACCGACAAGGCAGCGCTCATTGTTCGCGGCAACGTGTACGGCTGGTTCCGCCGGGTATCGCGCGGCGTGTATGAGCTGACGCCGGAAGGAGAGAAGGCGCTTGGCGAGTTTGAAGAAGTGGTGGCGGGCTTTAACATAAACAAAGAAAAGGTCCAATCTCCGGGCCGCGGATGATTGGACCTTTTCTTTTCCAGTGAAGCTATTCAGCCGACTTCTGGCGTTCATTCGCTTCGATCGACCGCTCCGTTTCGATTCCCGCCAGCTTGTCGTTCACGCTCATCACGTTGTGAGGGTTGTCCACCGCGCCTTCAACCGCCTGCGCCGTCATGTTGTCGTTCGTATTCGCAGAATTCGCGTCCGTAATGCCGTTCTTGTTTACCACTGGCCGTTACCTCCTATTGAGTAAATACAAAGGTATAATGTACCGTTTCAAGAGCCGCTATTCCCCGAGCCCGAGCCCGAATCCGAACACATGCCCGTCAAGGCGTCCTGCTTCAACAGCCATTTATGCATCCAGATCGCAGCCTGCAAGCCCTCGCCCATCGCAATCGTAAGCTGCTGTGAATGAACGGCCACATCGCCGGCCGCCCACACGCCGGGTACATTGGTCATCTTCGAGCGGGAATCGGTCGCGATATGCTTGTTTTCCATCCGCTCCACTCCAAGCTTCGCGGCCAAATCCGAGCGAACCTCGTTTCCGCCGAAAGCGATAAAAGCTCGCTCCGCTTCAATCGCCGTCCCGTCTTTCAGCCGCACCCCGGCAAACGTCCCTACATGCTCCGGACCGTTATGGACGATATGTTCGATCGGCCCGGGAACCGTTTCAATGCCCGCTTGCGCAAGCTTCGCTTCAAGCTCCGGAGTCGCCGCGATCCGTTCATGATTGATAAGCGTAATGCCGGCGGGCTTATGGTACATAAGCTCAAGCGCCATTCCCGCTCCGGCGTTTCCGGAGCCGAGAACGAGCGTACGCTTCCCGCGGATTTCATAGCCGTCGCAATCGGGGCAAATATAAACCGTTAACCCTAAGCATGGCCGAAGCCCGGGCACTTCGGGGATTCTGTCCTTAACTCCCGTAGCCAGAAGCACCGATCTCGCCGCATAACGACCGCCCTTGCGGCAAGCCACCGTAAAGATGCCGTCCTTATGCCTTTCGGCTTCCGCCGCCTCTGCGGCAACGAATTGGACCCCGTATGCGGCCGCTTGCTTCCGGCCCGATTGACGCAGCCATTCCCCGCTGACTCCTTCCGGATACCCCAGCACATTGTGATAGCTCCGGCACAGCGTCGAGCGTCCGTCTTCCCGGTCGATCACTACGACGGTTCGGCGGTAACGCCCAAGCTGTATCGCCGCCTGAAGTCCGGCAATCCCTCCGCCGACAATGATACTGTCGTACAAAAAAGGACACCCCCTTATTTCGGTTAGAGTGTCCATTCAATCGTTGAATTATAGTAACTTTGCGCCGCTGATCAGGATGAGCACCGCTACCGCCGTTCTTAGCGGCTTCGAAGGCGCTCTTGTGCTCAGCTTGCTTCCGATCAGAACCCCCGGTACCGATCCGGCGAGCAAATTCAAAGCAAGCGGAAAATCGACATTGCCGATCCCCGCATGCATCAATCCGGCTGCCGCCACGAGAAAGAAAGCATGTGCAATATCCGTTCCGACGATCCGGGCGGCGGGTAGACGAAAGAAGTATATCAATGCGAGCGCAAACAAAGACCCGGAGCCGATCGACGTAAGCCCTACGATAAATCCTAGAACGAACCCGATGACGACGGTAAGAAGACGCTTTTCTTCGATCGGCTTCGCCTGCCATTTGTTTTCCTTAGCTTCTTTAAATAAATATTGCCGGGCAAGGATGGACGCCGCAACGATCACGAGCATAATCCCGAGCGAGCTCCGGATGAGGTCCTCCTGCGAATCGAAGAAAACCTCGAACGCTTTAAGCAAAGCGACGGCCGCAACCGCGCCGGGCACGCTCCCCGAGGCAAGATAGCTCACCAGCTTCCATTGAATCGTCTTTTGTCTCCAGTGTTGAACCGTCCCGAATAATTTTGTAACGGAGTTATAAAATAAATCCGTACCGACGGCAATGGACGGGTTGATTCCTATGTAAATCAGGATTGGCGTCAGCAGAGCCGCGCCCCCGACTCCCGTTAAGCCGACAAGGAACCCGACGATCAGTCCGATTATGGCAATTGTCATATCCATAGAAAGGCCCCTTTTAATTCCTAGTAACTATATAGGAATTATATGTTTAAACCGTTGCATTTGTAAAGACACTTTGTTCACCGGATGTACATTTATTTTTGTGCGGCGGTCGGGTATAATGTCGATATACTGTATCTTGGAAAGGTAAAGGAACGAAGGGGGTTTATCTTTTGTTCAGCAGCGCATTTTGGATTATCATGGTCGTCATTGCCTTGTTTTTGTCCGTGATTTTCACGTCGTCCTACAACGAGGATAAGACGAAAGGCTTGTAGTCCGCACGTTAACAGCTTTCATAGGAAAGACGGTTTTACTGGAGGAGCCTGACACCAAGGCCCCTCTTTGTTCATTTTTAGGGGGCCCTGGTTTCAGGGTCCTTTTTTTATTCATTTTTCATCAAATCGGAATACTAAACCAAAAGGAGTGTAGAGAGATGTTAATCTTTCAACTGGCCGTCATTCTAATCGCTTCGAAGCTGGCAGGTGATCTGAGCGTAAGATTAGGGCAGCCCGCGGTACTCGGAAAGCTGCTGATCGGTATTGTACTCGGTCCTGCCGTGTTGGGCATTATTTCGGATACTCATATTTTGAGCGAAATCAGCGAGATCGGCGTCATTCTGTTGATGTTCATTGCCGGTCTCGAGACGGACGTCCAAGAATTCAAGAAGACCGGGAAAGCCTCCACTTATGTAGGTGTCGCAGGCATTGTCGTACCGCTCGCGCTCGGCTATCTCGCCGGTCTATGGATCGGTTTGCCGATGCTGCAGTCCGTGTTTTTGGGCTTGCTGCTTTCGGCGACGAGCGTCAGCATTTCCGTTCAAGCCTTGAAGGAAATGGGCAAGCTCAAATCCAAGGAAGGAACGACGATTCTCGGCGCGGCGGTCATCGACGATATTCTCGTCATTATCGCGCTGGCGTTTCTGATGAGCATGGCTGGCGGAGACGTCAATCTCGGCATCGTCGTATTGAAGAAGGTTGCTTTCTTCGCGATCGCCATACTGCTCGGCTGGAAGGTCATTCCTTGGGTGCTTCGGATGTTCGCTCCGCTGAAGGTGGCGGAATCCGTCATCTCCGCAGGGCTCATCATTTGCTTTCTTTTCGCGTATTTAGCGGATTATGCCGGAGTAGCGGCCATAATCGGCGCTTATATTGCCGGGGTAGCCATCAGCTTAACGAACTACCGGCATGAAGTGTTCGAGAAGGTGGAGACGATCGGGTATTCCTTATTCGTCCCGGTTTTCTTCACCTCGATCGGCGTTGCGGCCGATTTTTCCGGAATCGTCAGCCAGCTCGGCGTCATTATCGGGCTGAGCCTTCTAGCGATCGCCACAAAGCTTTTCGGCTCCGCGGCCGGGGCTAAATTAGGCGGCTTCGGCTGGAAGCAATCGCTTGGCATCGGGGCGGCCATGGTATCCCGCGGTGAGGTTGCCTTGATCATCGCGGCGATCGGATTGGAAAGCGGGCTGCTCGGCCAAGAGCTGTTTACCTCCCTCGTTGTCGTCGTACTTATCACAACGATTGTAACACCGCCGATGATGAAGCTGTTCTTTAAAGCGGAAGAGAGTAAATCCCCAAGCCAGTAAGCTTGGGGATTTGACCGCGAAACGTTAAATAAAGAAAGATCGCGTAATAATGACGAGCAAAATGAACAACACCAAAATAGCCGCCGTCGAAATTCCAAACCCACCTACTGCGGACATGGAGCTCACCTCCTGTACGAAGATATATCATTGTACGAAACCAGAGACGGGATTGAATAGGCATTTGTTCGCCGGCAAACGTCCAAATTTCCTTCCAACAAGAGACGACAATTAGGCAGCAACGGCCTATCCATTTCACGGAGACGCTTCATACTATACTAATGAACATGCTTTATTTTTAAGGACGGGAAGCGGGGTGACTGTCTTGAAACGAAATGAAAAGGCGAAAGTCAACATGTTTGGCGGCAATTTCCCCGGGTTGTTTGGAGCGCCCGGCGCTACCGGAGCCGCAGGCGCAGGAGGTGCGGGAGGCCTCGGCGGACTTGGCGGCATCTTTTCGATGATTCCGAAGATGTTCTCGCTCTTTCAGCAGATCGGGCCCATGTTAAACATGTTCCGCTCGTTAGGGCCGCTGCTGGGAGGCGGGCAAGCCGCGACGAGCAACGTTCGACCGCAGCAAAAGCGGCATAGCGGAAAGAAAGGGTCGGGCAAAAAATCGGCCGTCAGGCGCAATCGAAAGCATTAAAACCCGAATATTTGTCAACACTGCATGATAAAGTGCGGTGAATGGAATGAAAATGAATTTTTTCCTGGAAGCAATCATAATACTAGCGGCTTCCCTCATACTGATTCGCGTTGCGGGAAAAAAATCCGTTGCGCAAATGACGGGCGTAGAGACGATTACGATTCTTGCCATCGGAACGACGATGGGCCATGCCATACATGAAACTACGGTTTGGAAAACGCTCCTTGTCTTGGTTACGTTCGTTATGCTCATGATCTTCGTTCAGTACGCTCAATTAAAAGTAAATAAGGTGGAAAAATACGCAATCGGCGTCGCTACCCCTGTCATCATTAACGGAGAAGTGCTCTTCGAGAAGCTCAGGCGGCTTAGAATGACGGAGCGGCAGCTTGAAATGCGTCTTAGGGAGCAAGGAATTTCATATATTTCGGACGTGAAGGTGGCGACCATCGAGCCGAACGGACAGCTCGGATACGAGTTGTTTGAGCATGCCAAGCCGGTGACGAAGGATACGTTGCTCCAGCTTCTGAACAACGGGCAGCAGCAGTCCCCCCCCAAGAAGGAAGACAATTTATTCGACAAAGTTTTAAATAACGGACGATAAAAGCGTGCATCCCGCTTCCGGAGATGCACGCTTTCGTTTCATTCGCTATTCCTCGTAGCCTTCCAGCAAATATCCGCCGAACGGCTCAAGCACATCCAGGCACAACCGCTCCAATGGGGCAATATCGTCGTTTCGGTACAGAGCTTCCATCGCCGCCGCGAGCCTCTCCGCCGTTTCCTTCGAGCAGGACGCCAGCGCCCGGTACAAATGCTTGCCTTCTCCGAGCCAACAGTTGTTCGTCCGCAGAACAAACTCGCATAAAGAAGCGACGAGCTTGTTGGCCGAAAACCACCTGTCCCAGCTTTCTTCCGCCCCTCTTACATCCTCCAAATAATCGGAAATCGTATAGCGGGCCCGATCGATTTCGAAGACAGACCACGGCATAGGTCCGTATTCGAGGTCGGTGCGCGCCTCCTCAATGATTCCTTCCGCCCGATCGTCCCCGCGAATCGGAAGCCCTTCGACGAGCATTCGCTGCAAGGAAGGAACGCCCAATCGGATTCCCTCGTCGAAATATTCTCTGAATGTCTCCGGAGTGACTGCATAGCATTCGATAATCCAGCCGTGCTCTCTATAAACCTTGCGAAACGGATCCTCCTCCGAACCGAGCAAGACGACAATATCCAAATCGGAACGGTCGGTTGCTTCCGCTCTGCTGACGCTGCCGCCCAAGACGGCAAGCAAGCAATCGGGAAAATGTTCCGCGACAAACATTTCCGCAGCCTCGACAGCGCCTATACGTGCCATCGTTCTTACCCCTTCGTTCCGATGATGACGCCGTAGCCTAAATACGCTCTGTTTCTAGCCATAATATCCTCATATTGAGCAGCCGCTTCCCATTCCGCGCTTCCGACAACGACGTCGTCGTCGAACATCTGATGGAAATCCGGATGCTTCAACGTGTCCTCCCACTGGTTATCGGGCAGCGCGCTTTTGTTCCACAGCTCCACTTCCGCTAATCCGCCTTGTTTTGCCGCCATGCACCAATCGTCCGGTGAATATAACCGTTCGATTCCGAAGAAGGTGAGGATCGGCTCCGCCTGTTCCGCATCGAGCTCTTTCATTAGCAGCAGCTCTCTATCAAACAATCGGCCGCCTGGGACAAGCACTCTATTATATTCCTTGAAGGCTCGCGGTCCGGCAAACAGCGTAACCGATTCCGCAAGCACGACGTCAAAGCTGCCGTCCGCAAAGGGGAGCTCGTTGGCATCCGCCTGAAGGAACGTAACCTCCGCTTCATCCGCCGCCGCCCTTCTTAAAGCTTTCTCGATCATCTCTTTACGTATATCGACAGCCACTACTTCATATCCTTGTTTTGACAGGTAGCAAGCGGTTCTCCCGGTCCCGCAGCCGACCTCGAGAATTCGGCTGCCCTCCTTGATCGGATATTGCTCCAGCTGCTCCAGTGTGCCCGAAAATCCGCCCGGATGGGCGCTGCCCGCTCCGAAGCGGGCTAATAAATCCAAATAATTCATAGCTGCATATCAAATCCTTTCCGTCTGAATGGTATTGCACAAAAAAGGAGTTGTCACCTTAATGGTTGCGAAGCATGACCGGTTTCCGGCTCCGGCGCACGCTCACGGCTTTGCTGCGCTCACATCCGAAACGATGGGCCACGCCCATTTCCTGGTCCTAAATACGTATCCGACGAACGGCTCCGGTACGGACGGACATGTTCATCGGTACCAAGGGATAACCAGAACCGATGCCGGCCATTTCCATCGGTTTTTCGGTTCGACACGGCCTGCAATTCCGCTGCCGGACGGCTCTCACGTGCATGAAATCAGCGCCGAGGTTGACGATGAGCCGTTTATTTTTTTAGGAAACTACTATGAAACGGTGCAGGAGATTCCCCGTCACACCCACGCATTCTTTGGACGAACAGGCACGCCGATCGGCCAGGAGCCTTCCAACTGGTAGCCTGCTTCTTAGCGCCGCCGCGGCAAAATCTCGCGTACATGCTTTACCCTTGTCGTCGTGTCTACATCCCCCGTGCTGCCGATTTGCAGGACGGCAGCTACGGAAATACCGATAATATCAACGATACCGACATCGATGAACGGGTCAAGCGACTCGACCGACATAAAATCCGGCTCCTCGTGCTCCGGCCGGACGAACGGCTGTTGAAACACCGGATATCGGCTTAAGTCTCCTTCATTCCCCCGAAAACGCGGCTGCTCCCTTTGAATCGCGAGCACGGAGCTGTGCGGAGATATGTTTAAACAGTCTCCGACGTGTATGGTGGAGGAAAACAGCAGCGATCTGACTTTGATTCCGCCGACTCTCGACGTTCTAAACATATGGTATTCTCCTTACGTTACAAATGGAACGAGCGGACCCACGATCAAAGATTCCGGCGGCGTATCGAAGATAGAAGAGCAGTTAATGCTCCGCGTATCTCCGACAAGGACAACGGCCGAGCTCGCTACGCCGATAATGCGGATGTGATTCACCTGAAGCTGCCTATTGATCACTTGTATTGCCGGTGCCTGTCTGATCATCTTCCTCATCCTTTCGGAAATGCTCGATATACGCATCGACCGCCAAATCGATATCGCCGCGCAGCCGTTCGAATACCTGCCCGGGCAGCGACGGGTCCCCGTCCGCCAATGTTTCCTTCAGCTGTTTTATATACAATGTGATTCGCTCTCCGGCTTGCCGGACCATATCTTCCAAGATCATGCTTTTTTGTTCGGGGGTAATTGGCACTTGCATTGCTTCGGATCGTTTGTCGATACTGCTTGAGATGCTGTTATGTATGTATTGGTTTACCTCCCCCCGAAGCCGGGACAGCATCCCGCCTCCGGCATCGTCTCCCTGTTGGCCGATCGACACGTCTTGCGAATGCTGCTGACCGGCCATCAAGTCCTCGATGTTCCCCGTTAAGCCCGCCCCGCTTATGCCGATCGTCAGCGTACCCTCCAGCGTTTCCACCTTTAGCTGCTCGAAGTTATATTCGATCTTTTCAATATTCGTTCGAGGGGAGGATTGCAGGCTTTGCAGCTGGCTCTTGATTTCGGACAGCTCAACCTCCAGCTGCGCGATCCTCTCCGTTTGCCAGCGGACGAGACGGTATGTCTCGCATAATATATTCATAGCCTGCTGGTTTGTGAACATGGAATCACTCCCCTTGGAACGCGATGTTTACCGGCCGCCCGTAAATGGAATCAGCGGCGTTCCCGACAGCTCGCCGGGTGCCGGCGCAGGGCCGGTAAAGGCACCTGTGTTGTATAGATTGGATAGAGCTTTTATGATTCCGGCGGTGCCGATTTGCAGCACGGATGAATTGGTAATGCCTTCTATGCGTAAATTTTGTATGGAGATCGTTTGAACAATTTGCATATTATAACGGTCCGACCCCCTTCGTAACCGACGAGTCTATCAAATCCGGGTCCCAGGTTTGCGTCATATTAACCCCTGAATTCGTCACCGGGAAATCCCCCGTATTGAAGGAGCCCGATCCGGAGAACGTCTTTGAGGTGCTCCGGGGAACCAGAAACAGCGCATCTCCGAACTGCACGATCCCGCTGGACCCGACGCTTAATATTTTTATATTGCCTACAATAGCCGGCATTAGAAGCTACCCCTTTCGCCGCATATTACTAATATATGTTGAACCCATGTCCATGTTCCGCTAAAGTCCCGTTAGTATCACCTCTGCGCTCGCGTCATAAAATATAGAGATCATCTTGGAGAGGACGGTAGGGTGATGAATGATTCCAATTTCCCGGTGGACTGGGGCGAATTTGAAAAACAAATGCTGAAGCAATTCCCTTTCTTACCGAAAGATTTTATGAACGGCGGATCGATCCGAAACAACTCTTGGGTAGGCGACATCGTGAAGAAAAGCATCGACCGGTACTTAAATGAAGGCTTGCAGCCGAACGTCTTTAATCCGTTTGCCTCCGCATTGTTAAGCTACGACTTGTTCGAAACGCATCGCAGCGTCATTTTGCGTTTGAATATACCGAAAAATATGTCGCCGCACGAGGTCAAAGCGTCCGTCAACCGAAGAAAAGTCCGGATCGAGCTCCCGTCGGGAAAGCTGCAGGAAATTAAGCTGGAGAAGCCGGTCAATCCGAAACGGTCGCAAGCCGTATATAAGGAAGGTGTTCTGGAAGTCCGGATGCCGAAAATTCGGGAGCCGAAATCGTTTCATGAAGTGTATATCGAAGAGTAAAGATTCCCCAAGGGGCGGAGACGAACCGCTTTCTCTTACCCTTGGGGCTTTTAATCCGTCATAAAAAACCGATGCGAAAACAGATTCATTTCCTGCGTTTCATCCCTTGCCAGCACCTGATTTTCGGGATACGGGGACGGTACAAGCCCCGCCTTATTGAAAGCCGTCTTACAACCGCATTTCGGGCAAAAGGCCGCGTTCGGACCGCAAACGTTGTTGCACGGTTCATTCAGCAGCCCCCCCTCGTCCATACACCGGTTTACGACCGGAGCCCCGCAAGCTACGCAATATTGATCTTTTTTGTCGGGTTCATAACCGCATCGGAGGCACGGATTTCCCTTCTCGTTAGCGTCAGCCAAGCTGACCATCTCCTTCTTGAGTGTGCTGCAGGTTTTCGAGCGTCACTTCGCCGCCGGAGGAGTCTCCCTCGCCTTGATGAAGCCATTGCTGCAGCTGCTCCGGGTCGGACAATGCCGTCAATCCGATATTCAGCGTTCCCGACAAATCTCTGACCGCAAGCTCTTGCACTTTGTAGTTGATCGCCTCGATATTGACCGGCTTGATCTTCTGAAGCGCCTCTTTCAGATCTTTGACTTCTTTCTCGGCGAGCAAGGCGCGGTCTTCCAGCTGCCTCACACGATGCTCCAGCATTTGCAAATAGGCATGGTAATTGTACATGGCGAGTTTTTCACACTCCTTATTCGGCGGAAATATTATTATGAGGCTGCCGGGGGCGCGGCCGGTACGGGCGGCACCGGAGAAGGTTCCGGCGCTTCCGGCAGCTCGAGCTGCTGCGACGGCACCTTCTCCGGTATATGCTTCACTCCGTCGCCAACCATTTCCCCTGTGCCATACTGAGCCACATTGCTCTCATTTCTGCACAAGATGACTTTCCCGATATTTAGAGAACCAATCGTACCGATCGTGTTTACCTTGATCATTCCGATATTGATATTCATGGCGCACCTTCTACACTTGACTATTGGGCTGATCGGCAAAATCAGGATCGTTCACTTTGCTTAGCTCCGCATTCATTCCTAAGCTGCCGTCACCGATGACCGAGAAACCGCCGACGCTCTTTTGGTTCGCCGTATGGCCCTTTTGAATCGTATTTCCGAAATTTATGGAACCGTTATTGGCGACATAAGTAATCTTTATGTTAAAGATGTTGTTCACCGTAGGCATTTAACCATTCCTCCAGTCCTTTCATCATATGGCGCTTATGATTAAATCGTTACTTGCCTGCAAAGGGTATGCCGGGTGTTTGCCCGCTTTTTTGATTTATGGTGTATCCGTCCAATCCGCAGGGCATCGGGTGAATATAATGACTCACAGGATAAGGGAAAGGAGGAACGCAGATGGGATTTGCAGGCGGCTTCGGTACGGGTTGCTTCGGAGGCGGGCTCTTTGCTAGTACAGGTGTCATTCTAGTGCTGTTTATCCTTCTTGTCATTATCTCTATGACATTTGTAATTTAATGCGGAGGTTCGTATTTCATCTCGAATAATACGGTGAGAGGGGGCGTTTCCATGTCCTGTGTAGGAGGTTTCGGAGGTTTCGGCGGTTTCGGTGCTAGCACAGCATTTATTCTCGTATTGTATATCCTGCTTGTCATCATTACTCGTTCGTTCTTCATCTAAGAACGTCCGGCTTATGCCGGCCAAGTAAATAAGCCGGCGGGTAAACCGATGTTTACCTGCCGGCTTTTTTTCTTGTTATGGCGCCAAGAAAACCGCCTGCGTATAGTTCCGGTCTCCAATGCAGTCGTATTTCTCTTGAAAAAACCGGCAGATGCTCGGGAGCACCTCCGGTTTTTTCGATCCGTGCATGTACATTAAATAAAGAAGAACGGAGTAAGGAACAGCAGCGACAAAAGCGCCCACGGAAGGAAGAAAGCTCCGAATCCGAAGCCAGGGAAACCGAAGAACTTTGTTTTCGCTTTTTCATTGAGAGCTTTCAGCTGCTTCTTCGCTTTCCCGGGTTGCGTGGAAAGCACGGTTGCGCCAGGATAAGCCGCATTAAACTGCAATCCATCCGGCGTTACACCCGCGAGTGTTCCGACGACTGGCGTTCCATCCACAAGAACGGCGCAAACCTGCCGGCCGATATAAGGCGTACAAGTGGCAGCGTTGATCGGACTAATAAGCTGCAAGGCTTTACCTCCTCTCCCTTTACGTCCATTTATTCTACTCAGAACGGCATCCGTCCGATATGGTCAACCGACCCGTATAGGAAGAAAAAAAAGCAAGCCGATTAGGGATCGGCCTGCTTAAAGTAAATATGCGACTTTATTCGAGAATGAATTTGCCCATCTTCCCTTGCAATCGCTCCCCGTACACTTTTAATTCTTCCGTGGAAGCCGCAATTTCCTCCATCACAGCGAATTGCTCCTTAACCGCATCGGCTGCCTGCCTGGCCCCTTCGCCGATCCGTACCGCCGCTTCGGCAACGAGCTTCGTCTCGCCGAGCGCAGCCTCTACATCCGCAGCCTGCGCCTGTGTGCCTTCATATATAATGCCAACTGCGGCGGCCGATTCGCCCACCGCTCTCTCCATATCCTTGAGTGCCTCCGTTGCCTGTTCGCCTCTGACGGCCTCCGCTTCAGCCGCCGCAGCATCCAACTCGATCCGCGTCACCGCATCGACTACGCCTCTCTGCATTCGGCCGATCAATTCGTCGATATGCGCGGCAGCTTCCGACGTTTGCTCCGACAGCTTCCGCACCTCGGCGGCTACAACCCCGAAGGCTTGCCCGTGCTCGCCCGCGTGAGCCGCCTCAATCGTCGCATTCAATGCGAGAAGCTGCGTTTGGCTGGAAATTTGCTGTACAAGCAATGAAATGTTTCCGATCTCGGCCGCCTCCTCCTGCAGCCGATTCATATCCTGAATCGAACCTCTGGTCGATTCGATCATTTGGGATAAGCCGGTGACCAGCGCTTGAATGGCTGCGCCGGTTTCCCGCGCCGCATTCCGGAGCCGTTCCGCCGAGAGCTTCGCTTGTCCGGCGTGCTGCTCTACGGAATTAGCCGACTGTACTACCTGCTCCACGGAAATTAGCGTCGAGCGCGTCGATTCGGATTGCCGCTCGGCGCCGATTGATATTTGCTCCGTAACGTTGCGGATCGTCTCCGCCCCTCGGGCGGCGTGCTGAGTCGCCGTACTCAAGGAAGACGCTTGCCGCGACGACATGGCCACACTTTCCGATACGTCGCGAATCGTTTCCCGCAAATTGTGCAGCATCGTCCCGACCGATTCGGTGAGCATTCCGATTTCGTCTTTACTCGAATATGCCGGAATTTCAATGCGAAGGTCACCTTGCGCGGCCGTATTCAAAGCTTCGGTCAGTTTGCGGAGCGGATTCGCGAGCGCTCTTGCGGCCAACCATCCGAGAAAGCCGGTCCAGAACACGCCCAGTGCCAGCACACCGCTTATGTATATCCCGTCGGGCATCGACGGAGCCAAGTACGGCTTCAGAACAAAAATAAAAAAGGCGCTCGTGCCGTAAGTTACAGCCGAAACGCAAGATATGCCGAGAACCATCTTTCGAACAATCGTCCAAGACATGATAATCGAGTTCCCCTCCTGCAGGCTACATAATCATATGTCACCATTATAAAGGAGGAAAGTTTTCTCAGCCAGTAAAATTTGTCACACGATCCCGAATGATCGGGAAGACGGTCGATTTTTGCGCTTCATTCGTACGCCGCCACCGTCATTGAGCGCTTGCGACTTTCCGGAACAAATCCCGGAACACGCTGTCCCGCTGAATAAACTGCACGCAGCGGATGAAGTGCCTGTGCGGGTTGAAGCTCCACCGCAGATCGTCCGACAAATGCGGACTGTGCACCAGCGAGCTCGGGCACCAAGCCGGATTGTTCAGCCACGCGATTACGGAAATATCCCAGATGACCCGGGAATAGGCATAGTGGTCGGAAGCGCACCCCTTGTAAGTTTCGTATAAGTAATCGCCGATCGGGCTTTTCCCTTTCACATGCTCGGCCAGCTCCGACAGCGTCGTGGTCAAATGCGTGGCGACCCCCATGCACGTCACGATGACCAGCGGCACGCCGCAATCGAGCACGAGACGGGACGCGTGAATATCCTGCTGCAAATTAAACTCGCGCGTGTCCGGCCAGTGCATGGCGTTGCCGCCAAGCCAGACGACAACGATGCGCTCCGCAATCCGCGGTTCGAGCAGCAGCGCCGATGCGACGTTGGTGATCGCTCCGATCGCCACGACATACAGCGGATCCGACGGATCGCTCGCCATGGCGCGGCTCACTAAATCGCGGGCCGCTTCGCTCTCGACCGGCCGGTCCGCGCCCGGCAAGTAAGCGGCGGAGCCGCGGTACGCCGGAATGTCTTCCCGTCCGAGAATGCTTCGGATTTTCAATATTTCCTGATAGCTCTTCTCCATTCCGTCCGCCGGTCCGCTCGACAGCTCGTTGAAGAACGGAGCCGCGTACAACGCTTCGACCTCCATCGCCTCCGGAGATTTCAGCGCATAGACGACGGCGAATTGGTCGTCGATTTCATTGAACGTGTCGGTGTCGAGCACCATCCGGATTTTGCGGCCGGGGTGAGCGAGCCGCTGTACACGCAGCTCCTCGGATATCGCCGGAAACGCAGTCGCCATAGTTAACCAACCTCCTTGAATTACGGTAGTTTCAACATTTCCTAACCATTTCGATAGTTTATATATAATATCCTTTTCCTCTTATATACTTCCTGCGGCAAACCGAGAGATCATTGACGACATGCCTTCTTTATTGGCCCCAATATTCCGCATCTCCCGTTTCATATATAACGTCTCCGTTCCGATTCGTTGCGCGGATCGTAACCGGCAGGTTCAAGCCGTCCTCCATCAACGAATACCAAATCGTAAGGTTTCCTTCGGAAATGATGCGCGCCGCTTTATTCCTCTCGCTGATCAAAATAATTTGCGATACGTTCGGATCTTGAACGATCCCAAACAGCAAATGAATATTACGCTCGCTGTGCTCAATCCCATACCAGTCCAAGGCTTTTCCCGTATGTATCGGATGTCTCCCGAGTAAATCGGCGACTTTGAATCGGCCGTATCTCTCTTCCAGCAGGCCTGCCCCCAGTTCTCCTCTTTCCGTCTTGAAGAACGCTATGGACCATTGCCGATCGACATGAACGTGCAGCAATTGTTGATAATGGGGATTTGCTAAACGCAACGCACTTTCGATTCGATCATACAAAGATTTGGCAGGCTGAAACCACCAAAGCATCAGGATGAATAAAACCGGGATTACGATCATCAAAGCGTTTTTGATATATATCATTTTCTCCCTAATGCGCACGAACAATAGATCACCTCAGCTTCCGTCTTTTCGTTCCATTTTCCGCGAAATCTCTTTCATTACTTTGTGAATATTGTTCAATGCCAGCAATATAAAACCTAACATTACATACGTAACGACTTCCCCGGTAAAAAAAGAAACGACGCCCAATAGTACCGCCCATAATACATAGAGAATGTTGGACAAAACGATCACCCCCGGCCGCGTGAATGTACTCCAATTTTACCATATGCTGGTTTATGCTGGATCCATAAAATAGGGGGCAGCGATTTTATCCGTCAGCTCCGCCGCACCCCCTATTTTCGCTCATCGTCCGCTTTCGTTCCCGGTATGCCCCCGGTAATGATGCGTGTGGGGCGTACGGCCGTTAACGGTTGTAACCCCTTCGAAGTAATGAATATGGCCGCCTCCCGCAAGCGGCACCGACGGCCCGGTTACGCCCCGGATGACGTGAGTGTGCCCGTGATTGAAGCTCGTTTCCACATAATAGCCGTGAGTGTGCTGTACGCCTGTAGGTGCAGGCTCCGTCGTTCCCGCGTATTGATGCACATGTCCGTCGTCGAACGAAGTCGTACCGGCGAAAGGATGCACATGCACCTGCCTTCCGTTCCAGGAAGTAATGTATAACCGGTGCGAATGCTCTCCGTCTCCGTTGTCCGAATGCACGACGAAGCCTTTGACCGGAATATTTTTCATAGGCTGTAACGCCTCCTTAGCATTGATGTTACAGCTATATGTATGACTCACTTTTTTCGTAATGGACAATCGCCCTTGGTTCCCGTTACGGAAAAGCCGGAGCTTTCTAACGGACAACGATGCAGTTATTGCCTAGAAAAAGTACGCATCAGCGCCAAAAGTCGGAGTTTAGCGTCTGTGGCGTGAGTTAGTTATCCGTTGGCGCATCGTTAAAAAAAGCCGCAATGCATGCATCACGCATACATCGCGGCTCTTGATTCTAGATAGTTACCTTAACCCGGGAAACGACGTTTGCCGAAGCGCTTCGAACAACACGATGGCAACCGAATTGGACAAGTTTAACGAACGAATGTTGTCGTTGATCGGAATCCGGATCAGCGTGTCCGGGTATCGGCTCAAAATCGACTGCGATAAGCCGGCCGTCTCTTTGCCGAACACAAACACGTCCCCGTCCCGATATTCGAAATCGGCATACGACTTCTTAGCTTTCGTCGTAGCCAGGAAAAACCGTCCGCCTTCGCACTCGGCAACCGCTTCATCGAAGGAGTCGTGCACATGAAGCTTTACGGACGGCCAGTAGTCCAGCCCCGCCCGCTTCAGCTCGCGGTCCTCGATCGAGAAGCCGAGCGGCTTCACCAGATGAAGATGCGTATCGGTTCCGGCGCACGTTCTGGATATGTTGCCCGTATTGGCGGGTATTTCAGGTTCGACAAGCATAATATGAAATGCCATTCTCTTAGGAACACCTCTTTTACATATGGCGCAGGCGGAAATCCGTCATGAACTCGGCGAGCGCTTTGCATGATTCGTAAGGTACTGCGTTGTAGGTGGACGCTCTGCAGCCGCCGACGCTGCGGTGTCCTTTCAGACCGACAAATCCTGCCGCCTCCGCTTCCTTCAGGAACGTCTTCTCCAACGCTTCGTCGTTCAGGCGGAACGTAATGTTCATTCGGGAGCGGAATGGCTTGTCGGCATGTCCTACATATAAACCCGCGCTGTCATCGATCGCTTTATAGATTAAATCCGTCTTTTCGATATTTTTGCGCTCCATCGCGGCGAGTCCGCCGTTATCGCGAATCCAGCGCAGCACCAAATTCATGATATAAACCGAAAAGGAAGGCGGCGTATTGTACAAAGAGTTGCTTTGCGCATGAGTGTCATAGCGAAGCATGGTCGCCAGGTGCTTCGGCGACTCGGATACGAGTTCTTCCCTGGCGATCACGACGGTCACGCCGGAAGGTCCGAGATTTTTTTGGGCGCCGGCGTATATGAGAGCGAATTTCGACGCGTCGACCGGACGGCTCAATATATCGCTGGACATGTCGGCGATCAGCGGCACATTGCCCGTTTCGGGGAACCGCTGGAACTGGACGCCTTCGATCGTTTCATTCGAAGTGACGTGCAAATACGCCGCATTGTCCGGCGTCGCGAATCCCGAAATATCCGGCACCCTCCGGTATCCCGACTCTTTCGACGAGCCGGCCGCGAACGTATCGCCGAACAGCTGAGCTTCCTTGTAAGCTTTCGTCGCCCACGCCCCCGTCAGCACGTAACCCGCCGATTTGCCCGCTCCGAGCAGGTTCATCGGGATCATGGCAAACTGCGTGCTCGCGCCGCCTTGAAGGAACAAAACCTTATAGCCGTCGGGCAAACCGAGCAGCTCCTTGAACAAGCTTTGCGTCTCGTTGTTCAAGTCTTCAAACTGCTTGCTCCGGTGTGACATTTCCATAACGGACATGCCCGTACCTTTGTAATCCGTCATTTCCTCCGCCGCGGTTTGCAGCACTTCAATCGGAAGCGCCGCCGGTCCGGCGTTAAAGTTGTACGCTCGTTTCGCCACACTCTCCACACTCCTATTTATCTGAATATTACCCGTAATGATACAGCGAGTTTCCACGGCTTTCAAGAGAAATATCCCATAATGATGCCCGCCGTCTCTTCGATCGCTTTATCGGAAACGTCGATCACCCGGCATCGAAGCTTCTTCATTATTTCTTGTCCGTATTTCAGCTCCTGCTCGATTCGCTCCATGGTCGCATATTTCGCCCCCGGCGGCAATCCTACCGCCTTCAGCCGCTCGGTGCGGATTTTATGAATCGCCTCCGCATTCATAACAAGTCCGAAGATGCGGCTTGTCTCGAGCTTCTCGAACTCGGTCGGCAGCCCGACCTCCGGAATGAGCGGCCAATTGGCGACTTTGTAGCCTTTATGCGCCAAAAACATGCTTAGCGGCGTTTTGGACGTTCGCGAGACGCCGATCAGCACGACTTGAGCTTGCAGCAAGCCTGACGGGTCGCGGCCGTCGTCATACCTGACGGAAAACTCCACCGCTTCCACCCGGCGAAAATAATCGTCGTCCATTTCGTGGAGCAGACCCGGCTTGCGCTTCGGCGCGTCATGGAACGTATCGGTGAACGCCTGAAGCATGGGGCCCATAATGTCGACCGCCTTTACACCGAGCCTTGCGGCTTCATCCTTCATCGCTTCTCTTAGCTTCGGCTGGACCAGCGTATAGGCGATAAAGCTCCCGTGCTCCTTCGCTTCATTGACGACTTTGCGAACCTCCGACACCTGCTTCACGTGTCCGATCCGTTTAATACGTATCGATTTCCCTTCGAATTGGCGGATCGTAGCGCGGGCAACCGCCTCGGCCGTTTCGCCGACGGAGTCCGAGCAGATGTACAGCACCTGGTCGTTGCATTCCGGCGTCGAAGCGTTAGGTCCGGTTATACGAAAGTCTGAAGACATCTTTTTACCCCTTTGCTTATCTTGCCTTATTACCACTGTAACGCCCTCCTTCCCCCTTTTCAAGATTGTTGCCGTTATAGCTTTCGAATAATCGGCTTTTAAAGAAGAATAACCGTCCGGGAACAGTCCCGGACGGTCTTTTTAAGATTGCGTTTTACAAGTCGTAGTACAGGTTGTACTCGTACGGATGAATGCGGATGTTTACCGATTTCGCTTCGGCGCGCTTCATTTCCACGTAGTTTTCGATGAATTCCTTCGTAAATACGCTGCCTTGGGTAAGGAATTCGTAGTCCGCTTCGAGTGCGTCGAGCGACTCTTCCATGGAGCCCGGTACGCTGCGGATATCTTTCTTCTCCTCGTCGGACAGCTCGTAGATGTTCTTGTCCATCGGACCGTAGCCGAGCTTGCGGGGATCGATCTTGTTCTTGATGCCGTCCAAACCCGCCATCAGCATAGCCGCGAATGCAAGATACGGATTCGCAGTGGAGTCCGGCGTACGGAACTCGATGCGCGCGCCTTTAGGCGTTACCGCTGCGACCGGGATCCGAACCGCCGCGGAACGGTTGCCCTTGGAGAAGGCGAGGTTAACCGGAGCTTCATAGCCCGGAACCAAACGCTTGAACGAGTTCGTGCTCGGGTTCGTAAAGGCGATCAGCGCCGGAGCGTGGTGCAGAATGCCGCCGATGTAGTACATTGCAAGCTCGCTCATGTTTGCGTATGCGCCTTTTTCCCAGAACAGCGGAGTGTCGCCGTCGAAGATCGATTGGTGCACGTGCATTCCGCTGCCGTTGTCTCCGAAGAGCGGCTTCGGCATGAACGTTGCCGTCTTTCCGTATTTACGAGCCGTGTTATGAACGATGTATTTGTATTTCATCAGGTTGTCTGCCGTTTTCGTAAGCGTATCGAAACGGAAGTTGATTTCGCCTTGGCCCGCCGTTGCCACTTCGTGGTGATGACGGTCGATGCGAAGGCCCGCTTCCATCAGCAAATTGCACATTTCGCTGCGGATATCTTGCTGGGTATCGACCGGTTGTACCGGAACATAGCCGCCCTTGACAGGCACCTTGAAGCCAAGGTTGCCGCCGTCTTCCTTGCGGCCGCTATTCCATGCGGCTTCTACCGAATCTACTTCGAAGTAAGATTTATTCATGCCGGATTCAAAGCGAACGTCGTCAAAGATAAAGAACTCCGATTCAGGACCGAAATAAGCGGCCGTACCGATACCGGTGGATTGCAAATACTCTTCGGCTTTCTGAGCGATGCCGCGCGGATCGCGGTCGTAACGCTCCCCATCCGGTGTAAAGATATCGCACATTACGATCAACGTCGGATGAGCGGTAAACGGATCGATGTAAGCTGTCTCAGGCACCGGGATCATAACCATATCGGAGTTTTCAATGCCGCGGAAGCCAGGGATCGAGGAACCGTCGAACGCAACGCCGTTAACGAAAGTTTCCGCGTCAACTTCTACTGCAGGCAATGAGATGTGCTGCTGTCTTCCGGACAACCCGATGAACCGGAAATCGATCCACTCGATATTTTTTTCCTTGATAAGGTTTAGCAAATTTTGCACAGACATGCTTATACCCTCCCCAAATCCGAACGTTCCTTTTTATATTGGTACGAATCGTTCAGTAAATTAATTATCCTTGTGGTTTATTATATACGCGTCCTTTTCGATTCGTCAACACTTATGTAAGGTATTTTTAAATTTCGTGTTAGGTATTGTGACACGGTGTGGTGGGGTTTGGTAATTGTAAACCGGGGAGGAAATGAATGTATGAAGAATGGGCGACTTATCACCAAAAACTCTGATCTCTTTTGTCCATGCGGACGCCATCAGTACTGTCGATGCTTTCGGCGTTTCCGATACTGCCGACGCTGCCGGTATCCCCGGAACTGCCGATATCTCAGGTACTACCGGTATCGCCGGTGCTGCCGGTACGTCGGTTACCACTGCTTCGGGAACTGACGCGAATCGCTTTGGCGCTAACGGAACCGGATGTCCGCTAATTTTGTCGAAACCGGCTAAAAGGGCTCATTAGCGGACCCGAATGTCCGTTAATTCGCTTGAATCGCCGGTCATTGGCGGTTTTCGGGCGATTAGCGGACAACTTGTTCCGTTAATTCGCAGCTTTTAGGGGTTAGGCGGTTTTTAGCGGACATTTCGTTCCGTTAACTTCGGCGGCGTAAACCGGATAACGGTGACGCTCCGGCGTTAGCACCAAAAGTTGGTACTAACCCTGCCACTTCCCCGCCGCTCGACTGAGTTAGCACCAAAGTTTGGTACTAAGGTTACGCCCCGTGCCGTGTCAACACATAAAAGCCTGCCGCGCCAGGCACGACAGGCCACACTATCTTTCAATTTACTTCTGAGCGTATACCGGCTGCTTCGGAGTCGAGAACGTGCGTCCGACGAGCGGCGCCATCTTCTCCAAGTCCCGCAGCAGGTTGTCGAACTGATCCGGGAACAACGATTGAACACCGTCTCCCGTCATGGAATTGTCCGGATCCGTATGCATCTCGACAATCAAACCGTCCGCGCCGGCTGCTACGGAAGCCTTGGACATCGTTTCCACCAGCTCGCGGCGTCCCGTGCCGTGGCTCGGGTCGGAGATGACCGGCAAGTGGCTCAATTGATGCATGACCGGGATCGCCGTCAAATCCAGCGTGTTGCGCGTGTACGATTCGAAGGTGCGGATGCCGCGCTCGCAAAGCATGACGTTCGGATTGCCGCCGGCCAAAATATACTCCGCCGCGTTCAGCCACTCATCGTAAGTGGCGCTGAAGCCGCGCTTTAGCAGGACAGCCTTATCCAGCGTGCCGAGCTTGCGCAGCAGATCGAAGTTCTGCATGTTGCGCGTGCCGACCTGGAGAATATCCGCGTATTGCGCGCATACGTCCGCATACTCCGGAGTCATAACTTCCGTAATCGTAAGCAGGCCGTACTTTTCTCCCGCTTCGGCCATCCACTCGAGTCCTTCCACCCCGACGCCTTGGAAGCTGTATGGACCGGTACGGGGCTTGAACGCGCCGCCGCGAAGCACTTGCGCTCCGGCCGCTTTCACGCGCGCGGCGATCTCCATAATTTGCTCCCGCGATTCGACCGCGCACGGACCGCCCATAATGACAAGCTCGTCTCCGCCGATCTTTACGCCTTTAATTTCAATAACCGTATTATCCGGATGAAAATCGCGGCTCGCAAGCTTATACGACTTCGATATTCTAATAACGTTCTCTACGCCCTTCATCTGGCGCAATTGCTCCGCGAGCGTAGGCTCGAATTTCCCGATAATTCCGACGACCGTACGGTCCGTCCCCTTGGACACGTGCGCCTGCAGCCCCCGCTTCTCGATATGCTGCACGATTTCTTGAATTCGCTCATCCCCTGCTTTGTTGGACAAAATCGCGATCATGCTCTCCACTCCCCGTTGCTGATTCCTTTTTAGACACTTTTATACTTCGACACTTCGACACTTCGACGCTTATACGCTTTTAAGCACTAAAGTAACTATAAGCGATGAAACGAGAACCCGTCAAGGAAAAAATGTTCGAGCGAGCGCAATCATGCCGAAAATCCCTTACGCAAAATATACGCAAGGGATCTCGCAAAGGGTACAACAGTTCAATTATCTTTCCTTCACCATCGGCAGCAGCTTATTCGGATTTACCGTCCGGCGAATTTCCCAGGTGGACCGGTCGTTCGGATCGAACGCTTCCAAATACGCGATGACTTCCTTCGTAATCGGCGTAGGCGTCGACGCTCCGGAGGTAACGGCCACCTTGCGGAGCGGAAGCAGCCATTCTGTTTGAATTTCCGTTACATCGGCCACGCGGTACGCCTTCACGCCCGCGATCTCTTCCGACACTTGAGCGAGACGGTTGGAGTTGTTGCTTCGCGGATCGCCGACCACAACGACCAAATCGGCCTGCGACGCCTGCTCGGCTACCGCCTCCTGCCGTACCTGGGTCGCCAGGCAAATCTCGTTGTGAATCTCTGCATGAGGATACTTGTCGACGACGCGCTTCATAATATGGCGAATATCCCACTGGCTCATCGTCGTCTGGTTTGTTACGAGCACCCGGCAATCCTGCGGCACGGCGAGGCTCTCGATATCCTCCTCGCGCTCGATCAAATGAACCTTACCCGGCGCAACGCCCATCGCACCTTCCGGTTCGGGATGGTTTTTCTTGCCGATATAGATCACTTCGTAGCCTTCCGCCGTCTTCCTCCGGATCAGATCGTGCGTCTTCGTCACATCCGGGCATGTCGCGTCCACGATCGTGAGCCCTTTCTCCGCGGCCCGGCTGCGCACCTCCTCCGAGACGCCGTGCGCGGTAAATATGACCGTACCCTTGTCCACCTGCTCCAATATTTCCAGCCGGTTCGGCCCGTCGAGCGTAATGACGCCTTCCTTCTCGAACGCCTCCGTCACATGCGCATTGTGGACGATCATGCCCAAAATATATATCGGCCGCGGCAAATCGAGGTTTCGCGCCGTCTGCAGCGCCAGCACCATCGCATCCACCACGCCGTAGCAATACCCTCGGGGAGATATTTTCACGACTTCCATCGTTCGTTCCCTTCCTTTCTTCAGTTGCCGAAAAAACAGTACACGCATCACCATTATACCACCGGAAGCCAAATGATGAACGATGTGCCTTCCTCTTTTCGTGTCAATACTTCGACGGAACCGCTATGCTGATCGATGATCCAGCGGGCAATGGACAGTCCGAGCCCCGTGCCGCTTGTGACGCCCCGCGACGGGTCTGCGCGGTAAAACCGGTCGAAGATGCGGGGCACATCCTCTTTGTCCATGCCGATGCCGGTATCGCGAATCCGGATACCTACTCTGTCCGGTGCCGGAGACGGCAAAGCGCTCAGCTCAACCTCCCCGCTCGGCGTATATTTAAATGCATTCTCTATGAAAATGAACAGCAGCTGCCGCAAATAATCGGGATCGCCCATTACCCGCACGCCGGCAAGCGGAGACAGGTCGCCCGTCATCCATTCCGCGCTTCTGGGCAAATGCTGCGCCTTCCGCGCCACATCCTCCACGAGCGGAAGCAGCTCCACCGGCTCCATCCGCATTTTGTTCCCCGCATCCGCGCGCGCCAGCATAAGAAGATCGTTCACCAGACGGCTCATGCGCTCGGCCTCGCCGGCGATGTCCCGCAGCGCTTCCAGCACAATCTCGTATTGATCGTCGGAAATGCCGGTCACGGGCGAAGTTTTTTCTTGGTGCAGCGTCGTCCACATTTTTTGAAGCAGCTCTACGTTCCCTCTTATCGTGGTCAGCGGCGTGCGGAGCTCGTGCGAAGCGTCGGAAACGAACCGTTTCTGCGCCGATACCGCTTCCTCCAGCTCGCCGTAGGCGGACTGGATGCGCCCCAGCATGCCGTTGATTTTCACCGTCAGCATGCCGATTTCGTCCATCGGGCCCGCGTAGGTGATCCTGTTGTCCAAATCCGGGCCCGCCTCGATCTTGTCGGTCTGGCCGATTACCTGCTCGATCGGGCGAAGCGCCTTGCGGGCGAGCAGCCACCCGAGCGTCGCCGCGACAACGACGGAAGCGAGGCTTGCCAGCGTCAGCACGGTCCGAATATTCGCGAGCGTCTTCTCTAAATCGTTGATCGTAGTCGCGACCTGCAGTACGCCGACAAATTGATTCTGGAAAAGAATCGGTTTGCTATAAGTGAGAAGGCTGTACGGCTTTACGTAGCTTTCCCGGAATACCGCCTGTTTCAATTCGCCGCCTTTGGTTATTTCCTCGGGCACAGGCAAATTCCCGCGAATATTTTTTCTGCGAATGTTCCCATCTCTGTCCACAATTTGCAGGAAATACCCCGAATACCCGAATTCGTTCAATTCAGGGAGCTCCAGCACGTATTGCGGCCCTTCAAAAAAGTCCCAACCGTACCGAACTCCCATTTCGTTGTATACCTTCTGCGCCAGAGCGCGCATGTCGTTCTTTTCGCTGGAGTACAGCACGTAGGACACGAATAAATAAATGGCGATGCAAAGACCGACGACGGTAACGGCCAGGACGGCGGAATACCATAGCGTAAGTCTTAAACGGATGGTCATCCCCGATCACCCTTCAGCACGTAGCCCGCCCCGCGAACCGTCTGAATGAGCCGCGGCTCGCCGCCCTCTTCCAGCTTCTGACGCAGCATCGCGACATAAACCTCGAGCACGTTCGATTCGCCGCTGTAGTCGATCCCCCATATTTTGTCCATCAAAATGTCCCTGGAAAGCACCCTGCGAGGATTGGACATAAACATGTGCAGCAAATCGAATTCCTTTACCGTCAGCTCCATCGCCCGCTCGCCCCTGAACGCCTCCCGCGTATCGAGATCGAGCGCCAAATCCTCGAATTGCAGACGGTTTTTCGCGGACGCGCCGTCCGAATCGTCTCTGACGCTGCGGCGCAGCAGCGCCCTGACCCGTGCGAGCAGCTCCTCCAGAGCGAACGGCTTCACGAGATAATCGTCCGCGCCGGCATCGAGCCCGCGCACGCGGTCGCCGACTTCGTCCTTCGCCGTCAGCATGAGCACGGGCATCTTCAGCCCGCCTTCCCGCAGCCTGCGGCAAACCTCCCAGCCGTCGAGCACCGGCATCATAATATCCAAAATGATCAAATCCGGATCGTGCTCCGCGGCAGCCTGCAGCCCTTCTTGGCCGTTACGGGCCGTAACGACCCGATACCCTTCGAACGCAAGGCCTCGGCGAAGCATCGAAGTAATCTTCTCATCGTCGTCGATCACCAATATCATTTCGCGCATGCTGCTTCCCTCCTGACTCCTGCCCTGTATGCCGCCTTTTCCATATTGTAACTCCCACAGGGGGGCGTCGGCAAAAAAAGCGGGACCCTGCGGCCCCGCTGAGCGGTTTTTTTTTCTTATTGCTGCGGCTGATCGTTTTTGTCGCCGACGGTTACGTTCACCGTCATCTCTTTGCCGTTGCGGACGATGACGAGCGAAATTTTTTCGCCCGGCTTTTTCTTGGCGATCAAGTCGGAGAACTGACTCGAATCTTTCACTTCGGCACCGTCCAATTGACGGATGACATCATACTTTTGCAGGCCGCCTTTGTAAGCAGGAGACCCGAACAGAACGTCTTGAATGAACGCACCTTTGCTGTCTTTTAGACCTAAATCGTCCAAATATTTTTCAGGTACGTCGGACATGCTGATGCCGATGAATGGACGCGGAATTTGTTTGTTTTCTTTGAGCGCTTTAAGCACATCGTTGATCGTGCTTGTCGGAATCGCAAAGCCGATGCCTTGCGCTTCCGCGTTCACCGCCGTGTTAATGCCGATGACTTCGCCGTTCAGGTTCAGCAGCGGACCGCCCGAGTTGCCCGGGTTGATCGATGCGTCGGTTTGCAGAAGCGCCTGGTATTTACGCGTCCCTTGAGAGTCGGGGATGCTGATTTGGCGTTCCTTCGCCGACAACACGCCGACAGTGACCGTATGCTCGAATTCGTACGGATTGCCGATCGCCACGACCCAGTCGCCGACTTGAATGTTGTCTGAGCTTCCAAGCGGCAGCGTCGGAAAATCGTGTTTGCCTTCGATCTTGAGCACGGCAAGGTCGAGATCGTAAGCCGTGCCGAGCACCTTCGCTTTGTACGGCTCCTTCTCGCCTTCGACAACGACTTGGACTTCCTCCGCGCCGTCGACGACATGCTCGTTCGTCAGGATATAGCCCTCTTTATCGAAGAAAAATCCGGAGCCCGCACCCGTTTGGACACGCTTGGTCGTCGGCTGGCCGCCCCCCGAATTGTTGTCCTGCCCGCTGCCCGGATCCCCGAAAAATTGACTGAAGAACGGGTCGTCGAAGAACGGGGACAACGACCTTGCGCTCCGCTGCGTCTGGGTTGCGAACGTCTCGATCTTTACGACCGCGGGCGATGTTTTCTTAACCATGTCCGCAATCGAGGTCGGTCTTTGGATATCGAGTGCAGCCGTTGAAATGCCGCTTCCGCCGTTTCCGCCGCTCGCGGCCGTTTCCGCGGTTCCCGCAGAGCCCGCCGCCGAGCCGCTGGCAAGCACGTCGCCGCCGGAGAACAAATTATAATGGTCGCTCGCGAACATCAAGCTGCCGACAACCACGGCTCCGGCAAGGAACGATGCGAATACGCTTTTGAAAGACGATTTCCGCGGAGCCTCGGGGATGAACGGCATGCTCGTTCTCGCTTGAGCTTGAGGCTGCTGCGGCGGCGGTGCTTGCAGCTGCGATTGCGATGTCTGGAACGTATACGGATATCCCCCGAACTCTTTCGTCGGCGAAGCAATGTCCGCCTCCGCTTCGGCGGCCGCCTCTTCCTCGTGCTTACGCTCCTGTTCCGGCTCGCTCGGCAGCTTCCCATATGAAAAATAATGATATTCATTAGACTTATTTTGGTCGCTCATTGTAACTTCCTCCTTGTTTAAGGCTTCCTTCCTTACTTGCACTCTTGTGCCTCGCTTGATACCTATTTTGGACTAGAAAGCTTAAATCAACCTTAAACGAGGGTAAAAGCGAAATAAAAAAATACGAAGACAAAGTTATAGAATCGACCGCGCTATGTCGGGGGCTTAAGGCTAAGGGGGCCGAGCTCCTTTTGACCGCTATTCCCTTCGCTCAGCATAGTGCTTTCCGAGGCAGTGCCGCGGTACACTCGGGATGGTTTCTGAGGCGACGGGATAGCGGTAAAAAGGCGGCGGGAAAGGAGCTGTTGCTGGGAAAAGGGACAAGGTCATTTCTGATTCAAGGGGATAGCGATCATAAGTGAGGGTGAATCGATATGATGCGGTGCGGTAGTTTCTGATTCGAGGGGATAGCGGTCATAAGAGGAGGGTGAATCGATATGATGCGGTGCGGGAGTTTCTGAGTCGAGGGGATAGCGGTCATAAGAGGAGGGTGTATCGATATGATGCGGTGCGGGAGTTTCTGAGTCGAGGGGATAGCGGTCATAAGAGGAGGGTGTATCGATATGATGCGGTGCGGGAGTTTCTGAGTCGAGGGGATAGCGGTCATAAGAGGAGGGTGAATCGATATGATGCGGTGCTGTATGTTTCTGATTCGAGGGGATAGCGGTCATAAGAGGAGGGTGAATCGATATGATGCGGTGCGGTAGTTTCAGATTCGAGGGGATAGCGGTCATAAGAGGAGGGTGTATCGATATGATGCGGTGCGGTAGTTTCAGATTCGAGGGGATAGCGGTCATAAGAGGAGGGTGAATCGATATGATGCGGTGCGGTAGTTTCTGATTTGAGGGGATAGCGGTCATAAATAAGGAGTTGTATGGCAAAAGTCGGTTCAAAATCTGCGGTGCGCGCAACACATTTTGAACACACTTTTGCCATAACGGACTTACAACTGCAGCTCGAGCTCCCGCACGATCTCCTCCGCTTTCTTTACGTACTGCTCGTCCACAGGACCGTTAGGATCGGCAGGCGATTGGAACTGGTTCACCATCCCGCTAAATACCCCGGTCTCGGCGCTGCGATCGTCTCCCGTATTGTACTGATGGTTCAGCACAACCGGGGTACCGAGCGTAAGCCGCGTGCGCTCGTCCGAAGCGCTAGGGTCGAAATTCCCGTTCGGCACGTCGAAAGGAATGCGCAGCCAAACCGTTTGCTTCTCTCCGTCCAATGCGCGGTCAAAGCATCCCTTCGAATACTCCCAATTTCCGCCGAGTGTAAAATTGTTTCGCTCAAGAAGCTCCTGAAGCGTTTTATAATCCGTTTCAATCCCGGACAGCTTCGATTCCAACTGGATCATTTCCGAACTTAGCCTCCCGAATGCAGATGATTTGAATGATAGTAGGTTGCGACACAACCTCGGTCATTATGTACACATAACGAAGAAAAAGAAAGAGGGACACCGCTTAGGCGTCCCCCGTTGTGTATTATTGTTTGTTCATGCCTTGTTGAGCACCCGCTTGACCCGCTTTTCTCGCGTTGCGGTTTGCTACGGCCTCTTCAGCAAACTCTGCATTGTATTGTTGTTGTTGTTGGTTTTGGGCAGCGCCGTTAGCACCTGCTGTAACGTTCGCTGCGCGATTGTTCCGTTTCGCCACTGGTATCACCTCCACAGGAGGTATTATGTCCAGTTAGACGGAAACCTTGCGGAGATCGTTTGCCAAAATGAGGCTGTTCAGCGCATCCAAATCTTTTTCCGTCAGCTTCCCGGTGCCCTTGCGGATCACCTTCACCTTAACGTTCTTTTTCCCCCATTGGGAGTATACCAGCTTCTTTGTCTCAAAATACAGGTCGATTTTTTTTCCTTTGATGGCCGAACCCGTATCCGCAACGACGCCGTAGCCGTAGCCCGGTATATGCAAAATCGTCCCGATCGGAAATACGTTCTTGTCGGCGGCGATCGTCGAGAATAAGCCCCGGCGAACCTTTACGCCCGAATATGTTATGCCGTAACCCGGATCCTTCGGAGTTTTACCCGTCGACTCGAAGCCTGCGTAATAACCGGTCGCCGTCACTTCAACGGTATCGAAATCCTTAACGCTTTCGTGATGAAACACCGGAGTCAGCTTGGCGACTTCCATCCACTGCTTCTCGGATGTAAGCGTCGTCCGCAGCCGATCGACGAGCGCGACCTTGCCGCCGCTCTCCGAGAAGACGCCGGCCGCATCAAGCGGTTCCACGGGGACTATCCCATGCATGTCGAAGGACGGAACAGGCTTTACTTTGTCGACTTGGTGCTTAACGGGCTTGAGCTGATCGGCCAGCTCGACGTGAGCCCCTAGTATTTTCCCGTTCTCTATCGGACCGAGCATCGTAAACAATAGAGTAAACGTAAGCCCCATTCCGACCCATCGGCGTTTCATAGCAATTAACATCATTTGGTTACCTCCCCCTATACCAGAGAGGTTCTCCACGTAACTTCGTTTCTATACATGGATGACCTATTTCATGGAAAAAGGGGAGACCAAAACGTTCGGTTTTATGCGGTTAACGCTAGTTTAATAGACCTTCCCGCCTACTTCTTCGCGGATCATGGCAATGGCTTCGTCGATCGGCTTCGCCCCGATATCGCCCTCGCCGCGAATCCGGACGGACACGGTGCCGCCTTGGCGCTCGTTCTCGCCGACGACGAACATGTACGGAATCCGTTCAAGCTGCGCTTCGCGGATTTTATAACCGAGCTTCTCGTTTCGGTTGTCCGCCTCCGCGCGGATACGGGCGGCGGCCAGCTTGTCCCGCACCTCGTTCGCGTAATCGCTGAATTTATCGGAAACCGGAATGACGACCGCTTGAACCGGCGCAAGCCAAGTCGGCAGCGCACCCGCGAAATTCTCCAGCAGGAACGCCGTCATCCGTTCCATCGTGGAAATAATGCCGCGGTGGATAACGACCGGGCGATGCTTCTGTCCGTCCTCGCCGACGTATTCCAGCTCAAAGCGCTGCGGCAGCAGGAAGTCAAGCTGTGCCGTGGACAGCGTCTCTTCCTTCTTGAGCGCCGTCTTGATTTGAACGTCCAGCTTCGGACCGTAGAACGCCGCTTCGCCTTCCGCCTCGAAATAAGGCAATCCGAGCTCCTCCACGACTTCCTTCAGCATGCGCTGGGACATTTCCCACATTTGATCGTCTTGGAAGTATTTCTCCGTATTTTTCGGATCGCGGTACGACAGGCGGAAACGGTAATCCTTAATGCCGAAGTCTTCGTATACTTGACGGATCAGGTTGACGACGCGGGCAAACTCTTCCTTAATTTGATCCGGACGGCAAAAAATATGCGCGTCGTTCAGCGTCATGGCCCGAACGCGGTGCAAGCCGGTGAGCGCTCCGGACATTTCGTAGCGGTGCATCGTGCCAAGCTCCGCGATCCGCAGCGGCAGGTCGCGGTAGCTGCGCATGTCGCTCTTGTACACCATCATGTGGTGAGGGCAGTTCATCGGGCGAAGCACGAGCTCTTCGTTGTCCATGACCATCTTCGGGAACATGTCCTCATGGTAATGATCCCAGTGGCCGGACGTCTTGTATAGCTCGACGTTGGCGAGCACCGGCGTATACACGTGGCTGTAACCGAGACGCTCCTCCAAATCGACGATGTAGCGCTCCATAATCCGGCGAAGCTTCGCGCCGCGCGGCAGCCACAGCGGCAACCCTTGGCCGACCTCGCGCGAGAATGCGAACATCTTCAGCTCGCGGCCCAGCTTCCGGTGGTCGCGCTTTTTCGCTTCTTCGAGCAGCTCCAGATGCTCGTCAAGCTGCGCTTTCTTCGCGAACGCGGTGCCGTAAATGCGCTGCAGCATCTTGTTCTTCGCGTCGCCGCGCCAGTACGCGCCCGCCACGCTCAACAGCTTAAACGCTTTAATGCGGCCGGTCGAAGGAACGTGCGGACCGCGGCACAGGTCGAAAAATTCACCCTGATCGTAAATCGAAATCGGTTCGTTGCCCGGAATATCGTTGATCAGCTCGAGCTTGAGCGGGTCGCCGAGCTCTTCGAAAATACGCTTCGCTTCCTCGCGGCTAACTTCTCTTCTGCTCACCGGAAGGTTTTCGCCGACGATGCGCTCCATTTCCTTCTCGATCTTGCCGAGGTCCTCGACGGAAATCGGGGTCTCCAGGTCGATATCGTAAAAGAACCCGTCCTCGATAACCGGACCTACTCCGAGGCGGACCTTGTCCGCGCCGTAAATGCGTTTGATCGCTTGGGCCATCAAATGCGCCGTGCTGTGCCGCAGCACCTCCAAACCGGCTTCGGAATCGACCGTATGAATTTCAAGCGCTGCGTCTTCATGGATCGGGAAGCTAAGGTCTACGGGCTTGCCGTTCACCTTCCCGGCCAGCGCGTTTTTTCTCAGTCCCGGGCTGATTGCGCCGGCAATGTCTTCCACCGTGGAGCCGGCCGGATATTCTCGAACCGCTCCGTCCGGCAGCGTAATTTTTACCTTCGACATGCTACTCATCCTTTCGGTTTTTTTGGCAAACAAAAAAAGCACCCATCCCAAAATAGGGACGAATGCTTCTCATTCGCGGTTCCACCCTAGTTCACTCGGCTAAAGTCATGCACAGCGCCGAATGCTCTCGTTCATGCCGTCCTGTAACGGGAACGTCCCGGCACCGATTACTTACGCGAACTTGCCGTGTTCATCCGTGCGGCTCTCAAAGCGGTAAACCCATATTCGCAGTCCGAAGGAAATTTCAGCCGATGTTTCCTCTCTCTGTCGCGGTGCGGCATATGCGCTGTTGTCTTTGGTCGCAGCCTTTTGATCAAATAAAGATTGTCATACATCATACCACAGCCGTCACCGTATTTCAATAACGCTAAGAAGCGGTCTACCTCTTGCTTTCTTCAAGCAGCGGGACGCAGACGTGGCAGTCGGTGCAAACGTCGACGCGGCCCTCGAATATCGTCAAGATCGTCTTAATGACCTGAAGCTCCGGCGCTTTGGTGTGAATGAGCAGCTTCCCGGGAGAAACCGTAATGAGCGTGCTGACAATGACGTCTTCGTAATTAATATCCTTATCGATCAGCTCGACGACGAACTGATCCATTTGCTTCGTATCGATCGGTTTCATCTGTTCGTTCAGGAGCGTAAATTCATGATTCCCTTTATGAACCAGATGGGCAACCGGAATTTTCGCTTCTTGGATGTACACGAAATATTTCAAAAGGGCGATAAATTCTTGATACTGCCGCTCCATCATCCACTCGTCGACAGCATAGGAAACGGTATCGCGCAATTCTTCTACATAAGGCCCCGCCCGAAACCGGAGAAAGCCTTCAAAATGCAAATATTTTTCATCCCTCAAGTAAGCTTCGATCAATGACGCAAGCTTGGTCTGACGCTGCGGGCAGCCGTCCTTCGTTCCCCATTCCTCCACGTCCATCGTCAGAAGCTGCTTGCAATGCACGGCAACCGATGCGATATCTTCATTCGCTGCCGAGTTCATTTCTTTGTGAATCAGGCGCGCCATTACCTGCTCTTCGTAGGCGGTCATCATATAGCTGGCAAGCACGCTTGCGACGCTCTTGCGAAGCGCGGGCAAAGCTTCATCGGAGCGCTGGCTTGCGGCAACGTCGCATACGATCCCGGTGCCGCCGGATAACGGAACCGGACGAAGCTCGAAATCGTCGGAAAAGCCGAGCTCGCTGCGCAGCGCGTTCGCCAGCTCTTCCATCATTTGCTTCGTATTAAGCCGGGCGGGGTTGACAAGCAGTGTGAAAAGCTCCACGTTCTCCCCTCCTTTCATTTCTAAAAGTATATGGTCGCCAAGGAGGGGATATACAAACAAAAGACTGGAAGAATGGGGGAAATCTACAAAAAAGCTTCGTGCAAACACCAAGGTTTGCCGAAGCTTCTTACGGTCCGTTTATTAATTTTGCATGATAAAGTCCTTGTCCACTTGCGCGTTGGCATCGTCGAACATCCGCAAAATTTCGTATTTCGTATTCCGCTGCGCGGGAATTTTCCCCGCTTCGCGAATGAGCTTCAAAATAAGCTCGATATTGACCTTGTGCGTCGTTCCTGCGGCGGAGACGACGTTCTCCTCGATCATCGTGCTCCCGAAATCGTTGCAGCCGAAGCTGAGCGATTTTTTCCCGACCTCCGGTCCCATCGTCACCCAAGACGACTGGAAGTTCGGGATGTTGTCCAGCATGAGACGGGCAATGGCCAGCGTCTTTAAGTATTCGTCCGGTCCGAGCTTCTCGGCCTTCAAATTCGTGTTGTCCGGCTGGAACGTCCATACAATGAAGGCGAGGAACCCTTTGGACGGGTAACCGTTCTGTATGCATTCGTCCTGCGCATCGCGGATGCGAAGCAGATGCAGCACGCGCTCCTCCATCGATTCGCCGAAGCCGATAACCATGGTGGCCGTCGTGTTCATGCCTTGCTTATGCGCCGCCGTCATGACGTCCATCCAGTCCCGCCAGGACCCTTTGAGGCGCGATATTTTGCGGCGGGTACGGTCGTCCAAAATTTCGGCGCCGCCGCCCGGCAGCGAGTCCAGTCCCGCTTCGTTGATCTGCTTCAGCACTTCCTCAAGAGGCAAACCGGATATGTCTGTCATCTTCCGAATTTCGGCCGGCGAGAAGGAATGCATCGTAATGTTCGGAAAGCGTTGCTTAATGCCGCGGAGCAAATCCGTATAATAAGAGAACGGCAAGTTCGGGTTCGTCCCGCCCTGCATCAAAATTTCCGTTCCGTCTACGTCGATCGTTTCCTGAATTTTTTGGTATATCGTTTCGTTGGGCAGCACATAGCCCTCATTCGAGCCGGGAGCCCTGTAGAAGGCGCAAAATCTGCAATACACATCGCAAATATTCGTATAGTTTATGTTTCTGCCAATGACGAAGGTCGTAACCGGCTCGGGATGGAATTTCCGCATGATCCGGTCGGCCGCCGCGCCCATCTTTTCTATTTCATCAGAAGCGAATAAAGCGAGTCCGTCCTCCATCGTCAACCGTTCGCCGCGAAGCGCTTTGTCCAATATCGCATCGATCGCTGTCAAAAGCTTCCCCTCCATGCCTTAAAAACGTTACATAAACCTATCGTACCATATCGCGGCTTTCGAAACATACAAAACATTGATCATTTTGTGGCGGAGGTTTTGAATCGGCATATGGAAGGAAAGCCCCGCCGGGGTACGTTACGCGTTACGCGTTACGCAAGCTCCTCCGCCGCGCTTCGGAATGCCCGGTCCAGATCCGCAATGATGTCGTCCGCGTGCTCGATGCCTACGGAAAACCGAAGCAGCCGGTCATCCACTCCGACCTTGCGGCGAATATCCTCCGGAATGTCGGCATGCGTCTGCACCGCCGGATACGTCATCAGCGATTCGACTCCGCCCAAGCTTTCCGCGAAAGCGATGAGCCGTATATGTCTCAGGATCGGCTCGATTGTCCGCGCGTCCTTCATTTTGAACGATAATATGCCCGTATTCCCCGACGATTGGCGCCGCTGAATGTCATTTCCCGGATGCGACTCCAGCGCGGGGTAAAACACCTCCGACACCATGTCATGCGCTTGAAGCCAGTGCGCGACGCGGGTCGCATTCTCTTGGTGCCGCTCCATTCGCAAAGCGAGCGTCTTCATGCCGCGCATCAGCAGCCACGAATCCTGCGGTCCGAGCACTGCTCCAAGGGAGTTATGAAGGAAAGCCATACGGTCGGAAAGCTCTTTGCCTTTCGTGACAATCAGTCCGGCAAGCACGTCATTGTGCCCCGCCAAATATTTCGTCGCGCTGTGTACGACGACATCCGCACCGAGCTCGATCGGACGCTGGAAGAACGGGGTGAGCAGCGTGTTGTCGACGATCGTCAGCAGCTGCTTTTGCTTCGCCCATGCGGCCGTTTTCTCCAGGTCCGTGATCATCATGAGCGGGTTAGTCGGCGTTTCGATCAGTACCGCTTTCGTGGAACCGGGTCTGAAGCCGGATTCCAGCTCATCCAAGCTGTTCGTATCCACGTACGTCGCCGCTACCCCGTAACGAGACATGATTTGCTCGAGTAAACGGTACGTGCCGCCGTATAAATCCAGGCTTACGAGCAGGTGATCGCCGGATCCGAACATGGCGAAAACGGTCGTTAATGCGGCCATTCCGGAGCTGCAGGCAAAAGCGGCGTCGCCGCTCTCCAGCTCCGCGAAAGCCTCCTCAAGCACCTTTCGCGTAGGCGATTTCGTCCGCGCATAATCAAAGCCCGTGCTCTGTCCGAGCTTCGGATGGCGGAACGCCGTCGCCTGGTAAATCGGATAGCTGACGGCGCCCGTTGCAGGATCCTCCAATGAGCCGATCTGCGCCAATTTGCTCTCGATATGTTTCATGGTGTGAATGCACTCTCCCGTTTAAATATCAGCGCCTGCTTGCACGTAAACGTTGGCGTCGTCCAGCTCGTACGGCGTTTCTTGATATACGTAATAGTTCAGCCAGTTGGAGAAAAACAAGTTCGCGTGCGCCCGCCAAGTGGAACGCGGAGGCAGCGCCGGGTCGTCCTTCGGAAAATAATTTTTCGGAATCGGCACGCTTAATCCCTTCTGGATGTCGCGGTCGTACTCCCATTTCAGCGTTTCTGGATCGTATTCCGAATGGCCGGTGACGAAAATATGTTTCCCGTCTTTCGTCGCCGCAATATACACGCCCGCTTCTTCCGATTCGGACAATATTTCGAGCGCCTCGACCTTCTCGATATCTTCCTTGGCCACATCCGTGTGCCTCGATTGAGGGACGAAGAACACTTCGTCGAAGCCTCTCGTCAAATTAACGTTCGGACGAGTGACGTAGTGAGGGAACACACCGAATATTTTTTCTTGCATACTATATTTAGGGATCCCAAAATGATGGTACAAACCCGCTTGGGCGGCCCAACAAATGTGAAGGGTGGACGTTACGTTCTGATCCGCCCAATTCATAATGTCTTGAAGCTCCCTCCAATAATCGACCTGCTCGAACTCCAGCTGCTCTACCGGCGCACCGGTAATGATCATCCCGTCGAAACGGCGATGGCGAATATCGTCGAACGTTTTGTAGAACGTCTCCAAATGCAGCTCGGACGTATTTTTCGATTGGTGCGTCTTTGGGTGAAGCAGCGTCACATCGATCTGTAAGGGCGTGTTGCCGAGTAAACGAAGCAGCTGCGTCTCTGTCGTTTCCTTCGTCGGCATAAGGTTCAGGATCGCGATGCGAAGCGGCCGGATATCTTGGTGAAACGCTCTCGACTCATCCATAATAAAAATATTTTCGCGGGTAAGTATTTCTTTCGCGGGCAAATTGTCGGGAACTTTGATCGGCATGTTGGGTCGCTCCTTTTCGGTTGGATTGGGTAAACAGAAAAAACCTTTCTCAATACAGAGAGAAAGGTTTTCGTTTGCAAGCGAAAGACCTCTCTCATCTCTCAGAAACCGTAGGTTTCCGCAAGAATTAGCACCGTGCATCCAATCTTGACGATTGCTGCCGGTTGCCGGGTATCATCGGGCCAGTCCCTCCACCTGCTCTTGATAAGAGTACGTCTTTATTCGGTTAGGTTTATGCGCGTATGAAATCTATATTTAAATGTAAAGGATGAATAGTAAGACGTCAAGATGATTCTTGAAAATCGGTATGGGACAGGAGTATACTTATCGGGTACTGAACGCAAACGGCGTTCGTGCAATTTTGACGATAACCGGGGTGACATTAGGAATGGACGGCGATCGACCGTGTTTATGCTGCATGTCTAGCTTGTGCTTGTCAATCATTCATACGGAACACCGGCGAATTCGCTCCTCCTTGATGATCTCCGAGTAAACGCGAACCTCGTCCGGTGCTTCTTATGGTTTAGGAGGAGATACGGATGAAGGTGCGTTTGGTTCATAACGGCGTCTTTACGCTCATCGACAACGTCGCCGAAGCTTTAATCCCGCCGGTCAACGGCTTCTATTGGATTGATGCCGATCCGGAGGATTTGGAAAAGCTTCAGCCTATGTTTCATCTTCACGAGCTCGCTGTGGAGGACTGCTTATCCGAAGAGGAGCAGCGCCCGAAGCTGGAGCTGCATGAGGGTCATTACTTTATCGTAGTCAACAGCATTCGGTTTGATGATGAAGAAATTTTTCTGCGAGCCGTAAATATTTTCTTGGGGAAACACTTTATTATTACCGTAACGAAACAGAAGGTCAACGAGCTTCGATCCGTAAAGCCGATTCTATGGGAAGAGGAAGTCAATTCCCCCGACAGATTCCTGTATCACCTGGCCGACCTGATTGTCGACAACTACTTCCTCGTCGGCGACCGGATCGAGGAGCGCATTGAGAAGCTGGAAGAGGACATTCTGATGCGTACCCGAAAGTCGCATTTGAACGAGATCATCGGTCTGCGAAGCGAAATCCTGTGGCTGAAGAAGATGCTCGGACCTCAAAAGGATGTCATCGGCTTGTTGGCCCGAAAAGAGCTGCGCCTCATCGACGGCACCCTGCAAAAATATTTTGCGGACATGTACGAAAACTCGTTGAAGGTTGCGGAATCGTTCGATACGTTCCGCGACTTGATGGGCAACTTGCGCGAAGCGTACCAATCCAGCATTGCCAGCCGGGCAAACGAAATCATGCGCGTATTTACCGCCGTTACAACCATATTTATTCCGCTTACATTTATCACCGGGATTTACGGAATGAATGTAGAGTCATTGCCTGGGGTGAACCTGCCGCATTTCGATTTGACGTTGATTCTGGTAATGATCGTTCTTGCTATCGCAATGTTCGTATACTTTAGGAAAAAAGACTGGCTGTGAAACCGAACGCTTCAGCCTTATCAAAATAACCGCCGCGGTCGAGCATATTCGCTTGGCTGCGGCGGTTTTTGCGATTTAAGCGGCCGCGCTTGTTTCTTTCTCCTTCCGCAGACGGATGCGCAGCAGACGGAGCCACTCGTAGGCCCGGTCCGCCTCTTGGTCCTTAAGGGCCTCCTCCCCGTAGACCGCCTTCAGCACCGGCTTCAAGTAGCGGTCGCCGTGCTCCTTAAAGGCTGCGGCGGCTTTGTCCCGCTCTTCGGCGGCGACCCGCTCCAGCTCCGTATCGATAATTTTGTCAACGTCATATCCCTCCCGATCGAGCTCCTCAAGCAACGCTACCGCTTCTCTTCTCGGAACCGACGCTGCTTCCAATGCCGCCAAATCATCCCCTCTAAGCGATGCCTCCAGCACCGCCAGCTTCCGGTTTTTCCGTTCGGTCTCCCGCTGCTCGAACGCTTGCTGCTGCTGGTGCACCCACAGCTTGTACTGTACATAATCGATCTTATCGGCCACCCAGTTTAGCGGGAACGACCAATCCCTTGAAGCCTTCGACGTGATGGCGAGGATCCCGCTGCCGTACAAGTTCAATTTATATTGTCCGAAGCCAGGCAGTTGAAGCAGCTCCTCCGGCGTTTGCGGAAGGAAGCAGCCGATAACCTGCAGAAGCCGATTCGTCGCGATCAAATAAGGCGCTTTGCCTTCCTTGCCGGCCTGAGAGCGCCGCCAAGCTCTGAGCTCCTCAAACACCGGCTCATTCTTATGAAGCTCGCTGTAATAATACAGCTTCTGGATCAATTCCGCTTTGCCGTTGATCGATTGAATGTCTCCCGTCACATTGTCCAGCAGCGGCGCGTAGCCGTCCGCCATCTTCTGCAGCACGTTGACCCGGAATACCTTCAGCATGTCATTCCAAGCGCTGCCCTCGAACCACATCGTTTGCTCCGGCTCCCCGCTGTCGTTCGGCTCCGCCCAATACACTTGCCAAATGCCGTTGTGCTCGCAGATCGAAACCTTGGCGGTGGCGACCCGATCCTCCCCCGTCTTCTTCTCCAGGCTGTTCATAAATACCAGATTCAAAACGCAAAACTCCTTTCCGGTTTGGGATAACCTATTGAGCGAACGAAAAAAAGCACCTCTCCTACGACGATCGTAAGAGAGGTGCTTCCTCCGCTCATTCAGTTGTCTATATATTAGCACGTACTTGATTGGGAATGCAACAACATTTTTCCAGTTAAATCGAAGTTCCGTTAATGCGGCTGATGACGGTGTATGCCGTAATCGCCAGCAATGTGACGCCGAACAGGATGAACGAATATTTTCTCCGCCTCATATTGTTTTCCGCGATTCTGTTGCTGCGTTCGCCGCCCTGCGGCACCGGACCGATGAAGACGGCCACGATGACGTCAAGGATCCGGCGGGTCATATTTGCAATAAATCGACGCATGCGTAGGCCGCCTCCTTTTTTTTGCCGTATCGGTTTCTCTCCGTTATAATGTGCGTAATTAACCTTTTATACGCAATCCGTTTAAAAAAGTTCCTAATTTTAGGAGGTAAATTTTGTGTCCAACGAATTTGATTTTTTATCCGACAGCACCGAGCAGACGACGACTCGATTCGTCACGTTTATATCCCCGAATGTGCACCGCTTCGATCTTGCGATAACGACAACGAACCGGTTTTACGGCAAAAAGCTCGTTACCGACATGCAAAAAGGCATAACCGCCGTCATCGGACCGGACGACCTGGAAGAGGAAGGCTACTTGGAGCACGTGTTTCGGCTCGATGAGGAAGCGGCTTTGGATTTGAATCACTTCTTGCAGGAAGTGGTCGGGCCGGTTACGTTCACGGATTAAATACCCTATGTTTTACTTAATACAAAACCTCCCCGGCGGCAACAATACTGTCACATCATCCGCGAGGAGGTTTTTTTATGGCTTTTATGAAAGAAGGCCGTTCCAAGTACACGGACGTATCCACCGTCGAGTCCATGCGAAACGACCTCACGGCGGAGGAGTTCCCGGAGGGTCCGTACGGCTCGAGCATCGATGCGGAGAAGCTGGGCAAAAGCACGCCGTGGCGCGTAGACCAGAGGCCGCCAAACACGTTTACTTGGGAAAATCGGGAGCTTCATGAGGGCCTTGACCGGCAATATCCGCCGGGCCACGCGACTCACGACGAAGACGGCAACGAAAGCGCGTTCGGCGAAACGTTACGTTAACTGATTTCCTTAATCAGGCTGCGGAACTCGAGCTCCTCGAATTTGTTGTGCGCCGTCTCGGGGTTAGGGACCCAAAGGCAGTCGTCAATCGCGCATTCGATCGGCACGTCGGTGCGAATCGTCGCGAGATTTCTGCACAGGTGCAGCATATCCATATCCGCCTCGATTTTTTTGCGCACGGAGGCGGGAAGCTGTTCGAGGTTTTGCAAAATCCCGTCGATCGATTCGTATTCGGCGAGCAGCTTGACGGCCGTTTTTTCGCCGATCCCTTTGACTCCCGGGTAATTGTCGCTTGTATCCCCCGTCAGCCCTTTGAGGTCGATCATTTGGGCGGGGGTAATACCTTTTTCGCTCATGAGCAGCTCTTTATCGTATACAAGGTAATTGCCGCCCTTCTTCAGCATCATCACCCGTGTACGGTCCGAGACGAGCTGCAGTAAATCTTGGTCGCCCGTATAGATCAGGACATCCATGTCCTGTTCGTGGATGCGGGCCATCGTTCCGATGCAGTCGTCCGCCTCGTAGCCGGGCACGCCGATATTGGGCACTCCTAAGCTGTCTACCACTTCTTTTACGAGATCGAACTGCGGCAGCATATCGTCCGGAGCTTCCGGGCGGTTTGCTTTATATTCCGGAAAATGTTCCGTGCGGAACGTTTTGCTGCTCAGGTCCCAACAACAGGCGACATGAGTAGGTTTATAGGTGTTGACCGCGTCGAACAAATAGCGGACGAAGCCGTACACCGCGTTGACGGGCAGGCCGGCTTTCGTTTTGCGGACGTAGCCGCCGTAGGCGGAAGCGAAATAGGCGCGGAACAGCAGCGCCATTCCGTCGACCAGCATGAGCGATGGCTGGGTTTGGGATTGGGATTGGGGTTGAAGTTGGGCGTCGGGCACTTTGGATTCTCCTCTGCATTATGGGTGGGAGCGATTCATTGACGAGTCTCGCACGCTCTCTAGCAATGTCAAATATGTAAGTCTCTAGAAAACTAGGCTTTCTTGCATTATAAGAGATATTGCGGGGAATGCCAATGGCGGGCGGGCAGTTATGGAGGAACGTATTAGCGGTAAAAGGAGAAACTCCACTTGATTGGTGCGAACCTGCATGAGGGGCGGGCAGCAATGGGAGAATCTCCACTTGCTCGGCGTGACTCAGCTTAGGAGGCGGTCAAGTAATGGGAGAATCTCCACTTGCTTGGCATGAACCAGCATGGGAGGCGGTCAGTAATGGGAGAAACTCCACTTGCTTGGCATGAACCAGCATGGAAGCGGCGAGTAATGGGAGAATCTCCACTTGCTTGGCATGAACCAGCATGGGAGGCGGTCAGTAATGGGAGAAACTCCACTTGCTTGGCATGAACCAGCATGGAAGCGGCTAGTAATGGGAGAATCTCCACTTGCTTGGCATGAACCAGCATGGGAGGCGGCTAGTAATGGGAGAATCTCCACTTGCTCGGCATGAACCAGCATGGGAGGCGGCTAGTAATGGGAGAATCTCCACTTGCTTGGCGTGAACCAGCATGTGAAGCGGCTAGTAATGGGAGAATCTCCACTTGTTGGGCATGACTCAGCATGTAATGCTGCTCCCGCTGCAACGCATGACAACCACCTCGAACGGAACTTTATTCCGCTGCAGCCCCTCACACACACAAACTAGCAACCTCCAACGGAACTTCGTTCCGTTGCAGCCAGCCACCGCACCGCCCAACCGATCACCCCTTACGGAACTTCCCCAGCGCCGCTACTGCACGCTCCCCCACACTAATTCCGTTAGAACACAATCCCGTTCTCCCGAAAGAAACGGCCGAGACGCTCCGCAGCCTCTAACAATACTTCTTCCTGCTGCACGAACGCAATCCGCACATAGCCTTCGCCTTGCGCGCCAAACGCGTTTCCCGGTACGACAACAACTCCTGCCTGCCGACAAATTTCCCGGGCAATTTGTCGAGAACTCCACCCTGCCGGAACCGGAGCCCAAAGGAACATGGTGGCCTGCGGAACCGGAACCGGCCAGCCGGCACGCCGCAGCGCGCCAACAAACAGGTCGCGCCGGCGCTGATAGACGGAAACCGCCTTTTCTCCGGCGTTCGACAGATCGTGGTGAAGCGCGGCAATTCCCGCCTCTTGCACCGCAGTAAACACTCCATAATCCAAATTCGCCTTTAATTGGCGCAGCGCAGCCACCGCTTCACGATTACCGACCGCGAAAGCAATTCTGCAGCCCGCCATATTAAAGCTCTTAGAAAGTGAATGAAATTCTATCGCGACATTTTTCGCACCCGGTATTTCCAATATGCTCATCGGACGAAAGCCGTCAAAAGCAAGCTCGGAATACGCGGCATCGTGAACGATCAGAAGCTTATATCGCTCGGCAAAAGCGACCAACTTCTCGTAGAAACTACGGTCGGCTACTACACTTAACGGATTGCTAGGATAGTTAACGACGATAAATTTCGCCTTCTCGGCAATCTCCGAAGGAATATCGTCTAACGGAAACAAATAGCCGTTCTCCTCAACGAGAGGAACGGGGTACGGCTCAACGCCTGCCACCGCAAGTCCCGCGCCGTAAATCGGGTAACCCGGATCCGGCAAAATAGCCAGATCGCCGGGCTCCGTTACCGCAAGCGCCAAATGCCCCAGCCCGTCTTGGGAACCCATCAGCACTGTAATTTCCCGCTCGGCATCCACTTCGATTCCGAACCGATGCCGGAGCCAGTCGGCAGCAGCGCTCCGAAACTGTATACTTCCCTCGGAGGTCGGATACCCGTAGCTGTCGGGCCGCAAAGCCGCTTCCGCCAATATGCTCCGAACCGCCTCGATCGGCGGCTGATCCGGACTCCCGATGCCGAGATCGATCACCCTAAGCCCACCGGCGGCCGCATCCCTTTTCCATTGCGCTACCTCGGCGAAAATCGAAGACCCCAGCCTGCCCAAACGCGATGACGGCCGAACGATCATGACGCCCATACCTCTTGGTACGTCTCTTCCTTAAAGCCGACCGTCACCCGGGTACCGTCCGTCACGATCGGCCGCTTAATGAGCATCCCGTTCTCGGACATCAACTGCAGCACCTCATCCTCGCTCATTTGCGGAATTTTATCCTTCATGCCCATTTCGCGATACAAATCCCCCGAGGTGTTAAGAAACTTTTTAAGCCCCAGCCCGCTGTTGCCAATCAGGGTTCGCAGCTCCTCCTTCGAAGGAGGCTCGGCCTTGATGTCGATTTCGTTCAGCTCATGGCCTTTGGCGCGAAGCCATTTCAGCGCGCTTTTGCATGTCCCGCATTGGGGTAAATGATATACTGTCAGTTTCATAACATGCGGTCAACACCTTTCTTCAAACCATTTAATATATAGCGAACACGGAACAAACACTTACTCCCAGCGAAGCGCCTCAAGAAGGCTCATCATATCTTCGGGCATCGGAGCCTCATAGGTCGCCCGCTCCCCCGACCCCGGATGCAGAAAAGACAAATCCGCGGCATGCAGCGCTTGTCGCGCAATGAGAGGCCGAAGCGCACCCGACTCCGAGTAAAGCTGCGCCTCCAGCTCGCGGGCATACAAGCCGTCCCCGACCAACGGGTGCCCGATATGCTTCATATGCACCCGAATTTGATGCGTCCGGCCCGTCACCGGACGAAGCCGGACGAGCGACGCGCCTAAGCCGCCGAACGCCCCCGGAAAACGCTCCGCCGTCTCATAATGCGTCACCGACGCATACCCGTCCGGCGTCACGATGCGCACATGCGGTTCGTTCGGATCCCGATCGATCGGCCCGTCGACCGTTCCGGCGTCAAGACCGACCACACCGTAAACTACCGCCAAATAAGTTTTACGAACGCGACCCTCTTGAAACTGATCCGAAACGTATTGATGCGCATAAGCGTTCTTCGCGATCGCCAGCACGCCGGACGTATCCTGATCGAGCCGGTGAATCGGACGGAACCGGTATGTCTCGCCGCGACTCAACCACAAATGAACGACGCCGTTCGCCACCGTATTCGTGTAATGACCTTTCGTCGGATGGACGATCCGCCCGGCTTTCTTGTTCACGATGAACAGATGCTCATCCTCGTAAAGCACTTCAATCGGCATCGGCTGCGGCAAAATGTCGTCCGACGAATCCTCCGGCAGCCTGACCACCACCCGGTCCCCCGCCCGCATCGGCGTATGCAGCGGAATGCGCTCCCCATGCACCAAAATGCTGCCCTCCACAAGCTTCAGCCTGGACAGCATTTTCCTGGACAGCTTCATCCCCGTCAGCAGTACCGACCGCAGCCTCCAGCCTTCCTCCTCCGGCGTTACAACGTGCACCAGCTCCGGCGTTCCGCTCATCCTTTTTTCGAGCTCCTGAAAACCTCCGCGCTTCGGACGTACTCCACGTCGCCGACACCCTCGCGGGCATTGGCGGCCCGCGCCATCGTAAAGAACAGATCGGACAACCGGTTTATATATTTCCGTACCGGCTCGTTGATCTCAGAGGCAGCCGCGAGCGTCACAATGCGCCGTTCCGCCCGCCTGCAAACCGTACGGCACACATGAAGCGCGGAAGAAACCGCAGACCCGCCCGGCAAAATAAACCTCGTAATATCGGGAGTTTCATTATCGTACTTATCAATTAACGCTTCAAGCCTTTCGGCATGCGAATCATTCACCTTGTAGGGGCGCACGCCCGGCTTCAATATCGCAAGATCTCCGCCGCAATCGAACAGCTCGTGCTGAATTTCGACCAAATCCTCCATCATATCGGCAAAAATGTCCTTCGACATCATACTGACCGCCGCGCCCACGAACGAATTCAGTTCATCCACCGTGCCGTACGCTTCCACGCGCGCATCGTCCTTGCTCACTCTTCCGCCGATCACACCGGTTTGCCCGGCGTCTCCGGTCCTCGTATAAATTTTCATCGTTTCGCTCAACCTCCGCATCTATGGTTACAATCCCGCAATCCCGCGGATCGCATTCATATCGACAGCTCTTCGCACATGCTCCGCCAAAGCGGAGAAAGCCGCCTCGCGCCGCTCCCGGTACCGGAAGCCGACCTCGAGAGGCGTCCAGCCCTTACCCGCACGCAGCACGTTCAACCAATATCTCCGAAACTCGTCGTTATCAAAAACACCGTGTACATAGGTGCCCCACACTCGCCCATCCTCGGCGCAAGCCCCTTCCGCCCTTACCGTATCACTGCTTTCTCCAACGGCAAAAGGACGCCGAACTCCATCCTGATGCCTCGTATCCCCCATATGAATTTCGTAGCCGCTAACCGGAATCCGAAGCGGTTCCTCCTCCGAGCCCCAACCTGTAAAATAACCGACTACGCGTACCGTCCTTTTTTCTTCCAAAAACACCGTATCCCCCGGGAGCAGCCCGAGACCGGCCTCTTCCTTCTCCGCCCCGGACTCTACGCCGTAAGGGTCGGAAAGCGTTCGGCACAGCATCTGATAGCCGCCGCACACGCCCGCAATATGGCCGCCTTCGGCCGCATACCGAAGCAGCTTTTCATCAAGCCCTTCGGAACGAAGCTCGCGAAGATCGCCGATCGTGTTTTTCGTCCCCGGCAAAATAACCGCATCCGGACTCCCCCATTCCTCCAAACGGCTTATGTAGCGGATTCGCACGTCCTTTTCGCCGCGAAACGCGTCAAAATCCGAAAAGTTGGATATTCGCGAAAAACGGATGACCGCAATGTCGAGCACATCGTCACGCGATTCGGCCGCGCGGGCGCGCTCCGTTTCGCGATCCTTCCAGCCTGCGGAGTCCTCGTCCTCGAGCCCTACATCCCGCATATACGGCACTACGCCTAAAACCGGCTTTCCCGTCCGTTCCTCGAGCCAATCGAGCCCGGGCTTAAGCAGCGAAACGTCGCCGCGGAACTTGTTGATGATGAAGCCTTTTACCCGATCCCGTTCTTCCGGTCTCAAAATGTCCATCGTTCCGACGATCGAGGCGAACACGCCGCCCCGGTCGATATCGGCCACCAGCAGCACAGGAGCGTCCGCCCAAGCCGCGACCCGCATATTGACGATGTCGCGGTCCCGCAAATTGACCTCCGCCGGACTGCCCGCGCCTTCCATAACGACAAGATCATACGACTCCCGCAGCCGCCCCAGCGATTGTTTTACGATCGATTCGGCGACCGGCAAATACGACTCTCGGTATTCGTATGCATCGTAATTCCGCAGCGGCTTGCCGTGTACGACTACCTGCGAGGTGCGGTCCCCGGACGGCTTTAATAAAATCGGATTCATATCCGTTGTCGCCGGAACGCCGCAGGCGTCCGCCTGCATGCCTTGCGCTCTGCCGATCTCTTTTCCGTCCGGAGTAACGTACGAATTGAGGGACATATTTTGCGATTTAAAAGGAGCCGCACGAACTCCCTCCTCGGCGAAAATGCGGCACAACGCGGCGGTTAGCAGGCTTTTTCCGACATCCGAGGCCGTTCCTTGGATCATCAGCGTTTTGCCTTTAGTCTTCATCCCGTTCATCCTCCGTTCATCCACTGACGCAGCGCTTCGACCAATCGGTCGTTGTCCTCCCGCTTTTTTACCGCCACTCTGCAGTATGTATCGTCCAAGCCGCGGAACGTGGACGCGTTCCGGATCAGAATACCTTGAGCGCCCAGAGCGGCTTGCGCCTCGCCTGCTCTGCGGCCGCTTTCCGGGGGAAACCGGAACAATATATAATTGGCTTCGCCGGGGTACGTCTTGAGGCCAATGTCCGTGAGTTGCCGTATGAGCCATGCCCGTTCTTCCGCGAGCCACTTCAACGTGAGCCGCTCAAATGGGCGGTCGGTCACAATGGCCGCTCCGACAGCTTGAGCGATCGCATTTACGCTCCACGGGACGGCTAACTCCCGAATGCGCCGGATTGCGTTCGGATGCGCGACTACGTATCCGAGACGCAGTCCCGGGATCGAATAAAACTTCGTTAACGATCGGATAACGTACACGCCGTCTTTCGATGCCGCACGGCAGGCTGCCGAACGTACGGCTTCGTCCGGCGCAAAGTCGAGAAACGCCTCGTCGATGACGACGGGCTTGTCCAGCCGCAGCAGCGCTTCTACGACGGAAGGGGGCAGCAGCCGGCCCGTCGGATTGTTCGGATTGCCGACCATAACGGCATCCGTCCGCGAAGCGGAGTCCAGCAATCGGCCGGCGTCGGGTGCAAAGCCGTTTTCTTCGTCCAGCGGCACGAACTCCGGAACGGCTCCCGCGTGCCGCACTGCGGCCTCGTATTCCGCAAAGCCGGGGGCGAGCAGCGTTACCGAGGCGGGGCGGATCGATCGCATGGTCAAATCGATCAGCTCCGCCGCTCCGTTGCCGACCCAGACGGCTTCGATCGGAACGTCGTGCCGCCGGCTTAACGCGGCTCTTAATTCCCGCGACTCGGGGTCCGGGTAAGCTGCGATGCGTTCCCATGCGGCCAGCATCGCTTCTTTTGCCCCTTGCGGGGGTCCCCACGGATTCATATTCGAGCTGAAATCGATGAATGTGTCGCGAGGGCGCCCGTACAGCTTCTCCGCCGTAGCCGTGTCGCCCCCGTGACCGTATATTTCAAGCATATGCTTCTTCCTCTCCCAACGCTTTGCAATTGCGTGCTTATTATCTTTAACGCGCCGTAAGCGCGAGCAGCAGCGCCAGCTCCAGGATCTCGATCAAGGCGCCGTACGTATCGCCGGTGAGCCCGCCGAGCCGGCGGGACATGCGCCAGGCGGCGAGCGTTCCGACCGCCGCCGTCATGACCGCGCCGCCGAGCAGCAGCGGCAGCGCAAATTCGGCGTCGCCCGAGCCGAGCGACGCAAACAGCGCCGCGCCGCATAACGCGGCGACGAGCGTTGCGGCGGCCGCGTGCCGGACGCCGGTAGCTTTAAGCGCGGCGCCCATGCCGCCGCTGCCGCCCGCGTAGGGCCATAGGACAACGGCCCACGGAATGAACGCGCGGCTCAGCACCGGCACCGCGGCCACCGCCGCAATGACGTTGACGCTGCCCGACCGAGCATATTCGATCAGCGCAAGCAGCAGCGCAAACTTCGCGATCATGAGGCCGGCGCCGGCAACGACGCCGAACGCCCCTACGTGCGGATCCTTCATAATTTCAAGCATTCGCTCCTTGGGGCGATTGCTGCCGAACCCGTCCGCCGTATCCATAAAGCCGTCCAGATGCAGCGCGCCCGTCAGCCAAATCCAGCAAACGAGCAGCAGCGCCGCCGACGGCGCCGGCGGAAGAAACGCTGTGAGCAGATGATATGCGCCAAACAACAGCGCTCCGATGACGGCGCCGGCGAACGGGTAGAACACTACGCTTCTTCGGCCCGTTTTGTCGTTCCATGGGAGCATGACCGGAATCGGAATCCGGGTCAACAACTGAAGCGAAGCGACGGCGGCTATGCCCCACTGAGCCAAGTAATCCATACCGCGGCGCATACGATCCCTCCTGTCAGCAGCGCGCTTGTTCCATCGAGCAGAGCGATGGAGCGCACGATATCGTTCATTTCCAGCGGGCGTTCCCCGAAGCCCATCGTCGCCCGTTTCGACAACACCCCGTTATAGCTGTTCACGCCGCCGAGCCGAATGCCGAGCGCGCCGGCCACCGCCGATTCGGGAATGCCGCTGTTCGGACTCGGGTGCAGGCGGGCGAATGCGGCGATCGACCGTAACGCTTTCCACCCGGCGGCGCCTCCTCGGGTGACTGCCGCCGCGGCGGCAAGCAGCAGCCCGGCCAGTCTGGCCGGGACATAATTGAGCGCGTCGTCGAGCCTTGCCGACGCCTTGCCGAACCGTTCGTACCGCTCGTTCCGGTACCCGACCATCGAATCGAGCGTATTGGCGGCACGATATAGGAAAGCGAGCGGCGCCCCGCCGAGCAGCGCGTATACGACCGGCGACACGACGGCGTCCACCGTATTTTCCGCAACCGTCTCCACCGCGACGCGCGAGCACTCCGCTTCGTCCAGCGAATGCGTGTCCCTGCCCACAATGTACCCTGTGTACTTCCTTGCCTCGGGTAAATCGCCTGCGGTTAAGGGCTCGTACACCTTTTTGCCGGCGTCTCGCAGCCCTTTCCATGCGATCGTCGTAGAGATGAGCCACACGTTCGCCGCATACCCCAGCCAAGGATGCACCGCCGATGCCGCCGCGACGACGGCCCATGCCGCCGCACCGGCTCCGACGACTGTTGATGCGCATAGTAATAAACCGCGCAGAAACGTCCCTCGCGCGGCCTCAGCTTTATACATGTGTTTCTCGAAAACGCGGATCCACCGTCCGAACAGAACGACCGGATGCACGATCCGCTCCGGGTCTCCTACAATGCGGTCCACCGCCAGCGCCGCGGCCGCCATCCATAACGTTTCTTCCCATGAAAAAAACAGCAACTTCGCATCACCACTTAAATTGACGGCTTTTGAGCTCGATCGGTATGCCTACCGTAACCAAAAACACTTGATCTGCCGCGGCGGCAACCTCCTGATTCATTCGGCCGCATATGTCTCTGAACTTTCTGCCGAGCGGCGTTGCGGGGACAATGCCGTAGCCTACCTCGTTCGTTACGAGCACCGCATCGCCTTGGAAGCGCCGCAGCACGTCGGTAAGCTCGCCGACCCGCTGCATGCAGCGCTGCTCGGCATCCGGCTCGTTCTCCCACTGCAGCAGCAGGTTCGTTAACCAAAGCGTCAGGCAGTCTACCAGCACGACCGTACTGCCGCTGCGATACACATTATATTCAAAGTCGATGGACTCCAGCCGTTCGGGCAGGCACAGCGTCTCCTCCTGCGTTCTCCATTGGAAGCCGGATTCGTCGCGTCTTATTTGATGCCGTTTTACGCGGTCTTTCATTTCGTCGTCCCACGACTCGGCGGTAGCTACGTAAATGCCATTTTTCCCGAGACTGTGGGAATAACGCTCCGCAAATGTGCTTTTCCCGCTCCGCGCCCCGCCTGTCACCAATACGATCAAAGTATACGACTCCCTGTTACGGCTTTATTTTCGATTTGCGGTTCCGTTAGCACCAACTTTTGGTGCTAACGCCTGTTTGCGCCGACGGAGTTAACGGAACAAAATGTCCGCTAAAATCCGCCTCACCCCTAAAAGCTGCAAATTAACGGAACAAGTTGTCCGCTAATCGCCCGAAAACCGCCAATTACAGGCGATTCAAGCGAATTAACGGACATTCGGTTCCGCTAATGAGCCCTTTTACCCGGTTTCGACAAAATTAGCGGACATCCGGTTCCGTTAGCGCCAACGCGATTAGCGCCAGTTCGGGAAGCAGTGGTAACCGGCGATACCGACAACACCGGCGATACCGACAACACCGGCGATACCGGCAGCATCGGCAGTACCGAAAGCGCCGACAGTACATTCCCCGCATGGACAAGAGAGTTTTTGGCGTTAAACCGGCCCGCCTTGGCTGCCTCGACTGCGCCTTCTAGCCGTCCTTCCCCGACACGCCGGCCGAATCGAACGTCGCCATCTCGTTCATCAGGCGCACCGCCGCCTCGACCAAGCTCATGCACAGCACCGCACCGGTGCCTTCCCCAAGCCGCATGTTCAAGGAAAGCAGCGGCGAAAGGCCAAGCTCCCGCAGCGCAAGCGCATGCCCCGGCTCCTCGGACAAATGCGACGGGATAATGTACTGCCCCGCCGCCGGAGCGATCCGTGCCGCTACCAGCGCCGCCACCGTCGAAATATACCCGTCGGCGATGACCGGCACCCGCAGCAGCCCGGCGCCTAAATAAACGCCGACCATACCGGCGATCTCCAACCCGCCTACCTTGCGCAACGCATCGAACGCATCCCCGCGGTCCGGCCGGTTCGCCTCAAGCGCCCTCGCCACCGCACCGCGCTTCCTCGCGAGCCCGGCATCGTCGACTCCGGTTCCGCGGCCGACGAGCCCCCCCGGCTCGACGCCGGTCAGCGCCGTCAGCAGCGCGGCAGCCGCCGTCGTGTTGCCGATGCCCATCTCGCCGACAGCGAACAGACGATAGCCTTTCTCGGCCCAATCCCCAACCGTCCGGATCCCCGCTTCGATCGCTCGAAGCGCCTCCTCGACGCTCATGGCCGGACCCTTCGTCATATTCGCGGTGCCCCGAGCCGGCTTAAGCACCGATAGCCCTGGGTGCCCGATATCCGCGATCACGCCCATATCGACGCAAACGACATCCGCCCCCGCGGACCGCGCAAGAACGTTCACCGCGGCGCCGCCGGCCAAAAAATTGCGGACCATCTGCTCCGTCACCGCTTGAGGATAAGCGCTCACGCCCTCCTCGCAAACGCCGTGATCCGCCGCCATCACAATGACCGCTTTCGGAGATACCGGAGGCTGAAGCGTCCGATGAATGCCCGCCATCCGAGCGGCGATCGCTTCAAGCTCCCCCAAGCTGCCCTGGGGCTTTGTCAGCGAATCGAGCCGCGACCGAGCCCGCCGAATCCATTCCTCGTCGAGCGGTTCGATTCGCGCTGCTATGTCCCGCAATCGTTCAATACTCATCGTCAAATTCCTCGCATGTCTTACACGTATTATACTTGAAATATCCAACATTTTCTGCAGTGCGAAAAAGACGGCATCCCTTTAAACCTTCGACTGCAGCAAAATTTGCGGTTTCCCCGAATCCGGATGCTCCAGCACGACAGCGCTCGCCCCGTATACGTATCGGATCGTTTCCGGGCGAAGCACCTCGGCCGGATCCCCGATCTTCACCGTTTCGCCCCGGTGCAGCAGCAGCAGCCGGTCGCAATACTGGGCGGCCAAATTCAAATCATGGAGCACCGCAATGACCGTTAGCCCGCTTTCCCGCTGCCACTCCTTGATCGAATCCATCAGCGAAATTTGATAGCCGATGTCCAGATACGTCGTCGGCTCATCCAGCAGCAGCACCTTCGGCTGCTGGACCATCGCCTTGGCGAGCGCCGTCCGCTGCCGTTCTCCGCCGCTAAGCAGCTCCGTCGGGCGATCGGCCAGCTCCGTCAGTCCCATCCGCACCATGACGGAGTGAATGAACCTCGACACATCGCCGCCGCCCCGCTCCTCTCCAAGCCAATTCTGGTAAGGGTACCGGCCCATCTCCACGATTTCCTTCACCTTAAAGCCGGTCGGCGGCAAGGCATCCTGCTGCAGCACCGCCAGCATGCGCACTAAATCTTTGCGCCGATACGAGCCTATCGGCTTGCCGCCGATCAGCACCTCGCCGGAGCTTGGCGTATCCAACCCCGAGATCAGCTTCAGGAGCGTCGATTTGCCGCTTCCGTTCGGTCCGATGACGCCGAGCATTTCGCCGGCAGCAGCACCGAAGCTTACGCCGTTTAGCACGGCTCGGCCGTCGAACGACCGGGAGCATGAAACGACTTCGATCACCGCTCGATCCCTCCTAACGATCTCTTATGCTTGACGAGCAGATAAGCAAAGAACGGAGCTCCGATAAACGCCGTCACGACGCCGAGCGGAATTTCGGTCGGCGACAGCAGCGTTCGGGCGAGCGTATCCGCCCAGACGACGTAAACGGCCCCCATGACAGCCGAAAGCGGAACGATGAGCCGATAATCGGGGCCTACCGTAAGACGCACGAGATGCGGAACGATGAGCCCGACAAAGCCGATGACGCCCGTTACGGATACCGCCGCCGCCGTCAGCAAGGTCGATACGGAGAGCACGATCCATTTGGTCCGCTCCACGTTCACCCCCAGATGCGCCGCGCTCCGCTCGCCCAGCTCGAACAAATTGAGCGTCCGCGCGTACAACAGCAGAACAACAAGCCCCGCCGCCAAAAACGGCGCCACCATCCCCGAGTAACCCCATCCGCGCAAGTGCAGACTCCCCATCAGCCAAAAGACGATCGAGTTGATCACCTCATCCGACAACGAAACCATGAAGGAAACGACCGCTCCCAAAAATGCCTGTACGACGACACCCGCAAGAATGAGCGTTTCCCGGCGCACGACGCCGTCGACCCGGGCAAGCGTGTATACGGCCGCAAGCGTAGCCAGCCCCGTTCCGAAGGCAATGAGCGGAATCGTCCAATTGCCGAACAAGGAGTACTGCAATCCGACCAAAATGACGAACGCCGCCCCCACCGAGGAGCCGGATGCGACTCCCAGCGTGAACGGATCGGCCAGCGGATTGCGCAGCACCCCTTGAAAGCCGGCACCTGCAACGGACAGCGATGCGCCGACCAGCACGCCCAGAACTATCCGAGGGAGACGAACATCCAGCACGATCTGCTCGTAAGCCGACTTCCAGTCAGCAACCACCCAATCGCCGATAAAAGGAACCGCCCGAAGCAAAATGCGCCACACGGTCCCGATCGAGAGCCCCTGCGCCGAGCCGATCGACACACTGACCACGATAGAGAGAAGGAGGAACAGAATGCCTGCCCCTCCCCAAAACGCCAATTTTTTTCTCATTGTTATTTGAATTTCTCCGGATAGATCGATTTTGCGATTTCAAGCAAGCCTTGCGTCACGCGAGGCCCCGTGCGGGTTACCAAATTGTCGTCTACGCCGACGATGCGGTTTTGAGCGATCGCCTCGATTTTGTCCCAGCCTGCCCTGGCTTTAATTTGATCGCCCAATCCCTCGATATTTCGCGTAAACAAAATAACGTCGGGGTTCGCTTCGATAATCGACTCCTCGTTAATTTCATACCAGCCGGTTCCATCCGCTACATTCACGGCACCCGACAACGCGATCAGCTCGTCCAAAAACTCGCCCTTGCCGACGGTCCAACCCGGCGCAAACTCGAGATACACCGAGCGCTTTTCTTCATCCGAGAGCGTTGCCGCCGCGTCTTGAACCTGCTTCAGCTCTTCGCGCATGTTGGCGACGACCTCGGCCGCTTCAGCATTCCGATTCGTAATTTTCCCGACCAGCTCGATCTGCGCAATCGTCTCTTCAACCGATTTCGGCTCGGTCGTAAAAACGGTCAAATCGAGACCGCGAAGCTGCTCGACCGTGGCGCCGTTCAACGACAAGCCGCCGACAATAAGATCCGGCTCGGCCTCGATGATCGCCTCGGTGTTGGCTTCCATCCCGCCGACCTTCGGCTTCGACTTTGCCTCTTCCGGATAGTCGCTCCAATCGTTGACGCCCACGACGTTATCGTCGAGCCCGAGCGCAAAAAGCACCTCCGTCAAGCTCGGCGCCAAGGATATGATTCTCTCCGGCGCCTTCTCAAACGTAAATTGCTTGCCGGAGGCATCCGTCACCGTCAGCGGATATTGGGTTTGCTGCACATCCGCCTCCGCTGCAGTTTCCTCCGCATCCGCGGACTCCGCATTCGTCACGTCGGTCTGTGCCGTGTCCCCCGGAGCCGCTCCCTGCACCGCATCGCCGGAATCAGCGCTTCCGCCGCCGCCCCCGCACGCCGCCAAACCGAGCGCCAAAACTACAAGCATCAATACCGCGAACCATTTTTTCGTAAACAATCTTTTATCCACCTTTTTCCCTCTCCCTTGTGCGATGTTGTTGAGCTGTTGGAGAGAAGAACCCGATCTTCACCCTGTTCCAACGAAAAAACCCCGTTTCCGAAGAAACAGGGGCAGTCAGCTTGTTCTTAGCAAAGGCTTGAATCTCCCGCGCCGGCAGTGCAGGGCCAAACCTTCCGATTATGAACGAACAGCCGCATCCTCTTCCTCGAAGGATTTCGTCAGCTTATCATATGCAGGCAGGTCTCCTGACTCATGGGTTGGATGACGCGCCTCGCCTTCCCATCCGATCAATCGGACAGTGGCATCGTGAGGGCATCCCCATTTACAGTGGCGGGACCGTGCCGGACTTGCACCGGCTTCCCTATTAACCTTCCACCCGTCATAAACGGGATTGAAAGGACCTGCATACGTTCCAGGCTATTGAATTTTCTCGAGCTTCATCTCAAATAGAGATTATATAGATTTAGACAATCGTTGGCAACGTTAATTTTGCGCCTTCCACTCCACGATCGCCTTGAGCGCCTGCTTGGCAAGCTCCGGATTCGGCGCATTCAGCGGAATAAACGCATAAGCGCGCCCACCGGCATATCCGCCGCTTTGAAGCCAATCCGTCCGATCGACCGGCATGCCGTACAGCCCGTTAACCACCTGCTCCGTATCGCCTTTTTTAATCGTCATATCGATGACGCCTTCCGGATATTCGGCCGGATCGAACGTATCCTCCAGCGAATAGAACGCCCCTTGATTAGCGAACGCCTTGAACTGCTCCTCGTCCACGATCAAGATCCCATGCCCTCCGGCGGCGAGCTCGACAATCAGCTTCTCTATGGAGAACATCGGACTGACCGCCACATCGACGGTGTTCTCGCCCATCCGCTCCTGCAGCGCGGCTTTCATCCCGTCCGTCTTCTCCATATCAAGCGGAGCCTTCGTAATGATAAAAACCGATACGTCGGCCTTCGGTCCGCCTCCGCAGCCGGAAAGCAGCGCCAGCATACATAAGGCAAGCAGCGTCATCATAATAAATTTGCCCCGCAGCATCGTTCGACTCTCCCAACTACGTATTCGTTCGTCTATATCGTCTCTGAAACCTAAACCACCGTTCGCAGGAATGCGCCGATTCGCTCCAGCGCCTCCTCCAGCTTGGCGACGGACGTCGCGTACGAGCAGCGCACATAGCCTTCGCCTCCCAAGCCGAACACCTGGCCCGGTACGACGGCAACCTTACCGTCCACCAGGAGCCGCTGCGCGAATTCCTCGGACGTCATTCCCGTGGAAGCGATCGAAGGGAAGGCGTAGAATGCGCCTTGCGGCTCATGGCATTCGAGCCCGAGCTCGCGGAAGCCTTTCACGACCAGACGGCGCCGCTGATTGTACGACTCCACCATCCGGTCCTTCTCCTCCATGCCGCCTCTCAGCGCCTCAAGAGCGGCCAGCTGACCCATATGCGGGGCACACATGACCGTATATTGGTGAATTTTCAGCATGGCGCCGATCAGATCGGGATGGCCGCATGCGTAACCCATGCGCCAGCCGGTCATGGCGAACGCCTTGGAAAATCCGCTGACGAGAATTGTCCGGTCCTTCATGCCCGGCATCGACGCGAAGCTGACATGTTTCCCGCCGTACGTAAGCTCCGCGTAGATCTCGTCCGAAATGACGATCAAGTCGTGCTTCTCGACCAGCCGCGCGATCGGCTCCCAATCTTCCTTCGTCATAATGCCGCCGGTCGGATTGCTCGGATAGCTGAGGATGAGCACTTTGCTTCTCGGCGTGATCGCCTTCTCCAGCATATCCGGCCGGAGCTTGAAGTTGTCTGCGGCGAACGTCTCGACCCCGACGGGCACGCCGCCGCCGATCAGCGTAATCGGAGAATAAGAGATGTAGCAAGGCTCCGGGATGAGCACTTCGTCGCCCGGCGATACGAGCGCCCGGAGCGCCAAATCGATCGCCTCGCTGCCGCCGACCGTTACCAGCACCTCGTTCGAGGGCTCGTAACGAACCGCAAAGCCGTTGAACAAATAAGAGGCGATTTCCTCCCGCAGCTCCGGCAAGCCGGAGTTGGCGGTATAGGTGGTGCGCCCTTGCTCCAAGCCGTAAACCGCCGCTTCGCGCATCCGCCAAGGCGTTACGAAATCGGGCTCGCCTACGCCGAGCGAGATAATATCTTTGCTGGCGCTGACCAGATCGAAAAACTTCCGTATGCCCGAAGGCTGAAGCTCTTGAACGAGCGGCGTTAAATATCGATGCATGGACACTTGCTTCCCCTCCTTTTTCCCCTTATTTTGTTTATGGCGAAACAGCCATCCGGTGATCCCCTTCGTGCTCCTCGAAGATGATGCCGTCCTGCTTGTATTTCTTCAATATGAAAAAGGTTTTCGTAGACAGCACCCGCTCGAGCGTCGACAATTTGTTCGAGACGAACGATGCGATTTCGCGAAGGCTCTTGCCCTCCACCTCAACCTGCAAATCGTACGCGCCCGACATCAAATAGACGCTCTTTACTTCCGGATACAAATAAATCCGCTCGGCGATCGCGTCGAAGCCGTGTCCCCGCTCCGGCGTAATTTGCACCTCGATGAGCGCGGTCACCTTCTCGTCGTCCACCTTACTCCAGTTCACGACCGTCGCGTACTTGACGATAATATGCTTCTCTTCCATTTCGGCGATGTTCGCTTTAACCGTCTCCACGTCTTCGTCCAGCAAAGTCGCAATCAACGCCGCATCCCGGCGCGAATCTTCCTTAAGCAGCTCCAAAATTTTCAGCTGAAGTTCTGTCATGCGGATGCTCTCCCCTTAGCCTAAAGTGCCTTTAGTTTTCAAAATATATTATCATCCATATTACAGAATCCGCACTGACACTGCAAAACAAAAATAGTGCCATATTCGGCACTATTCCTTCAAATTCGCCTATGACGGGTCAAATCGCTTGAGTACGAGCACGGCGTTATGGCCTCCGAACCCGAACGAGTTGGATACGCCGATGTTCATCCGTTTATGCCGCGCCTTGTTCGGCACGTAATCCAAGTCGCATTCCGGATCCGGATGCTCCAGATTGATCGTCGGCGGAACGATCCCTTCCCGCAGCGACATCGCCAGCGCGATCGCCGCCGCGCCTCCCGCCGCTCCGAGCATATGGCCGAGCATCGATTTGTTGGCCGTCACCGGAATGCGGTACGCCTCCGCTCCGAACAGCCGCTTGATCGCAGCCGTCTCCGAACGATCGCCGACCTCCGTGCCGGTCGCATGCGCGCTGATGACGTCGACCTCCGCCGGCGCGATGCCGGCGTCGTTAAGCGCGTGCTTCATCGCGAGGTAAGCCCCGGCGCCTTCCGGATGCGTGGCGACGACGTGGTACGCGTCGGAGCTCGCGCCGTAGCCGATCACCTCGGCGTAAATGTTCGCTCCGCGCTGCAGCGCGCCGTCCAGCGTCTCCAGCACGACGATCGCCGCGCCCTCCGACAGGACGAAGCCGTCGCGCTCCGCGTCGAACGGCCGGCTTGCTCCCTCCGGATCGCCGTTTCGCGTAGACAGCGCCGTTGCGCTGTTAAAGCTCGCGATCGACAGCTCCGTCACCGCCGCCTCCGATCCGCCGGCAATAACGGCGTCCGCGCCGCCGGCGCGAAGAAGGCGGAACGCTTCGCCGATCGCGGTGTTGCCGATGGCGCACGCCGTCACCGGAGCGAGCGACGGCCCCATGGCGCCGAACCTTATGCTGATCTGGGCCGCCGCCATATTCGCGATCATCATCGGCACCAGCGTAGGGCTCACCCGCTCTGGTCCTCGATCGCGCAGTAAATCGGCATTGTCGATCATCGTTTGGATGCCGCCGATGCCGGAGCCTACGTACACTCCGAGCCGCTCCCGATCGACCCGCTCCAAATCCAATCCGGAGTCGGCAAGCGCTCGGTCGGCGGCGACCACCGCAAATTGCGCGAAACGGTCCATGCGCCGAGCCGGCTTTCTCCCGAGCTCCGCGTCCGCGTCGAAATGTTTTACAATGCCTGCGATGCCGGTTTTAAGCCCCCGCTCCGCCAGAGGCCCCTCCAGCTTAGAAATTCCGGAGCGCCCCTCGATTAACCCGGACCAGAAGTCCGCCACCTTGCTGCCAAGCGGTGAAATAATGCCCATCCCCGTTATTACGACTCTCTTTTCATCCATATTTCGCCACTCCTTGTAACTCTTGTTTATACACCATTGTATCCTCGGAATATCCTATTACAAGTTGTCGTTTATCCTAGTATAATGAGTTATACCAATATATTTTGAAGGGGTTCGAACGAAATGAACGAGCAAACGAGATTAGAGGCGTTATCGGCATTTTTGCGGTCGCAGCGCGCCAAGCTGCAGCCGGAGGCGGTCGGGTTAATTCCGGGAGGCCGCAGAAGAACCCCTGGTTTGCGAAGGGAAGAGGTCGCGCAGCTGGCAGGCGTCAGCTCTACCTGGTATACGTGGCTGGAGCAAGGCCGGGACATCAAGGTGTCCGCATCGGTGCTGGACGCGATCTCCAGAGCGCTTCAGCTTAACAGCGACGAGCGAAAATATTTGTTCGCCCTCGCCACGGAGCATGCGGCCGAGCCTGCGCCGATGGAATCCGGTGCGGCGGAGCTGAGCCCCTCGCTTAAAAAAATACTGAAAGAGCTCGCATTCTGCCCGACGATCATTTCGGACCGGAGATGCAACATTGTCGGTTGGAACGATGCCGCCTCCTTCGTTTTTCTGGATTTCAACCAAGTTCCTTCCGAGCACCGCAACATGATCCGGCTGTTGTTCACGAGGAAAGAGCTGCGCGCATTGGCTGTCAATTGGGAACATTTTGTCAGAGGCTTCTTGTCGATTTTCAGGTCCTATTACGGACAGTATGTCGGGGACGAATGGTACGGGAAGTTTATCGAGGAAATGCGGGGCCTGAACCCGGAATTTGAGCCGCTGTGGAACGAAAGCCGCGTCAGCAGCGCGCCCGAGGTGCTGATCGAATTCCGGCACGCCAAGGCGGGAAAAATGCTGTTCCATCTCACGTCGCTGCAGGTGCAGGGGGAGACGGATGCCAGGTGCAGCATTTACACTCCCGTGGAGGGTTCGCGGACGGAAGAGAAATTAAAGCGAAGCATGCAAAAACAGCCCGCTTCTCCGATGAGGTGAAGGGGCTGCGTCATTCGATGCGGGATATTTAGATCAGTTTCATCATATTCGTTACGAGGTCGCGCTTCGTATAGTCGGAACGTACGGCGACAACCCATTCTCCGCCGAACTCTCCGTCCTGCGCATTCGCCTCCGGCATTCCTCCGACGGCGACGAGCGTCGTTCCGTCGTATGCGGCGACTACCCGGTTTGCATATTGCTGCAATCGGGCGTATTGCTCCGATGCTTGAAGCTTTTCGTGATCTTGGACTGCCGCAGCATTGACAAGCTCAAAAAACGACTCCGGATCCGGCAACTTTTTCTCAAAAGCAATCTTCACGTCCGTTCGCGGGCCACCTTTCCATGTACGCTGTTCACATAAATAATAATACATCTAAATGTATTTTTATGCAAGGGGCATTGATGGCTCGGTAAGCCCCCCCTTCCGCTTAGGATTCCGTTCGGGGCATGCTCCGGCCTAGCAGGCGGCGAAGGAACAGCCAGGAAACAATGGACGCCGTGCCGATAAACATCATATAGCTGACGATCGCAATCGGCTTCGTAGTGAACGAAACCAGCACAATGAACAATATTGTTCCGCCGATTCGGCCGATGTTGAGCCCGGTTTCCCGAAGGATGACATACTCGACGCGATGGTTGGCGCTCTCTTCGTTGCTTCCGATCAGATCGAATACGGACGACGTAATCGGAATCGAAAACAGCGGATAAAATAAAGCCGCCGCAATGCCGAAAATGAGCAGCGTCGTATAGTTCACATCCCAGAAAAACGGCACGATCACCGCCGACATCGCGGACGCCCCCAGCAGCATCAGTTTGCTTCTGCGTTTCGGTTTGATCAGCTTGCCCGCTACGTAGTACGCTCCGAGCGATACCGCCGAAGTAATCAACGCGTAATTGCCGAGCAGAAGCTCGTTTTTGGTGGCGATGTATACGAGCAGCCCGATTAGAAAGCCGAATACGCCTTCCCGCACGCCTTGCGAGATTAAAGCCGGGAACGCCGAACGCCAGCCGCTGCCTTTTTCCCTTAAATGATTGATACCGTACAGCCATTCGTAGCGCTTTTGCACCGGCCTTTTCTTCAGGAAAAAGCTGACGATCGCCCCGATCACAAATATTCCGAGCGAAATGCTGAAGATGACGCGGTATCCTGCCGTATCGGGCATTCGTGTAATGAGAAAGCCCGACACCCATGGGGCGATCATGCCGATTCCCGAGCCGAGCAGGCCTCCCCAACCGTTGAATTCGTCCCGGTTATCCGGGTTGGTCACTTCAAAATAAACAATATTGAATGCGAGCCAAAAAAATGCGCCGGACATCCCTTGGATCGCGCCGAGCGCAATAATCCAATCGGCGGCCTTGGCGCCGAGCCATAGCACCAGCAAGTAAAAAACACCCGACAAGGCAACGCCGAGCCGGAGCGAGTTCATCTTGTTGTGCTCCTTCACCCACTTGCCGGCAAGCCAGAACGTAACGGCCATAGCGACCTGATTGGATAAGGCGAACCCGCCGATCAACGCGTAGTCCTGCTTCGCTTTCCATATGTAGACGTTGACGAAAGCTCCCGAAAGCGCATTAGCGAGCCCAAAAAGAGCCTGTACCAGGAGCAGCAGCCTTGTTTGCCCGTCAAGGCGACCCTTTATCCGGTCCTTTGCATGCGGCATGGCACGTATCTCCTTCGATGCTTGTTTTCGCTTAACGTTGATTAACGTTCCCAAAAAAGCCCCCCCGAAAACGGCTAGGAAAAAAGAGGAACCGCAGCTCCTCCCCTTAGCTGCGCCTCTCGGCGAGCGTTCGGACGATTCGCATGCGGTCCTCTTCGCTTATTCGATATTGCACGTTGAAGCAGTGCGAGCAAACAAATACGTCGGTGCGGTACGGCGGCTGCAGGAACGGCACCGCCCCCGGCGACGGAATGTGCGGCGCGAATTCGCGCTCCGTTATCGTCTGTTTGCCGGCATGCACCATGTATTCCTGGCATAACGGGCATTCCGGCGCTTCCTCCTGCTGGTCCAGCAATTCTCTGACTTCTTCCGTGTACAAGCCCCATTCGTCGTTGGCTTCTTCCTCGAAGATGTCGCCCCGGCTGTTTCTTTTCAGCGGGACCGCCACGCTTCTATAATCGCCCAGCTCATTGAAGCAATGCGGACAAGTGGGCTCGGGGCCGATTTCCTCGTCCCAAACGATTTCCGTTTGGCACCACGGACATACTTGGTTTTGGTCGTTCATTGTATATTCGCCGTCCTTTTTAACGTGTTGTTGCTACATGGCATAATTCACGAAATAATAAATTCCCGCGGCCAAAAATATAAGCGCGACGGCCATGAGCGATCCCCATAAATATTTCATGCGCGCCCCTCACCTTTATTAAGTAACCCTGTTCCAATATTGTACCTGCTTTTGCACATCAATTACAATGAATGTAAATCAAGTTTGCTCTTTTGTGTGTCGGGCGGCTGAGATGCCGTATTGCGGTATGCGCTAGCTGAGGAGGGGAATGGAATGCGGGTATTTTTGACCGGGGCGTCGGGGTATGTCGGTAGTGCGATTTTGTCTAAGCTCGTAGCGCAAGGATTTGACGTTTGCTGCCTTGTCCGCAGGAGGAAAGCGGGTGCTGCTGCGGGCGGCGACACGGTAACGGAGATTGAAGGCGATTTGTTGAAGCCGGAAACGTATGAGCATGCGCTCGGGCAGTGTGACGCGGTCATTCATTTGGTCGGCATCATTCGTGAAAATCCCCGGAAGGGCGTAACCTTCGAGCGGATTCACAAGGACGGCACCGGCAAGCTCATTGATGCTTGCGCCCGTTCCGGCTTCGCGGAGGCCGGCGGGAACCGGCGGTTTATACATATGAGCGCTCTGGGAGCACGGCAGAGTACCGATTCCGCCTATTTTCGCACCAAGTGGGAAGCGGAGGAGCGGCTGCGGGCGAGCGGGATTCCTTACGTGATTTTTCGGCCGTCCGTAATATTCGGTCCGCGGGACGAGTTCGTCAATATGCTGGCTGGCTTGGTGAAGCTGCCTTTGACTCCGGTCATCGGGGACGGGCAATATCGGATGCAGCCGGTATCGCTGTCGACCGTAAGCGATGTGTTCGTGAAGGCGTTGACCGAAGGGCCGACGGGCGCCGCCTTCGACGTCGGCGGCCCGGATCAGCTGACGTACGACAATATGCTGCGGGAGATCGCCGCGGCGATGGGCCGTTCGGTCCGGCTCATGCACGTGCCGCTTCCGCTGATGAAGCCGGCCGTTGCGTTGTTTGAGCGCTTTCCGTTGTTCCCGATCACCCGGACGCAGCTGTCGATGCTGCTGGATGAAAACATTTGCCGCGAAGGTACTCCGTTCTACGATGTATACAAGACGGATGCCATCCGTTTCGCGGATGGCATCCGGGAGTATATTCGGCCTTAGCATGGACTTTTCTACGCTACGCTTAGGCCCTACCGCAAGTGGAGTTTCTCCAATTACTCGCCCCCGCACACTTGTGCCAGCGCGACCAAGTGGAGTTTTTCCACTTATTCCGCCTCCTCACACTTGTTCCACCACGAGTAAGTGGAGTTCCTCCACTTATGCCGCGTGCTCACACTTGTTCCACCCCGAGGAAGTGGAGTTCCTCCACTTATGCCGCGTGCTCACACTTGTTCCACCCCGAGGAAGTGGAGTTCCTCCACTTATGCCGCGTGCTCACACTTGTTCCACCTCGAGTAAGTGGAGCTCCTCCTCTTATTCCGCCTCCTCACACTTGTTCCACCACGAGTAAGTGGAGCTCCTCCACTTATTCCGCCTCCTCACACTTGTTCCACCACGAGTAAGTGGAGTTTCTCCACTGATTCCGCCTCCTCACACTGGGTCCACCACGAGTAAGTGGAGTTTCTCCACTGATTCCGCCTCCTCACACTGGGTCCACCACGAGTAAGTGGAGTTTCTCCACTGATTCCGCCTCCTCACACTGGGTCCACCACGAGTAAGTGGAGTTGCTCCACTTATTCCGCCTCCTCACACGTGTTCCACCCCGAGTAAGTGGAGCTCCTCCCCTTATTCCGCCTCCTCACACTTGTTCCACCACGAGTAAGTGGAGTTTCTCCACTTATTCCGCCTCCTCACACTTGTTCCAGCACGATCAAGTGGACTTTCTCCAGTTAGTTGATGCTGACCTGACTCAATGCCACCGCCATAGGGGCTTAGGACCAAAAATTTGTTACTAACCCTTCCACTTTTGTCGCCAATTCGACTTTGCACCAGAAATTGTTACTAACCCTTCCACTTCACCGCCGCCTACCGGACTTAGCACCAAAATGTGGTACTAACGCTGCCACTTCACGCCGCTGCACAAGCGACTTGCACCAAAATTTGTTACTAACCCTGCCACTTTCCCGCCGCACAACCGACTTTGCACCAAAATTCGGTACTAACACTGCCTTACTTAACACACTGCAGCACAAACCGCCGCAAAAACAAAGGTTAGCACCAAAAACTGGTGCTAACCCTGCCCCGATCAGCTCAGCTCCGCGACGGTGACGCCGGTGCCGCCCTCGCCGTAATTGCCGAGCCGCTGCGACTTCACGCGCTTATGGCGGCGAAGGAATTCCTGTATGCCGCTGCGCAGCACGCCGGTGCCTTTGCCGTGGATGATATACACCTGGCCGAGGTTGCTCATCAACGCTTCATCCAAGAAGCGGTCCACCTCTATGAGCGCCTCCTCCAAATTCGAACCGCGCAAATCGAGCTCCGACCGGACATTCTCGTCCCTCGTCCGCTTAACGGACGGCCCGGCCGCGGCAACGGTCTTCTTCTTCTCCGGCGCGACCGGCTCCAAATCGTCCAAGGCAACCTTCATCTTAATGATGCCGAGCTGGACGATCGCCCCGTCAGCCTGCTTCTCGATCACGTGCCCCTTCTGTCCGAGGGATACGACCCGCACCTCATCGCCCGGTGAAACTTCCGCAGGCGCGCTCCTAGAGGCGGCCGCGGCTTTCTTCTTCAGCTTCGGCGCCGCCTCCTCAAGCTTCCGCTTCGCTTCGATCAGCTTATGCTCCTTGATCGAAGCGCCTTCCTCCATCGCTTGCTTCCGCAGCTCGGCGATGATCGACTCCGCTTCGCGCTTCGCCTTCGATACGGCTTCCGCCGCCTGCTTCTCGGCGTCCTCGTACAGCTTGGCTCGGCGCTCATCAAGCTTCTTGCGCTCCTCCGAGAGCTCCTTGCGGATATCCTCGGCTTCCTTGCGGATGCGCTCCGCCTCCGCGCGCTCCCGCTCCGCCGCCAAGCGGTGTTCCTCAAGCTTCGTAATCATCGACTCGACGCGCTGATCCTCTTCCGTCACTTGGCTGCGCGCCTCATCGATCACCCGCTTGGGCAGCCCGAGCCGTTCGGCGATCGCGAACGCGTTGCTTCGGCCGGGAACGCCGACGAGCAGCCGGTACGTCGGACGCAGCGTCTCGACGTCGAACTCCATGCTCGCATTGATCACCCCGGCTTGATCGTACGCGTAAGCTTTCAGTTCGCTGTAGTGCGTCGTCGCCAGCAACCTGCAGCCCATAGCCCGGATATGATCCAAGATGGCGATCGCCAGCGCCGAGCCTTCCGCCGGGTCGGTGCCCGCGCCGACTTCGTCGAGCAAAATCAAGCTTTTCGGCGTCATCCGCTTCAATATCGAAATAATATTCGTCATATGGCTCGAGAACGTGCTCAGGTTCTGCTCAATGCTCTGCTCGTCCCCGATATCGGCGAATACCGCGTCGAACACGCAGCATTCGCTGCCGTCCTCCGCCGGAATGAACAAACCGCTTAAAGCCATCAGCGTAACGATGCCGACCGTTTTCAAGGAAACGGTCTTGCCGCCCGTGTTCGGTCCGGTTATGATGATCGCCCGGTAGCTGCCCCCAAGCTCGATGTCCAGCGGCACGACGTCCTCCGGCGCAATAAGCGGATGCCGCCCTTTGCGGATGCGCAAATAGCCGCGGTCGTTCACCGCAGGAAGACTCCCCTTAATGGCGCGCGCAAGCCGCGCCTTCGCGAACAGAAAGTCGATCTGCCCAAGCAGTTCGACATTCACGCCCAGCGCCTCGGCCTCCTCTGCCACGACGGCGGTCAGCTTCTGAAGAATGCGCTCGATTTCGCGCTCCTCTTGAATTTTCAGCTCACGGATTTTGTTGTTCAACGTTACGACCGCTTCCGGCTCGATAAACAGCGTCGCGCCCGAAGACGATTGATCGTGAACGATCCCGCCGAACGCTCCCCTGTACTCCTGCTTGACCGGTATGACGAAACGGTCGTTCCGCATCGTAATAATCGCATCCTGAAGCATCTTCTGCGTCGAAGAGCTGCGCACGAGCGATTCCAGCTTCTCGCGCACGCGCGCCTCGCCTGTGCGGAGCTCCCGGCGGATGCGCAGCAGCTCGTCGCTCGCGGTGTCGACAACGACCCCGTTATCGTCGATGCAGCGGCGAATCGCATCCTCAACGTTCCGCAGCTCCTGAATCGAATCGGTGATCGAGCCTAAAATCGGGGCATCGTGTTTCTCCTGGTACGCTTCGATAAAGCGCTTCACCCTTCGGCCGCCGAGCACCGTATTCGCGATATCGAGCAGCTCGGCGGCATTCAGCGTGCCTCCGATCGAAGAACGCTTTAACGAAGGGCGAATATCCGAAATACCGCCGAGCGGGGCTTGGCCCTTCATCCGGTCCACCGCCACCGCTTCGTCCGTTCCTTGCAGCCGATGACGCACTTCCTCCAAATCAGAGCTGGGGCGAAGCGCTTCCGCCACCGATTTTCCGACCGATGTGGCCGCATGCTGTGACAATGTATATAAAATTTTCGAAAACTCCAGCTTTTCAAGCAGCTTTTCGTCCAAGGCATTACGCCTCCTCTCAAAAAAATATTATATCCAATCGGAATAAGGCCAACAAATGCTTTGTAAATCATTCACATTCATAACGATTGACGAAGCGGGCGACAATAAGACATGCACCTATACGTTTGGGGCATAAGCCAAACACCAAAGAATAAGAAGGAGTGTCAGCTGATGAGCTTTCTTGGCCACGTAGTCCGGTTTATCGTCTCAGCACTCGTCTTGTTACTGGTCGGCGCTCTCGTTCCCGGATTTTCCGTCGGCGGCTTCTGGAGCGCACTGTTTTTGGCGCTGGTGATCGCCTTGTTCGGGTGGGTCATCGAAGGAATATTCGGCGCCCGAATCAGTCCGTTCGGACGCGGGATCGTCGGCTTCTTGGTCAGCGCTCTCGTTATTTATTTCGCGCAATTTATCGTCGGCAACGTTCACATTACTCTCCTGGGCGCCATCCTCGCGGCGTTGGTTGTCGGCTTAATCGACCTGTTTCTCCCGGTGGCCACACCGTTCGATCGCGGCGAAAGACGGAGAGAAAAGTAAACGTATATCGTGCAAAAAACCAGACCGGCCGTACAAAGCCGGCTGGTTTTTTTGCGTTCGGAATGTTGTCACACTTGGCGGACGCTTGGGCAATGACTTTTTTCCATAAATTCGTTATGATGATGAAGACGCAATGATACTTCTTTATAAATCTGGAGGGGATCTTTTATGAAAAAATTATGGATGTTTCTGCTTGCTGCAGCTTTGGTCGGCGCATTGACCGCGTGCGGCGGCGGCAGCAAGGACGCTTCCGGAGACGCGGCTCAAGACGTAAGCGACGTCGATATCGACGCGCAGGCAACCGGAGCGACCGTTAACCTTCCGATCGACGCCAAAAACTTTCAATTCGACCAAGAAGAATACCGCGTAAAAGCCGGAGAAACCGTAAACCTTACATTTACATCCAGCGAAGGCATGCATGGCCTTCAAATCAAAGGAATCGATGTCGACCTGCAGGACGGCCAAGGAACGACGTTCGTTGCGGAAGAAGGCGAATACGAAATCGTCTGCAGCGTCATGTGCGGAGTGGGCCACGGCGATATGGTCGCCAAGCTGATCGTTGAATAAAGCCCGGCAATGAAAAATAAAGCTCGTTTCCCTGCCGAGGGAAGCGAGCTTTTTTGCCGTATGCTGCCTTATTGCGGTTCGGACATCGTCAACTCGATCCATTCGTTGAATTCATTCTGCAGCTTAACGTACTCCTCTTGCAGGCGCTTGTATTTCGCTTCAAGCGTCTCTTCCTCCAAGGAATCCGGCGCCGCGTCAAGCAAGTCCGATCCCGCGGTCTGCTGGACGGCTTGTTTCGCTTCCGCCTCAGCCGCCGCTGCCGCGGCGGCTTGGCTCTCTGCGGCGGCAATCGCAGCGGCGGCTTCCTGGCGGGCCGTCTCCACTGCCTTGGCGAGCTCCCCGTGCTCCCGGAACAGCTCTTCGTATTTGCGTTCCCACTCGGCAACCCGCTCGGCCCATGCCGCGCTCGCCATCTCCATCTCCATGGCTAACCGCTCGCGCTCCGCTTCCAATGCCTGAAGCTGTTCCTCCAAGCGACGGCACTCTCCGCTTTTCGTTTGCTCCTTCTCTTCCGAGAGCTCGAACGCTTTGCGCAGCTGCTCCATATGCTGCTGGCTTTGGGCCCGCTCGTTCTCAACCTTCTCAAGGTGCTGGTGCAGCTGGAAAAATTCGTCCGCCATGCGAACTAGCGCCAAAATCGCGACCTTCTGCGTATCGAGACGCGGATTGCCTTTCGAGACGGCATTCATATGTTCATTCACATACGCGGACAGCTGCTTCACGTATTTCGGACTGTAGGTGCCGACCATCTTGTAAGAATTTCCGAAAATATCGATCGTTAAGCGCACCTTGTCTTCCCCGTTCATAGCTTCTCTCCTTCCTGCAAAAATGTATCTCAATCCGCCTAAGGCAGATGCATATACCCGCTAACTTTCGTTTCGACAAAAAAACCGACCTATCGTCATACTTCGTAATATTCGATACGGTCGGTTTTATTTCCTGCTTATTATTCGTTTTTTTGTTTATTTCCGCAGCTCCGCCCCGTGACGCTCGGCAAGCGCCTCGGTAACGCGGCCGTGAGCCTCGGCTACCTCGTCGTCGGTCAGCGTCCGGTCGGCATGCCTGTAAACGAGCGAGATGGCGACGCTCTTCTTGCCCGCCCCGAGCCGCTCGCCCGTATATACGTCGAACACGCGAACCGATTCCAAATAATCCCCGGCGCTCGAGCGAATCGTGTCCATCAACGCGCCTGCGGGGACGCCGCTGTCTACAACGACGGCAATATCTCTTGCGGACGCCGGGAATCTCGGCAGCGGATCGTAAGTGCCTGCCTCGTTCGCCGCCTCGACAAGCGCAGCGAAATCAAGCTCGAACACGTACGTGTCGTCCAGCTCCCACAGCTTCTGAAGCTCGGGATGCAGCTGGCCGATGCGGCCGAGCTTCACTCTCGCGTGCTCCGAAGCTGCGAACACTTCGGCCGTTCTTCCGGGATGGAAGCCTGCCGGCGCCGCCTGCTCGAACACCGGCTGCCCAATGCCGAGCCGCAAAAGCAGCTTCTCCAGAATCCCTTTGAGATCGTAGAAATCCACCGTGCGGCTCTTGCCGCTCCAGTGAGGATCGGATACCGCCCCCGTCATGAGCGCCGCTACCGTGACGCGCTCTTCCGGCAGCGTCGTAAGCTTCTCCTCGTCGGAAATAAACACGCTGCCGATCTCGAACAACGCTACATCCTCGACGTTGCGGTTTCGGTTATGAACGGCGGACTCCGCCAAATTCGGCAGCAAGCACGCCCGAAGCACACTGCGCTCCTCGCTCATCGGCATCGCCAGACGCACCGCCGCCCGGTTTCCGAACAGGCCCGGCAGCTCCTTCAATCGCTCCGGCGTCGTCAGCGAATAAGTAACGGCTTCATGCAGTCCCGACTGGCTGAGCACCTTCCGGACCTCTCTCGCCAATTTTTGGCGTCGCGTCAAAGAGCCCGGGGTGGTGTTGCCTACGATCAGCGTTGTCGGAATGTTATCGTATCCGTAAAGACGGGCAATCTCTTCGATCAGATCCACATCTCTCGCAATGTCGCCGCGGCGGGTCGGCACCGTAACGGTGATCGTTTCGCCGCTTCCTTCCAGCCCGAACGCAAGTCTCGCCAAGATCGCCTTCACTTCCAAAGACGAAAGCTCCGTGCCGAGATACTCGTTGATTCGGGACAACGTAATCGTAATTTTCCGCGGCTCCTGCTTGCCTACGGACGCTTCCGCTCTGCCTTCGGCCGCAAGCCCGCCGGCGTACCGGCAAATAAGCGCCGTCGCCCGGTCCAATGCGGGCACGACCGCCTCCGGATTTACTTCCTTCTCAAAGCGCAGGCTCGCTTCGGAGCGAAGGCCGAGCTCGCGCGACGTGCGGCGGACCGTCAGGCCGCTGAAGCGAGCAGACTCGAGCAAAATCCGCGTCGTCGACGACGACACTTCGGTTTTCGCGCCGCCCATAACGCCCGCGAGGCCCACCGGCTGCTCCCCGTCCGTGATCAGCAGCATATGCGGCTGCAGGTCGCGCACGTTGCCGTCCAACGTCTCGAGCTTCTCCCCCTCCCGGGCGAGACGCACGACGATTTGCTTCCCGCCGCCGGCGAGCGTATCCGCATCGTATGCATGCAGCGGCTGGCCGTATTCCAGCATGACGAAGTTCGTAATGTCGACAACGTTGTTGATCGGGCGAATGCCCGCTGCCATCAACCGATTCTGAATCCAAAGAGGAGACGGTCCGATCTGCACATGTTCGATCATCCTCGCTCCGAAGTAGCTGCAATCTTCTTTCGCTTCAATCTCGATACGGGTCAAGTCCGACGCCGTCTTATCGGTCACTGTCAGCCCCTTCGCCGCATCAGGCAGCGTCACGGAACAGCCGATCAGCGCCCCAACCTCGTAAGCGACGCCGATCATGCTCAAGCAGTCCGAGCGGTTCGGCGTCAAATCGAGCTCGAGCACCTCATCGTCGATTCCGAGCACCTGCAAAATATCGGCGCCGAGCTCCGCGTTCTCCGGCAGCACCAAAATCCCTTCTTGGATTTCCTTCGGCAGCAGCTTATCGTTAAGACCGAGCTCCCTCGCGGAGCAAATCATCCCTTGCGACTCCACGCCGCGCAGCTTGGCGCGCTTAATATGAACGTCGCCCGGCAGGCTCGCTCCTACAAGAGCGACCGGAACCTTCTGTCCCGCGTCGACGTTTTTCGCGCCGCATACGATTTGCAGCAGCTCGCCCGTGCCGACGTCCACCTGGCAAACGTTCAGCTTATCCGCGTCCGGATGCTTTTCGCGGGAGACGACGTAGCCGACGACCACCTTGTCCACGCCTTTGTTTCTCGATTCGACGCCGTCCACCTCGACGCCGCCGCGGGTCAGCAGCTCGGCGAGCTCCTTCCCGGATACATTGCCGACGTCCACATATTCCGATAACCATTTATAAGATACTTTCATCTGGCCTACCCCCCTAGCTCCGCGCGAATTGCCGCAGGAAGCGGACATCGTTCGTATAGAAATGCCTAATATCTTCAATACCGTACCGAAGCATCGCGATGCGCTCCACGCCCATGCCGAACGCAAAACCGCTCACCTGCTCCGGATCGTAGCCGCTCATGGACAAAACCTTCGGATGCACCATGCCGGAGCCGAGAATTTCGAGCCAGCCCGACTGCTTGCACACCCTGCAGCCGTGGCCGCCGCAAATGACGCAGGACACATCGACCTCGGCACTCGGCTCCGTGAACGGGAAAAAGCTGGGACGCATGCGGATTTGCACGTTCGGGCCGAACATTTCGCGGGCGAATTGCAGCAGCGTCCCCTTCAAATCGCTCATGCGGATGCCCTTGTCCACGACAAGCCCTTCGATCTGCATGAATTGATGCGAATGCGTAGGGTCGTCGTCGTCGCGCCGGTATACTTTGCCCGGACAAATGACCTTCAGCGGCACCTTGCCTTTGCGGGCTTCCATCGTGCGCGCTTGCACCGGAGAGGTGTGCGTCCGCAGTAAAATTTCTTCCGTGAAATAGAACGAATCCTGCATGTCCCGCGCAGGATGACCCTTCGGCAGGTTCATCGCTTCAAAGTTGTAATAGTCCGTTTCCACTTCCGGCCCTTCCGCAACCGTAAAGCCCATCCCGACAAAAATATCTTCGATTTCCTGCACGATTTTGGACAACGGATGAACCGCGCCGTTGGGCGCGGGTCTGCCCGGCAGCGATACGTCGATCGTCTCCGTCGCAAGCCTGCGCTCGGTTTCCGCACGCGCGAACTCTTCTGTTTTTCGGTCGATCACCGCTTCAATCGCAGCGCGAACCTCGTTGCCGACCTGACCGATGATCGGCCGCTCCTCGGCCGACAAAGCGCCCATGCCGCGGAGAATTTCCGTCAGCTGGCCCTTCTTGCCGAGATATTTGACGCGCAAATCGTTCAACACGCCCGGGTCGCTCACCGCGCCGAGCTCCTGCAGCGCTTCCTGCCGCAGCGCCTCTAACCGCTCTTTCATTCTCTTCATCCTCCTGCTCTTAAATGCAAAAAGACCTTATCTCCCCCAATAAAGGGACGATAAGGTCGCGGTACCACCCTCATTCGCAGCGCCGAAACTGACGGTTCGGACGTTTTGCTGCGCACTCGATTCAAGCGCGTAACGTGCGCTTAGACGGTTGGCCCTACTTGCCCGCGACGGGGTTCAGGCAACGGCTCAAGAGCGAATTCGGCGCGGGACTCATACGAAGCGGCTCTCAATCTCCGGCCGGCTCCTCCCTGTGAAGCGTCCATGCGCTTACTGTTCTCTTTCACAGCCTTTGGCTATTCAGTAAGTCAATTAAAGCTTTTGCGTTCCATTATAGCTTGCTTCTTCCGTCAAATCAACTTCAACCCGCTGATGAGAATCAGAGCCGCCATGAACGTTCTCAGCGGCTTCGCCGGCAGCCTTGCCGACAATCGGCTTCCGAGAATGACGCCCGGCACCGACCCAAGCAGCAGGTTAAAAGCAAGCATGTAGTCGATATTGCCGTACAACGCATGCATGGCGCCGGCCGCCGAAACGAGCAAAAAAGCATGCAAAATATCCGTCCCGACGAGCGTAGCCGCAGGCATACGATATAAAAATATCATTGCGAGCGCGAACAGCGATCCCGAGCCGATCGACGTCAGCCCGACGATAAAGCCGAGCACGACCCCGATCATGATCGTGAGCCACTTCTTCTCGTGCAGCGGCTTTTCCTGCCAGCGGTTGGACCCGAGCTTCTCGAAAAACTGCTTTGCGATCGTAGTGAGCGCGACGATGACAAGCACGACGCCAAGCGCGTGTTTAATGATCGAGTCCTGATGCCCCGCGAGCGGCGGATACATTTGCAGAATGAGCACCGCCGTCACGGCGCTCGGTATGCTGCCCGCCGCCAAATATTTGACTAGCGCAAGGTCGATCGTTTTCTGCCGGATATGCTGGATGCTTCCGAACAGTTTCGTCACGGAGTTGTAAAATAAATCCGTGGCTACCGCCACGCTGGGGTTGATGCCGATCCACATGAGTATCGGAGTCAGGAGCGCAGCGCCTCCTACGCCGGTCATGCCCACTAGAGCCCCCACTAGGAAACCCATGACCACTATTTCGGCTTCCACTGATGTCACACCTTCAATCATAAGAAATATTGATAATTCGAATAAGAAGATATGATAGTGTATTCGCTTCGCATTCACGCGTGCCGACTGCGGCCCTTTTTCCTATTTTGGGTTTAAGGTCGTTATCGTTTACAATGGATGTCAGAAGCTGCATTGGGAGAGGATTAGAGCGAGTGCTTGCATATAGGAAAGATGTGAAAAGAAAATGGATAACCGGTCTGGCTTCCGCCGCATTATTGTTGGGAACGCTTCTTTTTCCGGTATCGTACTATCTTTATGAGCCCGGCACCATAGAGCCGCTTCAGCCGATGGTTGCCGTAGAGAACGGGCATAAATCGGGCGAAGGAAGTCTTAATTTGTCTACCGTATTAAGCTTAAAGGCGGAGCATCTCTATGAGGTGCTCTACGGATTGGCGGCGCCGGATACGAGAGTTCGCAAGGCAGAGGAAGTGAGCGGCAATTTGACCGCGGAGGAATACGACCTTTTATTAAACCATATGATGAAAAGCTCGCAGCAAAATGCGGTCGCAGCCGCGTTCGGCGTTGCGGGGGAACCGTATGAGGTTCACCGCGAGGGTGTTTTCGTAACCGGGATTACGGGCGGCTCGCGCGCGGCCGGAACGCTCAAGGTGGGCGACGTGATTCAAGCGGTTAACGGAATTAAGGTTGCGCAGACGGCTGATTTCAAGCGGCTCATGAGCGGCGTAAAGCCCGGGGACAGCGTGGAGATCGCTTTTATGCGAAGCGGCGCTATGCGAACGGAAGGTGTAGAGACGATTTCTTTAGGCGACGGAACGGGCGCCGGTTTGGGAATATTGCCGGAGGATGCGGTGACGGTTGAGACGCAGCGAAAGGTCGGCATTGAAGTGGCCGATATAGGCGGGCCGTCCGCCGGTCTTATGCTTTCGCTGGAAATTCTCAATCAGCTGATGCCGGAGCCGATCAGCAAAGGCTACAAAATAGCCGGAACCGGATCCGTCGACCTGGAAGGAAACGTCGGACAAATCGGCGGCATTCAGGAAAAAATCGTAGCCGCTCACCGCGCGGAGGTCGATATCTTTTTCGCACCCGCAGACGTTGCGCCGGGCGACTCGAATACCCGCGACGTACAGGCCGAAGCCGAACGCAGAGGTTACGATATAAAGATCGTACCGGTAAAAACGGTGCAGGAAGCTTACGACTTCTTGAGGAGTCTTCCGCCGCGCGGCGAAGGCTGATTCGATGCCATACAGAAAGGAAGGCCCGACTTTTCGGACCTTCCTTTCTTTTGTGCTTATTTCAGACCTCTCAGCAATACAGCCATCTTTCTTGCAAATCTGATCGGATTTTCTACGGATTCGACATGAACATACATCAGCCGCGGCTTATCGAACAACCAGTGATTGTGAACGGCGCTTACTCTAAGTCCAAGCCTGGTTGCCTTGCGTACGAAGCGTTGAACTTCCCGCTGCAGCAGGGTAATTTCCCCCGTATTCAGCGACTTCCCGTTCTTAAGCGACTGGACGACGATCTCATGCTCCGTATCATATTTTTTCCCTAGAATCGTAGCGTTGAGTTTTCGTACGTGCATTCGTCCTTCTGATGCTGCCCTTTACCGCCGATTATTCGGGCCAGCCGATCGCAAAGCGCTTTTGTGACAGGCATTCGTTCCCACCTCAACTCGCGTTTTTTGCCGATACGGAACGATCGGATGCCGGATCTTCCGTTCGGCTAATCTATCGTATGAAGAAAATATCTAGCACGAGCCGTATAGCTGTACCGATCATTAATAGACAGTGGTTTGATTTTCGTTGATTAACCAATTTTTGTAATAAAATACATCAAAAAGGAAATAATACGTTGAAAGACAGCGATTCCGTCATAAATAAGTTAAGAAGGTACAACGCATGCAGCAAAGACGAAGTATCGTTAGTACAACGGCTTATTCCAATAACTCGTTAAGCTTTAACAATCCGTGGATTGTCATGTGGTGGTCGGCGGCATTTCCCGGATTCGGGCATTTTAGAGTCAACAGCTACGCTTGGGGCTTTTTTTTAATGAGCTTCGAATATGTCGTCAATACGTTTTCGAACATCAACACTTCCATCTTCTATTCGATGATCGGCGAATTCGACAAGGCGAAAGAGATCATTAACCTCAGGTACTTTTTCGTTTACATTACCGTTTATGTGTTCGCCATGTGGGATGCTTACCGGAGAGCGGTGGAAAGCAACAAATCGTACCAACTGGCCTACAACCAAACCGGTGAGATGAAACCGTTCCATTTCACGGCGCTGGAATTAAACATATTGGAAAAGAAAAAGCCGCTGCTTTCGCTCGTTTGGTCGTTATTGATGCCCGCTCTCGGCTATATTTATTTGCAGCGCCTGGCGGCGGCGTTATTCAGCTTTTTTTGGTGGGGCTTCGTGCTGCATTTTTCCCATTTGCTTGAGGGCGTTTATTTTTCGTCTATAGGCGATTTCGCCAAAGCGACCTCGGTGATAGATCCGCAATGGATTCTTTATTTTCCGTCCATATATCTTTTTTCCATGTACGATACATACGCCAAAGCCGTAGTGAACAATAAAGTATTTGAGATCGAGCAAGGAAATTATTTGAGGAACCACTTCCAACAGGGAAACTTTGATGAAATCTATGAATCGATGAGGTGAGCCCTGTGCACATCGTAGCGACCTTCGAATATTCGACGGAACTGGAAATGTGTTTGGAAAAGTTAAAAAGCAGAGGAATCGGACCCGAGAACATCGTTGCGATTCCGATCGACCGGCGAGTGGAACGCTCGCAAATATTCGACACGATTCATCGCTCCGACGGCAAAAGCCTTGTCGATGCGGCGTGCATTTCCGGCGTTATTTTCATGCTGCTCGGTTCGATTTACGGCTTCGTTCTGGCGTGGGGGCCGATTATTTGGGGCTTTATCGGCCTGGTGTTCGGGCTGTTGAGCGGCTTCTTGGTAGATCTTTTGCTTACCAAGAATGAAGAGAAACGAACGAAAGCGAAATATGAAAAAAGCACGGAAGTGATCGTCACCGTCAGGTGCAAGGACGGCCAGCAAGGGCAAATGGTCGAAGAAATTTTTTGGAGTCATTTTGCGCTGGGGATCGGCAGGCTGATCAATACAAAACACGCACCTTCCTCCTAATGGATAAATTGCCCTTTTTTTGTATAAAACGTCTGTAAAAATACTCATAATTAATCCCTGGGTGAGGGGAGGAGCGCCGTTCGCCTTACGGAAGGGGTAATCATGCAAAACCTTACGGATGAAGCATTAATTACGGCATATCAAATTGCTTTAAAACTTCAACTGGAAGAAGAATTCATCAAATTACTGCAAGATGAAATGAAACGAAGAGATCTTATGGACAAGGTAAGCAAGCAGCAGGCTTAACCCGAAAGCGGTAACAACTAACGGCGGGCGCCTTCCACCCCTTGCCCCCCGTTTCATACAGCCGATGCAGTGAAAAAGAAAAGAAGCCTTGTGCATCAAGGCTTCTCAGAATTATATGTATGGAGCGGGTGATGGGAATCGAACCCACGCCACCAGCTTGGGAAGCTGGAGTTCTGCCATTGAACTACACCCGCAAATGAGATTGCGAAGAAAATAATATCACTTCTCCCCTCCGTTTGCAATCCCTAAACCATTACCATAACTCCCTCCTGAAAAATGTTCTCCCTGCAACATATAGTAAATTGGGAACCTTCGGAATATCCTTAGAGTATGAATAGAGTTTCGCGGTAAAGACTGGTAATATTGTGAATAAGGGCGTTTTGGCGAAAAGGAGGCATTTTGTAATGAAATATCGGCGATTGGGACGGTCGGGCATGAAGGTGTCCGTGATCGGCATCGGCACGTGGCAGTTCGGCGGCGAATGGGGCCTCACCTACTCCCAGGAGGAAGCGGACGCGGTGCTGCGCCGGGCGAAGGAAGCGGGCATCAATCTGATCGATACGGCGGAATGCTACGGGGACCATCTGTCGGAACGGCTGATCGGTCAATTTCTGAAACAGGACCGGCGCGAGGATTGGGTCGTTGCGACAAAGTTCGGGCACCGCTTCAACCGGCTGTTCGAGCGGGAACAGCGCTGGAGCGCGGCGGACGTGAAGGAGCAGCTGGAGGAATCGCTCCGTGCGCTGCAAACCGATTACATAGATCTGTATCAGTTTCATTCCGGTTCGGACGACGCGTTCGACAACGATGAGCTCTGGACGATGCTCGACAAACAAGTGCGGGAAGGCAAAATCCGCCATCTCGGCATCTCCATCGGCAGCAACGACAATTTGCATCAAACGGAGGCGGCGGTCAAAGTCGGCGCATCCTCCATTCAAGTCGTATACAACCGGTTGGATCGGGCGCCGGAAAACCGCGTGTTCCCGGCCTGCATCGAGCACGATTTGGGCGTGCTCGCACGGGTGCCGCTGGCCAGCGGCTATTTAACCGGCAAATACAAGCCGGGCGCGGTTTTCGGCGACAACGACGTGCGCCACCGGCATGACGCCGAGCAGCGCATCGCCAAGCTGACCGAGGTGGAGAACATCCGCAAGAACGAGGTTCCGGCCGGCATGGACATGGCGATGTGGTCGCTCGCCTGGTGCCTCAAGCACGATGCGGTCACCTGCGTCATTCCGGGCTGCAAGACGCCCGAGCAGGTCGACGCCAACGCCGCCGCCGTGCGTTATGTCAGCGACCAGCACCCGCAGGCGTGGAAGGAAGAAGCGGCAGCGCTGTAAAGTAGGAAACAAGCCTGACGGCTCGCTCTAACGGACACAGATGCAGTTATTCGGCGTTTTGAATCGAGTTTTCAGTTGTAACGGACACCACTGCAGTTATTGCCTCGAAAAAGCTGGAATCAGCGCCAAAAATCGGGGTTTAGCGTCTGTGGTGTCCGTTAGCGGCGCGGCGGTGGGCAAATTGGCCATATAGCGTCTGTGGCGTCCGTTATTTTGAAGATGCCGTTAGTACGTTGTCCCTGCTAAAAAAAAGCTATCGGAGCTTACGGCTCCGATAGCTTTTTCTCATATACGACCCGTTCGCCGGTCGCTCGGACGACAATGATGACGAGCGTTTCCCGATCGGGGTGCTTCATGCGCAGCTTGCCCTTGTAACCGTACCGGTCGAAGCCGGGAAACATCGCCACGTCCTCGCTGTTTTCCACTCTCGCCATCTCGACGGCGAGCTCGTTATTCGCCTCGTCGCGAATGACGGCCGTGACCGCAGCCGGAACCCCTTCGCCTTCGGGCACCCATACAAGCACTTCCGTATCGTTCCTGCCCGGCAGGTTAGGCGATACGTTCGCGGTCATATGAATCGTCTCGCCCATGACGTGCCAATGCAACGGGTCCCGCGGCGGCACCGGGCTGGTGTGCGTCAGCGCGCCGGTAACGGCAATAACGGCTGCCAATAACACAATGTCGGCCCGGAGCCAGCCTTGAAACCGGCCCGCCTTGCCGGCGGCGAACGAGCGCCGCAGGATGAAGGCGACCGGCAGCACGAGCAGCACGATCATAAGCTTTGCAATCAGCAGCGTGCCCCAGCCCGTCGCCAGGATGACCGAGATATGCTTCGAAATCCACATCGCTTGCACGATTCCGGTGGCGGCAAGCACGGCGAAGGCGAGCAGCGCCGCCGTCGAGAACGCCGGCACGAACGCCGCGAGCCTCTCCCGGTTGCGGCGGAGCAGCACGAGCAGCGTTAGCAACCCGCCGACCCACAAGGAAGCCGCCGCCAGGTGGATTCCGTCGAAGAGGCGGGACAGCGCGACCGAGTCGGTCATGCCGGAGTGGCCGCGCAGCGTCTTGGCGGCGATGAGCAGCGCGGCCCAAGACGCATCCACGTAACGGTAGCGGAACAGCAGCGCAAAGCCCGCGGCGGACAGCAGCAGCGTGAACAGCCACGAGCGGCCGATATCCGTGGTCCGCACAAAGTTCAGGAGCGCGTCTAAGCCGCCCCCGGCCTGCACATCGGCCCATTGGAGCGCCGCAAGCAGCAGAAACGCCGCCAGATGCAGCGCCTGCAGCCAAATACCGAGCGGAGCTCTCCACTCGGCATCGCTTTCGCCCCATCGGTACAGCAGGCTCCAGAGCGCCCATCCGGCCAGCGCCAGCAGAGTGACATAATAAATCGCGCTGGATGTATACATGGCGCCCAGAAATGCATCGCCGGTCTTTGAGGCCGGTTTCTCCGGCATCGCCGGCTGTTCCTCGTGTCCCGCATGACCGGAATGGTCTTCATCCGTTGCACCCGGGTCTGCGGGAGCCGCCGGCGCTCCGCCGTCACCCGGCTTCTCGGGCTCAGCCGTCTCGGCCGGTTCCTCCACCGAAGGCGCAGGCTCGCCCGCCGGTGCCGGCTCGGGAGCGCGAAGCTCAAATCCGATATTCCCCTCGACCGGATGTCCGTCCGCGGACACCGCCCGGTAATATATCGTATAAGCCCCGTTCGCCAGCCCGCCGGGCAGCGGCACCGACAGCGCCGTCCCGGATTCGTCCAGCGCCGGCTCATTCAGCGGGACCGCTTCGCCGCCCTCCGGCGTAAGAGTGACCGTATGCAGCGCATCCTCCAGCTTCCCGCTGAACGTAAGCCGAATTTCCGGAGGAGCCGACTCCATGACTTCCCCTTCCGCGGGCACCGATTGCTTTAGCTTCGTATGTGCCGATACCCCCGGAGAGGCGGCAAAACACGCGGCAATCAAACATACTGCCGCGGCAATAACCCGCTTGCGTATCGTTCTTGCTGTCAAGAAAGTCATTCCGTTCCTCCCGGAATCGGCTTCCTTCCGCGAAAGCCATCGTTCAATCCATGGTAAAATGCGATCCGGTCCTCGCCCATCTTCCAACAGAGCAGCACTTCCTCCCCATCGATCCGCCCCGGGAAGTCGACAAGTCCCGTATCGATATCCTTCAGCTCCGCACCCTTCATGCGAATGCTTTCGATGAGCGTCTTCGCCTCCAGCTGCAAAAACTCCATTTCCGTTTCCAAACGAAAAATTTCGTCCTCCGCCGCATCGGTCGGGTTCGCTTGCGCGAGCAGCCGCACCTCTCTGAGACGCATCGCTTTATTGACGAAGCCGTCTTTCGTTTCTTGCAGTCTATGAATATCCTCTATCACGAAGGGCAGCAGTTCGTTCGCCTCTTCGGGGGTAAAATATCGTTTACTCATGTCTCGTCCCCTCCTATGCCATATTGTACCGAAATCCGAAGGCAAGGTACAATGAAACGAAACAACCTGCGGCAAAGGGGCGAATTCGATGCGCGAATCGCAAAGGAAACGGCCCCCGATCCGCAAGATCGGGAGCCGTTGTCTACTGCTTGCCTGCGAGATGATCGCGCCATGAGCCGCCGGGAATCGGCGGGCAGCCGCGGTCGTCGCACCATACGTAAGCCAAGCCGGACCTCGTTCCGTCCAGATCCGTAACCATAACTCGCTCATATCCGTTTCTCGGGTCTCCGGGGCCGTAGTAGTCCTCCCATTCATCCATGACTGCAAGCGCCGCCTCTTCGCACTCGAGCCATTCGCCGCGAACGACGCCGGAGCCGAGAATCATGGCGGGGTATTCGCCCGCCGAAACAAGCGACGCGCGCACGGCTCCCGGACTTGCCGACCGGACGAACGACGCGATCTTCCCGTACGCCGAACCTCCGGTTAATAATGTGCCGTATACGAATACACGGATCATCAAGCATTCCTCCGCTATATCCCGGATGCACGGCGAACCGCCGGACTCGCCGATAAAATGCCGCTCACGGAAAATATCCGAACGCACCGCCTCGTATAACAGTATGCCTTCAGCTTGCCGCCCTCGAGCGCGATGGGCTTCACCGTCCGCCTTGAAAATCTTCGGTGCGCATCCATATAAATCATTTCGATCGTTCTTCCCGCTTCCGCGTAACGCATAAGCGCCGCTATCGACACCACGCCTCCACCCCCGCATCGAATAAGGAACGTATGTTCTTATTATATGCGGATTGCGGAAAAATATTCAACGGCCAAGCGCTTGGAAAGCTCTGTCAGGGACATTCGTGCATATTTGAATATCGGAACCGAGCTGCGCCACCAGCTTGATATGTTCCGGGACGTCAACGGTCCATGCCATAATGCCGATGCCGTTCTCTCTTGCCTCCTCCACCAAACCAGGAGTCAGGAACGGGTATGCGATGGACAGCACGGCGGCGCCCGCGGCCCGGAACTGCTCCTTCAGCAATATGGGGCGGCCGCTGAACAGCAGCCCCGTACGGATGTCCGGCGCCAGCCGGCTCGCTTCCCGAATTACCTCATGGTCGAAAGACGTAAAGTAGACGTCCTGATCCATGCCGAGTCCGCGAACGATGCGGATCGCTTCCTCTTCCAGTCCGGGGTACATGCCGCCCGGCGACTTCAGTTCGATATTGACGAACACTTTCCCTTTCATCGCCGCAAGCGCTTCATGGAGCGTCGGCACCTGTTCGCCGGCATATTGTTTCCCAAACCAGGATCCGGCGTCCAGCTTTCTCAGCTCTTGCAGCGTGTAGTCCTTCACCATCCCCTTCCCATTAGTGCAGCGGTCGACCGTATAATCGTGGATGACGACCGGGACGCCGTCCTTCGTCAATTGAACGTCCAATTCGATCCCTGCAATTTTTGAGTCGCTCAAAGCCAACCGAAATGCAGCCATTGTATTTTCGGGCGCTTTGCCGGACCAGCCTCTATGCGCGACAATCGGATTCATCGGCAAACTTCAGCTCCTTCGCAAACTTTTGTCATGATAAGAATATGTTCGTTTCTTCACCCTCACGCTCCTCCCGTTGCCATTATTAAAATTGTGTAAAAACAACGGTACATATCGAACGGGACAACGGGCGTTCCTCCGTCCGGGTGAATATCATGTAAAGAACGAAAGGAGATGTGCCAACCATGATTCGATTGACCGACGGGTCCTTGACGCTCCCAAGCTCCGCGCAGCAAGCCGCCTCGCCGGTAAGGCAAGCGTTGTTCGGAATGCTTCTGGCCAGGCCCGAGCCGTTCGTATATCCGAGCGTCCGGGAGTTGAATTTCGAGCTTCGGATGCGCGAGATGACTATGAACGCGGCAAGAGCTTTGAATTCAAGCGGCGCGCGATTTGCGAGCTTTGCGAAGTCCGCGTGCAATCCGGCGTACTGGGACCGCGAGCCGAACGGCGGCTTCCGCCTTCGTCCCGATCGGGCTCCCGCCGATGCGATCCGCGACATTTACGTTAACGGCCCCTTGTACGCCTTTGAATGCGCCACCGCCATCGTCATCGTCTTTTATAAAGCCGTCCTGGATTCGATCGGCGAAACGCAATACAACCGTCTATTTGCCGGCACGCATTTGTATACTTGGGACACCGACCGCGATTTAGGCCTGCGGACCGTACCGACGACCCGGTTTATTCCGGGCGACTGCCTGTACTTCGACAATCCTGAGGTAAGCCCGAGCACGCCGCAGTGGCAAGGCGAGAATGTCATCTATATGGGCGGCGAACGGTATTACGGTCACGGAATCGGTATTTCGACCGCGGAGCGGATTATAGAGGTGCTGAATTCCAACAGGCGTCCCGGCGCCGTCACCTCGGCATACCTGCTCGATCAAGCGACCCGGCCCGATTATGTGTATTTGTCCCAATTCGCCGAGAGTAACCCGATACGCCCCGATGAAACGGGGTTACCCCCGCTTACTGGCGATGTCCCCATTCGGGCGGCAATTGGGACCGCCTCCTACCTCGCGCTTTAAACGGCCGGCTTAGAGCAGCCTCGCACGCCTCCGCAAGGCTGCTCATAGCTTGTATGCGTTTGCCGCACCAAGGGAAAAATGGTTACAAATGAGGAGGCGCTGACCTATGAAAACGTTGGTTGTTAAATTTCTTGTGAACGGCATCGTAACCGTCCCTTTGCTGCTATGGCTTTCCGGCGCCAATCTGTGGGAAGCGATCGTCGCTTCGCTGGCGCTTTCGATAACGGCTTATGTTATCGGGGATATGATGGTGCTGCGGATCGCCAATAACGTAGTGGCCGCAGCCGCCGATTTCGGCCTGGCATACATATTTTTGCTGGGCGCAGAGCTGATGATGGACTGGGACTTAAGCTACGCGGATCTGTTCTGGATATCGTTGGCCGTTGGGGTTGTAGAACTGTGGTACCATCGGTATTTCGAACATGTTGTTTTGAAAGAGAGATAACTACGATCAAGGCAAATCGCCGGCGAAGACGCCGGCGATTTTTTTTGCTTTGCACTATTGCGCGCCTACTTACTCTGTCATAAAGTGGAAACGTAATAGCATTTATTTTGATCGTTTTTATAGGAGGTGCATGTTTATTTTCAGTCAACGTTTGCATGTTGTCTTCCGCAAGCTGCTCTTGCTGTGCATACCGGCGGCGATGCTGCTGGCTGTCGTGTGCGTCAGTCCGGAATCCGGTCCGGCGGCGCATGCGGCATATGAACCGACAACCGCCGAAACTGCCGCGCAAAGAATGTCATCTCTGAAATTGATTCAAGGGAGGGGAGACGGCGATCTGGCGCTGAATGGCAATTTGACGCGTGCGGAACTGGTTACGGTCATCGTTCGGGCATTCGGCCAAGAGAGCAGCGCCAAGCTGCTGACCGGGGCTCCGTCCTTTCCCGATACGCAAAGCCACTGGGCATCAGGCAGTATTGCCATGGCGAAAGCGTTAGTCGAGAAGGCCGGCGGCGAGCCGATCGGAATGCCGGACGGTACGTTTAACCCGGATGGAAAGCTCACTCCCGCTCAAGCCGTCGCTTTCTTAATGAAGTTTCTCGGAGTAAAGCCCGATACTACCCAAGCTTGGCCCTCCAGTTACTTAGAAAAAGCGGTTGAGCTTGGCATTATTACTGCGGAGGATAAAAATATGATCGACCCCTCCGCTAACTCCGCGGCTACCAGAGGATTAACGTTCTACCTCTTTGACCGAGCGTTCTACACTTACGATCTGGGTGCGGGCAAAACCATTTATACGAAATACGTTGACACCGAGCCTCCTTCCTTGAAAGTAGACCCCCTTGCCATGACTGAAACCACTGAAAAATCCGTCGTCATCTCGGGCGTTGTTAACGGTGCTTCTTCGGTAGTAGTCAACGGCATCTCGATTACCGTAAGCGACGGTCCGTTCAAGGCCGCCGTCGGCCTAACGATCGGCGACAATACGATCACTGTCGCCGCTTTAGACAAAGCCGGCAATAAGGCAGCGTCCACCCTAACGATAAAGAGGAAGCCGGGCGCTCCTGCGGCGATCGAAGCCGAAGGCGTTACCGCGGCGGCAGGCGCAATCGTGAAGGTAGCGGCAGCCGTTACCGACGCCGAAGGCAACGCGATCGAAGGGGAAGCGATTCAAGGCTCATCTGACGTCGGCACGTACGCGGACGGCACGTTCAAAGCCGGAACGAAAGCCGGCAAAGGCAAGCTTACGCTAACCAGCGGCAAGCTTACCCGAACGGTCGACGTAACGGTTACCCCTGCCGCTTTGCACAAGCTAGGCGCGCAGAAGCCGTCCGTTAAGGCGGGGGAAAGCACCGTCATTACCGGGTTTGACGTTTACGGCAACATCGTTCCTAACGTTACCTTCTCAATCAACAGTTCGGATGCGTCCGTCGACCCGGCGAGCGGAGTGTTCGTCTCTCAAAAGAGCGGCAAATACACTGTAACCGGCAAAGCGGGGGACGCGGCCGCCACCTTGGAGATCGGGGTTTCCGGTGCCGCCGACCGCGTCGTCATCGACCAGCCGGGCTCCGGCTGGGTAACCGGGCAAACGTATACGCTCACCGCTCGCGTCGTCGACTCGAACGGCATATTGGTCTCCGATTATAACGGAGGGATCAATTGGTCCGCATCTTCAGGAGCGACCGTCAGCAACACGACCGTGTCGGGAGGAATCGTCAAGGCATCCTTCCTCACCTATCTTAGCGGCTCGAATACGGTCTCCGCCGCCATTGCAGGCAGTTCGAAATGGGACAGTGTCGCGTTTCTGGTCGATACGCCTCCGAGACCGCCGGTTACGTCGGCAACGGCTCCGGTGTTCTTAAGCGTTTCCGGTCCGGAAACTACGGTTACGGTCAATACGTACGGATTGCCGTCCCCTGCGGTGCAGCCGGTTTCGTTGCAGATTACGGCCGTCTCCAATCGCAGCATTACGTATTCCGCGAGCGGGCTGCCGCCGGGCCTGACGATGAATCCTTCGACGGGAATGATCGCGGGTACGATCGACACGGCGGCCATCGACGCCGGATTCAACGTGTGGGTCGATTTTGGCGTTACGGTTACCGCGACGAATACCGCGGGGCAGAGCGCGGTTTTGGAGTTCGTGTGGAAGGTAAAGATGGTTGAGGTTATTATGGATGAGCCGACACCGCCCGTATTTGGCGAAGGCGATTTTGACCAACATACGACAATGTATCTCGATGAGAATGACGTCCCTATTCCGGGCGATCCGATTTCACTGACGATTGCCGCCGCTTCCAACCGACCGATCACTTATACCGCCGTCGGACTTCCGCCCGGGCTGACGATCCAATCGGAAACCGGGAAAATAACGGGGACCATCTCTTTTGCGGATGCCCATGCCGGCGAAACGGTTGAATGCGCAGTCACCATCACCGCGACGAATTCGGCGGGACAAAGCGCGGAAATCGAGTTTACATGGTTCACAACGGTAATGTATGCCGGCGAATAAACTCCCGAGCCCGGCTCGTAAGAACAACGAAGGCCAGCCCCCACGGCTGGCCTTCTCTTATTCCTTCAGCTCCACCCGCTCGATTTTCCAAGCTTGGGTATAAGCGAGCCGCTTCATATGGAACACATACGCAGCTCTCTCCTTCCCCCCTCTTTCCCATGCGATCCGTACGTCGTACGGCAGCTCCGCGCTGAGCTCTCCCGACAAATCCGCCTCCGCCCCTTCGGGTTCTCCGCTGATGCTCGCCAGCCTCGGCTGCTTCTCCAGAAAATACGCAAGACTTTCGTTATCGGTACGCGTAAACAGCATTCGCAGCACGTGGAGCTCGCCCATGTTCAGTGCGGCAAAGAACGTATCGATCGTCTGATTCGGGGACATGGACGCAAAATACGGCTCCAATCGGCCCGCCGCTTTATACACCATCAGCTGATGCATCGGATCGACGTTGCCCGATCCGTGCGTCGAGCTGCCTCGGAAATGAATGCAAAAATGGCCGGAAAATTGGTTCCCCGGGATCCCGTCGCCCCCGTGCGGCATGCCGTTCATGGAGGCGGCAAACCTTCGCCCGTCCGTTTCGACGATGATCGCTTTCCGGTTCCAGCTCCACTTGCCTTCATAAATTTTTTTCATCACGGCCGTATCTGCCGCGGTAAGCGGTTGAACGTCGGCGTGCCGCCGGCCGGCCCGGCGCTGCCCCTCGAAAGAGAGCCCCGTTTCTATGTCCGTCACTTTGATGACCGACTTCCTTGGGATGATCCGGTCCGCTTCCTCCCAGTGTACCGGGTTTCCGTAATGCTTCTCTCTCAGCCGATCCACGTACGACAGCAGCACCGTTCGGATTTTTCGGTTCAAGTTGATTTTCGCCCTCGCCCGAATATCGTACAGCTGCCCTCCCGGGTAAACGACGTATTCGGTCCGGGTACCGTCCTTCTCCATCATCAAATATGCGTCGGATGCCGGAGCTTCCGCCATCGGGACACTAACTTCCCCGCGGATCGCACGCTCCAACGCGCCGACATTTTTAAATTCGATGCTAGAGGCTAAGTCCGACTCCGGGGTTGCCTTCACCACGATAACGGCTTTTCTGGGAGCCGAGGCTTCCGTCCGAGCGGCGAAGTCCGGAAGCAGACCGAACACGGCGCTAACGACGATCACGATACACGCCAGTCTCCTCATGGGTATCTCCTTTCGATCCGCAAATTCCATATAAGAACATTTTTCACCGGGAAACGGCAATTATTTTGGTAAGTTATTCCCAGTTTTTTTCGCAATGCAAAAAAACGGCAGCCCATGGCTGCCGCCTTCCTTCTATTCAAGTGTTACGGAGCCCAACTCCGTCGACAGGTGAAGCTTCGGACCGCCGCTTCCAATCGTTCCGACCACGGCGTTCCGCGACCGGATCGTATAATCGACTCCGTCAAGGTCCGCCTTCACCTCGCCCATTTCACTGCCCAGCATCAGCTTCGCCGCCTCCGGCTGTTCAGACAGCTTGACACGAACCTGCCCGGCTTCCGTCACCGCCTTCAAATCATGCCGGAGCACGATTCCGTCAGCCTCAATATCGCCGGCGCCTGCCTGAAGATCCATTTCCGCATTCACTTCGCGCACACGGATTTCACCGGCCTCCACACCGATGTCCAGACGCTCCGCTGCAAGCCCGACAGCTTCCACCTCGCCGAATTCGTTACGGACGGATACGTTCTCCAAGCTTTTCGCCGGAAGCTTCACAACCAGCCTGCGCTGCCCTTGTTGCTTTTCGAATGACCGCTTTGAAGCCGCCGTCGTTTCCTCGTCCACCTTCAGCTCCAGCGTCCGCCCGTTCAAGACCGCCGAATATGTAAACTCGTTCTTGATTGCCTTGTCCACGAACAGCTCGGCCGACGCCTCGCTCCCTTCGGACCGCTCCACTTGCACCGTCATAGCCATCGTATTCACTCGGACGGAGTCGAACTCGGTTTCATCGAACTTCTTCAGCCCAAGCGAAACCAATTCGCCCGACCCCGCACTTTCTCCCATGACGGAGTCGTTCACCCGCTCGACGAAGCTGCCGCACCCCGACAATCCGACCGCCATTACGGCCGCGACTGCCGCTACCATCGATTTTTGAATCCTGTTCATATGTATTGCCCCCTGTATGTGGATTTGTTGACTCCATTGTACAAGGGGACCGTCATAGATCATTAGTGCGTAAACGTCATGAGTTTCCGTCATGCCGCATGAATAATCTCATATGACTCCAGCCATTATCGTCGCTTAAAACCGGTATGTCCAGAACCGTTCCTTGCCGAATCGCTCAACGACCTTCGGATCGTCGTGCTTTTTGTTCCCCGCCAGCTCCGGCACTTGAAACTGAGAGCGGTGCGCGAGAATGGAGCCTGTTTTTTGCTTCAAAAATGCCTTCACATCCACGAGCACATCCGGCTCTCCCAATACCTCGACGCAATCTTTGGAGAACGCAATGCAGTGCACGACCGGCCGCTTCGCCTCCGGCAGCCTTCCGATCGTACGAATGACGGCCGCACCGCATGCGTCATGGTCGGGGTGAACGGCGTAGCCCGGATAAAACGTATAAACAAGCGTCGGCTCCACTTCACGCAGCAGCTCGTCGATTTTACCGTCCAGCAGCTCCGGATCTTCGAACTCCAGCGTCTTGTCGTGGAACCCGAGCAGGCGCAAGTCTTTGATGCCGATGCAGCGGCAGGACGCCTCGAGCTCCAGCTTGCGGAAGGACGGCAGCGTAATCCGGTTCGCGAACGGCGGAACGCCCATATTTCGGCCCATTTCTCCCAGCGTAAGGCATGCATAGGTAACTTGGGCTCCCTCAGATATATGCTTTGCCAGTGTGCCCGACAATCCGAACGATTCGTCGTCAGGATGCGGCAGTATAACCAGAATGCGTGCTTCCATCAATGCTCACCTCATCTTCGTCAAAATGGCTCGGAACCGAGCATCAGCGCCACAACAAGCTTTCCTTGGCTGTCATGTCCTTCCAGGATGAGCCGGTCCGCGTCTTCTTCCTCCCAATGCGTCAAGCCTTCGGCATAAATCCAGCCGTTATCCGTTTTTAACCCGACTCGGTACGGCCCGTCTTTCCCCGAGATGGAGCCGTGCGAATACCGAATCACCGCGTTCTTGATGAACAGGCCGGACGGATGCTTCGAGCTGTCCCAATGGGCCGCGTACGCGCCGGTCGTCAATTCGAGATGAATAAAGAGCTCCCGTCCCTTTAATCGATCGATGGTTTGCTGAACCTTGCCCGGATGAATCAACTGCATCGGATTTCCCCCTATTAAAAGCCCCCGTCCGCGGTTCATCCGGCAAACGGGGGACATGTCATTAGCGCTAACTATATTAATAGCACTTTTTAGAATACATCAATTCCTGAATATGTTCAATTTATTTCAGAGGCTTCGTCGACCAAAGCCGTTCGATTTCTTCAAGCGATCTTCCTTTCGTCTCCGGGACTACCTTCGCGCAGAATACGACGGTCACGAGCGCAATACAGGCGAACAGCCAGAAGGTCGACGATGTCCCGATCCATTGCAAAAGCATAGGGAACGTTTGCGATACAACATAATCGGCCGCCCATAAAGCTAACGCCGCGACGGCGGTCGCTCGGCCTCTGATTCGGCCCGGAAATATTTCCGAAATCATGACCCACACGACCGGCCCGAGCGACGGCAAAAGCCGCCACGTACAAAAGGATAAAAAACAATACGAAGTATCCCGGCACGTTGGGATCATGAAAGCCGTATCCGACGGCAAACAAACAAATCATCATAACGCTGGAGCCGACGAGCAGGAGCGCCTTTCTCCCCGCTTTATCAATAAGCCATAAAGCAATCAGAGTAAACGCAAAGTTAACGAGCCCGACGAGTACCGTCTGGGTTAACGCGGCATCGGTCCCGGCCCCCGTCTGCTTCAAAATTTCCGGAGCGTAGTACATAATCGCGTTGATTCCGGTAATTTGCTGGAGGATGGCCAGCCCGACCCCCACGATCAGCGGAAGCCGCAGCCCGGGCCGAAACAGCTCCTTGATCGAGCCTTGATCGTTTTCCTTCAGATTTAGCATTTCATGGAGCTCGGCTTTCGCGGCTTCCTTGCCGTTCATTCGTTCCAGCACGTTCAAAGCCCGAACCTCTTGGTTTTTCTTCATCAGCCAACGGGGAGTTTCGGGAATGAACAAGAGGAGAAGCAGGTACAGGATGCCGGGAGCAACGCCGAACCCAAGCATCCAACGCCATGCGGCGGAGACATCCCATGCGTCGTCACCGTATCCGGCGATCGTTTTGTTTATAAAGAAGGTCGCGAATATTCCGGTCACCACCGCAAACTGGTAGATCGATACCAATCGGCCCCTAATCCGGGCTGGCGCGATTTCCGCAATGTATAACGGAGATAACGTGGAAGCCATGCCGACGCCTATTCCCCCGATAATCCTGGCCCAGACCAATCCGGTGACGGTGCTTGGGAACGCGGAACCGACCGAGCCGATGACAAATAACACCGCAGCCGCCATCAGCATTTTTTTGCGGCCGAATGTATCGCTTAGTACCCCGGAAAAGGCTGCTCCTATAGCGGCGCCTACGATAATACTCGATACGACCCACCCTTCCATGCCGGCATTCAGATCAAACCTTTCTCGAATGAAGCCGACCGCGCCGGATATGACGGCCGTATCGTAACCGAACAAGAAGCCGCCTATAGCGGCGATAACGGAATAAAACGTGGAAAACACGGAAAATGATTTGCGCTTCGGACCTGCGTTCGTCAAACTTGGGCAACTCCTTTTTTTCATGGCGGATTGATAGTTATTATCATTTCCTTTGTAATAAATCTGCAAACCGCCCAAGTTAGTTATTCAGCGCCTCAAGTTAACGGAACTCAATGACCGCTAAAATCGGCTAGTTTAATAAAAAGAGCGATCCGATCACCGTTCAGGTGCCCAGGTCGCTCTAACTGCTACAAAACCTAATCGAAATCGTACCTTTGCTCTTTCCACGGGTCCCCATACATGTGATACCCGTTGCGCTCCCAGAAGCCCGGCTTGTCTTTGGCCATAAACTCGATGCCGCGCAGCCACTTCGCGCTCTTCCAGAAGTATAGATGCGGCACGACCATCCGAACCGGATACCCGTGCTCCGGCGTCAGCTCCGCTCCGTTGTGCTTAATGCCGAAGAACGACGTCTCGCGCAGGAAGTCCTCGATCGGCAAATTCGTCGTCCAGCCGTGCTCGGCATGCAGCATGACGAACTTCGCTTCCGGCTTCGGCTTCACGCGCTCCATAATCGACGAGACGGCCACGCCTTCCCATGCATTGTCCAGCTTCGACCACGTCGTTACGCAGTGAATGTCGTTGGCAAACTCGCGGCGCGGCAGCGCCATAAACTCGTCATAGGAAAGCCGAAGCTCCTCCTCCACCAATCCGAACACGCGCAAATCCCATTGCGTGCGAACATCCGTATACCGCGCTACATCCCCGTAATGCAGCACCGGAAAGCCGGCCGTCAAGGTTTGGCCCGGAGGCACACGGTCATTCTGCGATGCGGGGGCCTTCTTCATAAACATGGCGACTCCTCCGTTTTTTCGTGCAGATCTTATTGGAATTATAGCCAAAAAACCTCGATGAAATAAATGCCGCGCGGATCAATCCATGTTGGAGTGTGGCTTGCTTACCCTTGAAGGTGAGCGGCCGTTTCCTGGATCGTTCGCTGCATCGGCAAGTGGTACGGGCATTTTTGCTCGCACAGAGGCTTCTCTTTACATGGTTCATAGTCGGCGCACGAGATCAGCTTTTCCTTCTGCCGTTCGTAGAACGCCGCGCCTTTCGGAAGCAATCCGAGCTTCGTACGAATCGTGCTGGAAATCATGACGTCCGGAATCGCGATTTCGAGCGGACAAGAGCAATAATTGCAGCGGCGGCAGTTATGCTCGCCGAGCTCGGCAGCCAGCGCCTCCAGCTCGAGCCGCTCCTCCTCTTCCACCTCGCGTTCGAAAGCGGCTAAGTTTTGCTTGACCTCCTCGACGCTGACCATGCCGGATATAATCGTATGTACGTCTTGGCTGTACGGGAACCGGAGCGCCTTCTCGACCGGCTGCACGAAACCGCCCGACAGCGGCTTCATCGCCGTTCTGCCCAAGTTCAGCCTCTTCAGCGTGGGCAGCAGGTCGCGCTTGGCAAACGGCTGTACAAGGCTGAGGTGAAACAGCACCTGATCGAATTTGCCGCTCTCGACCCACTTCGCCAGCAGCTCCGGCCGATGTCCCGTAATGCCGATGAAGCGCACCTTGCCCGCTTCCCTCGCTTCAACCGCAGCCCGGTACGCGCCGTCCTCTTCCATGGCTGCGTTGAATTCGCTCACGTAATTCACATAATGAATTTGAAGCAAATCGATATAATCGGTTTTCATGCGCTGCAAGCTTCGTTCGATTTCCGCTTTGGCCGCATCGTACTTGCGCTGTCCCGTTTTGGTAGCCAGAAAATATTCGTTCCTCCGGTGAGAGATCGTTTCCCCGATAATCTCCTCGCTGTTGCGGTAAGCAGCGGCAGTATCGATGTACGTTATGCCGTGATCCAACGCGTAGTTTAACGCATCGCGCGCTTGCTCGAGCGGTACGCCCGGCAGGTTCATCGCTCCGAAGCCGAGCGCCGATACGCGGTCGCCCGTTTTGCCGAATATATTGTATCGCATGTGCCCTTCAGCTCCCCCATTCGATTGACGACTACCTTACGCTTTGCAGACTGTCATTCACATTAACGTAGTGACGCATTAACGCTTTATATGACCCATTGTAACACACGAAGAACTCGATAAAAGGGGGATAATCGCAAAAAAAAGACACGGCCTCCCGATCCCGCCGCGTCTTCCTCGCTTTACTTTTTGTCCGAACCTTTATCCTTGTCGGAATTGCCCCGGCCGTTGCCGTTTCCGTTGCCTTTTCCGCCGGTTTTTTCCTTGCCGCTGCCATTGTTGCCGCCATTTCCATTGTTACCGTCGTTTCCCTTATCGCTGCTGCCGTTCCCGTTCCCTGTGTTACCGCTTCCGGAACTGTCCGCACTTTCGTTGCGGTTCTCTTTTCCGGCTTGGCCCGGCGGCGTTTTCTCCGCATTTTTCCCTTTGTCCGGCTTTAGGCCGCCATCGGTGGTTCCGGTGCGGCCTTGGTTATCGTTATTCGATTTGTCTTCATTCCCGTCGTCATGCCGGTCCTCTTGCTCACCGTCGTTCTTGTTCCCGTTTCCGTTTCCGCTGCCGGAGCCTCTATCGCCCCCGGCCTTCCCGGATTGTCCGTTGCCGTTTTGTTTTCCGTTTTGTTTCCCGTTCCCCTTTCCGTTATTCCCTTTATTGCCGTTGCCGTTATCCCGGTCCTGGTCTTTGTTTCGGTCCACACCCTGTTCGTTCGGCGGTCCGCCGTTCTCATCGTCGTCTCTCCCGCCCTTGCCTTTCCCGTTACCGTTACTTTTACCGTTATTTTTACCGTTGTTGCCGTTATTCTTGCCGTTCTTGTCCCCGCCTTGATTCCGATCATCCGAACCGTTATTTTTGCCGTCGTCGTCATTCTTATTACTTGCAGGACGGTTGTCGTTCTTCTTCGCCTTCTTCAGCTCTTCATTCTGCTCCTTAAGAAGCTGCTTCATCTCTTCCTTCGTATACGAAACGCCCGAAGAGAGCAAATCCTTCTTCTTAAACTTCTCCGCAACGTCATGAATGGAGTTGGTCTTCAGCTCCTCTACCGAAACATCCGCGCCGTCCGACTTCGCTTTCAAATAAAACGCCATTTTGCCGGTAGACAGCCCCTGAGCTTCCGCCTCTTCGCGCACCTCGGCCGGAGCCGACCAAACCGTGACGCGAAACGCTTCAAGCCGCTCCTCATGATGCTGCGCCAGCACCTGCCGGACCTCCTCCTGAAGCCCTGCAGTAAGCGCATCCTCCTGCAGATCGGCATCCTCGGCTACAACCACGCTCGTAATGACGATGTCTGCAGAGTCGCGGTCTTTAAGCACCTTGTTCTCCGCTTCTTCCATAATGGTCCGTACGGCGGAGTCTACCTCTTCACCCAACAAGGACAGCCCGCCGATCAGCTTCGCCCCGTCTTCGTTCAGCTCCCTGACGTCAACAACGCGCTCTTTTCCGTCGATGCCCAGTTCAATGCTCGGATTAATGTCGATCGATATGTAAGCGACGGCTTCGTTATTCGATATGACGGTTTGCGCGGGATCCTGCGGAAAGGCGCCGGGCAATACGGAAAATACGACTACCAGCATAAACGCCGCAGCGGCGGCAACCGAACCCATCATCCAGGAGCGGCGGGGCAGCGACCTGTTTATTTCCGGCACGGTAATTTCGTCGCCGACCGCAATCGTTCCGCCGCGGCTGCGGACCCGAACGAAAGCGCCCGTTTCCGTTAATACGACGCAATCCTTTTTCCTGATTTCCATCACGATGCCTTTGGTCATGCTCCCCGCCCTCCTTTCGTTTGCTTTTTATCATTGTCGTTTTCCGTATTTGTCCCGCCCAGCACATACGATTTCAGGTGCGGAAAGCTTCCAAGATGGATCAGCGTTACGGCAATAATATATTTACGGCCCCGTTCCAACGTCTTTCGGGACACCTCCACAAGCTCCGTCATTTCCTTCAGCGGCAACGTTTTTTTAGCCAGCAGCAGTCCGGAGAGCTCCGCATTTTTGCTAAGCTGTTCACCGATACCGATCAGCATTCGCCGCGAATCCTCATGCTTCGGCGAACACTCGACCAAATCCGAGAACGTTATGCCGAAGTCGGCAAGCTGCGCGCTGAGCGTCTCGATCTCAAGCCTTCGATCCTCGGCGATTCGGTCGCGTTCGAAGCGTTCAACCGCCTCTTTCGCATCGACGGGATCAAACCGTTCGTCCTCGTCGCCTTCAACCTCGAATGCGCTTTGCGGGATTTGCCCCGCAAACCGCTGCTCCTTACGCACGTAATCGATCAGCCTGCGGCGGATGACTCCTTCGGCGAAGCCGAGAAACGAGCTCCCCGCCTTGGAATCGAAGCCGTCGATCGCCTCATTGAATGCGGATAACGCGATGCTGAACTCGTCATCCGTCTCCGGCTGTATATACCGCTTGCAGAACTTGCCCGCTGTCTTTGCAATGAAAGGCTGATACTGCGCAATAAGATCGTTGCGTAATGCGGCATCGCCATTCTGAATGCGCGCAATCGCGGATTCCAAATGTTGATGCTCCGTAACCTGAGGCGGCGTTCGCTGGCCTGAAAACCACCTTTTGATAAGTAACAGGATCACCCGTTTCACCTCAGTACTATCAGAATTCGAGCCGTCGGTTCCGTTTCAGGGGGTAAGCCGCAAAAACCATTATATAGAAAAAAAACGCCTCTTCCTGAAGAGACGTTAGTGAAGTCGAAATTGTTACCTTTGGCCGCCCAACATTTTCTTGCGGCGCAGCTTATCTCTTCGGCCGCTCATAACCCGAAGCCGGTTTTTCAATTGGTTTTCCCATTCTATATCGTCAAGCTGCTTTGCCACCCGAAGTAAATCCAAAGCCATATCGATCTGGTTCGTGACAAGCTGAAGCGGATCCTCGTCTTCCGTGCTGACGCAGTTTTCAAATAAATCGTGACGCGCAAGCGTATCGCTGTAGTCGTCAAAGTCTACCTCGTTTGCACCGTCGCCATGAGCATATTCGGCCAAAATCTCGTACTCGTCTTCTACGAGATGATGCACCTCGATGCGGTGGCATACCGGGCAAAATAAGATGGGCACGTTATGAATTTGTGTACGAAGATGGCGCAGAGTCCCTTTCGTACCTACCATGCTTGCACCGCAGCAAAAGCTCATGTTTGTATCCTCCTTCAAACGAGTTACTTTTCTCTTATTCGCTTTACCCTCGTACAATTCCTTTTTCCTTCGGCTAGCAGTTTTAACATGAAGTTCGTGAAAACGATAGAATAGGCCGAGTTGTTTCCGCATATTTCTGAACCATTACTTTGATTAGGGAGTGATGATCCATGCAATCCGTCTCGCTCGACCACAAACAGATTGCTTACGTAACCTTCGATCCGAGCGACGATGTATTAATCATTCATTACCACAAAGGAGAATATAAATCCGTCTCCCCCGTGCTGTTCGAAGAATTCGAGTCGCTCGCGTCGGCCGACAACAAGGTGGATGTCCTCTGCAGCATCATGATGCGCAAAGGCGTATAAGTCATAAAAATAGAGACAGCAAGGACGTGGTGGAGTGCCAAGGCACCTGGTGACGGGCAACGGAAAAATGCTGATCAACCTGGACCGGAACTCGTATATTCGAGACTTGTATTATCCATATGTCGGACAGCTCAATCATGTGAGCGGCTACTGCTGCCGTGTCGGCATCTGGGCGGAGGGAAGCTTCGCGTGGCTCGGCGACGGCGAATGGGAGCGTTCGCTCGCCTACGAAGACGATTCTCTCGTAACCCGCGTGAAAGCTTACAACCCGCGGCTCGGTATAACGCTTCATATGAACGACGGCGTTCACCAGCGGGAAAATATATTTATCCGGCGCTTTACCGTCCGGAACGAGTACGAATATGAGCGGGAGATCCGCTTGTTCTTCCATCAAGACCTGGTGATCGACGAAACGGAGGTCGGCGACACGGCCGCCTACTACCCGGCGAATCACACGGTATTCCATTACAAGCGGGACCATTATTTTATGTTTAACGGCTCCTCCGGTCAAGAAGGTATTTATCAATATACTACAGGGGTCAAAAGGTTTCATCAAGCCGAAGGGACATGGAAAGATGCGGAAGACGGCCATTTGATGGGCAATCCGATCGCCCAAGGCTCGGTGGACAGCACCGTTTCGTTCCGATTGTACGTACCTCCGGGAGAAGCGCAAACGATGTATTATTGGATGACGGCCGGCGAAAATTTGGAGGAAGTCAAGCGGCTCGACCGGTACGTGAAGGAGAGCGGCCCGGGCAAATTGCTGGAGCGGGCCAAAATTTATTGGCAGCGCTGGGTGACGAAGGCCGAACAAGATTTTGCGGATTTGGGGACCGACATTGTAGGCATGTACCGGAAAAGCCTGCTCATCGTCCGGACGCAAATCGACGAGAGAGGCGCCGTCATCGCCGCCAACGATACGGACATTCTTCAATTCAACCGGGACCACTACAGCTATATGTGGCCGAGGGACGGCGCCCTTGTCGCGTACGCGATGTCGATGGCGGGTTATCAGGGGATGATCGCGCCGTTTTTTTATTTTTGCGCCAGAGCGATAACGGAGGACGGCTACCTGCAGCACAAATATAACCCGGACGGCACGGTCGGCTCCTCCTGGCACCCGTACTTGAATCATGGCCGCCAGCAGCTGCCGATCCAGGAGGACGAAACCGCGCTCGTCTTGTTTGCGTTATGGCACGATTACGTCCGGCACGGCGACATCGAGCTGCCCCAGTCGCTTTACCCTGGCTTGATCCGCAGGGCCGCTCGGTTTTTAAACACGTATATGGACCCGGAGCTTCACCTTCCGAAGCCGAGCTACGATCTGTGGGAGGAGCGGTATGGGATTTACACGTTCACCGCTTCGGCCGTATACGGCGGATTGACGGCGGCCGCCGGCTTCGCCCGCTTGTTCGGCGACGACGAGCGGTGCGAGCGATACGAGCAGGCGGCTCGGCGGCTGAAGGGCGGCATTATGGAGCATCTATGGGATGAGGACAGCGGACGGTTCGCCCGCGGTTTGTACATGAAGGACGGAAAGTGGCATAAGGACATGACGCTGGAGAGCAGCGTGTACGGCATATTTGAATTCGGCGTGCTGCCTGCGTCGGACGATCGGGTCCGGAGAACGATGCAGGCGGTCAAAGAGGGATTGTCGGTCAAAACGCCGGTCGGCGGCATTGCGCGGTACTACCAGGATTACTATTTTCAACGTTCGTCGGACTTGGAGGTCGTGCCCGGAAACCCGTGGATCATTTGCACGCTTTGGGTGGCGGAATACGAGATTGAAGCCGCCGCATCGCCGGAAGATTTGGCATCGCCGCGGCGCACGCTGGAATGGGTCGTCGGCAAGGCGATGGAGAGCGGCGTACTGTCGGAGCAGCTCGACCCTTACGACGGGAGCCCGGTGTCGGTCGCTCCGCTTACGTGGTCGCACGCGACGTTCGTGCTGGCGGTCCGAAAGTACGTCGACAAATATAGGAAGCTTGGGGGCGGGGTGCAAGGGAACGGTTGAGTCAGGTGGAACCGTGGAGGAACGAGGCAATAGCGAGGTATAACCTCACTATTTCGCAAAAACCGGCACGGCTGTGTGAAATAGTGAGGTGAAACCGCCTTATTTTCGGAAATCTATGCTCATTACTCTCGCCGGCTCCTTTTAACCACTATCCCCTTCACTCAGAAGCACATTTCTTTTCCGCGGCAAAACGGCTCAAAAATGGGCATACCCTTCAATAATGAACTCTAAGCCGGTACGAAACGGCTGAGCGACGGGGATAACGGTCATAAGGCTGAGCGACGGGGATAGCGGTTATAAGGAGTTCGGAAACCATACCCGCACAAAAAACAAAAATACCGGACGAGGGTCCATCCCTCGTCCGGCCGAAGCTTACTCGCCGTATGTTTCCTTATATTTATCGGCGGACCAAAGCTTGTTCAGCTCCTCCGCATCGTCCATCTCCACCACGATCATCCAGCCGTCGCCGTACGGCGATGCGTTAATCTTCTCCGGAGCCCCGGTCAAGTCCTCATTCACCTTAACCACCTTGCCGGAAACCGGCGCATACAGCTCGGATACGGTTTTGACCGATTCTACGCTTCCGAACGGATCCCCGAGCGAAATCGCATCTCCCACCTTCGGAAGCTCGACAAAGACGATGTCGCCAAGCTCGTTTTGCGCAAATTCCGTGATGCCGACCGTCGCTTGATTTCCTTCAACCTTTACCCATTCGTGCTCTTCGCTATAACGCAGCTCTGCCGGTACGTTCATAATTTCTGCCTGCCTCCTCCTATGTATAAAAAGCCTAAGGCTACGCCTTTGTTCCTTCATTCGTGCCCAAAATTTTATGAATGCGCTGCTCCACCATCGAAAGCCCTTTCTCTCCCGCCTGAAAATGCCGCAGCTGCAAGTTCCCGTCAAATAAATAATACGCCGGAACAAATTCGTTCTGGAACGCGTCGGTCACCGCATGCTCATTATCGACGATTACCGGGTGCTCCAAATGGTACTGCTCGATCGTCTCTTTCACGGCGGCAATGTCCGTATCCGCTTCGGAGCGCGGCATATGGACGCCGATCATCCTGAGTCCGTATTGCTGTTCGTATTTTTTGCGCCATTCGTTCATCAGCGGCAAGCTCTCCTTGCACATGTAGCAGCTGACCGCCCAAAAATGCACGAGCACCGGTTTGCCTTCAAGCTCCGACTTCGCGACCTCGCCGTTCACCCACTCGGTTACGCCTTGAAATTCGGGCAGCTCTGTTCTTAGCCGCATCGGCATAGCAACACTCCCTTATTCAGGAAATCCAACAAACCATATTATACCTTAAATGAACGAAAAAAACCCTCCCGAATGCGGCGATTGACGCCGATCGGAAGGGATTTTTATGCTGCGGTCGCCGAATTACTTCGCAACCAGATTTTTTTGGCCCGGCTTCCAGTTAGCTGCGCAAAGACCGCCGGATTGGAGAGCTTGAAGCACGCGGAGCGTCTCTTCAACGCTGCGGCCGATGTCGTTATGCGTAACGACTTGATACTTCAATTCGCCTTCCGGATCGATGATGAACAAGCCGCGGAACGCCACGCCTGCTTCTTCGTCCAACACGCCGTAGTCGCGAGCGACGGATTTCGTGTAGTCGGAAGCGATCGGGTAGTTCAGCTGGCCGAGACCGTTCTGGTCGCGCGGCGTGTTAAGCCATGCGCGGTGCGAATGCACGCTGTCGGTGCTGCAAGCGAGAATTTCCGTATCAAGATCTTTGAATTGCTCGTATGCGTCGCTAAGCGCGATAATTTCGGTCGGGCAAACGAAAGTGAAGTCAAGCGGGTAGAAGAAAAACACAAGCCACTTGCCTTTGTAATCGGACAAAGAAACTTTACCGAAATCTTTGCCGTTGCCTAAAGCAGTCTCCATGGTAAATTCCGGAGCTTTTTTGCCTACTAAACGTTCTGCCATTACAACTACCTCCTACATAAATTTCTATTGCTTGGTACTGTACTGCCCACGGTTTTCATCTTATCATCGGCGGAAAATGAAGTCAATATGTAGTCAGTATAATTTAATAATTATTCTAATTAATAATATTCCGACTCCAACATCGACATCACAATGAGCGATTCATAGCCGTTCGGCGTTTTTACGCATTCGCGCAAAACGCCCTCCACCGTAAAGCCTTCCGTACGATAAACATGCTGCGCCCGCGCGTTATGTTCGCGAACGTCGAGCCAAAGGCGGTGCGCTCCTTGCACTCGAAAAGCCCACTGCTTCAGCATGCGCAATACTTCGCGGCCGTATCCGCGGTTTTTCTCTGTGATGACCAAACGCGTAAGTTCAATGGAGCCGTTCGGATCGCCGAGTCCGCCCAGTATGACATAACCCGCTCTCGCTCCGTCAAGGGTCTCGACGATGAGATGGGCATGCTCCTTGCTGTACTGCACGGCTCGATGCCGCACCGTCGGCCACTGCGATACGAAATGACGGTTGTCCTCATGATTTTCGGCTTCCACGACGAACGGGAGATCGTCGTCTCCCGTTCGCCGCAGCCGTAAGCTGTCTGATGTTATATAATCCATGCGTTTTTATTTTCTCAAAGCCGCAACGATCAAATCGCCCATTGCGGTCGTACCGATCGCGGTTTCTTTGTCCGTTGCAATATCGCCTGTACGGTGACCGGCGTCCAATACTTCCTTAACGGCGCGCTCGATTGCGGCAGCCGCCTCTTCCCACCCGAACGTAAGGCGGAACATAAGCGCGACGGATAAAATCGTTGCGATCGGGTTGGCGATGCCCTTCCCCGCGATGTCCGGCGCGGATCCGTGAACCGGTTCATACAGGCCGAAGCTGCCTTCGCCGAGCGAAGCGGAGGAAAGCATGCCGATCGAACCGGTCAGCATCGCCGCTTCGTCGGAAAGAATGTCGCCGAACATGTTTTCCGTAACGATAACGTCGAAGCTGGTCGGACGGCGAAGCAGCTGCATCGCGCAGTTATCGACCAATACGTGCTCCAGCTCGACCTCCGGATAGTCGGCTGCGACTCGAATTACGACTTCGCGCCACAGACGGGACGACTCCAGCACGTTCGCTTTATCGACGGAAGCCAGACGCTTGCCGCGCTTCATGGCGATCTCGAATGCTTGGCGAACGATTCGCTCCACTTCCATTTCGCTGTATACGCAAGTATCCACGGCTTCTTGACCGTTCGGACCTTCGCGGCGGAACTTTTCCCCGAAGTAGATGCCGCCCGTAAGCTCGCGAACGACGATCAGGTCCGTGCCCTGCAGCACCTCGCGCTTAATCGTCGACGCATCGATCAGGCAGTCGAATACGACTGCGGGACGGATGTTGGAAAACAGGCCGAGCGCTTTGCGGATGCCGAGCAGCCCGGTTTCCGGACGAAGCTCCTTCGGATTGCTGTCCCATTTCGGGCCGCCGACGGCTCCGAGCAATACCGCATCCGCATTCTTGCACATTGCAAGCGTATCGTCCGGCAGCGGCGTGCCGCGCTCGTCGATGGCGATCCCGCCGAACAAGCCGTGCTCGAGCTCAAACTTGAAGCCGAACAGCTCCTCCGTTTTCCGAATGACTTTAATGGCTTCCCCTACGACCTCCGGCCCGATGCCGTCGCCGGCGATAACCGCGATTTTTTTCGTAATTGCCACGATGGATTCCCTCCTGCAAATAATCAAAGTTTTTCGTTACTCTCGTTGTACCATAAAAGCGAACCGAAAGATAAGATATAGAATCTATGATGTTTATAGGTTGAGGCTATAAGAAAATTACTGACGTATCATGTTGTTGACGGCGCTGAAGAGCGCTTTGACGGAGGAGGTCATAATGTCCGCATCCACTCCGGAGCCCCAGTGCTCTTTGCCGCTCGCGTCGGTAATCCCGATATAGGAGATCGCTTGCGAACCGGAGCCGATTTCCAAAGCATGCTCCTTATAGATCAAATTCGTGAACGAAATGCCCAGATTCGTCTGCAGTGCGTTGCTGATGGCATCAAGCCTTCCGTTGCCGTTGCCCGCAAGCTCTTTAACCTCGCCGTCGATTCGTACCGTCACGATCGTGCTGTAGTCGTCGCTCTTTTCGAAATGGTATCGAAGGAAAGAAACCGGTTCATTCACGTTGATGAACGATTCCTTGAATATTCCGAAAATGTCTTCCGGCAGCAGCTCCTTCTGCTGCTTGTCGGACACATCCTTCACCCGATATCCGAACGATTCGCGCATGCGGACCGGCAGGTCGAGCCCGTATTTCTGCTGAAGGACGAACGCGACGCCTCCTTTACCGGATTGGCTGTTGATGCGAATGATGTCTCCTTCGTACTCCCGTCCGATATCCAGCGGATCGATCGGCAGGTAAGGAACGCTCCAGTAAGGAGGATTTTGCTCCTCGCGCCACTTCATGCCCTTCGCGATCGCATCCTGATGGGAGCCGGAGAACGCCGTAAATACGAGTTCACCCCCGTAAGGATGACGCTCGCCGACGCGCATTCTTGTCAATCGCTCGTATACTTTCAAAATTTCGGGCAAATTGTGGAAGTTCAGCTTCGGATCGACGCCGTGCGAGTACATATTGAGGGCAAGTGTGACGATATCCACATTCCCGGTGCGCTCGCCGTTGCCGAACAACGTGCCCTCCACCCGTTGTCCGCCTGCAAGCATGCCGAGCTCCGCGTCCGAAACGCCCGTACCTCGGTCGTTATGCGGATGAAGCGACAAAATGACGTTGTCCCGGTAGCGCAAGTTCTCGCTCATATATTCGATCTGGCTGGCATAGACGTGCGGCATGGACATCTGAACCGTGGACGGAAGGTTGATAATTACCTTGTTGTCCGGCGTCGGACGCCACACGTCCAGCACATGGTTGCAAATTTCAAGCGCGAAATCGACTTCGGTTCCCGTAAAGCTTTCCGGCGAATACTGGAATTGGAAATTCCCTTCGGTTTCTGCCGCGCAATCCAGGAACAGCTTGGCGCCTTCCACGGCGATATCGATAATCTCCAGCTTCGATTTGCGGAATACTTGTTCGCGCTGGGCCAAGGAGGTGGAATTATAAAGGTGAACGACCGCCCGCTTGGCGCCTTTGAGCGATTCGAACGTTTTCCGAATAATATGCTCCCTCGATTGGGTCAACACTTGAATGGTGACGTCGTCCGGAATCAAATTTTGTTCGATCAGCGTCCGCAGGAACGTAAATTCCGTTTCGGAAGCGGCCGGGAACCCGACCTCGATTTCCTTAAACCCGATGTCGACGAGCATTTGGAAGTATTCCAGCTTCTCTTCCAGGTTCATCGGCACGATGAGGGCCTGATTGCCGTCCCGCAGGTCGACGCTGCACCAAATCGGGGCTTCGGTAATGTACTCTTTTTGCGCCCACTTCAAGCTCTGTTTGGGAGGCATAAAGTATCCTCTGGAATATTTCTCAACGTTTTTCATACGATTTCCCTTCCTTTCGTTTCGGATCGTCATAAAAAAAGTCTTCCGCCTCCTATAACAAGGAGACGAAAGACTTATCATCTTACGCGGTACCACTCCGACTTCATATCCGCATAGGGATATGCGCTCAGCGAATCCAGGACGAATGTGATCCTGTATCCTCCTGTACATAACGGTCAGGTTCCGGCTCCGCCTACTCTAAAGCATAAGTTCAGCGGGCAACTCCGAGGCGAGTTCGGACATCTCCCGCGGCTGCTTCGCACCGTCCAGCAGCTCTCTGAGCGCAAGAAATATCTTACTGGTCCTCTTCGACGTTTTTCATTATTTTCATTTTACTTTATGGGATGAAGCGATTCAAGCGTTCGAGCTTGTTGTTACTTCTTGATCCAAGCCATCATTTCGCGAAGCTGACGGCCGACTTGCTCGATTTGGTGCTCCGCTTCGTTGCGGCGGGTTGCCGTCATGAACGCTTTGTTGGACTGGTTCTCAAGAATGAAGTCGCGTGCGAATCGGCCGGTTTGGATATCGGCAAGCACTTTCTTCATTTCTTTCTTCGTTTCGTCCGTTACGATGCGAGGTCCTGTGACATAGTCGCCGTACTCCGCCGTGTTGGAGATGGAGTCGCGCATCGTAGCAAGGCCGCCTTCATAGATCAAGTCGACGATGAGCTTCAGCTCGTGCAAGCACTCGAAGTATGCCATTTCAGGAGCGTAGCCTGCTTCAACCAACGTTTCGAAGCCTGCTTTCACCAAGTGGGATACGCCGCCGCAAAGTACCGCCTGCTCGCCGAACAAGTCCGTTTCGGTTTCTTCTTTGAAGGACGTCTCGATAACCCCTGCACGGGTACAACCGATGCCTTTCGCATAAGCGAGGCCGATTTCTTGCGCTTTGCCGGTAGCGTTCTGATGGATCGCAATGAGTCCCGGTACGCCGAAGCCTTCAACGTATACGCGGCGCACCAGGTGACCCGGCGATTTCGGAGCTACGAGCAGCACGTCGATATCGCTCTTCGGCACGATTTGGCCGTAATGGATATTGAAGCCGTGGGAGAACATGAGGGCTGCGCCGCTCTTAATGTTCGCCGCGATTTCATCGTTATATACTTTCGCTTGCGTTTCGTCCGGCATCAGGATCATAACGACGTCGGCTTGACGAGTCGCTTCCGCAACCTCGAATACTTTGAAGCCGTCGTTTTCGGCCTTTTGCCACGATTTGCCTTGGCGAAGACCGATAATTACGTTCACGCCGCTTTCGCGGAGGTTTTGCGCTTGCGCATGGCCTTGGCTGCCGTATCCGATTACCGCGATCGTTTTGCCTTTGAATACACTAAGTTCTGCGTCATTGTCGTAATACATTGTTACTGCCATTTGTATGATTCCTCCTAAAATTATATAGCTATTTGAAATGCCCCGGTTGGAGCGAAATCACGTAGGTGGTTGCGTCTTGCATTACATGCTGCGGGCCATCGCGGTTACCCCGGTGCGGCTTAGCTGCAGTATGCCGTACGGCTTCATCAATTCGACGATCGCGTCAATCTTCGCCGTATCGCCGATCGCTTGCACGATCAAGGTGTTCGGCGAAATATCGACGACGCTCGCGCGGAACGTATCGACGACGCCGAGAATTTCCGGACGTGCGCTCGGCTCCGCATTGACCTTAATGAGCGCGAGCTCGCGGGAAACCATCGGTCCCGCGCTCAGCTCGATGACTTTGATCACGTCGATCAGCTTATACAGCTGCTTCTGGATTTGCTCGACGGTCGCATGGTCGCCCGTCGTAACGATAATCATGCGGGACAGTCCGGGCTCCTCCGAAGTTCCTACCGTAATGCTCTCGATATTGAAGCCGCGGCGGCCGAACAATCCGGATACCCGCTGAAGGACGCCGGGCTGATTGTTGACAAGAACGGAAATCGTATGCCGTGTCGTATTCATTCCTCATCCTCCAATATCATTTCGTGAAGAGGCGTTCCCGCCTGCACCATCGGATACACGTTCTCATCGCGGCGAACCGTGAATTCGACAAGCACCGGTCCGGGATGCGCCAACGCCTCGGCCCAAGCGGCCCGGGACTCTTCTTTGTTGGTCGCCCGAAGCCCTTTCACGCCGTACGCCTCGGCCAGCTTCACGAAATCGGGGCTTCCCGCAAGATCGATGTGGCTGAACCGCTCTCCGTGAATAAGCTCCTGCCACTGGCGGACCATGCCGAGCACCGTGTTGTTGATGACGACGATTTTGACCGGAATGTTGTTGATTGCGCAGATCGCAAGCTCTTGGGAGCACATTTGCATGCCGCCGTCGCCGTTAATCGCTATGACGACCTCGCCGGGATTTGCCACCTGCGCGCCGATCGCCGCCGGGAAGCCGAAGCCCATCGTGCCAAGGCCGCCGGAGGAAATAAATCTGCGCGGCTTGTTGAATTTATAGTATTGAGCGGCCCACATCTGATGCTGCCCGACGTCGGTCGTAACGAACGCGTCGCCATTGGTCGTCTCGTGAAGCATCTCAATGACCCATTGCGGCTTCAGCTCCGTATCCGAATCTTTATACCGCAGCGGCTGCTCCTTCTTCCATTGCTGGATTTGCGTAATCCAATCCTTCGACTTGGCCGGACGCGCCTTCTCGTTGGCAACCTCCAGCACCATCTTCACATCGCCGACGCACGGAATGGCTGTCGGGACGTTCTTCCCGATTTCCGCCGGATCGACGTCGATGTGCGCGACCTTCGCGTGCGGCGCGAATTCGGACAGCTTCATCGTCACGCGGTCGTCAAACCGCGCGCCGATGCTGATCAGCAAGTCGCAGCTTTGCAGCGCCGTATTCGCCGTCCATGTGCCGTGCATGCCCGGCATTCCCATCCACAGCTCGTGACCGCTCGGGAATCCGCCTAAACCGAGCAAGGTGGTCGTAACCGGAATTTGCGTCTTATTGACGAATTCGATCAGCTCTTCTTGCGCTCCCGCGTAAACGACGCCGCCGCCCGCCAGGATGACCGGCCGCTCCGCCTCTTCGATCGCTTGCAGCAGCTTGTTGACTTGGCCTTTATTCGGCATGACCGTCGGATTGTAGCCGCGGATGCTCACTTCCTCCGGAAAATGGAACTCCGTCAAATGCGCGGATACGTCCTTCGGAATGTCGATCAATACCGGACCTTTGCGCCCAGTGGACGCAATGTGGAACGCTTCGCGAATCGTGCGGGCGAGATCTTTCACGTCGCGCACGAGATAGCTATGCTTCGTAATCGGCATCGTAATGCCGGTAATGTCCGCTTCTTGGAATGCGTCGGTTCCGATTAAGTTCGTAGCGACGTTGCCTGTGATGACCACTAGCGGCACGGAATCCATATACGCCGTGGCGATCCCCGTTACCAGGTTCGTCGCGCCCGGACCTGACGTTGCGATACAAACGCCTACCTTTCCGGTAGAACGCGCGTATCCGTCCGCCGCATGGATTGCCCCTTGTTCATGACGCGTCAGCAAATGCTTGAAATCGGGATTTCCGTGCATTGCGTCATAAATATAAAGGACAGCACCTCCAGGGTAACCGAAGACGCACTCCACACCCTCCAGCAGCAAGGAACGAAGCAAAATTTCCGACCCGGAAATCAGATCGGGTTTCAACAAACGACTGCGCAGCTCTTCACTGTCCAATTTCGCGCTACTAAGTTGTTGTACGCTCACAAGTGACCCCTCCATTCGATATAATTAAAAAACCCCTCTCATCCCTCCCCACCGATCATTACGGTGAGAAATGGGACGAAAGGGGTTATCTTTCGCGGTACCACCCAAAGTTCGCGGCCATCTTACGATGGCAGCCTCCGTCAGTTGCGCCGCGCGGCTCTTCATCGAGCGTGCGCTTGCGAGCGTAACTGCAGCACGGTAACGTGTGCCAATCCGATTCTCCCTAATAGGCAAAGCATGTGGCGGCGGGCTGACTCTGCGTATGACATCATCTGACGTCACCGAAGTTCAGCTTTACAGCCTTAAAGCGCTGCATTGCGTTTCAGGAGAACAGCTCCGAGGTGAGCTCGCGTATACGGGGTTATGGCGCCGGTTTCAGCCGTTCCTAACGCTCTCTGTTCATAAGAGCCCTTATCGCTTCGTCCTCTTCATTGCAGATTCCGATGTAACTGACTAACAGTGTGTTCATTTTGCTTAGAGATTATTATATGTTCGAGCAAAGGATGAGTCAAGGTCAATTTTTCAGATAATTTATGGCAGCGCTTACCGGTTTCCTGCCGATCCCGTGCATGTTTGCTGTGCGCCGAGCGGATTAACGGAACACAGTGTCCGCTAATTCGCCGCAAATGGCGGAATCTCGCGACATAACGGAACAAGCTGACCGCTAATTTGCCGAAAAGTCCAAAAAATCATAAGAAAGGCCGTGTTAGCGGACAACGTCTTCCGTTACATTGCCGAATTATGTAAACTAGCCCATTTTAGCGGACATTCGCTTCCGTTAGCTATGGGAACAGCCGAGCGAAGAGGTTGGGGGGTCCCAGCGGCGAACAGCCGACGTGGCCGGTTCCAGCGGCGGCCGGCGGTTGCTGCTATGCTTGCCGCCGAAGCAGCGCATTGCCCGCCCGGGGCCGATCAAAAAAAGGACCGCCCCGCAGGGCAGTCCTTTGTCGCGCAAACCAAAGTTACGCGTTGATTTTCTCTTTCGCTTTGCTGGCGAGCGTGTTGAATGCGTTGATGTCGTTCACCGCAAGGTCCGCAAGCATCTTGCGGTTTACGTTCACGCCGGCAAGCTTCAAGCCGTGCATCATGCGGCTGTAGGACAAGCCGTTCATGCGTGCCGCAGCGTTGATCCGCACGATCCAAAGCTTACGGAAGTTGCGCTTTGTTTGACGGCGGTCGCGGTATGCGTAAAGCAAGGATTTCATCACTTGCTCGTGTGCTTTCTTAAACAGGCGATGCTTCGCGCCGAAGTAACCTTTCGCGAGCTTCAAAAACTTTTTATGACGACGGCGAGTGACGAACCCGCCCTTAACTCTTGCCATAGGTAAACCCTCCTAAATATTCTGGTCAGTCGAAATGTAAGCTATAAATGTTATTTAAGGTTAGCCAATTGCTGCTTCATGCGGGCTACGTCGCCGGAGTGCAGAAGCGGCTGCGTGGACAAACCGCGCTTTTGGCGGGCGGATTTACCCGAAAGCAAATGGTTTTTGTATGCTTTGTAACGCTTTACTTTGCCTGTGCCCGTAACCTTGAAACGGTCCTTCAGGGAACTGTGCGTTTTCATTTTTGGCATGTCTGTTGCTCCTCCTAATTGTTTCGTAAAATCTCTTGAAGCACACAATGTATATGCTCACACGAAAATGTTGCCCCGGTAAAATCACTTCGGCGCCAAAATCATGATCATGCTTCGGCCTTCGAGCTTCGGTCTGCGCTCTTGAATGGAGAATTCCTCCACTTCCTGCGCCACGCGCTCCAGCACCTTCTGTCCGACGTTCGCATGGGTAATTTCACGGCCGCGGAAACGGATCGTGCATTTCACCTTGTCCTCGTCCTTCAGAAACTTGATGACGTTCTTCAATTTCGTCTGGAAATCGTGTTCGTCGATCGTAGCGCTGAATCGAACTTCCTTAATGTCGACAACCTTCTGGTTTTTGCGGTTTTCCTTCTCCTTCTTCTGCTGCTCATAACGGAATTTTCCGTAGTCCATGATGCGGCAGACCGGCGGCTTCGCCGTCGGAGCGATGTTCACAAGATCCAGATTCAAGTCCATTGCGCTTTGCAGCGCATCCCGGAATTGCATAATTCCAAGCTGCTCTCCGTCCGGACCGACAACGCGGACTTCCCGCGCACGAATTTCTTCGTTAATTTGATGCTGTTCCCTGCTAATTGCTTGCCACCCCCAAATAAAGTAACGTACCCTACTATTAGATCATAAAAAAAGCGAGCACCGCAATGAGTGCCCGCGTTCTTCCGAATTAGCGTACTTTACACATAATCGGGTCGCATTCTAATCAACGGCGGTTACCGGCCGATTCACAATCGGGCAGGTGAGAAGCGGGCGCTTCTGCTTTGTGCCAAACAAGTCGGTAAATCCAACTCAAGTCAAAAATATATCACATAACCTGGCGAACGTCAACATCCGATTACAGCTTCTGCACATCGTCCAATCGGAGCACCCGCGTATGCTGCGTATGGCTCCATCGTTTATTGTTCTGCGTGAAAAAAGCATGCATCGTTATCGGATACCATGACAGCAAAAACAGCGGAAAGGCGATGAGCGCGGCGTACATTTTCCACGATGTAACTTTTTCCAGCGCAAGGGCCAGCGGAAACTGCATATAAATCGCGAGCATGCACAATATTCCGACTGTCGCCGGCACGAAATCGTAGATCGACAGAAATGCCGGCTCGCCCGGCCGAAGCTGATCCGCAAGCAGGATGAGCGAGAACACAAACGAGAATAATACATTGTAAACCGTTATAGAATATAGCGCCGTATCGATTTTCGTCAAGCTTCTTTCCTTAAGGCCGGCCCAAAGGAGCGGAAAGAAATAGCGGCGGGCGACGTCAAAGTGTCCCTGCATCCAGCGAAGCCTTTGGCGTACGGAGGCGTGAAACGTTATCGGCTTCTCGTCATACACCTTCGCGTCGTAATTGAACGTAGGATAGACGCCTTGCTTGACGCAGCGCATCGTGAACTCCAGATCCTCTACGAGCGATGTGGCGCCCCAGCCCATCTCCTTCAGCAGCTTCGATTCAAAGCACATGCCCGTGCCGCCGAGGAAATTCGCCATATTCAGACGGCGTCTCGGAATTTGCCACAGCCGGTTGCAAAACCAATAAGTAACGCCGTAAGAAGCGGTGATCCAGGAATCGGACGGATTTTTCGTGTCGAGATACGCCTGGATGACACGCGAGCCGTTCAACAGATCGTCATTCATTTCCCGCAAAAATTGCGGCTCCACCAAATTGTCCGCATCGAACATCGCAACCGCGTCATACTTTTTCGGCATATTCCACAGCTCGCGGAGCATCCATTCGATGGCGAACCCTTTGCCGCGAAGCGTCCGGTCGAACCTCTCCATCGCGTATACCCCGTGGCTTCTTGCGATATCCGCCGTCGCATCGGTGCAATTATCGCATATAACGAAAATATCGTACATATCTTTCGGGTAATCCATCGCCTTCAAGTTTTCGAGGAGGGCGCCGATCACCTTCTCCTCATTGTGCGCCGCTACGAGCACCGCGAACGTCTTTGCGGGCTCGCGCTTCGTCTTCTTCCGTTCCATTCTCCAGCCGAAGAAGGAGATCGTCATTTGATATAATCCGACAAGAAACAGACCGATTTGCACCATCAACACAATTCCATTCATCATGCTGCCCCCTTGCCTGAAAAAAAGGAGCCGCGCTGTAAAGCCCGACTCGCTCCTTCAAGGCTGTTGATGATGTTATTGTGCCGATTCCTCGGTTTTTTATGACAAAACGATTACAAAATGTTACGGAAGCATGACTAAACGACTCCCGCCGTTTGCTCCTTCTCCAATAATCCGCGATACGAGCTTAACAGACGTTCGAATACGCTGTCCCACGATTGAGTAAGCGCATAATGCCTGCCGCCCGCGCCAAGTCTTTTGAGCAGCCCAGGGCTGTCATACAGCGTAAGGAGGGCTTGCGCGAACGCCGCCGCATCGCCGGGCGGGCACAGCAGCCCGGTAGCGCCGTGACGCACGTTGTCCTTCACGCCGCCCGCAGCGGCGCCGATGACCGGCGTTCCGCACGCCATCGCTTCAAGCACGACGTTGCCGAACGTCTCCGTCACCGACGGGAATAGAAACACGTCGCTGCCGGCGTACAGCCTGCTTAAACGCTCGCCGTGCAAGTAACCGAGCAGACGCAGCGGCAATCCGCGGCGGGACTGCGCCTCCGCCAGCTCCTGCCGAAGCGGCCCGTCGCCTGCCATGACAAGCTCCATCCGGCTGCGGACCGGCTCGGGCACCGCTTCGAACGCTTGAAGCAGCACGTCGATGCTCTTTTCGGGTGCGAGCCGCCCGACGTAAAGCACGACGAATTTCCGAGGGTCGATGCCGAACTCCCGCAATGCGGCTTCGCGGCAAATATCATCGCGGAACAGCTCGGTTTGAATGCCGCGGCTCCAAACCTCCAGATTTTTGAGCCCGCGTTCTTTCAAATGCTCCAATGCGGAAGGCGAAGGCACATATACCTTGCGGCAATCGGCGTGAAACCATAGCATATATTTCCAGAATAACGGCACCATCCACTGCAGCTTGTAAAATTCCGCATATTGATCGAAGTGCGTGTGGTATGACGCCACGAGCGGAATACCGTGCTTGCGGGCGTAATGGCTGCCGTAAAGCCCTAAGTTGAAGGGTGTCGCCACATGAATGATGTCCGGCTTGAAATCGTGCAGCGTTTTGTTGATATGGATCGGGTTGGGGACTGCGAATTTACATTCCGGGTACAGAAAGAACGGCAGGCTGAAAAACCGTTCGACCGAGTTCGGTTCCCGGACTGCCGCCCGTTCTTCACCCGTCGGAGCGAACACCTTGCATTCGATTCCTTTCTTTCGCAAAAAGCCGGCCCATCGGCCCAGCGTCTTGGCGACGCCGTTTACGTCCGGCAAGTACGTATCTGTAAACAAAGCTACGCGCACGAAAGGTCCCTCCTTCAGAATCGATCGTCGCCCTAATCGTAAAATTCAATTGTTTGCACAGTAGCAAATGCAAGTAAATAAATCATAAAAAAATCTTAAGACCCGCTTTATCTTTAGTTAACAAATGTATTTTACAATGGATTTTGTAGATATGCTTTCTATTTTAGCTCAACATCGTATACAATTAGGACAGACAGGATGAGGAGGAACTCGAATAAGTATGAGCCGCGTATTCACTTGGTTAAAGGCAAAGGACCAACGCGTGTTCCTTTTGTTTAACCATAAAATCAATCATGCGGTGCTCGGGTTTTTCTTGGCCAGGCTAACGCATCTCGGCGGGGCGACCGCAACGATCGCCGCATCGCTGTGCATCTGGTGGTTTGCGCCGCTGCCGTGGTCCAAGATCGGCCTGCAGGCCGTCGTCGCGCTTGCGCTCAGCCATATTCCCGTAGCCGTCATGAAAAAATTGTATCCGAGACTGCGTCCCTATCTTGTCCTTCCCGAAACGATTACATGCGACAAGCCGTTGAAGGACCACTCATTTCCTTCCGGGCATACGACCGCGATTTTCTCCGTGGTTTCACCCTTCGTCGTAGCCGCCCCGGTGCTTGGCTTCGTATTGGTACCGCTCGCTATGATCGTCGGCATTTCCCGCATGTATTTAGGGCTGCATTACCCTTCCGACGTCGCCGCAGGCTGCGTGGTCGGCTGTTTGACCGCATTCGGAACGGTAGCTGTATTAGGATAATAATGGACTTATGGAGATAATATACTTGTACTAAGATAAGGTAGAGATGAGGTGACCTTCCATTGCGTCGAAAGAAACGAATACTGATTCTTTCCGAAGGCTTCGGCGCCGGGCATACGCAAGCCGCCCACGCGCTGGCCGTCAGCTTGCGAAAGATGTCGCCTACCGTGCAAACCCGTGTATTGGAGCTCGGTACTTTTTTGCATCCTACCATTTTTCCGCTGATTTTCAACGCTTATAAGAAAACGGTCACCTCGCAGCCGAAGCTGTACGGCATGGTTTACCGTTCTCAGTATAAGAAGAAATTCGGCAAGCTTTCGCAGCTGGCGCTGCATCGGATTTTTTACGCGCATACCGCGCAAATTATCCGGCAGTTGAAGCCCGATGCCGTCGTGTGCACCCATCCGTTCCCGAACACGGTCGTTTCCCGGCTGAAGCGTGCCGGGCTTGAGGTGCCGCTCTGCACGGTCATCACCGACTACGACGCCCATGGAACGTGGATTTCGTCCGAGACGAACCGGTACCTGGTATCGACGCCCGAGGTCAAGACGAAGCTGATGGAGCGCGGCATCCCCAGCGCCAAAATTCGCGTGACGGGCATTCCCGTTCATCCGAATTTTTGGAAGCAGCAAGACAAGCAGGAAATTCGCGCATCGCTCAGCTTGAAGGAAATGCCGACCGTGCTCGTGATGGGCGGCGGTTGGGGATTGATGAACCAAGAAGAGTTGATGCGGTATATGCTGCAGTGGCGCGATAAGATCCAATTCATATTCGTGCTGGGCAACAATGAGAAGACACTTTCGCGCTTGATGGAGGATTCGGCGTTTCAGCACGAGAACGTCCGCTTGATCGGCTTTACCCGCGAGGTGGATAAGCTGATGGAGGTATCGGACCTGCTGATTACGAAGCCGGGAGGAATGACTTGCACCGAAGCGCTGGCGAAGGGGCTGCCGATGTTGTTCCATAAGCCGATTCCCGGCCAGGAGGAAGAGAACGCGCAGTATTTCACCAGCAACGGGTTCGGCGAACAGCTGAAATCGCACGATACGATCGATTATTGGTTTAACCGTCTGGTGACGCAATACAGCGACGTCGTCGAGCGGCGCGAAATTTTGACGCATATGCTGCAGCGGTACAATCCGGAGGATTGCTCGAGAGCGATCCTGCAGATGGTAAATTGAACGTTTTTTTATGGTAGGCGCTCCTCTGCGGGGGGCGCTTATTTTTGTGTTATGCGGCGCTCCCGCCTCCTCTTAGGCGAAACTGCAGCACTTTTTCTACGCGCATCATTTTGTCCACCGCGCACTTTCGGCGAAACCTCGACACTATATCCCTCCGCGCATCTTTTTGGAGTAACATATTGCTCGTTTTGTGCCCCCCCCTCCGTAATACCACAGCATGGTCTCTCGCCGCCACCTTTTCGGAGTAACTTAATGCTCAATTTGTATCTCCCTCGCACCTACTTTCGTAAAACCACAACATGATCTCCCCCGCGCACCCTTTTCGGAGTAACTTAATGCTCAATTTGTGTTTCCCTCGCACCAACTTTCGTAAAAACCGCAGCAGGATCTCCCTCCGAGCATACATATGGAAAACGTGTGTTTATAAAGTGTCGCCCTTTTTCCATAAATTCACCGAAATCACCCCGGTATCTGACATTATGG
>NZ_JAQZSG010000101.1 GCF_028745515.1 Paenibacillus thermotolerans | reverse complement strand
GGGAGACCCGTGTGGGTTCAAATCCCACCGACCGCACCATACATATCAACACGAACTCGGCGTTCACCGCTGAGTTTTTTTGTTTTTATCTCGGCTCTACGACAGGGGAGGCAAGATAAACGGGGTTAGTCACTAATTTTGGTGCTAAGTCGATCGTGTGGTGGTGGAGTGGTAGCAGGGTTACCAGTTTTTGGTGCTAAGTCGGTTGAGGTTAGTACCAACTTTTGGTGCTAACGCTGGAGCGTCCCCGGTATTCGGTTTGCGATGCCGGAGCTAACGGAACGAAACTATATAGCCCCCTAATCCATTTGGACACTCC
>NZ_JAQZSG010000100.1 GCF_028745515.1 Paenibacillus thermotolerans | reverse complement strand
GTAAGTGGAGAAACGCCATTACTTGTGCGTTTAGCCATGGCTTTGTCCGCGAGTAAGTGGAGAATCTCCATTACTTAGGCGTTTAGCCATGGCTTTGTCCGCGAGTAAGTGGAGAAACTCCACTACTTAGGCGTTCAGCCATGGCTTTGCTTGCGAGTAAGTGGAGAATCTCCATTTACTTGTGCGTTTAGCCATGGCTTTGCTTGCGAGTAAGTGGAGAAACTCTCTTACTCAGACCGGTATGCCATGGCTTTAGGAATAAAGTTCCGTTCAAGGCAGTCGGCCATGCGGCGCAGCAGAGTGCAACGGAACAAAGTTCCGTT
>NZ_JAQZSG010000010.1 GCF_028745515.1 Paenibacillus thermotolerans | reverse complement strand
TCGTTGTTCAGTTTTCAAGGAGCAAGCTTGTCTTACTCGTCCCCGCCGCGTTCACCGCGACAGGAATTACATCTTATCACGTTTCCGAATCATCTTGCAACGTACAATATTTTCCAACACAGACACCGACTAATCGTTGAAAGCTTCCCGCTCCCCAATATAATAAAAAACCCCGAAGACATAAGTCCTCGCGGGATCGTTCAATGCGCTAAAAAATATCGAGAAAAATCGGGTAATCCACAGTCTCTTCCTCGGCGTTCTCGTTTCCTTCCGTTTCTTCCTCGATCAAACTTTCGTCGATCTCGGGCAAACTCATCCGCCTCCTTTCGAAACAACGAAATGAATGATATTTATTATGTCACCGGGACGCCAGCCTATACACAACAATATAAAAATGGCACCTCTTAAAGGTCCTTGCCGCTTATCGTGCCGTAACTTTGCTCGGAAAACTTCCTTCTTGCCAAACTTGATAACCGTAAATAAGCGCCGCATGGATAAAATTTATGGCATAAATATACACTCCGGTATTCTGGTTAATACCCAATATGCCTACCGTCGAAAATATTGGAGCAAGCACAAAAGCGAATCCTAAATCCAATACGGCATTCACAATAAAATACGTCCAAAACTTCCCGTAGGTAAAACTCAAGACCCAAAGTAACATGATCGGAAGCAAGCCATACATAACAAGCGGAAACGAAACTTCTTTGAAATGCCAAAAGTTTAACATAATTCCAATTTCGTAAATAATCCCGCTCGTTACGCCGGTAAACAATGCCGCAGGAATAAATCGCTTCAATTTTTCCCTATCCATAAGAAAGATTGTCAACCACGGTATAACGAACAGGGACAATGAAATAAATTGTTGGGGATTCATTATCAAAAGTGCCTCCAGCAAATGGATTTACTCGTATTATCCCCAACGGTTAGTCTTTAAGTCGCGACATGAGACTACGAAAAGTGTCCAAAAAAAGCAAAAAACCCTCACTGTGTAAGGGTTTTTTCATTATGATCTGTAGTGGGCTCGAACCACTGACCCCCACCCTGTCAAGATGGTGCTCTCCCAGCTGAGCTAACAGATCGTATTTTGCAGCGACAAATAAGATAATAACAGGTGCTTACGCAGATGTCAACCCATTTATCGCTTCAAAATAAAATTAATTCTTTACGCACCGACAGTCGTTTGCTCCCCGGAAACCGCACCGACGCCGATACCGCGCCGTTCGCTCCATACGGAATAGCCCAACGTAAGCAGCGGCGGAAACCAAACAAAACATGCAAAGATCGCATACTGCTCGACGGGTACGCCTACGATCGTTCCGCACAGTATCGCGAGCATATTCCACGGCACCATCGCCGCGAACAGCAAGCTCGTATCCGCCGTCACTCGAGCCAAGTGCTCCCGGCTGTAACGTTCCGTCCAAACGGACGATAAATTTCGGCCGGTCATCATGATCGGCAGCGTCTGCGTACAGGAAACGAAACCGAGCCCAAGACCGAACAAGCCCGCGCGCACCGTCATGGAAGGCAGCTTCGTATTCTCCCCGCCAAGCAGCTTCCGAACGATCGGCTTGATCAAGTTCGTCTTCTCCAATATACCGTTATATGCGCCGGCCAGAGCGATGAGCGCCACAAGATCGAGCATATCGGCGATACCCTTCCCATGAATGACCACGGAGCCTGAGTTCGCAGCCTCATATCCTTGCCACAGCCATCCAAGCCAATCGGCCGCATTGCCTCCTTGCAGCAATACGCCCAAAATAATGCCGGAACCGATCGTCAGCATAAACGCGTACTTCGTCTCCAAACGAAAAATGATCGACAGCAACAGGATCACAGGCGGGATGGCGAGCAGCGGAGACAACACAAACTCCCCGCCTGAGCCGCCGGCTGCCAGCACCGCGGAGCTTCCGCCCCATTCGCCGAACCAATCAAGCAGTACATACGCCGCTGTTGCGAGGACGAACGCTCCGGTTGAGGTCGGAAGCAGCACGCGAAACAGCGAAGCCGCAGGAATCCCCGCCGATGCGGCAGTCAGCCGGTGCGCGCTCGAGAACGGCGACGTCCGATCCCCTACGAACGCGCCGGACACTAACGCTCCCGCCATCATCGGCAAAGGTACGCCTATATGCGCCGCAACCCCCATGAGCGGAATACCGACTGCGCTCAATGTGCCGGTGGACGTTCCCAGCGTCAAAGCAATGACCGCCGAGAACAAAAATCCGAACGTAAGCAAAAAATCGGGATAAAGCAAACGCAGGCCCGCATCCACCAAATAGGAAATTGTGCCGCTGGCTGTCCAAGCCGGGATCAGCAGCCCCACAAGCAGCAAAATCCAGACGACCTCCAGCGTATGTCCCACACCTTCCTTCATCATGCCAATAAGGCTCCGCCATCCGATGTTCAAATCTTTCATCACGGTGACGGCCAATGCGATTAAACCGATGCAAAATCCGATTACAAGCGGTATTTTGACCGCATACGCGGCGGCTAGTCCGGCAATCGTAAGCAAAACGACAACGCCCAATTTCCACGTTTTCATCCGATTTATATTCTCCTCAGCATATGTACTGCAACAATCTCGAAGCTTAATCCGTTAGTAAATCAGGATGCATCCACAAAACGTTACTTTATAGCAAAGGTGGTACATGAAATGAACAAAAAACCAATCATTCTATCCTTGGCTCTCGCCCTGTCGGTCGGCAGTCTGGCTTCCGGAGCTTTGGCGTTTTCCGATTTGGATCAAGTGCCGGGACAAGAAAAAATAGTCGATCTTCAAAAAAGAGGCATTGTGAACGGCGTCGACAAAGATCATTTCGCCCCGCAAAGAATCCTTACAACGGAGCAAGCCGTTTCTATGATCGTCAAAGGGCTCGATCTCAACCTGGATACATTCAATTTCATTAAGAAACCGGAAGCGAGCGACAGTTTCACCAAAATCCCTAACGACGCATGGTACGCTCAAGCTTTTGTGATTGCGCATCTTCACGGCCTTCCGCTCGATAGAGATATCAAGCCGGGCGTGCCGATTACGAGGGAACATTTTGTCGACCTCTTGATGAATGCAGTGAACACCAAAGGCCCGTACCCGATGATCAAAATTTATATAAATGTTGAAGACTCCGACAAAGTATCCGATGGCCGAATGGGATCGATCCAGAACGCGTTGATCGCCAAAATTGCGGAGCTTGACGATCACGGGAAGTTCCGCCCGCAAGAACCGATTACGAGAGCGGAAGCTGCCGTTATGCTGCACAATGCCATTCAGTTCGTCAAGCAGCATGAAGAGCAGCAGCCTGATGAAGGGCAACAGCCTCCGGTTGACCAGCCTGAAAATCCTTACGTAAACGAAAAAGTGGACATGGCCGTTTCCGTGGTGAACGACGACATACAAAAGGTTACACTTACATGGGGCGAGAAGCCGAATCCGGGTTACGGAATTTCGATCGTCGGCATTGATTTTACCTCCGAAGACAAAGCCGTCGTTAAGTATCAGCTCCGGTTCCCCGAGCCCGGAAAAATGTATGCGCAAGTCATCGTAAATCCGGAAGCATCCGCATATGTGGGCAGCAACATTAAACATATCGAGCTTCGGAACGTCGATGCGCCAAGCATCCCTCTAAAGAAAGTTCAATAAGTTGAGAGTCCGCCCTTACAGGTGCGGACTTTTTTTTATTCCAGGAATCTTTCGCGGTACTCCGGCCGCATCAGCATGCATGACTCGCTCCGCCCGAACCATCGGTACCTATTATTGGCTACGAACGTATAGAACACATCCCGCAGCGGTCGGGGAATAATAAGCAAACCGGAAAGCACCCGAAAGCCTCCTCCGAGATGACGCGCAAGTCTAAGAGCGGCAGACGATTTGGTATACGCTTTTCCGTTCTCGATAAAGATAAATGTATCGGGCAATTCTCGGGCAAAACCGTTCTCAAGCAGCAACCGTTTGCCGGTATCCGATTGCAGCGCCGCATACCTTAGCCTGCCTTGACGATCGCGTTGCAGGGTAAACTTTACAACGCCGCTGCACAGATTGCATACGCCGTCATACAGTACGATCGGGTGTTTGTTTTCCAAAGCGAAAGCACCTCGCATACACAAAAATCCTCAAACGCTCCGCAGTCGGACGTAAGAGGATTCCCAAATTGCACTTATACTCGTTCTTGGTGGGCCCTACAGGACTCGAACCTGTGACCAATCGGTTATGAGCCGACCGCTCTAACCAACTGAGCTAAAGGCCCGAAGCGAAAGNCTCGTTCTTGGTGGGCCCTACAGGACTCGAACCTGTGACCAATCGGTTATGAGCCGACCGCTCTAACCAACTGAGCTAAAGGCCCGAAGCGAAAGTTGGTTGCGGGGGCAGGATTTGAACCTGCGACCTTCGGGTTATGAGCCCGACGAGCTACCGGACTGCTCCACCCCGCGCCAGTAGAAGAAAAAGTGAACATGTATAAATATATTACCTTCCGGCATAAATGTCAACAGTTTTTTTGAGTTTTTTCGAAGTTTTCCTTTATTCGCGGGTTTACATAATGTAGCGAACGCCGTAGCGACCTTTGCGCGAGCGGTAAATTTCCACCAGCTGCGGGCATTCGTAGCCGTAAATCCACCAGTCTTCTTCCATGCGTTTGGCCAAGCAGCCGGCTTGAAATTTGGTGTTATACAGCTTCCCCCAATAAATCCAGGCCATAAGAAAACCTCCAAGAAAGAGTAATCCCATAATTCAAGATTCCCCCCTTCAGGAGGTTCTTATGCGCTTGTTCTTGTTTACTCCTCGCTTCCGGCAGCCGCTTCCAGGCTGCGTTCCAGCTCGTCGCGGTATCGGTGCGCGATACGCCCTGCGGCTGAAGCCGCAATGCTTGCCACCAGATCGTCGAGGAACGTATGGATCCCTTTTCCCTTCTTCGTATCCAGTTCCTTGATAATGCCGATCTTGTGCTTATCCAAGTGTCCGAACGTCGTTACGGCAATACTTCCGTAACCGAACACCGACCCTAAGGCAAGCGTTTCATCGCATCCGAACAGCCCTTCATCCGTTTCGACGATTTGCTGAAGCGGCTGCGAGAGCAGCTTCTTCTCCGCTAACATGTCAAGCTCGATGCCGACAAGAAGCGCGTGCTGAAGCTCGCGTTTTTCCAGCACTTTCTCGACGCTCTCCAAACAAACGCTTAATGTTAACCCCTTATGATAAGGAGTTTGCATCTGTAATACGATTTCCGCGATATCTTCAAGCTTAACGCCGCGCTCTTTCAGCTTTTGCAACGCCGCTTGATGAACCGTCTTGCTGTGCACCGGCTCGCTCATGGCAGCTCCCCTCCAGACGTAGTGGAAAATATTAAGTGCGATAATACCACGATAATCGAAGCGGCACTTGGTTAGCAAGAGAGTATTTTTGACCCTTTACAGCAAGACCGCGTTTAGAGGTTGAGTGTGAAGCAATAGCAACGAAGCAAGACCGCGTTTAGAGGCAAGTTTCGATGAAACACCACGGTTTCTGTTTTCTATTTAGAGTGTGGTGTTATAATAAAGATAATTGAAATGAAATGACCAGGAGGCGTATGTTTATGAAGTTCGGCATTGCGGTTTTTCCCCCGAAAAACGTGCAAGACGAGGCCAACAGCCATCGCAAACGGTTTGACCCCCACTACAACCTCATTCAGCCTCACTTGACGGTCCGCGAGGCGGAAGAGTGGGACGATTCCAAGCGGGAGCAGGCAATACGCCACCTAGAGGAAACAACGGCTCAAATCCGACCGTTCGGCGCCAAGTTAAATCGTTTCTCCTCGTTCTATCCGGTAACCAACACGATTTATATGGCACTCGAAGACCCGCAGCCGTTCGAGGAGCTTTATAAGCGCGTTTGCTCCGGCGTACTGCAGGAAGAAGGCAAACAATATACGTACCACCCGCATCTTACGATCGGGCAGCTCCTCGGCAACGACGAAATGCACGATGTGCTTTCCAGCCTTCGTCCGATTCCGCTTGATCTAAGCTTCACGGTAGACCGGCTTCATTTGCTTTACCAAACGGATAACGGTGCCTGGACGGCGCATCAGACGTTCCTGCTCGGAAAATAACAACACGGTGAGTTGCTATCGGTCCGATTTGACGGCTCTCCGAAAAATGAAGCTAACTACAAGTTGTTATTTACCTCCAAATGACCGTTTTTCACATGTATACAGGAGGATAACAACTCTTAGTGATGCTATTTTCCATACGAGCGCGCCAAATAGCAGCACACAGTGTGTTTCATTTCCTTTCCCCCCAAAGCACGCAAAAAGCCGGCGAGGCATAACCTCAGCCGGCTTTTCGTTTCCCCTATTAAAACTTCTCCCCGAAATGAATAGGCTGGTCGGGATTTTCCTTCATCTGCTTCAGCATCGCTTCTCCTTCGGTCTGCCACTCCTTAAGCGCCTGGCGCACTTCCAGCTTGCCTTCAAGCACCTGCTGGAACTTCTGCTGACCGATCGACTGGACCATGCCGATATTCGGATATTTTCTCCAAATTTGCGACTCATCCGTCTGCAATACCGGCTTAAGCTGGGTGAACGCATCGATGTTGTACTCAAGCCCTTCCTTCGGCTTCAGGTAGTCCTTGTTGGCTACCAGGTTGCCTTGGCTGCGGGATTTCAGGCGGGCCCAGTCGTCGCCGTTAAGGAATTTAATGAAGTTCCACGCGTCCTCCGGATTTTGCGCCTTCGCGTTAATGCCCATGAGGCCTTGCATCCAAATATAACCGCCGACTCCCGGCGCTTCCGGATGAACCGGCAGCGTCACGACGTCCCAATCCGGCGCTTGCAGCTTGTCGTTCGTCTCGGCGGCTTTCTGTGCGTTAATGAGCTCATTAATATAGTAGTATTGCGAAATGACCATCGCCGCGTTACCAGACAAAAAGTTGTCGTAATCGAACGGTCCCGGCGTATCGGACGGTTGTTGATTCTGATTCGGACCCGGAATAATTTCGTTCTTTCTCAAATCGACCAACGTCTTCCACACGGTTTCCCATTGATCGGTATCGACCGTCATGTTCTCCCCGTCTTCGCTATAGTAACGAAGCTGAAGCGGCTGGGAGTAAATTTGGGAATCCCAGAACGAATCGGAGCCCTTCCATGTCGTGAAGGCGAAGCCGTATTTCCGGTTTGCGCCTTCCCCGGAAGACACTTGCTTGGCTAGGTCGAATACTTGCTGCCATGTCATGCCGTCCGTCGGATAAGATACGCCCGCTTCGTTGAAAATTTTCTTGTTGTAGAACAAAGCGGAAGAGCTGAACAACGGCGCCAGCGCATACAGCTTGCCGTCCGTCGCCAGATCCTTGATGCCGTCGATCACGGTAGGGACGATTTTGCTCGTGTCGAATTTGTCCTTCTGAATGTGCGGATCAAGCGGCGCGAGCAAATTCTCGTTGAGCAGCTGCGGCAGCTGGCTGTAATCCACCATCACGAGATCAGGCGGATTGTCGCCCTGCATAATTTTCTTGAGCTCCTCCATCGGATCCTTCTGCTCTTGCGGCTGCGTCGGCTCCGTCGCATAGCGCTGCGAGCTGTAGTCGATCGCCGGAACGAGCTCGATCGTTACGTTCGGGTTTGCAAATTCATACAGCTCCGTAAATTGCGATCGGAACCATTCGTCTTCCGGGCCATAGCCTTGCGTTGTGGCGATCCGCAGCACACGCTCGGTCTTGTCGGCCTGCTGGTTCTTCGGCGTACAAGCGGCCAGCAGCGAAACGGACATTACCGTCGCAAGCACGGCGGCAGTGGCGCGAACAAACCTTTGTCTTTTTAGTGGTTTCATGTTCGGACTCCCTCCAAATGTTTAGGTGCTTTAATAATAATTCGCTCCCCGTCAAATTCCAGAGACACTTTGTTTCCGATCCCCAATGCCTCCAAATATTCTTTAGGAACTTGAAGCCGCCCCGCTCGATCTACGACGGCGTATTCCTCATGCTCATCGCGCAATCGGCTCCGGGAATTGCTTCCATCATTATAGACGTGAGAATCAAGCTCAGGGTTGCGCTTTAGAAATTCTGTGCTCGTTAATCCGTCGCGGATTGCAACAACGCGGTCCACCTTGCCGGCAAGCGACAAATCGTGGGTTACGATGACGATCGTAACCCCGAGCTCCTTATTGAGCGTTCGAAAAATGTTCATAATCCGGTCGGAAGTCGCGGTGTCGACGGAGCCGGTCGGTTCGTCCGCCAGCAGGAGCGAAGGGCGGTTGGCCAGCGAGATGGCGATCGCCACCCGCTGCTGTTCGCCGCCCGACAGCTGCTGAAGCTTGTTGTTCATCCGCTCCTTCAGCCCGACCCATTCCAAAAGCTGCTTCGCATATGCCCGGTCGAGCTTGCCGCTTAGCATCATCGGCATCTCCACGTTCTCAAGCGCCGTAAGATACGGGAGCAAGTTTCGGGCGTTGTTTTGCCAAATAAAGCCGACGGTTTTTCTTTTGTATTCGACCAGCTGCTCATCCGTAATTTTTAACAAATCCCAATCTCCGACCTTGACGATGCCGGCCGACGGACGGTCAAGCCCTCCGAGAATGTTCAGAAAGGTCGATTTCCCGCTGCCGCTGTTTCCGATGATCGCCATCATTTCGCCGCGTTCGACCGTCAAATTCAAGCCTTGGAGCGCGACCACTTCGATATCGTCGGTTTTGAATATTTTTACGAGACCTTCGCAATGAATCATGGCCGTTTATCGCTCCTCTCCCAGTTTTACGGCTTGGTGAACGCGCAGCCTGCGGATATGGGCCATCAATAGGAGCGCCCCCAGCAGCACCATCACGCCGACAACCAAATAGATCTGCACCGTATCGTTCGCTTCGAAGACGACGCGGAACGGCGGCACCTGCTTTGCGGCGCTCTCCGTCGTTTGCAGGAACGGAAGAAACAGAACGCTCGCAATTCTTCCGATTAAAATTCCGAGACCGATGGACAATCCGGCCGTGAACAGCTGCTCTAGCAGCAGCATGCCGGTAAGCCCTTTACGCGACAGCCCCATCGCGCGCAGCACGCCGAACTGTACGACGCGGCTGGAAAGATTGAAGAACCAGTACAGCACGTAACCGATCAGCGATATGATCGCCGAAACGAGGAATCCCAAACTCAATATGCCGAACACGCCGCCGCGGGACGGATGCTTCTTCTGAGTCACCAAGTCGATCCGGACGTCCTTTACCGAGGCGATATCGATGCCCTTCGCCTGCAGCGCCTCGATGACCGGCGTCGTTAGCGCTCCGTCTTCCATCTTGAGCCACACCTCATACGGTATGAGCGGCACTTGATCGTAAATGTATTCGAGATTCGCAATATAGAATGGCGTCTCGTCCGGATATTGGCTCGGCCAATAAGGCAATACGCCCACTACGAAAAATTCGACCTGTTTCCCTTGAAAGCTGAGCTGCATCAGATCGCCGACCTTAAGCTGATACTTGTCGGCAATCCGCTCCGGTATAATAATCGCTTGCTCGTACAAGCCGAGCAAATTCAAATACTGATATGGATGAGCCGGGTACAGGTCGTTGCGCCACCAGGCGACCTCGGCAAAATCGACGTTGTCGATCCCCATCAGCGTGCCTTGGCCGATGGATTTGCCCGAGACGACCGCGTTCGCTTTCGTCTGCAGCACTCTCGCCGCATGCTCTACGCCGGGCAGCTCTTTGAAAACTTGGAACGGAGGTTCAATATACAGCACTTGCTGAGGAGGCATATTGCCCCCGCCCGGTTGACCTCCGGGCTGGCCCCCCGGCTGGCCTCCATTGCCGCCGCCGTTGCCTCCCCCGTTCCCTCCGTCTCCGCCGCCGTTCCCGCCGCCGCCTTGCTGCGGAGGAGGAGCCGACTCGGTAAAGCCTTCCCATACGGTCTGGACAATGACGTCCGAGCCGTATTGGTACAACGTCCGCTCCGTCGAGTTCCGGTCGATCGTTCGAGCGGCCGATGCATTGTAGACGCCAAGCCCCAATGTCAAAATCAATAACAGCATAAGCGGATAATACGATTTCGAGGAACGTGACAATTGAGTCAGCGTCAAATAGAGCGGTACGGGCAAAAATTTGCGCCCGATCCGGTTAAACAGCTTCAAGATCCACGGGAACACCCGCAGGAAAAACAGTCCCATCGCGAAAATCGCCAGCGCCGGCACGAAAAACAGCGTCGGCTGCACCTGCAGCTGGTCGGACGTCAGTCCGGTCTGCATGGAAATCATCTGGCGCTCTTGGAACAAGTACCAGCCGTAACCGGCAACGCCCAGCAGCACAATATCGAAGAAAAACCGCTGCCAAGCGGGAGCCCGCTCCGCCCGCGCCATCTGCTGCTTCAGCCCTACGATGGAAGAGCGCGCGAATAGGATCGCGGGGATGACGCTGGCGAGCATCGCCACAAGCACCGAAGCCAAGCCGTAAAGAATCGCGTCGAAACCGAAGCCGACAGGTATCGATTTGCGGTCGACGAACGTCAGGAAGCCGCTCGCGGAGCCGATGCTTTTCGCCATAAACCATCCGAGCATCGGCCCGATGACCATCGCAACGGCGCCGAGTATAATCCCTTCCAGGATATACATCCAAATGACTTGCTTCGTGCCGGCCCCCCGGCTTCGCAGAACGGCGATGTCGCTGCGCTGGCGGTCCAGCGATTGCTTGGCGTTCATCGCGATGTAATACATGACCATGGCAATCATCGGCGCCGCCAATGTAAAGAGCAGAAGCTGAAGCTGAATGCTCTGGCTTCTAAACTCAAGCAGCATCGGCTGGAACGAAATGTCCACCTTCGTGTCCTTCAACAGCTGATACAAATCGATGTCAAGCCGCGAAAGCAATCCGGAGAGCGGCATCAGCTGGCTCGTCTGGATCTCGCGCAAATCGAATGCGTAATACCAAGTAGCCAAGTTTAGCGGCAGCTTCCGCTTCTCCAGAAACTCGCCGACAAACAAATCTTCGTCGACGATCAGCGTATTAACGAGGCCTTCCAATCCTTGATACCAGTATGGATTCGTATCGTCCAGCGGCCGGTACGTCCCTACGACTTTCACCTTCAGCGGCTCCTTCGCTCCGGTTGCCGCATAATAAAATTCGTCGCCTACGCGAAAAAAATTGCGGAACGCTCCCTCTTCCAGCACGACGGCTTCGACTACGCCGCCTTGCAGCTGCTTCTCAGGCAGCCGCCCGTTCGTAAATTCCACATGCGCCGCAAAATCGCTCATCGCGGAAAGCGTCATCTGTCTGCGCTTGCTCGGGTCCACCTTCTCCGGGTCCACAGCCTGCAGCTGCGCCCCGCGCAGCGATATGGCGCGAACATAGGCAGCATACGGAAAACCGATGCGGTCCGGAACGTCATCTTTGATATACTGCGAAACATTATGAAAAGACTCCAGGTCCGCACGGTCGCTTCCCGTCGCTTGATACCGCATGAGGAGCGAGCCTGCCGGAAAGCCGTCGCTTTTCTCCTTGAGCGATGACGCCACGACCCGCTTGAGCGCCCCGTCGGCATACATCGGGATGCTGGTGGAGAAGGCGACCGCCATGATGAGACCGGCGAGCGTGGAAAGCGTGAGCCACCGGGTGTTCCACATTTTGCGGAAAATGAACCGCAAGAGCAGCAAGCCTCCCATGTTATCCACCAACTACTTTCTGCCCGGGAGTCAATCCCTTCACGATTTCTACTTGGGTTGCCGTTTTCATGCCTACTTCAACGTCCACTTCGCGCTTATTGCCGTCTTGATCGACAACCTGCACGTAGCTGCGCCCGTTATAGGAGCGAAGCGCGGACGGCGGAATGACGATCGCGTCGACCTTCCGGTTCGTAATGACGTTAACGCTAAGCGGCGTTCCGCGCGTTACGCCTTCCGGCCATTTGTCCAGCTTGACCAGTAAGTATTTATCGATGGAATCTTGTTCCTGCTGGCCGCCGATCGGGTTGCCCCACGGATCCCTTGGAACGTCGTTGTTTTTATCCGTCTGGGCCGGAAGCCGCTCTACCTTCCCCTTGTGCTCCCCTGCCGAGTTGATGGACACGACGGCCTCCATGCCGACAGCTATGTTCTTCAGCGCGTCCTTGCCGAAATCGGCCGCAACCGTCAGCTTCGAAAGATCGGCGAGAACGGCGACCTTGTCGTACGCTTTCACGGTATCGCCTTTCTTCACGTACATCGTGACGATCGTGCCGGAGAACGGCGCCGTCAATTGAGCGCCGGCAATCTGCTCTTCGAGATCGGTCAGCTTCGTACGCTCCAGCTCGAAATTGATTTTCAGCTGCTCCAGCTCTTCAGGCTGATATTCATCGGCTTTGCGGAGCACCTTGATCATCTCGAGCTCCTTGCTTTTAAACTGCAGACGCATCGTGCGCAGCTCGCGCTGCTTATCCGTAACGTCCAGCTCGGCGATCAAATCGCCCGCTTTCACTTCTTGGCCCGTCTCGACGTATACTTCCTTCACGCGGGAATCTCCGGTGGCCGCATTGGCGTTCGACGTAAAGAAAAGCGTCTCCTCCTGCGTGGACATCAGCTTCCCGATCGCCTGAACCTTCTCTTCTATCGTTTGTTTCGTAACCTCGTAAGTCGGTTTCTCCGAAAGCTTCGGCGGAGTGATCGTAGGAAGCACTTCCTCCGCATCCTCCTTAGGCAGCAATGAACAACCGGAACCGAGCGCCACCGTCGCTGTCAGCATAATTGCGAGCGCAGCGCGGCTTCTCCGGTTACGATGCGGCGAATTTTCCGTCCACCATTTCGTAAACATGATCGGCAACCTCCAAAATCGTAGGATCGTGTGTAGTCATACAAATCGTAACGTTCTCCGTGGCGATAATATCTTTAAACACCGCCATGATTTGCGCCCCCATCTGGGAATCGAGCTCAGCCGTCGGCTCGTCCGCAAGCAGCAGCACCGGCCGGTGCGCGATCGCCTTGGCGATGGCGACCCGCTGCTGCTCGCCCCCCGAAAGCTCGTAAGGACGATGGTGCACTCGCTTGCTTAGGCCTACCAGGTCCAAACAATGATCGACCCGGCTCTTCCACTCGCTCTTCGGAACGCCGGCCATGCGCAGCGACAGCTCGACGTTCTCCCAAGCCGTCAGGAGGGGCATCAGCGCGAAAGACTGAAATATAAATCCGATTTCCTTTCTTCGTACCTTCGTTCGCGCATCGTCTCCGAGCGTGTGAAACGCATGGGAGCGAAACACGATCTCTCCTTTTGTCGGTACGTCAAGTCCCCCCAGCATGTTTAGCAGCGTCGTCTTGCCGGAGCCCGACCGTCCCTTCAGCATCACAAGCTGTCTGGGCAGCAAATGCATATGTATGCCCTTAAGCACGTGAATGCTCTGTCCGCCGACATGGAACGTGCGCTCGACTCCGGAAACGGTCAGCAGCCGATCCCCTGACTCCATTGTCTCTCTCCCTCATTTCCGACTTTTTAACCTATTTATACTACTTTGTATGACGCAGGAAACAGGTGAAAAGTTACAGCTTGGTCGCAAAAAAGATTTTTTATTGCACAAAAAAACCGCCTTTCGGCGGCGATCAAAGCGGAGCTTGCTTTACTTATGCAGGATATGAGGTTTTAGCGGCAACAAGTTTTTCTCGATTTCTCCGATATCCGCTTCGGCTGCTCCGACATCTTTAAGCGATGATGCCAAATGCTCTATGATGGCGTCCCAGTGAATCTCTTGCAAATTCATCCCTTCGTGCGCCTTCTCCATCGAACGGCCCGAATACTGCGGACCGCCGATCGCCGCGGAAATAAACGCGGTCTGGTGGCGCCGCTGCTTTTCCATATCCGTATCCTTAAAGAAGCTGTTGACCCTTTCGTCCGCGAGAACCTTTTTGTAAAAAATGTCCACGACCTTCGAAACGGCTTCCTTGCCGCCAAGCTTATCGTATAACGTCGTACTCGCGCCGCTCATCCGTAGCCCACCTTCTGAAAAGATTGCGGCAAATCCGCCCTCTTTTAGGAGAGCTTGCCGCCCTACTCAGTATGAGCCAATACGGTCCCCCACTATTCCGGCAATCGCGGCCGAATCGTCAAATCGAACGACCCGGACGCCGCGTTCGCGCTCCAGCCGCTCCGCCCATTCGGCCAAAAACCCGCTGTCCCAAGTGACGACGGCGAGCACGGCCGAAAGCCCGTCAAGAATCGGCAAGTCCCGCTCGGAGTGAATCAGGACGAGCTTCGGATATGGCTTTCGCTTGTAGCCTTCCACCAAAACAAGCTCGGCTTCCCGCATACGCTGCAGGAGATCCTCCAGCTCGGTTTCCCGCTCCTCGAAAAATGCCGTCCGCGCCTTCGATGCGACGGCCGACCAGCGCGCACCGGCATGCCTATGCTTCCACGAGTCCGTTCCGGGCACATCCGGATCGAAATCGTGAGCGTCATGCTTGACCGTGCCGACCCGAACGCCCTTCGCGGCGAAAGCTTCGACGAGGGAGCAGACGAGCGTGGTTTTGCCGGTGTTTTTGTATCCTACCACTTGTACGACAGCGGGACTTTGACGTCCCTGAACGGTAATCGGCGGCACGTTATCCTCCGCTGACCGGAGGAATGAACGCGACCTCGTCCTCTTCCGTCACTAACGTCTCATCATCCGCATATTCGTGATTGATCGCCGCAAAGCACCCGGATAGGAGCTCTTTGGTCGCGGGGGCCGTTTCTGCGAGCGCCGATTTCAATTCGGCTACCTTAGCCGGCAGCGAAACGGCAAGCTCGACCGCGGGACCGCCCGCAGCTTCGGCAAGCGAAGCAAACAGCAATACTTTCATAATTCGGCTGCCTCCCGTTCGATTAAGCTATATATTATCCAATCGTATCCTATCATTTTACCTCACCCAGCCTTCGCAGCGCGAGCTCATAATCGTCCGGAGTGTTCATATTGAACAAACAATTCCCGTATTGCCAGGGCATGTCGAGCTCCAAATATCGAAGGCTGCGGACCCACTCCATCACCTTTCGTCCGCCGCCGCGGCGGTATGCGGCAAGGAGCGGAAGCGTCTCTTTGCGGTACGCTCCGAACAAGGGCTGCGTCCTCCCGTCGAACTTCGAAACGGCGCAGTCCGCTTGACTGCCCGAGCAAGCTTCCAGAAGCATCCGGGCAGGCTCCCACCGTACGAACGGAAGATCCGAGGCGAGAATCAAATTGTATTCGTTCGCTGTTGCGGAAAGTCCCGCTTCGATGCCGGCCAAAGGTCCTTCGTCGTCCGCATCGTCGCGGACAACGGTTACTTTCGCGTTTCCTCCGACCGAATCGGGGAGCTTTGGCTTTGCGGCAGGCGCGCCGTCTCCATGCTCCAATACGACAACGATTTGATCGACATGCGGCTCAACGGCCCGTACCAATCGTTCGAGCACCGTTTCTCCGCCAATTGTCAGCATCCATTTGTCTTGGCCCATTCTCCGGCTCTTTCCGCCTGCCAGAACGATCGCGCTCCATCCCATACGCAACATACGCAAATAGCACCTCGCTATTTCATGCTTGCATTTCATCATACCACCGTAAGCTGCGGCAAAAAAGTGCCGCCCCCGGCAAAACGGAAGCGGCAAAATCGGTAACGTGCAGTTTTACCAAGTAATCATCGGCGGCGAGCCCGGCGTGCCGGTATTCAGCATTTCCGCAAACGGCATCGAGTAGGCGAACAAAATCAACGCGACGACAATGCCGATCCAAACGCCCCATCGCTCGAATACGGCCGGCACCCGTTCGGCGTCCGCATGCTCCGCGGCTTCGGCCACCGGATATTCCGTGAAGCCTTTCGGCGCACGGTACAGCAAATAAATATTGTAAATCATCATAATGACGCCGGCGAACAAGATCATGCCGCCGACGGCCATCGCCACCTGGTACGGAATCCAATCCGTCGCCTCGGCGTTGCCGCGGTAAGTCGTGTAAGCCGTCCGGCGAGGAGCTCCCAATAAGCCTACGATATGCATGGCGCCGGACATCAGCGCCATGCCGGCGACCCATATCCACGTCTGAATGATGCCGAGCTTGTTGATTTTCGGCGTCAGCGTGCGGCCGGTCATCGCCGGAACGAGCCAGTACGTGATGCCGAAGAACGTCAGCGCGACGCTGGTTGCAACGGTTAGATGGAAGTGTCCCGTAATAAACAGCGTGTTATGCACCGTCGCGTTCAGCTGATGGCTCGCGTTGATGACGCCGCCTGCACCGGCGGGAATAAAGATGAGCATGCCCATGAACGGAGCGAAAAACCGGACGTCCTTCCACGGCAGCGTTTTCCACCATCCGAACAGCCCTGCGGCGCCGCGGGAGCGGCCGTATCGCTCGAAGGTGGCGAACAGCGAGAACGCCGTCATAAGCGAAGGCATAATGACCATGAACGTCAGAATGACCTGAATATATTTCCACGTTGCAGGAATGCCTGGCTCCATCAGCTGGTGGTGGAAGCCGACGGGAATCGAAAAGATCAGAAACAAGAGAAACGCCAGTCTGGCAAGCGTATCGCTGAACAGCTTTCCGCCGATAATTTTCGGAATGACGGCGTACCAGCACATGTAAGCCGGCAGCAGCCAGAAATAAACGAGCGGATGGCCGAAGTACCAGAACAACGTACGACTGACCATGACGTTGATCGTGTCCACCCAGCCGAACGACCATGGAATGAACTGGATGAGCACCGCCGCCGCTGCGCCGAGCGTGGCGATGATCCAAAGCAGCATCGTAACGACGGCCATGAACGTCATCAACGGAGTCGGTTCGTTCTTATGGTGCTTGCGGTAATAGCCGTACTGCAGAAACAATCCGACACCGGCTATCCAAGAACCGACGACCACGTGCACCAGCGCGACGTAAAACCAAGGCGACGCTTTGAGCGGAGCGTAGAATGTGTACAAGACGGTCGCTTTGTTCAGCAAAATCATAATCGTTGCCATCACGACTCCGACCGACATGACCGCAAAGCCGACCCAGCCGAAGCACCGGGCTCTAGGAAGCAAGTGTCTTCCGGTGGTGCGGATCACAGCGGAGTAAAGAAAACCGATAATAAAATAAGTGGTGAACACGAGCGCCATCAGCACGCCGTGCGCGGTGAGCAGCTGATAATAGCCGATTCCGAAAGGCAGCCGGATCATGCCGCCGCGGACAAGCCCTTGCAGCAGCCCGGCGATCGCGCCGATCGTCATGGCGCCGTAGGCGAATAATATATGGGCAAGGACGAGCGAGGCGTCTTCTTTTTTAAACTGAGTATCCGGCAGTATCGTTGTTTTCATCATATGGCATCCCTCCCCCTTGCTATTTCACGACGATCGTCGTAAACATATATTCGTGGCCGATTCCGCAATATTCGTTGCAAAGCACCAAATATTCGCCGGGCTTGTCGAACGTGTACGATACCGTATTCACTTCGCCGGGAATGACCATAAAATTGACGTTCGTACGCGGAATTTCGAAGCCGTGCACGACGTCGGGGCTCGTAACGTTAAAATGAATCGTCGCCCCCGCGGGAACCTCCATCTTGGCCGGAGTATACCCGAAGGCATAAGCGATCATATTCGCCTCGTATTTATTGTCGCCGACCTTCACAAGAACGGGATTGTCGAACGGCGGCGTCTCCCTGACCTTCTGAGGATCGATCGAATGATGATAGGAAGTCGGCGGCTCCATGCCCATGACATATGCCCCGATTCCTAACACGCCTAAAAAAACGACCAGCATCGAAAAACCGAGTATAAGCCAAATCTTTTCCAATCGATGAATATGCATGCCCCGTCAGCCCCCTAATTTCTCGCTAAAAAGAGTAATAATACGCCAAGCCACGTTATGATCAAAAAACCTCCGAGCAGCATGACCGAGGCGAATGCCCCTCGCAGCGATTGCTCTTTATTATCTTGAGTTGCCGGCTGCGATTGCGCTTTGATGCGGCCCTTCTCCTTTTTTGCTTGCATTGTCCGTTCACCCGCTTCAGTTTAGTGACTTCATGAATCAGATTAACCGCTCACGGGGCTTGTGCACTGTGAGAAATGTCACAAACATCGGTTGGCTGATCATGGGTTTCATGGATTTGTCATATGTGGACGCAAAAAATCCCCGGACGTTATGTCCGAGGACTGTGCCGGAAGAGTGCGGCCTTGGCAAAAACACCCAGGCGGCCAAATTATGTGAAAATTTTCACGTTTATGAAAATAAATAGTCGATTTCGTCTAACATTTTAAAAGCGGATGAAAAAATAACTTGCTCCTCCAGCTCAAAATGCTCTTTATAAATGTAACAAGCCTGAGATAGCTGAAGTATTGCGGATTTCCACAGCTGCCGATCCTGTCGGTTCGGAATTTCCTTTGCGCGCTGCAGGAACGAACGCAAAAACTCATACGCCAGCTCGTGATCCTTCTCCATCATCCATACCGAGGTTGAAATTTCCGGTCCCCCGTGATCCAAATAATAAACCGATAGGAACGGCATCAATTCCGTATCCTCCCACCGCGCATGCGCCTCGCACTGCTTGGAGAACGTTTCCGCCATCGCAACGATCTTTGTTGCCAGCGCGACGCTCCAAGCGGTTTGGAAAATTTTTATAGCCGTCTCCAATTCGGCTACCTTCGCCCGCAATTCCGCATGCTCTTCCCTCACACGTTCAAGCGCGTAAGCCAGCTCCGTCGGGTGCGCCGACTCATCGTACATCGTTCGATTCATATCGGTTGCCATCGCAGCTTCCTTCCTTCCTCTACGAGCGCTTCCGCCCGTTTCATATCGTCCTCCGCCGCTTCCGGAACACCGTCCAGCGGGTACAGCCTGCCTAGCTGCTTCCATTTGGGAACGCCGTAACAATGATACGGCAGAAGCTCGACCTTCTTCACATTGTCCAGCTCAGCCAGAAACGCGCCTAATTTTCTAAGCTCCTCCTCCCCGTCCGTCAATCCCGGAACAATGACGCGGCGAACCCAGGCCGGCTTGCCGGCGGTTTGAAGATGCTTCGCGAATGCAACAATTCGATCGTTCGGTTGGCCGGTAAGCGAGATGTGCTTCTCCCGATCCATCATTTTCAGATCGAGGAGCACCAAATCGGTAACGTTCAACAGCTCTTTCGCATGCTCGGGATCGCAGAAGCCGGAGGTATCCAGCGCCGTATGGAGCCCGAACCGGCGTTTGACCTCGGCGAACAGCCGAGCGACGAACGGCGCTTGCAGCGTCGGTTCGCCGCCGGAGACGGTCAACCCGCCTCCGGAGCTTTTGTAATAAGGAATATACGGCTCGATTTTCGCTACGATTTCGTCTACCGTTGCCATCCGGCCTGCGCCTTGCGTATCCCAAGTATCCGGGTTGTGGCAATATTGGCATTGCAGAGCGCAGCCCTGCATGAATAAGACGAAGCGGATTCCTGGTCCGTCTACGGTGCCGAAAGTTTCTATGGAGTGAAATCGTCCTTTCATGATGACCGCGCTCCTTGAAAAATTCCTTTGTACTTTGTTACATGTTTCCGTGGAAGGTGCGGCGAATGACGTCAAGCTGTTGTTCCCTTGTCAGCTTAATGAAGTTGACGGCGTAGCCCGAAACGCGAATCGTCAGCTGCGGATATTGCTCCGGATGCTCCATAGCGTCGAGCAGCTGCTGGCGGTCGAACACGTTGACGTTCAAGTGATGCCCGCCGGAGTGCATGTAGCCGTCAAGCATGGCCGCAAGGTTTCTTATCCGGTCCTCCGGCTCCCGCCCGAGCGCCTTCGGCACGATTGAGAACGTATTGGAGATGCCGTCCAGCGACTGCTCATACGGCAGCTTCGCCACTGAAGCTAGGGATGCCAGAGCGCCTTTGCGGTCGCGGCCGTGCATCGGGTTCGCTCCCGGAGCGAACGGCTCGCCCGCCTTGCGGCCGTCCGGAGTGGAGCCGGTTTTCTTCCCGTAGACGACGTTCGACGTAATCGTCAGCACCGATTGGGTATGAATCGCATCGCGATAAGTGCGGTGCTTTTTCAGCTTCTTCATAAAGCCTTCCACCAGCTTGACGGCAATCGAATCGACCCGGTCGTCGTTGTTGCCGTATTGCGGATATTCGCCTTCAATTTCGAAGTCGACCGCAATGCCCTTCTCGTTGCGAATCGGGCGAACCTTGGCGTATTTAATAGCGCTCAGCGAATCCGCCGCTACCGACAAACCGGCGATGCCGCATGCCATGGTGCGGACGATTTCACGATCGTGCAGCGCCATTTCCACTCTCTCGTAGCTGTACTTGTCGTGCATATAGTGGATGACATTGAGCGTATTCACATACAGCTTCGCCAGCCACTCCAGAACGACATCGTAACGCTTGACCACTTCGTCATAGTCGAGCGTGCCGCCTGCGATCGGAACGGTTTGCGGTCCGACCTGGATGCCGAGCTTCTCGTCAACGCCGCCGTTGATCGCATACAACAGCGCCTTCGCAAGGTTCGCTCTCGCGCCGAAAAATTGCATTTGCTTGCCGATTCTCATGGCGGATACGCAGCATGCGATGCCGTAATCGTCGCCGTAAATCGGACGCATCAGATCGTCGTTCTCGTACTGGATCGAGCTTGTTTCGATCGATACTTTGGAGCAGTATTTTTTGAACGCTTCCGGCAGCTCATTCGACCACAACACCGTCAAGTTCGGCTCCGGCGCAGGTCCCAGGTTATATAACGTATGAAGAACCCGGAAGCAGTTTTTCGTCACGCGTGTCGTGCCGTCGCTCGCCATGCCGCCGACGCTTTCCGTCACCCAGGTCGGGTCGCCGCTGAACAGCTCGTTATAATCCGGCGTACGCAGAAACTTTACAATGCGCAGCTTCATGACAAAATGATCCATAAGCTCCTGCGCTTCCTCTTCCGTCAGCTTTCCTTCCCGCATATCCCGCTCCATATAGATGTCGAGGAAGGAGGATACGCGGCCGAGGCTCATTGCGGCGCCGTTTTGTTCTTTAATCGCCGCCAAATATCCGAAGTAAAGCCACTGGATCGCTTCCTGCGCATGATAGGCCGGCATAGAGATGTCATAGCCGTAAGAAGCAGCCATTCGCTTCAGTTCATCCAGTGCGCGAATTTGCTCGGACAGCTCCTCCCGTGTGCGTATGACGTCCTCCGACATGGCGTCAAGCTCCAGCTCATGAAGATCTTTTTTCTTATCCGCAATGAGCCGGTCAACGCCGTACAGCGCTACGCGCCGGTAGTCGCCGATAATGCGTCCCCGGCCGTAGGCGTCCGGCAAACCCGTTACGATTCCGGCTTTGCGCGCCGTCCTCATCTCCGTCGTATAAGCATCGAATACGCCTTGGTTATGTGTTTTCCGAATGTCCGTGAACAGGCGGATCATTTCCTCCGGCAGCTCATAACCGTATGCCTTAGCGGCATCGATAGCCATCCGAATGCCGCCGAACGGCTGTATGGATCTGCGCAGCGGCTCATCCGTTTGAACGCCGACCACTTTTTCAAGAGATTTCTCTATATATCCGGGAGCGTGCGAGGTAATGGTGGATACGGTGTTCACATCGACATCCAACACACCGCCCCTTGCGCGCTCTTCCTTCAACAGCTCGCTCAATTTCCGCCAAAGCTCCGATGTCGCCGCCGTCGGTCCTGCAAGGAAGCTTTCGTCGCCCTCGTAAGGGGTCAAGTTACGGTCGATAAAATCCTTCACGTTGATTTCGCTCTGCCATTTACCGGACTTAAACTTTCTCCAAGCTCCGCTTCCGTAATCGGCAGCCTTAACATCTCGTTCCGCGATTGCCATCGATTCTCTCCTCCTAGGGAAGTGCTTTGTTTCTTAAATCATTGTAACAAAGCCTACCCGTTTAACCTGTGAAATTTATCACATAATATGTTGTTCTCTATCATCGTTCACTATATCGTTAATGGCTTTACGCCGCCGCCGACTGCCGGAACGGCTGCCAAAATAATGCCGGTCCATATCCGACGCACCTTCCTCGCGATAAGATTTACATTCATTACACCTCGTTTCAGCCGCGCCAACTATGAAGTAAGTCACAGGATGCTTCTTTACCGGGTGAATGCACTTCTTACTTGTAATAATTATCACAGGTAGACGGCAGAGGATGAATTATGATGAGTGGTAAGGATCAAGGGAGGTTTTTACATATGGTCAAACGGTTCGAAGCCCAAGAGCGGAACGTACGGAATACGTCGTGCTTCACGGAAGAAAGCTTTGCGAAGCTTCGGGGCATCATGTATGAAACGAAAGCAGAGCCCGGCTCCCAATTGTTTTGGGAAGGCGATAAAGCGGACAAACTGTTTTATATAATCAGCGGCCGCGTTAAAATAACGAAAACATCCGATGAAGGCCGCCAGTTCATACTGTACATGTACCAGGACGGGGATTTATTCGGGCAGGTGGACCCGTATCAGGACTCCTCCCAAGGCTTTAACGCAGAAGTGGTGGAACCGGGCACGATCGGGATTATTCAGAAAAAAGACTTGGAAGCGCTGCTTTGGCAGAACGGCGACCTGGCCGTTGAGTTTATGAAATGGATGGGACTTATCCATTGCATGACCCAAACGAAATTCCGCGACCTTATGATGTTTGGAAAGCTGGGCGCTCTTTGCTCCCTGTTGATCCGTCTTTTTAATACGTACGGCACCCCTCACGAACAGGGGACGTTGATCACAAGAAAGCTAACCAACACCGAGCTGGCCGACATGATCGGCGCGACCCGGGAAAGTGTAAACCGGATGCTCGGCGACATGAAAAACGCAAACGTCATTATTAACGAAAGCGGCTATATCATCGTAAAAGACATCAATTACTTGAAAGACATTTGCCACTGTGAGAATTGCCCTCCCGACATTTGCCGCATATAAGATAAAATTGGGGCTGCCTTAAAAGTCACGGTAGATGACTTTTATGGGCACCCTTTTTTTCGTTCTGTACAACCCCTGCGACGCTAACGGACACCACGGACGCTATAATGCCATTTTGCCCACCTTCATACGGTTAACGGACACCACAGACGCTAAACCCCGATTTTTGGCGCTTATCTCTGCTTTTTCGAAGCAATAACTGCAGTGGTGTCCGTTACAATTGCAAACTCTATTCTTAACGCTGAATAACTGCATCCATGTCCGTTAGAAAGAAATAAGAGGTTTACAGCGCTGCCGCCTTTCTTTGCCTGCCGGTGCAGCGTGCCCGACCCAGTTTCGTCTTGTGCCTTCTAATCTGGCGTTCCAGCTTCTCGGCAACGCCGTCGATCGAGCCGTACATATCTTTCGTCTCCAGCTCGCCTCGGGCCGTCATGCCGCCGATCGCCAGTACAATCTCGGCTTTGTGCAGGCGCTCTCGCCCTTCAAGCGAAAGCAGCGCCTTGGCTTCCCCCGTTTCGCGAAGCTCGGACGGAAACCAAGTTGCAAGATGACCGATTTTTCGTTCGATATATTGCGAAAGAGCAGGAGTAATCGTAAGTCCTTTGCCGCGAATGTGCAATTTCATGGAAATGTCCTCCTCCACTCTTACAGCTTTTAATGAATCAACAGTTCATGCTCAAGCCGAGGGTCCTCCGCAATCGGTTCCATCAGCTCTTCTTCCCTTGCAAAATGCTCCCACAACAAGATACAAGTTTGATTTAAGGCCATCGCCGCATTTTGCACCTCTTCCGCTTGGTACTGATCCGTGATGCGATCCAGCTTGGCGATGAACGTTTTCGCGAACATTTTGGCGAGATAATGGTCCTCTTCCACCGTATCCAGCATCTCCGCCGCATGCGGTACCAGGTGCTCTTCGCTGTAGCGCAGCAGCAGCGGATACCAAGCTTCTTCTTCCCATTCCGCGTGCTCTTTGAGCTTTTTCAGAAAATCTTGAACCGCGAACTTGGCTTCCTTAAGTAACAGGATTGCGGTTTCCGACTGCGTATCACCGGCCGCTTGTGTCGCAAGCAATTGGATCCGGTACAGCAACGCTAACAGCTCCATATGCTCCTTCTTAAAACGTTCGGCTGCATGAATCAAATATTGTTGTTCCGTCATCATGTGGGATGCGCCTCCCTCGCCTGCCCGGCGTTGGTTCTTTCTTACAATTCAAATGTACCATGAACGCTATCGGATTAATGTGAAGAAAATCACATAGGCGGCCGCTTTGGCGGACTTCCGTTTTAACGAAAAAGCGGCAATTGTTTTTTGTTGAATAGACAAGCATATTTGCCGTATGATGACGTAATCATAGTAAAGGGAGCCGGATGCAGCCAGCTCCCAACTAATCATGCGAGGGGTTCTTCTCGTGATGGAAAGAGTAACCTGCTTACTTTGAGCGGTGAGAGGTTACTTTTTGTTTATATAGGTAAGCAGCGCCAACAAGAACATTCCTGCCATAATCAGTTGATCGAAAGAAAAGTTCATCACGTTCCCTCCTTTCCAGAGGAAACCCTGCGCATACGATTAGTTACTAAATTTTATTTTTGTTCGTCCAACTGTATACCTATTTTTTCGTCAATTTCCATTTTTCGGTGGATAAAAAGAAAAACACCCGCTTGGAGGCGGGCGTTGCTCACGAAATATGTTATTTACCGTAGGCTTCCGGCTGCAGGCGCCACGATTGCAGCGATTCGATATCCGCTTGCCGAATGCGCTGTGTACGAACGGCCGCTTCCAGAAGTGCCGTATAGTTGGACAACGTTAAGAGAGGTATTCCGCTTGTTCGGAATGCCGATGCCGCCTTCTCGAATTGGTAGGAGAAGATTGCAAGCACCGCTAGCGCTTCGCCCCCCGCCTCGTTTACGGCTTGTGCCGCTTTCAAGGAGCTGCCGCCGGTCGAAATGAGATCCTCGATGACGATCGTCCGGCTGCCCGGCTTCAATTCGCCTTCGATCAGATTTTGTTTCCCGTGGCCTTTCGCCTTATCGCGAACGTATATCATCGGTAGATTGAGTTTTTGCGCCACCCAAGCGGCATGCGGAATTCCCGCCGTGGCCGTGCCGGCAATGACCTGCGCATTCGGAAATTGCTCCCGAATGATCGAAGCGAAGCCTTCCGCAATCTGTTCGCGGATTTCCGGGTATGATAATGTCAGACGATTATCGCAGTAGATCGGAGACTTTAACCCGCTCGTCCACGTAAACGGTTCGTTCGGACGTAGGCTGACTGCGCCGATGGAAAGCAGCGCCTCGGCAATTTGTTGTTCGAGCAAGACGGTTCCCCCTTTTATGGTTTTATTCAAATTCGTCGACAATTCGCAGCAGCGCCGCCCTCGGGTCAGCCGCTCCGGTGATCGGACGGCCGATCACTAACAAATCGGAGCCGCCTTCGATTGCGGCTTTAGGGGTAACGACCCGTGCCTGGTCGCCGACGTCCGCTCCGGCCGGCCGGATCCCGGGCGTTACGGTGACGAAGCCGCTGCCGCAAGCCGATTTGATAGCGGCCGATTCGCGGGCGGACGCAACGACGCCTTGCAAGCCTGCCGATTGAACTAGCCGGGAGTACCTTACAACGGTTTCGTCCACGGATCCCGGTATGCCGATTTCTTCGTTAAGCATGCGCTCATCCGTCGACGTCAGTTGAGTAACGCCGATAATGATCGGCATCGCCCCTCTTTCGCCCGCCGCTTCAAGCGCCCCTTCAACGGCCGCCTTCATCATGGCGGTTCCTCCTGCCGCATGTACGTTAAACATATCGACGCCCAACCGCGTAACGGATCTGGACGCACCGCGCACCGTGTTCGGGATATCGTGCAGCTTCAAGTCAAGAAAGACGCGATGCCCCAACGCTTTGATTTCGCGAACAACCGAAGGTCCAGCCGCGTAATACAGCTCCATCCCGATCTTCATCCAGCACGGTATGCCTTCGAAGCGCCGCGCCAGCTCCAGCGCGGCATCTCCTTCAGGCACGTCCAGCGCCACCATGATGCGCTCGGCTATTGCATTGCGATCCGCCATTTATTTCACCGTCTCCAGCAAAACCCGGCGGTTGCGCCCACCGGTTCTCAATTTCTCGGAGCCTACGAAGCCGGGCATCGCACTCGAGGAAAATTGGATGGCTTGAAGCATGGACAAGAGCGCACGCACCGTATCAAGCGACGTCATACAAACGACGCCGTTCTCGACCGCTTCGCGGCGAATGCGGAAGCCGTCCCGCTCCGGCTCTTTGCCTTTGGTCAACGTATTGACTACGAACTGCGCTTCGCCCGTGCGGATCAAGTCCAAAATATTCGGACTTCCTTCGCTCAGCTTGTGCACATGCTCCACCGGCAAACCGGCCTCGGACAGCGCTTTTTCCGTGCCGCCCGTTGCGACTAGCCGGTAACCCAGCTCGATAAAGCCGCGGAATATATCGATCGCTTCTTCTTTATCCTTATCGGCGATCGTCGCGATGATGTTGCCGGACATCGGGATTTTCATGCCGGAGCCGATAAGTCCTTTGTACAGCGCTTTTGCGAATGAATGGTCTCGGCCCATCACTTCGCCCGTCGATTTCATTTCCGGTCCAAGCGTCGTATCTACGCGGCGCAGCTTCGCGAACGAGAACACCGGCACCTTCACCGATACATATTCGTCCTCAGGCCACAGTCCGGAGGAATACCCCAGATCGGCAAGCTTCGAACCGAGGATTACCTTTGTAGCGACGTTCGCCATCGGCACGCCGGTTACTTTGCTCAAGAAAGGAACCGTACGCGACGAGCGCGGATTGACCTCAATCACATATATTTGGCCGCGGTAAATGACGAACTGGATGTTTACAAGTCCGACTACGTTAAGCGCTTTGGCGATGTTCGTCGTAATTTCGACGATTTGAGCTCTCATTTCGGCCGACAACGTTTGCGGCGGATATACCGCAATCGAATCGCCGGAGTGAACGCCCGCGCGTTCGATATGCTCCATGATGCCCGGAATCAGCACCGTTTCGCCGTCGGAAATCGCGTCGACTTCCACTTCCTTGCCGAGCATGTAGCGGTCGATGAGAACCGGATGCTCCGGATTGATCTTCACCGCTTTTTCCATGTAGTTAAGCAGCTCTTCATCCGAGTATACGATCTCCATCGCGCGTCCGCCGAGTACGTAAGACGGACGGACAAGCACCGGATACCCGAGCTTCGACGCCGTACCGACCGCTTCATCCACCGATATGACGGTGCTTCCCGGAGGCTGTGCGATATCGAGGGAGCGAAGCAGCGCTTCGAATTTTTTGCGGTCCTCCGCCGTGTCGATCGATTCCAGATCGGAGCCGAGAATTCGCACGCCCGCTTGAGTAAGCCGTCCCGCCAAGTTAATCGCCGTTTGGCCGCCGAATTGAACGATGACACCGATCGGCTTTTCCTGCTCGATCACGTTCATGACGTCTTCGAAGAAGAGCGGCTCGAAATATAACCGGTCGGATGTGTTAAAGTCCGTCGAAACCGTCTCCGGGTTGTTGTTGATAATAACCGCTTCATATCCTGCGTCTTGGATCGCCCATACCGCGTGCACCGTGGAGTAATCGAACTCGATGCCTTGGCCGATCCGAATCGGACCCGAGCCAAGCACGACAACCTTCGGTTTGGAGCTTTCCGTAACCTCATTCTCCTGCTCATAGGTCGAGTAGTAGTATGGGGTCGATGCTTCGAATTCCGCCGCGCAAGTGTCAACCATTTTGTAGACCGGAATGAGACCTAAGCTCTTGCGCAGCTCGCGCACATCGGATTCCGCTACATAATCGGTAAACTCGCCATCTTTGCGAAGCTCGGCGATCGCCCGGTCGGTAAAGCCTTTGCGCTTCGCTTCCTGCATTAGCTCCGGCGTCAGTTTCTCGACTCTCAAGCGGTTCTCGAAAGCTACAATGTTTTCGATGCCGCGCAGGAACCACCAGTCCACCTTCGTCATGTCCTGCAAATCGAGCAGGTCCCAACCGCGGCGGAACGCTTCTGCGATCAAGAACAGCCGTTCGTCGTCCGGCTTCTTAAGCCGCGCGGTCAACGTCTCGTCGTCAAGCGACGCAGCATCCTTCAAGTACAGCCGGTGCACGCCGATTTCGAGCGAGCGTACCGCCTTGTGGATCGATTCCTCGAACGTACGGCCGATCGCCATCACTTCGCCGGTCGCTTTCATTTGGGTGCCGAGCTTCCGGTTCGCGCTGACGAATTTGTCGAACGGCCAGCGCGGAATTTTCGATACGATGTAATCGAGCGTCGGCTCGAAGCATGCGTAGGTTTGGCCTGTTACCGGGTTAACCAGCTCGTCAAGCGTGTAGCCTACCGCAATTTTGGCGGCCATCTTTGCGATCGGATATCCGGTCGCCTTGGAAGCCAGCGCGGAGGATCGGCTTACGCGCGGGTTCACTTCGATGACGTAGTATTGATACGAGTGCGGATCGAGCGCGAACTGCACGTTGCATCCGCCTTCGATATTGAGCGCGCGAATGATCTTCAAAGAGGCCGCGCGGAGCATTTGGTATTCGCGGTCGGAGAGCGTTTGGCTCGGCGCCACAACGATACTGTCGCCCGTATGAACGCCCACCGGGTCGAAGTTTTCCATGTTGCACACGACGATGCAGTTATCGTTCGCATCGCGCATGACCTCGTACTCGACTTCCTTCATGCCGGCAATGCTGCGTTCCACCAAGCACTGTCCGATCGGGGAGTAACGAATGCCGGAAGCGACGATTTCGGCAAGCTCTTCTTCCGTTTGGGCGATCCCGCCGCCGGTTCCGCCGAGCGTGTAAGCCGGGCGAACGATGATCGGGAAGCCGATTTCGCGGGCGAAATCGAGCGCCTGCGGCACCGTCGTTACAATGACGCTTGCCGGTACGGGCTGCTCCAGCTCACGCATCAAATCGCGAAACAGGTCGCGGTCTTCGGCTTTTTCAATCGCTGTGAGCTGCGTTCCGAGCAGCTGCACGCCTTCTTTATCCAGAATGCCGCTCTTAGCAAGCTCTACCGCCATGTTTAAGCCGGTTTGGCCGCCAAGCGTCGGCAGCAAGCCGTCAGGCCGCTCTTTGCGAATAATTTGCGAAACGAAATCGAGCGTAATCGGCTCGATATACACTTTGTCCGCCATGTTCGTATCGGTCATGATCGTAGCCGGGTTGCTGTTAATGAGCACTACCTCGTAGCCTTCTTCTTTCAAAGCTTGGCAAGCCTGCGTGCCGGCGTAATCGAATTCCGCCGCCTGTCCGATCACGATCGGACCGGAGCCGATCACTAATATTTTCTTTAATTTCGTATTTTTCGGCATGCCGTCACACCCCCCGTGATGAAAGCTGCATTTCGGTTTGGCGCGCCATTTTCGGATTGTCCGAATGGAATTCTCGCACCATTGTCAAGAAGTCGTCAAACAAGTAGCTGGAATCGAACGGTCCCGGAGACGCTTCCGGGTGGTACTGTACAGAGAATGCAGGATGCTTCTCATGGCGAAGACCTTCGATCGTCCGATCGTTGTTGTTGATGTGCGTCACAATCAAGCCCGTGCCCGCAACGGATTGTTCGTCAACGGTGTAGCCGTGGTTTTGCGAAGTAATGTAGCAGCGGCCGGATGCAAGATCCTTTACCGGATGGTTTCCGCCGCGGTGGCCGAACTTCAGCTTCACCGTATCCGCTCCGCTCGCCAGCGCGAACAGCTGGTGCCCGAGGCAAATGCCGAAGATCGGCAGCACGCCGAGCAGCTCGCGGATCATCTGTACCGCATGCGGCACGTCTTTCGGGTCCCCAGGGCCGTTGGAAAGCAGCACGCCGTCCGGTCTCAGCCGCAAAATTTGTTCCGCTGTCGTATCGTGCGGTACGACGACGACATCGCAGCCGCGTGTGGTCAAATCGCGGAGAATCCCGCTCTTGGAGCCGAAGTCTACGAGCACGATTCTTTCTCTTGTTCCCGGCGAGCTGTAAACGCTCTTCGTGGAAACGCGCTCCACCTGATCGCGCAGCAGCTCCTCCGAACCGAGCGCCGAGCGAAGCTCTTCCTCGGATACGTCGCCGGCTGCAAGGATGCCTTTCATCGTTCCGGCGCTGCGGATTTTACGAGTCAGCATTCTAGTATCGATGCCGCTGATTCCGACGATGCCGTATTCTTTCAGCAGCGTTCCGAGGCTGTATTGAGCCCTCCAGTTACTGGGCACTTCTTCATGCCGTCTGACGACAAACCCGTGCACGAACGGGCGTACCGCTTCGAAATCGTCTCGAGTGATGCCGTAATTGCCGATCAGCGGATATGTCATCGTCACGATTTGGCCGCAGTAGGACGGATCGCTCAGCACCTCTTGGTAGCCTGTAATGCCCGTATTAAAAACGACCTCGCCAACTTGACGCCCTTCCGCGCCGAACGATTCTCCCGTAAACAGCGTTCCGTCTTCCAACAATAGCTTAGCCTGCATGGTTGCCGCTCCCCCCTGTCTTTAGTTCCGACCATACGATGCTTCCGTTCACCATCGTAAGCACCGGCCAGCCTTTCAGCTTCCATCCTCCGAACGGCGTGTTGCGGCTCTTACTTGCGAATGCCGCAGGGTCCACCGAGCGTTCTTCATTCAAATCGATAATCGTAATGTCGGCCGGCGCCCCTTCTTCCAGACGCCCTTCCTGTAAGCCGAACAGTTCGGCCGGTTTTTTGGACATTTTCTCAAGAAGGAACGAGAGCGTCCATCGGCCTGTCGCCACAAATTTCGTATACAGCAGCGGGAACGCCGTCTCCAATCCGACGATGCCGAACGGAGCGCGGTCCATTCCGCGGGCTTTCTCTTCCTCGCTGTGCGGGGCATGGTCCGTGACGATGATGTCGATCGTTCCGTCCTCCACCGCCGCAATCATCGCTTCTACGTCTCTCGGTGTGCGCAGCGGCGGGTTCATTTTCCAATTGGCGTCCATGGAATCCGGAATGTCCTCGTCGCTCAGCAGCAGATGATGCGGACATACCTCTGCAGTGACGTTCACGCCTGAAGCCTTGCCGAGTCGGATCAAGCGCACCGACTGCTCCGTAGATACGTGACATACGTGATAATGAACGCCTGTCGCTTCGGCCAACAGGATGTCGCGTCCGACGTGAATCGCCTCGGATTCGTTCGGAATGCCTTTCAAGCCGTGCCTGCGGGCAAATTCGCCTTCCGTCACGGATGCTCCCTTAACGAGCGAGTCATCCTCGCAGTGCGCCACGATCGGCATGCCGAGCGCCGCCGCCCTGCGCATCGCTTCCTTCATCATTGCCGCCGTTTGCACGCCGACGCCGTCGTCGGTGAAAGCGAACGCTCCCGCGTTCTTCAGCCCCTCAAAATCGGTAAGCTCCCTGCCTAGTTCGCCGACCGATATGCACCCGTACGGCAATACTTTAACCTTGCCGACCTCCGCCGCCTTGTCGACGACGTATTTTACCGTTTCCGCTTGATCGAGCACCGGTCTCGTATTGGGCATGCAGGCGACCGTCGTAAATCCGCCGCGCGCGGCCGATTCCGTTCCTGTCTTAATATCTTCTTTATATTCAAAGCCCGGATCGCGCAGATGGACGTGCACGTCGATCAATCCGGAGGATATCAGTCTTCCTTCCGCATCCACGACCGTATGCCCGTTCGTTTGTTCCGCTTCTGCGCGGTCCGCAATTTTGCGAATCGTACCGTTCTCGATCAATACCGCCGCTTCCCGTAGCTCTCCGTCGCCGGCGTCGATCTTCCCGTTTATCAGCCATATGCCCATCGATGCTTCTCTCCGTTTCTCTCAAAACTATTTTTGCTCGAAAATTATCCTAAAAGAGCCCGTTCAAGCACCGCCATTCGAATCGGAACGCCGTTCGACATTTGCTCGAAAATTTTGGAGTTCCCGCATTCGACCAGCCGGTCGTCGATCTCCACGTTCCGATTAACCGGCGCCGGGTGCATAATAATCGCATGCGGCTTCATCAGCGCCGCCCGTTCCGCGGTCAGTCCGTATGCCGCCCGGTATTCCTCGGCGGAGCCGAACAGCCCGTCCTCGTGCCGTTCGAGCTGTACCCGCAGCATCATGACGACGTCGGCTTTGAGCGCTTCTTCCATCGTTACGAAAGAGGCATGCTCGGCAAGGTCCGGCGCGGTCATATTGCCCGGCGCGCAAAACTGTACGTTGGCGCCCATCGTTTGCAGCGCCCACAGGTTCGAACGCGCGACGCGGGAGTGCTTCACGTCTCCGATGATCGAGACCGTCAGCCCGGCGACCGTGCCGAAATGCTTGCGCATCGTGTACAGGTCCAGAAGCGCCTGTGTCGGGTGCTCGTTGTTTCCGTCTCCGGCGTTAATGATCGGCACCTTCACCCGTTCGGCAAGCTCCTGCATGACGCCGACCGCTTTGATCCGAACGACGCCGGCGTGAATGCCCATCGATTCAAGCGTCCGGACCGTGTCGTAAATCGACTCTCCCTTTTGCACGCTGGAGGCCGCCGCCGAAAAATTCAGCACCTCGGCTCCAAGCCGTTTCTCCGCCACTTCGAAGGAAAACCGCGTTCGGGTGCTGTTTTCGAAAAACATGTTCGCTACAAAATAGCCGCTCAACGTATTCGTGATCGTAACGGGATGCGATTCCCAGAAGGCCGCCCGGTCCAAAATACCGGTGATTTCGCTTTGGGACATTCCTCGGAGTCCGATGAGATGTCTCGATTGTTTCACTTGAAGCCCCGCCATTATGACTCTCCCCTTTTCCCCGAAATCGTTACTTCGTCCTTGCCGTCGACTTCCGTCAGGCTCACTTCGATTTTTTCGAGTCTGGAGGTAGGGATGTTTTTGCCGACATAGTCGGCCCGAATCGGGAGCTCGCGGTGTCCCCGGTCGATCAGGACAGCCAGCTGAATCGACTGCGGCCGTCCGCCGTCGATCACCGCATCCATGGCGGCGCGGACCGTGCGTCCCGTATAAAGCACGTCGTCGAACAAGATGACCTTGCGCCCTGACACAAGTAACGAGTCAACCGGCTTTGTGCGCGTCCTTACGGTCTCGCCGCCCAAGTCGTCCCGATAGCCCGTAATGTCGATTTCCCCGAGCGGAACCGTTTCGCCTTCGATTTCCGCAATTTTCTCGGCGATTCGCCGCGCGAGGAAAATGCCTCGGGTACGAATGCCTACGAAGGTGCAGTCCTGTACCCCTTTGTTTTTCTCCAAGATCTCGTGTGCAATTCGTGTGAGCGCTCTGCGGATTGCCGTTTCGTCCAATAAAGTTGTCTTTGTGACCATAGAAAAAACTCCTTGTCCGAATGGGCAAGGAGTCGCTTGATGCGTACGCGGAGGCAGGCCGCTGCCTGCAAACAAACCGTCTCCGTATCGGACACATTCATTCGTTCGGCGCGGATGCTTGCGTCGCATCAATTCCGGTCACCTTGCCAGCCTCTCTGGACTGAATTTAAAGGTGCTATGCAATTACTGAAATTATGACACGAAAGCTGCGGCCAAGTCAACCATAACTTTGCCCGCACACATATGCTATGATGGACAATATGTACATAAGGCAGGTGCGCCATTCATGCTAGAGCATTTCATTAACCGAAACGTCCGATCGATCGCGATTTCCGGCATTCGCCAGATGGCGAACCGGGTCGCGCAGTATAAAGACGTCCTGTCGCTCACGATCGGCCAGCCCGACTTTCCGACGCCGGATCATATTATCGAGGCTGCGAAGCAAGCCGCCGACAGCGGCAAAACCGTATATACGCCAAACGCCGGTTTACCGGAGCTTAGGGAAGCCGCATGCGGTTTTATCAAAACCAAATACGGTTTGGACTACCGGGCGGCCGATGAAGCAATCGTGACAGTCGGCGCCAGCGAAGCCATCGATATGGCGCTGCGCACGATTTTGGAGCCAGGCTGCGAGGTCGTTCTCCCGGCGCCCGTATACCCCGGGTACGAGCCGCTCATCCGTCTTTGCGGCGCGACCCCCGTGTATGCGGATGTCACTTCCACCGGCTTTAAGCTGACGGCGGAGCTGCTTGAACCGCTGCTTACGGAGCGAACGCGCTGTGTCATCCTCGCCTCCCCTTCCAACCCGACCGGGGTTGCGTTAACGGAGGACGAGCTGTCAGAACTTGCGGCGTTGCTTTCTCGAAAACAACTGTTCGTCATCTCCGACGAAATTTACAGCGAGCTCATGTATGACCGCGGGCACGCTTCGATCGCCACGCTGCCGGGGATGCGCGAAAGGACGATCGTCGTGAACGGGCTGTCCAAATCGCATTCCATGACCGGCTGGCGGATCGGGCTTGCGTTTGCGCCGGCGTACCTTTCGCAGCACATGCTGAAGGTGCATCAATACAACGTTACCTGCGCGAGCTCGATCAGCCAGTACGCTGCGATCGAAGCCTTGACGGCGGGCAGAGACGACGCAGAGCCGATGCGGGACGAATACCGCCGCCGCCGGGATTACGCGCTGGAGAGGCTGAACGCCGCCGGCATCGATGTCGTAAAGCCGGACGGAGCTTTCTATTTGTTCCCTTCGGTACGAAAGTTCGGGCTCGATTCTACGTCTTTTGCATACCGCTTGTTGGACGAACAGCGAGTAGCCGTTGTCCCGGGCAACGCCTTTACCGCGCTCGGCGAAGGGTACGTCCGCCTCTCCTACGCTTGCTCCATGGATACGCTGAAAGAGGCGCTTGCGAGGCTGGAAACGTTCGCCGCTTCGCTGAAATAAACGAATAAAGCCTTTGATCGTCTCGTCGTCGAGATCGGATCAAAGGCTTTTTATTTCATCGGCCCTTTAAATAGGCGGTAACCGTCCGAATCGCAACGTCGATTGCGCCTTCGTTCGGCTCGATTTTGGCGTGGTGCAGACCGTAGGGCGTATCGACGCCGAGCCAAAACATAAATCCCGGAATATCTTTAAGAAAATATCCGAAATCTTCGCCCGTCATCGCTTCGGTGCATTCCACCAACGTTACGTCGGGCAGATGGCCCCGCACAAAATTCATGAAGTCCTGCGTCGTTTCCTCATGATTGTATACCTGGTAATAGTTCGACCCGTAATCGAGCTTCGCTTGAACGCCGTAACCGGCTTCCACGCCGCGGATCAGCGCTTCGATGCGGCCTTTGACCGCCTTCATCGACGCGTCCGAAAGCGTGCGGATCGTTCCCTCCAGCCGAACGCGCTCGGCGATAATGTTTTGCCGCGTGCCGCCTTGGATGACGCCGAGCGTAACGACCGCGGAATCGAGCGGGTTCACGTTCCGCGAGACGATCGTCTGCAGCTGCATCACCAAGGCGGCGGCGGCTACGATCGTATCGTTCGTCCGATGCGGGAACGCCGCATGCCCCCCGACTCCCTGCAGATCGATGAACAGCTCCGACGTGTTCGCGAACAAAATTCCGGGGCGCGTCGCGATCGTTCCGACCGGATATTCCGGCGCGATATGCAGCGCCAAGATCAGGTCGGGCCGCCACGCGCGGAACTCCTCGCTCTCCATCATCGGCAGCGCGCCGCCGGGCCCTTCCTCCGCCGGCTGAAAAATAACGACCGCATGATCGTCGATCGGCTCGTTCGCCAGCTGCGTCAGCACGCCGAGACCGATCGCCATATGCATATCGTGCCCGCAGGCGTGCATGAAGCCGGGATGCTCCGAGCGAAACTCGTACCCGGTCTCCTCCTCGATCGCGAGCGCATCCATGTCGGCCCTATAGCCGACCGTTCGATCGCCGACGAGGCCTTTCACGCGCACCAGAATGCCGGTGCGCCACGTTCTCACTTCCAGCCTCTCTTGCGGCAGGGAGCTTATATAATCCAGAAGGAGCGCTTGCGTCTTAAACTCCCGGAAGCCGGGCTCCGGAATGCGGTGCAGCTTCCTCCGGAGCTCGACGAAGACGGCGGATGATGCGGCCATGCTTAAGCAGCTCCTTCGCTTATTTCAAGTTGCGCAATTCTTGAATGATTTCCGTCTTCGATTTCGTCTTCTCGTCCACCTGCTTGATTACGCGTGCTGGCACGCCGGCAACGACCGTGTACGGAGCGACGTCTTCTACAACGACGGCGCCGGCGGCAACGACGGCGCCCTTGCCGACGCGGATGCCTTCGAGAATGACGGCGTTCGCGCCGATCACGACGTCGTCCTCAATGACGACCGGCTGCGCGGACGGCGGCTCGATGACGCCGGCAAGCACCGCTCCCGCTCCGACGTGGCACATTTTGCCGACTTGTACGCGCCCGCCGAGCGTCGCGTTCATGTCGATCATCGTGCCTTCGCCGATTACGACGCCGATGTTGATGACGGCGCCCATCATGATGACCGCGTTGTCGCCGATCGTCACTTTGTCGCGGATGACGGCGCCCGGTTCGATGCGGGCGTTCACGCCCTTCATGTCAAGCAACGGAATGGCGGAATTGCGGCGGTCGTTTTCGATTTCGAAATATTCGATCGTCGATTTGCTCGCGTCAAGCAGGGGCTGCACTTCGTCAAGATAACCGAAGATGACGCCGCCGCCGGCGCCGAAATCGAACACCTTAACGGATGCGCCGCGCTCGCCCGCCGCAAGCGTGCCTTTGTAATATACCTTTACCGGCGTAACCTTCTTGCTGTTCTTGATAAAATTAATAATTTCCATCGTCTCGTTCATAACCTTTTGCTCCTCCGATTTGAAAATGGTATATGTCTGGAGTTACTGCAAACGCAGCTCCTCGAGCAGCTCCTTCATATCGTCCGGCATTGGCGCTTCGAAGGTGAGCCGCTGCCCGGTGCGCGGATGCGTAAACCCTAAAACCGCCGCGTGCAATGCTTGTCCCGGCACGCGCATCGTCCGCCCTTTGGCGCGCCCGTACACCGGGTCCCCCGCAAGCGGGTGGCCGATATATTTCATATGTACGCGGATTTGGTGCGTGCGTCCGGTTTCGAGCATGAGCTCCAGCAGCGAATAACCCGCAAAACGCTCCGCCACGACGAAATGCGTCACCGCATGCTTGGCGTTGCGGTCGGTAACGGTATACAGCTTCCGGTCATGCGGGTCCCGGCCGATCGGAGCGTCGATCGTCCCTTGATCGTGCTCGATATTGCCGTGAACGACCGCCAAATATTTGCGCGTCACGGAATGCTCCTTGAGCTGCTCCGCCAGCCCGTTATGAGCAAGATCGTTCTTCGCCGCCATCAGCAAGCCGGACGTATCTTTGTCGATCCGGTGAACGATGCCCGGCCTCAGCTCCCCGTTTATGCCCGACAAATCCTTACAATGATACATTAACGCGTTGACGAGCGTTCCGCTCGGATGTCCGGCGGCCGGGTGCACAACCATCCCCCGCGGCTTGTTGATTACGATCAAGTCGCTGTCCTCATACACGATGTCAAGCGGTATCGGCTCCGGATCGATTTCCGCCGTAACCGGCTCCGGGATGACGATCGTTATCTCATCGCCGGCGGCCACCTTATAGTTCGGCTTCACTTCCCGGCCGTTCACAGTCACATTAGCCTCCCGAATCCAATCCTGCAGCTGCGACCGCGACACGTCCTCCGGAACGTAGTCCAAAAGCAGCTTGTCGATCCGCTCGCCAGCCGATGGTTCGTCGATCGAAACCGATATGGATTCCAAATCGTCAGCTTCCTCCGTCATACGCTTACCTCCGTTTTTTCCCGTCGTCCCGCCAAGAGCGTATCCGCAAAAATAAGAATAATACCTACTACGATGCCGCAATCCGCTACGTTAAAGATCGGGAAATCGTAGGTGAACGGAATTCCGATTTTCGTGAAATCGAAATAAAAGTGAAGAAAATCGACGACTTCCCCGTGCAGCAACCGGTCGATGAAGTTGCCGACGGCACCTCCGAGCAGAAGCGAGAGCGCGAACGGCAGCAGCTTTCGGCCGTCCTTGATCGTTCGGCGCAAATACCAAATGATGCCGGTTACGACTACGATTGTAATTATAATGAAAAACAATCGCTGGCCCTGAAGAATTCCCCATGCCGCCCCCCGGTTCCGGTGAGACGTAATGGTAAAGAAATCGCCGATGACCGGTATGACGTCACCAAGATTCATGTTTGCAACAATCAAGCGCTTTGTCCATTGATCCAAGATCAACACAGCCAGCGCCATAATCCAGTATCTCACCTATGAGGCCTCCTATATTCGGGCGCTTTTCCATGCGTCATTGTACCATAGCATTCCCCAAACCGTCCACGTTCGCCCCAATTCCGCTATCATTTCCCTCATGTAAAATGTCCTCGGACCGCAAACCATAACCATACGCTATAGAGCAGAAAGGGGCTTATGCCATGCAAGCGACACTAAGCGAAAACCAGCTTACCCGGCTTCGTCAGGCGCTGCTGAAAGAGCGCGACGAATTGCGCGGGCACTTGCGGGAAAGCGGAAAGTTCGGCATGAATGAGCCGATGGGCGCTCAGCTGGGCGAGCTTTCCTTATACGACAATCATCCCGGCGATATCGGCAGCGAGCTCTTTGAGCGGGGAAAAGACCTTGCCCTGACGGAAGTGCTGGAGCATCAGCTGGAAAAAGCGGAGGCCGCCCTTGCGCGTATGGATAAGGGCACCTACGGCGTTTGCGCCGAATGCGGCGAGCCGATTCCTTATGAACGACTTGAGGCGCTTCCTTCAGCCGATTACTGCATGCGCCACGTCCCGGACGACGAGCTGTCCTACCGACGCCCGCGGGAGGAACAGTTTCTGCGCCCCGCCATGCGGTCGGATACCGACGATTTGGACAGTACGATGTTCGACGGCGAAGACGCTTGGCAAATCGTTGAAGCCTGGGGCAACTCCAACTCGCCGGCCATGTCCGAAAACCGGGATATCGACGATTATAACGAAATGAAAATCGAGGTTGACGAAAACGAAGGTTACGTCGAGCCGATCGAGAGCTTTTTGGCTACCGACATTTACGGCAATAACGTAACCTTCATGAGAAACACCGAATACTTGAAATATATGGCCGGCCGCGAAGGCTACGGCTTGCTTGAGCCCGATGAGACGGTGGACGAAGAGGATTTAGGGACTCAAAGTCAAAGCTATCAGTAAAAGCCCCCGTATCCTCCGTCCATATGCATCTGCACGGACTCCACCAGCTCGGCGATGTAATGGCCGATAATCGGCAAATCCAGCGCGCCGAGCTGGCGCAGTACATAAACGATCGTAGCCGAAAAAATCGTAAAGCCGATCGCAATGCCTACGCCTCGGGAAATGCCGGAAACAACATTCGTAAAAATAAGCCGACGGGGAGAATTCAACAATTGCACGTATTCCGCTATTTGCGCACGTTCCAGATGATCAGCGATACGTTCAACCTTTTCTTCGATACTGCTCTCGGCCGTCGCCACTTTAGCAAACCTCCTATAGAGCTTCTACCACCTCGACGCAGCGGTTGCACAAGGCGGGATGCTTCTCGTTCGTGCCTACTTCCGGGGTTACGTTCCAGCAGCGCTCGCATTTGCCGCCTTCCGCCGTTTCCACAGCTACGGACAAGCCTTTCAGCGGCAGCGCTCCTTCCGGCGCCGTCTCTTGCGCCGCGTGCACCGTCACCGCGGAGACAATAAACAATGCGTGCAGGTTATCGAATTGCTTCAGCAATTCGCCGGTTTCCGCGCTCGGATAAATATGCACGTGAGCGCTGAGCGAATTGCCGATGCGCTTATCCTTCCGCGCGGCCTCAAGCGCTTTAAGCACCTCGTCCCGTACGTCGATCAGCTTTTCCCACTTCCGCTCGAGCGCCTCGTCAAACACGCTTTCATTTACCGGCGAGTACACCGTCAGTTGTACGCTCGGCTCTTCTACGCCGGGGATGTATCTCCATACCTCGTCCGCCGTATGCGGCAAAATCGGAGAAATGAGCTGCGTGATCGTAAGCAGCGACCGGTACATCACAAATTGCGTCTGCTTGCGAAGCGGATCGTTTTGCGAATCGGCATATAAACGGTCCTTCATAATATCGAGATAGAACGCGCTCATTTCCACAGCCAAGAAGTGGTGCACAGCTTGATACACCGTGTGGAATTCGTAACGCTCATAAGCTTGAAGCACGCGCTGCTTCAGCCGCTCCAGCCGGATGAGCGCAAAGCGGTCCAGCTCGGTCAGCTGCTCAGGTGCAAAGCGGTCGGCGGACGGATCGAAGCCGGACAAGTTCCCCAGGAAGAAACGCATCGTATTGCGGATTTTCCGGTACACTTCCGCGGTTTGCTGCAAAATGTTATCCGACAGCCGCACGTCCTGCTGGTAATCGACGGACGATACCCACAAACGTAGGATATCCGCTCCGAGCGTATCGCATACTTTCAGCGGGTCGACGGTATTGCCGAGCGATTTGGACATTTTGCGGCCTTCGCCGTCAAGCGTAAACCCGTGACTTAATACCGACTTGTACGGCGCAACTCCCTTTACGGCAACCGACGTGATCAGCGACGAGTTGAACCAGCCGCGGTATTGGTCGGAGCCTTCTAAATACAAATCCGCCGGGAAATGCAGTTCGTCTCGCGCGTCCAATACAGCCATATGGCTGCTTCCGGAGTCGAACCATACGTCCATGATGTCGGTTTCCTTCCGGAACTCGCCGTGCCCGCACTTGGCGCACACCGTCCCTTCCGGAAGCAACTCGGCTTCGGATTTGCTGAACCATGCGTTGGAGCCTTCCGCTTCAAAGACGGAAGCAACCTTCTCGATCGTCGCGTCGTTCACGAGCGGCTCGTTGCAGTGGCGGCAGTAAAAAATCGGAATCGGCACGCCCCATACGCGCTGGCGGGAAATACACCAGTCGCCGCGGCCTTCGATCATATTGTGAAGGCGCACCTCGCCCCACTCCGGCGTCCATTTCACCTTCTTGATCTCATCCAGCATCGTCTCGCGGAACGCGTCGATCGAAGCGAACCATTGCTCCGTCGCGCGGTAAATAACCGGCTTCTTCGTACGCCAATCGTGCGCATATTGGTGCTTGATAAAGCTCATGTGGAGCAGATGCCCCGATTCCTTCAGCTTCTCGGTAATGATTTTATTGGCGCTGTCGTAGAACAAGCCTTCGAAGCCAGGCGCTTCCGACGTGAAATGCCCTTGATCGTCGATCGGGCTGAGCACGCCGATATTGTAGCGCTGTCCGACCGCGAAATCCTCCTCGCCGTGACCCGGCGCCGTATGGACGCAGCCGGTACCGGCGTCGAGCGTTACGTGGTCGCCGACCATCACCAGCGAATCGCGATCGTAGAACGGGTGCTTGCAGACGACATACTCAAGCTCAGTGCCCTTCAGCGTGCCCGTCACCTTCGGCTCTTCCCAGCCCAGCTCCTTCGCCACGCTCTCGAGCAGCCCTTCCGCCAGCACGAACTTGCGGCCGCCCGCTTCCACGATGACGTAATCGAAATCCGGATGTACGGAAATGCCGAGGTTAGCCGGAAGCGTCCAAGGCGTCGTCGTCCAAATGACGACGGCCGCGTCCTGCGGCAGCTTGCCTTTGCCGTCTTTTACGTCGAAGGCGACGTAAATCGAAGGCGACGTTTTTTCGCGGTATTCGATTTCGGCTTCCGCCAAGGCGCTTTCGGACGACGGTGACCAGTAGACCGGCTTTAATCCTTTATAGATATATCCTTTGCTCACCATCCGCCCGAACAGGCGAATTTGCTGCGCTTCGTATTTCGGCTCCAGCGTAATATACGGATTATCCCAGTCGCCGCGCACCGCCAGCCGTTTAAATTGCAATTTTTGCTTCTCGACCCACTCAAGCGCGTACTCGGCGCACAGCTTGCGGAATTCGAGCGTCGACATCTTTTTGCGGTCCGCTCGCCCGCTGTTGGCGATCGCCTGCTCGATCGGCAGCCCGTGCGTATCCCAGCCCGGAACGTACGGCGCATCGAAGCCTTGCAGCGATTTGAAGCGCACGATGAAATCCTTGAGCACCTTGTTCAGCGCATGCCCGATATGAATGTCCCCGTTCGCGTAAGGAGGGCCGTCGTGCAGCACAAACTTCGGCTTGCCTTTTCTTTTTTCGGCCACTTGCTTGTAGATGTTCGTCTCTTCCCAAGATTTCTGCATGTTCGGCTCCGCCTGAGGCAGGTTGCCCCTCATCGGAAAGTCCGTTTGCAGCAAATTGAGCGTTTTGCCGTAATCCATTTTTCCCACTCCTTATATTGTTTCTTCTTAATGCCTGTAAACGCAAAAAAACTTTCCGCCCAAGGGACGAAAAGTTTCGGTTTCGTGGTACCACCCTTCTGATCCGCTGTAAAAAGCGAGGTGCCTGCTGGAGGCAGCCGCGTTAAAAGCGAATCACTCAGACATCGGTAACGGGATGAACCGGCTCGCGCTAATGGGCATATGCCGTTCGGGCGAGCGCTCATGGATGATTTTCGGCCGCTGGATGCGCACCGGGCTCTCACCTTTCCCCGGCTCTCTGTGCGATCGACGTACGGCGTACTCGTTCCATTCAACGCTTTCAGGCGTACAAAAAAATTTGATAACTATGTTATCAGAACGTTACGGGAAAAGCAACGGATTATTCCCGAAAGCCGAGCCCGTTTACTTCTCTAAGGGCAGGTCCCGGAGAAGACTCCAGCGTATCCCAGCTGTCTTGGTTCAGCATCTCAAGCTGCGCTTCAATGAGCGTCTTAAATCTTGTGCGGTAGATGGAAGCTTGTTTCTTCAGCTCCTCGGTCTCGAGCGCAACCTTCCGGGACTTCACGAGCGACTCGTTGATGATGCGGTCGGCGTTCTTCTCCGCTTCCTTAATGATCAACTGCGCTTCCTTCTTCGCGTTCGACTTCACTTCGTCGGCCGCCTCTTGGGCGACGATGATCGTCTTCGAGAGCGTCTCCTCAATGTTGGCGAAATGTCCGAGCTTTTCGGACAACGACTGAACTTGGGAATGAAGCTCTTTATTTTCGCGAATGAGCGCCTCGTAATCTTTAATGATCTGGTCTAAAAATTCGTTGACCTCATCCTCGTCGTAACCGCGAAGTCGTCTGCTGAATTCCTTGTTATGAATATCGAGCGGCGTTAACGGCATAGGTGCACCTCCTGAATACTTTCCAAAGCGAAAGGAATAAACTTAGCTAGCACAACTAGTTCGACATGTTCCGCCCGATTTCCTGCTAATGTCTCAAGCAAATTTCCCTATTTTTAGACGAATGCGACCTTTCTTCGACAAGCCTTCGACAGCAAGCAGCTTAAATCTTCCGAAGCCTTGAACGGAAATGACGTCCCCTTCCTTCAGCTGCGCGGAAGGATTCTCCTCCACCTTCCAGTTTACCTTGCACCGTCCGTTCTGAATCGGAGCTATCACCTTCGCGCGGGAAAGCCGGGTCGCTTCGCTTACGATGCCGTCAAGCCGCATGGAGGCAACGGTGCAGAACATCTCCTCCATCTGCTGCGCCGCAGTCTGCAGCCGCTCTAGCGGGACGATGTCCGCGGAGACGCGAATGCGCCCCGCCTGATTCATATGTAATGAGAAAAAAGACGCCATCTCCTCCGCAATGAGGATATGGCAGCCCCAGTCGTGAACGTGAATATCGCCGATCTTGTCCCGTTTGACGCCTAGCCCGAGAATCGCGCCCAAATAATCGCCGTGCTCCAAATCCGCGACCTTCGGATCGTCGCTGCGAAGCTCAAGCACCCCGATTCCGATCGGCTCAACCTGCGGATCGGCATATTCCGGCGTGATGACGGCTCTTACCCGTTCGGCGCCTTCCCAGCCGCCGTCAAGTCTAAGCCTGACGTAATCGTCCCGGTTGGCAAGCGCAGTGAGGATGAACGCCTGCCGGGGATCCAAAAAATCGGTTCTTCTGATTTGGTGGTATTTGCCCGCGTCTAGTACCCACTCGGCCGCTTTGTCGACGAGCGGCTTTTCGTCCGGATGAAAATGCTCGTATATCGGCTGTTTCATTACGCTCCGACAATCCAGCCGATGACCGCGAATACCCCGAGCCTAACGAAGTGCAGCGCAAACAGCGCCACGATCGGAGAAACGTCGATCATGCCGCCGATCGGCGGGATAAATCGGCGAAACGGCGTCAAATACGGCTCTACCAGCTTGCCGAGCAGGTTCCCGATAAAGCTTTCGCGGGCGTTCGGCACCCAGGAGAGCAAAATATACGCAATAATCATATAGTTATAAATCGTGAACAAATAGTCTATCAATGAAATCAACTGAAGCAACGCGGAACCACCTCTTTAGTAAAAATTAAGTGTTGTCGCTCATCATATCGGAAATCGTTCCTTGGATTTCTACGGAATCCGGCGTGCATACGAAAATGTTCGGCCCCACCTTCGAGATGGATCCGTTGAGCGCATATACGGTTCCGCTTAAAAAATCGACGATTCTCATCGCCTGCTCCGGGCGTACGCGCTGCAAATTAACGAGCACCGCCTTGCGGACGCGCAAGTGATCGGCGATGTTCTGCGTCTCTTCGTAATTGCGGGGCTCGCAGAGAACGAGCTTGGACGATTTTTGCGAAGAATGCAAGCTGACGACGTTATTCTTTATTTTACGGACTTCGTTCGGATTGGTTTCAGGCTCCTCGTTAACATCATACGCCTGCTCCCGTTCGTTCAATTCTTCTTCTTCCTGCAAACCGAAAAAATTCATAAATTTGTTCATAACTCCCATGTCCTTATCCTCCTTAAACTCTTTACTCATCTTTACCCACTAGCACGGACCCTAAACGAATCCATGTCGCCCCTTCCTCGATTGCTATTTCAAAATCGTTAGACATACCCATGGACAGATGGGGCACTGCGCGCCGGTAAACGGACGCTGCGTTGGCCGCGTCGCGCAGCCTCCGCAATTCGCGGAACACCGGGCGCGTTAACTCGGGGTCCTCTTCGTGCGGAGCCATCGTCATCAGTCCGATGACTTCTATATTTGGCAGCTGGTTCAGCTCTCGTAAGAACGACTGCAGTTCGGCGGGCGGCAAACCGTATTTGGTATCTTCCCCCGAAACATTCACTTGCACGAAGCACGGCACGATCAAATCGAGCCGGGCCGCTTTCTTCTGCAGCTCCGCCGCAAGCGACAGACGGTCCAAAGAGTGAAAGTATTGAAACTTTCCGACAACGTCCTTCACTTTGTTTGTCTGCAAATGTCCGATAAAGTGCCAAACGCCTTGACCTTGCGCGCCGATCGCTTCCCACTTGTCTTTGGCATCCTGCCAACGGTTTTCGCCGACGTGAATCAGGCCGGAGTCCACCGCCTCCTTCGTGCGTTCGAGCGAAACGTATTTCGTCACGGCGATTATATTCACGCTATCGGGGGCTCGTCCGCTTCGGCGGCAGGCGTCCTCGACCCGCCGGCGCACCTCGGCGATCCTTGCCTGTAAAGCCTCGCTCATCCTGCTGTCACCTCGCTTACAATCCCAATCCAAGCCGTCATTCTTCCTGTTTTGCCGCATTCCTTGCGGTGAGAAAAAAACAGATCGGTGCGGCAGCTCGTGCAGTACCCTGTTATTTCGATATGTTTCGGCAAAATTCCTGCTTTTGCTAACAATTTTGCGTTCAATTTCGACAAGTCCAGCATGTAACGCCCCGGAGCTCTCGAGGATACGAAATGTTCGCCTTCTTCTCCGCCCGCTTCCTTCACTCGGCAAATCACGGCATCGTCGACCTCGTAGCAGCAAGCTTGAATCGAAGGACCGATCGCCGCCAGCATCCGTGCCGGGTCGGAGCCGTACGCGAGGCGCATCGCCTCCACCGTTTTCCCCGCCACATCGGCTGCGGTGCCCCGCCAGCCCGCGTGAGCGACGCCTACGGCGCGATGGTCCGGATCGACAAACCAGAGCGGGACGCAGTCGGCGTAGAATGCCGCAAGCATGACGCCCGGCTCGTTCGTGATAAGCCCGTCCTTGCTTGCAATCGCTTCTTCCCGACTCTCCCGGCCCGCTCCGCGGAGCTCCCGCGTAACGGCCAGCACGTCGCTGCCGTGCACTTGCTCTGCGCAAGTCCAAGCGTCGAAGGAAAAGCTTGCGCGCTGCGCGAGCAGCTTACGGTTCGCAATGACATCTTCCGGATTGTCGCCGACATGCAGCGCGCAATTGAGGCTATCCCAAGCCCCGCCGCCTACTCCGCCGAAGCGCGTCGAAAATCCGGCGCTCAGCCACGGAAAGCGTTCCTGCCAATCGGCTATCGTAAGTAAGGAAGGCTCATCCTGCTTCCCTGCGAAAGGCTCATGCTTTTCATTCGCGAACCCCATGGTCATCCCCTCCGAGACCTCAAGTGTATCACAAAAAGAAACGGCATACGAAAAGAGCATTGTAAGCGGGACGCCCTTTTCATATACCGAGAATTTGCTTTCAGGCATTGACCTTCGCGCCGTCAGCGGTAGCCGTCGCGCTCCCTGTCATATTTGTCTCTCTCCCGATCCCTCTCCCGCTCTCGTTCACGCTCGCGCTCCCGATCGCGCTCGCGGTCCCTGTAGCTCCTTACTTCTTTTTCCGAGTCGTCTTCTATCGTTCTATAGCCTCTGGGATCGTCCATCTTCACAAGCACCACGTCGGTACCGATTTTTACGATGTTGCGCCAAGGGATGACCATATCGGCGCCTCCGCCGAAAAAGCCGAAAAACTTGCCCGCGTTCGGAACGACGATCGATTCGATCTTCCCGCCCCGCAAATCCAGCTCCAAATCGCTGATTTGCCCCAGCTTCCTGCCGTCCACAATATTAATGACATCCTTCGTTTGAAAATCGGAAATTTTCATAGGGCCTCACCACGGGTCATTAGGTTTGGCGCTTAAGTCCGCCTATTTACCTTACCACTATATGCTTCCTTCGCCCAAAAAGTGTCCCCCAAGTCGGACAAAGCACAAAAAAAGCCCGCATGGGACGGATGACAAACCGTCTGATGCGGGCGCGAATATCAAGCTTTACGTCTTCACATGCTTTTGCATTTGATTGATCGCGGACTTTTCCAGCCTGGACACTTGCGCTTGCGAGATGCCGATTTCCTCCGCAACCTCCATCTGCGTCTTGCCTTCAAAAAATCTCATGGACAAAATCATTTTTTCGCGGTCGTTCAGTTTGCGCATCGCTTCGCGGAGCGCAATTTCTTCGATCCACGATACGTCCTTGCTCTTATCGTCGCTGATTTGATCCATCACGTAGATCGGATCGCCGCCATCCTGATAGATCGGCTCGAAGAGCGACACCGGATCCTGAATCGCATCCAGCGCGAATACGACATCCTCCTTCGGTACGTTCAGCTCCTGCGAAATTTCGAGAATGGTCGGCTCACGGGAGTTTTTGTTCGTGAGGGAATCCCGAACCTGCAGCGCCTTGTAGGCGATATCCCGCAGCGACCGCGACACTCGGATCGGGTTGTTGTCCCTTAAATACCGTCTGATTTCCCCGATGATCATCGGCACCGCATACGTCGAAAACTTCACGTTCTGGCTAAGATCGAAATTATCGATGGCCTTCATCAGCCCGATACACCCGACTTGAAACAAATCGTCGACAAACTCCCCGCGGTTATTGAAGCGTTGAATGACGCTGAGCACGAGTCTCAGGTTGCCGTTGACGAGTTTCTCTCTCGCGGTTCGCTCGTTATGCTGCTGCAGCGCGACGAACAGCTCGCGCATTTCGGCGTTGGTAAGCACCGGCAGCTTTGAAGTATCCACACCGCAAATCTCAACTTTGTTGCGAGTCATTGTTGCAAATACCTCCCAAGGAGAGACGTTAGCTGTCAGTATCTCCGAGGGATGGGAGAATATTCTTGAACAAACGCAACGAAATTGTCAAGCCGTTACACCATCTTATTGAATTCTTTGCGGAGCCGCTTAATAATCCGCTTCTCCAGACGCGAAATATACGACTGCGAAATGCCGAGCATATCGGCCACGTCCTTCTGCGTCTTCTCCTCTCCGTCCTGCAGGCCGAATCGAAGCTCCATAATGATCCGCTCGCGTTCGGTGAGCTTGTCGAGCGCCTTCTGCAGCAGCTTACGGTCAACCTGCTCTTCGATGTTGCGGTAGATCGTATCGTTCTCCGTCCCGAGCACGTCGGACAGCAGCAGCTCGTTGCCGTCCCAATCGATGTTCAGCGGCTCGTCGAACGAAACCTCCGTGCGCAGCTTGCTGTTCCGGCGCAAATACATAAGGATTTCGTTCTCGATGCAGCGCGATGCGTAGGTGGCAAGCTTGATCTTTTTGTCCGGATCGAACGTGTTGACAGCCTTGATCAAGCCGATCGTTCCGATGGACACCAAGTCCTCGATATTGATGCCCGTATTTTCGAACTTGCGCGCTATGTATACGACAAGCCGCAAATTCCGCTCGATCAGCATGGCGCGAATCGCGGCGTCGCCGGTCGTCAGCTTGCCCAGCAAATACTCCTCTTCTTCTCTAGTCAGGGGAGGAGGAAGCGCTTCACTGCCGCCTATGTAATAAATCTCCTCGCTCTTTAAGCGAAGCACGAACAATAAGCGGTAATACCATAACGTCATCATGAGCTTCCATTTCAGCAGCATAAGGATGTTCCCCCTCAGAATGTTGTGAACCGTATTCGTGCGGCACGGTGAGATGATGGCGAAATCCATAATAAGCTCAACTCACCAACGCCGGATGCACGATGGCCCGATACGCTCCCTCGGAGCTTAACTGTCCGCCGTCTAAGCCGATCAGCACCTTATCGACGGCTATGCGCCTTCCGTCCTGCATAATTGCAACCTCGTCCGGCTTCATCGCAAGCATAAATTTCGTACGGCCGTTAATCCCTCGATAAGGCACGAGCCGTATTCTTTCGGGCCACGGAAACGCTTCCTCCGACTCTCCGCCCATTCGCCCTACAATCGAATCGGCCTCTCCGCTGCGAATGGCGTCAAGCCATTGCTGCGGCACGTGCGGGCTCCAAAGCGATGCTTCCATGACCATGACGGGCGTGCGGGTGAGCGGATCGTACAGATGATTGCCGGTATCGATCAAGCCTTGGCAGTTGATCGTCGTCCCTTCGATCCGCACTTCCACCTCCGTCAAAAACTGAGCCTTCGTCTCTTTCCGCTTCGCTCCGGAATGGACGACCCGGAACAACCAAATCCCGAGTCCCGCCATCACCAAGATGTACCAAAGGCTCATGCCCGTTCCCCGCATCGCACCGCCCGTCTGCGAGAATACGATTCCGTTAACGACTTCGCTTGACGAACGCGCCATGTAATGAACGGCGAACACGGTTCCCGCCGCGGCGAAATTCACTCCGTAGAAAGCCGCCAGCGTGCCTGCAAATCTGCCCAAAGTTTTGTAACCGAAAGCCGTCATAATCATGGCGGCGGAAAATAAACATTTAACAACAAACGTGTAAAAAATGGCCAGCTCAGGTACGAACATCATCAGCACATAAGAAGCGCCGATCATGGATGCGAGGATTAGGCGCCATGCCGACGGGCGTATTTTCCGTATGCGCGCCGTCGCGAGAAGCAGTGCGAAATCGAGAACGAAATTCGTTAGGAAAACGATGTCCACATACACAACCATACGTCTGTTCCCGCCTCCGTCCGACTGTGGCGAGCACCGCTTCGTCTTCGAAAGCTAGTATATCGAAAACCTTTTCCAATGTCTGTCTAACTGTGCTGTAAAATCGTCGGTATTTTTGTCGAAACGTTACACCAACGCATAAGAAAAGGTATTACGGACATAGAAACGCGCTTACGGACAGGGATGCAGTTATTCGGCGCTAAACATGGAGTTTGCGGTTTTAACGGACACCACTGCAGTTAATGCCCCGAAAATGCCGGGGTCAGCGCCAAAAATCGGGATATAGCGTCTTTGGTGTCCGTTAGCCGTAGGAAGGTGGGTAAAATGGCGATTTAACGTCTGTGGTGTCCGTTAGCATCGCGTAGGGTAAATACTCTGTATCGTCATAACAAAAACCTCGCACCGAAAATAAAATTCGGTACGAGGTTTGCTTGAGTCCACCGTATGAAATTAATCGTCCGACAGCGTCCGATTGCGGTTGCGCAAAAACGTCGGAATGTCCAATTGGTCGCCGCCTGCCTGGGACGAAGAATTGAACGGGCGCAAATTCGATGTGCGCTGTTCCGGCTGCTGCGGTTCGGCAGCGAAAGAAGGCTTCCGCGCCGGAGGCTGGCTCGGCTTCAGATCGAAGCCGGTGGCGATGACCGTTACCTTGATTTCTTCCTTCAACGATTCATCGATAATGGCCCCGAAGATCATGTTCACTTCGGGATCGGTGGAGGCGATGACGATCTCGGCCGCTTCATTCACTTCAAACAAGCTGAGATCCGCACCGCCGGTAATATTCATGATGACGCCGCGCGCGCCTTCGATCGACGTTTCGAGCAGCGGGCTCATGATGGCGCGCTTCGCCGCTTCGGCCGCGCGGTTCTCGCCGCTGGCGCGGCCGATGCCCATCAAGGCGGAGCCGCGTTCGGTCATGATCGTCTTCACGTCCGCGAAGTCGAGGTTGATGAGACCCGGCACCATGATCAAGTCGGAGATGCCCTGTACGCCTTGGCGGAGCACGTTGTCCGCTTCGCGGAACGCTTCAAGCATCGGCGTCTTCTTATCTACGATTTCAAGCAGCCGGTCGTTCGGAATAATGATCAGCGTATCGACCTTTTCCTTCAAAGCGGCAATCCCCGCCTCGGCCTGCTGTTGGCGCTTGCGGCCTTCGAACGTGAACGGGCGCGTTACGACACCGACGGTAAGCGCGCCGCATTCGCGGGCGATTTCCGCAATGACGGGCGCTGCGCCGGTTCCCGTGCCGCCGCCCATGCCGGCGGTAACGAACACCAAGTCCGCGCCCTTGAGCGCGTTTATGATCTGCTCGCGGGACTCCTCCGCGGCTTTCTTTCCTACCTCGGGATTAGCGCCCGCGCCGAGACCGCGCGTCAGCTTGTCGCCCAATTGCAGCTTCATTTCGGATTTCGCGAGATGAAGCGCCTGCGCGTCCGTATTTACCGTAATAAATTCGACGCCCTTCACGCCGTTATCGATCATTCGGTTTACCGCGTTGCTTCCGCCGCCGCCTACGCCGATGACTTTTATTTGTGCCAGTTGGTCCATGTCGAGATCAAATTCCAACATGTCAAAGTCTCCTCCTTGCTAGATAAACTCGCTGAACAAATTTTTTAACCGATCGATCAGGCTCGGCTTGTTGCTCTCCGCCGCCTTCTTGCCGGATGGTTTCTTAACGGAGACTGTGCTTCGTGACCGCAAATATTTAGCAACATATGTTATGATTCCGACTCCGCTTGCAAATGCAGGATCGCGAACGCCGACGTAATCGGGCACCGCTATCCGAACCGACGTATCAAACACCGCTTGCGCGACCGGCAGCACGGCCGGCAAAGAAGCGGCTCCGCCCGTGAGGACGTATCCTCCCGGCAAGTCGCCCGCAGGCCGCATCCGCTTAACCTCCGCTTTGATCAGCTCGAATATTTCCTGCATCCGAGGTTCGATAATGTTCGCAAGGTCCACCTGCGAAAATTCCTTCTCTACATTGGAGCCGATGCGCGTCACTTTGAACAACTGGTCCGCGGCGGCGGCTTCCACCGAAGCGCAGCCGTATTTCAGCTTGATCTTCTCGGCGATCTCGAACTGCGTCCGCAGCCCGATCGAAATGTCGTTCGTGACGAATTCGCCGCCGAGCGGAAGCGTGGAAGTCGCGGTCATGATTCCGCCCTGGAAGACGGAAATCGTCGTCGCGCCCGCCCCGATATCGACGAGCACGGTGCCGAGCTGCTTCTCATCCTTCGACAAAGCCATATGACCCGCCGCGAGCGGCATTAATATCAACCCGGCTACTTTCAGATCGGCCTTCTCGACGCAACGAAGCAAATTATGTATGGATGTTTTCGCGCCGGTGATGACCGATGCCTCCACCTCGAGGCGTACGCCGATCATTCCCCGAGGATCTTGAATGCCCTCAAGTCCGTCGACGATATACTGCTTCGGAACGATGCCGATAATTTCCCGTTCGGGTGGAAGCGCGATAACTTTCGCCGCCTGAAGCACCCGCTCTATATCATCATTTCCGATTTCCCGGTCTTCGTTCGAAACCGCGACAACGCCATGGCTCGATTGAAGCTGAATGTGATTGCCGGAAATCCCGACGTACACATCCGAAATTTGTACTCCGACCATACGTTCAGAATGATCAACCGCACTCTTGATCGATTGAACCGTCTGATCTATATCAACGATGGCTCCCTTACGTATACCTTCGGAATCGACGGAGCCGACGCCGACGATATTGATGGAGCCGCCCGTCAATTCACCAATGATGGCGCGGACTTTGGACGTCCCGATGTCCAAGCTGACGATGATGTCGTTGCCGCTCAAAACGAGGCACCTCCCGCAATTGTAAAGACTGATTACAAAAATAGACTAGAACTGTATACATATTCAACACAGGACCGGATTTCCCTCTTTTTTCGTCCGTCAATTTCAATGGTTTTTAAAGGAAATAATCGGATCTTTGCGGAAGAGGCCATAAAATTCATAACATTAATTCTAGCATGATATGAAATGATTGAATAGACTCTTTTTCCAATTACGGTTTATCGGCGGGCTCTTCCGCGGACTCGCCGGCAGCTCCGTCATCGAAGCCGTTCCCGTAATCCGTCTCAAGCAAAAAGATTCTGCCTTCCGTTCTTCCGCCGCTCTTCATGTCATATACATAATCGTCAAGAAGCGGTATTTTTTGAGGCAAATAGGCGATCCGGGTAATTACTTCGTATCGCGAACGGGTATACATCAAAATACGATCCGGGTACGAATCTATTGGGATCGGCCGAATTTCCGATACATCGGACATCAGCTCCGGCGGAATCGATCCGAGCGCCAAACAGAGGCTCTTCTTCAGCTCCTGATCGGTCCAACCGGTCAACAGCGGCCCCGGCGCGGCGTCCGCGCTTTCCGTATAAGGAACCGGGAAGCCGCTCGACAACAGGCCGACAAGCTTCCCTTCATCGTCGATTTCCAGAGCGACGACGGGAAATTCCTTAACGTCGATTCGAATGCCGCCCGGAAACCGCTTCGTCACCTTCACGCTTTCCACAGCGCCCAGCTTCTCGATGCCGCGCTCCATATCCTTCGCCCCCTTGGCAAAGAAATGGTCGCCCGTCTTGATGCCGGCCGCTTCGATAATCTCGCCAGTCGCGAGCAGCTTCGCTCCCGTAACGTCGATCTTATGGATTTTGCTGAAGGATGATTGAAAAAACAACACACCCATTAATGCGATAAAAAACAAAAATAACAGAAGCAAGAGCTTCTTGTTGCTTCTTCTTTTGGGACGCGTCCCCCGCACGACCGGCATCGGCTGCAGCTCAGGCACGAAAACACCATCCTTCTTACAACGGTTACTAGGGTGATAGATCAGGTTGTCCTATTTTCGTAACAACAGTAGTCCCTCCCGCAATTAAGGAAGGGACAAACGGTTCGGCAATTCGCATTGCAGAAATGCTTGCGAGCTCTATAACGCGATGCGGTCCTGAGAATGCGATGCGACGCGCTGGATTTGAGCGCCGAGTCGGCTGAAGATGATTTCAATGGACTCGTAACCGCGGTCAATGTGATGAATCTGATCGATGACGGTTGTTCCCTTCCCGGCGAGTCCGGCGATCACCAGGGCAGCGCCGGCCCGCAAGTCGGTAGCTTCGACCGAAGCGCCGTACAGCCGCGGAACGCCTCGGATAAAGGCGAGATTTCCGTCCATGCGAATATCGGCGCCCATCGCGCACAATTCGCTTACATGACGGTATCGGCCCTCAAACACCGTCTCCTTCAGAACGCTGAGCCCGTCGGCCAGCGAAAGCAGGACCATCATCTGCGCCTGCAAATCCGTCGGGAAAGACGGGTACGGACTTGTTACGATTCTTTCGATCGCGCGGGGTCTGCCCGCGCCGCTGATACTCATTATATCATCGTCGATTGCGATTTGAACACCTGCTCTGCGCAGGACATGGACCACCGACGCAAGATGCCCCGGAACGACGCCCTCCAGCGTAATATTTCCGCCCGTTGCGGCGGCGGCAACCATCAGCGTGCCCGTTACGATGCGATCGGGAATAATCTTATGCTCGCAGGGAAGCAGCTTCCCGGTTCCTTCGATCGTAATCGTGTCCGTGCCGGCGCCTATGATTTTGGCCCCCATTTTGTTCAAAAACTGCTGCAAATCCCAAATTTCCGGCTCTCGCGCGGCGTTTGAGATCGTAGTGATTCCTTCCGCCGTCACCGCAGCCATCATAATGTTTTCCGTCGCGCCGACGCTTGGAAAATCAAGCACAATATCGGCGCCTATTAGTTTTGACGCCCGGCATTCGATTCGGTTGCCGGATTCCGTGACGGCGGCTCCAAGCGCCTGCAGCCCTCTCAGATGGAGATCGATCTTTCTTTCTCCGATCGCGCAGCCGCCCGGCTGGTAGACGGTAACCTCGCCGAACCGCGCCAGCAGCGGCCCCATCAGAAAGATGGAGGAGCGCATTTTGCTCATCAATTCTTCCGGAATTTCGGAAGAGTTTACCGTCGAAGCGTCGACGGCCGCTATTTTGCCGGAATAAGACGCACGAGCGCCAAGTGCGCGCAAAATATCCAGCATGACATGGATGTCCAGTAAATCGGGCACATTGTCGATCAAGCTTTTGCCTTCCGCCAATAGGCTGGCGGCAAGAACCGGCAGCGCCGCGTTTTTGGCTCCGTCGATGCGTGCCGTGCCTTGCAAAGGCCGCCCGCCTTCAATCACCAGTTTCTCCAATGTTCCACCTCCGGAATTAGCGCCCGCCCACCTCCAACACTTCCGGAACCAATCGAATACCGAATTTTTGTTCGACGGTTTGTTGGATATGTTTCATCAAGGCAAGCACATCTTCCGCCGTTGCATTGCCGGTGTTGACGATAAAGTTTGCATGCAGCGTCGAAACTTCAGCGCCTCCTACACGCGTTCCCTTCAGGCCCGCTTCCTCGATCAGCTTCGCCGCGTGCGTCCCTTCCGGATTGCGGAACACGCTCCCCGCACAAGCATCCGCCAGCGGCTGCGTGCGAAGCCTGCGCTCTTTGTAGGCGGCCATCATCGCCGCTATTTCTCTGCGGTCTCCGTGCTTGAGCCGGAACACGGCTTCGGTCACGATCGCAGGCGTCTTATGCAGCGAGGAATGCCGGTAGGCGAATTGAAAGTCCTCTGCGCTCCATACCGCCAATTCACCATTCGATAGTATTACTTCGGCGGATTTCAGAATGCGTGAAACGTCAGAGCTCATCGCCCCCGCGTTCATATAAACGGCGCCGCCTACGCTGCCCGGAATGCCCCCTGCAAATTCCAAGCCGGTGAGTCCCTCTTGACCGGACATGACGGAAAGCTTAATGAACGAATAAGCCCCTCCCGCTATGACCAGCGTATCCTCAAACCTTACGTAGTCGAACGCCTTTCCCAGCTTGATCACGATTCCCGCAATGCCTTCGTCGGATACGAGTACGTTCGAGCCGCGGCCGATCGTCGTCCAAGGAACGCCGCTTTCTCCGGCGATGCGGATCGTATCCGCCAGCTCCCGCTTCCCCTTCGGAACGACGAGGACGTCGGCCGGACCGCCAATTTTCCATGTCGTATGGTTTGCCAGCCGTTCGTTCGGATAAATGTCTCCCACCTCGGAAGCTCGCAGCTGATCGATGAGTTGCCGCATAGTCGTACCTCCTTGCTAATTTTCGGGCATGAGGGAACTCGTTCTCTCGCGGACATCAACGCATAGGGTAAAGTCAGCGTTTCTGACGGTTCATTCATGCGATATACTATGTACCCGCGCGAGAGAGTGTGACAAATGCCCAGTACCTTTTCATCAATATGGGAAAAAGGGTTCCTGCCCCCTTACTTCACCTGGAATACCTCGAAACGTTAAGCAAAATGCCGATGGCCGTCAGCAGCAGCGTAAGCGACGAGCCGCCCGCCGAGATGAGCGGCAGCGTGATGCCGGTAACCGGCAGCATGCCGATAACTACGCCGATATTAATAAATACTTGAACGGCAAAAATGCCGATAATGCCGACCGCCAGCAAGCTGCCGAACGAATCCGGAGCCGTGATGGCCGTCCGCATGCCGCGCCACACCAGCAGCAGAAACAGAAGCAGCACAAGCGCTCCGCCGATAAAGCCGAGCTCCTCGGCGACGATCGAAAAAATAAAGTCGGTTTGCGGCTCGGGCAGGTAGCTGTGCTTTTGGCGGCTGGCGCCGAGACCGAGGCCGATCAAGCCGCCCGGCCCGATCGCATACAGCGATTGAATGATTTGATAGCCGGAGCCGAGCGGGTCGGACCACGGGTCCAAAAAGCCGGTGATCCGCTTCATGCGGTACGGCGCCGTCAGTATGAGCCCCACAAAGCCGGCTACTCCTACCGTTCCCAAGCCGGCCAAGTGAGAGATTCTGGCGCCGGCCGTGTAAATGATAATCAGCGTGGAGCCGACAAGCACTGCGCCGGAGCCCAGATCGGGCTGCAGCATGATGAGTCCGAAGGCAAGGCCGAGCAGCCCCAGCGGAGGCAGCAAGCCCGTCGTAAACTTGGATAAGGAAGCCTGGTTGTCCGACAAGTATTTTGCCATAAACACGACCATCGCCAGCTTCATGAATTCCGACGGCTGAATGCCGAAGCTTCCGATGCCGAGCCAGCTTCTGGCGCCGCCTCTTACGACGCCGATGCCGGGAATCAGCACGATGACAAGCAGCGCGAAGCAGACGATTAAGCCGATTTTAGCGTACTTCTTCAGCACCCAATAATCCAGGTTCATGGTAAAATACATGGCGACAAGACCAAGGCCGGCAAATATGAGCTGCCGCTTCAAATAATAGAACGAATCGCCGTACTCGTGAAACGCAAGCACGGCGCTTGCGCTGTAAACCATGACGATTCCGATTCCGAGCAATCCGAGCGTCGCCAGCAAAATGTAAACATCCGGCGCGGAACGAGCTTTCGGCATACGAGACACACCTCTTCACGTCTTGTGTAAGAGGCGGCACAAGTTTAATCCCCCTTGTACAACCTCTATTACAAGGTATGCACGGATTGCTTAAACATGCGTCCGCGTTCCTCGTAGGAAGGAAACATATCCCAGCTTGCGCAGGCCGGAGACAGCAGCACGACGTCTCCAGGCGACGCAAATTCATACGCGGCGCGGACCGCTTGAGCGATCGCCTCTTGCGGGTTGTCACAAGCTTCGACCGTTTTGCGGCGTTCTATTCCTGCGAGCTCGGCGATTCCATTCAGCTTCTCCCGCGTTTGCCCCATCGTGACGACCGCCCGGACGCGTTCCTTGAATACCGGGAGCAGGTCCGCGTAATCGGCCCCCCGGTCCAGTCCGCCGCAGATGAGCACGATGTTCTCCCGCTCGAACGCCCCGATCGTCTTGATTGTTGCGGTTGAATTGGTCGCCTTGGAATTGTTGTAGAACGAAATGCCGTTCAACTCCCGTACAAACTCCAGCCGATGCTCCACGCCGCCGAAGGAGGCGAGTACGCTGCGCACCGCTTCAAGCTTCGCTCCCGCGGACAGGGCGGCCGCAGCCGCGGCAAGCGCGTTCTCCACGTTAAAGGAGCCCTTCATGGCGATCTCGCTCACCGGCATAATTTCGTCAGGGCTGCCGCCGTTCGCGTACATTACTTTATCGCCGTCCAAGTAAACGCCTTTATCCAGCCGCTCGGTATATGAAAACGGCAGCACGTTCGCTTTGACCGACGGCAGGAGCGAACGGCAGAACGGGTTGTCCCAGTTCAACACCGCCGTATCGCCGGACGTCTGGTTGGCAAACAGCTTCGCCTTGGACGCCGCATAGTCCTCCATCGTGCCGTGATAGTCGAGATGCGTTTCGTACAAATTCAGCAGCACGGCCACCTTCGGCCGAAAATCGGTCGTTCCCTTCAATTGAAAGGAGCTGAGCTCCGCGACGAGCCATTGATCCGGCACAGCCTCCAATGCGGCTTCGGTCAACGCGCGGCCGATGTTGCCGGCAGCGACGGCGTTCACGCCCGATTCGGTCAGCATGAGGGAGGTCAATGTCGTTGTCGTCGTTTTTCCGTTCGAGCCCGTAATACCGATGATCGGCGCCGAGCATACATGGTACGCGACCTCCACCTCGGTGACGACCTCGATGCCGAGCCGAACCGCTTTCTCGATCGGAGCGATCGAATACGGAATGCCCGGATTTTTGACAACGAGGCTGACGTCTTGATCGATCAAATCGTCCGGATGCCCCCCGCAAATAACAGAAATACCCAGAGCCGCCAAATCGTCGGCTTCAGGGCATAATGAACGTTCCTTTTTATCGTTAACCGTTACGACGGCGCCCGCGCGGTGAAAAACTTGCGCGACAGCCACGCCGCTGCGCGCAAGGCCGAGCACGACGACCTTGCGGCCTTTGTAACTTTCCGGATGGAGCATATGCTACAACCCCTCGTTGATATAAATTCCAAGTCCGGCCAGCACGACTCCCGCCAGCCAGAACGTAACGACGACTCTCCACTCCGACCAGCCCGTAAGCTCGAAATGATGGTGAATCGGACTCATTTTGAACACGCGCTTGCCCCTCGTCTTAAACGACACGACTTGGATAATGACGGACAGCACTTCGATGACGAATACGCCCCCGATCAAGAGCAGCAGCAGCTCCGTCTTCGTCAAAATAGCGACAGCCGTAATGCCGCCGCCGATTCCGAGGCTTCCCGTATCTCCCATAAACACTTTCGCGGGATGCGCGTTAAACACAAGAAAGCCGAGCACCGCGCCGATCATCGCCGCCGAGAAAAACGCCGATTCGTGCTCCGTATGGATCATCGCGATGACGGCGAACGCTCCGAAGGCGACCGCGCTCGTTCCCGACAGCAGACCGTCCAGTCCGTCGGTGAAGTTGACCGCGTTCGACATGCCGAGCATCAGCAAAATAATGAACGGATAATAAAGCCATCCGAGCGGAATCGCCAGCTGCGTGCCCGGAATCGTCAAATCGGTGTTGTGTCCGTTCATAAACAGCATGACGCAGATGACGACGGAAAACAGCAGCTGGCCGAACAGCTTTTGCTTTGCCGTCAAGCCCAAGGAGCGTTTAAAAGCGATTTTGATGTAATCGTCCAAAAACCCGATCAGTCCGAACCCGAGCGAGGCGATCAGCAAAATATAAAACTCCGGGGAACGCATGGAAAAGCGCATAAACGACAGCGTCAACGCGATTAATATAATAATGCCGCCCATAGTAGGCGTGCCGGCTTTTTTCTGATGTCCTTTCGGCCCTTCCTCCCGGATTTGCTGGCCGAACTTCATCCGCCGCAGCACCGGAATAAAGAGAGGGCCGAGGATGACTGCCAGAGCGAAAGAAACGCCCATTGTAAATAAGATCGGATTAAGTTCCAAGGTAAAGCCCTCTCCTTTACTTCTCCTTGCGGAGCGAGTTCACAATATCCTCCAGCCTCATGCCGCGGGATGCTTTGACGAGCACCACGTCGCCGGGTCCGGCGGTTTGTTCGATTTTCCGCACGATATCTTCCTTCGAATCGAAAGCCTCCACATAACCGGAATCGAAACGTTTCGACGCTTCGTGCGCAATCTGTTTCCCCAGCTCTCCGTAGGTAAAGACGTAATCTGCAGTATGCGGGTCGATGAAGCGGCCGATGTCCCGATGCAGCTCCTTCTCTTGCTCGCCCAGCTCCAGCATATCGCCGAGCACCGCGAATTTGCGGCGGTAGCTCTTGGCGGCGGCGAGCAGCTCCAGCGCGGCTTTCATCGAGGCGGGGCTGGCATTGTAGGCGTCGTTCAGCAGCGTGATGCCGTTCACGCCTTCCAGCCGCTCGATGCGCATGCCGGTCGGAGTCATTGCGCGGAGACCTTCCGCGATGGTTTCGTCCGGGATGCCGAACGAGCGGCCGATCAAGATCGCGGCAAGCGCGTTCATTGCGTTATGCTTCCCGAGCAGCGGAATCGTGAAGGCGACTGACGAATCGTGCGTGCGGAATTCGGTCTGCGCTTCTCCGATCCGCACCTCCCGCAGCACCAAATCGTTGCCGCCGCCTTCCCCGAAGCGCAGCTTGCGGTAAGCGGACGGCTTGTTCGCGTCTCCTTCATATCGATCGATGAGCGGCTCGTCGCCGGGGGAGACGAACAATCCCCCCTCCTTCAGACCGCTCAATATTTCCAGCTTCGCTTTCGCAATGCCGTCGCGGGATCCGAGCTGGAGAAGGTGAGCTTCTCCGATATTCGTAATAACGACGGCATCCGGGTTCGCTATGCCGGCAAGCAGCTCGATTTCGCCGAAGCCGCTCATCCCCATTTCGAGCACGGCGACCTCCGTGTCCGGTTCAAGCGCCAGCAGCGTCCGCGGCAAGCCGATATGATTGTTCAGGTTCCCTTGCGTCTTATGAACCTTATATTTCATTCCGAGTACGGCGGCCGTCATATCCTTCGTCGTCGTCTTTCCGTTGCTGCCGGTAATGCCGACGATCGTGAGCGGAAGCGTCGAACGGTAAGCTGCCGCCAATCGTTGATAAGCCTTCAGAGAGTCGTCGACAATTACGGCCGTCACGGATTCGGGCGGCTCCCCTTGATTGTCCTGCCACAGCACCGCAGAGGCGCCGAGGCCGACGGCTTCCGTGACGTAGGTATGGCCATTAAATTTCTCTCCGATCAGCGGAACGAACAAATTGCCGGTAACGATCGACCGCGTGTCGGTCGATACGCCCGCAATTTTCGTTTCCGCGGCGGTTTCATTTCCCGCGGACAGCTTTCCGCCGGTCCATTGAACAATTTGTTGTATGTCAGCTTTTATCATATGTCAGGCACCTCGAATCGCTTCCCGTGCGACAGCGCGGTCATCGAACTCATACGTGGCGCCGCCGATGATTTGGTACGTTTCATGTCCCTTGCCCGCAATCAATACTACATCTTCGGGGCCTGCCATTTCAACCGCTTTTTCGATCGCCCGTTTCCGGTCCGCAATCAATTCGTAACGGGTGCGTTCCACCCCCGCCTCCAAAATTCCCGCCTCGATGTCCCGCATAATCGACTCCGGGTGTTCGGAACGGGGATTGTCGGACGTTACGATGGCATAATCGCTGCGCTCGGCGGCGATGCGGCCCATAATCGGCCGCTTCGTCTTGTCGCGGTCCCCGCCGCAGCCGAACACGGTGATGACCCGCCCCCGTTTAATTTCATTGACGGTGTTCAGCACGTTCAGAAGACCGTCCGGCGTATGCGCGTAATCGACGAGCACGGCGAACGGCTGGCCTGCGTCGACCGGCTCGACGCGGCCTTCCACGCCGGGGATGCTTTCCAGCGCGGCGACGACGGCTGCGAGCGGCAGGCGCTCCGCCAGCGTCGCGGCGATGGCGGCAAGCGCGTTGTATACGTTGAACTTGCCGATCAGCTTCACGTTTACGTACGCATCGCCTGCAAAGCTAGAAAGCCGAAAGCTTGTGCCCTGCGCGCTCATCCGAATATCGGACGCCCGTACGTCCGCTTCGCTGTCGATTCCGTAAGTAATCGTCTCTGCGGCGGTTACCCGTTTATATCGGGCGTGAACAGGGTCGTCGGCGTTGAGCACGGCGAACTTACCCGGCCCGTGATTCTCCTCCGCGTTGCCGAGTCTGGCGAAAAACAGCTCCTTCGCGGCGGCATACTGCTCCATCGTGCCGTGGTAGTCCAGATGATCCTGCGTCAAATTCGTAAACACAGCGGTCCGGAAATCGGTGCCGATCACCCGGCCCTGCTCCAGCGCGTGCGAGGAAACCTCCATGACGCAATATTGCGCGCCGGCGTCGCGCATGCTGCGGAATGTGCTCTGCAGGGCAAGCGCGTCCGCCGTCGTGTTTTTCGATTCCTTCGTTACGCCGCCGACCTTCGTCCGAACGGTGCCCATCAGTCCCGTTTCGAAGCCGGCCGCGCTCAAGATGCCTTCGATGAGCATCGCCGTCGTCGTTTTCCCGTTCGTGCCCGTTACGCCGATCACCTTCAGCTCGCGGCTCGGATAGCCGTACATCCGGCTTGCGATGCGCGCCATCGCTCGCTTCGCATCCCGTACGACAAGCTGGGGCAAGTGAAGCGGAAGCTCCCGCTCGACGACAAGCGCGGCTGCGCCTTGATTCGCCGCCGCCTCTGCGTAATCGTGTCCGTCCACCGTATAGCCCGGGACGCATATAAATAAACACCCCGGTGTAACATGCCGGGAATCGGCCGTTACGCCCGTCACCTCGGTATTGTCGTCGCCTATGATGCGGGAAAGCAAAAACAGCGAGGCGAGCTCACGGATTTGCATGGAATTTCCTCCGTTCATTAACACAATCATTTCTATATTATGGGGTGAAAATCGTTTTCTTTAACATGGAAGCGCCTATTTCTTCTTCGTTTCCTTCGAATTCTTAGGTTCGTCTTTCGATAAATAAATTTGAATCGTCGAGCCCCGGGGCAATTTCGTCCCGGCCTTCGGCTCCTGCATGATGACCGTATTGCCCGAGCCGTATTTCGCAAGGCGGAAATTGGAGTTGAGGCTTTCATAAATTTCCGACACGGTTTGGCCAACGAGATTCGGAACGACGGCCGTCGGGGTATCCAGCCCATAACGGTACTCCTCCTTCACTCCGTCCTTCCGCGGCGGAACGCCCATGTAGCGCAGCGCGTCCTCCATAATGTTCTTGACGATCGGCGCGGCGATCAGTCCGCCGAACTGCAGCCCCTTCGGGTTGTCGACGGCGGTGTAAATGACGATCTTCGGATCGTCCGCCGGCGCGAACCCGATGAACGATACGATATGCTCGCTCGCGGAATAGCGGCCGTTCACGACCTTCTGCGCCGTACCGGTTTTGCCGCCGACGCGGTAGCCGTCGATAAAGGCGTTGCGGCCCGTGCCTTGCGCCACGACATACTCCAGCGTCTCGCGAACCTTCTTCGAGGTTTCTTCGGAAATAACCGTTCCTACGAGTTCCGGCTCAACCTGATCGACCACTTCGCCCGTTTCCGGATGAATCCAAGCCTTTGCGACATGCGGTTTGTACAGCTTGCCGCCGTTGACCGCCGCCGAAACCGCCATAATTTGCTGAATCGGCGTCACGGACACCCCTTGACCGAACGAGGTCGTGGCAAGCTCGACAGGGCCTACTCGATCGAGCTTGAACATAATTCCGTTCTCTTCGCCGCCGAGGTCGATGCCGGTCTTGGTGCCGAAGCCGAATTTTTTAATGTAGTCGAACAGCGTTTCTTTCCCGAGCCGCTGGCCAAGCGCAACGAAGCCGGGGTTGCACGAATTTTCGACGACCTCCCGGAACGTCTGGGAGCCGTGCCCGCCTCTCTTCCAGCAGCGAAGCCGCGCGCCGCCGACCTCCACCGCGCCGGGATCGTGGAATCGGTCGTTCAGTCTCACTTTGCCTTCCTCGAGCGCCGCGGCCAATGTGATGATCTTGAAAGTAGAACCGGGCTCATACGTCATCCAGATCGGCAAATTGCGGTTATACACTTCCGTCGCGTATTGCTGATAATTGCCGGGCTCATAGCTCGGACGGCTCGCCATCGCCAGCACTTCGCCGTTCGTCGGATCGACCGCGATGGAAATAATATGGTCCGGCTGGTATTTGACCATCGCCTGATCCAGCTCCCGCTCCATGGCGGTTTGTATATATTTATCGATGGTGAGCTCTAAATTCAGTCCGTCCTTCGGAGGAATATATTTTTCGGACGAATTCGGCATCCTATCGCCGCTCGCATTCGACAAAAACGCGACATTGCCTCGATGACCCTGCAGCTCCTTGTCGTATTTCGCCTCGACCCCGGTCAAGCCTTGATTGTCGATGCCGGTAAATCCGAGTACGTGAGCGGCAAGCTGATCATACGGATAATAGCGCTTGTTGTCCTCCGCGACGACGATGCCCGGCAGCGCAAGCTTTCGAACGTCCGCCGCTTTCTGCTGCGTAATTTTGCGGCCTCCCGGCTGAATTTTGACGATCATTTCCCGCTTGGTAATCGTTTTATACACGCTCTCCTCGGTCATCCCGAGAATGCGCGACAGCTGCGCGGCGGTATCCTTCGGATTGTCGATCTGAGCGGGCAGCGCCCAGACGGTAGGCGTCGTGACGTTGTAGGCGAGCCGTTCTCCGTTGCGGTCCCATATTTCGCCCCGCTTGGCCGCGAACGGAATTTCCCGCCTCCACGATTCTTCCGCCTTTGCAGACAGCTCCGGCCCCATCGCCAGCTGTACCCAGCCGAGCCGAACGATTAACGCTATAAAAAGGATTGTCCCCAACACCAGCACAGAGTACAGTCTACGCCGCAGCGTAACGCTGGAAGCGCGCATGAAACCCCTCCCCCTTGTCCTCGAACGAGTCCTATAGTAATTACTAATAGACTATTCGGGACAAACGGTAGGTAGAACAAGCCCGGGAGGACGCGCTATCCGGCAGCGTCTCCCTGAGCCGGCGAAGCTTCGCCGCCGTCCCCGCCGCTTTCCGCATCGTCAGGCGGATCGGTTCCATGTTTCGCTCCTTCGCCTGTGTCGCCTTCTTCCGGCGGGCCGTTATCCTTCGGCCATTCGTGCAGAGGCTTCAGAACCACCTTCAGCACTTTCTCGCCTTGCGCTTCCGTTACTTCCTGGCTGACGACATATCCTTCGCCCTCTGCTTCGAACCTAAGGCCGAGCAGCGAAGCCACTTGAACGACGTCGCGCAAGCTTTGTCCGGTGAAGTCCGGTATGGCGGCCTGATCCCGGTCGGCAGTAAGCAGGATCACCTTAGATCCTTCCGAGATTTGTTCCCCCTTCGAAGGATATTGCCCGAGCACCTTCGGCCCGCTTCCGAGCGATTCCGCCGCGAGGCCTCTCGCCTTGAGCTCCTTCACCGCCGCCGCCGTCTCCATATCCGACACATCCGGCACGGTTATAAGCTCGGCTTCGGTTTTCACGGATTGAACGTTCGTCCCTTCCTCTGCGGTGTCGCCGGCTTTACGCTCCGTCGGCACTCCCATATAGCGCAAGCTTTGCGATACAATTTCTTTGAAGACAGGCGTTGTCGCCAGTCCGGCATTGTTCGAGTCGCAGCCTAAATTCGGGGAATCGATAATGACGGCCACCGCTATGCGCGGGTCCTCTGCCGGCGCATAGCCGATGAACGAAACGACCCAGTCGCAAGCCGCGTACTCACCGTTCTTGACGATGTTGGCGGTTCCGGTTTTCCCCGCCACGCGATATTCATCCAAGCGCGCCCGTTTGCCGGTGCCGCGATCGTCGGTAACGACCTGCTCCAAGTAACCGCTGATCTCCTTCGCCTTCGCTTCGGACACGACTTGCCGAATCACTTTCGGCTGCCGTTCGGAGATGACTTTACCGGTTTCCGGATCCAGCACCTTCTTCACGACATACGGCTCCATCAGCTTGCCTCCGTTGGCGATTGCCGCATAAGCCATCAGCTGCTGGATCGGAGTGACGAACACACCGCCTTGTCCGTAGGTACCGGTTGCGACTTCAACCGGATAACGAAACTGTACTCTGCCTTGACTTTCGCCGGGCAAATCGATTCCGGTTTTGCTGGTGAAACCGAAACGGTTAATATACTCCATAAACTTCTCTTCTTTTAACTGCTCGTACCCGAGCTTTACAAAGGCTACGTTACTTGAGCGGAGGAGTCCTTCAAGATATGAAATTTCGCCCCAGCCGCCTCTTCTATGGTCTCTAAGAGTCCAACCCGGCACACGGATCGAGCCCGATTGATACGTTTCGTCCGGATGGAATATCCCTTGATCGACCGCGCCCGTCAGCGTGACGAGCTTAAACGTGGAGCCAGGCTCGTACAGCGACTTGATCGCCATATTGTTGAAATCTTTTTCCGGGTCGTACTCCCAATACTTATTCGGGTTGAACGTCGGCAAATTCGCGAGCGCGAGCACCTCCATCGTCTTCGGGTCGACCGCGATCGCCGTCATCTGCTTCGGCTTAAATTCGTCATACACCTTCTTCATCGCTTGTTCTGTATAGTGCTGGATCGTTTGGTCGATCGTCAGCACCACGTTATTGCCGTTCACGGGAGGGACGAGCTCGGGCTTTTCGCCGGGAAGCTTTTGCCCCTTCTCGTCCTTCTTGTAGGCGATCTTCCCGTCCTTCCCTCTAAGCAGCTCGTCGAGTGAAAACTCCAGCCCCATGCTCGGTTTGCCGTCTTTGTTGATATAACCCAAAATGTGCGACGCAAGCGAATTTTTCGGATAATAACGGATTTTTTGCGGATACAGTCCGACCCCTGGCCAGTCCGCGCCAAGGATGTCGTGTTCTTTCATAAATTCCTTTTCCCAAGCTAAAACCTGATCCGCCAAATCCTTATCGATCTTCCAGCCTTCGATTCGAATTTCTTTATTTCGCAGCAGCTTGCCTTCTTTATTTGTGGCAGTCACTTGGGCGTATACCTGATCCTCCGGCTTATCGAGCACGGCGGAAAGTCCGGCGGCCACTTCGCGCGCAAGGCCGAGCTTATCGATTACTTGCGGATCCACGATCACCGTGTAGCCGTCGGCGTCCGAAGCCAACACGTTCATCTTCCGGTCGTAAATCGTCCCGCGGTCGGCTTCCAGCTTCTTCTCCGTGCTCCACGTTTTTTTCGCTTCGGCAAGCAGCGCCGATGCCTCTACCACCTGAAGCCAATAGAGCCTCGCAACGATCCCCATAAAAAAGAGAGTGAACACTACGCCGAGCACCAGCGAGCGCACTCTAATCTTTTTGTGCATCCTTACATCCCACCTTGGGTTGCCTATTAAAAGAAAACTTTTAATCCTGAGCTATAGACGCAACGGCTTGATCTCCGGCTTTCGGCGGAGCGATCTCATCCGGAAGCACAAGCCCGAGCTGGATTCCCGTATCGATCAAACGCTGCGGATCCTGAAGCTTCGCGACTTCGTTCTTGAGCGCTGTGTTTTCCTTCTCCAGCTTGCGGATTTCCGTTTCCATCTGCACAATGCGGGTATTCATTTCAAAAATCATGGCATACCGCCAAATGACGATTCCTGCGATCAAACTGAATGCTACGACTCCAAACAAATACAACAGCTTTTCCGGAGCGGTGAGCGACTTCACCTTCTGCGCTTTCTTCGCGGCCGGCTTCGCTTTCGTCTTTACCGCCGGCGCGGCTGTGTTGGACCGGCGCTCATCCAGCGCCAAACTTCCGTCTATGTATGCAGGCATGATTCAAACAACCTCCCCTATTATAATCGAACGAATCTCACCTCGTCCCGATCTCCCGCCATGCAAATGTTGGCAGTTTGTGTTGCCGGACGAACACCCTAGCCGGGAAGCTTTTCCGCGACGCGCAGCTTGGCCGAACGCGCCCTCGGATTGTCCGCGAGCTCTTCCGCGCTTGCTTCGATGGGCTTGCGGTTCACAAGACGAAGCGTCCCCTTCGCTCCGCATGCGCACATCGGCAAATCGGGCGGGCAGACGCATTTCCCCAGACGCTCGGCGAACGCCCTCTTGCAAATTCGGTCCTCCAGCGAATGAAACGTAATGACCGAGATGCGCCCGCCCGGCGCCGTGCAGCGAATCGCCTGCTCCAGTGCATCCTCGAGGGCGCCGAGCTCGTCGTTCACCGCGATGCGGATCGCCTGGAACGTCCGCTTCGCCGGGTGCCCGCCGGTTCGCCGCGCCGCTGCCGGAATGCCCGCTTTCACAAGCTCCGCCAGCTCTCCGGTCGACCGAATCGGCCCCCGCTCCCTCGCCTGTACGATTTCCTTCGCAATGCGGCGGGAAAACTTTTCTTCCCCATATAAGAACAAGATCTTTGTCAGCTCCTGCTCCGGCCATTCGTTCACGATGTCTGCGGCCGTAAGCGGCGCCGTCCGGTCCATACGCATATCGAGCTCCGCGTCTTGGTGGTAGCTGAAGCCACGTTCCGCCTCATCCAGTTGCGGCGATGAGACGCCGAGGTCGAACAGCACCCCGTCCACCTGCGGGTTCCCTTCTTTATCCATAGGAACGTTGAGCTTGCTCAATGCATCGGCCAAATGCCGAAAGTTGGATTTCACGATCGTAACCCGATTGCCGTAAAGCGCAAGAATTTCTTGCGCATGTTCGATCGCGCGTTCGTCCTGATCGAAGGCAATCAGCCTTCCCTCCGGTCCAAGGCGAGAGGCGATTAGAGAGCTGTGCCCCGCTCCTCCTAGTGTGCAGTCAACGTAAATTCCTCTTTCGCGAATGTTCAGTCCGTCAACCGCCTCTTCCTTCAGCACGGTTCTATGTATAAACAATGTTGCTAACCCCTTTGATTCCGCAGCCCTTACAAATCGAAATTAAAATCGACCAGCTTCTCGGCGATTTCATTGAACGATTCCTCGGACTGACGGAAATACGATTCCCAAGCTTCCTTGCTCCAAATTTCCACGCGGTTGGATACGCCGAGTACGACGCAATCCTTGTCCAGCTTGGCGTATTCGCGAAGATTGCTTGGTATATTTACCCTTCCCTGTTTATCGAGCTCGCATTCGGCGGCTCCCGAGAAGAAAAACCGCGTAAACGCGCGCGCATCCGATTTCATGAGCGACAGGCTTTTCAGCTTTTGCTCAAGCACGGTCCATTCCGTCTTCGGATAAATAAACAAACATTGATCCAAGCCGCGGGTCATAATGAAGTCGGAGCCAAGCTCTTCCCGGAATTTGGCGGGTATGATCATGCGACCTTTCTCATCAACGCTGTGTTGATATTCACCCATAAACATCGCACAATCACCACCTGTCCACCCTTTTCCACCACTTCGCCCCACTTTTCCCCACTATTGAATCACTATTCGATATAGAAAAAGAAAATCCTGCTCAATCGGCAGGATTTTCGAAAATTATTTTATAGAATTAAAGGTCAAGGGATGGAGGCGGTCCGTCCGGAGTCCGGCCTCTTCTCCGTTTCCACAGCCAATAAACGGGCGCCCCGATAATGCCGGCGGCGACGCCGATCGGCAGAAAGCCGGCAAGCACGACCATAACCCCTTCAAACACGGCAACAAGAACGTCGATGCTGCCGCTAACCGCCCGGCTCATTTTTTCCCCAAGCGGGATGCCTGCGCTTTTTCCGGCTAAAGTTGCCCGGTCGTTCACTACCTCGTATACTCTGAGCTCTACCGTGCTGTATGCGACATTTTGCTCCAAATATCTCATTCGGCCTTTCATTCGTTCGATGTCTTCCTGAACTTGGCCTAGCTCGTTCGAAAACTTGACCAAGTCGTCCGATTTCGTCGCTCTCTCCATAAAATCGAGCAGCCGCTTCTCCACGACCTGCTTCGCCTTCAATCGGGAATCCAGATCGACATATTCCTCCGAGACGTCCTGCGCCTTCATGCTCCGGTTCAGCTGAACGTTCGGAACGTTCTCCAGCTTCGCAAGGAACCCGTTAAAGCCGTCGGCCGGCACTTTTATCGTAAACAGCCCCGTCTTCTCGAAGGAGGTCGTCTCCTCCGTGAATCCGACAATATACCCGCCCGACAGATGGATCAAGTTTTGGATTTCCGTATACGCTTTGGCGTAGCTCTCCACTTCCATCGTCAAATTGGCGGTATAAATCAGCATTCTCGCCGTTCGCGGCTCACTCGCGGCCGGTGCCGCACCGGAGTCGTCCCCGTCTGCGGCTCCGCTTCCGAAACCGCTCCCCCCTGCCGCCGCCTCTTCCGGCATAGCCGCCGGCGCTTTATTGGCCGCCGTCTCCATGTCCGCGACCAACGCGCTTTCCGATGCCGCCGAATCCGTTCTTCCGCCCGACCCGGAACTGCAGCCGGCCGTCCATACCGCAGTAAGCGCGGCAACGGCCAGCCATTTGATCCATCTCCCCTTCATAACGTATCGCCCCTTTTTCCGTTTGATTCTCCTCATACTTTAGACGAAGACATAGGAAAAAGGTTCCTCCGCTTTATCCCGATTTTTTACTAAAATGCTTAAAAAACAGGAAACACCATCCGGCATGAACCGCCAAGCCGATCAGGCCGTACCACAGCGCGCGAGATTCGTCGGACAACGCCAGCGACATCGTCTTCGCAACCCAATAGGCAGGGAACGCCCATCCCGCAGCCTGCCACGTTTCGGGCAGCAGCAGCATCAGCGGAGCAAGCACGGGAAGCGCAGCCAGCTTCGAAAGCGCCAGCCCTTCGACTTTATTGGAAGCGAAACCGGCCAGAAATAAAGCGGTGATAACCCCTTGCATCGTAGCCATCAGAACCGCGCAGGCGAGTGCCGGCCAAACGAAACCGTCGTCCGCGGCTCCGCCGGCCACCAGAACCGTCAAGCAACCGTAACAGGCCATCAGAGCAACGGGGATCGTCAGACGGTATACAAAATATCCGCTCCTCGCAATCGGAGTAATGCCGTAAACCTGAAGCAGCCCCTCGTCCCGTTCGTCCAGCATGAGAAATCCCGCCATCGTTCCGGGCAAACCCGGGATAAGAAGCAGCACCGCGCACGCCGCGAACGGATAATACGCTTCGACGCCCCAACCTGTTTTCGCGCTTAACAGCTTAAGGCCGAACGGGACGACAGTCGAGAACAAAAGCACGAGCAGCAGCGGCGCCCCGGCCATGAACAGCATCATTGGATCTCGCACGACTTGGCGAGCGTCGGAGGCGGCCAAAGCGAGCGCTTTTTTCATACGGCTGCCTCCCTTCCTTCTTGGGCGCGAAGCACGACGAATCGCCGGAACGATCGATCCGCCCAAACATAGGCCAATACAATCCAAACGATTAACGAGCCGAAGCCATAAACATATTCCCAAACCCCCAGCCGGGAAAACATGGACTCAATCAACAGCAGCGAAGCTTTGGAAGGCAGCAGGTAAAAAAGCGGCGTCGACCAAACATGCACGGCATCCAATACCGGCAGCGTAAATACGAGAGCTGAAAGCGTCGATTCGATAAAATATTGATTGACTGTGCAGCAGCGCACGGCGACTCCTAAACCGAACAAAGTAAAAAAGATGGAGGTAAGCAGCATGCCGGCCACAAACCCAAACCAATGTCCGCCGAGTCCGAAAGCGCCGAGCCGCACAACGGATCCGGCCATCGCGGATAAAAAAGCAAGCGATATCACCTTGGACATCAAATACTCGCGAACACGCAAGGGAGTCACCATTAACGGATCTAAAATCCGCTGGTTTTTTTCAAGCAATACAAGCCCACCGACAAAATAAAAGCCGAGCATCGAAGGATCCGAGAACGTAATGACGATCTCCGCCATTTCTTTCGCTTCCCCGCTTCCGATCGAGCGCAGCAACACAATATAAACGGCGCTGATAATTACGTATGCCGCATAAAAGCCTTGCCGCAGCTGCAAACGAATGTCAAACCGCACCGCCGCGCCGAAACGGGTCATGAGATCAATTCCTTCCCGGTTACCTGTATAAAAATATGTTCGAGCGTCGCTTCCGTCGTATGAATCGTTTCGATGTTCCCGCTCCCGATCAACCGCATAAACCGATCATCGGCCGCTAGCCGGTCAAGCTCGAAATCCTCCCGGACCAGCTTTCCGCTTTCCCTGTATTCGACCCTAACCTTTTTGCCCCCCGATCGGATTTTGAGAGCTCGAGGCTCGTCAATCAGACGAATGGCGCCTTCGGCCATAAACGCCACCCTGTCGCAAAGCTCTTCGGCAATATTCATATTGTGGGTGGTCAGAAAAATCGTCTTTCCATCCGCTTTCATTTGCAAAATCAAATCCTTCATTCGTTTCGCGTTCACAGGATCAAGTCCCGAGGTGGGTTCATCCAAAAAGAGCAAATCCGGATCGTTCAACAGCGCGCGGCAAAAATTGAGGCGCATCTTCATCCCCTTAGAAAACTGCGACACTCTCACATTTGCCGCCTCGCTAAGCCCTACGCTTTCCAGAAGCTTATTAGGGTCTGCCGTACGTCCGTTGTATAATGCGCGAAACAAATTCAAATTTTCCAGCGCCGTCAACCGTTGATAGAACGAAGGAAATTCAAAAGCGACGCCGATTTTCTCATAATAATCCTTATTTATCGTCTTCAGCTCTTTGCCGAATACGGTTACGCTCCCCTCATATCCTTTAAGCGACCCGATCAAAATGTTTTGCGTCGTGCTTTTCCCGGCTCCCGACGGTCCGAGAAAGCCGAATATTTCGCCCGGCAGGACGGAAAAATCGAGCCCCTTAAGCGTCTCATCTCTTTTTCCGGGATACGTGAACCGAAGCTCTTCGACACGAATCATTCGGATGATCCCCTTTCCACAATCAGTCCTTGGGCGATGCATTCGATCAGCAATTGAATCGTCGCTTCGTAATGCTTTTCCCCGATTCGCTGTTTCTGCAGCGCGAACAGAACAAGGGAGCGGATTAACGACACAACCGCTTCCGGATCTTTGTCCGCAAGCCATCCCTCCGACCGGCCGCGGGCTAAGAACGGTTCCAGCGCCCCCGCGTCCTCGGTGAAGTGCTCTTCGATTGCCTCCGGCGGCAGCTTTCGGAATAAAGCTTCGACGATCCGCTCGTCATACAGCTGCTGCAAAATCGGACTTTCCTCGATACAGCGGATCGATTCGCGCAGAAATACCGCAAATCGGCTTCTGGTCATCGGGCCTTCCGACAAGTAACGCTCGAAAACCGTTGTGCGGACCTTCTCCTCCTCCATAGCGACAATCTCCATGTAAAGCGACTCTTTCGAATCATAAAACAAATAAAACGAACCTTGCGCGATGCCGATCGGTTTCGTCAAATCGGCGACGCTTGTTTTCTGTAACCCGAGCGAAGCAAATAACTTTTTTCCCGTTTCAATCAGCTTTGCGTGAATTCGTTCCTTTTCCTGATCTGAAAACTTTTTCGGCACACCTTGCACCTCATTTTGTATTTGTATGAATGATTTTATTTTATATTCACAAAAGAAGTGTATACCGATTTCTTGCAATTGTCAATTCTACCTTTCGGAAATACCCCTCCGATCCGTTACGTGCAAAAAAGCGGATTACCCGGCAAAAACCGGATACTCCGCTTTTTTCTACGCTCTTTCCTTATTCCATAGCTCCAACAGTGCTATCTCCTTCTCCGGTGCGAGCCCGGCTTTCATTTCGTAGCCGTCGGGACGCGAACGGTCCCATTCGGCGATATCCAGGAGCGTTTCCCGGAGAGGCCGATACGTAAGTCCCGCATTCTTGGCATGCGATACGTCAATCGACATGAGCGCTCCAAGGTTTTCCTTCTCGGGAATCCAAAGCGGCATTTCAATCCAGGACCCTACTTGATGCTTCAGCAAAAATTCGTCGTCCGCCCACGTCAGCTTGGCGTCGCTGTTTAGCACGTCTTTGCAGCTTTCCAAAAACGCCCCCACCGTAATCGGCTCCGAAGGACCGGTTGCCGTAAAGGTGCCGGACAGTTTCTTCTCCGCCATCCGTATAATCCATTCGGCCGCGTCGCGCGCGTCGATGAATTGAATCGGCGCATCGGGATTGCCAGGGGCGAGCACCTCTCCTCCGCGTGCAATGCGGCGCGGCCAATAGGTAAGCCGGTCCGTATGATCACCCGGTCCTGCCACCAAGCCGCATCGCACGATCAGGCTGCGATCCGGCATATTCCGCCGCACGATTTGCTCGCAGCGCGCTTTCATCGGGCCGTACGCCTTCTGGACGTCCTCCGTCGTCTCGTCCTCGAGCGTCACGGTCGGATGCGCTTCGTCAATCGTCCCGGGCACTGTATGATCGTACACATCAATAGTAGAAATAAAGGTATAATGCCCGGTCTGTTCCTTCAGCAGCTCAACCGAATCCGCTACGATTCTCGGAACGTACCCGCATGTATCGATGACGGCATCCCATGTCCGGCCCTTCAACGCCCCCAAATTGCCATCCCGGTCCCCGGTCAGCCGCTCCACATCGGGAAACAGGTCGGCCCGGCTGCCCCGGTTAAACAGCGTTACCTCGTGCCCTCCCGCAAGCGCCGCCTCAACGATCGTTTTCCCGACAAAGCGGGTTCCGCCGAGCACTACTATTTTCATATCCCTATCCCCTTTACATCGTTTACGAGTCCTCTATTGAAGAAACGGTTCCAATCGGGAAAAAGATACGGGTGCCGCGGTACTTTTTGCCGTTATCCCTTCCGTCAAGAAACAATCACCAAAAAAGGCACCCGCTAAGGTGCCTCCCGTGTTAATGCTCGGCCCAAGAATCCAAATATGCCTTCTGCTCGTCGGTCAACGAATCGATGCCGATGCCGAGCGATTCCAGCTTGTAGCGCGCCACCTGCTCGTCGGTCTCATACGGCACGTTAATGACCTTGTTGCCGACCTCTTTATAGTTGTCGTTGACATATTTGAGCGCCATCGCCTGCAGCGCGAACGTCATATCCATAATTTCGGCCGGATGGCCGTCGCCCGCAGCCAAGTTCACGAGCCGGCCTTCCGCCAGCAAGTAAATGCTGCGGCCGTCCTTCAGCTTAAATTCCTCGATGTTGCGGCGAACCGTTCGCTTGGCAACGGACAGCGCTTCAAGCTCCGGCTTGTTGACCTCGACGTCGAAGTGACCCGCGTTGCAAAGAATCGCCCCGTCTTTCATCACTTCGTAATGCGGACCGCGAATGATGTCTTTGTTTCCGGTTACCGTAACGAACAGATCGCCGTGCTTGGCCGCCTCCGACATCGGCATGACCGCGAAGCCGTCCATATACGCTTCGACCGCTTTGATCGCGTTAATTTCCGTAACGATGACGTTAGCTCCGAGGCCTTTCGCGCGCATCGCCACTCCTTTGCCGCACCAGCCGTACCCGTTTACTACAACCGTTTTGCCGGCGATCACCAAATTTGTCGTCCGCATGATGCCGTCGAACACCGATTGTCCCGTCCCGTACCGGTTGTCGAACAAGTACTTGCAATACGCGTCGTTAACGGCCACCATCGGAAACCGAAGCTTCCCTTCGCGCTCGAGCGATTTGAGCCGCAATATTCCCGTCGTCGTCTCTTCCGCTCCCCCGCGCACCTGCTCGAGCAAATCTTGCCGTTCGGAGTGCAAAATCGTTACGAGATCGCCGCCGTCGTCAATAATGAGGTCCGGCTTCGTTTCCAGCGTCTTGATCATTAAGTCCTTGTATTCCTTCGGATCCGGATTATATTTCGCGAATACGGTAATGCCGTCTTCGACTAACGCCGCGCACACATCGTCCTGTGTCGAAAGCGGATTGCTGCCGGTAATCGCCACCTCGGCGCCCCCAGCCTTCACGACCTTCGCCAAATAGGCGGTTTTCGCTTCCAAGTGAAGCGATATAGCGACCTTAAGCCCCTTAAAGGGCTGCTCCTTCTCAAACTGCGCACGAATCCGGTTCAGAACCGGCATGTGAGCCTGCACCCAATCGATTTTCAATCGGCCTTCGGGGGCCAGCTTCGGGTCGGTAATAATGCTTTGAGCCGTTGTTGCCATACGCGAAAAAACCTCCTGTTTTTTTGACTGCGACTCTCCTACAAATAAACTACACAATGGTTCGGCGGTTCGTGTTTAAAATCGATGAACGGATTCAGCATCAGATGATCCAGCAAGTCCGGTCCGTATTTCATTGCATATAAAAACAGATTGTAAACCCTCTCCTGCGGCTTTCCGTGCGGAGACACCGAAAGACGGATTCGTTCCCAGTGCCGGAGCGCCGCTTCGTGTTGGGATTTATGCGCCTCCAAAGACCGCGCTTGAAGAAAATCGATCTGTTCGAGAATTTTGCTCATGTTCGTCTCGCCCAGCTTCCGAAGTCCGCCGTTAATTTCCGCAACCGTTCGAATGAGCGGCTCGTAAACTTGCCGGAACTGCTCCTTCACCTCGGCGAACCGTTCGCTTAGTCCGAGCTCATCCTGTCCGCGCAGCCATTCGTCGCGTAGCGTCTCAATGCGTTCGGCCGCGTCCGCAAACGTCAAGCCGAACTTATCCATCTGCTTTTGAACCGTGCCTTCCAGCAGCGTGAACTCAAGCCGCGGAATGATTACCGGCGTGCGCATGCCGAACGCATGGAACGACTCCTTCAGCACGCCCCAGTAAGCGATCTCGCTCGGTCCAAGTACCGTGGCAAGCGTCGGGAACAAGTATTCCTGCATTAGAGGCCGGGTCAACGCATTATTGCTAAGCAGCTCGGGCGAACGGTCCGGCAACCGCTCCAGCTCGGCGAGCGGCATGGAGAATGTGCCCTTCCGGTCGACGGCCCGGTCGCCGTCGCGATACAGAAGCTTTCGCTCCCCTTCATGGAACACGAACAGCTGAAGCCCGTCTTTATGCGCCTCCGCCTGCAGCGGGTATCCGGCCTCCGCAACTGCGCTTTGTCCGGCTTGAATCGCCTCGTTCAGCTCCGCATTGCTTTGCAGCAGCCGACTGAACAACGGAGCTTCCAGCTTTCGCAGGTTTTCATCGTCGGAATCGACCAAGACGAGCCCGTATTTGCCGAACAACAGGGACATCGTCTTTGCGAAGGCGTCCGACAACGTGGCGGAGCGTTCGGATATATCACGAAGCTGCTCCATCATGCCCGGCTTAAACTCGGTATCCGGCAATGCGGCTTGCAGCGCGTCGAGCGCAGCCGTCCACTGCTCTTGCGACACCGGCGTCTTGCTGACGGATGTCCGATTTGCTCCTGCAGCGCCTTCATCCTTATGGATCGCAATTTTCTCGATGTGAAGCTGGGGCGTCAATACGTATGTATGATTCACTTCATCCCAGTCATGATCTTCCCCTGCGATCCAAAATACGGGGATGACGAAACGTCCAAGCTCCGCCTCTGCCGCTTTGGCCGCTTGAATCACGGTTAACGCCTTATAAAATACAAGCATCGGACCCGTGAACAGTCCCGCCTGCTGACCGCCGATGACGGCAAGCGTATCGGAACGGCGAAGCTTCTCGATCGCCTCGATCGCCTCCTGCGCATTTCCGTGCTTGCGATTATACGTAATAAGAACGTCCGCTAAAGTGTCTCGGTTCGCACTCGGCCGATCCGGCCGGTCCAGCCATGCGGCGCGTTCTTTCAAACCTTCGATGTTCCCGTAAGGGTGACTGAAGTCAAATCGGTTTGCCGCGTTTGCGGAATTTTGCATGACATCGCGCACAAACGGCGGACGCTTCGAACCGGTATAGCTTTCTGAACGCATGAAATTACTTCCTTTCCGCCTTAGGTTCCTCGCCCATCATTGTACTAAGCCTCGTTCGATCCGTCAAAGAAAAAGAGGAGCGTCCCCAAACGGGGCGCTCCTTTACTGTACCCATAAATTAAGCATAATGGCAAGCGGACCAGTGACCCGGCTTCATCTCTACAAACTTCGGCTCTTCCTTCGCGCATTTCTCCGTCGCGAGCGGGCATCGGGTGCGGAACGGACAGCCGCTCGGCGGGTTGATCGGGCTCGGAATGTCGCCCTTGAGCACGATACGCTCGCGTGTCGCCTCTACTTCCGGATCCGGAATCGGAATCGCGGACATCAGTGCGCGGGTGTACGGATGAAGCGGATTCGCATAAAGCTCTTCGCTGGTTGCGAGCTCCACCATTTTGCCCAAGTACATAACCGCCACGCGATCGCTGATATGCTTTACCATCGCCAAGTCGTGGGCAATGAACAAATAGGTCAAGCCGAATTGCTTTTGCAGCTTTGTGAGCAGGTTCACGATTTGCGCCTGAATCGACACGTCGAGCGCGGAGATCGGCTCGTCGCAGACGATGAACTTCGGATCGACCGCAAGCGCGCGCGCAATCCCGATCCGTTGACGCTGGCCGCCCGAAAATTCGTGCGGGTAACGAGTCGCGTGATCCGGGTTCAAGCCGACAAGATCGAGCAGCTCCTCGACGCGCTTTTTGCGCTCCGTTCGGCTGGACGTCAATTGATGGACGTCCAGCGCTTCCCCGATAATGTCGGTAACCGTCATTCTTGGGTTCAGCGATGCGTACGGATCCTGGAAGATCATCTGCATGTTCCGGCGCAATGCCTTCATCTTCGAGCCGGACAGATTGTAAATGTTGGTGCCTTCGAACTTCACTTCGCCTTTCGTTGGCTCGTAAAGGCGCAAAATCGTACGGCCGGCCGTCGATTTGCCGCAGCCGGACTCGCCGACGAGACCGAGCGTCTCGCCTTGCTTGAGCGAAAAGCTGATATCGTTAACGGCTTTTAGCTGGTTGCCGCCGCCTACATTAAAGAACTTCGTCAAATTGTTGACTTCCAATAACGCTTGACTCATTTCACTTCCTCCTTACCGGCAGCCGCCTGAGAAGCTTGCGCCATCGGATGAAGAAGCCAGCATGCCGCTTGGTGCGTCGGGCTCAATTCCGTCATATCGGCATCTTGCGTTTCGCAGATCGACATTGCGTGGTCGCAGCGAGAGCAGAAGCCGCAGCCTGCCGGCGGTTTGATCAAATCCGGCGGCGTTCCGATAATCGGAATCAAATCCTCGTCTTTCTTTTGGTCAAGTCTCGGTACGGAACGCAGCAAGCCCTTCGTATAAGGATGCTGCGGATTTTTGAAAATTTCCCACTTCGTGCCGGATTCCACGACTTTGCCCGCATACATAACGATGACGCGGTCGCACATATCGGCAACGACGCCGAGATCGTGCGTGATCAAAATAATGGATGTACCGAGCGTCTTCTGCAAATCCTTCATCAAGGTCATGATTTGCGCCTGGATCGTCACGTCCAGCGCCGTTGTAGGCTCATCCGCAATAAGAAGCGAAGGGTTGCAAGCAAGCGCAATCGCGATCATCGCGCGCTGGCGCATACCGCCTGAAAACTGGTGCGGATATTGTTCGAAGCGCGCTTCCGGATTCGGAATGCCTACCAGCTTCAACATTTCGATCGCACGATTTTTCGCATCCGCTTTAGACATATTTTGATGCTTGATCAAGCCTTCGGTAATTTGCCGTCCGATCGTCAATGTCGGATTGAGCGATGTCATCGGATCTTGGAATATCATTCCGATATCTTTGCCGCGAACCGATTCCATTTCCCTCTCGGTTTTCTTCAGCAAATCAACACCGTTGAATTTAATCGAACCGCTCTTTATTTTTCCTGGGGGAGTCGGAATTAAACGCATCAACGTTTGAGCCGTGACGCTCTTTCCGCAGCCGGATTCACCTACGATCGCAACCGCTTCTCCCTTTTTCACATCAAAGCTCACGCCGCGCACGGCCTGAACTTCCCCGCCGCGAACATGAAAGGAAACACTTAAATCTCTGACTTCGAGAATATTTTCCATGTGTGACATCCACCTCCTACCGTTTCATCTTGGGATCGAATGCGTCGCGCAAACCATCGCCGAGCACGTTGAACGCCAGCATCGTCAATGAGATGAAGAATGCCGGGAACAAAATACGCCATGGGTAAAGCTGCATAACCGCAAGCGCATCGTTGATCATCGTTCCCCAAGAAGCGAACGGCACTTGAACGCCAAGACCCAAAAAGCTTAAGAATGCTTCGGCAAAGATCGCGCCGGGAACCGTCAACGTCAGCGTAACGATAATCGGGCCCATCGAGTTCGGAATCAAATGCCGGAACAAGATGCGTGCCGGACTCGCGCCGAGCGAACGGGATGCGAGAACGTATTCCTGATTTTTGAGCTGCATGATTTGTCCGCGTACAATCCACGCCATGTTGATCCAACCGGTAATGGAAAGCGCGATAACGATCGTCAGCAAGCTTGGCTTAAAAACAACGAGCAGCAAAATAGCGATCAACAGGTTCGGAATTGCATATAATACTTCGGCGATCTTGTTCATCGTTTCGCCGATGCGTCCGCCGACATAGCCCATGATCCCGCCGTAAATAACGCCGATGATCAAGTCCGCGAGCGCGGCGTACACGCCGACCTGCAGGGAAACCTTCGCTCCCTCCCACGTTCGCGCAAACATGTCCCGTCCGAAATCATCGGTGCCGAACCAGTGATTCTGCTCCATCGGAGGCATATTCGTGCTGAGCAAGTCGTTCTCCGTAGCCGAATAGCCGGTCATCATCGGGCCGAAAATAGCCATAAGGACCAAGAAAATAATAATATATAGGCAAAACATGGAAAACTTGTTTTCTTTCAGCCGGAACCAAATATCCTGCCAAGCCGACAAGCTTTCTCGTTCGATCTTCTCCGCGGCGCCGCTGTCCCTTGAAACTTTCCGGAACAGGTCGGGAGTAAGCTCAGTACGGTTCGATTTTTGCAATTCTGCCATAGCGGATTACCCCTCCTTCCCGCCGGTAAGCTTAATTCTCGGGTCGACAAACACATATGCGATGTCCGTCAGCAAGCGGCACACCATCAAAATAAGTCCGTAGAAGATCGTAATGCCCATGATCATCGTATAGTCGCGGTTATTTACGCTCTCTACGAAATATTGGCCGAGTCCCGGAATACCGAAAATTCTTTCGATGACGATGGAACCCGTAATAACGTTCGCAGTCAACGGGCCGAGATACGTTACAACAGGAAGCAGCGCATTGCGAAGCGCATGTCTTACCGTAACGACGGAGCTCGACAAGCCTTTCGCTTTTGCCGTTTTAATATAATCGGACTTCAATACTTCCAACATCGTGGAACGCGTCAAACGTGCAATAAAGGCGATCGACAATGCGCACAATGCGATGGTAGGGAGTATAAAGTGCATCGGAGTCGTCAAACCCGCCACCGGGAAAATCCGAAGCTTTGCGGCAAAGAAATACTGAAGCAACGGAGCCAATACGAAGCTTGGAACAGAAACGCCGATAACAGCAAGAACCATTGTGAAATGGTCGAGAAACTTACGATGATACAGCGCAGCAATCGTACCTAAAGCAACACCGATGAACGTTGCGGCAATAACGGACACAATCCCGAGCTGGGCGGACAATGGGAACGCCTCGCCGATGATTTTCACTACCGTCCGATATTGGTACTTCATTGAAATGCCAAGGTCGAAGTGCAGCAATTTGCCCATGTAGTTGACATACTGTTCCCAAATCGGACGGTCAAAACCATAGTGTGCCATAATTCGCTCTTGAATGGCTCTAGGCGTCTTCTCCGACAGAAACGGGTTTCCCGGGATCACCTTCATAAGTACGAAAGTCGAAGTGGCTAATACGTATAAAGAGACCAGGGTGAAGAAAAACTTTTGCAGCACGAATCGTACCAACCTGGAAACACCTCACAATACTATCTTTCTATTTTATACATTCTATTGTAAACGGCACTAACCGGAGAAAGCTATTTTAAAATGTTGCCAGTAAAAAAAGGTAGCGCTTTATTCCAAGTCGACAGAAAAAGGGGGTATATATAGGGACCTATATATACCCCGCAGATTCCACAACTAATACCTGTTATTCTGCAGCGATGTAGCCACGAGTATAGTCGATGTTGCCGCTGTAATCGATAAATACATCCTTCACATAGGTCTTATTCATCCAGATGCCTGTGTAGTAGTAAATCGGCATGATCGCATAATTGTCGCCGATCAGGATTTTCTCGGCTTTCGCCATCAAATCCATACGCTCGTCATTATTTTGCGATGCATATGCTTGCTTAACAAGGTTGTCGTACTCTTCATTTCTGAAGCCGATGTCGTTGTTACCGGATGTAGAAGTATACATGTCGATGAACGTCATCGGATCGTTGTAGTCGGCACCCCAACCCGCGCGTGCTACTTGATAGTTCAGGTTCGTACGGTTTTGCAGGAACACAGCCCATTCTTGTTGCTCGATTTTCACTTCGACGCCGAATGCTTTGCTCCACATGTCGGCAATCGCCGTTGCGATCTTCTTGTGGCCTTCGCCCGTGTTATGAGCGATCGTGATGCCTTGTTTCTTATCCCAACCGGACTCGGCAATACCCTCTTCGAAGAGCTTCTTCGCTTCTTCAAGGTTTTCTTGGAAGTATTGCGAATCTGCCACTTCTTCACGGAACGTCTTCTCTTTGCCTTTGATACCGCCGGATACAAATCCGTAAGCAGGAATTTGCTCGCCGAGCGTGATTTTGTCGATGATCAATTGACGGTTGATCGCCATGGACAACGCTTTGCGTACTTTTACATTGTCGAACGGTTTAACCGTGTTGTTGAAGTTGTAGTAGTAAGTCGATGCGATCCCTTTGATCGTCATGTTTGCGTTCGGATCGTTCTTCAGTACCGGAATTTGCTCCGTCGGGATTTCTCCGTTCGGACGGCCGGACCAATCCAACTCGCCGGTGTTGTAAAGGTTCAATTCGGTTTGTGCTTCTTCAATCATGGACAATTGAACTTCAGTGAAGGAAACTTTGTCAGCGTCATAATAGTTCGGGTTTTTCGCCAGAACGATCTTGTCGTTGTGCGACCATTCCTTCATTGTGAATGCGCCGTTCGTTACGATGCTGGAAGCTTCCGTAGCCCATGCCGGGTTCGCTTCAACCGCTTTCTGGTTTACAGGGAAGTATGTGATGAATGCAGTCAAGTTCAAGAAGTAAGGAGCCGGATTAACAAGCTCAACTTCCAAAGTGTAGTCGTCAGTTGCTTTAACGCCTACTTGGCTTACATCTTTAAGATCGCCAGAGTTGTACTCAGCAGCGTTCTTAATGTAGTACAACTGGTATGCGTATGGAGCCGGTGTTTCAGCTTCCGGATTCAACGTACGCTTCCAAGAATATTCAAAGTCATGTGCCGTTACTTCGTCGCCGTTGCTCCACTTCAAGCCTTTCTTCAAATGGAACGTCCACTTCAATCCGTCTTCGGAAGTTTCCCAAGACTCAGCGATTGCCGGTTGCGGGTTACCGTCGGCATCCGCACGAGTCAAACCGTCATAGATACCGCTCATAACGGTGATGGAAGTGCTGTCTTGCGCAAGTGCAGGGTCGAGTGATGGCGGCTCCGTTTGAATGTTCATACGGAACACTTGGTTTGCCGCTTTAGCAGCAGTTCCTTCGTTTTCTCCAGCCGGTTGATCGGTTTCTGTACCGTCTGCCGGTGTGTTGTTTTCTGCCGGCTTATTAGTTTCGCCGCTGTTGTTGTTGCCGCAACCCGCCAACACAACGCCCATCATCAGCATGATGGCGAGCAGTGCGAGCATGCTGCGCTTGATCCCCTTAGACATCAGGCAAGTCCTCCTCAAAATAGTATAAGTATTTCTACCTGCACCTTAATATACAACCAGTGGTCAAAAAGGTCAATAAAAAATTTAGAATCTATGTTAGCAATACTAACGCCGTCCTAACAAGAAGATGACGCAAGGAAACTTGTTAGAGCGGCGCAAATGTATGCGTTTTCGCGAATTTTGGCAATGCGTCGTGTAATCGAAAAATGTAATCCAATCGATCTATCACTTGCGATCCGGGGAGTTCAATACTTTGTTCATCGCTGCCGTAAGCTCTTTATATACATCGCTTTCCACTTGCGCTCTAAGCTGCGTCTTGGCGATGACTTCGCCGCGCTCCGTCGCGACATAACGCGGGGGCAGGCGATTCAGTGCGATCGCGACCATATCGTCCAGCAATTTCGGCTGCACCTTGGTCAGAATCGGCTGGGTAGCCGCCATTTCTTTCAAACAGCTCTTTACGATGTCTTCCATTAAATTATGTACCGCCACTCGAATTCCCCCAAATCAATATTTGAGTCATATTGATAACGGATAATATAAGATATGCCGCGCTCAAGCCTACGAAACCGAGTCTCCATACGGCGCGAAAAATTTTTTTGGCGTCGATGGTTCCTCTTTTCCGGTGCTGGGCGTTTCCTAGGATGCCGAATCCGATGAGAAATATAAGCAGCAGCAAATATATTCCGAAAGTAGATCGAAAGACTGAATTGTACAACACGGATACGGAGCCGATCAACAATAAAGTAGAAAAGTCCATCGCCCGGAACAAAGCGGTCTTCTTGTCTTTCTTCCATAAATAGATGGCAAACCAGACAACCGCGAAGCCTATGAACGGTACGACGGATAATGCGGCATAAGCTGTAACGAGGATATCCTTCAACGCTTGCAAGGCGAGCTCACCTGCTTTCGTATCATAACCTATTCTGCGAAATCAAGATGCGCCGATTATATTATAACACGCTTCCATTGAACGCAAAAGATCCCGCGCCTGCTCTTTGCTAAAGAAGAGGCCGGGATCTTAACCTGCGCACCGCATTTTCTTGCTTCGCCAATTATTCGATTCGTTCCAAATTGCCGTTCGCATCCATCTTAAACCGCGACTTCGACTCTTCTTCCTCTTCGAGCAGAAAAGCCATCTTTCTGGCACGATCCATGATTTGAATCAAAGCCTTGTAATCGTCGTTTACAATTCGGTAATCGGTTTGCACGCTGTTGACCTCTTGAGACAGTCTCTCATTCACTTCGCGAAGCTTCATAATTTCTTCTTCTTTCTCTCGAAGCTCTTTCTCCAGGGCGCGGAGCTGGCGGGTCAACTCGGCTTGAGTGCCTTTCCATTGCCGCAAATACCGGATAATCGCATCGAAAGATAGAGTATCCTCCGATGTGCCGTCCCACTTCACCGCCTGGTCGCTCTCCATGACGGCAACGGAAGATGCGGAAGCCATGTCGGCTCCCGACGCTGCGGAGCTTTGCTTTTTCACTTGATTGCGCTTCTGTCTTTGCGCTTTGGCAATCTGAATCGCGGCATCATATCTCTTCCTAACGGTGGAATTCCACCGGAAGCCGCAAGCCGCCGCCGTTCTTCCGATCCGCTCGCCGACTTCCTCAAAAGCGGTAAGCTGCGTGCTCCCTTCGCGAATATGCCGAAGCGTTACTTCCGCCAATATCAGATCGTCTTCGGGACTCCATGCATCTTGTCGTACTGCAGACATGCGTATTATTCCTCCTAACCAAGATTTCGGTATAGATCCACAATTTATCTCTATGCCCATGGTAGAGTTCATAGAATCTATTTCATACTATCCGGTATGTCCAAAAGTGGCGTATATCATACCTGCGCGAACCGGTTAGCCGCATATATTGGTTGGAATAATAAAAGTTACTGATTCTGTCACGGTTAAATCGTTTACTTTATGACATCCTAAGGGTATAATATCCGGTAGCAAAATACACCTGTTAGCATCATTGCACTGTAGAGAGGGGGAGCGTCAATGCCGCGTATGTATCGGGTTCTCGGGTTTTGGACCCTTGTAATCGGCTTGATGGCTTTGGCTGGACATATGACCCAGATGGCTTTGCTGTTCTTTTTCCAAACGGCCGCATTCGTCATCTTAGGGTATATGAATTTATCGGAACGGACCTACATACTTCTGTTCTGGGGTTACATGATCCTTGCGTTTACCGGCTTTACCTATTGGTCCTTCTTAAAGATGGACACCTTCTAAAAACTTTACAAATGCAGCGCCGGGCCGCTCCTTAAGGAGCGGCCTGCTTCGTTACCTTCTGAATCGCAAACAAAGGGCCAAGCGTGCGACCGCACGCTTGGCCCTTTGTTTTATCGCATATGTACGCATCGTTGCGGCACACTATAAAGTGTGAATCCTCGGAGCGAGCTCCGGTTTTGCTTTTTCGAGCTTGTAACCGACACCCCATACCGTCTTGATCGCCAAAATATGATTGTATTTGCTCAGTTTCTTTCTGATTCGGTTCAGATGGGTGTCGATCATGCGATCATCGCCGAGCGCCTCGTAGCTCCATACGATTCGCAACAGTTCATTCCGGCTGACAATTTGATTTTGTTTGGACAGCAGCATCCACAGAATGGAAAATTCCTTCCGTGTCAAGTTTATTTCGTCACCTTCGACGAAAGTTTTGTGGGTTCGCCGGTTCATGGCAAGAGGACCGAAATGGAGCACCGTGCTCTCCTCAGGCTCTTCGGCCGGCTTAAAACCGGTGCGCCGAAGCCAAGCTGCGGCTTTGCTGGCTATTTCCTTCGGCTCGGCGTCGGCACCGATCACGTCGTCGGCTCCCGCCTCATAACAAGCAATTCTGTCCTCCGACGTCCCGCCTGCAATCATAATGATTACGGCTTGGGAAGCGGCTCTCACCTGCTCGCACAATTCCGCTCCCGACAGCTTGGGCACCGTACTGCTCAAGACGATAAGGTCCGGTTTATGCTGAAGCGTCTTGACTAGCGCACCGATTCCGTCCGTACACCGTTCCGCATGGCCGAATTGTCGGAAAAAAATTTCTAAAGCCGCACCCCGGTTGTCTTGCTCGTCAGCGATTAGGAATTTCTTGTCCATGAAAACTCACCCTAAAGTCCTACAAAGATAGTAAGATATATTCGCGGACAAAAGCTGTATTCCTGTCGGTTTCGTCTGCGGGTTAAAAAATTTTTCCAATCCGGTAACATCGAATGACATTTTTTAGTTAAGCGGGTAGTGACAAGCCGCGTAATGTCCGCCCTCGTCGACGGTAAGCTCCGGCTCTTCTTCCTTGCATTTCGCCTGCGCGTAAGGGCAGCGCGTATGGAACCTGCACCCGGACGGCGGATTGATCGGACTGGGTACGTCGCCTTGAAGCACAATTTTTTCCTGATGGCGCAGTCTCGGGTTTGCGATCGGATTCGCCGAGATGAGCGCTTGCGTGTAAGGATGCTTCGGGCGCTCGAACAGTTCGTCGGCATCGGCAAGCTCCACCAGCTTGCCTAGGTACATGACGCCTACCCGGTTGCTGATATGCCGCACGACATTAAGTCCGTGGGATACGAACAAGTAGGTCAATCCTAATCGTTCCTGCAGCTCTTCAAGCAGGTTAACGACTTGAGACTGAATCGAGACGTCAAGTGCGGAAACCGGTTCGTCCAGCACGATCAGCTTCGGATTTAAAGCGAGCGCCCTCGCAATGCCGACCCGCTGACGCTGTCCGCCGCTGAATTCGTGCGGATAGCGCCGGATATGGTATGGGCTGAGTCCGACCATCTCAAGTAACTGCTGCACTCGCTCTTCTCTTTCCTTGGCGTTGCCGAAGCCGTGAATTTTCAAAACCCGCTCGATCGCTTCGCCGATGCTTAACCGAGGATTCAACGAGGAGAACGGATCTTGAAAAATAAATTGCATGTCGGCGCGAAGCTTGCGCATTTCTTTCTCAGGGAGAGCGAAAATATTTTTGCCGTCGAATTCGACGGAGCCTTCCGTCGCGTCCAAGAGGCGTACCATCGTTTTTCCGATGGTCGATTTCCCGCAGCCGCTTTCCCCGACGAGACCTAGCGTCTCTCCTTTGTATAAATCGAACGAAATGCCGTCAACGGCTTTCACATGCGCTTTTACTCCGCCGAAAAAGCCCCCGCGAATCGGGAAATATTTTTTCACCCGATCGACCTTCAACAACGTTTCTCTTGCTGCCGTCATATTTATTGCTCCTCCCAACGATCCGTGTATTTCCAGCAGCGCACTGTTTCCTCATCATTGATCCGAACGACGTCCGGCATGGCGCTTCTGCACAAATCGTTCGCGTATTGGCAACGAGGCGCGAAACGGCACCCCGGCGGCAAATTGAGCGGATTCGGAACGACTCCCTCGATGGCATAGAGCTTTCCGGTGCGCTTTTCGTGGCCCGGCATCGAGCGCAGCAAGCCTTCCGTATACGGATGCTTCGGGTTTTCGAATATGGTAAACACATCGCCTTGCTCCACGATTTGACCGGAATACATTACGATTACGCGGTCCGCCATTTCCGCAACGACGCCAAGATCGTGGGTGATTAACACGATGGACGTGTTTATAGTCTGCTTTAGTTGTTTCATTAACTGCAAAATTTGGTTTTGAATCGTCACGTCAAGCGCCGTCGTCGGCTCATCCGCAATGAGCAGCTCCGGCTTGCAAGCGAGTGCCATTGCAATCATCACGCGCTGCCTCATGCCGCCGGACAACTCGTGAGGGTACTGCTTCACGCGGCGTTCCGGTTCCGGGATTCCAACAAGCTTCATCAATTCGATCGCTTGCGTCATCGCGTCCTGCTTATTCATATTTTGATGCAATATAAGAGTTTCCGAGATTTGGTCCCCGACTTTAAATACAGGGTTTAAAGACGTCATTGGCTCTTGAAAAATCATCGATATTTTGTTTCCGCGGATTTGGCGCATTTCCGCTTCCGATTTCTCGAGCAAGCTTTCGCCCTTAAAAGTGATTTCACCGTCTACAATTTTTCCTGGGGGCGACGGAATCAACCGCATCAACGATAAGGAGGTTACGCTCTTTCCGCTGCCCGACTCGCCGACAATTGCCAGCGTCTCGCCTTGGCGAACCTCGAAGTCGACGCCGTCGATTGCCGGCACTGTGCCGTCTTCCGTATAAAAGTAAGTTTTTAAATTCGATACTCTCACCAACGTCGCCTGTTTCTTCTCAATCGCTGCCATTGGCTTGTCCTCCTCTAGTTTTTGGCGCAGGAAAGTGGCTCTTGCTTATTTGTCTTTCATCTTCGGATCAAGCGCATCGCGAAGTCCGTCGCCGATAAAGTTAACCGAAAGAACGGCAATCATAATGAAAAGACCCGGAAATACGGCTACCCAAGGGTACATCGTCAACGTAACAAGCTCCTGTGCGGCGGACAGCATATTGCCCCAGCTCGGCGTCGGCGGTTGTATTCCCAATCCTAGAAAGCTTAGCGTAGCTTCATAAAGAATGTTTCCCGCAACGTCCAGCGTAGCAATAACAATAATCGGCGCGATCGCGTTCGGCAAGATGTGATAAAAAATGATAGACGGCTTTGTTTCACCTGTCGCAATGGCCGCTACAGCGTAATCTCTTTGGCGCAGCGATAAAATTTCGCTTCGAACAATACGGGCCATGCTCATCCAGCCTAAAAGACTGATTGCCAATATCGTCGACCATAATGAAGGCGTCATAATCGCGGCGATAATCAGCAGCAGGAAGAAAGACGGGATCGATTGAAGCGCGTCCACGATCCGCATCATGATCGCATCGACAACGCCTCCGAAATATCCGGAAACCGCTCCGTATGAAACGCCGATCGCTACGGTAATGACCATGGCTACGAAAGCGACCGTCAACGACACCCGGGCGCCGTACAAGCTGCGGATAAACACATCTCCGCCAAGAGAATCGGTGCCGAACGGATGACTCAAGCTGGGCGGCATGTCCGCATTCATCAAGTCCAAACCTTCAGGATTATATTCCGAAAATAACGGCGCGCAAATAGCAAGCAAAATATATATGGAAATGACGACTAATCCGGCGACCGCGAGCTTATTTTTTTTGTATCGTTTCCAAATGGCGGCTCCGCGGCTTTCAATTTTGCCTTGCATCGACCAGTCGTTCTGAACTTGCGGTCCGTTAGCGGGTGTAGCAGCGGGATTCGGTAAGCTCACGAATTTCACCTCAACTTAGTTTTTGCCGTATTGTATACGCGGGTCGACGATGGCATACAGCACGTCAGCCAGCAGATTGCCGATCACGACAAGCACGGACCCTACCATCGTTATTCCCATAATGACTTGATAATCTCTTATAAAGATCGAGCCGATGCCGAGCCTGCCCATTCCCGGCCAGGCGAAAATTTGCTCGATAATGAGCGCTCCGCCAAGCAGGTTCGGAAGCTGAAGGCCGATGAGCGTAATGATCGGCAGCATGGCATTCCGCAGCGCGTGTTTAAGAACTACTTTTCGCTCGGATAAACCTTTCGCTCTGGCGGTTCGAATGAAGTCTTGGTTAATGACCTCTAGCATGCTGGAGCGCATAAAGCGCGATAAGGAAGCGATGAGGCCGAACGCAAGAACGGTTGCCGGCAATACCAGATGATAAGCGATATCGGCAATGTCGAAGCCTGCCGTATCGTCGCCGCGCATTCCGCTGACGGGGAAAATCGATAGCTTGACGGAAAATACCAGAATGGCCATAAGCGCCAGGAAGAACGAAGGAATGGATACCCCAAGGAAGGATAGAAAAGTGAAAATGTTATCCGCCGTAGAGTATTTTCGTACCGCCGAAAAAACACCGATCGGGATGGCGATGAGGAACGACATCGTAATGGCTGTCCCCATTAATATTAACGTAGCGGGGATCCGCTCCACGATTTTCGTCAAAACCGGCCGCCCGTCTTGGAAGGAATATCCCATATTCCCTTCTAACACGATCAGCTTAAGCCACTTCAAATATTGAATGTAAATCGGATCGTTCAGACCAAGCGATTCGCGAATATTATCCAGGCTTTCCGCGCTGTTCACACCCTCCGGATTTTGAAACATCGCTGTCGGGTCGCCAGGGGCCAGCGTCATGAGCAAAAACGAGATGATGGAGATGATGAACAGTAGTGGAATCGTTTGCACCGTTCGACGCACGATATATACAAACAAGCTTAACCCCTCGTTTCAGAGAAAAATGGAACAGCCGCCGCGACCTGGCATGCATCGCTGGCGGCTGAACGAAAAAATTGTCCGCACGTATAACGATTATGCAGCTTCTAGGGTGTTAGGTACGCTTATTTTTTCCAGTACCAATCATGGATGTTGAAGTAGTAGTTGGACATAGAAATTTTTACGCCCATCAAGTTTTTATTCATGCCTGCCGTCTGACGAGGGTGGTGCGAGAAAATCGTTATAGCTTCATCGGCTAGGAACTTGTGCATTTCTTGATAGATCTTAATGCGCTCTGCCGGATTTTCCGTTACCAAGTATTTCTCGAGCATCTTGTCAACTTCAGGATAATGAACGCGCAGACGGTTGTTGCCTGCCCAGCCGTTCTCGGCCGTCGGGATCGCCGTCGAGTGGAAGAACCCGTAGTGCTCCAACGTTGCGCCGTCATAACCGCCCCAGGACAATACGAACATATCGAGCTCGCCTTTTTTGTATTTATCCAAATAAAGCGACCATTCGTATCCGCGCACCGTTGTCTTAACGCCAAGCTTTTTCAAGTCGGCGGCAAGCACTTGCGCCATCTTCTGTCTGTTCACGTTGCCTGTGTTGTAGGAAATTTCGAGTTCGAGCTTTTTGCCGTCCTTCGCGAGAATACCGTCGGAGCCTTTCTTATAACCGGCGGCAGCAAGCAGTTCGGCCGCTTTCTTCAAATCGTACGGATAAGGCTTCACGTCTTTGTTTTCTTGCGGCAGCTTCGGATGCATCGGGCCGGTACCCGGGAACGCTTTGCCCAGGAAAATTTGCGATACGATCGCTTGACGGTTATACGCATAGTTCATGGCAAGACGTACGTTCTTATCTTTAAAGATCGGGTTATCGTTGTTCCAGCCGACGTAATCGAATCGGCCGTAATCGTATGTCAGTGTCTTCAAGTCTTTATCTTTAGCAACTTCGGACAACGTTCTGGCATTCAGCGAGTATACGAAATCGATGTCGCCTTTGATCAGGTTCAACGTTTCAACGTTGGAATCCGGCAAAATGCGGATGACAATCTCATCAAGGTAAGGACGACCTTGCCACCAATCTTTGTTCGCTTCCAGAACGACGCGCTCGTCGGTTTTCCACTCTTTCATTTTGAATGGACCCGTGCCGATCGGATGACGACCGAACTTGGAGTTGTTCGCATTGTAGTCCTTAATTCCGTTCGGGAACAGGTGAGCCGGCAAGATTGCGCCTACCGAAGCAGGACCGCCTGTCAGGAAGAATACGTTGTTTTCTTTCAATTTGATTTTGACTTGATAGTCGTTGACGATCGTCGTGCTTTCAATCGACTCGTAGTCCGCACGGTACGTGTTGAGCGTATCCGGATGCGTATACATATCCATCGAGAACTTAACGTCCTTCGCGGTAAACGGCTTGCCGTCGTGCCACTTGACGCCCTTGCGGAGGTTAAACGTCCAAGTCAGGCTCGGCTTGTCGAAGGACCAGCTTGTCGCAAGCGCCGGAATCGGCTGGCCGTTGATGTCTGCCCCTACAAGCGCTTCATGAACGAAGCCCATAATATCGTTGGAAGCGGAATCGCTCGCTCGGTTCCAAATAAGAATTACCGGATCGGAAAATGAAGTCAGTACGACTTTCCCGCCAACCTTCTTCGGATCAAAGCCCGGGCGCACCGCTCCTGCGCTGGATGCACCGATGACCGAGAACACCAAAGCCGCAGTCAGCATGAGGGCCGCTAATTTGGTAAGAAATTTTTTCACGTGCTGTTTCCCCTTTTCTCAGTATTATTGTGCTTTTTCTTTCGCAGTAACTTTCGCCGTGATAGCAGTAACAATACCGTCGCTGTCCGCTTCGACAACGCCGCTCAATGTGTTGTTCGCTTGAAGCTTCGCGAGCTCCTCGAGCGTAATCGCTTTGTCCGGTGCGGAATCCAGAACGATCTTCGCGTCGGATGCCACTTCGAACGATTGGTTGGCGAGCGCGTCGCCGGAGAAGTCAACCGTTACTTTGCCATTAGCGATCGCGAAGTCTTTTCCTTCAATTTTCGCCAAGTAGAGTTGAAGCATCGTGATTTCGTCGTTTTCCTCGTTCACATAAGCGGAACCGCCGAACGTTACGCCTACCGAGCCGTAATTGCCGACGTGTTTAAACGTAAACTCATCGTTCGGAGAGTTCGGCAGCGAGCTAACCACCACGTTGAGGTCAACGTTCTTAGCCGCTCCGTTTACTTTCAGCTTACCGCCGGAATATTCGATCGTACCGTCGATCAAGCCGAGAATGCCTCCGGTCATGTAAGCGATTTCCCCGTTTGCGTTCAAGGCGACGCTTACCGGAGTACCTGGGCCGAAAGCCGAAACTTCAAGATTTTGTCCGCCGATAAAGAGCGCAGCGTTGCCCGCGAGCTTATACTCAACGTACTCGGAACCGTTATTAATAACGACCCCGGTATCCGTCAACGCGCTTACTACGCCATTGTCGGTATTATAATAGCCTTTGGCGGAAAGGAAAGCGTCGATGATAACAGCCGCATCTTCCCGAGTCACAACCTCATCCAAATCGGTATCGATGGAAAGGATGCCTTTGCGCTCAAGATAGTAGAAGGTGTCAATCGCACGATCGGACCAGGACGCTTTGAAGCCGAGGCCGTATGCCAAAGCTTTGCTGAGCTCGCCGTAAGTTACGCCTGCGTTTGCGACAAAGCTCCCGTTCTTCAAGCCTATGTAACCGTTACCTACTACACTTGCGATCTTGGCGTTAGCGCCGTTAGCTGTGACAACGTCTGCGATCTTGGGGGCAGTCTTAGGCGTTGTCAGTGTCAAAACTTTGTTGAGAATGTTCGCAAGCTCGCCGCGCGTAAGCGCCTCCTCCGGTTGGAAGGTCGTTTTGGCAGAGAATACGTTGAGAGCGACCAGCTTATTGATCGATACCTCACCGTCGAGTCCGACCGTGTCTTCCAACGATGCGGCAAAAGCGGAAGCACTGCCGACCGTTAAAGACATGGACAGAGCGCCGACAACTGCTAGTTTTCGGATGTTCAAGTTTGCATCCTCCTTCAAGAAGTGTGGTGTGATTGAAGCGCCGTGAGCGGCGGTCCGTTCGAATAATTAATCGACCGATGGGCAATTCCCCCCATTGCCTAACAATCGAGTTTCTTCGAACGACGCACTCGTATTGGCAGCATAGTTAATAATATTTCATATTTTATTAACAAATCCTTGTCGAGAATCTTGCGAAAATCTAACGAATTACTAACGAAAATATCAAAAAAACGGTTACATTCGAAGGAACGTGTAGATAACCTCGATTTATGGCATATAATCTGCCGAAAACAGGGCATACCGCCACTTTTGCTGGATTTCCGTTGGAGCTTTGCTGCGGTATGCAGGAGTGAAATTGTTTAGCGGCTGGAAATTGTTTGTCCAAGCCGGTCAAACAATGGTCGGGAGGTTGAACTTTGGGGCTGCTGCTCAAAATGTGGTCGGAGGTGAGTAACTGGATTCTTATTGTGTTCGCGGTCAATCGGTGGTCGGGAGATGAGTAACTGGAGTTTCTCCATTTGTTCGCGGGTCAAACGGTGGTCGGGGGGTGAGTAACTGGTGATTCTCCCTTTGTTCGCGGCTCAAACGGTGGTCGGGGGGGTGAGTAACTGGAGTTTCTCCCTTTGTTCGCGGGTCATTCGGTGGTCGGGGGCTAAAAAATGTAGACATTCACTCCGCTGAAGCGACTCTTCCCACCTTAATTCCGTTGCAGCGCCTCTTCCCACTAAATAGCTACTTCCAACGGAACTTTGTTCCGTTGTACCTTGGCGCACCATCTGATCGGCCGCCTCCTACGGAACTTATCTCCGCTGCAGCACCTCTTTTCCACTAACTAGCTACTTCAAACTGAACTTTGTTCCGTTGTACCTTGGCGCACCACCTGACCGTCCGCTTCCTACGGAACTTAACTCCGCTGCAGCGCCTCTTCCCACTAACTAGCTACTTCCAACGGAACTTTGTTCCGTTGCAAGCCTACGACGGCCAGCTGCGCACGCTCCAGCGGAACTTTGCTCCGTTGAGCGTCCGCGCAGCGGTATCAAGCCGGCCCCCCGGGCTGCACTCACTCTTTCCGTATAGTGAGCACCTTAAACAGCTCGCTCATGCCGTCACTGAGCAGCAGCTGCCGGATCGCACGGTTATTTTTCGCTTCCGGGGAGAATGGATCCGCGCCGTCGTGAGGCAGCAGTCGATTCAAAATACCGTAATCGACCAAAAACTGCTTCTGGCTGCGCAGCCGAATGTCCGAAAAGCCGGCATCTTCAGCGGCCATTCGGCACATTCCGAAATCGACATGGGCGGTCAGATCCTGCTCCCCCACCCATACGTAAGGATTGTCGTGCGCCGCATGCCTCCGGTAGCACATGAACGTGCCGTTCATGCGATGGCTTCCGTATAGCTCCTCCGTTACATCGCCGTAATCGATCAGAGCCGCCGCGCCTGAGGAAATCAAGCCGCCAAGCGAGGCGACCCACTCGGCGGCGTTCAAATTAAGCTCCGCCGTCTGCCCCTCCTTCAACCGGATATTGAGCCGTTCCAGCATGCGGGTTACCCGCTCCTGAACCGGCAACAGCCGCTCGCCAAACGTTTCCCGCTCCTCTTCCCAGACGACGTAAATTTCTTTCAGTTCTCCTTTAACCTTGCGCAGTCGGTGCACGGGCAAAGCATCCAGCAGCTCGTTAGCGTATAAAACCGTATTTCCGACTGACAGCAAGCGGTTAAGACGCTCGTCCCCGGGATGCAAAACCGCCTCAATGCGGCTTGCGTGCCCAGCCAACTGCTCCTGCTGAAGCGACCGGTGGAACGGACTCGACTCTATCGATACGAAACGAACTCTTTCATAGATATCGGGATATTCGGCGGCAAGGGTGTCCAGCACGGATTTCGCCAACCTGCCGTCTCCCCCACCCCATTCGGCCAGAACGAGATTCCCGCTCTTTCCCTTCACGTTCAAGCGGCCGAATTGTTCCGCAGCGAAGGCGGCCAGCGTCCATCCCATCGCTCCGCCGATATAGGCGCTGGTGTAAAAGTCCCCTTCCTTGCCGACCTTCCGGTCATCATTGGTGTAATAGCCGAAGTCGGTGTCATAAAGACACATCTCCATATATTCCGCGAAAGAAATGGCTCCGCCTTCCGCTACTATTTTCCGTTTGATCCGGTCGATTAACGCCGGATTTCCCGCTTGCGGCATACTGATTCCGCCCCCCGAAATTTTCCATATTTCCGTGCCTAATGCTCTACAGACAAAAGTTAACGTTGCTAGTATAATAGCTTTAGCTTCAACGGAAGGAGTTTACGTATTTCTATGTTTACAAAAAGCTGGCAACGCGCAGCGACGATCGTTACGGCAGCAGCTCTTGCTTCCGCACTGTTCGCCGGCTGCACCAATTCAAAGGATGAAAACGACGGCACGCAGTGGAAAACGACCGCCGCCGCCGCTTACGAAAAAAATGCGCAAATTGAAAATTACGCGTTCGAAGGCGATATGAAGCTGATTCCGGCAAACCCCGGTTCCGACTCCGAAACCGGAACCAGTTCGGGCCACCCCGCAGCCTCAGCCGCCGCCGAATCGCCGCTGGTCGGCCGCTTGACGGCACTGTTTACTTCCGAAGGCGGGCTCGGCTGGAAAGGCGCCGCATACGAGCAGCCTCTGCGCTTGGAAGCCGACCTGCAGCTGAAACAAGGCGATCAGCCGTACAACGTACCGTTGCTTATTCAAGATAACAAATTGTACATCAGCATTCCAACGCTTAATAAAGAGAACGAATTTCTCTTAATCGACAATACCACGGACGCAAAGGACAAAAAGGCATCTTCCCCGTTCGATCCTTCGATCGTATCGAAGCTGTTTCATGCGCTTGACGAGGTCGTCCCCGCCGCGATCGCCGCGGCCGATCCCAAGTGGGTGACTGCCGAAGCTCAAGGCGACAACGGCTCTGCCGACGGCGCTTCAGACAATGTCGCAAACGAAAGCGGCCAATCCGGACCGGTGCTGATAAAAATTACGGTAACCGAAAAAAACGCCGATAGCGTGACGGTCGCCTTACGGCAAGGACTTGACGCCGCATCCGGAAAGCTGAACGGGCTGGACCTCGGGAACGCGGCCGGATTGACGGCGGCGTCCGAGAACGCGCGCAAGCTTGCACCGGGCGGAACGATCTCCGCCTTGATCGATGCCGACGGCTTCATCGCCGAGCAGCATATCGACATTGCGTTTGCAGACGGAGGCGGCCTAAAGCTGAATCTCGTCAAGTCGCAATTGAACGGTCAGCCGAAGTTGACGAAGGAAACTCCCACCGACGTGCTTTCCTTCTCCGATATTCTAACATTCATAACCGCCAACCGGGCGGCAGCGCGGCAATGACGATGGAGAAAGTCCCGATTTTCGGCATGAACACCGATTTTCGGGCTTTTTTTGTCATGGCCGGCGCTTCGCATCGATATTTTATATGGACGGACTTTTGACTGCTGCGGATATTGAAAACAGGGGTGTAAATGCCGGTGTCTGTATTGAAACGAATTGGTTGCATATTCACTCTGTTTGCTTTCCTGGCGGGAAGCGCGGCGGCGGAGGAGTCCGAGCTCGCGGCAACGAAAGCCGAAATCAACGAATCGCTGCTTCAGCAAGGGCTGATGATCCACGAGATCGACAAAGAAGTGGAGCGTCTTAAGACGGAAGAAAAAGAAGTGGAACGGAAAATCGGCGAATCGGAAGCGTCCCTTGTTAATCAACAGGCTCGGCTCGATCGGAAAAGAGAAGAGGCCGGTCGCGTATTACGGGCCTATTATATGGGCCACCGCGACCACATGTGGCTGTTGCTCATTAACATGAAATCGATCAATGAGGCGCTTGTCGTGCTTGATTACATGAATGCCGTCGTTCGCAACGATTTCCGAGTGCTTTTCGCCTACCGGGCCGAATACGAGGAAAGGCAGCGGCTGCTTGCCGAGCTTGAGCTCAGGCAGCAAAGCCTGCAAACCGTTATAGCGGATAGGCTGAAGCAGAAAGACCGTCTGACGGCGCTCCAGGAAGAGCTGGAACGCGAGCTGGCGAAGCTGACGGAGGAAGAACGGGCCTTTCAGGAAGAGCAGATCGAACGGCTTACCGACAATTGGGAAACGGAAGGAATTCCGCTGTTTGAAATGTATTTGACGGAATTCAGCAAAGCCATGAACGACATTACGGAGCTGCTTTCGGATGAGAAGAGGATTTCGCTTAACGGAACGGAGCTCACCGTTACGCTTACCGACGATGATTTCAACGCGTTCCTCCGAAAGAAAAACCCGTTGTTCGACAGCTTCGAGTTCCGTTTTCAACCGGATAAGCTGCTGGTGACGGGCTCCTACGCTTCTAAAGAAGCCATAATCGAAGGAAGATACATACTGGAGAAGGAGCCGGAAAACCTTCTGCGCTTCGAGCTGATCTCGCTCGCCTATAACGGCTTTCAACTGCCGGAAACGACCGCCGGCGCATTGCAGCGGCAGTATGATCTGAGCTTTAGGCCCGGACAGCTGTTTGCCGGCCTGGAAGCCTCCGAGCTCGAAACAAAAGAAGGAACCCTTGAGGTCAAGCTGACGCTTCAAGGATTCCCGTTTTCACTGGGTTTCTAACAATGACTCTTCCGAAAGCCGCAACGGGACCATCGGCTTCTCCGCCGAAGCAGCCTCGGCGTTCGACGGAACCGTGCCGAACGAGCGGAGCAGCCAGCCGAGATTTGCGGAGTTGATTCCGTTAAGCGGGAATCCGTGTTCGTCAATGGCGGCGGAAGAAGGCGGCGTTGTAACGGTCGGAATATCGTAAGCGGTTTTTAAGGTCGAATAGCCGTCGTATCCGTATGCCGTTTCGGAAGAAAAATAGTCCAAAATGAACGTGATCCAGCTTGCCGCCTCCTCCGGATGCTGCGAAGCGGCGGAAACGGCAAAGCTTTGGCCGTAGTGCGGCGGTGCCATGCGCTCTTTGCCAGCGGCGAAAGGCAGCTGGGTTAGGCTGAGCCGCGGGCCTCCCGGCTCCGAGGCGCTTTCGTATTTCATAGCCTCGCTTAGACGCAGCACGGACCACTCGACTTTGCCGACAATAAGCGATTCGATCGCTTGGCGTGCCCCTGCGGCGAATGTTTCCTGTTCCTGCGACAGCGCATCGGCCATCCCGTTCACGGCGGCAGCGCCCGATTCCGAAGCAGGAGGCTCGCCTTGTTGATTCGCAGCCTCAACGCTTTCCTTCAGCTCGTCCATAACGAGACGATAGGCCGACTCGTCCGAGCCGTCGAGCGCCGGATTACCGTGCTGCTCAAACCAGCCGTACAAATCGGCAGGAAAGCCGGTCCCGCCCTGCTCCGCGGAAATCGCCTCGGGATTGTACAAAATTACATACGGATCCCAATAAAGCGGTACGGCCCAAATGTACCCGTTCCACTTCGCGGATTGACGCACCGAGTCGAACCAGCGGTTTTGACGTTCCACCGGGATCAGGTCGTCCAATGCGCGCAGCCGCCCATCCGATGCGTAGCCGTAAACCCAAGCCGCATCCAGCAGCATTACGTCGGGAGCGAGTCCGAGCGCGCTTAGCTTCGCATACTTGTCGAACGCCTGCTGCTCCGGGACGTTATCCAGAGCCACCTCGATACGAGGGTTCCACCGCATGAACGCATCCGTCGCTTCCTTAAGGAGCGACAGCGTCTTTGATGGTGCGCTTAAAGAAATATGCAGTTGTATCGGCTGCTGCGGCGGCGTAACGCTCGCCTCTTGATCGGACAACCCGTTCGGCCCTCCCGGCGCGTTCACCTTTACGGGCGACGTGGAACCGAGACCGAGCAGCAGAATGAGCATGCAGCTCAATGTGACGATGCTGACGATCAATGTCTTTTTCATAGATTCATCATAGCAGAAAGTAAAGTGTTCTTGGATTTCATTTTTGTTACAAGATTTGAGATAATAAAGTGAGTTTTTACGCAGGGGGATTTTTTATGGATAAAAAATTCGGATTGATGATGAGCTTGCCGGAAGGGAAGCTGCCAGGCTATTACGCTCAAGTCGTCAAGAACGTCGCTGCGGCGGCCGTCCTTTTCGACAGAGATAAAGAGCTTCTCATTGCCGATACGGAGCATGACCGCAATGAAATCGCCAAGGCGCTTGAAAAAATGAAAATCGAATGGGAGCCGCTTTCTTTGCTCTTGCTGCCCGAGAACGCCGGCACAACCCGCCTGTTTTCCGATTTCGGCTTTGTGAGCAAATTCGGAAATACATACCTTTATTCCGACAGCGTCAGCTTGTTCCGCTGCTCGGAGGAACAGCCGGCGGACGCGGAAACCGCCCCCGCCCTGCTCCAGCTTGAGGAATTGGTCGTTGCCGAGTTCGCGTGGAACGACGCTACATGGTATGCCATCGATCAAGATTCCCGCTTGACTGCGGAAGGAATCGCTCAAAGATACCACTGCTCCTTGGAGTTTCTAGAGTAAATCCGCGGCCAGCTGGGCGAGGGCGGACCGCTCGCCCTTCTCGAGCGAAATATGGCCCGACACGCTTTCTCTTTTAAACCGCTCCACCACATGAACGAGCCCGTTGCTCGAAGCGTCCAAATACGGATGATCGATCTGCTCCGGATCGCCCAGCAGCACGATCTTGCTTCCTTCTCCGACTCGGGACACGATCGTCTTCACTTCGTGCCGGGTTAAATTTTGCGCCTCGTCGATAATAATGAACTGCCCCGGAATGGAACGGCCGCGTATATACGTTAACGCTTCCACTTGAATGCTGGAGAGCCCCGCCAAAATTTTGTCGATGTCGCCCGATTTTTTCGTATCGAACAAATACTCCAAATTATCGTATACCGGCTGCATCCAAGGACGCAGCTTCTCTTCCTTCTCTCCCGGCAAAAACCCGATATCCTTGCCCATCGGAACGACCGGACGGGCAATCAACAGCTTCTTGTATTTTCGCTCGTCCTCCACCTTTAAGAGCCCGCAGGCCAACGTCAGCAGCGTTTTGCCCGTACCCGCCTTGCCTGTCAACGTCACCAGCGGAATATCGTCGTTCAGCAGCAGCTCGAGCGCCATCCGCTGCTGCGCGTTGCGCGCGGAAATGCCCCATACCGCTTCGTTGCTCAAAAATAACGGCTCCAGCTTTTGCCCGTCCGGATGAACCTTCAGCAGCGCCGATTTCGAAGTGCCCATCTCGTCCTTTAAAATTACAAATTCATTCGGAAACAGCGTGACGTTGATGCCCAGCGAACGTAAAGGCAGCTGACGATAAGAGTAAAATTCGTCGATCACCGAAGGGTGTACCTGAACCGTTATGCAGCCGGTGTACAAGTCGGTTAACCCGACGGTACGGTCGTTTAAATAATCCTCCGCAACCAAACCGAGCACATCGGCTTTGATCCGCACCAGCGTATCTTTGCTTACGATGACGACGGGCTTCGGCTCCTCCTCCGTCTGTTCTTCGGTATGATAATTCAGCGCTACGGCCAATATCCGATTATCGGTCGTAATTTCGCCGAACATTTCTTGCATTTTGGTAAAGCTGCGGTGGTTCAGCTCCACCTTGAGCGTCCCTCCGCCGTCCAAAGATATTCCGTCATGGAGTCCGCCTTTGCTTCGCAATCCGTCCAGCAGCCTGGAAACATGCCGCGCATTTCGGCCCAGTTCGTCCGCGTTTCTTTTCTTCGTATCGATTTCTTCCAATACGATCGCCGGGATCACGACATCATTGTCTTCAAATGCAAACATCGCGTACGGATCGTGCAGCAGGACGTTCGTATCAAGCACGTAGATTTTCTTCATCGGCTTTCCCTCCGTGACAGATATGTCGGTGTTATACATACTTGAACCCATTCGGAAGCACAATAACGCAAAAAGAAAGGAAAGGGCGGATCATATGAAACCGTTGCAGCGCGCGCCGCTCGGCGCGCTTCTTCTCGCAGTTTCCGTCTCCGTCGCCGCTTGCACCGCCGGAGACCAAGGCGCGGCCGAGGATCAGAACCGTTCGGGCAATCCGCAGGTCCGCACGCAGCAAACCGTGCCGGAGCCGATCCGCAACGCGGATCAAGCGGAGGTTACAAGGCGTTTGACGGCTTTGGCCAAGAGCGTTCCGGACGTGAAGGACGCCACTTGCGTCGTCCTCGGCAACACCGCGATCGTCGGCATCGATGTCGCCGGCAATGTGGACCGTTCCCGGGTCGGCACGATTAAATATGCGGTTGCCGAGGCGCTCCGCAAAGACCCGTACGGCGTAAATGCCGTCGTCACCGCGGACATGGATTTAAACTACCGTTTGCAGGAAATCGGAGCGGACATTCGTGCCGGACGGCCGGTCGCAGGCTTTGCCGAAGAGCTGGCCGATATCGTGGGCCGCATTATTCCCCAGCTTCCGCGCGATTCCGGCGGACGACAGGAAGTTCCTCAAAGCCCCGGAGCAACGTCGGAAGATCGCGGAGCCGCTAAAGCCGGCAATCCGTCCGCAGGCGACATGCAAAACAATCAAGGTCCGGTAAACCGGATGGGCTCTACGCAGCAGAACAGACAGGGCAAATAGGACAACCCTTAAAAAACACAAAAGCCTAGTCCATCGGACTAGGCTTTCTTCATGGCGGAGAACACCTGGTTGTCCAGCTTCTCTGCCGCTCGTTTATCGTACGTTTTTTCGTATTCCGGCTCCACGGTAATGCGCGCTCCGTAAAACATAGCGTCCCGCACCGACTCCACTTCGATATCGATGCAGACGAGCTTGAACGGAACGTTATCCAATTCGTCCTTCACGACCTTAGCTGTGCCGTATACGGCTTTCACCGAGCCCTCGGCAAAAATGACCGCGTTCACGCTCCCGTTCGCCCTAACGTTGCCTACGATTCTGGATCTGCCGTCGAGCGCAAACCGAAGCGTCTTGCTGTCCGGTGCGTAAATCCAGGAGATCGCGCTTGTAACCGGGCCCCCGTGCTCCGCATCGATCGTGCTGAGCAGCACGAGCCTTTCTTTCTCAAACTGCGAGATTAATTCCGGCGATAATTCGGTGATCTGTTCTGCTGCCATTGTTCAAGAACCTCCCAGCAAAGAAGCGTTGTTGCTGTGTTTACCGACAGTATACCATAGGAAATTACGCCTGTCAGGCTTAGGGGCGCCTAGGTGCCCGATGCCTCGTCCGCTCCCGCATCCGTTTCGGTGTCCGTTACGCTCTCATCCGGAGCCGGACCGTCAGGATTCAACTGCGACTGCAATCCCGTCTTTGCGAGATCCAACTGCTCTTGAGGGATGTTGACGTATTTTCCGTCCCATTTGCCCTCCAGATGGATGTAATTTATTTTATCGTTGTCGATGCCTATATATGTTTTAATCATGGCGTCAATTTGCTGCGACGGAATGTCGGTTTTCACGTTGTCTCCCACCGCGTCGAACACTTTGCCCAGCTTCAGCACACCGTCCGGCGTCTTCATCTTGGCAAACAGCTTGGAGATGACCTGCTGCTGGCGCGTGTTTCTTTCAAAGTCGTTGGACGGCTTCGTCTTCGGCGAGCAGTTGTGAGATTCGCGGTAGCGGACGAAATCGAGCGTTTTGCCGCCGTCCAAATGCTGCGTGCCCTTCTTAAGATCAATGCGCGTGCCGTCCGCATTGTCGATGTGGCACATATTTTGGTCCACATCGATCGTCAGGCCGCCGTACGCGTCCACCACGTCCTCGAACGTCTTGAACGTCACGACGGATACGTAATCGATCGGAATGCCCAAATACTCGCCAAACATTTGCTTAATCTGGTCCATGGCGTACTTTTGGCGCTCATCCTTATCCTGCGGCGCCGAAGACAGCTTGCCGTACAAATACGTCGCATAGAAGCTGTTCGCTTTATTAGGCTTCAGCCCTTCAGGATCGATCTTCGTATCCCGCGGAATCGATACGAGCGTCGCCGTCTTGCTGTTCGGATTGAGCGTCGCGATCATAATGACGTCCGTGTTTGCGCTGCGCGTCGCTTCACGGTAATCGGTGCCGAGAATGAGCAGCGAAAGCGGCCTCTCGTTAGCCTTCTCCTGTTGAGGAACATCCTCGTCCGTACCGATTACGTCCACCGTATCGCGAAACTTAAGCCACAAATAACCGGCATACGAACCGAGACCGATGACGGCAACCAGCATAACAATAATGACAGCTTTAAATATGCTCAGCCCTCTCGAGCCTTTGCTTTTGTTCGGCTTCTCAGGTCGCTGCACCGCACGTTCCCCGCGCGGGGGCAAAGAAGTGTCTCCCATGAAAATCACACCTGATTCTATTCGTTGTATTTCGGGTTGCTGTTAATGTCCGCCAGCAATTGGGCGGCGGCCTCCCGATCGAACATTTGTACCTTTTTTTTGCCGTCCTTCACGTAATGAACGTAGTACATCGTATCGTCCGAGCTTTCGACCGCGAATTCCGCCAGTTCATGATCCTCTTTCAAAATGTCCGCAAAAAACCGCTCCGTCTCGGCAGCTGCTCCGTCCTCCGGCCTTGCCTCCGCTACGATCTTGATTTGAAGCCAATTATAAAGCGCGTCCTGCAAATTCATTATTCCTCGTCACTCCTTACGTTCACAGCACAAGGATAAACGGCTTAGCCCGCGGGCTTACCCCTGCTCCTTGCGGCTTGCCCCCTGCTTCTTCCTCCGCTCCCGCTCCTCCACGAAATAACGGACTCGCACGAGGAACATCAGAAAGACGGCTACTGCAAGACTGAGTATAATCGGCAGTCCGTTCAGTTGAAAGAACAGCAATATGAACGAACCGAGCGCAATGATCAGGTAGATGAGCGCGTCCTTTATTAAGGGCAGCTTGCGAACCCTGAACACCTTGTTATAAACATACGAAATCAGAATGACAATGATCGCGTACGTTATCCAAATATGCTCAATAAAAAATTTGTTCATGAATTAACCAGCTTCCGATTTTTTTCCGCGCGCTCCCGCTCGCCTTTTTGCAAAATTTTCTTGCGGAGGCGAATCGATTTCGGCGTAATTTCACAATATTCATCGTCGTTCAAATATTCAAGCGCCTGCTCCAGCGACATGATGCGCGGCGTCTTCAGCTTGACCGTATCGTCTTTCGACGCGGAACGGACGTTGCTGAGCGCCTTCTCCTTGCAAATATTGACGATGATGTCGTTATCCCGGGTATGCTCCCCGACGATCATCCCTTCGTAAACCTCGGTTCCCGGCGTCAAAAACATCGTTCCGCGGTCTTCTACGGAAAGCATGCCGTAGAACGTCGAAGTACCGGTTTCGTTCGATACGAGCACGCCCTGATGACGTCCTCCGACGCCGGTTCCGGCATACGGACCGTACGAATCGAATGCGTGGTTCAAGATTCCGTAGCCGCGTGTAAGCGTGAGGAAATCCGTCCGATACCCGATCAAGCCGCGGGAAGGAATGAGGAACTCCAAACGAACCGTTCCCGTGCCGTTATTGATCATGTTCACCATATCGGCTTTGCGCGTGCCCAAGCTCTCCATAACCGCGCCCATGCTGTCTTCCGGAACGTCGATCAGCAATCGCTCGATCGGCTCCATCTTGACGCCGTCGATTTCTTTAATGATGACCTCGGGCTTGGAAACTTGAAGCTCATAGCCTTCGCGGCGCATGTTCTCGATCAAGATGCCGAGGTGAAGCTCGCCGCGGCCGCTGACGATGAATGCGTCCGGGCTGTCGGTATCTTCCACCCGCAGCGCCACGTCGGTTTCGAGTTCTTTGTACAGACGCTCGCGAAGCTTGCGGGAGGTAACCCATTTGCCCTCGCGGCCGGCGAACGGCGAGTTGTTGACGACGAACGTCATCTGCAGCGTAGGCTCGTCGATCTCAAGGAACGGCAGCGCCTCCGGCTGGTTCGGATCGGCGATCGTTTCGCCGATATTCACTTCTTTTACGCCTGCGATGGCCACAATATCTCCGGCCGCCGCTTCTTCAATTTCGATCCGCTTTAGCCCCTGGAATCCAAACAGCTTTTCTATGCGGGCTTGACGGGCTTTCCCGTCACGGTCCAATACGGCGACCGATTGGCCGGCGCGAATTTGTCCGCGGTTGACGCGTCCGATCGCGATGCGGCCCAAATATTCGTTGTAATCGAGCAATGTTACCTGGAATTGGAGAGGCGCATTCACATCTTCGCTTGGCGCCGGAATTTTCTCAAGTACGGTTTCGAACAGAGGCTGCATCGAATCTTCCAGCGAATCGGGCGTCAAGCCCGAAATGCCGTTCAATCCCGACGCGTATACGACAGGGAATTCCAATTGGTCGTCGTCCGCTCCGAGCTCGATGAATAAATCGAGCACTTCGTCGACAACCTCTGCGGGGCGGGCGTTCGGACGGTCGATTTTGTTGACGACGACGATCGGCTTCAAATGCTGCTCAAGCGCTTTGCGCAGCACGAACTTCGTCTGCGGCATGCAGCCCTCGAACGCGTCGACGACGAGCAATACACCGTCGACCATCTTCATAATGCGCTCCACCTCGCCGCCGAAATCGGCGTGACCCGGCGTATCGACGATGTTGATAAGATGGCCGTTATAGGTAACTCCCGTATTTTTCGCCAGGATGGTGATGCCGCGCTCGCGCTCGAGATCGCCCGAGTCCATCGCTCTTTCTTGAACGGCCTCGTTCTCGCGGAACGATCCGCCTTGCTGCAGCAGCTTGTCCACGAGCGTTGTCTTCCCGTGGTCGACGTGTGCGATAATGGCAATATTTCTAATGTTTTCTCTTGATAGCATGTATTCATTTCTCCACTCTATATAAATTCACAAATAAAGCGTCGGAGGACATTCCGACGCTTACGATACGTAATATTATAAAACAAATTCGGTACAAAAAGCAACTTTATTTAACGCGTCCTCGGCCTTCTTGCCACAATGACGACGCCGACGATAATGAGGATCAAAGCGATCAGATACACGTTCATGCGGGTCAAGAGCGTGATCACGAGCAAAACGGCGGAAACCGCGCCGACTCCGAAAGCGACGGTCCGCAAAGCGGTGTTTCTCTCCGCCGCAGAGAGCTCGTAAAGCCCGGCGGCAACCGACAGCGGAATGATCGGCCACAGCATCTTCATCCAGCCCCAGCCGAACCACGCGCAAAATAAGAAGACAAGTGAAAGTCCGATCAGTATGGCACCCGGTAACAAAACAACCGGGGGTAAATGCCGGTTTACATAGCCCCAATGCAAGGCGGCGCCGGCGGCCAGCAGAATCAGCGGCCAGAACAGCGTGCCGATCGCTTGAAACACGCCCAGTTTGCCGAGCAAAATGATAACTCCCGCGACAATAATACCGATCCCGAGAGGCAGCGTTCGATTTGACACCTTGATCCACTCCCGTTCTACAAGTTTCCGCTTCGTTCGACACAGGTGAACATTACCAGTGTAGCGGAAACGCCGGGAAAATACCACATCAAATCACTCGTATGCGGAAACCCTTTTTGACAAGCCCTGCTATGACGACAAACACCGCTCCTATGATGGGGATTAACATATGGATGAATGACGGAAGCGGCTGAAGCAGCCGAGCCATATGCTGATCGGCGGCAAGCATTTCGCCGGCGGTATACCCTAGAATGGCAGCACCGATGTATACGAGCACAGGATACTGATGCAGCAGCTTCATTACAAAGGTACTGCCCCAAACGATCAGCGGAATCGAAATGAGAATGCCGATCGCCAGCAGCATAATGTCCCCTTTCGCGATCGCCGCAATCGCCAACACGTTGTCCAAGCTCATGACGAAATCCGCAACGATGACCGTCCATATGGCGCCCGCCAGCGTCGCCCCGCTTTTGACGCGGTTGTGGCTTTCGTCGTCCGCCAGCAGCTTCACCGCAATATAAAGCAAGAGCAGGCTTCCCGCCAGTTGTATATATGGAATCGTCAATAAGTAAACCGCCGCCGCCGTCAAAACGATTCTTAAAAACACAGCCCCGAACGCTCCCCACCAAACCGCCAGAATGCGCTGCCGCTCGGGTAAATTTTTGCTTGCCATCGCAATCACGACCGCGTTGTCCCCGCTGAGCACGATATTGATCATAACGATTTTTACGATCAGGATCAGGCTTACCACTCTCGTTTCCCCCTATCAAACCGCTTTCTCTCTAGCTGCAGATTCGCTCCTTTCATTCTATGTGACAAGCTTTCTGCATATGAATTGATCCGTTCTTGACGAATAATTTGCGGGTAGTTTATAATGATTTCATTGGTAAAAGGGGAGTAGCTGTACAACAAAGTCGTCAATACAGGATTCGAGAAGCAATCCTCGGCTTTGTTGGCAACGGATTACGTTGTTAGCAAGACCTTTGTCGAATGGGTTCGGATTACCCATCGGCAGAGGTCTTTTCTTTTTTTCTTAGAAGACAAACTATTCAGGGGGAAACGGTATGGAGTTGTTTACACCGGAATTTTGGGGAGCCTTGATCAGCATCATCTTTATTGATTTGGTGCTTGCGGGGGATAATGCCATTGTGATCGGCATGGCCGCAAGAAAGCTGTCTCCGTCGCAACAAAAGAAGGCGATTTTTTGGGGGATGTTCGGCGCCGTCGCCATTCGCATCGTCGCAACGATTATCGTCGTTGAATTGTTAAAGGTGCCCGGGCTTCAATTGGTCGGCGGATTGCTCCTTTGCTGGATCGCATACAAACTGCTGATTCAAGAGGATGAACACGGCGATATTAAAGCGAAGGACAGCTTGTGGGCGGCGATCCAGACGATTATTATCGCAGACGCCGCGATGGGGCTCGATAACGTCATCGCAGTCGCCGGCGCCGCTCACGGGGACCCGCTGCTCGTCATCATCGGCTTGCTTATCTCCGTACCGATTGTCGTTTGGGGCAGCACGCTGTTCATAAAGCTGATCAACAAATTCCCCTACGTCATTTACCTCGGTTCCGGCATTCTCGCCTATACTGCGGCCAAAATGATTACGCACGAAAATCTGCTTCACAGCTTTTTCGATTCGCCTGCCGCATATTGGAGCTTTATCGTTATCGTCGTCGCCGCGATTTTGGCGCTCGGCCGATTCGTGAACAGCCGCCGCGCAGCGGCCAACGCCGCCGCCGCACAAAAGCATCATAGCCAGGAAACCGGCGCTTAACACATAGTAAAAAGGCAGTTCCTTACGCAGCGATTGCTGCATCGGGAACTGCCTTTTTTATTTATAATGCTCGCGCAGGCTGAGCACTTTTCCAACATAATGCTGCGTCTCGTTCGGAAGCGTGTCGAGCTTGGCCGCCAGCTCCTCGTCCGTACGAATCCCGAGCCGGTCTACTCTGCCCGGTCCTGCATTGTATGCGGCCAGCGCCACTCCGACGTTCCCGTTATATTTGTCAAGCAGGAAGCTCAAAAAACGGGTGCCGCCGTTTACGTTTTGCACAGGATTGAAGGAATCGGCAACGCCCAGCGTTCGGGCCGTTCCGTCCATCAGCTGCATGAGGCCCTTCGCGCCGGCGGAAGACACCGCATCGGAGCGGAAGCCCGATTCCGCATGCACGACCGCGGTAACGAGCGCCGGATCGACGCCGAATTTGCCGCTCGCAGCCGCGATAATCCGGTCGACCTCGGCGCGGTCGGCCGATGCGTTCTCGATCGGACCCGAGCTTGGCGCCATATACGCGGAATATTTCGCCGCAAGCTGCGCAAGCGCGTCCGTCGAAGCTGCCGGAGCGCCGGTTGGGGCGGATTCGCCGGCTTTTTGTTGAAGCAGCAAATCAAGCAGTTGTGCAAAATCGGTCTGTTGATCCGGCTCTGACGGCGCGGATTCGCCTCTGTCAAATACCATCTTCGTTATATCAACGGCCCATTGGGTTTTGAGCCGTTCGCTTATATATCTTGGGTCGACGCTCATCGGTATGTACGCTCCGTTCCGGATAACAATTACAAACCGTATTATACCATGGAACGCAGGTTGTCTTAAAGAAAAAATCCTGTTACATACCTTATTCGACCGTCCGTTCACCGCCTCCGAGCAAGTGGAGTTTGTCTACGGGGCGTATATCGGAATAAAGTTCCGTTGGAAAGCGCCGCGACACAATCAAAAAGAAGGTGCGGGTTTCTCCGCACCTTCTTCCTTTCAGTAACTCCTGATGGTCGTCAAAAAGCTGACGAATGCGATCGTCCCGAGTACGATGGACCAAACTCCGAGCTTGCGGCTTCCATTGACAAAGGCCATAAACCCGACCACTGCGGACACCGGGCCCAGCATGCCTGGCAATAAAAACAAGGATAAGACCGCAAGAAAGATGGCCACGTAACCAAGCGAGGCAGCAGGAGCTTGCTTCTCCTCGCCCGCCCCTTCACGCTCCGTACGCCCTCGTCTCTCGGAGGCGCGGGGAGCGGTCAATTCCGCGGCGTATTCCTCGTTATGCTGACCGTCTTCAACCACCGGATTGATGGCGGGCTCTTGGAAGAACGCCTTGTCGGATACGGAGCTCTCGCTCTCGAAGCCCGTCTCAGGACGGAACGATTCGTCCTTCTCCGCCGCCTGCTCCTGTTGATCGCGCATTACTGTGCCTTCTTTTCCTTAAAGGTGTGGCAGCACGTGGAAGACGAGCTGTTGGCGCTGTCCTTGTGCTGCGAATCGAAGCTTTCGCCCGCGAACTCGGCATTGAAGTTCATTTTCGCATGCTTGTCGATGTCGATCATAATGAGGTCTGCTCCGCATTTGTTCCCTTTGTCCCAATACTCGCAGTTCGATACGCTGCATTTTACTTGCGGCATAACGTAAATCACCCCCTCCACAACTTGCCCGGGCGGAGGGGGTTTTATTCGGACCAATATTACGCGCGATCGCCTTGCATGCGCTTTTGCGTTACATAATCGGTTTCATAATACGCAAGATCCTCGCGAAGCTCTTCGAATATTTTGGATAAATCCAGCGTTGTGTCCCGCACGCTCCGAACCGGCTTCTTACGGAAGCGAATGGCGTCTTGACCCGTATAGGCGTAACGTCCGTCTTCGGAATAACATTCATACTTAGGATAAAAGAACGAATTGACACAGGTATGGTACACGTCGTAAAGCACGCGTTCCGCATATTCCGCATTAAATTGAGGTCTGCGGAGCGCAACGCCGAGTTTTTCATATTGAACTTCCGAGTACACGATTAATGTGCGCATGTCGGATAAGAATTGTTTGTGAAACTCATCCATTTCCGGATTTTTTTCAGGATTCAGCTGGGATAACGACGATTCGTTCAAAAAGGGCTCAAGCAATGAAATCGCATGTTTCAGCTTTTCCCTTGTCGTTTCGCATAACTGCTGCACATTGTGAATGGCCATGAATAATTGAAATCCTCCTCACGATAGTCCAATAAAACGATCGTTCAAAACCTAATTCATCGTATCATAAATTCGGCCAAAACGGTACTACCTGTGCATAACGATTCCGCCTTGAGACAATCTAAGCGTACATGATATTTAGCCAATGCACGCGCACGCTCGAAGGAGGAACGCCGATGCGCAATAAAACACGAACATACGGAATCATTGCCGGAATTTGCGCGCTTGCCATTCCCGCAGCGCTCTTTTTGAACCGGAGCGACGTTGCGCCGCCCGCTCCCGCTCCGCAGCCGAACGCGAAATATGAAGCCAAGGCGAAAAAGCGGCTGCTGCAAAACGATGTAGCCATTACAAACGAGCTTTGCCGAACCCAATGCCGGAACGATTTGACAAGAGCCGCCCAACAAGTTAACCGGCTGGACGGGGCCGGAATGCAAAGAAGCTTAAGTGCTTTGCAGCAAGAGCATCCTCATATGAAACGGCTGGAGTGGGTTTCCGCAGCCCCAACCGCAGCCGCAGCCTCCGGCCAAAAACCGGCCGCTGTCGGATCGATTCCTTCCGGCGTAAAGGCAAAAGCGCTGGAGCAAATCGAAAAAGCGAAGGAAGCCGTCCGGCGCGGCCAAGCGTACGAATCCAAGCCGCTCAAGGATCGTGACGGCGAGGTTTATTTCGTGCTTGGGACACCGTCCAAAGAACGGAAAAACAGCGGAATTGTCGGCGTCGTCCACCAGCACGTTCTAAAGAAAGTGGAGCAGCATCAAATCCGCAACCTGCGGCTTAAGGAATACCCGAACGACCGCAGATACGGGATTCGCGCCATCGACCCGAATACCGGAAAAGAAGTGGATGTCGAAACGCCCGAGGAAAACCAAGGTATCAGCCATTACATTCATAAAGAGGTTGTCGTCCGCTTCCACAAACCTCCTACGGATAAGCAATTACAGCAAATCAAGAAAGACCTTGGGGTCACCAGACATCGAAAGCTGGGCTACTCCCACGTCTTTGAAGGCAACAAATCTACGAAGGAAATGCTGGCTTACTTCCAAAAGCTTGGCGTCGACTATGCCGAGCCGCATTACTTGTATGTTACGAATCAACAAAATCGCGCGGAGCCGATCGTGCCGAACGACGCCCTATACAGCCGATATCAGTGGAACATTCCGATCATCGGCACGCCGACCGGCTGGGAGCTGAGCCGCGGCAACGAGCAGGTGACGGTCGCCGTCGTCGATACGGGAGTCGACCTGACACATCCCGATCTGAAGGGGCGTATCGTAGACGGGTATAACGTTGTCGATCCGAAGACGCAGCCGAATGACGACGTCGGACACGGGACCCACGTAGCTGGCGTCATATCGGCGCTGACCGACAACGCGGAAGGAGTCGCCGGCATGACTTGGTACAACCGCATCATGCCGGTGAAAGTGCTCGATTCGTCGGGCATGGGCAGCACCTACGCGGTAGCGGAAGGCATCATTTGGGCTACCGACCATGGGGCTAAAGTCATCAATATGAGTCTAGGCAATTACGCCAGTGCGCAGTTTTTGCACGATGCGGTCAAATACGCCTTCGACCGGGACGTAGCGCTCATCTCGGCGACAGGCAACGACAACACCGATCAGCCCGGATATCCTGCGGCTTACCCTGAGGTGTTCGCGGTTTCGGCAACGAATGTCGGCAAGCAGAAGGCGTCCTTCTCGAACTTCGGCGATTACGTCGATGTTGTGGCGCCAGGCGAAAATATTGCCAGCACGTATATGGGCAACCAGTATGCCGCCCTATCGGGTACATCGATGGCAAGCCCGCACGTAGCGGCGCTGGCCGCCCTGATCCGTTCGGTCAATCCGAAGCTGAAAAATACGGAAGTGTACGACATTATGCGTAAAAGCGCGGTGGATTTAGGAGCGCAAGGAAAAGACACGTATTACGGTTACGGACAAATCGACGTTGCGCGTGCGCTTCAGCTCGCATCCGGAAAAGCGCCTGCGGAGGCGGCTGCCGACAAGCAGCCGGAGCGGACGATTCCGCGAAACGAGTCCCTCTTGCAATGGTTCCTACGGCTTTTGACCGGCTCCGCCAGGTAGCCCGCAAAGAGCAAATAACGAAAAAAGCTGCCGTTAAAGCGTCAAGCGACGCTTCAACGGCAGCTTTGTCGTTGTATACATCATTAAGGGTGAACAGAGAAGTTTGCCGTAAGCCGGGTTCTGTGCTTCAAGTGGTCCTAACGGGTCACCGGCCCTGCCACGAAAGAAGCGACAATCATCTATCTAGGCGCAGCATTGCTGCCGCGCTCAAGCGACCAACCCGAACGCGCCCCGGGCAAGGGCTGCAGCTCAAAGCTGCCGCGTTCCTCTTAGGTCTTGCTCCAAGTGGGGTTTACCAGAAGACATGTCACCATGTCCTCTCGTGGTCTCTTACACCACGGTTCCACCCTTGCCTGTGCGCTAGAATGCGCCATCGGCGGTCCGTTTCTGTGGCACTTTCCTTCAGCTCGCGCTGACTGGACGTTATCCAGCACCCTGCCCTATGGAGCCCGGACTTTCCTCCCGCGGCATAAAGCCGCCGGCGATTGTCTGTCAAACTTCTCAAATCTATAAATTAGTATACAGAGGATATGCCCCGCAAGCAATGATAACCTTCTGGCAATACCGTAAATCGTTAGCGAAACATGAAAGGTTCGGTGGAAATGGAGGAAGGGAACGCTTGAACGTTCAGCCCCTTCTCATGAAATTGCCCGTTAAGCCACCGGGACATATGCTCCTTCATGATTTGCTCCGAATGGTGGCCCGGGTCGACGATCGCTAGCCCTGCGGCAAGTGCGTCATGCGCCGTATGATGATCGATGTCTCCGGTCACGAACACATCCGCCCCCGAAGAGATCGCCTGTTTTAAAAAGCTTCTTCCGGACCCGCCCAATACGGCGACTTTGCTTACTTTGCGATTCAAATCGCCGACCACCCGCACCGCCGGCACTTCGAAAGCCTTTTTCACCGATTCGGAAAAATCCTCCAATGATACAGGACTCGGCAGCACGCCTATACGTCCAAGTCCGAACGACTTGCCCTGCAGCTCTACGGCATATAGGTCGTACGCGACTTCTTCGTACGGATGTGCCTGCAGCATCGCTTCTACGACCGCTCGACGCCCGGCTGCCGTGACGATCGTTTCGATTCTCGTTTCGTTTACTTTCTCAAGGACCCCCTGCTTGCCGATAAAAGGATCGGTGCCGTCTTGCGGCATAAAGGTGCCGAAGCCTTCTACGGTAAAGCTGCAATGGCTGTAATTGCCGATATGCCCCGCACCTGCGGAAAACATCGCTCCCGAAACGGCCTCCAGGTGCGTTGTCGGAACAAATACAACCAGCTTATACAGCTTCTCCGAATGCGATTGCGTTAACGGCACGGTCCCCGACAGGCCGAGTGCGCCTGCCATCATGTCGTTGATTCCGCCCTCGGCCGTATCCAAATTGGTATGCGCGACATAAACCGAAATTCGGTTCGCCAGCAGCTTCTCCAGAAGCTTGCCGGCGGGTTGATCGGTGCGTAGCGACTTTAACGGACGGTAAATGATCGGATGATGGGCAAATATAAGCTGCGCGCCTTGACGGATCGCTTCCTCCGCTACCTCCTCCGTCACCTCCAACGCGACGGAAACGCGCGTAACCTCGTTATGCTCGCTCCCGACCTGCAGGCCGATCGGGTCGCCTTCCTCGGCCAAATGCGGCGGGCAAAACTGCTCCAGCAAGTCGATCACTTGTTTTATTCGGACAGACAAGCGAGCACCTCCTTCAGCTCGTTGTATTCCTCGATAAATCTTCGACGCTTTGCCAGCGCTTCGGGGGTGTCGGATTTGCCGATTTGCTCGATCATCCGCTCGAGCTTTGCGCGGTAACCGTTCCATTTTTCAATAAAAACGTCATTCGGATGCGCAAGCTGCAGCGGCCCGACCAGCAGCTTCAAATCTTTCGACACGGCTCCGAACCCGGGGAGCGGCGAACAATATAAAGCTTCATTATAAGCGTCGGCTTCTTCTTTCGCCGAGGCGTCGGCCACCAATATTTCGTATGCAATCCCGTCCTCGGATAACAGAAGCTCCTGAGACAGCTTCCATCCGGATGCGATGAACCATTCCCTGACGAGCCGTTCCCCGATATTCGGCTGAAGCACGAGACGCGAAACGCCCTTCAGCTTTCCTTGCGCTTCGCCTTCCGTCAATATTTCAACGATCGTTCCTCCGCCCATTCCGGCAATGACGATCACATCGACTTCCTCCGGCGAAATGACGGCCAAGCCGTCCCCAAGGCGCACCGAAATACGCTCGGTTAGCCCCGCTTGAGCAACCTGGCGGCAAGCCGCCCGATACGGCCCTTCGTTCACCTCGCCAGCAACCGCATGGCTGGCAATGCCTTGCTGCAGCAAAAAGACGGGCAGCATGGCGTGATCGGAGCCGATATCGGCAACGGCGCTTCCTCTAGGTATAAATGTAGTAATGGCTTCAAGCCGTTTCGATAATTGCATCATAGAAGTCATAAATGTCAAACAACCCAATCGATCCAAGTTTTTCGGAGCGAGAAACCTAATGCTCCCAATACGGTCAGTTTGCCCAAAAGCAGCAGCTGTGTTACAACAATCGGCCAATCGGTCCATAGCAAAGCGTACGTCTCCGGCATAAACCAAAGAAAACACGCGTTGATTAAGCACACGGCTCCGGATTGCTTCGCCTTATGGCTGAACAGCCAGCCCAGCCAAGCAAACAATAAGGATAGCGGCAGCCAGCACAGTTCAAGCGTAAACCAATTGCCCGGAACGGATAGCCGATTTAATAGCAGCGCGTAGCATAATGCGAGGCTGAGCCAGCCGCATAAATGCAGCCACGGCAGCCGCAGTCCGATGCCGAAGCCCAGCCAAAGGAAAGCGCAAGCGGTCAAATACAAGGCAAGCTCGGTCCAGCCGCTCCACCCTAAATACTGCATTAACAGCGGGCCGGCAATAAGCATAAATGCGGTGCCCAATCCGAAAAAGCTGTGGGAACGCAGCGGCTTCCGCCGGCGAATCATGCTGCCGTAAATATACGGAACAAGCGCGGCGAACACGAACAGGCCGATTTGCATCTGCATGTCAAAAGCGCTAAAATGAAGAACAACATAGGAAATGCATGCAGCCGTTCCAAAAAGTAACAACCAGTGAAGCGGCTTGCTGTCGGCTACCGCCTGCTTTCCTTTCGCACGCTTCACCATTTTCATTTCTTCGGGTGTCGACGATTCGGCATACAAATTCATCAGAAAATCGCAATATTGCTCGGGCAGAAGCTTACTTCGGCGCCAGTGCTCGATTTCTTTCATGATAATGATTCGTTTTTCACGGTCCACTCGCTACCCTCCGAAAGAAAAGACCTTCTACTCAAGGCAGGAAGGTCTTCAACGTTGTCGATTCATTTGATCCGCTTTGAATGCCGATTATTCAAGAAAATCCTTTAACCGCTTGCTGCGGCTCGGATGCCGCAGCTTCCGCAGCGCCTTCGCCTCGATTTGCCGGATTCTTTCCCGGGTAACCCCGAATACTTTGCCTACTTCCTCAAGCGTACGCGTTCTTCCGTCGTCCAAGCCGAATCGCAAGCGAAGCACGTTCTCCTCGCGCTCGGTCAACGTATCAAGCACGTCTTCAAGCTGTTCCTTGAGCAGCTCGTATGCAGCCGCGTCGGCCGGAGCCAGCGCTTCTTGATCCTCGATGAAGTCGCCCAGATGCGAATCGTCTTCTTCGCCGATCGGCGTCTCTAACGATACCGGCTCTTGAGCGATCTTCATAATTTCCCGAACCTTCTCGGTGCTGAGCTCCATCTCTTTCGCGATTTCCTCCGGCGTCGGCTCCCGTCCAAGCTCCTGCAGCAGCTGCCTCGATACGCGAATGAGCTTATTGATCGTTTCAACCATATGAACCGGAATACGGATCGTTCTGGCCTGATCGGCGATGGCCCGCGTAATAGCCTGACGGATCCACCATGTCGCGTAGGTACTGAATTTATACCCCTTGGTATGGTCGAACTTCTCGACCGCTTTAATCAGACCCATGTTTCCTTCTTGAATCAAATCAAGAAACAGCATCCCGCGTCCGACGTAACGCTTGGCGATGCTGACGACGAGCCGCAGGTTCGCCTCGGCAAGCCTCCGCTTCGCTTCTTCGTCCCCGTTCTCGATCCGTTTCGCGAGTCCGACCTCGTCCTCGGCGGAAAGCAGCGGAACGCGGCCGATCTCCTTCAGGTACATTCTTACCGGGTCATTGATTTTTACGCCGGGAGGCAGCGACAAATCGTCGTCAAAGTGGAAGTCGTCCGATTCGTCCTCCGAATGCATCGTATCGTCGGCCTCGTTGACGACATCGATGCCTTGCTCCGCAAGCTGTTCGAAAAATTCGTCCATTTGCTCCGGATCTTGATCGAACGGAGACATCCGTTCCATGATTTCTTTATACGTTAAAGCCGAACGTTTCTTACCAAGCTCGATCAGCTGTTCTTTGACCTGTTCTAAGGTAAGCTCGGACTCTTGCTCCGTATGTTGTTCGTTCACCATACGACAACTCCCTCCTCCCTAGATCCGTTGGGCCTGCTGCTTCATTTCCTTCTCTAGGGCAATAATCTCGATACCGATTTGCGCCGACTTGGCGAAGTCGCCCTCGCGTTCGGCTAAAGTAAGCGCATGTTGCTTCTGCTTTAATGTAAGCTCCATACCGTGCTTCCGTATTTCCTTGAGGCTGTCTTCGATCACTTGCTCGTTGATGGCCTCTTGGGGAAACTGAAGCAGAATGGAGCCGGCGAGCGCCATGAGCCTGTCATCCTCCAAGCCCGAAATGAAGGCCGGGGGATTCGGGCGCTTGCCTTCAGCGTAATATGCATATAGAAAAGCAGCTAGAGCTGCATGAGCCTCCACATAAAAACCGTCGCCAAGCCTTTCGCGAACGAGCTCCGCGACATCGCCGCTGTGCATCATCGCGGATAAGAGCTGCCGCTCCGCACTCTGGTAGGCCGGACGCAATGCGGGGATCGCTTGCGCGGAAGTCCCCTTGTCATTCATATCATTATTCCACTGATTTTCGTTCTTATCCCCTTGATATCTCATTTTTTGACGAATTTCGTTCATCTCTTGTTTCAGAGATTCAAAGGAATAATGGACCTCTTGGGAAAGCTCCTTCGCGTAATGCTCCCGTTCCGTCGGCGACGAAAGGGCCGCGATGATGCCCAGCGCCGCACGAACGTAGGAAAGCTTACTCCCATCATCTTGTAGTGTATGTTCCTTCTTCAAATATAGTATTTTATATTTCGTCGACGGAACCGCATTTCCGATGATGGCGGAGCGGAATTTGTCCCCTCCGTGCTTCCCTATATACTCGTCCGGATCCAAGCCGTCCGGAATTAACGCAACGGATGCCTGCATCCCAAGCTTCTCGCATAGGAGCACGCATTTGTGCGCCGCGTTCATCCCTGCGCGATCGCCGTCGTAGCAAATGACGACCCGGTCGCAATAACGCCTGAGCGTCTGGATATGATGCTCCGTCAAGGCCGTTCCCAAGGTGGCGACGCCATTGTCGACGCCGGCTTCCCAGGCCTTGATGACGTCCGCATAGCCTTCAAACAAAACCGCTTCGCGCAGCTTTCGGATCGAAGCTTTCGCGGCGTGGAGCCTGTACAGCACGCGATTTTTGTGAAACAGCGGGCTGTCGGGCGAGTTCAAATATTTCGGCTGCTCGTTCCCCAGCGTTCGTCCCCCGAAGGCAATCGTTCTGCCTTGGCCGTCCTCGATCGGAAACATGACCCGATCCCGGAACCGGTCGAAGGCGCCGTCGCCCTCCGTTCTTCGAACGACAAGACCGGCTTTCTCCAGCAGCGCTAGAGGGAATTGCTTGGAGAGCAGATGCTTTGTCAGCACGTCCCAATTCGGCGGGGCGTACCCGAGGCGAAACTCGTCGATCAGCCTCTGCGTAAAGCCGCGTTCCTTCAAATATTGATAAGCCTTCTGTCCTTGCGCGGTGTTGTTAAGCACGTAGTGCATAAATTTGACGGCTTCCTCGTTCGCGGCGACCATCGTCTGCGCTTCCCGCTGCTCAGGCGTCAGTTCTGCCCGTTCCGCGGAAAAATCGTGCTGAATCCCCGTCTCTTCCGCAAGAGACCGCACCGCTTCCGGAAACGTGATTCCCTCAATATTGATAAGAAACTTGATCACGTCACCGGTAGCTCCGCAGCCGAAGCAGCGAAAAATTTGCAGCTCTTGAGAGACGTTGAAGGAAGGCGATTTTTCGGAATGGAAAGGGCATAAACCCAAATGGTTTCGACCGCGCTTCGTCAATGAAACGTATCGGTTTACAACATCGACGATGTCCGTCTTCTTCAACACCGCTTCAATGACTTCGCTTGGGATTGTTCCCGGTTTCATACCTACCACCACGTTCCGAATTGCATCTATAGTATTCGCTATGTGTGTCCGTTCTCCTGCAAGCCGCGTAAAACTTTTGTCAAAACTTGTAGAAAGATGTCTTTCTCCTGATCGGTGAGCGGCTTCGGCCCTTTCGTCCGTTTGCCTGCCCTTCTGCGCTTGGCGGCGGCATGACGCTCGTCCAACAAACGGTCGATATTATCGTTCGTAAACACCATTCCGCGCGGAGACAATACGAATGCCCGCTTGGCCAGCCCGATCGTGGCGAGACCGTAGTCACCGGTAACGAGCACATCTCCGTGCGCAAGACGGTTGGCGATGTACAAATCGGCCGCTTGCGAAACGGCGTCCACCGTTATATTCGTCACTCCGGAGAATTCGGGCAGTACATGATTATAGGAGGAAACCATCCATACGGGAATGCCCAGCGGCACCGCCGCATAGGCGATTTCCTCCTTAACGGGACATGCGTCTGCATCGACTAAAACCTTTGGCGATACGTTAATAGGGTTCATCTCATTTTTCACCATACTATTATATACGGTAAAAACTGAAAAAATCCTTCTTTCGAAGGCGGCGCGAGCCGCTTTACCAATCCGTCTTCTCCCGCAAGAACGCCGTCAGCCCGTCGATCGGCATGCGCACTTGCTCCATCGTATCGCGGTTTCGAACCGTAACTTGACCGTCCGTCTCGGAATCGAAGTCGTACGTAATGCAGAACGGCGTGCCGATTTCATCGTGCCTGCGGTACCGTTTGCCGATCGAGCCTGCATCGTCGTAATCGACCATGAACGATTTGGACAGCTGCGCGAACACCTTCTGTGCGCCTTCGTTCAGCTTCTTGGAAAGCGGGAACACCGCAGCCTTATACGGCGCAATTGCCGGATGAAGGCGAAGCACGACGCGGCTGTCGTCGCCTTCCAGCTGCTGCTCCTCGTAAGCGTCGACCAGAAACGCGAGCGTTACGCGGTCGGCACCGAGGGAAGGCTCTATACAATACGGAATATACTTTTCTCCGGTTTCTTGATCGTGGTAATGGAAATCTTCGCCGGAATGCTCCATATGCTGCTTCAAATCGTAATCGGTCCGGTCAGCGATGCCCCAAAGCTCGCCCCAGCCGAACGGGAATTTGTACTCGATATCGGTCGTTGCGTTGCTGTAATGCGACAATTCGTCCTCGGAATGGTCGCGCAGGCGCATGTTCTCTTCCTTCATGCCGAGGCCGAGCAGCCATTCGCGGCAGAACGAGCGCCAATATTCGAACCACTGCAAATCCTCGCCGGGCTTGCAGAAAAACTCAAGCTCCATTTGCTCGAATTCACGCGTACGGAACGTAAAGTTGCCCGGCGTAATTTCATTGCGGAAGCTTTTGCCGATTTGGCCGATGCCGAACGGCAGCTTGCGCCGCATGGTACGCTGCGCGTTCTTGAAGTTGACGAAGATGCCCTGCGCCGTCTCCGGACGCAAATATACCTCGTTCGCGGAAGAAGCCGTTACGCCCTGATGCGTCTTGAACATCAGGTTGAACTGCCGAATATCCGTGTAGTCGAACGCGCCGCAGTCCGGGCAAACGATATGATGCTCGCGGATGAGCTCCATCATTTGGTCGAAGGACATGCCGTCGACGACGATTTCCTGACCTTTCTCGGAAAGGGCGTTCTCAATCAATTTATCGGCGCGATGTCTCGACTTGCACTGCTTGCAGTCGATCATCGGATCGTTGAAGTTGCCGACATGGCCGGATGCGACCCACGTTTGCGGATTCATCAGAATGGCAGCGTCCAAACCGACGTTATACGGGGACTCTTGAATGAATTTTTTCCACCAAGCCCGTTTGATGTTGTTTTTCAGCTCAACCCCGAGAGGACCGTAATCCCAAGTGTTCGCGAGGCCCCCGTAAATTTCCGAACCGGGGAAAATAAAGCCCCGATGCTTAGCCAGCGCCGTTACGGCTTCCATAGTTGCGGCTGTCGTCATACCTTGTTCTCTCCTTATACCGTCAATTCTTGTGAAAACAAAAATAAAAAACCCGCCTCTACGCCTGAATCAGACGTAGGGACGGGCTCATTTCCCGCGGTTCCACCCTACTTGGCCGTTGACTGTTCATAAAGAACGCGTCATACCCACTTTTTTGGTGCCGAAACGTGAACGCTCCGAAAATCGCCGAATCCTTTCTCAACCGAATCCGGGCTTTCACCGTACCCCGTTCGCTGCAATCCCGATTAAGAAAGCTTATTTTCTTCAACGCGCCGATCCGTTTCGCATATGCAATTCATTACATTTACTTTTGTTGATTTTAAACAATTTTCTCCTGCGAGTCAAGAATCGTACACTGCTTCCACTTGGTCGAGTACGCTCCGGGTTTTTAACCGGATGTCCGCATGCGCATCCATCCACTTTCGGATGACGGCCTTGACCGCCGCTTTCGATTCCTTGCCGACGCTTATGTTTCCTATCTTACGCGCATCGGTCGCCTGCAGCAGCCGCAGCAGCTTCCATATGTTCGGCTTCATCGCCTCGCAATCCGCCGCCTTCGGCGCGCAGCCCGGACATACGACGCCGCCGAGCGATACGCTGAACAACGGCCGCTCCGGGTCAAGCGGCTTCCCGCAAAAAGCGCATTCCAACAAATTCGGGGCGTAGCCGGAGGCGGAAAACAGCTTCATCTCGAGAATATGCGAAACGATTTGCGGATCCTTCCCTTCATTCAAAGCGGCCAGCGAAGCCTTCAGCTGCTCGAACAGAAAAGAAGATGCTTCGTCGTCGGGGAGAAAGCGGTCTACCAATTCGGCAAAATAGGCCGCATAGGAGGAATTGCGCAAATCGGCTCGGATGTTTGGATAAGAATCGATAATTTCCGCATGCTGCAAAGTGCCGAGAGACCCGGCACTAGATTTGAAAAACAAGTATTCGCCGTATGTATATAATTGGGTGACGGCGCCGAGACGGCTTCTCGTCTTCTTGGCCCCTCTCGCCATCACCCCGATCTTGCCGCTGCCTTCGGTGTACAAAGTAACGATCAGGTTGCCCTCACCGTAAGCGGTGGCACGAATAACAATGCCCTCTACTCGATACTGCATACCTCCGCATCTTCATCTCCCGGAATTTCGTCTGGATGGACGTCTGTGGAACTTTGCATTTGGTCCCACTCTTTAAACAGCATGTAAGCATCGACATCTCCAGTCAAAGTAAAATACTTCCACGAAAAGTCTCGCATCGTATTCATCCTTTCCGGTGTAATGAAATGACGCTTGTACATCTAGAATGATACGCCGGCGAGGTTGCTATCCCATGCAATTGATGGTAACCGTAACGATGCGTCGGTGCGCTAATCGTGCCTGAAGCCCAAGTCCTTCAAGATCCGTTCTTCATTTCTCCAATCCTTCTTAACCTTCACCCAAAGCTGCAAAAAGATTTTCGATCCGAGCAGGTGCTCGATATCTCTTCTGGCCGACTCCCCGATCGCTTTAAGCATGGCGCCCTTTTTGCCGATCAAAATCGGCTTTTGCGAATCGCGCTCCACGAAAATAACGGCGGATATATCGACAATGCCGTTGTCCCTTGCCCGCATATCCTCGATAGCGACCGCGACGGAGTGCGGTATTTCTTCCTTCGTCATTTGCAATATTTTTTCCCGTACGAGCTCGGCGCAGACGAATTGCTCCGGATGGTCCGTCACTTGGTCCGCAGGGTAATATTGCGGCCCCTCCGGCAAATATTTGCCGATTTGCTCAAGCAGCGTTCCGACATTGTTTCCCTGCTTTGCTGAGATCGGCACGATTTCGGCAAAAGCATGCAAATCTTTATACTGCGCAATGATGGGAAGAAGCGCTTCGGGCTCCACGGTGTCGATTTTATTCAACCCGAGAATGACGGGGGTTTTCACACCAGACAGCTGTTCGATAATAAAACGGTCTCCGCCGCCGAGCCCGGCCGAAACGTCGACGAGCATAAGCACGACGTCCACCTCTTTAAGCGTGTCGGTCGCCACCTTGACCATATAATCGCCGAGCTTGGAGTTCGGCTTATGTATGCCCGGCGTATCGAGAAATACGATTTGCATTTGATCGTTCGTATACACGCCGTGAATTTTGTTTCTCGTCGTTTGCGGCTTGTCCGACATAATGGCGATTTTTTGGCCGATGACCTGATTCATCAAGGTCGATTTGCCGACATTCGGCCGGCCGATAATCGTCACAAAGCCGGAAAGAAATTTTTTTGCGTTAGACATCGGTGCGTTCCTCCAAAGTAAAGGCGCCGGGAAGCAGCTCGGACACAGTCATCACCTTGGTGTCGCCTTTTATATTGCTCATGATGACCGGCATATCGGGAGAGCAAAGCTCGGAAAGCACTTGGCGGCATACGCCGCAAGGAGTGCAAGGTCCTGCCGTATCGGCTACGACCGCAATGGCTGCAAACTGTCCCCGCTGCACGCCGTCGGCGATCGCCCGAAACAAGGCGGTTCTTTCCGCGCAGTTCGTCGGGGTATACGTCCCGTTCTCTACATTGCATCCGTAATGGACTCGTCCTTCTTTATCGAGCAGCGCCGCGCCGACCTTAAACCCGGAGTACGGAACGTACGCCCGCTCCCTTGCCTCGCGGGCGAATTTCAGCAGCTGCTCATTCGTGAATTGCGCTACAACCAAAGCGTTTCACCAGCCAATCGACAGTATATTTATTGAAATATGTTAGCCTTCTCAAGTACGCGGGGCAGCAGCACAATGGCTCCTACGGCGAGCGCAAAGACGGACAAAACAAGCACCGCCGCAGCCGAAGCGTCTTTCGCCGCTTTGGCGAACGGATGCTTGTCCGGCGACGCCAAATCGACGGCCCGTTCAATCGCCGTGTTCATCAGCTCGGCTGCCCAGACGAGCGCGATCGACAGCAGCACCCACAGCCACTGCCCGGCTTCAAGCCGTGCATATACGGACAACGCAACGGCTGCCGCAGCGGCAATGCCGTGAAACCGCATATGCTTCTCGGTTCGGAAGCCGTAAATCATTCCTTCCCATGCATATTTGAAACCGCGAATCCATTTCATAACCGTATCATCGGGTTAATCCCGCTTGCTGCAGCACCCGTTCCTGCTTCCCGATCATTTCCTTCTCAGAAGCTTCGTCCTGATGATCGTAGCCGATCAGATGCAAAAACCCGTGCACGAACAAAAAGCCGATTTCCCGCTCCAAAGAATGGCCGTACTCTTCACTTTGGCGCTTCGCCGTTTCCGCGGATATGACGATATCCCCGATCGGATCGTCGGACAGCTCAGGCGCCTCGGCCAATTCCTCGCCTTCCCACATGGAGAACGACAATACGTCGGTAGACTTGTCCAAGCCGCGATATTGTTTGTTCAGCTCCCGGATTTCTTCGTCGTTCACGAACGTCAAAGCCACCTCGCCGGCTTCGACCCCTTCCGACTCGCCGGCCAGCCGCAAAAGCCGGTGCAGCGTCTCCTCAATTCCGTCCGGAAGCGAAACGGCATCCTGTTCATTCATCATATCGAGCCGTAAACTCATGAGGTTTTGCGGTCCTCCTTCTCTTTCGCCGCCGTAGGGTTGTCCGGATATTCGATACGGGAGTGGAAAATGCCGAGCAGCGTTTCCTTCATGCTCTTCGCGATCGTATCCAGCTCCTTCAGCGTCATGTCGCACTCATGGAACTGCTGGTCGTCCAGGCGGTCTTTAATAATTTTGCGGACCATCCCGTCAATTTGCTCTACGGTCGGGTTGCGCATGCTGCGTACGGCAGCCTCTACGCAATCGGCGATGCCGACGATGGCGGCTTCCTTCGTTTGCGCCTTCGGACCCGGATAGCGGAAATCCGCTTCTTGAATCGTTTCAGCCGCAACCGCCGTCTCTTTGTCCCCGATGCTTTCGCTGTTTGCGGCCGCCTGCTTCTCCTCCAGCTGCTTCAGCGCTTTGAAATAAAAATATTTCAACAGCGTTGTGCCGTGATGCTGCTCGGCGATGTCGCGGATCGGCTTCGGAATTTTCGCGTCCGCGAGCATATCGACGCCGTCCTTCGCATGGGCGACGATAATCGCCTTGCTGACGCTCGGCTCGAGCGTATCGTGCGGATTTTCCCGGTTCATCTGATTTTCGATAAAGTAGCCGGGCCTGCGCGTCTTGCCGATGTCGTGATAGAACGATCCGACCCGGCACAGCAAGCCGTCCGCTCCGACCGCCTCCGCCGCCGCTTCGGCGAGATTGCCCACCATCACGCTGTGGTGATACGTTCCCGGCGCTTCCGTCAGCAGCTTGCGCAACAGCGGATGATTCGGATTCGACAGCTCCACCAGCTTCAGCGGCGAGAGGATGCCGAAGGTCACCTCAAAGAACGGCATCAAGCCGATGACGAATACGGCGGTAAGCAGGCCGCCCGTGAAAGCGTAGGCGATCGCCAGCAGCATATCCTGATACTCGGCGCTTCCGGATTCGGAAATGAGCGAGAGCATTCCGACCGTAAGAGCGGAAAAAATCGAAACCGATAAGCCCGCCCGCAATATCGACGCTCTCCGGCTTGCCTTGCGCACGGCGAACATCGACACAAAGCCGACGACCGTTGCGGCAAATCCGTATTCAAAATCGAACAGGATATCCGGATTCGTATTAAATATAATGCTCGACAATATGCCGAATATAACGGATGAAATAAGAGCGAGCTGGTCATCGAGAAGCACCGCGATCAGCATCGTGCCCATGGCAATCGGCGCCAAATAAGCGATGGACGGATCGATCCCTTGACCGATGGCGACGGTTTTCATCGCCACGGCGTTAATCGCGAAGATAAGCAGCAGCATCAGCAGCGGACGGTTGTCGCTCTTGATGCTCATGCGGCTGCTGGATACGAAGGCGTAAATTGCTCCCGTGAACAGCAGCACCATGATGATGAGCCCGATGCGCGGCAGCAAATTGTTGTCACGATTTTGAATCAGATTGGCAGCCTCGAGCTTCGCGTAAATTTCTTCCGTTATTTTCTGCCCTTTCTCGACGATCGGCTGTCCTTCTTCGATATAAATCGTTTCGGTTTCGCGGACCGCCTTCTCTCTTGCGTCTTCCGTCGCCTTGGCGTCGTAAAACCGGTTCGGCGTCAGCACAAAGCGGACGAGCTCCTGCACAAGCCCCCGCGCAAAGCTGCTGTCTACGGAAGATGCGTTCACAAGCTCGGGCACCTTCACTCGAATCGTAGAGGCATCGCTGACGGGATCGCTCATCAGCCGGTTCACGATATCGATGACCGCCTGCTCCATCTCCGGAAGCTGGGAGGCCTTCACCTTCGGCAGCTTGAACAAATCCTCTTCGGGGAACCTGTACTGCTGCTCGGCAAGCCTTTTCTTCATTTCCGCGATCAGCGTTTCATTGTACGAGTCGGTATTTTGCAGGCGGCGTGCGTATTCTTCGTAATATTGATTAAATACGTCCGGCAATTTGTTGCGGTATATGCTCGCCTTTTCTTCGGCCGTCAAGCTTTGCTCCGCATTGATTTTCTCGATCTCGTCGAACAGCCGCTCCACCAGCTCCGTATTTTTCATCGGGACGATAGTGCTGACCGGCTGCACCCGCTTGGAGGCCGTTTCCTTCGCCACTTCGGTAGCGATCTTGTCCTCAAGCCGCTCCGGCGCTAGAATCGTTTCGCGGCTTTCCGTTCCTACTTCAACGTCATAGGTCGGTTTAATCAGATCGCCTGCGATGGAAAAATAAAAAATAAGGGCGAACGACAGCAAAAGCGCTGCCCTTACACCCGTGCTATATCTCCAACCGGTGACTTGATAGCGGTGTTTTCCGCGTATGCGAACTTCTTTAGACGTCATAGAGCGTCGGGCCTCCTACTGCTTTTAGTTTTCCTTATCGCTGTTGTACGCCTGGATGATTTTCTGCACTAAGGAATGGCGGACGACGTCCGCTTCGGCAAAGTAGATAAAGCCGATCTCTTCCACTCGACTCAAGATGCGCTCGGCTTCGACAAGTCCTGACGACTTGCCGCGCGGCAAATCGATTTGCGTCACGTCGCCCGTGATGACCATCTTGGAGCCGAAGCCGAGGCGAGTGAGAAACATCTTCATTTGTTCGGGGGTCGTGTTCTGCGCCTCGTCCAAAATAATGAACGAATCGTCGAGCGTCCGGCCTCGCATATAGGCAAGGGGAGCGACCTCGATCAAGCCCCGTTCCAGCGATTTCGCCACTTGATCCGGGCCCAGCACGTCGTTCAGCGCATCGTACAGCGGGCGCAGGTACGGATCGACCTTCTCCTGCAAATCCCCGGGCAAAAAGCCGAGGCTTTCCCCCGCTTCCACGGCCGGCCGCGTAAGCACGATCCGCTTCACCTTTCCGTCCTTCAGCGCCGAAATCGCCATGACGACGGCCAAATACGTCTTGCCGGTCCCGGCAGGCCCGATGCCGAACACGATGTCTTTCTTACGAATCGTCGAAATGTAATGCTTTTGTCCGATCGTCTTGACCTTGATCGGTTTTCCTTTATATGTGGTTGTTATCTCGCCTTTAAACAAATCAAGCAATTGGTCGGCTTGCAAATTGCGGGCCAGCTCGATCGCATATTGCACGTCGCGTTCGGAAAGAGAATAGCCGCCGCGTATTAACGCAAGCAGCACTTCGAACAATTGGCTGAGACGCTCCACTTCGGCTTCGCTTCCTTGGACGACGATTTCCGCTTCCCGCGAAAACACGTCCGCTTCCGTATTTCGTTCAATCAGATGCAGGAAAGCGTCCTGGGGTCCGAATAGAGCAAGTCCTTCTGCTGCGTTGCGCAGCGGGAATTTTGCGGTAGAGGCTGCATCGCGTTCGATCAAATGCCACATTCACTCCTCAAGCTGTTCATGGTGGTGCATCTCGGATCGAGGTTTTTTGTCAGGGCGACTTCGTTTCCGGCGGATTCAGCTCGCTTTCGAAAATCGGTCGTTCCACCGCCATATCAACCTCGATTTCGAACAATACTTTCAACACCACTTTACCATTGTCGACACTCTCTTGCAAAATTTTTTCATCCTTAATGACCGATTTCCCGCCCGTTTTCCCGATCAAGTCCGCTCTGGCGTTTCTTAGGCCCGCATCCCGCGCTTCCGCCTTCGACACCGTCTCCTCCACCAATCGCGCTTCCTGGTAATTTTCCTTCAGCCAGCCGATCGGCAGCGACCATGCCTGCCACTGCACCCGGCTCCGCTCGTCCGTCAATTTATGGTGCTCGTACGGTTTCTGGCCGTAGCCGGTAATTTGCAGCGCGCGGTTGCCCAGCACAAGATACGATTTGGTCTGCTCCTCACCCGTTAACACCATATGCTTGCGCACGAGCGGCGAGCGAATCGTATATTCGTACCAGACCAGTCCTTTCACCTCGCCGTCCGCCACGACCACCTTCCGGTTATTTTCGTCGCCGAGTATGCCGGAGATCAATATGTCCCCTCTGCGCACTCGGGTGTTTACGCTCACCTTCGGCACTCCGCTCTCGGCCAGAATGCGCGTAATGACTCCGTCGGAGGCGGCGACCAGGTGGCGCGGGTTTCGAGCGGGACGCTTCTTCGGTATGACCGCCTCCACAACTTGAATGCGGACGGTCGTTCCCTGCATGTCAATACCGACCCAAGAGACGTTCGGAATGGCCTGAGCCAGCTTGGCGGACAACACGCTCGGATCCTGCAGCTTCCACTTCCATTGGAGCGGATGCAAGCCTTCGGCCCGCGCCGCCTTCAATATTTGCTCGTCGGGGATCCGTTCGCTGCCGGTCACCTCGACGCTCCACACGACGGAGGAAAGCAAATACAATCCGATCAAAAATGCCGCCGCCCCCGCCACGAACCATTTACGCCTGTCCAGTTTGCCGAGAAAAAAAGGGAGCCCTCCTCTTTCCAGCACGCGAATACGAAGGCCTGTCTGCTTCAAATGCGGCTTCAAACGAAAAAAATCGGACAGCGAAACGTACATTTCCGCTCTCGCTTTGTCCGTGCGGCGCACATCCCAAACCTGATAGCTTCGTTCGATCAAACGGTTGATGAACGGTTCGAACGGTTCTCCGACGACGGCGATCTTCACGTATCCCCTCAAGTATGAGACGAGGTGCGTATTCATAAGCCGTTCCTCCTTACTGTCATTACATATATTTCACTTGCTGTATCGTTCCTTCGATAAACATCTCTTCCGGAAGGATCGCGCGGATGGACAAGTTTTTTCCGTAAATTTCCATACTGCCCTGCGTCAGTGCGAGCTTTAAATATTCTTCCGTAAAATGAAGCACGCCGCGGTGATTTTCCACGTATAATTGCATGTTTCCGATCATCGTAACGCGGGGCAAATCGAAGATGACGTCCTGCGGCAGGTCGAGCATGTCGGCAGTCCATTTCGTAAATTTTCGAGTAAAGCGGCGCATCGATGTACCCGGCCTCCCTCCTAGTGCTCTTAACAAAATATGCCTACCCGGCGTCAATTATGATGGGTCCCTGAAGCGCAAAAAAAGACCGTCCGCGTGCCGGTTTGCACGTTGACGGTCTTGCTTGCGTGTATTTGCTTCGATATCGTTTATTTTTTGCCGCGGTACGGCCGTTTGGCGCGAGGCGGTCCGAACACTTCCGCCCACATCATGCCTTGAACCGCGGGATGAAGGTTTCCTTGGCCGGCAGCGGCCGGTACATCTTGCTTCGACTGGGCGCGGGCAGAGGAGGATGCCGTGGCAGCCGGCGCTGCCGGCGTTGTCGGCCGATGCGGCGTCTCGATGCTCGGCTGTTCTTGCCGCTCCGCCGGACGACGGAGCTCGCGGTCTTCGATCTCCGCCGGTTCTCCATAAGGCCGCTGCGCAGGTCTTCTTCTCGGCATTTGGTCCTGCCTCGGGCCTTCCCCAAACGGCGGCATGCCGCCCGGACGCCTGTTGTTTTGCGGTTCGCCCTTCATTTTCCGGAATAGGACCGACAATAGGCCGAACAAAAAGATAACGAAGAAAATATTGTTAATCAAAAAATCGATGATTTGCAGCGCCGCTCACCTCGTTTCGTAGCGCTTCATGCTTCAAGTAAGGAATTACTTCTTGTCCGTCGGATCGATGCCTGTGGAACGGCCGAACGATTCGCGCATTTGCGTGTCCGCGCCGATATTTTGCAAGTTCATATAATCCATGACGCCGAGCTTGCCGCTGCGAAGCGCTTCGGACATTGCGAGAGGCACCTGCGATTCCGCTTCGACCACCTTGGCGCGCATCTCTTCCACTCTCGCTTTCATTTCTTGCTCTTGCGCCACAGCCATTGCGCGGCGCTCCTCCGCCTTCGCCTGGGCGATGCGCTTGTCCGCTTCCGCTTGCTCCGTCTGGAGATGGGCGCCGATATTTTTGCCGACGTCCACATCCGCGATATCGATCGACAAAATTTCAAATGCCGTGCCGGCATCAAGCCCTTTATCCAGCACCGTGCGGGAAATCAAGTCCGGATTTTCCAATACGTCTTTATGCGTGTTGGAGCTGCCGACCGTCGTAACGATGCCCTCGCCGACACGCGCCAAAATCGTTTCTTCACCCGCGCCGCCGACCAAACGCTCGATATTGGCGCGAACGGTTACCCTCGCCTTGACCTTTACTTCAATGCCGTCTCTAGCTACTGCGGATACGAGCGGCGTCTCGATGACCTTCGGGTTGACGCTCATCTGAACCGCCTGCAGCACGTCACGGCCTGCAAGATCGATGGCGGCCGCGCGCTCGAACGCGAGCTCGATATTGGCCCGCTCCGCGGCAATCAGCGCGTTCACGACGCGATCCACGTTGCCGCCGGCTAAATAGTGGCTTTCCAGCTGATTGACGGACAAGCCTAGGCCGGCCTTGGTCGCCTTGATCATCGGATTGACGATCCGGCTCGGGATGACGCGGCGGAGCCTCATCGCCACCAGCGTTATGATGCCGACGCGCACGCCCGAAGCGAGCGCGGATATCCACAGCATAATCGGGAAAAAGCTGAAAAATACGACCAGCGCGATTAACGCGACGGCTATGAGCAAGTATACGGTAATATTAACCATGTACAACAACCTTTCTTTTAACGAAATTGGTATTTATTGCGGCGGACGGTTACTGTCGTTTGACCGCTCGGGCTTCGCTTGTTTTACGACGACGCGGATGCCTTCGATTTGGACGACCTCGATCGGAGCGCCTGCCGGTATCCAATCCCCGAGCGTTACGACGTCGACTCGCTCCCCGCCGATTTCTGCGGTTCCCGATGGCCGGAGCGGTGTCAGCGCCGTGCCCGCTTTACCGAGCAAGGATCCCTTCGGCGTGTGCGAAATATAGCCCTCGTCCGTACGAAGCTGGTCCTTCAGGATAAACCGGTTCCATACACCCTTGTGCTTGAAAAACCTAACGAATACGGCGACAACGACTCCTGCGACCAACACGGCAACGCCCAGGGAGCTTAGCGCATGACCCGTGTCATAGGCTGCCATAACGACTCCGCTTATAAGCGATACGATGCCCAAAATCCCCAGTATGCCGAAGCTCGGGATAAAAAGCTCAAGCAGCAGCAGTACAACCCCGGCGATAAACAAGGCCAAATGCTCCACCCCCGCAAACCCCGCGACATAGTTTCCAAAGAAATACAGTGCGAACGAGCAAATGCCAATAATTCCCGGGATGCCGAACCCGGGTACGAGGAGCTCGATAAGCAATCCGGCAATGCCTAGAATAAACAGGATCGTAGTGACGACCGGATTGGTGAGGAAGCGGGCGACCTGTTCGGCGGGTGTTTGGTCGATCCGCTCATAGTCGGGGGATCCGATTTGCTCGATCAGCTCTTCAAGCGAACCGACGACCCGCTCGGCGTACCCTACCTTGACTGCCTCGTTGGCGGTTAACGTAATGAGCTGTCCGGCCTTCTTCGTTTTGCCGATCTCCGGCATGTCGACCACTTTGCTTTCGTCCACCATACCTTCCGCGATCTTGTCGTTCCGGCCCGTCGCTTGCGCGGCGGAAACCATTTGGCCGACCCACATGGACACGATTTTCGAGTCGGTTACGCGCTCCCCGGACACCGTCACAACAGCGGCGTCGCCGATCGTGCTGCCTTCCCGCATGTAAATGCGATCCGCGTTCAGCGCGATGTAGCTTCCCGCCGAGATCGCCTTGCCCTCTACGTAAGCGATCGTTTCCATGTCCGATTTTCGAATGAGCTCTCCGATCTCTACCGCTGCGTCCACCCGCCCACCGAACGTATCGATTTCGAGGATTACGGTTTTGGCGCCTTGCTTTTCCGCCTCGGAGAACGCTCTTTCCATAAAGCTTTGCAGCCCGCTTTCAATCGTCTGGTCCACGGGGATGACGACGGCGCGTTGGCCGGGTCCGGACTTTGTCGTGGTCGTATCAGCCTCTGCCCCATGGGCCGTTTCCGGGCTTCCCCCGATTCCGGCGAAACCGATCGCCGCTGTCATGAATGTGATCGCGATTCCGATAATACTTAATCCCCTCAAAGCCAATCGAATCGGTTTCATAGCTAGTCAGCGCATCCCTCCGTTCTTGAAGCTATAAGTGGTTATACGCTTAATTATATCGATTGTTTCAATTATTTGTAACTATGGCGGAGAAATACCGGTTTCAACGTAGGAAATGAGCCTCAAACTTGGGGTGAAATTAAGTTTTTATGCAGCAAAAGTTTCGAACTAACACATCAATGTTACTGGCCCTGCCTCTTACCCACGTACCCGCCGAGCGGAATTCAGTTCCGTTCGAGGCGGTCGGTCAAGCGGTGCTGCAGAGAGCAACGGTTCGCCCAAATTTGTTGCTAACACCGCCGTTCACCCACGCACCTGCCAACTTTGCAGCATAAACTCTCATGTCATTACAAACATCACCAGGAACCAGGAATAGCTTTTCGTATAAACTTGGTACTAACTCATTACTCATATATGTCTACCGCCAGAGAAGCAAGGAATCGCGCCACAGCAAAAAACGCCCCCGAACTGAATCGAGAGCGTCTTGTTTTCTGTTAGGATAACAACCGCTGAACGGTCTCGTTGACGAGTCGTCCGTCCGCACGGCCTTTCACTTTCGGCATTAATGCGCTCATCACTTTCCCCATGTCGGCCTTGGAGGATGCGCCTACTTCCTGAATCGTCTCAGCGACGATGCTTTGAAGTTCTTGTTCGGTAAGCGGTTGAGGCATGTAACGCTGTATAACTTCAACTTCGGCTTTCGCATTCTCTGCAAGATCGTCTCGGCCGGCTTTCTCGAACTCTTGGAGGGCGTCTCTTCTTTGCTTGATCTCGCGGTTCAGGATATCCATGACTTCATCGTCATTCAACGTCCTGCGCTGATCAATTTCCACGTTCTTGATCGATGAACGAATCATGCGTATGACTCCGAGGGCGAATTTATCACCGCTTTTCATCGCTTGCTTCATATCTTCGTTCAATCGCTCGCTCAAGTTCATCGGTATGGACTTACCTCCTAGAATTTCCGTTTGCGGGCAGCTTCAGACTTTTTCTTGCGCTTTACGCTCGGCTTTTCGTAATGTCTACGTTTCTTAACTTCTGCTAAAACGCCGTCTTTGGAGATAGATCTCTTGAAGCGGCGAAGAGCAGCGTCGATCGTCTCGTTTTTGCGAACTTTAGTTTCGGACACCTGTTTTCCCTCCCTCCGAACATTCACTCCAAGAAACATGGTATATCAGACAATATTATATGTGAAACGGAAAGGGAGTGTCAACTTAAGAGTTTTAATTACTTGTTGAGAGCTCCGAGCTTCTCTCCCCCGAGCAGATGATAATGCAGATGGAACACGACTTGTCCGCTGTCCGGACCGCAATTGTTAAGTAATCGGTATCCGCTTTCTTTGACTCCCAGCTGATCCGCGATTTGCTGCGCTGCTTGGTGAATTTCACCGATCAGACTCAAATCCTCCGGCTTCACGTCGTTCATCGTCGGGATATGCTTCTTGGGAATGATCAGTACATGGACGGGCGCCGCCGGGCTAATATCGTGAAACGCCAGTACGCTGTCCGTTTCCAGCACTTTTTTGGACGGAATCGTGCCCTCGATAATTTTACAAAAGATGCAATCCATGGATTTAACTCCTCCGTTACGAATTCCTTTCCTCTAATAGTACCGAAAAATGTTACGCTCGTCCAACATTTCCCTGCACACGACCCAGTCAGGCATGCAAAGCAACGAAATCCGCTTGGCAACCGCCTCGCGCTCTTAAGAACGCGAGGCCGCCACAGCCGAATTAATAATACGGGATCGGCGAAACGGAGCAAATCGCCGCCAAAGGCAGCGGCAAACGCTCGAAGCTGCCTCGGTGCGGACCGTGGTGATAATGCCCGAAGCCCGAATAGCCCGGATATCCGCCGTATACCGGGTATCCTCCATAAGGGGGGAAATATCCCGGATATCCCGGGTAACCGCCGAAGTGCGGGTAACCCCCGTAACCCCCGTAGCCCCCGTAGGGAGGGTAATAACCCGGATAACCGGGATACAGCCCGGGAATCGGCAAGCCTAACCCACCTAAGCCTACACCGGTTAATGCGCGCGCTTCCGTCATCGGCACGGCCAAATATACGTTGTCGCCGTCCGATTCGGCGATAATACCGTCAATGCTCGATCCGTCGTTCAACTGGACGAGCACGTATTTGTTCACATGTTGATTAATGAGTTCCAGAGCTTCATTACGTTCCACAATCGAACACCTCCCATGGTGACATGATATTCACCTATGGGCAATCGGCTACAAAAAATCGTGGAGGTCAAGTTCACAAATGCTACAGCGACTCCATTCGGACGCGGGAACCGGACCCGAACGGCTGTGCCGGTGTAACGAGCAGCTTTCGCGGCAAGCGCGCCTGCAGCTCGGGAACGTGCGAAATGACCCCGACCGCCAAACGCTCGACGTGAAGCCGCTCCAGCGCCGACACGACATTGTCAAGCAGCTCCTGATCCAGCGTTCCGAAGCCTTCGTCGAGGAAGAAAAACTCAAGCGGATACTTGCCGCCGAGCTGAATTTGCGCGGAAAGCGCCAGCGCCAAGCTAAGGGACGTAAGGAACGTCTCGCCGCCGGATAGCGTTGAGACGGGCCGCTTGGTCCCGCCGTTCGCATCGTCCCGGATGACGAATCCGCCGCCGGAATCCACTTCGATGGCATAGCGCCCCCTCGTCAGCTGACCGAGCCGCTCGGAAGCGGCGCGGGTTACGCCGTAAAGCTGCTCCTCCGCAAGAAACTCGACGAACGCGTTGCCGCGGAACACCGTTTGGAGCTTCGTCAGCTGCCCCATCACCGTCGCAAGCCGTTCGTGCTCCTTCGTCAGCTTCATCCATTGCTCGTGCTTTTCTCTGAGCTGTTCGGCCCGCCGCTCCGCCTTCGCTCTCAGCGCCAGCGCCGCTTCCCGTTCAACCTTAACGGCCTGCAGCGCCTCCGCGCTTACCCGCCATTCTTCCTCGCTGATCGCTTTGCCTCCCAAGCGGGCCAGCACGGCCTCAAGCCGGGCGGAGATTCTCGTTGCCGTTTCCCTGTACCGCGACGTCTCCTCCTCCATCGCGCTTCGCCGATCGGGGGACAATCTTTGCGATAGCATTTCCTCGTCCGTAGCGAACGGGCTTTCCCGAAGCGCCTCCTCCCAGCGGCTTTGGGCCGATTGGAGCCGCTCCTGCGCGCCTTTCAGCGCTTCCGTGGCAGCCGCCAGCGCACGGCTCGCCTCCTCCAGCGCGAGGCGGGCCTCTTCTGCGGCGGCTCTCGCGGCCCGTTCGGCGCTCCTCCAGCCGTCGAGCTTGCCTTGCAGCGCCTGAGCTTGAGCGGCGGCGTCTCCGCCGCCGTCGAGCAAGCGCTTCAGCGCTTCCTTAACCTGCGAGAGCGTCTTGCGCTCGGCCGCTTCTTGCGCTTCGGCGTGAGCCAGCGCCTTCTCCTTCTCGGCGAGCTCGAGCTGCAGCGCTTCAAGCTCCAGCGCAATCGTCGCCAAAAACTCTTCGCTCTTGGCAATCCGCTCGCGCAGCTCGCCTGCGGCCTCATCCCGCCGTTCAAGCTCTCGAACGCGCTCCTCCAGCGTTTCCGGCGTCAGCCCCGGAAAATCGCGTTCCCACGCGGCTTGCGCTTCCGCCGCTTCCGAAGCGGCCGCTTCCGCCTTCGCGGCAGCCGAAGCAAGCACGCCGCGCTCGGCGGCAAGCGCCGCGGCAGCGTCGCGAAGGCGGCCTTTGCAGCCTTCCCATGCCTGCAGCGCCGCAGCGCTATCTCTCGCGAGCGTCGGAAGCTGCGCCGCCGCCTGTTCTACGCCGCGACGAAGCGCCTCGTAGCGCTCCCAAAGCGCAGCCGCTCCCGAACCGCTAGGTGCATCGGCTGCGGATCGTGCTGCGGCAGCTTCATTCCCGATCGCGCGCAGCTCTTCGCCGCCCGAGTCGCCCCGTGCCTCAGCCAGCGCCGCCGACAGCCGCTCAAGCGCGGATTCCGCGGAAACGGACTCCCGGCGAATGCGGTGCGATAGCTGCCGCACTTCGGCAAGCAGCTTCTCCAGCGATTGCAGCTCCGACTGATGTGCATGCCGCCCGTCTTCCGCCGCGTCGCCTTCTTCGGCTGTAAAATCGACCGCCCCGGAGCGATGCTCGGAGCCGCAAACCGGACAGCGGTCTCCCGGCTGCAGCTCCGCCGCCAGCGTCTGCGCCCACCGGCGGCGCTCGTCGCCTGCAAGCGCCGCGCTTGCTGCCGCAATGTAGTCCGGCAGCTGCGCTTCCCAAGATGTAAGAAGACGCAGCGCTTCGTCCAGTCCTCCGGAAAGTGCGCATAACGTCCCATGCAATGGCTTCATTCGGGCGGCAGCCCCGGCCGCCTCGCCTTCAAGCGCGCGAACCGCCGTTTCGCGCTCCGCGAAGGTACGGCCATACTTGTCCGCTTCCGCCTTCGCGGCATTCTCCGCTTTGACGGCCGCAAGCCATACGGTCCGCGCCGATTGGGCGGCGGACAGCAGCTTGCGCTCCTCTGCCGACACATCGCCCGCTGCAAGCTCCTTCTTGAGCTCCGCTTGCTTGTCGGCCCCTTTCGCACGCAAAGCCGTCTTCTTCGCCAGCGCATCCGCGCAAGCTTGCCGCTCGGCAAGCGCACGTTCCTTCGTCGCCGACCACACTGCGGCGGATTGCTCGCCGGCTTTCGCCTGCGCGGAAAGCTCCATCGCCTGCCGCAGCTGCTCGAGCCGCACCAGCGCCGGCGCTTCGCCCTCGGACAACGCGCGCTCCGCCGTCCGATGCGCCTCCCGCGCTTCGGCTTCCTTCCGCTCCGCTTCCGTGCGCTGCGCCTCGATGCGGCGAAGCTCCGCCGCCAAGCGCTCCGTCCGCTCCGCCGACTCCCGGAGCTCCGACCATAGCGGATGCAGCCGTTCCGCGGCTGCGGCGGCGGCCAAAGCCGCCTCCATGCCCGCGATCTCATTCCCGCGGGCCTCCAAAGCCGCGCGATCGCTCTCCAACATCCGCGCTTCCTGCTGCCACTCCCAAAGCCGCGCCAGCTCCGTATGCTTCGTCTCCGCGGCGCTCAGACGCTCCAAGCAGACCGCCTCCGCCTTGACGGCAGCCGACAGCTCGCGCTCAGCCGCCTCGACCTGCTCCGGCGACGCGTCACCGATGCCTTGAAGCTCGGCGGCGACTTCCCGCATCCGCGTATCGGCGCGGTTGCGTCTGCCCGCAAGACGCGCAGCCAGCTCGTCACCGTACCGCTCGAGCCGAAACAACCGCTGCAGCATCTCTCTTCGTTCTCGTCCCTTCAGGCCTAAAAACTCGGAAAATTTCCCCTGCGGCAGCACGACCGCCCGGGTAAAGTCCGTCATCGACAAGCCGATCAGCCGCTCCACCTGCGAGGTGACGTCCCCCGACTTGTCCGCCAGTACGACAGGTTCCCCGTTTTCCTGCGTCGACAGGCGGCTAAGCCGCTGCTCCACGTTTCCGTCCGGCTTTCTTCGGTATGTACGCTCGACCTTGTACCGCTTTCGGTCCGAGCCTTCCGCAAGCTCAAATTCAAAGGCGACGGCCAGCGTATCCTCCAGCGCGTTCATAATCCCTTGAATGCTGTTGCCCGCGCGCTCCACCGTTCCGTACATCGCCAGCGTGATCGCGTCGAGAATCGTCGACTTCCCGCTACCGGTCGGCCCGAATATTCCGAATACCCCGGCTTCGCATAAGGCCGCGAAATCGATGCGCTGCTCCTCGCGGTAGCTTTGCAACCCCGAAATCGATAAGCTTACCGGTTTCATACGCTCTCCGCCTCCTCTTCCTCGCGGACCAGCTCCAGAAACAGCTTAACCAGCTCGTCCCCCGGCTCGGCGCCGCCCGTCTGCCTCGCGTAAAACCGCCGGAACAGCTCGTCGATCGGCAAGCCCGCCTCCGTCCGGAGCGCGGCCGCCTCCTGCTGCAGCGCAAATACGGGGCGAATGAGCACAAGTCCTTCGCGGGACCGGCGCAACGACTGAATTTCATCCATCGTCAGCGCCTCCGTCAAATGCAGCTCCAAATCGATCCAAGCGCGCGCGTCCTTCCCTTCCTCCAGCCAGCGGTGAACTTGGGCGATGCCCTCCGTCGCCTTCCATCTCACGAGCGGCTTCCCGGAAGAGAGCGGAATCTCCTCAAGCTTCGCGCCCTCCCCCGGTGACAGGTCGACGATCGACACCGATTTCGCTTGGCCTGCTTCCGAGAATGAGAAGGCGAGCGGGGATCCCGAGTACCGGATCATCGGCCCGTTTCCGCTGCCGACAAACTGCGGCCGGTGAAGATGACCGAGCGCCACATATTGCGCAGCGGCCCCAAAAGCCGACGGATGGACCGTGTAGGCGCCACCGACTTGAATCGGCCGCTCCGACTCCGATTCGGCACCGCCCAGCGCGTACAGATGGCTCATGATCAAATTGACCGTACCGCTCGTAAATTTGTCCGCCGTCGCCGCCGCCACCAGCTCGCCGATCCGATCCGAGTACGCCCGCTGCAGCGTTTCCTCGTCCGTTTCGGCGGACAGCAGCTCCTTCAGCCGCGACTCCGACGGATACGGCAGCGCATACACGACCGCCTTCTCTCCGGTCCGGCTCACGCCAAACTCGATTGCCGCCGTCGTCGGCAAGCCGGTCAGCGTGATGCCGTGCCGCCGAGCAAGGGGTCCCGAGGCGGACAGCCGGTCGGGATGATCGTGGTTGCCCGCGATCGCCAGCACCGGCCGCGAACCGCCGTTCGACAGCCTTGTCAGCGCCTCGTAAAACAGCGTCTCCGCGTCGGCGGGCGGATTCACCGAATCATAGACGTCGCCCGCAATAAGCACAGCGTCGACGGCGGTTTCGTCCGCCATGCGCACCAATTCCTCCACGAACGCCTCATGTTCGTCCCATCGGCTTCTGCCTTCCAGCTGCCGCCCGAAATGCCAATCCGCAGTATGCAGTATTCGCAAAACGTTTTCCCCTGCCTTCCCTAATCCCGTTACAAACTCCAACATCTTTCCGAAATAAAACTTCCCGTTCCAAAATGACCCGCTGCCTAACTTCCTGTCTCAATATTTTCTTAACAACACTTCCGTTACAGCTTCAACACGGTGCTGCCGTCGAAGAAATATAAATATTTGGCGGTGACCGTCTTGCCGAGCGCAATTCGAACCGCTTCCGAGTACACCTGCAGCTGCAGACGGTAACGGCTTTCCAGCTCGTCCGTCCGCTCGCCGCGCACGCGGTCGGTTTTATAATCGATGAGCACGAAGCCGCCGTCTTCCTCTTCAAACAAGCAGTCGATCACGCCTTGCACCAGCACGAGCTCCGAAGCGGTTGCGGAGTCAAGCGCCGCGCCGCCGGCTTCTCGCCCGTACACGGCAGATGCGGGCAAGCCTACGCTGAACGGAAGCTCGCGCAGCACCCGCTTCGAGCGAAGCAGCCGCATGCCCGGCTCGGTCTGCATAAACCGGTATACCGCTTCCGAATCGACCGCAGCTCTCTGCTCCTCGGTCAGCAGCTCACGCAGCACCAAGCCCGCCGTATACTCCTCGATCTCAGCCGCCGTCAGCCCTTCCCGAAGCGGCAAATGCTGCATTACGGCGTGGTAGGCGACCCCGCGCTCCACCGGCGTAAGTCCCTTGCTCTCCAGGAACCGGGGGCGCTTCATCGGCTCGGCAAACCCTTTCTTCGGCTTCTCTCCTCCGAATTCAAATGCGTCGTCTTCCTCCTGCAGCCTGCGCTTCCACTCCGTGACGGACGTTTTGGCGTACAGAGCCGAAGCCGCCGGAAATTCGTAACGCCAGCCGAGCTTTCTCGCAACCAAAGTATCCAGCGCCGTCCATTCCTCGGGCACCGATTTGCCTTGGCGGATCGCTTCGTCGATCCACGGCGCCGCCGCTTCGCGGGTTGCCGCCGCTTCGGCGAGCGAATCGGTCGTAAGTGCGGCCAGACGAAATTTCGACCCGTCCCTGATGAGCGAGCCTTCCACCGAAATGCCGTACGCATCCCTGAGCTCCTCGGATGCGGGGTGGCGCAGCAGCGCGGGCATAATCCAATCGAGATAGCATGACGCTCTGGCGACGGCATAGGCGGGAAGAAGACGCCCTTCCTCGGCTGCCGCCGCTCCCCATCCTTCCATCTGACGGCCGAGTCCTTTGGCGGACCCGACCAAAATCAGCTTTTCTTTGGCGCGGGTCAGCGCAACGTACAGCACCCGCATCTCTTCCGCCAGCGCCTCCGCTCTCAGCCGCCGTCGAATCGCCAGCTGCGGCAGCGTCGGATAGGCGACGGAAAGCTCCGGATCGACGAATCTCGGCCCGAAGCCGAGCTCTTTATGAATCAGGAACGGCTCCCGTTCATCCCCGCGGTTAAACTGCTTGCCGAGTCCCGCCACGAATACGACGGGAAATTCCAAGCCTTTGCTCTTGTGAATCGACATGATGCGAACGACGTTCTCCGTCTCGCTCAGCGCGCGGGCGGCTCCCAAATCGGCGCCCGAATCGCGAAGCCGCTCGATAAACCGCAAAAACCGGAACAAGCCGCGGAAGCTGGTGGCTTCGTATTGCCGCGCCCGATCATACAGCGCCCGCAGGTTTGCCTGCCGCTGCGCGCCGCCGGGCAGTCCTCCGACAAAGTCGGAGTAGCCGGTTTCCCGGTAAATGCGCAAAATGAGGTCCGCCAGCGTGCCTTGACGCGCCGCCGTTCTCCACGGCTCCAGCACGGTCAAAAATTGGGACGCTTTGTCCTTCAGCACCTTCGCTGCTTCATCCGGCGGATGATCCAGCGTCGCAACGGCGCCTACGGCATCATATAAAGCGCCGCCCCTGCCGCCGAGCACCCGCAGCCGCCCCAGCTCCTCCGCGGTAAAACCGAACATCGGCGAACGCAGCGCCGCGGCGAGCGGAATGTCCTGCAGCGGATTGTCGATCGTTTGGAGAACGGAAACGACCGTTTCGACCTCAGGCGCCTCGAAATATCCGCCGCCCAGCTCCGCGTAGGCGGGGATGCCGTAGCCGCGCAGGCCTTCGATGATCGACGGCGACCAAGCTTTATCCGCCCTCAGCAAAATGACCATATCGCGGTACGTAACGTCCCGCATGCCGCCTGCCGCCTTGTCGTATACCTTCATCGCAGGCATTCCCGTCCCGCCCGTCAGACGGGTAATCATCTGCCCGATCGCCCGCGCCTCGGCCTCCGCCGTACTCCAATCGCCTCCGTCGTCCTCAGCGTCAAGCTCATCATCATCGGACGAAGAAGCCTCGACCGGCGCATCGTCCGCTTCTCCCGTCCGCGGATTACGGTCGAGCAGCACGAGATCGGCGGACAAATCGTGAATGCCGTCCCCTTCAGGGTAAACCGCGCCGCAAATCAGCTCCGCCCGCTCGTCGTAGTCAAGCTCCGCGGCCGCTTCGTGCATCGTTTGGCGGAACAAAAAGTTCACCGCATCCACCACTTCCAAGCGGCTGCGGAAATTGCGCGCCAAATCGATCCTAACGCCTTGTGCCGCCGCTTCCGCGTCCGACAATTCGCTGCCGTACGTCTTGTACTTATGTAAGAACAAGCCCGGTTCCGCAAGTCGAAACCGATATATGCTCTGCTTTACGTCCCCGACCATGAACCGGTTGCCCGATCTCTCGTCCTCCGGTGTATCGCCGCGCGACACGAGGCGGAGAATCGTCTCCTGCACCGCGTTCGTGTCTTGATACTCGTCGACGTACACTTCATCGAACTGCTCGCGGTACGCCAGCGCCGCCGCCGTCGGAACCAGCCGCTCGGGTGTTGAAGCAGCGTCCCGGACGATTTGCAGGCATGCGTGCTCGAGATCGGTGAAATCGACGAGACCTTTGGCCGCCTTGCGCTCCCGGTATGCGTCGCCGAAGCGCAGCGTCAGCCGCACGAGCTCCTCCATCAAAGGCGCGAGCTCGTTCAGCTCCGCCGCATAATCCTCTACCGATCTGGCCAGCAGCTGGTCTTTTACGGCCGAAAGCCGCTTCTTGGCGTCCTGCCGAAGCGCCTTCACCCGCTCCAGCAGCACGGCGTCCACATCGCCCTTCTGCGGCTTCAGCCGGCCGAAGGCCGCCGCATCCGCGCCGTTATGAGAAGCTTGCTGCAGCGCGTTCCAGCCTCCGGACGACAGCGCGAAAAGCAGCTTCTCCACTCCGTCGGCATCCTGCGCAAGATTATCCGCATACGCCTCCGGGCCGCCGGGACGAAGAGAAAGCTCCCGCGCTCTGCGCAATGTCGCGATGATGCCTTCCAGCTCTAGGCGCACGTCCTTCTCCAGGCTCGCCAGCCACGGATGCTTAGAAGGCAAGCCTTCCGGGACGCGAAACGCCGCGGCGGATTGCTTCAGCCACTCTTCGGGAAACGGATGGCTTCGCGAAAAATCGAAAAGGCGCTCCGTAAGCCGATATAACGCCTCATCTCCCCGCTCGCCGCCGAACCGTTCGGACAGCTGCCGGAAGGCGTCGTTATGCTCGCTCTCGCCATAAGCCTCCTCGAATGTCGCTTCAAGCGCCTCTTGGCGCAGCAGCGCGGCCTCCGTCTCGTTCGCGATGCGGAAGGACGGATCAAGCTCCGTCAAGTGCGCGTAGCGCCGAACTACCTCCAAACAAAACGAGTGAAGCGTCGTAATCGACGCCCGCCCGACAAGCGCAAGCTGCTTTCGAATATGCCGGGAGGCCGGATTTTGCGCTAACGCCTTCTCCAGCGCATCCCGCAAACGATGTCTCATCTCCGCCGCGGCTGCGTTCGTGAACGTAACGACGAGCAGCCGGTCGATGTCGGTCGGGCTCTGCTCGTCGGACACCGTCCGGATAATCCGTTCGACCAGAACGGCGGTTTTCCCGGATCCGGCCGCCGCGGCGACGAGCAGATGGCTTCCTCGTTCCGTAATCGCTCTCCACTGCTCGTCCGTCCATGTCGATTCCGCGGGTTTCGGGATCGCCGCATGCGTGTTGACCGATTTTGTCATGACTCCACCTCCCCTTCCATCCGCTCCCAAACGTCATCCTCCGATAGCGGTTGAAGATTGCGGTAATCGTTGCCCTCCAGCTCCGGATCGAAGCCGCAAACCGGCTTCAGCTTGCAGAATGCGCAAGCCGTGTCCGTCCCGCGCTTGTACGGCGAAGCTTCCACGACGCCTTCGCTGACCATCGTGCCGAGCTCCGTCATTTTGTTTCTTACGAATTTGCGAAGAATGTGCCAATGCTGCGCATCCGCCGCGGAGGAACGCTTGGCCAGGCTGCCGTCCGTTTTCAATTCCAGCGGCACGACGGGCGAATGGCCTTTATCCAGCTTCGTATCCATCATTTGAACGGCGGACGGGTCGTCCAGCAGCAGCCCCTTCATCTTGAACTTTCGGAACTGCTCAAACTCCGCCTGCGCCTGCTCCATGCCGTTCAGCGTCGTTAGGACGGGACGATGAACGTGGAAATAGAGCGCCCCCGCGGGAGCCGCCGGCGAGCCCAGCAGCTCCTTCGAATGCGTTGCGACGGCATCCAAATACGCAAGCAGCTGCAAAGACAGTCCGTAATACACGTCTGACAGCTTCAACCGAAGGCTTCGGGATTTATAGTCGATAATGCGGACGAGCAGCCCTTGTTCGCCCTCCGCGGCGTCGATGCGGTCGATGCGTCCGGACAGCTCCATCGTTACGCCGTTCGGAAGCGCAAACACAATAGGGGGAATGGCGCCGTCCGGTCCGAACGAGAGCTCCGAAGCCTTTTGCCTGAAGCCGCTCCGACGGTCTTGCTCCCTGAGCGCGGCCGCCGTTTTTCCGACGATGCTCTTCAGCTTTCCCGTAATGTACCGGTGCCGGTTCGAGCTGAGCAATATTTCCCCCGTCAGTCTCGGCGCCAAGGCATCCACGATCGCGCCCGCGCGCTCGATGCATTCCTCCGGCGACAAATCCGACCACGTCATCCCTTCCTCCTGCAGCTTCTTTGCCAAAAGGCTGAGCGAAGCGTGATACAGCTGACCGATGTCGGGGGCTTCCAGTCTGTACATACGACGTTCCTTCAGGCGCAGTCCGTACGTTGCGAAGTGGGAGAACGGGCACGCCGCAAACCGCTCGAGCCGCGAAACGCTGGAACGCAGCGTGGCGCCGTACAGCTCCCGCGCCGTTTCTTCCGACAAACGTTCGCCCCGGTTCGTGTAAAACAACGACGGCGTCAAGCTCCGCAGCCGTTCTTGCCACACGCGGTGCTCGGTCAGCCAGTTGTACACCGCCCACCAGACGCCGGAGATCGACTCTCCCCGCCTCCACCTGCGCAGCTGCGGCAGCAGATCGGAAACCGCGCGGCGCGGACCCGTAAGCAGCAACGCCGCCTCCTCGTCGGACAGGCCCGAAGGAGGCTCTCCCGCAGCAAAACGAAACGCAATATACGGCGAAAGCTTCTTAAGGAGCTTGATATATTCCGACGGCAGCAGCGATTTCCCCTCAGGGTCTGACAGGGAGTAGCTCGCCCACAGTCCGTCGGAGGGCAGGGCGATCGCGCAATAAAACAAAAACCGCTCGTCCAGCAGGCGCCTCCGCGCATCCGGCGCAATCCGAAGGCCTTGATCCAGCAGCGTTTCGCGCTCCGCTTCGGTGACGACGCTGCTTTCCTTCGGGCGCATCGGCATGACGCCGTCGTTCACGCCGAGCAAAAACAGCCGCTTCACGCCGAACGTCCTCGTCCGGTCCACGTTGCCGACGAGCACGCCGTCCAGCGCCGGCGGTACAAGCCCCATACGGATGCTTTCGAGTCCGGCGCCGATCATGCCGATAAACAGCTCCAAATCCGCAGGCTCGTCCCCGACGAGCTCCACCAGCTGATCGAGCGTATCCACCAGCCGGTCCCATATTTGGTCATGTTCCCTCGCCTGCTCCGGCAGCCCGTTTCGCTCCGCTTCCTCCCGCCATGCCTGGAGCTTGTCCGCGGCTCCCGTCTCCTCAAGCAGCAAATAAAGCGCCTCCGCCTGATCCTTGACGGAAGCCGCTTTGGATAATCGCTCTTCAAGCCGTTTGAGCGGCGCGGCGACCAGCGTCCGGCTGCGGTGGATGCGCTCCTCCTCTGCCAAGAGGCGAAGGCGGTCCTGCTCCTCTTCCGGCAGTTCGCCCTCCTCGTCCTCCAGCGACACTCTGTGCAGCACCTTCCAGCGGGAAGAATCCGCCCAGCGCGAGCCGTGGATGCCGTATTCGAGCACGTAATTTTCCAGCTTGTCCATCGCATAACGGGCCGCCTCGAACGTGCCGAACGAGCCCTTCGGCAGCAGCAAATCCGTCTTCACGCATCTGAAAACCGCATCATAGCTCCACCGGCTCTGCACCACCTCAAGGGCGGATCGAACGAGCTCGGTGAGCGGATGATGAAGAACTGTGCGCTTCTGGTCCAGAAAGTAAGGTATTTCGTATTCGTCGAACACCGACGCCAGCACGTCGGCATAGCCTTCCCAGTTGCGAACGAACACCGCCATCTCCCGCCATCTATACCCGTGCTCGGCGGCAAGCCTGACCATCTCCCGGGCGGCCGCCTCAGCTTCCGCACGCGGATTCGCCGCTTCGCAAATCGTGACGGCGGAGGCGTCGCGATTCGGATCCATAGCCGATTCGTTCGCAACGTATTTCGTCCCCGTCTGTCTGGCCACGTACGCGGTTGTCAATTCGAGAAGCGACGGATTGCCCGCATGCCGGTGCATGCCGCTTTCGCCGGAGAGGACGATCGTCTCTTGCTTCTTGACCCCTTCTTCCTCCGCAAGCTGCTTCAGCTGCAAGAGCGTGGTGGCTGTCGGGTGGAACAAATGAAGCTCGTCCGGCTGCTCCGGCAGCTCAAAATCGCGGTCGGCGCACAGCGTAACGGTGACGCCGGCCGCGCAGCGGAACAATTGGCGGAGCACGTTCAGCTCGGAAGGCGTAAAGCCGTGAAAGCCGTCCACCCAAATGCGAGCGCCGCGAATATAAGCCGAATGCGGAATGCTTTCGGCCAGCAAAGACAAGTAATCCTCGGAATCTATGTATTTTCCGGCCAGCTCCGTCTCCATGTCCGAGAATAACAGAGAAAGGTCGGACAGCTTGTCCTTCAACATGCCGGAAATTCGCCCGTTCTCTCCGTTCGCCATTTCGGCCAGCGCCTTCGCGTCGACCCGGTACCGCTTGCACTCCGCGAACCATTCCGCCGCCGCGTCGATCCAGCCTTGCCCTCCGTTGATTCGGCGGAACGCGCGAAGCTCGCCTTGGCGCTTGCGCGCGATTTTGTACAGAAGCATCTTCTTGCCCGTATCGTCAATATGTATGCGTGCCGCGCCACCGACTTCCTGCATGACGCGAAAGGCCAGCCGCCGGAAGCTGAAGCTTTGCGCCCGCACCGTTCCCCCTACCTCGGAGGCGAACATCCGGTCGGCGGCTTGCGTCATCTGCTCCGGCACAAGCAATACGAGCGGAGGCCCGTCCGGGGACGCCTTCAGCTCGGCCCCGATCTCCTCGAAGCAGCGGCGGCTTTTCCCTGTGCCCGCTTCCCCTATCATCCATCGAATCGCCACTTGCAACCCCTCTTTATATCAAAAATGTTCGCTTTTTCCGCTCATCGATCTTACTGCATCGTTTTTTCCAACTTATCACCGCTGTCGTCCCGTCGCAACGTTCAGTTTTTTCCGGCAGCGGCCGTTGTCTTCATTATACCTTCTTGCCCCATATTTGGAAAGAACGCTTGTTCGCAATGAAGGCTGGGAGAGGAGGTTCCAACCATTGCCGGGAAGTCGTGCGAAGTTAGTCTTGCTTCCTTTAACGGATTATGAGACTTAGGTTGCTAGATAAGAGGCGGCTGCTCCGAACTCCATGTAGGGTGCCTGTTCTCCCTCCGAGAACCGTTTTGGCAAAAGAGTGTTTACAGCATGTTGTCCGTTTTCCATAATTTCGCCGAAATTACGCCGGTTTGAGCAATCATGGAAAAAGTGTGTTTATAATCGGCAGCGGCGACGACAGGTTTTGAACACGACATTGCCAAAACGACTTCCACCAAAGGAAAAAAACCATAATCGGAACGGCTCGGCAAAGCTCGGTGATATCCTTGTCACGAACTCGACAATACCTCAGCATTCTCGGGTTATAGCGAAACTCAGAGACACTTATTTCGGGGATCGGAGAACCTTTTATTCGAAAAGCACCGCTCGAATGGATCGCAAGGTACTTATCTACCGGGCTCGAGGCGGTTGATCGGGGCATAACGGGCGGATTCAAAGGTAAATATTTCGGGGATCGGAGAAATTTATTCGAAAGCACCGCTCAAATGGATCGCAAGGTACTTATCTACCGGGCTCGAGGCGGTTAATCGGGGTATAGCGGGCGGATTCAAAGGCACTTATTTCTGGACGGAGGGCGCAATGATCGAGGTGCAGCGAAACCAACCGCCGCACCCCGAACCTGACCCCGACCTACCGGCTGCGCACCTCAAATATGGCGAACTTCAAATAATCGCCCTCGTCGACGCCCAGCAGCTGCGGATGATCCTTTCCCGCCCCGCGGTACTCGACGAGCCGCAGCAGCTTGCCCGCGTCCGTCGCGGCCTCTTGGATCGTCTCGAGAAACATGTCCGGCCGCACATGATACGAGCAGCTGGCCGTTACCAGAAAGCCGCCGTCGTTCACCAGCTTCAACCCGTGCAAATTAATATCCTTATAGCCTCGTAAAGCGTTCTTTACCGCGCCCTTCGTCTTCGCGAACGCCGGCGGATCGAGAATGACGACGTCCCACGTCCGTCCCGCTTCGCCCAGCGGCTTGGACGTATCGACCTTGGCGCCTCCCTCTCCCGCGTTCGCGCGGACGGCGCGCTCCTCCAAGCCGCGGGCTTGCTCCCGCAAGTAATCGAACGCGTTCGCCACAATAAATTCGACGCGGTCCTCGAACCCGTTGCGCGCGACGTTGCGGCGCGCGGTTTCGATCGCATGCTCGGAAATATCGAGGCACGTCACTTTCTTCGCGCCGTACTTGCAGGCATGCAGCGTAAAGCTGCCGGTATGCGAGAAGCATTCCAGCACCGTCGCCCCGTCCCAATAAGGGAACGTAACCTCCTTGCCCTTCGCGTTCACCGGAACGCGGCGGCGAACTCCATCCTCGCCTTCGGTTTCCCGCACCTCGATGCCGCTTCTTCGGCCCCATCCGGTCATCAGCGGCTCGATGCTCGCGCGGTTTTCCCGCTGATCGAAGAAATAGCCGGTTTTCTGGCCGCGGACGATGTCGACCTCCAGCTCCAAGCCGTTCTCCCGAATGATAAGCACCTCGGGACATTCCCCGTACAGCACGCCCGTCCGCTGCTCGAGCCCTTCCGCTTCGCGGATGCCGACGTCGCTGCGTTCATAGATGCCCGCCGGCTCAAACACCTCTACAAGCGCGGCTACAATGTGCTCCCGCACCCGGTCCATGCCGAGCGTCACAATTTGCAGCACGAGCACGTCGCCGAACCGGTCCACGGTCAAGCCGGGCAGGAAGTCCGCTTCCCCGTAAACCAGCCTGCAGTAGGAAGGCTCGTTCACAAACCGCTCTCGGTAATCCCGGCAGCGGCGAAACCGCTCCGCAAAGAACGCCCGATCCATCGCCTCTACATCCTCATATGAAATAACCCTGCCGATCATTTGTGAGCGCGGGTTCACATACGCCGATGCAAGAAACTTCCCCCGGCTGTCCGTTACCTTAAGCACATCCCCCGGCTCGAAATCTCCATCGATTTTTTCCGCTTCGCTTTTGTAAATCCACGGGTGCCCCGCTTCGAGCCTCTTTTTGCGGGTTTTGTTCAACACCAACACAGCCACATGTATTCCTCCAAAAAATTCCTTTATGTACCTCGGCATTGCCTGTAAATGTGCCGAGGCCTGTCATGCCCGTCCGTTTCCGCTCATATATATATGTACCGATTTTCACCGGAGGAGGGAGCTTATGCCTATAGCGGACGTACTGCCCGCCTTGCCGGCAATGCCCGCATACGTTCGCGACATCGCCGTTCCGCTCGGCATCGGCATCGCCGTCTTCCTGTTCGGGCTCAAGGCGATGGAGGTCGGCCTGAACGAATGGGCCGGCCCGTTCCTGACGCGCTTTATGCGGCGCTTTACCGTGACTCCGTTCCGCGGACTCCTCACCGGTACGGTTGCGACCGTTCTGCTGCAGTCCAGCAGCGCGGTAACCGTCATCACCATCGGACTGGTCAATGCGGGGGTGCTGTCGTTTCGCCGGACGCTCGGCATCGTGCTGGGCGCCAACATCGGCGCCTGTATTACCGCCGACATGCTCGGCCTCGACTTGTCGGGCAGCGCCCTGCCGCTGCTGCTCGGGGCGGGAGCTAGCTGGCTGATCGCCGTCGCTTTATCTCCCATGCTGCAAACCGCCGCGGAAAAAGGAGAAATGCGTTCCCTAAGCGGCGAACAGCCGCATAAGGAGCGCATTTTCATTCGCATCAATAAGGCGATGCCCTCCATCCGCTGCCTGTCCCTCTCGATCAGCGGCTTCGCATGCATCCTCATCGGAATGGAGTGGATGGATTCCATCGTCCCTTCGCTGCAAGAGCGGGGGTTATTCGTATGGTTTGTCGAGCAGTCGCAGCTCAGCCTCGTATGGGGTGTGATCGCCGGCGCCTTGATCACGGCCGTCATCCAAACGAGCACCGCAACGATTACGATTGCGATGGGTCTTGCGTCCGTTCAAGCGATCCCCGTCGAGCTCGGCATCGCCATCGTGCTCGGAGCGAATATCGGCACGTGCTCGACCGCCGTTCTCGCCTGCATCGGCGGAAGCAAAGCCGGACGGTATGTCGCTTACTCCCATATATTGCTGAACTTAGGCGGGAGCATGCTGTTTTTTCCGTTCATCGCGCAGCTGACGTCCTTATCGGCGCTCGGCTCCGCTGATCCCTACGAGCACCTTGCCCAAGCGCAAACGATGTTTAACGTCATATGCTCGGTGCTCGCGCTGCCTTTTTGCTATTTGCGGTTTAATAAGACCCCGCCGCGGACGCGCCTCCGGTTATAATCGCGATTCCCGAGCTTGTGCCGAGACGGTTCGCGCCCGCCGCGATCATCTTGACGGCCGTCTCGTAATCCCGGACGCCTCCGGACGCTTTCACGCCGATGTGGGCCGAGACGCTCGCGCGCATCAGCTCGATGTCTTCAATCGTCGCGCCGCCCGGGCCGAAGCCGGTGGACGTCTTCACGAAATGCGCGCCCGCTTCCTCCGACAGCTTACAGGCGGTGCGCTTTTGGTCGTCGTTCAAAAATCCGGTTTCGAAAATGACCTTCACGATCGCCTGCCCGCGCACGGCCTCGACTACATCGCGAATGTCCGCCTTCACGTCTTCAAGGCGGCCTTCCAACAGCAGTCCGATCGGCAGCACCATATCGATTTCCGAAGCGCCCTGCTTCGCCGCCAGCTCCGCTTCGTACGCCTTCGCCTTAGCCGCCATCGCCCCCAGCGGAAACCCGACGACCGCCGCGATTTTCGTTTCCGAACCTGCCAGCTGCTCCACGCAATGCGGTACCCAGAAGCCGTTCACACACACGCTGTAAAATCCGTGCTCCTTCGCTTCCGCGCACAGCTTGTCGATTTGCTGCGTGGTGGCATCGGGTTTTAAATACGTATGATCGATATATTTTTCAATGTTTTTGACCTCGAAGCTCATGCTTCACCCTCCGTTCGAATTCCTAACAGCTCCAGCGCCTTCGCAAGCACCTCATGATTGTTATTGTAACCGGACGCCTTCTGCATGTTCCATGCGTCCTCCGGCGAAAACCAATCGACCCCTCGAATTTCCTCGATTTGCGCTTTCAAATTGCCTTCAACGGCTTCTACAAGAAAATAATGCACTTCTTTATGTACGGTTCCTTTGTCATGATGGTTGTACGTATACCGAATGACCTTGATCGGAGCTTTAATTTTTCCGGTAATGCCCGTTTCCTCCCAAATTTCGCGCAGCGCCGTTTGCTCGACCGTCTCGCCGGCTTCCATCTTTCCCTTGGGAAGCGAAACCTTGCCGTAACGGTCTTGAATGAGCTGCACTTGAAGCCGGCCGTCCAGACGCCGGTACACTACTCCGCCCGCCGATATTTCCTTCAAACCGTTCACCCCTTTCACAAAATCCGAAGAACCTTCTTTTCGTTTAAAAAAAGGAGAAGAATCGCACGGCAAGCCTCGGCTCACTTCGTCAGACCTTCTCCTCCTTCCTGATTACATCGATGCCGCCTTCGTAAGCGGACGCGCCGGGACGGTACTTTCGACCGCTTCGACAAACTCCGCCTTGCTTTCGTTGACACCGGCCTCCGTAATCCGGACGCGCACGATTTGGCCTAACAGCTCCTCGCTGCCAGGGAACACAACCTGCAAGTAGTTGTCCGTATAGCCGGAAAGCAGCCCTTGACCCTCGAAGCCCTTCGCTTCGCGCTCCGGAATCACTTCAAGCACTTGGCCGACAAAACGCTGCGCATACTTCAGCTGCATGTCCTCGGACAAATCGATCAGCTTATGGACGCGTTCGTTCTTCACTTCTTCGTCCACTTGATCGTCCATCCGCGCCGCCGGCGTGCCGGTCCGTTTGGAATAAGGGAATACGTGCATTTCGGAGAAGCCGATTTCCTTCATGAAACGATAGCCCTCTTCGAACTGCTCCTCCGATTCGCCCGGGAACCCGACGATGACGTCCGTCGTTATCGCAACCTCCGGCCAACGCTCGCGGATGCGCGCTATACGCTCGGCGTACTCCGCGGTCGTATACTTTCTGCGCATCCGTTTCAAGACGCCGTCTTCTCCCGCTTGGAGCGGAACGTGAAGATGGCGGCACAGCTTTTCGGAGCTCATCATCACATCGATGACCTCATCGGTAATTTGGCTCGCTTCGATCGAAGAAATACGGATGCGCTTCAGGCCCTCCACCTTCGTCAAATCGCGAAGCAGCGCCGCGAAATTGTAGCCCTCAAGATCCTCGCCGTAGCCGGCCGTATGGATGCCTGCAAGCACGATTTCCTTGTATCCCGCCTCCACCAGCATTTGTGCCTGCTTCAGCACGTTCTCCGGCGCACGCGAGCGCAGCAGGCCTCGAGACCACGGGATAATGCAGAAGGTGCAGAAGTTGTTGCAGCCTTCTTGAATTTTGAGAAATGCGCGCGTGTGATCGCTGAAGCTCGGCACGTCAAGCTCTTCGAATTGACGCGTCTTCATAATGTTTCGAACCGCGTTGATCGGCTGCCGATCCGCCTGTACCTGCTTGACCAGCTCTAAAATTTGATCCCGGCCTTGCGTGCCGATGACCAAGTCGACGCCCGGAATCGCCATAATTTCGGCGGGCGACGTCTGCGCGTAGCAGCCCGTTACGGCAATGACCGCGTCCGGATTTTTTCTGACCGCGCGGCGGATAATTTGCCGGCTCTTCTTGTCCCCGGTGTTCGTTACCGTGCAAGTATTTATAATATAAACGTCCGCCGTCGACTCGAAATCGACCTGCTCCCAGCCGTCGTTCTTGAACAGCTGCCAAATCGCTTCGGTATCATAAAAATTCACTTTACAGCCTAGGGTATGAAACGCCACCGTATTCAAGTGAACGACCTCCTTTTGACGAAAATGTTCGCATTAATGTCCCAGCTCGCCGCTCTCGTACATCAAACAGCTCAGCGCCACCAAGCCGGCCGTCTCCGTCCGCAAAATGCGCGAGCCCAAGCCGACGACGGCGCAGCCCGCTTGTTCCGCAGCTTCGGCCTCCTCTTCGGTAAAGCCGCCCTCGGGGCCGATGACGACGAGCACCGGAGCTTTTGCTCCCGCTTCAAGGTTTCCGAGCTCCGCCTTCCTGACCGCTTCCCGAAGCTTCAAGCCGCCTTCCTTCTCGTAGCAAAACAATGCTAGGGAGGTGTGCGGCACCATAGCCAGCAGCTCCTTCCACGAGGCCGGTTCCTCCACTTGCGGAATCCGGCTCCGGTGCGCCTGCTCGGCCGCTTCTTTGGCGATTTTGCGCCAGCGCTCGAGCCGCTTCGCTTCCTTGCGCGCGTCATATTGGACGACGGTGCGCGCCGAGACGAACGGGATAAACCGGGCCGCTCCGACCTCGGTGCCTTTCTGAATGACGGTTTCGAGCTTGTCTCCCTTGGGCAAGCTTTGCGCCACCCATACCTCAAGAGCCGGCTCGCCGCTCATCGGACGTTCCTCCACGATGCGCAGCAAGACGTTCTCTTTATTTAATTCGGCTACTTCGGCAAGCGCCTCGCGCGCGGCTCCGTCGGTGACGATTACCTGATCTCCCGCGGCCGCGCGCATGACGCGCACCAAATGATGCGCATCGTCGCCTCGTATGATCGCCTTATCTTCCAAAAAGTTTTCCGGTTGAATAAAATATCGCTGCATGAGCGCTACACTCCAGTTTACATCGTTTATCGCGGAATATCTAGCTTCGGCGGCCAGGCAATCGGTGCCAAAGGGTTAGCTTAGCAAGTCCACCCACGGGACCATGGCGTGAAACGCCGAAGACATCGTGCCGAACAAGTAATTGCGGATATCGACGATTTGCCTGAGAATCGGCCCGATCGTCACATTGTAAATCGGGTTGATAAATACGATCAGCAAAAACAAATAAACGCCCCAATTTTCATATTGGGTCATCTTCGCTCTGATTTTTGCCGGCGCCAAATCTTCGAGAATCCGGTATCCGTCCAGCGGAGGAAGCGGAATTAAATTAAATAAAAACAGAAGCACATTGATGTGGACCAAATACCAGAACGTTACCCCGACCGCCTTCACAACGCCCTCCGAGGCCGAATCCAGCAAGCCGGCGCCGAAGATTGCGTACACCGCCGCTGCCGCGACAACCGCGACCGCCAGATTGCTTAACGGCCCGACGGCGGACACGGTAACGCCCATCAATCGGGGATACCGGAAATTCGCCCGGTTTACCGGCACCGGGCGGGCCCAGCCGAAGCCCAGCAGCAAGATGAAGATGAGTCCGAGCAGGCTAACGTGAACGGCCGGATTGAATGTTACGCGGCCTTGATTGTACGCGGTCGGATCGCCGAACTTATAGGCGAAATAAGCGTGCGAAAACTCATGAATCGAAAATGCGACGATAATCGCGATAAATATAAACGGGAGGTGCGACAATTCAAAAGGAAGGCTCATCCTCCGGGTTTACCTCCTTCTCCAAGGAACCTTATTTTTTTACCGCCACCAGCGCCACCCAATCGTTCTCTTCCCGGCGGCCCTTCAGCTCGAAGCCGGCGTCGAGCAGTGCGTTCGCCACATCCTGCTCCTTGCTCGTAATGATCCCCGAAGCCACATACGTGCCGCCCGGCGCAAGCGCCTGATACACGTCGTCCACGAAGGTGAGAATGATTTCGGCCAAAATGTTCGCCACGACCACCTGTACCGGCAGCTTGACGCCGACGTCTTCGGCTCCGGCTTCCTGCGTTCGGATCGCTTGCAGCAAATCGCTGAGCCGAACCGTTATGAGGTCGGACAACCCGTTCAGGCGCACATTCTCCTGCGCGCTGGATACGGCGACCGGATCCAGATCGAGCGCGAGGATGCGGCCCGCTCCCAGCTTCGCGGCCGCGATCGAGAGAATGCCCGAGCCCGTTCCGACGTCGATCACATGATCGCCGGGCGCGATAACGTCCTCCAGCGTCCTCATGCAGAGCGCCGTCGTCGCATGCGTCCCGGTGCCGAACGCCATGCCGGGATCCAGCTCCACGATCACTTCGCCCGGCTTCGCCTCGTATTCCTCCCAAGTCGGCTTAATGACAAGCCGCTCCGACACGTGCGTCGGCTTAAAATACTGCTTCCAGGAATCGGCCCAGTCTTCTTCGCGAATTTCCGCGGTTTCCACCGTCTTTTTCCCGGGATCGATCCCGAAGGACGGCAATGAATCCAAAAATTGCTTCAGACCCGTTATCAGCTGTTCAAGCTCCGAATGCTCCGAAAAGTAAGCCTTCATGACGGCTTCGCCTTCCGGTATATTGTTGAGCGGCTTTTCGTACCATTGACCGAGCGAGGTGTCCCGCTTGCGGTCCAGATTTCCCGATTCCTCGATTGAAACGCCGCCCGCCCCTTCTCCATGAAGCCAATCGGCGATCGCTTCCGTCGCTTCCTCGGTCGTATAAATCGTAATTTCGTGCCAAAGCATCTCTTTCTCCACCGCTTTCCATAGGTTGCCCGTTTACGGACTTCTGTGCCCCATTGTACCGAAAACGGCCGCTAAATACAAAAAATGAGAACGCCGCATAAGCAGCGTTCTCTCGTAAATTCAGTCTAGCGGGTACAGGATCAAATCGATCGGGAACGCCGAGCCTGCGGGCGGGCTGAACTCGATATCGACGAACGGTTCCGTCCCGTCGGTCCGCGTAATAAGGAAGACGCCGTCGTACGCCGTAATGATTCCGGACGGAGGGGCGAGCATCATCTCGCCGTCGATTTTGAACGGCCCCTTGAACGGGCCGCCGCGCGCGACGAGCAGCAAAGCCGCTTTGCCCGGACGGTTCACGCGGATTTGATACGTGACGCCGTAATTGCCTTTATTCATTACCGATTCCTGGCGGAACACGTCATAGCCCGTCACAAATTTGTCCCGGATATTGTCGCCGATCGTAATCGTGCCGCCCTGTCCGTACGCATTCACATCCCAATACAGCTCGGATACGGGGAAGGAGCCGCGCACGTGCCCGTTGTAGGGCAGCTTCGGGTATGTTTTCAGCGAGGACAGCGGATCGTTCGGCACCATCGCAACGAACGAGAATGTAACCTCGCCGGACGTCTCGACGTCGTAAATCAAATTGATGCCTTGTCCTTGAGTAAATTCCGGCAGCAGCGCATACGCCACCGTTTGGCCGCCGGGTACGTGAACGTCGGGCTTGCCGCCGTCATTAAGCAGAAAATCCAACGTCGCCTGGTGCCCGAGCAGATTCGCATAAATCGAAGGGTATACTTCGCCTTTGCGCGTCGTCTTGATCGTTACCGGCTCGGAGCCTTGATTTGTGGCTAAGATCGCAAATTGAAGCCGTTCGTTGGTGGAGTTTACGTGATTGGCGTACAAGCGTCCCCGCCCGTTCACCGTATCCTCGTACAGAATGCCGAGCTCCGTAATATTTTCCGGACTGTCGCTGACAAGCAGCTTTCGTCCCGGACGCTCGCTCATCGTTATCGGAAGCGGAGATAGCGATCCGAAGTACGAGCCGATCATCGAGCGGTCCATTTTGATATAGGTTTGCTCCGGAGCATAGTGTAGCTGGAATTGTCCCGGCGCATACAACTGCGTGTTCTCGATCGTGATTTCGCGCGTGTACCAATCGCTAACATTGCCTTTGGTGTCCTTCACCTGAAGCGATACTTGATGCTTTCCGGGAGTAAAGAACGCCTCTTGCTTGTTTTTCCAAGAAACGTACGCGATACCGTCCCCGTCCACATCGTAGCTAAGATCGATATATTTGATTTTTTCGCCCATCTTATAGGACGACTTGCCAAATGTAAATTTGGCGATCGGCCTTGAATTTCCGTCAGCACCGATGATGCCGCCCGCCTTCGGCAGGTAGTTCACTTCGATGCGTTTCAGCTCGGGGCTGTAAGTATAATTGGCGCCCGCCCGGTCCATCATCCAGGTTAACTGCGCCATCAGCCGGTTGTTGATCATTTTGAAGATCGGGTCGAACGATTGCGGCATGCCGCCTACGAGCACCGAGTTCGTTTTCAAATTGATAAACACGTCCGTATCCCCGGCTTTGACCGTAATACTTTTGGACGCTTGGTCGAACGTTACCGGAAAACCGAACGCGTCGCCCAAAAATTTCACCGGCACATATGTTTTTCCGTTCACTACGGTTGCCGGAGAATCCAGCATCACCGACTTTCCGTTGACGAACGCCTCCTTGCCGTTAATATAAAGCAGCACGCGAACGGCCGAGGTGGATACGGCGCTTGCAGATGGGGCCCAAGCTCCCGCGAGTATGGCCGCGGTCAGCAGCATCCCCAAAAATCGGTACATCATTCAGTTTCTCCCCATTCCCTATATCTCTTTAACATTCCGTTAACATTAACGTCATGAACGGCCGGAAAGTTTCGGTATTATAAAAATTTCCACCATTTGGGCAAAAGGAAAGAAAGCGCAAATCGCGCTCTTGGGTCGGCGTCGATTTGCGCTTTTTTTTTGCAAAAGCTCCGATTTTACGTTAAGCCCCCGCATTCCTCCACCACTTTTAACGCTTGATGATGTACGCTCTCATCGACTACCGCGGTAAGCAAAATATCGCGGCCCGTCACCATGCCTTCCCCGCCATGGCTCATGCCGCTCGCATCCGGACCGGCCGCCATTAAAATTCCCGGGCTCTTGCCAGAGATGTCCGCGTCGAGCGACAGCGTAGCCAGGCTGGCAAAATCGCCTGTCACCGGATTTTCCCGATGCTCGATGCCGTCCCCCGGATATTTCGAGAACCGGTCGATGCTGACGGCTTCCGCTCGAAGCGCCTGCAGCTTGTTCGCCGCGGCTTGCGCTTCCTCCGGCGATTTGAAATAGGCAAGTATGTTCTTTTCCACTTTAACTCACACCCCTTGGATCCGTTGTTCCGCCCTTCTGTCTCACAATGTTTATCGCTTCATCGTAAAGCGCGTCGTCAACGGCTGCGCTGAGGACCGGCGTTCCCGCCAGCGATACGTCGTCTTCTTGGTTCGTTGAGACCCCCGGCTCTTCGCCGACGCCGTATGCTGGGGTCGAGACAGGGTCAAGGGAGACGAGCGGAGGTCCGGTAAAAGAAGGCTCGTCTACGCTGGCGGTAGGCGGGAACACCATACCCATATCTTCTTCGAACGTATCTACTTGTGTCCGGTCCGTTGTCACGTCTTCGGCTCCGAGCGCCCGCAGCGAAGTGGCGGCGCTTTCCGCATTGTCGCGCTCCTTGAAATAAGCTTGAATATGCTTGGTCACGCTCGGCCACCCGCCCTATTCCTGGCGGCGATCGGCCGCTTCCATGCGCTTCATCGCTTCCATATCTTCTTCATCCGCCAGCTCGCGGGAAAATTCTACGTCTTCGTTTTTGGCGATCGGCAAATGGTTTTGCCTCTGCTGACCGGCATTCGTCGGGTTGTTGTTTTCGTTTGTCATTTTGGCTTTGATTCACCCCGTTATGGTTAGTGTTCGAAAGTTAGTTTCTCGTATTTTCCAACGTTTATCCGCCGCCCTAGCTTTGGTTGCGGAACACTTCCGCCACATCGACCGCGTCCGCCGAATTCGTTTCATCGTCGCGTTCGTAAAATTCCCGCTCCATGGCAAGGTTGGCCTGCGACGCATCGATCGACTGATTCATCAGGCTTCGCTCGATCGCCGTGTCTGCGGAATCGGCGGCTTGTTTTTCCCGATCCATTCATACCCTCCCTTTCCGTTGGCAAGCACTCACGGGTAGATTTGCCTAACGGGGGTGAAATTATGAGTGCACCAAAATTTGTTACTATCACCCCGTCTTCCCCTCCGCACGAACATCCCGCAAACTAAAAACGCCACCCGGCACGCGCCGGACCGATGGTCCATGTGCGCCGAATGGCGTTTCTAACCTTTTTTAATCTCCTCTAATGGCTTTCTTCATCCGTTCGAAGAAGCCGTTGTTTTCGTGCGTTTTCTCGCCGGAAAGGCCGGCAAATTGCCGCAGCAGCTCGCGCTGCTCCTCCGTGAGGCTCGTCGGCGTAACGACGACCACCTTCACATGCTGGTCGCCTTGGCCGTAGCCGCGCAGTCTCGGCACGCCTTTGCCCTTTAAGCGGAAGTACGTGTCGGTTTGCGTGCCGGCCGGAATTTTCAGCTTCACGCGTTCGGTAAGCGTAGGGACCTCGATCTCGTCGCCGAGCGCCGCCTGCGCGAACGTCAGCGGCACCTCACAGAAAATATCGTCGCCTTCGCGCTCGAAAAATTCATGCGGCTTCACTCGAATCGAGATGTACAAGTCGCCCGGAGGACCGCCGCGCACTCCCGCTTCCCCTTCGCCGGATACGCGAAGCTGCGCTCCGTCGTTCACGCCCGCCGGAATCTTGATGTGGATCTTGCGCTGCTTCTTAACCTTGCCGGCACCCCAGCAATTGTTGCAGCGGTCTTTGATGATCTTGCCCGTGCCGTTACAATTGCCGCAAGTCCGCCGGTTTACGATGCGCCCGAACGGCGTGTTTTGCGCCACCTCTTGTTGACCCGTGCCGCGGCAAACGCCGCACGTTTCGGGCTTGGTGCCCGGCTTCGCGCCGGAGCCGTCGCAGACGTCGCACGTTTCGGTGCGCGGAATCGTAATATCGGCCTCTTTGCCGAAGACGGCCTCCCTAAACTCGATCTCCATCGGATATTCAAGATCGGCTCCGCGTTGAGGCGCGTTCGGATTTCTGCGGCCGCCGCCGCCGAAAAACATATCGAAGATATCGTTAATGCCGCCGCCGAAATCGGCGCCACCGAAGCCGCCGGCACCGCCGAAGCCCGCATTCGGGTCGACGTGGCCGTATCGGTCATAGGTCGCGCGCTTTTGATCGTCGGACAGCACGTCATAAGCTTCTTTCGCCTCTTTGAACTTCTCCGCCGCATCGGGAGCCTTGTTTACGTCGGGATGGTATTCCCGCGCCAGCTTCCGGTACGCCTTCTTAATTTCATCCTCTGAAGCGCCCTTAGAAACACCGAGCACTTCGTAATAATCTCGTTTCGCCACGCGTTCACCTCCCACAAGGATAAACGGCAATGCCTTTCCCGATCGGACGGCGCCGCTTACCGCTTCCACGAAAAGAGAGTCGAAACCCGAATAAGGCTTTAGGCTTCAACCCTCCGTTCAACTGTATTACTTGTCTTTATCGTCGACGACTTCATAGTCGGCGTCCACAACGTTGTCCTTCTTCGCGCCTGCGCCGGCGTCTCCGCCCGCGGCACCCGCCCCGGCGTCAGCACCTTGCGCTCCGGCAGCGGAAGCCTGCTCGTAAAGCTTCACGGACAATTGCTGAACGATGTTCGTCAGCTCTTCCGTCGCTTTCTTAATCGTCTCGAGATCGTTCCCTTCGAGCGCCTTCTTGACGGCTTCCTTCGCTTCTTCCGCCTTCGCCTTCTCGCCCGCGTCGACCTTATCGCCCAAATCCTTCAACGTCTTATCGACAGTGTATACGAGTTGATCCGCATTGTTGCGAACCTCTACCAATTCCTTGCGCTTTCTGTCTTCCTCGGCGTTCTTCTCGGCATCCTTCACCATCCGGTCGATTTCATCGTCGGAAAGGCCGCCGGAAGAAGTGATCGTGATCTTGTGGCTCTTGCCTGTGCCTTTGTCGAGCGCGCTCACGTTAACGATGCCGTTCTGGTCGATATCGAACGTAACCTCGATTTGCGGAATGCCGCGCGGCGCCGGAGGAATATCCGACAGGATAAAGCGTCCGAGCGTCTTGTTGTCGGCTGCCATCGCGCGTTCGCCTTGGAGCACGTGAATTTCAACCGACGTTTGGTTATCGGCGAACGTCGAGAATATTTGGGACTTGCTCGTCGGAATCGTCGTGTTGCGGTCGATCATCTTCGTGAAGACGCCGCCTGCCGTTTCGATCCCGAGAGACAACGGAGTAACGTCGAGCAATACGACATCCTTCACTTCGCCCGTCAATACGCCCGCTTGAATCGCTGCGCCGACCGCGACGACTTCGTCCGGGTTAACGCCTTTATAAGCTTCTTTGCCGGTAAGCTTCTTCACCGCTTCTTGAACGGCCGGAATACGCGTGGAGCCGCCGACAAGCACAATTTTGTCGATCTTGTCAGCGGACAAGCCGGAATCCCTCAACGCTTGGCGAGTCGGTCCCATCGTGCGCTCCACGAGGTCCGCGGAAAGCTCCTCGAACTTCGCGCGCGTCAGGTTCATTTCCAAGTGCTGCGGCACGCCGTCGACAACCGTGATGAACGGAAGCGAGATCGTAGTGGTGAGTACGCCCGAAAGCTCCTTCTTCGCCTTCTCGGCCGCGTCCTTCAAGCGCTGCACAGCCGCGCGGTCCTTGGACAGGTCAACGCCCTGCTCGCGCTTAAATTCCGCAACAAGGTAGTCGATGATGACTTGGTCGAAATCGTCGCCGCCCAGATGGTTGTCGCCGCTGGTCGCTTTCACTTCAAAAATGCCGTCTCCAAGCTCAAGGATGGACACGTCGAACGTACCGCCGCCCAAGTCGAATACGAGGATCGTTTGATCTTCGCCCTTCTCGAGACCGTACGCAAGCGCAGCCGCCGTCGGCTCGTTGACGATCCGAAGCACTTCAAGTCCGGCGATTTTGCCTGCGTCCTTCGTTGCTTGGCGCTGAGCGTCGTTAAAATATGCCGGCACCGTAATAACCGCTTGCGTAACGGGCGAGCCGAGGTATTCCTCCGCGTCGGACTTCAGCTTTTGAAGAATCATTGCGGAAATTTCTTGCGGCGAATACTCTTTATCGTCAATTTTTTCTTTATGATTCGAGCCCATATGGCGCTTAATGGAGCTGATTGTACGGTCCGGGTTCGTAATTGCTTGGCGCTTCGCCGTTTCGCCTACGATCCGCTCGCCGTCTTTCTTAAAGCCGACTACAGAAGGAGTCGTACGGTTCCCTTCCCGGTTCGGGATTACAACCGCTTCGCCGCCTTCCATTACGGCTACGCAAGAGTTTGTCGTACCAAGGTCAATTCCGATGACTTTGCTCATGACTCTTCAAGTCCTCCTTAGTTAACATCAGCGATATGTGTCAATGAATCAAAAATCCGCCTTACTCCGACACCTTTACCATGGAGGGACGGATTACTCTTTCTTTCATCATGTATCCTTTTTGCAATTCCTCCACCACCGTGCCCGATTCCACGCCTTCTTCGGCGCTTACCTGCATGACCGCTTGGTGGAATTCCGGATTAAACGGCTTCCCGGCCGCCTCGATCGGCGTTACGCCTTCTTGCTCGAGCAATTGCAGCAATTGCCGCAAGATCATCTCGACGCCCTTGTGCAGCGAATCGTAATCCTTCTGCGCGCTGTTCGCGTTAACCGCTCTTTCAAAGTTATCTACGATCGGCAGAAGACCTTCAATCACCTTTAGCGAGGCGTATTTCGCAAACTCTTCTTTCTCTTGTCTGGAACGCCGGCGGAAATTATCGAAATCCGCTTGCGCGCGCAAATATTTCTGGTAGTTGTCCTCCGCGGTTTGCTTCAATTGCTCGATCTCCGCTTCGTATTGATTCTCTTGCCCCTGCGGCGCCGATTCCGCCTCCGCGGTTACGGTTTCTACCGTCTCTGCCTGCTCGGCGGCCGTTTCCTTTTTGTCCACCGCTTCATTGCCCGTCTCTTGCTTCATCTTCGCCTCTCACCTCCTTAGTATGCGCATATTCGAAGCCGCACGACGCAGCCTAATCCATAATGCTTCCGCGCCTAAGCACTGCGACCCGAACCAAACGCGCCAAAAAGCAGGAGACGTTATATAGCCTCCTGCCCAGTAGGAACCATGCTTACACCGTTATTTCAGCCAGCGGTTCAAACTGCTTGTCATATCTTTCGTAAATTCATGCAGCAGGGCGATCACCTTCCGGTAATCCATCCTCGTCGGCCCTAAAATCCCGATCGTTCCGACCGGTTGGCCGTCAAGGCTATAGGTAGCTGTGATAATACTGCAGTTGCTGATCGCTTCAAGCAAGTTTTCTCCGCCGATTTTCACTTGAATACCCTCAGGCGCATCGGAAAACATCCGTGCCAGCGTCTGCGACTCCTCAAGCAAATCTAAGAGCGTCTTCACTTTATCGACGTCTTTAAACTCCGGCTGCGTCAGCATATTTGTCGCTCCTCCGAGAAAAACTCTGTCTTTCTCGTTGGAATCGAGCACCTTCTCCACCTCGGCGAGCAGCTCTTCGTAGCCCGCAATGTGACGGCTCAGCTCCGCGTACAGCTCCGAGTGCATCTTCGAGCGCAGCCTGTAAAGCGGAACTCCCCTGAGCTTGGAGTTCATCAGCCGCACGAACTTCTCGATTTCCGAGATCGGAACGCCATTCGGAATCGTGACCTTGCGGTTCTCCACATGCCCCGTATTCGTGACGATTATCGCAACGGCCGTGTGCTCGTTCAGCGGGATGAGCTGCAGCGATTGAAGCGTCGTCTTGTACGTCTCCGGACCGAGCAAAATCGCCGTATAGTTCGTTAAACTGGACAAAATCGTCGCAGCCTGCTGAACCGCCTGTTCCAGTTCAACAATCTTGCTCTCGAAGAACGACTTCATAAAATGCTTCTCGTTCAAAGTTACCGTACCCGGACCGATTAAGTGATCGACATAGTACCGGTAACCCTTGTGAGACGGAATTCTTCCCGCAGACGTATGCGGCTGCTCCAAATAGCCGAGCTCTTCCAAATCCGACATCTCGTTGCGAATCGTCGCCGGGGAAAACCCGACGTCGCCGCGTTTGGAAATGCTCCGGGAACCGACGGGTTCGGCAGAGCGGATATAATCATCAACAATCGCCGTTAAAATCATCTTCTGACGTTCCGACAACATCGCCGCTTTCCTCCCGTACTGTAGTTTTCCAAAGCTTTCGTCTTCATTAGCACTCAATAATGGTGAGTGCTAACCTTAAACCAAACATACCGAATCCGCCGGTCATTGTCAAGTCAATCCAGCCGCTTTAATACGGCAATTTCATCGCAGCAATGTTGTTTTTTGCAATGGACGCAATCGCGCCAAACTTTTTCCGGAAAAATTTCCTTCGGCACGACTTCAAACCCGTTTCTTTCAAAAAAAGCCACCTCGTACGTCAGCGCCATCACCTTCGGAACGCCCTGACTCCGGGCCTCCTCCACAAGCATCGATACGATTCTTTTGCCGATCCCTTGTCCCTTATACTCAGGCTGCAAGCCGAGCGAGCGAATTTCGAGCAGGTCCGTTCCGAGCTGGGTAAGCGCGCCGCAGCCGACAAGCTTTCCGTCAAGCTCCGCTACGACGAACGTGTCGATTTGCTGCGCCAGCGCATCCTTGGACCGCGGGAGCATTATCCCGTTCACTGCATAGCCATGTATTAAATCGTAGAGAAAATCAATATCGTCAACTGTCGCTTTGCGACATACCGCCGTCCCCATCATGCGAGCTCCACCGCTTCCATTCAAGAATATGAATAAATATACAACAAAACCGGCTGCCGCTACAATCGTTTTTTACCATGAAAGCAAAAACCCCCTTTGGGCACTGAAATGCCGGAAAGGGGGGTTCTGCCTACTCTAAAAATGCGCCGAACACTTCATTGCCGAGAAAAATGCCCTTCGGGCTCAACCGGTAACCGTCTTGGCTCTCTTCAATCAAGCCGTCGCGTTGCAATCGTCTCAGCGTATCCCCGAAGCGCTCCTCCATCTCCAGCCCGAATTGCGCCCGGAAATCGGCGCGGCGGACGCCGCTTAGCAGGCGCAGGCCGACCATAAAGAAGTCCTCCATCGCCTCTTGCTCGGTTACCTCGGTCGTCTCCAGCAGCGGGCGTCCTTTTGTCGTCGCATCGATATACGGCTGTATGCCTTTTATATTGACGTGGCGCATGCCTCGGACGTACCCGTGCGCGCCGGCACCGAGACCGTAATAGCTCTCATTTTTCCAGTAGACCGTATTATGCTTGCTCTCGAAGCCCGGCTTCGCGAAGTTGCTGATCTCGTATTGGCCGTAGCCCGCTTCCTTCATGCGATCCATGATCAAGCGGAACATCGCGACCTCCTCGTCCTCCTCCGGAAGCGGCAGCTCTCCGCGCTGATACAGCGTATGGAACAACGTATTTTCCTCTACCTTAAGGTTGTAGATCGAATGATGAGGCAGCTGCAGCTCGAGCGCTTTGTTCAGCGTATCCTCCAAATCGGACAGCGACTGTCTCGGGAGCCCGAATATTAAATCGATGGACACGTTCGTAAAACCCGCGTTTCTTGCATTGTCGATGCTTCGGTACACGTCGTCGACGGAATGAATGCGCCCGATTGCCGAAAGCAAATCGGAATTGAACGATTGTACGCCGAACGAAATCCGGTTCACTCCGCCTTCCTTCATTGCAGCCAGTTTATCCGCATCGGTCGTACCCGGGTTCGCCTCCATGGTGAATTCGAAGTCGTTCGCCCGGTCCGGGAAATAACGATTCACGATATTTAGAAAGCGCGCCATCTGCTCCGGCGTCAGCACGGTCGGCGTCCCGCCGCCGACAAACACCGTCCGAACGATTCCCGGCGGCGTTTCCTTTACGGTCGCCTCCGTCTCGCGCTCCAGCGCATCCAAATATTGCTGCACCGGCTGCCCTTTCAGCACATAAGAATTAAAGTCGCAGTAGTGGCATTTATTCGTACAAAACGGAATATGGATGTACACCGCCTCCGGCGTTTCCGTCCGTTGTCGCATCATCAAGAGTCCCTCCCTTCCTTCCAAATAATGAACCCCGAGCGCTTCAGCGGCCGGGGCCATAGGTTTCGATCTTTATTCGTCGATTTTGAGCACGGCCATGAACGCTTCCTGCGGCACTTCGACCGAGCCGACCTGCTTCATCCGCTTTTTGCCTTCCTTCTGCTTCTCCAGCAGCTTGCGCTTCCGCGATATGTCGCCGCCGTAGCACTTTGCCAGAACGTTTTTGCGCATCGCTTTAACGGTTTCGCGGGCAATAACCTTCTGGCCGATGGTCGCCTGGATCGGCACCTCGAACATTTGGCGCGGAATGATGTCCTTAAGCTTCTCGCACAAAATGCGTCCGCGGTTATAGGCGTTATCCCGGTGCACGATGAACGACAAGGCGTCAACCTTCTCATTGTTGAGCAAAATGTCCATCTTCACCAAGTTGGATTTCTTATATCCCGACAGCTCGTAATCGAACGAGGCGTAGCCCTTCGTGCGGGACTTCAGCTGATCGAAGAAGTCGTAGACGATTTCCGACAGCGGTATTTCGTAAATGAGCGTCACGCGGGTAGCATCGAGGTATTGCATATCGATGAAGTCGCCGCGCTTGTTTTGGCACAGATCCATGATCGGGCCGACGAAATCTTTCGGTACAATGACAGACGCCTTCACATAAGGCTCTTCGATATGATCGATGCGCTGCTGTTCCGGCATATTGGCCGGGTTGTCGATGTCGACCATGCTGCCGTCGGTCATATGCACCTTGAACACAACGCTCGGAGCGGTGGTGAGCAGCGGAATATTGAACTCGCGCTCGATGCGCTCCTGGATAATTTCCATGTGCAGCAACCCGAGGAAGCCGCAGCGGAACCCGAAGCCGAGCGCTTGGGACGTCTCCGGCTCGTAGCGTAAGGAAGCGTCGTTCAGCTCCAGCTTCTCGAGCGCCTCGCGCAGCTCGGAGTAGTCGGCCGTGTCGATCGGGTACAGACCGCAGAACACCATCGGATTGATGCGGCGGTAGCCCGGGAGCGGCTCTTTGACCGGGTTTTTCGCATCCGTGATCGTATCGCCGACACGCGTATCCTTCACATTCTTAATACCCGCGACGACAAAGCCGACATCGCCCGCCTTCAGCTCGTCAACGGCTGTCATTCTCGGACGGAACGCGCCGACCTCGATGACCTCGAACTCTTTTTCCGTCGCCATAAACCGGATTTTGGAGCCTGCCTTCATACTGCCGTCCATGACGCGAACGTAACTGATGATGCCTTTGTAAGCATCGTAGTGCGAATCGAAAATGAGCGCCTTCAGCGGCTTTTCGATATCCCCCGTTGGCGGCGGAACCTTCTGGACCACTTGCTCGAGAATTTCTTTAATGCCGATGCCGGCTTTCGCGGAGGCGAGCACCGCCTCGGAAGCGTCTAGCCCGATGACGTCCTCGATTTCTTGCCGAATGCGCTCCGGTTCTGCGCTCGGCAAGTCGATCTTGTTGATCACCGGCAAAATTTCAAGGTTGTTGTCGAGCGCCAGGTAGACGTTGGCCAGCGTCTGCGCTTCAATGCCTTGCGCGGCGTCAACGACGAGCAGTGCGCCTTCGCAAGCCGCGAGCGATCGGGAAACCTCGTACGTAAAGTCGACGTGTCCCGGGGTATCGATCAGATTCAATGTATATTCTTCGCCGTCTTCGGCCTTGTAGGTCATCCGTACGGCTTGCAATTTAATCGTAATGCCCCGCTCCCGCTCCAGATCCATCGTGTCGAGCAGTTGCTCCTGCATTTCCCGCTTCTGCACCGCGCCCGTGTATTCGAGAATCCGGTCGGCGAGCGTCGATTTTCCGTGGTCGATATGGGCAATGATACAAAAGTTGCGTACCTTGCTTTGGTGCCCGTTCGATGTAGACATAAGTCACCTCATATGAAAATAGCCGTATATCTTCACTATTATAACAACAGTGAGAGACAACGGCAATTTCCTGTAAATCGTGCTCGGCATGAGGCAAAGAGCGAATTACAACAGTCCCTGGAACAAGCTGACTGTCAGTCGGATTGCCTGCTGGGCTCCCCAGCGGAGCGCCTCGCCGAGCTTGACTGCAAACCGGTTAACGAGCGTCAGCTTTTCGGGAATGGGCTGTCCCGTTTGAACGGCTCCGCTTGGCAGATGCGTCTCGGGATTGGCTGCCGGGGCGAGCGATGCTTGAGCCTCCGATGCGCCGGCGCCGGAGGTATCCTTCGTCGCGGCAGCAGGTTCTGCAGCAGAGGCGGCAGCTTGTGCAGAGGTTGGCCCGGGCGGCTGGCCGGCGTACTCGTAGCTTCCGTATACGCGATCAATTCCCGTGGAGGCCAACTCGATGCCGTAAAACACGCCGGCTGCGATCAACGCACCTACGATCCCCGCTTTCAAAGTTGCTTTCATCGCCCATTCGCCCCTTATTTTTAAGAAGGTTCGGCCGCGCTCGCCACTTGTACAGGCACGGGTGCGTCGGCCTTTTCCGCATTTCTGATAATCCCGGCAATCACCTTCGCCAGCGCGTCGATCGTACGGTTGGATTCATCGATCGTATTGCCGACGCCGCCTACCTCGATCAGCAAACTGTTGTCGGAGAGCGATTGGTTGTATTCCCCGTGGCCGTGCTTCGTCCCTTTGGCCATAATTCCTTTCGAGATGCCGGGAAGCAGCTTGTTCATTCCTTCGTGCACCTGCTCCGCAAACGCCTCATTTTGTTTCCAGTGCGGATTGCCTTGTCCGATGATGATGTAAATCTGGGCGTAATCTTTTCCGTTGATCGTTTTTGTCGTATATTTCCTGGTTTGCGAATCTCTATGGATGTCAAACAAATATTCCAGTTCGGAATTTACCGCGAGCGCCTCGCGAACCGTTTTTTGCGAATATTTGTAGGAGTAGTTGTAGTTGAAATTTTTTATCGTTCCAGCATAATCTTTGCCGGAATGGATCGCTCCTACACCGTTCTTTTCAAGTTGCTTTTGTAGCCGTTCTCCCAGCTTGGTGACGTTGATTTTCGCGTCGAACGCTTCGTCGGGCGAATCCTTCTTCGTTCCTTTCAATTCCGGCAGCCACGATTCGCGATTGTGAGAATGATAGATGAAAGCCAGCTTGCGGTCGGTCAGAGAAGCGGTTGCCGTCGCTTGTTCCGTCTCCGGGGCCGGGGACGGGGGCGTTTCCGTAGTCGGCTCGACCGCCGGTTCAGTGCTGGCCGTTAGTTGCTCCATGTCCTCCGGTGCGGGCGGACCCTGCTTAATCGCCGTGCTGTTTGTATTTCGTGTTGCGGCTTGGGTAGACGCCTTTTGGGCCAGCACTTTATGGATATGCGCATCGTTTGCGCCGGCAATCTCGGAATTGATCAATTGCGATACGAGCGTGCGGGACGCCGTTTCCGCCAGTTTTTCGAAGGTTAGGGCAGGGGTCTGATACAGGCTTGTCCGTACATATCCGGCAATCCCGATACATACCAGCAGGGCAACAATCGCTACGGTCCATTTCAACTCGGAAAATCGGTTCATATTACAGGCTCCTCCTTGCCGCTTCCTTAAAGGTTAGTTGAAGCAGTCTCTACTCTACTTGTTACTAATCTATGAGGAAGTTGAGAGAATAGAACCTATCATTTTTTTGTTTGCTGTTTAAGCCGTCCGCCGCCATACGACAGTTCCGTCTTGGGTAAGTGGAGTTTCTCCATCTGCTCCGCCGCCTCATGCCAGTTCCGTCTTGAGTAAGTGGAGTTTCTCCATCTGCTCCGCCGCCCCACGCCAATTCCGTCTCGAGCAAGTGGAGTTTCTCCATCTGCTCCGCCGACGCACGCCAGTTCTGTCCCGAGCAAGTGGAGTTTCTCCATCTGCTCCGCCCACGCACGCCAGTTCTGTCCCGAGCAAGTGGAGTTTCTCCATCTGCTCCGCCGACGCACGCCAGTTCTGTCCCGAGCAAGTGGAGTTTCTCCTATGTTCCGTTGCCGGCACGCTAGTTTCTGCCTAAAAATTGGGACATTCCTTATGTCACGAGTTATTTCACGCAATCCAGCGGAATAAAGTTCCGTTCGGGGCGGTCGATCAAGCGGTGCGGCAGGGCGCAACGGAACATGTGTACTTCTGTCAAGAAAGTGGACAACCATTAAGAGAATTTAAGC
>NZ_JAQZSG010000001.1 GCF_028745515.1 Paenibacillus thermotolerans | reverse complement strand
GATTTCCCTGCTTGAAGACCCCTTGTAGACGACGAGGTGGATAGGTTCGAGGTGGAAGCGCAGCAATGCGTGGAGCTGACGAATACTAATCGGTCGAGGGCTTATCCTATATTGGAATGATGTCTCACGTTTCGCATCCGGTTTTCAGGGCACAATAAATCCCTATGCGGACGTGGCTCAGTGGTAGAGCATCGCCTTGCCAAGGCGAGGGTCGTGGGTTCGAATCCCATCGTCCGCTCCATACATATAAGATGAAGCACCGCTAGTCAGCGGTGTTTTTTTGTGTCAAAAAATGACCTTATCCATAAAGATAGTATCAAAAATTGATTTTAAGTTTGGCCATAAACCGGAAATGCTAGGTTTCATAGCGAATAGGCTCAAAAAATGACTCTAAGCCTCCAAAACCACCATTCCACATCGTTCGTAAGCTCAATAACTGATATTATGCAAAGAGATAGTATCAAATATTGAGCTTAGGCGTTAGAATGGGTTTACTATGATACGAACGGATGGTGAAAAAATGAGCAATACCAGTTTCAGCAATATCCCTCAATTCAACAGCTTCGAGCAGTTTTGGCCGTATTATCTTCAGCAGCATAGCAAACCGTTGACTCGAATCTTGCACTTTATAGGTACGGACTTTGTATTCGTAGCGATCATTTTGGCTATTGTGCTTCATCCGGCATACATACTTTTAGCTCCGGTAGTTGCTTACGGCTTTGCATGGTTTAGTCACTTCCTCATTGAAGGCAACAAGCCGGCTACATTCGGTCACCCGATATGGTCGTTAATTGCAGATTTCAAAATGTGGTTTTACATCGCCTCAGGGCAAATTAACAAAGAGTTGGCGAGGCTGAATATTGCTCAATAATTGTTCGGAGACTACCTTGGAGAAACTCGGTCAATGATCGTTGCAGCGGAATAAAGTTCCGTACGAGGCGGTTGGTCAATGCGGCGCGGCAGCTGCAACGGAACAAAGATCCGTTCGGAGTAGCTAGTTTGACGGTGTGCCGGGCTGCAGCGGAATAAAGTTCCGTACGAGGCGGTCGGTCAATGCGGCGCGGCAGCTGCAACGGAAAAAAGTTCCTGTTCGGAGTAGCTAGTTTGGCGGTATATAGGGCTGCAGCGGAATACAATAGTAAAATCAAAAGAGCCAACCAAATCGGTCGGCTCTTCTTTGCATGTGCTTATGGCAGCTCGATCGTCACTTCGCGCTTCTGCTCGGAGGAGCGGAGAACGGCGTCGATGATCGCTTGATTGTACAAAATTTGTTCGCCCGGGATCGGTGCCGGACGGTTGTTGCGGATCGCGTCGACGAAGTCGCGAACCTTCTCGTTAAACAGATTGATGCTGTGCTCCTGAAGCGGAATTTCGCTCTCGGTATGATGTCCCATGATGTCATGGTACATCTTGACGCTGCCGAGTCGGCCGTCCCATACGCCGCTCCAAGGGCCTTTGCCGGCCGGATTAATTTTAAGGCCAGCATCGGTCCCAAGGAACAACGTCGAGCCGAGCGTATCCATATGCATCGCCCAGGAGATCTTATAGTTGAGCACAATGTCGCCTTCAAGACGGATCATGGCGACGCCGAAATCCTCCACGTCGAACTGGTCGGCTTGGTGATGGTATTTCGGATTCGTGCCGAAATAATTGGACGTATAAGCCGATACGGTCAGCGGCTTCGGATAGCCGAGCGCGTTCAGCGCCATATCGAGCGAATAGCAGCCGATGTCGGCCATCGCGCCGGCGCCTGCCAAGTCTTTACGGATGAACGTGCCGCCAGGCATGCCGCGGCGGCGTCCGCCTCCGGTTTCGACGAAATACACTTTACCGAGCTGACCGGATTGAACGATATCGCGGACAATTTTCATGTTCGGATCGTAGCGCGGCTGGAAGCCGATCGACAGCATTTTGCCCGTTTTTTTGGAAACCTGCACCATGTCGATCGCTTCATCCAGCGTAACCGACATCGGCTTTTCTACAAGCACGTGCTTACCGGCGTTCAACGCATCGACCGTCGTCTGGTGATGCGCCATGTTCGGCGTACAAACGCTGACGCCGTCCAAGTCAAGCTCGAGCATTTGGCGATGGTCTTCAAACGCTTCAGCGCCCGGCAAATCTTGATCTTGGATGAAAGACTTCGCCTTGCCCGGAACGATGTCCGCCACCGCTACGATTTCAACCTCTTCCATCGTTTTGTAGCCGCGAATGTGCGCAGCGGCGATGCCCCCGCTGCCGATAATGCCGATTCGGGTTTTTCGTGTCATAGGATTCCCTCTTTTCGTTTATATTCGCCGGGTGTAACGCCCAGCCGCTTTTTGAATACGGAAAATAAATAATTTCCGTTCGTGAAACCGTTATTTACCGCGATCTGCTCGATCGTCAAGTCCGGTCTGCGCAATTGCTCGCACACCCGCTTGAGGCGTACCGTTTCGAGATATTCGCTGAACGAAACGTCCCCATGCTCCCGAAACACACGCTGCAGCTGGCGGCCGCTCACCTGGACCCGCTCAGCCACCTCATCCAGAGAGAGGGGGCTGGCATAATTGTCCTGTATGTATTGAACGGCGAGCTGGTACCGGTGCCTGCTCATATCCCTTGCAGGGAGCGAGGTCATCCGACGATTCCGGAAAGCGCGGACGGACCGGAGTAAAATTTGGATGATCGCATGCTTCACGGTCGAGTGAAAGAACGGATCGTTCTCATGCCATGCGCGATAAGCGGTCAAAAACCACGACATCGCATCCCACTGATCGTTCACAGGCTTTGCCGGAAGTCGGCGCAGCTCCTCGACGCATCGTCGGGCTTCCTCATGCTCCAGCGCGTCAAACCCGCCGACACCGCCGATCCCGCTCAAACCCGGTTCGTTCAGCTCCACAATATCGATGTGCAAGCACAGCTCCGACATCGGATCCTCCGCGTCGGTCTCCTGATAGTGCAGCACATCCGGACCGGTCAAGTAAAACAAGCCTTCCCGAAGCTCGTATTCTCCGTCGGGAAGCCCCACTTTGCCGCGCCCTCTAGGGATAAAATGAAACTCATACTCCGAATGCTTATGCAATGAAATCGTATGCGACGGCGGAAACACGGCCAAATGACAGCGCAGCACGCGGAAACCGTAGCCGCCCCAGCGGAAGCTGATATCGAGCGCATCCAATGCCTTCGGGCGCTCTTCCATGACGGCATACGGAAATCCCTTGCTTGCTTTCTTAGGATTACGGGCATTCGGCGTACGCGTCGCCATCGTTTTACTTCTCCAAGCCGGCCAAATCGACAGCGCGGCCGGAAGCGGCCGATAGGTTCGAAGCCTCCATCAATTTCGTCAAATCGAGAGCGAGGGCAATGTTCTCATCCGCCGTCGACCCGTTCTGAATATGTCCGACCCACTGGTGGAACGCGCCGGGCACATTGCTCGGGATGTCTTGCGCTACCCAGCCTTCTGTGCCGTTGCGGTTGGAGCGGAGCAGAAGCTTGCTGTCCGGCGTACCGTACATAAGCGTGCCGTCCGTTCCGTGAATTTCAATCGTAAACGGCGAATGGCTGTTCACGAAACCGGCTTCCACGATGCCGACGGCGCCGGATTCGTACTTGAGAATCGCCACGGCGTTATCCTCGACTTGTTTGCCCGTCACATATCCGTACGTTGCGCTTACGCTTTTCGGCAAGCCCAGGAACAATCGGGTCAAATACATCGGATGGCAGCCGAGGTCGATCAAGGCTCCGCCTTGGCACTGCTCGAGATTGAAGAAATGCTCCGGCAGCCAGCCCGCCGTAGCGCCGTTATGCGACAGGCGAACGCGCGCCATCGTCAATTCGCCGAGCAGCTTTTCTTCAAGAATGCGCTGAATCGCAAGCGTATATCCGTCATTCAGCCGCGGCAGGGATACCGTAAGCTTCACGCCGGCTTCCCGTACGGCCGCCAAAATTTCGTTCGCCTCCGCAGTCGTTGCCGCGACAACCTTTTCCGTAAAAATGTGCTTGCCCGCTTTAGCGGCCTTCACCATCACGTCCCGGTGAATATTCGTCGGAGTATCTACGATGACCGCGTCGATGTCGCTCTGTGCGAGCAGCTCGTCGAGCGATTCGAAAAACCGAACGTCCCGCTTCTCCGCTTCCTTCCGTCCGCGCTCCGGCAGCTCATCCCAAATCGCGACAATCTCCGTGTCGGGGTGGTTTGTCGCTTCCCTCGCGTAATCGTTTGCATGAACGTGCCAAAAGCTTAACATAGCTACTCGAATCATAAACTTGCGCGCTCCCTTCGAAACTATAAAATAGCGACTTTTTTCATGATACGTACCTAAAATACCATGAAAACAATGGATTGAACACTATATTTTCGCGACACAATACAATTTTTAATCATGCATAGCAAAAAGCCCCCGCCGTATCGGAAAAGCTTGCGTCCGAACGGTGCGGGAGCTTTGGTCATTTCGCGTTCAATTCCCACCATTTCAAATGAGTAAACGGATCCGAGGTCGTCCACGGGGAGGAGGCGGTATGATACATTCCGAAATGCAGATGCGGCGAAAACTTGCCCGACGTGCCCTGCGGACCGTAGCCCGTGCTTCCTACGTACCCGATCAGCTGTCCTTGGGACACTTTGGCGCCTTTATACAGATTGCTTCCATATCCCGACATATGCGCATAATAAAATGCAGTATCATTATCGATTTGAACGGTGAGGCGCCATCCGCCGTAATCGTTCCAGCCGATGTTCACTACGGTGCCTCCGGCAGAGGCGTAAATCGGTGTGCCCGCTCTGGCGAAAATATCGACGCCCTCGTGCGTTCTTGTATCGGGGCCTTCCGGGCTCCAGTCGCGCGAGACGGCGTAATTGTCTTCGAACGGGGTGTATGTACCCGCTTTCAACGGAAACGTGCCGTTAACGAAATTGGCAGGCTTCTTGGGGATCGATAGTACGAGTCCTGCATAAATGTTGTCCAGGTTTGTGATTTGGGGGTTCGCTTTTGCTAAAATGGATAACGGGATGCCGAATTTTTGCGCGATGAGCCACATCGTATCTCCGTAGCGTACCGTGTAACCGTTTTTGACGGGAAGCTGCAGCGTCTGGCCGGGCCAAATCGAGCTGCTTGTTAAACCGTTATAGCTCATCAACTCGTTGACGGAAATGCCGTTCGCGTTCGCGATCAGCCACAGCGTATCTCCCGAGCGAACGGTGTAGCTCGCCGCGTTCGCAGTCGAGGCGATCAGAGGGAGCGAAATCAAGACGCTTGCCAAGCCGGCTGCTATTGTTCTCTTCATGATGCCAACTCCTTGAGGTTTGCTAGATTTAATGATAGGGGAAAGCGGTGGGCATTTTAAAGCTGTAAATATTGGGAAGAGGAAGTAAATCCAGTGCAAAGAAGGATGAAAAAGGATATGAATACAAGATACAGCGAGCTTTCGCAAGAGCAATTGAGAGAGGAAATCGAGCGGCTGGAGAAGGAACTGGCGAAGGCGGAATCGGCGTGGCAGGAGAACGTAATCCGGCAAAAGGCGTACATGGCAAAGTCGTATTTGATGAAAGGGCTGCAGCTGCCTCAAGGAACGTATCGTGTGGGACACGAGCCCCGGACGTTTCAGCTCGAGCGGATGAACGGGATCATGGCATGGGGGAGATGGGATGACGGGGAGGAAGGAGCGGTTCCGATCGCGGCGCTCTTGCTCCCGTAAGTAAAATAGAAAAAGCGGCTGCACCGTAACGGTTACATAGCCGCTTCTTCTCTTCTTTGTTTAACGCGCGCATCAATTTGCGTTCTAAGAATAAAGCCGCGCAAGCTGTTAAGCTGCTCCTGCGGGAAGTCGAGAAACTTAGCGCCGATATATACGCCGCGTTCCGACGTCTGCCTTCGGGAAACCTCGACCCGGCATTGAACGCCGCCCAAAATGTTGAACTCGGTCTCCGCTACCGTCATCGTCCGCAGCGGAACCGATTCGGAGGCAATTAACCCGACGCCGCCAAGGCTGATGTTGCTAATATGAAAGGGGAACGGCTCCTCTAATGGCTGTACCGATTGGTTCGTCCCGATGATGGCGCGGATGAAGCCCTCGCTCTGAATGTCGATCCGCGGGTGCTGCCGCCGCTGCGTCAGCCGCTGGTTTTCCGGCGGGTTCAAAATCATAATCACTTCGTTGTCCTTCGCGATGACGGACGATGGAAGAATAAGGAATCCGTTATTTGAGTATACGGTGACTTTGATCGGATCTCCGGGCGCGTAATATTTGGCTTGGGGCAGTTCGACTTCAATAATGTCGCCCTCGATAAACGTTACCATTCCTACGGAGACGAAATCTTTCTTTTCTACGGAAACTTTGTTTCCGATCGCAACCGAATTTTTGCTATGATGGTTTAATTCGTCGACCCGCAAGAACGGCATGCAATTTTCCTCCTATGTATGCAATCGGCAGCCCGGCCGCCATAACGGTCTCCCGCGTTAGGCCCTCGGCTTTGCGTCTCTGTCTTTCGGCAGATTTGCCTTTTATACGATCAATTGAAAATCACATGAAACATACTATATTATATGCGATATAGGAAAATAGTTGCAATACTAGACAAAGCGTCGGAAGTATACAATAAAGGGTTGCGGAGGCGGTACATGATGAAGATCGTTCGAATTGAAACGCAGGAAAGCCTGAAGCAAGCGTTCCGCATCCGGCTGGAAGTGTTCGTGGAAGAACAGCAGGTGCCGGAGGATTTGGAGATGGACGAGTACGACGTGTCGCCGGAGGCGGCCAGACATGTTTTGCTCTTGGATGAGGACGGGTCGCCGGCCGCTACCGGCCGGTTTATCGTATACAAACCGGATACGGCCAAGATGCAGCGCGTCGCGGTCCGCCAACGGTACAGAGGCCGCGGAACCGGGCGGGAGCTTATGGCTGCGCTGGAGAAATGGGCGAAGGAGGAAGGGTTTGCGTACAGCCTGCTTGACGCGCAATGCCATGCGGAGCCGTTCTACAAGAAATTGGGCTATGAAACGGTATCTCCGGAAACGTTCCTGGACGCGGGTATTCCGCATGTTCGGATGAAGAAAAAGCTATAAAGCAAGAGGCCGCTTCGATACCGATCGTTGCGGCCTCTACGATTTATTCGAATCGATACGGCTTGTGCTGCTCGATAAATTTCATGAGACCGGTTTGTCCGACAAACTGCTCCATCTCGTCGCCGTAGTGCATCAGCCAAATTCGCTCTTGGATGCGCGGCGGCAGCGATAGCAGCTCGGTTAACGTCGTATGCACCTCGCCCTTGCCGATCAGCTGGCAGTCGTGCATAATATGCCGGCAGCGTCCTTCATCGATCATCGACGTCAGTAACGCCTCGTCGAATACGAGATCGGAGCTGTAAAACAATGTATCGTTCATCAGCACTCCGTAGCTCGGTCTTCCCGGGATATGCAGGGTCGGGATGAGCTCAACGGTAAGCCCTTCGGACAGCGCCGTCGGCTTCCGGGGTTCAACGGGAATGACCTGGAAGTAGGCGTCCAGCGTATCGAGTCCTTGCTCGACGACTTCCATGGCGCCTTTGAGCGTAGAGTTCCAAAGCGTCTCAACGATGGTCGACGGAACGTATAGGACCGGCTTTTTCCGGTATTTAAACATCATTTGAAATGCGAATTCTTCCAAACCGCCTACATGATCCCCATGGATATGAGTAACGAGGAGAGCGTCGATGTCGGTGAAGCCGACGTCAAGCCGGTGAAGTGCATAAGGAGCCGTAACTCCGCAATCTAGAAGTAGTTGATAACCGTCGACCTTGACCAAAGCGTTGTTGTTGAAGTAGCGTTTGGCAAAGGCGCTGCCGGTGCCGATCATGGTCACTTCGACACTCACACTTAGTACCCTCCAGTCTTTCTTTAAAAACTGTTTAAAATCACTAAATATTAATGTAACACGATCATATGGAAATTTAAAGCATTCCCGGACAAACGAAAATCCGGGTCATTAAGACTCCGGATTTGTGTGGTTAATTAAGATGCGGACGATGAGCTGGTCGAGCCGCTGGCTGACGGCGACCACGTCCGGATGGCAGAAGTCGTATTCATATCTCTCCACAGTGTCCTCAAGCAAATTCTTGAGGCTCCTCATTTCCTCTTCGATCCGATAATTGTTCATCTTTATCTACTTCACCTTATTCTTCGTGTTAACAATGTTAATTTTATCCTATTCAGGACACAATCGGAACACCGTTCGATGCGCGCAAACTTTTGTTTACAAATACCAAGTTTTGTGATATTGGAAGTTTTTTGCCGAGGAAATGCGTTCGGAGCGCAACTCTTCCGCAAATGGCGAGTATAACTTGACGGAAACAACTTTTGGAGGGAATCTGAATGAAAATCCGCAGAATGCTGTTGTGCGCGATAGCGCTGTCCATGGTAGGCGGGGCTTCCATTGGAGCCAACGAGGCACTCCAGACTTGGAAAGGGAAAAAAGTGCGCGTAACCGTCAACGGCGACGATATTAGCGGAGGAGCGCTGCAAATCGACGGCAAGACATATATTCCTCTTCGGTCGGACACGCTTCAGGCTTTGGTGAAGAACGATCCGAATTCCGACGCGATACATATTTATAAGCCGAATGTGCATCTGTTTCTCTTTTACGGCGACAAGAACGCGATGAAGCCGTTCGGGTATGCCAAGAAGGGACAGTCCGGGGAATTTTTCGTGTTTGCGCAGGTCGACAATTTGCAGACGAAGGTTCGTTCGATTAAAACCGTGGTAGCCGACCCGAACGGCGAAACGGTCGAATCCCAGGTTTACAAACTGGAGGACGGCGCAAGCGACAGCTTCTGGCACGTCACGTCCCCCATTAAGATGGAGTTTAAATTGTCCGGGCAGTACAAAGTAAAGTTTTATATCAAACAATCGGAGGACAGCGATTTTGAGCTGGTGTCCGAGAAGGCGATTTTGTCGAAGGCGGAATAAAGTATAATGGGAGAGGCAACTGGGCCACACTCTAGCCTATAGACAATATTCGAACAGACGGAGCGAGGTAACTTACATGGCGGATCATGAGCGCGACAACCTGGAAGACGAAGAAGAAGCGGTATTGATCGTAACGGACGAAAACGGCGCCGAGCGCGAGCTGGTTCATATACGGACCTTCGACTACGACGGCAACGATTATGCGGTGCTGATCGACCGGAACGATCCCGATGCGGACGGACATATTTTGCGGATTGAGCAGGACGGCGACGAGCTCGTTCTCGCCAATATCGAGGACGACGAAGAGTGGGAAGCCGTGCTCGATATTTACAACAGCATGCTGGACGAAGAAATCGGGGAAGACGACTAATCGCAAAGCGTAAGAAGAGCCGCGGGTCTCAACGAAGAGACTAGCGGCTCTTGTTTTTTTGTCTATTTCCTGGGATTGAAATACATGATGCGGCCGTTGAATAAGTGCGTTTCGGTTTTGAGCTGTCGTCCTAAATATTTGCAGAACTCATTTGCTTTCGCTTTATCCCCGTGCGTACTTCCATCCGGAAGGACGACCTGGATGAAATGCCGTTCTCCGTCTTCCGTCGTTTCCTTGCCGACCCCGAAAACAATATACTTGTACAGCTCGTTCTTTCCTTTCAAGTAAAACCAGACGCCGTCCCCTTCGGGCTTGGACTCGATCGTATACGGAAATGCCGCCTCGGAATAACTCCAGCCCAGCTGCTTGCCGGTTAATTCCAATTGATCGCGGTAGTGCAGCAAATGCTGCTTCAGCTCGTCCAACGTGACCGATGGCGCTTCGGATCCGTCAACAAAATATAGCGCTGCGCTCTGACTCATATGTACACCTACTTTGGTTGCTGTAATCCGTGTTCCTTTTGTTTCCACGTACCATATTAACAGGTTTAGAGAACGGTTACAATGCTTATGGCCGGAGAAAACAAAAGCCGCCCCTTAAAAAAGCGGCGGCTGTATGCTTATGCGGTAATGGCGCGCTCCTCCACGATGACCTTCACGTTGCGGAGCGTCTTGTCTTCCGGTCCCTGCACCGGCAGTCCGACCTTGATATGCTCGTTAATGTAGTCGATGTTTTCCTGCGAAATGACTTCGCCCGGCAGCAGGATCGGAATGCCCGGCGGATAAACCATTATAAATTCCGCGATAATGCGGCCGTCCGACTCTTCCAGTGGGACCGATTCCGTCTCCGCATAGAACGCATCGCGCGGCGAAAGCGACAGCATCGGAATTTTCGGATTTTTGACCGCGAAGATTTTCGCTTCGGGCGCCCCCGCGCGCTCCTCGGCAATCGCCGACAAAGCGTCAATCAGAGCTCCTACCGTGTCTTCCGAGTCGCCGTGCGTAATGATGCACAGAATGTTGTACATATCGCTCATTTCCACTTCGATGTTGAACCGCTCCCGAAGCAGCCGCTCCATATCGAAGCCTGTAAGGCCGAGCTTGCGGACGTGGACTGTCAGCTTCGTCGGATCGTAATCGTAGGTTGCTTCCGTCCCCAAAATTTCCTTTCCGAAGCAATACAACCCTTTGATGGCGTTAACGCGTTCCCTTGCGGATTCCGCCAGCCGAATGGACTTCTCCGTCATTTCGCGACCGTGCAGCGCCAAATTTCGGCGAGCCGCGTCCAAGGACGCAAGCAGCAAGTACGACGTCGAGGTCGTAGTCAGCATGGACAAGATCGCCTGTACCCGCTTCGGACTGATCCGGTTGCCCTTCAGGTTCAGCACGGAGCTTTGCGTCAGCGATCCGCCAAGCTTGTGAACGCTCGTCGCCGCCGCATCCGCGCCGGCTTGCATCGCCGACAAAGGCAACTCCTCGTGGAACTGAATGTGGACACCGTGGGCTTCGTCTACAAGCACGGGGACGTCGAACGAGTGCGCCACCTCGACAATTTCCTTTAAATTGGCGCTGATGCCGAAATAGGTCGGGTTGATGACGAGCACCGCTTTGGCGTCGTGATGGAGCTCGAGCGCTTTCCGGACGGAACGCGTCGTAACGCCGTGCGCAATGCCGAGCTGGTCGTCCATCGCCGGCGACAAAAACACCGGGCGCGCGCCGGCAAAGATGATCGCCGACAAAACCGATTTATGAACGTTCCTTGGAACGATGATTTTATCTCCGGGGCCGCAAACGGCCATGATCATCGTTTGAATCGCGCCGCTCGTTCCTTGTACGGAAAAAAATGTATAATCCGCCCCGAAAGCTTCGGCGGCAAGCGCTTGAGCTTGCGCGATCGCGCCGGACGGCTGATGCAGATCGTCCAGCGGGGCGATATTGATCAAGTCGATGGACAGCGCGTTGTCGCCGATAAAGTCCCGAAATTCGGCGTCCATGCCTAAGCCCTTCTTATGACCGGGAATGTGGAATTGAAGCGGATTGCGCCGTGCGTGGGCTATAAGCGCTTCAAGTAACGGTGTGCGGGATTGATCCATATGAACAATCGCCCCTTTCGAGTAACAAGAGATATCGAAACAAACAATAGATTTGAGTATAGCAAAATTAGCGCCAGTTTCAACAATAATTTAAATGCGGAATCGAATATAGTGTTGTTCATGTTGGTGAAAATAATCAAGATCGGGCAAGGAAACTAAAGTAAGGAACAAACTGGGGAAAGAAGGGGGGAGAGACATGCGCTTTCCGAAGCTTTCGGGAATTTGGTCGCCGTTTGTTTTCGAGCTGTTGTTCATCATGTTTTCCGTCGAGTTTGTCAAAGGGGCGCTGCTCGTCTCCGTCCTGCCGCTGTATTTGAAAGGGGCGCTCGGAATGTCCGCGTTTGCGCTCGGCTGGGCGTTCTCGCTTCAATACATAGGAGACAATTTGTTCAGGGGACCCGTCGGCTGGCTGATCGATACGGCGGGCTACCGTTGGACGATGACGGCGGGAATCGGCATTACGCTGGCCGGTGTGGCGCTGCTCGCCTTCGGACGAACTCCGCTGCTTGCGGTCATCGGCTGCTTTCTGCTCGGAACGGGAACTTCTCCGCTATGGCCGAGCGTAGTGACCGGAACGACGGAGGTGGCGGGCGAGAAGGCGAAGGGCACGATCCTCGGCGTCGTTTATACGGCGTGGATGGCGGGCACCGGGGCGGGGCCGGTCGTCATCAATCTGTTCATTAAGGATCACACCTTTACGCTCCCGTATGCCATTATCCTCGGATTAACCGCGGCCGTATTTGTCGTATGCTTCTTTCTTCCGCACAGAACCGGAACAAGGGAGAGACCGCCGAGGCTTGAGAAGACGGGGGGAAAAGCCGCGGACGGTGCGCCCGTTACCGCGAAAGTCGCCGGTTATTTCAAGGAGCTCTCCCGTTCCCTTCAAGTAAGCAGGCTGCTGTATCCGGCGATGTTCCTGCAGACGTTCGCGCTGGGCGTATTGACGCCGATCGTTACGTTGTACGCCAGAGAAGATTTAAAGCTGTCGCCCAACGAATTCAGCTTGTTTCTGATCATCGGCGGAGCGGCGACGCTGCTGCTGCTCGTTCCGGTCGGAAGGCTGACGGACCGGTGGGGAACGAGATGGTTTCTGCATATCGGCATACCGCTCGCCGCCGCGGCGACTACTTGGTTCGCCGCGATCGGCGGGAGAGCGGAGCTGTATGCGGCCGTCATCGCCGTCGGGTTCGGTTATGCGCTGGTCATCCCCGCGTGGAACGCGCTGGTCGCTTCCGCCGTTCCCGAACGGAAGAGAGGGGCTGCTTGGGGCTTCTTCCTGACGATTGAAGGAGCAGGCTTCGTCATCGGCCCGCTCGTCTCCGGGAAGCTGTGGGACACGCTCGGCCACCGGTATCCGTTCCTGCTTAGCGGAGCGGTCCTCATGGCGCTGTTCGTTCTTCATCTGTTCATTTCCTATCGCAAAAAGGATGTGGTAGGATAAAGGTTGTTACTTCTGAGATTCGAGAGATGCGGGGGATCAACGTGGATAAACGGTTGCCGATTATTTTATTTATGGTATTTACGATTTTTCTCGGCTTCGGGATTATTATCCCGGTGCTGCCGGCGATGATCGTCGGCTCGGGAGCCGAGCGCTTTCATTTGTATGTCATGCTTGCGGCGTATTCGGCGGCGTCATTTTTGATGTCTCCGTTTTGGGGAGAGCTGTCGGACCGTTTGGGCCGAAGGCCCGTACTGCTGATGGGCGTCGCGGGCTTCAGCGTCAGCTTTTTGCTTTTCGGCTTGTCTTCCGGACATTTGGGGCTCATGTACGCTTCCCGCATTCTCGGCGGCATCTTTTCCGGCGCCGCGACATCGTGCGCCGTCGCTTATATAGCCGACATAACGTCGGAGGAAAAGCGGACAAGGTCGATGGGGCTGATCGGCATGTCCATCGGACTGGGCTTTATTTTCGGCCCGGGCATTGGAGGAGCGTTAAGCAATTTCGGAACGGCGGTCCCGTTCTTCGTCGCTTCCGGCGTGGCGCTCGTCAATTTCTTGTTCGCATTGTTTTCGCTCCCGGAATCGGTGTCTGCGGAGGAGCGCAGAAAACACGCGGCGAAGGAGAAGGTTTCGCGCTGGACCGCATTCGAAGGCCCGATCCGTTATTTGTTCGTGCTCTCTTTCATTGTGACGTTCACGCTCGCGGGTCTCGAATCGGTGCTCCAATATTTTAGTATGGAACGGTTCGGAGCGACGCCGGAGCAGTTCGGATACATGATGCTGATCAGCGGGGTTGTCGGCGCGCTGATGCAAGGCGGGTTCGTGCGGAAGTTCGCGAAGAAGGGGACGGAGCCGGGGCTCATCCGGGCCGGCTTGCTCATTTCGGCGGCCGGGTTTGTGCTGCTGCTGTTTTCCCGCGATTTTTTGACGACGTCTTTGTTTTTATGCGTCTTCTCGATCGGGAACTCGCTGCTGCGCCCGTGCGTGACGTCGCTGATCACGCAGACTACAACGGCGGGGCAGGGGCTTACCGGCGGGCTGAACTCGTCCATGGACAGCTTGGGCCGCATCGCCGGGCCGCTTATTGCGGGAGGCGTGTTCGAGCTTAAGTCCGCCTTTCCGTTTCTGCTTGGGGCTGTATTCTGCATCGGAGGACTTCTCCTGCTTCAACAGTTTTTGACGCTGATCAAGCGAAGGGCCGGGAGCGCGGCGTAGCTCAATAGGATGGGTTCGGCAATAGTGAAGTTTTACCGCACTATTTTGCAGAAACGAGGCACGTGGAGCGAAATAGTGAGGTGAAACTTCCTTATTGTGACGGTATCATCGAAAAGTGGCGAGGAAACGGTGATATAGTGAAGTTTGACCGCGCTATTTTGCAGGAAATGGTCTTCCGAATCTAAATAGTGAAGTTTTACCTTCTTACTATTAGTGCCAACCAAAGCAAAAGCCCCACCATCCGTTGGTGGGGCTTTTGCTTTGGTTTGATTATTATATTACTTTTGCATAATCTGAATAAGGTTGCCGCATGTATCGTCTAAGACAGCTATTGTGAGTTCGCCCATTGTTGTCGGCTCCATAGAAAACTTCACGCCGTTTTCCAATAACCGTTTATACTCTTTATTAATATCTGCAACGCCAAACATTGTTGCCGGGATGCCGTCCGTAAATATTTTCTTTTGATACTCTTTGGCGGCAGGATGGTCATTCGGTTCGAGCACAAGCTCGGTACCGTCTTGATCATCGGGAGAAACAACAGTTATCCACCTAAATTCACCCACGGGAACGTCATGCTTTTTTACAAAGCCCAGCGTTTTTGTATAAAACTCCAATGCCTTGTCTTGATCTTGAACGAATATGCTTGTAACAATGATTTTCATATTACTCGATCCATCCTTTCAGCAAATTTTTAAGTGGCTCGTTGTTGAATATTATTACTCGAAATTTCCCCTTTCGTTCTGATTTTACGAGCCCTGCATCTTCCAATGTAGAAAGATGTTTGGCTATCGCTTGCCGCGAAATGGAAAGCTGGTGCTTCATAATGAGACGTGCCGTAAGTTCGTACAACGTCAACTCGTTGCGTTCGGATAGTTCGTCTAATATAAGCCGCCGGGTAGAGTCGCCAAGTGCATTGAAAATAGCGTTTTTATCCCAATTCATATATCGAGTATATGCAACCCTGTGGTTACTTGTCAAGATTAGCAACCCTGTGGTTACTTGTCAAAATCCTGCCGATTCGTTTCCCCAAAGATTAGTTACCTCCAGCGGAACTTCGTTCCGTTGCAGCCATCCGCGCCGCATGACCGGCCACCTTGAACGGAACTTTATTCCGCTAAAGCTCCCTTCACCCACAGACTAATTTCACGCAACGGAAAAAAAGCAACCTCCCAAGTTTCTAACCGAAACAAGGGAGGTTGCTCTTCTTATTCACCGGCCGCAAGCTTATAAATCGGCGCCAGCTGACGCATCATCCCGCGGGCGAGCGCAATAAACCGCTCGCCGTCATGCACGATAGGATCGTCCTTGGCGATTTGCCTGCCGATGAGCAGTTCCGCGTTCTTCACGTTGCGGAAGCGGTGCAAAGCGGACTCCCAATCCGATCGGTTCATGGCGCTTACATCGCCTGCGCCTTTCTTCATATGGTCGGTCGAAAGCTGGGCGTCCTCCGGCAGCGCATCCCGAATCCGGTCGATGCCTGCGAGCAGCCGATCCGCTACCGCGGCTTTATCCGCTATCTCATAAATGCATGCCAGCCATATGAACACCCGGTCGTCGAACAATCCGATTTGAAAGTGCGGATACTGCTTATAGCCTCGCTTGTTCGGGCTGAACGCCAGCCACGTATCGACCGGCGGATTGACGGTGCGGCGGGCGTGCTTGGCGATATGCAGATACATTTCTTTGCCTGCCAGCGCGGTCAAATCGCCGGACAGCTCCTCGGCGATCTCCCTAAACTTCGGCTGAATCCGTTCGCGGATGCCGGCCATCCGCTCCTCTAAGCCTGCAATATGAAATACATTGAAATCTTCTGGAGTAAATCCCTTAAATGCCAATGCTGCCGCTCCCTTCGTGATGTCTAAGCTTATGTACGATGCTTCCAATATTGTATGGCGATTTGCGTGCGGTCACGCAAAGCGAGCTTTTCGAGAATGACGGTAATATAGTTTTTAACGGTGCCTTCGCTTAAAAACAGCTCTCCGGCAATTTCCTTGTTGGTCAGCCCGTCCGCTATTTTCGCTACGATCTTCATTTCGGCGGGCGTCAGTCCGGCGCCGGCGAACGCCGATTCGACGGAATCCGGGGCGGTCGTCTTCGGCGCCGGCTGCAGCATGTCGCTGAGCTTCTTGGCTATGTCGCTGTGCAGCACCATGTTTCCGTTATGCACCGTTCGAATTCCTTCCGCAATGCGCTCGGGGGAAACGTTTTTGACCAAATAGCCGTTTGCTCCGAAGCGCAGCGCCCGGACGAGAATATCGTCGTCGTCGAAGGTCGTCAGAATAAGCACTTTCACGTTCGGATCGATTTCTTTGATGAGCCTTGTCCCTTCCACACCGTCGCATTCCGGCATCCGAATATCCATCAGGACGACATCCGGCCGCGGGTTGCCGGCGCGGACGAAATCGGCCGCTTCCCGCCCGTTGCCGCAAACGCCGGCTACTGTAATGTCAGGCTGCAGGTCGAGAATCATTTTGAGGCTTTCGCGAATGAGCATGTCGTCGTCAACAATTAATAATGAGATCATAGCGCTTGTTCCCCTTTCCTATACGTACCGCCAAACTTTGCCTATTTGTCTTCGTTATGCGGAAGCGGAATCGTCGTCACGAGCGCGAATTCGTCTCCGACAACGATTTCCGCCGTTCCTCCCAAAAGAGATACCCGTTCTCTCATCCCGGTAATGCCGAGTCCGAGCCGGTCGACCTTTCCTTGATCAGGCAAGGCCCCGTTGTTCGAAACGGTCATGCGCACCGAATCGGGCAAATACTCGAGCGTAATGCGGGCGGTCGTCGCGCCTCCGTGACGGATCGCGTTCGTAATGGCTTCCTGCGCGTTGCGAAACAGAGCGACCTCCGCACTCGGGTACAGCGGATAAGGCATGCCCCGCATGTCGCCCGTCACCTCGATGCCGAACCGGTCGGCCGCTTCCTCCATCAGCCGGTGAATGGAAAATTGCCGGTGTCCTGCGGAGCGGTCCGGCTTCCACTTGCGAACCGTCAGCCGCATCGTTTCCATGCTGTCCTGCAGCTGATCCTTCACCGCCGACATCAGCTCGAAGCTTTTATCCGGCTGAGCGGAATGAATGTTCACCGCGGCCTCCAGCATCAGCTTGGCTCGAATGAGGCGGTGCCCCAAATCGTCATGCAGCTCGACGGCGATCCGGTTGCGTTCTTCCAGCTGGGCCGCATTCTCGATTTTTCTTGCAAAATCCGCCGCTTGCTGTTTGGCTTCCTCCAGCTCGTACGCTTTTTTGCGCACCTCGTCAAATAAAAATCCGGTTTCCCGGTTCGCTATCGACAATCGCCGCACTTTAAACAGCAATCCGATGAAGCAAGCGTAAAGCGTAATGATGGCAATGCACCCTTCCGTACCGTAGACGGAAGAAAACGATTCGAACACGGCAGCGCCTATTGCCAATCCTATGAAATTTGCCGTACGATCCGAATCCCGCGCAGCGGCGGGGGGAGAAGCAAATAGAGAGACGGCAAATGAGAAAGGGAGCAAATACATGAATTCCGCATAGGTGTGAGCAAACCAGAAGCAAGCAAATAGCTCGGCCGCTCGCCCGAGCCAGCGCGCCGACACCGGCAGCAGCCGGTCGGAGGCTTGCGCTGCCGCAAGGTAAAGCAGTGCGGCGGCGGTATACCATTCGTAATTATGTATATTGCCCCGGTATAATGCGAGGATGAAAGCTAAGATGAGCAGGGTATAACGAATCCATAGCAGAGTTCTCAAATCGGTACGCCTCCGTACGATTCGCCTGGAATGACAGGGGCTTGCGAATCGCGCAAAAAAGATTATAGCATATTTTTCTTTACCCGCTTAAGCTATGACTTAGGTCACTTGCGAAAATGACTCAATATACGTCAAAAAGGCCGCACCGGAAGCTACAATGATCTCATAAACGGGAAACTTGGAAAAAGGATGTGCTCAGCGATGCCGATCTTGCAGTTGAACGATGTTGTGAAACGGTACGACACGACCATGGCGGTCGATCATATGAACCTATCGATTGAAGAAGGGGAAATTTTCGGTCTGCTCGGACCTAACGGAGCTGGAAAAAGCACGGTGATCCGACTTATATCCGGTTTGCTCCGGCCCGACTCGGGCGAGGTGCTGGTCGACGGCTTGTCGGTCGTCAAGCATCCGAGAGAGGTCAAGCGGATCATCGGCGTCGTTCCGCAGGATTTGGCGATTTATTCGGAATTGTCTGCGTCGGAGAACGTCTCGTTCTTTGCAAGGCTGTACGGTCTTCGCGGGGCGAAGTTGAAGGAAAGGACCGAAGAGGCGCTCGAATTCGTAGGCTTGAAGGATCGCAGACACGATCGGCCGGACTCCTTCTCCGGCGGCATGAAACGGAGACTGAACATCGCCTGCGCGATCGCCCATCGGCCGAAGCTGATTATGATGGATGAGCCGACGGTCGGCATCGACCCGCAGTCCAGAAATCATATTTTGCAATCCGTGCTCGAACTGAACCGGCTCGGCTCTACAATCATCTATACAAGCCACTACATGGAAGAAGTGGAGGCAATTTCGACGCGCGTCGGCATTGTCGATCGCGGACGATTTATCGCTCGCGGGACGCAAGAGGAGCTGCAGGAGCAAATCCGGTTTGAGGAAACGCTCGATATCGAGCTTTCCGAGCCGCCAACGCCCGGCAGCGTAGAAGAGCTGCAGCGCCATGCAAGAATCCGCTTCGTACAGCCGGAAGACAACCGGTTGAAGCTGTATTTGACGGACTCCCAGCTCGTGCTGCAGGATGTGCTGTTCATTCTTTCGAAGCATGGCGCGGTCATCCGCTCCGTTCATCGGAATGAGCCGACGCTAGAGGCGCTCTTCTTGGCGTTGACCGGCAGAAAGCTAAGAGATTAATAAGGGGGTCGCGTTATGAATCTTTGGACGATTTTTCGCGGGGAAATGGTGCGAATGGCGCGCAGCCGCACTACGTTCGTGCTCTATTTCGCTTCTCCGCTGCTTATCATATTCATACTGGGCTCGGCGTTATCCCAAATGTTCAATCCGGGCGCGGAAACGTTTGCGCCGCGCGTGGCCGCCTACGTCTCCGCCGGGAGCGGCGTTCAAACGATGCTGGAGAAAACCCTCCCCACTGCCGAGATCGAATGGTTTGAGCGAGAAGAACAGGTGGAGGCGGAGACGGCCGGCGGCAATTTCGATTTCGGATTGGTCGTTAAGGACGGCGATACGCCGGTGTGGGAGCTTTTCCCCGGTAACGACCGGATGAAAAATATCGTAATCGAGAGCATGCTGCGAAGCGCGGCGGAGGAGACGGGGCTTAGGCAATCGGAGCAGACTGGTGTACCGATCCGGACCGAAACGGTAAAAACGTTCACTGCGATGCAATATTACGCTTCCGCGATGCTCGTCATGTTTCTGTTATATTCCGGAATGGTCGCCGCAAGCGGCTTGGCCGGGGAGAGAGAGAGGAATACGCTGGAGCGTCTGGCGGCTGCGCCGGTGCCATTCGGCTCGATCATTGCCGGCAAAATGCTCGCGCACGGGACGATTGCCTGCATTCAAACAGCCTTTATCATCGCATTCACGCACTGGGTTTACGGCGTATACTGGGGCGATCGGCTCGGACTGCTGGCGGTTGCCTCCGTTTTGACCGTTATCGCTTCGATGAGCTTAGGGCTGCTTGCCGCCGAATTTTTCCGCAGCGCGAAGGTCGTTACCGCCGTGTTCCAAACGCTGGTCATTACGATGACGCTTTTATCGGGAGGGTTCACGCAAGGAATCGGCGAGGAAATGGCGGCGGTCGGCCGGTTTACTTTGTCGTATTGGTCGACACGCAGCTTCCTGCGTTTAATGATCGACAGTCCGTATGACGCCGTCATTCAACATATCGCTTGGTTGGGCGCTTATGCGGCCGCGCTCTTTGCCTTGTCCATCTTATTCTCGAGGAGGACGAAATATTTATGAACTCGATATGGATTGCGGTAACGATGATTCGAAGAATCACCTCGAAACGCAAAAATATATTTTTCTTTCTGCTCGTTCCGTCCATCGTGGTTTCTTTTGCGATTCAAGCGCTGGGCTCCTTCGATAAAGCGGCGCCGACCGTCGGCTTTGTCGACTTGGAGGGGGGCGCTGCCGGCAAAGCCGTGCTTTCCGTGCTGGAGCGGCAGTTCGACGTCGTCCCGGCGGCGGATGAAGATGCGCTTACGACTGTTTTTGTGGACGGCTTGACGAACTCGGGCGTTATCGTGCGCGAGGACGGAAGCCTGCAATACAGGGAGTGGAGAGCGGGCGCCGACACGGCGGCGGTTCAAATCACGGTCGACGGAATCAGCCGCCGACTGGCCGAACCCGAGAATGCGGGAACCGTTCAGCCGGCCGTTACCGTGAAAGAAAGACCGAAGGGAAACGGGATCGTTCCCAACGCGCTGGGCTTGCTTCTCATGTTCATCCTTTTGCTGACCAGCGGCTCGGTAGCGACGATTTTAGAAGACCGCAGCGGTCGTACGCTTTCCAGAATGTATACGGCTCCCGTACGGCCGATCGAAATATCGCTCGGGTTATTTCTAGGGATGCTTGCCATCGGTCTCGGCCAAATCGGGATCGTCACCCTAATGAACATCGTCATTTTCGGCGTGGCGTTCACACATTCGCTTGGGCTTCAGCTGCTGATCTTAGTCTGCTTCTTGTTTGCGGCCGTCGGCATGTCGACCGCCATCGCAGGCGTTGCGAGACATCGGCATCAAATCGGCATCATCAATTCGCTGGTCATCACCCCGAGCTGCATGCTGGGAGGCTGCTTTTGGCCGGCGGAGTTTATGCCGGAGGTCATGCAGCGGCTTTCCAATATCGTCCCTCAGAAATGGGCGATGGACGGATTCATTGCCCTTGCCGGCGGGGGGACGCTTTCCGACATCGCTTGGCCGCTGCTCATTCTCATGCTGTTCGCGGCGGTGACGATCGGCCTCGGCTCGGCTGTGCTCAAACCGGAACAAGAGACGGTAAGCGGATAAAAATAGGTCCTTAAACCAAGTTGCGCAATCATATACATCAGTATACTATAAGGTAAAGATGAATTTTTAGAATATTTCGTCTCTTTATCACGCCGCAGCTTGGGAGGGATTGCCGTGAACAAAAGCTATGAAGTCGAATACTGCAACTTAGATTTACGATTTGATCGCCGGACAATCCACAACTTTATCAAATCATTGATCCAGGAAGGCTATTCATTGTATTGGAGCGAGAACGAATCGTATTTCATCGTTTCGATCCGCTCGGCGCGCAGGCTGGTGAAGCTGAAGTTTCAACGCATCGGAGACCGCTTTAAGATGGTAGGCAACTATTCGTTCCGGGATGAGAAGCTGGTGGAAATCATGGAGCGTATGATCGGGGCCACACGCGGGCACGCGGTAGTGAAAAGGTTCCGCGAACGCCAAATCGTCATCGAAAATATTATGTTCGGCGAAATCATTCGAATGGTGGAAATATCGGGGGTGGAGCATAAAGTGGTGTTCCAACGCGAGCGAGCCGTCACATTGGAGGATATTGCAAAGGCATACCGGTCGAAACGGGCGGAGGAGCGTATTCCGGTACTGCGTCTTGAAATCGATTATGAGCTGGCGACGCTTTCGGATGCATTGGCGGAAGGCGACGAGCCGCTGATTTCCGAAACGAAGGCAAGACTGGAAGCATTGCGTAAAGAAATGCTTTTGCTGGAGGCTTGAGTGCCGCATGATCCCTATAGCATGTTTTCATTATGCATAGCAGACGCTGTTTCTCTCACGATGAGCGGAACGGCGTTTTCTTTTTGCACGGTACCGTATGTTGGAAGTTGCGCTTCATTCGTGTAATATAGGGGAAGAGCGTTTTGTGCGATACATATTATTGGTACAAAGGATGATCCTAATGACGAAACAGCAGATCGGGGTCGTAGGCCTTGCGGTAATGGGCAAAAACCTGGCCCTTAACATGGAGAGCAAGGGTTTTTCCGTCGCGGTGTACAACCGTTCGCCGGAAAAGACGAGAGAGCTGGAGGAAGAAGCCAAGGGAAAAAATTTGAAAGCGACATACAGCGTTGAGGAATTTGTGCAATCATTGGAAACCCCCCGCAAAATCATGATTATGGTCAAAGCGGGCGAACCTACGGATAAGACGATTGAGCAGCTTGTCCCGCATTTGGACAAGGGCGACGTCATTATCGACGGCGGCAACGCATATTTTCCGGACACGCAGCGAAGGGAGAAGGAGCTGTCGGAGAAGGGGCTCCGCTTTATCGGCACCGGCGTATCGGGCGGCGAGGAAGGCGCATTGAAGGGGCCGGCCATTATGCCGGGCGGACCGAAGGAAGCGTACGATTTGGTCGGTCCGATCTTCGAAGCGATTTCCGCCCATGTAGGGGACGAGCCGTGCTGTACATACATCGGCCCGGGCGGTGCGGGCCATTATGTAAAGATGGTGCACAACGGCATCGAGTACGGCGATATGCAGCTCATCTGCGAAGCGTACCAGCTGCTTCGGGACGTGCTCGGGCTGAATGCGTATCAGCTCCATGAAATTTTCGCGGATTGGAACAAAGGCGAGCTCGACAGCTATTTGATTGAAATTACCGCGGATATTTTCACCAAGCTCGATCCGGATACGGGCAAGCCGATGGTCGATTTGATCAAGGATACGGCCGGACAGAAGGGTACGGGCAAATGGACGAGCGCAAGCGCCTTGGATCTGGGGGTGCCGCTGTCCATCATTACGGAATCGGTATTCTCGCGCTTTATTTCTTCCATGAAGGAAGAGCGGGTGAAGGCGAGCAAAGTGCTCGGCGGCCCGGCGGAGAAGCCGCTCGATATCGGCGCGGCCGAGTTTGTCGAGCAAGTCCGCAGAGCGTTGTACGCAAGCAAGATATGTTCTTATGCGCAAGGCTTCGCGCAAATGCGCGCCGCTTCCGAGCATTTCGGGTGGAATTTGCAGTACGGCGAAATCGCGAAAATTTTCCGCGGCGGCTGCATCATTCGCGCCCGGTTTCTGCAAAACATTACCGATGCGTACAAGCGTAACCCGGAGCTATCGAACCTGCTGCTTGACGATTATTTCAAGAACGCGGTCGAAAATTATCAGGACGCTTGGCGCAGCGTCGTTTCCGTCGCCGTGCAGCGCGGCATTCCGGTGCCTGCCTTCTCGTCGGCGCTGGCTTACTACGACTCTTATCGTGCGGAACGTCTTCCGGCGAACCTGCTTCAAGCGCAGCGCGACTACTTCGGAGCGCATACGTTTGAGCGGATCGATAAAGAAGGCACCTTCCATTTCAATTGGATCGATTAATTCGGCTTTAACGGCTCCCGCGCGGGAGCCTTTTTTCATTGTTCGCGCTCTTGCGTCTATGTTATGATGGGGAGAAAAGGCTGGCAGGGGAGCAACGTTGCGAAACATAACGCTTCAGGACAAGACGAACATCGCCTTAATCGGATTTATGGGGACCGGGAAGACGACCGTCGGACAGGCCCTCGCGGAGCGGCTGCGATGGACGTTCGTCGATACCGACGAAACGATAAAGGGGAAAGAGAACCGTTCGATTGCCGACATATTCGCCCAAGACGGCGAGCCGTATTTCCGGGAAGCGGAAACGTCGGCCATTCGCGAAATCATGATGGGCAAGCGGCAAATTATATCGACAGGCGGCGGAGCCGTGCTCCGCGAGGAGAACAGAAGACTGCTGAACGCCGGCGCATATATCGTCGCGCTTAAGGCGCCGGCGGAGACGATTATCGCGCGGTTACGCAAGGACACCGAACGGCCGCTGCTTGCGGGCGACAGAGAAGCCAACGTAAGAAGGCTGCTGGAAGATAGAAAAAACGCCTACGACTTTGCCGATCTGGCGATCGACACGTCGGAGGCGAATATTCGGCAAACCGTAGACAAAATTATCGCGCATTTCAAATTGCCGCGCTTATAATTGAGACCAGGCCGTCATCCCGCCGGTCATATTGACCGTATTGCGGTATCCGAGCGATTCGAGATAGGCGTACGCTTTGCCGCTCCGGTTTCCGCTGCGGCAAACGAGGATGACCTCGCAATCCTTCGGGATTTCTTGGCAGCGTCCCGGCAGCTCGCCGAGGGCGATATGCTTCGCTCCGGGAATCATGCCGGCAGCGACCTCTTCGTCTTCCCGAACGTCAATGATGCACGGCGTGTCGCCGCGGTCCAATCTTGCTTTCAATTCGGATGGTGAAATGGCGCGCAAATCGCTCATTGGCATCGTCCTTTCGTTTACGGCTTTATTTGGCTTTTAGACTAACAATCATCTTACGCCGTCGATTCGGCCGTTGTCAAACACAGGAGGGGCTGTATGGTTTGGTTAGCCGTAGCCGTATTCGGAGCTCTAGGGTCCGCCGCAAGATGGGGGATCGGACTTCTGATCGGCACAGGCTCGGGTTTCCCGTCAGGCACGCTGCTGTGCAACATTGCAGGCTCCTTTGCGCTCGGCTGGGTTACAGGCAGAAGCGTTGCGAAGCGGTGGCCCGCTTGGGCCGCGCAGGGGATCGGGACCGGGTTGATCGGCGCCTTTACCACGATGTCGGCGTTCGGCGTGGAGACTTGGACGCTGATTCGCTCCGAGCAGTGGGGATCGGCGGCCGTTTACGTGCTGGCGAGCGCTCTTCTCGGCCCCGCAGCGGCGTATTCCGGCCTGCGCTTCTACAAACAAAGATCGAAGGAGCAGCGGGTATGATACTTGGCGGGATACACGCAAACGTATTGGCTCCGGTTGTCGTCGCCTGCGGCGGAGCCCTTGGCGCTGTGCTGCGGTGGCTTGCGATCCGCTATGGGAAGAAGCTTCTCCGCAGTCCGATTCCGACGCTGTTGATCAATTGTGCCGGTTCCTTGGCGCTCGGATGGTTGGCTGCGCGCGATGCCGGCATCGTTGCGCTTGGGCTCGGAACCGGTGTTTTAGGAGGCTTTACCACGTTCTCGACGTTCGCGGTGGAAGCGGCACAGCTTTACGAAGCGCCGGAGCGGCGCATCAAATCGATGGTTTACGTCGCCGTCACATTATTCGCTTCCGCGGCTTTCGCAGCGGCAGGCTGGGTGATCGGAACCGGCGGCGTTTCTACATAACGTTACGCACATGAGAGGAGTATTCGAGTCAATGGATGCCATTATTAAACCGACGAAATCACTGAAGGGTGAAATTCAAGCCTTATCCTCCAAAAACTATACAACCCGTTACATGCTCGTTTCCGCATTGGCGGAAGGGATGAGCACGATTCGCTTCCCCGCCCATAGCGAAGACAGCGACGCTTTGCGGCGCTGCATCCAAGATTTGGGGGCGGTACTGGAGGAAGACGGGGACACGATGCACGTTACGGGGTTCGGGAAGCACCCGAACAATCCGGGCGAGCTGAATGTCGGCAATGCCGGAGCGGTGCTTCGCTTCCTGCTGTCGATCGCCGCGCTGCTGCCGAAAGTGACGTTCGTCAATGCGTACCCGGATTCTTTAGGCAAACGGCCGCACGACGATTTAATCACGGCACTGCAGTCTATGAACGTGCGGATCGAGCACCGGGACGGCAAGCTGCCGATCACGGTATACGGCGGGACGACGCGCGGCGGAAACATCGAGGTGTCGGGCAGCGTATCGTCGCAATTTTTAAGCTCGCTGTTGTTTTTGACGCCGATGCTGGAAGAAGACAGCGAAATTACCGTGCTTAACGATTTGAAATCGAAAATCGTGGTAGGACAGACGCTTGAGGTGCTTCAGGATGCGGGGATTGTCGTTGAGGCAAGCGCCGATTTGATGAAATATCGCATTCCGGGCAAGCAAGCTTACCAAAGCCGCGAATATATTGTACAAGGGGATTATCCGGGCTCCGCGGCTATTCTCGCGGCGGCCGCCGTTACCGACTCCGATGTTACGGTGCACCGGCTTCTTGAGCATAGCAAGCAAGGAGAACGCAAAGCGGTTGACGTGCTGAAGGCGATGGGGACGCCGCTGACGCATGAAGGCGGGGTCGTTCGCGTACAAGGCAACGGCCGGCTTACGGCTGGCGAATTCGACGGCGACGAGTTTACGGACGCCGTGCTCGCATGTGTGGCCGCCTCGGTTTTTGCCGAAGGCACATCAAGATTCTACAACGTGGAAAACTTACGATATAAAGAATGCGACAGAATCACCGATTTTGTTACGGAGCTTCGCAAAGCCGGAGCCGACGTGGAGGAGAGACGCAGCGAAATCATCGTACACGGCAAGCCGGAGGGCATCCGCGGCGGCGCCGTGATCGACGCTCACTTCGACCACCGTGTCATCATGGCATTATCGGTGGCAGGCTTGCGTTCGGAAGAAGGTTTAATTATTCGCGACGCGCATCATGTGGCCAAATCGTATCCGCAATTTTTCGATCATTTGCGCGCGCTGGGCGCGGACGTATCCCTCGAGTCGTAATAAGGAGGACTGAGAAGCATGGCGTATCGGCATCCGTCCAATGAGCAAATCAAGGAAATTCTTGAAAATGCCGGAAACATCGCAGTCGTCGGGCTGTCGGAAAATCCGGAAAAAACGTCCCACATGGTAGCTAAAGCAATGCAGGCCAAAGGGTATCGGATCATTCCGGTGAACCCGACGGGAGACGTCATCTTAGGGGAGAAATGCTATCCGAAGCTTTCGGACATTCCCGAACCGGTAGATATCGTCAACGTATTTCGCCGTCCGGAGCATACGCCCGAAATCGCCAAGGAAGCGGTAAGCATCGGAGCGAAGACGCTGTGGCTCCAGCAAGGAATCTATAACGAAGAAACGGCGGACATTGCGGCTAGCGGCGGGCTTAACGTCATTATGGACCGCTGCATTAAAGTGGACGATGCGCTGCTTCGTCCGAATCGGCAGAAGGTGGAAGGCTAGCCCGCCGAATCGGTTCATAAATTGTTTTCTCCTTAGACAAAATAAGTTTGGCTTCATCTTTGTCCTGTCCATGGGGGCATCGTTTGAAGACAACTTATCCTTCGAGGAGGAAAAACGAGTGTTCAATCAGTTTCAGTCTTCTTTCGGACAGCCGGTTCAGTCTCAGTACCGCGGTTCGGCTCGTCAGTTCCAGCCGACCGGCATCGTTCAGTCGTACTACGGCGGCCAACAGCAAAGCATGATCAACCCGCAAGCTCAAAGCTACCACACGGCAGGATATGCCGGCAACCAACCCGGTCACGACAATTACTTGCGTGCCGACAGCACGCGTCCGGGCTCGTTCTCTGCAGTAACGGCGCAAAGCTACCACACGGCGAGCTATGCGGGCAACAAGCAAGGTCATGATCAGCATTTGCGCGCTGATGCTACAAGCCCGAGCTCGATGGGGATGGGCATCGGTCAAGCCGTACCGTCGTTCCGCTCTTCGTTTGTTCCTGCGCAGAGCTTTGCGGCAAGCCAATTTGGCGGCGGGTTTCAGCAGCATCAAGTAAACCCGAGCAGCTACCATACCGCTAATTATGTCGGCAACCAGTCGGGCCATGACAATTATCTTCGCGCGGACAGCACGAACCCTTCCATGGGCCGTTCCCAAGGTATGGGCATGATGAGCACAAGCTTCCGGAACGTGTAATCGAAGCGAACGGTTGTGAAATGGCGGACAATGATCCATTGTCCGCCATTTTTTTGCTTGCTTTGACAATCCATTGTTCTCCAATTACCATTAGTGCTATGGAAAGGGGGGGATCCCACAATGAATACGATGGGAATGCTGCAGCAATTCGGCCGTTCGTTAATGATACCTACGATCGCGCTTCCCGCTGCGGCCATCTTGATCCGTCTCGGTTCATTCGATTGGGAAGCCGCCGGCATGGGACAAACCGGCGAGATGCTTACTTTTGCCGGAATGACGGTATTTATTTATTTGCCATACATATTCGCGATCGGCGTAGCGCTGGGCTTGACGGAAAGCGCAGGCGTCGCCGGCATGTCCGCGCTGGTCGGGTATTTTATATACGATAGGGTTACGCAATTTTTCATTCCCCAAGGATTTCAGTTAGGCGTTACGGGAGGCATCATCATCGGACTGATGGCTGCGCTGCTGTACCATCGCTTTAAAGGAGTCCGTTTTCCGGAATACATTCAATTTTTCGGCGGACCGCGCTCGGTGTTGCTGATCATGAGCTTCGCTTCCGTATTGTTCTCATTTCTGATCGTACATATCGGTCCTTATTTGCAGGCGGGACTGTTTGAGTTGAGCGACATCGTGCTAGGAATGGGCGGCTTCGGTACGTTCTTGTACGGCATGTTTCATAGACTGCTGGTTCCTTCCGGATTGCACCATATATTGAATAATGTCATCTATTTCCAAACGGGGACTTTCGAACGGGACGACGGAACGATCTTTTACGGGGATTTGCCGAGATTTTTTGCGGGGGATCCGACAGCCGGCACGTATATGGCGGGGCTGTATCCGATCATGATGTTCGCGCTGCCGGCGATCGCGTTCGCGATCATTCACGAGGCAAGGGAAGATTTGAAGCCTGCCGTTCGGGCGACGTTCTTGACGGCGGCGTTATCCTCCTTCCTCACCGGCGTCACCGAACCGATCGAGTTTGCGTTTTTGTTCGTGGCGCCGTACTTGTTTGTCGTACATGCCGTATTGTCCGGATTATCGATGTGGATCACCTATTTGCTCGACATCCATCACGGCTTTTCGTTCTCCGCCGGGGCGATCGATTACATCATCAACTTCCACCTGGCGAAGAACGGCTGGATGCTGATTCCGATCGGATTGGTGTACGGATTCGGGTATTATTTCCTGTTCCGATGGGCGATCCGAAAATTCCAGATTCCTACTCCAGGCCGCGAAGAAGGCTCGGCGCTCGACGAATGGGCGGGCGACATACCGTACCGCGCCCCGCTTATTTTGCAGGCGCTCGGAGGCAAAGAAAATATTACTCATATGGAAGCCTGCATAACCCGCCTTAGGCTTACGCTTGTGAACGACCGTTCGTTGGACGCGGCCGCGCTTCGCCATCTCGGGGCAGCCGGCGTCATAACGCTGGGCGGGGGCAACGTGCAGGTTGTGTTCGGCACGTTCTCCGAGCTGATCCGCGAAGAAATTATGAAGGTGATTCGGAAAGATCCGCGAGGCGTATCCTTCTACTCGCCGGTGAGCGGACGGATGATTCCGCTTGAGGAAGTTCCGGATCCGGTGTTCGCCGAAGGCATTGTAGGCCGCGGAGTGGCGTTTATGCCGGAGCGCGGCGAATTGGTTTCCCCGGTATCCGGCAAAATTGTGCATATCTACCCAACGATGCATGCGCTTGGAATCGCTACGGACGAAGGGCTTGAGGTGCTGCTTCATATCGGGATCGATACGTCGAATGCGCACGGAGTATTCCAATCGCACGTTCAAGAGCAGGAGACGGTCAAGCCCGGTCAGCTGCTGATTTCGTTCGATATCGCCAAGCTTCGCAAGCATGCCAAATCGCTTGCTACGCCGATGCTGGTCACGAACCCGGGCCGCGTCAAATCGTGGAGCTTCGCTCCATGGGGAGCCGTAAAGAAAGGCCAAGCGTCGATTATGTCCGTCACGATGAAGGAGGAGGATCAGGATGTCCATCGCTCGTAAAGCAACAGGTATCGGGGCTTCCGCGGGCATCGCGGTAGGCAAAGCGTTCGTGCTGCCGAGCCTGGAATGGGATGTGCCGGATCACCGAATCGGAGTGGAGGATTTGGCCGCCGAATTTGAGCGGCTGTATGAGGGCATTCGCCATTCCAAACAAGAAATCCATTTGATTAAACAGGAAATTTCGGGATATATCGGCGAATCGGAGTCGAACATATTCGACGCACATTTGGCCATACTGGACGATCCGGTATTCATGAACGAAATTCAAGGCATTATCCGGCGCCATTATAAGGCTGCCGAAGTGGCCGTCAAGGAAGTCATGGACAAGTTCGTGGGCATGTTCGACTTATTGGACGATCAATATATGAAGGAGCGGGCTCTGGACATAAAGGATGTCGGCAACCGGCTGTTAAAGCACTTGATCGGTTCTCCCGAAGTGAAGATGCCGGCGGACAATCGTCCGTTCGTCCTCGTGGCGAAGGAGGTTTCGCCTTCGCAGCTGGCTCATCTGAACCCAACCAACGTGCTGGGCATCGCCATGATGGCGGGCGGCGGCACCTCGCATGCGGCGATCATGGCTAGAGCGATGAACATTCCGATGGTCGTCGGCTTGGAAGGAAAGCTGCCAGCACCGGTCGAAACGGGCGACACGCTCGTCATCAACGGCAAGACCGGAGAAGTATACATCAATCCGCCCGATGATACGGTGTCCAGGCACTTGAAGCTTCGGGAAAAGGAGCTGGAGGCGAGGGAGCGTCTGTTTTCTCTGGCCGATTTGCCGGCGGTCACGAAAGACGGAGTCCGGACGCATTTATTCGTCAATATCGCGTCGCTGAAAGAGCTGGAGGGCGCGCTTTCGAGCGGCGCCGAAGGCGTCGGCTTGTTCCGCACGGAGTTCATTTATATGGATCGGGATACGTACCCTTCGGAGGAAGAGCAATTCGTCATTTACCGGCAGGCCGCCCAAATGCTCGCCGGCAAACCGCTCACGATCCGTACGCTGGACGTCGGAGGCGACAAGAAGCTCGACTATTTGGAGCTGCCTGAAGAGGAAAATCCGGTGCTCGGCTTGCGTTCCATTCGCATTTCCTTAGTGCATCAGGAGCCGTTCTTAACTCAGCTGCGCGCGATCGTCAGAGCGAGCGCCTACGGGAAAGTCCGCGTCATGTTTCCGATGGTATCCTCAGTGGAGCAGCTGCATGCGGCGAAAGCCATCCTGTCGCGGGCCATGAATGAGCTGAGAGAAGAAGGCCATCCGTTCGACGAACGGCTCCAAATCGGCATTATGATCGAGGTCCCGGCGGCTGCGCTCATCTCCGATCTGCTGGCGCAAGAGGTGGACTTCTTCAGCATCGGGACGAACGATTTAACGCAATACGTTCTCGCGGCGGACCGCATGAACGAGCATATCGCGAGCCATTACGAACCGTTTCACCCGGCGGTGCTGAGACTGATCTCGCAGGCGGTTGCCTCCGCCCGGCAAGCCGGCGTGTCGGTTTCGGTGTGCGGGGAGATGGCCGGGGACCCGCTGGCGCTGCCGGTTTGGTTAGGGCTCGGCGTCCGCGATTTGAGCATGGCCGGCGGTTTGATGCTGCCGCTGAAAAACCGGCTGCTTCGGGCAACGTATGAGGAGAGCGCGCGGCTGCTGGAGCGGATTATGTCCATGCGTTCCGCGGCGGACATTCGCCAGGCGCTCGGCGCGTACGACAAATCGTTGGAGGAAAGCCCGGAAGACGAGTAAGCGAGCGTTGCCAATAAGTACTATCGTGCAGCGGAAGGAGTTTTGTTTTCCCGGAGCGAATATACTCTACAAGCAGGAAGAATGGTCTTCCTCTCTAGGAGGGTTTGTTTTGGAAAAACAATGCGTTTGCGGCGCAACGATGGAAATTCGCTTAAGAACGGTGATCTTCTCGGGCAAAGTGACCATCGAGAACGTACCGGTATTATCCTGCTCCGGCTGTGAACGGAGCATCGTGCATCCCGATGCGAAGCCGGAGCTGTCGGATCTCCTTCGTTCGCTGGGCGATGCCTCGGAGAAGAAGCAAATCTTTTTTCATGAAGTGAACGAGTTCGCGTTTTTACTGCGGGAGGCAACCAGAAAAGACCGGAGCCATGTGCCTTTGGAGCATATCATAAGCGAACGTGTGAACGAGCTGCTGGACCTGCTGCTGCTTGCCCAATCCGTTCACGATACCGAATGGGCGAACAATATTCGGGAGAGGCTCTCGCAAATAACGAAGAAAAGAATCGCTACATATTAAATACCGTATTTCGACATAAACCTCCCCGGAGGTTTTTCTTTTTGGCGTTTTTCTTTGGAGGCAAGAAGGCGTCAGCGTTGCGCAAAGCAAATTTTTGTCGTATGATAACCTTATCTTGGATTGGACGTACAAATTTTTGTTTATTGGAGAGAATGCACGTGACTGTAACAATTTATGACGTGGCCAGGGAAGCGGGCGTATCGATGGCGACCGTATCCAGGGTCGTCAACAATAATCCGAACGTCAAGCCGCAGACGCGAAAGAAGGTTTTCGAGGCCATCGAGCGGCTCGGCTACCGCCCGAACGCCGTAGCGCGCGGACTTGCGAGCAAGAAGACGACGACCGTCGGAGTCGTCATTCCCGATATTTCCAACACGATGTATTCCGAGGTCGTTCGGGGCATCGAGGATATCGCCAATATGTATCACTACAACATGATTTTGTGTAACTCCGATAAGAAGAAGGAGAAGGAAATCCGCGTAATCAACACGCTTCTCGAGAAGCAGGTGGACGGACTTCTTTTTATGGGCGGAATCGTAACGGACGAGCATATCGAAGCGTTCCGGAATTCCGTGCCGATCGTGCTCTGTGCAACGACGGATGCCAATCACATCATGCCGTCGGTAGACATCGATCATGAGCGGGCCGCATTCGATGCGGTCACTTCCTTGATCCAGCACGGTCACCGCAGCATCGGCATGATTTCGGGCAATTTGCAGGACCCGTCGAACGGCTTTGCGCGTTACCAAGGCTACAAGACCGCTCTGGAAGCGGCAGGCATTCCGTTCCAAGAAGCCTATGTTCGGATCGGTAACTATAAATATGAGTCCGGCATTGAGACGATGGAGTATTTCTTGGGATTGGACAATCGTCCGACGGCGATATTCGCGGCAACGGACGAGATGGCGATCGGAGCGATTCACGCCATTCAGGATCACGGTCTCCGGGTGCCGGAGGATATTTCCGTTATTTCGGTCGACAACATTCGAATGGCCTCGATGGTGCGCCCGATGCTTTCTACCGTCGCGCAGCCGATGTATGACATCGGCGCCGTATCGATGCGGCTGCTCACGAAATTGATGAAGAAAGAACCGGTATCCAGCCCGACCGTCGTACTGCCCCACGAAATGATTATGCGCAAATCCGTGGCTCATGTATAATGAGCCTCTTTTTTTTGAGGAGGATGTAAGGAATGTCGTTTGAAACCGTCGGATTGATCGGCGCCATGCAAGAGGAAATCGAACGCTTTTTGGAACGGATCGGAAATGCCGAGACGATTACGGTCGCCGGCATCGAATTTCGTAAAGGCGACTGGCTCGGCAAGAAGGTCGTTCTGTGCAAGTGCGGCGTAGGGAAGGTGAATGCCGCCGTATGCACGCAGCTGCTGATCGATCGCTTCGGCGTCGACTGCGTTATTTTTACCGGTGTGGCGGGTGCGCTTCATCCGGAGCTTAACATCGGGGATATCGTCGTGTCCACGGATTGCATTCAGCACGATATGGACGTAACGCCGCTCGGCTTTGCCAGGGGCGTCATTCCATATACCGAAGAGTCGGTATTTCCGGCGGACGAGCGGCTGGTGGAGACGGCGTTTGCGGCGAGCGAAGCTTTATACCCGGGGAAGGCGCGTAAGGGAAGAGTGCTGTCCGGGGATCAGTTTGTCGCCAGCAGAGAAACCGTCGAGCTGCTTCGGCGGGAGCTGCAGGGCGATTGTGTCGAGATGGAAGGCTCGGCGGTCGCTCAAGTATGCCGTCTGAACGGCGTGCCGTATGTCGTGCTCCGCTCCATGTCGGATCGGGCGGACGGCTCGGCGCATGTAAATTTCGAGGAATTTACGAAGCTTGCCTCGGAACGGTCCGGAAGTATCGTGGAAGAGATGCTGAAGCGGGGTATTTGATTTTAGCATCACTATGAGTTGTTAATCGGTTGGTATTAAGGGTTCTGTAGAAATTAAGCACACTACGAGTTGTTAATCACGTAAAAATGGTGAGTAGAGAGCCGTTTTTGCCGAGATAGCAACTTACAGTGTGCTTATGTTTTTCAAAGGCGCAAAATATGGCCCCAACAGCAACTCCTAGTGATGCTATTTCTCCGATGCATAAAAAAAGCGACAGTCCATCGTCAATGGCTGTCGCTTTTTTCTTTACTCCAAATGTACGGAAGGCGAAGGGGGAGATTCCCCGGCGCCGTTCTCCGCCGTAATGCGGTACCAGCCGCCGACCGAAACGGAGATGTATTCGAAAGTCGTTCCTTCCGTCGAGCCGATCAACTGATACGGACCGGACTCAGCTTGCGCGAAGTAGACGTTATATTTCGCGACGGCTTGCTCGGCGGGGCTGGCCGCCCATGAGAGCTTAACGCCGAGATCGCGCGCTTCCGCAGTCGGCTGAGACGGTGCCGCCGGCGCTCCGGCAGCGGCGCCTCCGCCGTCTCCGGTACCGCCGTCTCCGGATCCGTCGCCCGCGCCCGAATCGAGCGGATCCGTACCGTCGCCCGTCGTATCGGACGGATTGAACGGCGTACCCCCGGCAGGCCCGATATAAAGCGGTTCGCTCGGCGCCGACGTTTTGCCGGCAATGTCGACGGCGACGATATAGTATCCGAACGTCCGGTTCTCATCGATGTCGTCGTAAAACGCGGTAATATCCCCGTTCAGGACGGTCTTGCCCGGCATCTGCTGGAACGGGCCGCCGTCTACGGAACGATAGACGCGATAGCCTGCGATATCGTTATGCGGACTCGGAGAGAACATGACTTTGAAGCCTTTGTCGGTTTTTAGGCTCGACAGCTTCGCAGGCGGCGTCGGATTGACGCCGTCCTCCACCCGCGGGTCCGTCTCCGTCGGCGCATCGCCGAAGCCGTCGTTCGGACGGTAGCGTTCGAGCGGCTTGCGCTTCTTCTCGGGAATTTTATTCATCAATTCCTCGATGCGCTTCAGCAGATCGGATATCGGCTCTTCACGCACGACGACGGGCATCGTTCTCGTCATATCGTCCGGCGTTCCCGATTGCGGAATGTACGATTTGCCTTTGACGTTTACGATCTTAGCCACCTGCAGTACATCGTCCACTTTGGTCGGAATATATTTGCGGTTGAACAAATCCGTAACCGTAAGCTTTTCTTTAATGACCGTTTCGCTCGGCAAATCGCCGGAAACGCGGGAGACGGTCTTTTGCACGATGCCTTCCGGCATTTCGAATTCTTTTGTCGCAAACAGCTCGGGCTTCGTTTCGACGAGCGTGTTCATGACATCCGCCCAAACCCGTTTCGCCCTGAGCGATTCCTTCAAGGTGGAAGGCTGATCGTACCCGACCCATACGCCAAGCGTCACGTCGGGGGAATAGCCTACGAACCAGAGATCGTAGTTTTCCGAAGTCGTTCCGGTTTTGCCGACGATCGGGATGTCTTTGCCGTATTTAAACCGGCGCTTCACCTCCGTCGCAGTGCCGCTCGAAATAACGGTGCGCATCATGTCCGTCATCAAATACGCCGTTTGCTCCGAAAATACCGGTTCCGGCGCCAGCTTGTGCTCGTAGATCACATTGTCCTCGGAGTCGGTAATTTTGCTGATTAAGTAGGCGTCGTTAAACTGGCCCTTATTGGCGATAGCGGAGTAGGCGTTCGTCAGCTCTTCGACGGAAACGCCGTGCTCCAGTCCGCCGATGACGCCCGTCCGCGCATGGTAGTCGTCCTCGGTCAAGCTGGTAATGCCTAGCTTCTTGGCGAAATCCCACGCGGCCGGAATCGTGACGGTATCCACAAACAGCTTGATGGCCGGGATGTTCCACGATTGATTCAGCGCTTGCCGCGCGGTGACTAGTCCATGGTACTTGCCGTCCCAGTTTTGCGGAATATGAATCCCCGACGTGCCGTCCGGAAGAATGATCGGCACATCGTCGATCACGTCGCCCGGCTGTATGGCTCCCGACTCGAGCGCCGGCAAATAAGCCGCGATCGGCTTCATCGCGGAGCCCGGCTGGCGGGTGCTTTGTGTGGCGTGGTTCATCTGCTCGATATGAAAGTCCCGCCCCTCGATCATGCCGAGAATGGCGCTCGTTTGGTTATCCAGCAGGATCGCGCCTACTTGTTCGACGCCTTTTTTCGGATCGTCCTTCGTAAAGTTTTCCGGATTTTCGGCATAAGCGCGCAGCGCGGTGTAAATGTTTTTGTCGATGGTCGTGTATACCTTGTAGCCGCCCCGCAGCAGGTGCTCCCGCGCATCCTTCATCGCCTCGGCGTATTCCGGGCTGCGCAGCTGCTTAAACGTTAAGTCCGGATTTCGGGCAAGCACCAACGTCTCGGATGCCTGCCGCTCAACCTCCAGCATCAAAAACGGATAAGTGGAATACGCTTTGCGGGTCGGCTTCGCCAAGCTGTTCTTCAAATCGAAGGCAAGCGCATCGCGGTACTGCTCCTCCGTAATTTTACCGGTATCGCGCATGCGGTGCAGCACCCAGCGCTGACGCTCCAGGGCTAGGCGCAAGCCTTCTTCGTCCAGCTCTCCCTTGCTGGTAAAAGCGGAGAAGCGGGAGGGCTGCTGCGGCAAGCCCGCCAAATAGGCGGATTGGGCGAGGTTCAGCTGGTTCAGCTCCAAGCCGAATATGCCTTTGGCCGCCGCCTTGATTCCGAACAGATTGTAGCCGGAGGAGCCGTTGCCGAACGGAACCTTGTTCAGGTACGCGGCTAAAATATCTTCCTTCGTCATAAACCGTTCCATCCGTAGCGAGAGAAAAATTTCTTTAATTTTGCGGGAATCGGTTTTATCCAGGCTTAAAAACACGCGGCGTGCCAGCTGCTGCGTTATGGTGCTGCCGCCGGTCTGCTCGTCCTCGTCAAGCACCCGCTGCTTGACGGCTCTGACGAGCGCCGTAAAGTCGATGCCGATATGGCTGCGAAAATCGGCGTCCTCGGTAGAAATGAGTGCGTCTTCGACATATTTCGGAATTTCCGGATAAGTAACTACTCTTCGGTCTTCTTCCGTCCGCAGCTGGCCGACGACGGTGCCGTCCCGGAAGTACACGAAGCCGGTCTCGCTGTTCGTGCTCACCGCCTCGAGAATTTCAGCCTGCGTACGCACTTTCTCGTCCTTAACCAGCGCAGCCACGTAGCCGGTTACGGCTCCTCCGGCAACGATCACGCCGAGTATGCCGACAAGGAAAAGCCATAGCAGCGACTTGAATCCGAACCGGACGAACTTTCGCCCGAACGAAGCGGACGAAGGCGAGGCTGCGTCCTTGTTTTGGTTTTCTTTCATATCAGACATCGTTATGTACCTCCCCAAGATCAACCTTCATTATATCACACGAACGCCGCCTTGGGCATGCAATGCGGCTGTTCCAAATAAAACACGGCCCGGGCATGTTGACTGTCGCGTAAGGGGTATGCTATATATTGGTACATCTTAAGGAGTGAGAGGAATCATGGAAAAATCGATTGAACTGACCAAAGAGCAGCAAGCTGAGCTGGATCGTCAGCTCGCGACACTTCGCCGGGGTACCGCTGATATTATTCCGGAGGAGGAGTTCGCAGCCAAGCTGGCCCGCTCGATCGTTTCGGGCGTTCCGCTCAAAATTAAGCTGGGGCTCGACCCGTCGGCGCCCGACATTCATGTCGGCCATACCGTCGTGCTGCATAAGCTGCGCCAGTTTCAGCAATTCGGCCACCGGGTGCAGCTGCTCATCGGCGACTTCACGGGAAGAATCGGCGACCCGACCGGAAAGTCCGAAACCCGGAAGCAGCTGACGGAAGAAGACGTTCAGCGCAACGCCGCCACTTATAAAGAGCAAATTTTTAAAATTTTGGATCCGGAACGGACGGAGGTCGTATACAACTCGACATGGCTCGCTCCGATGACGTTCGCCGACGTCGTGGCGCTTGCCGCGAAGACAACGGTGGCGAGAATGCTGGAGCGCGACGATTTCACGAAACGGTATACATCGGGACAACCGATTTCCATTCATGAATTTTTTTATCCGCTGATGCAAGGTTACGATTCCGTCGCGCTGGAGACCGATGTCGAGCTGGGCGGCACGGACCAGAAGTTCAACCTGCTGATGGGGCGGACGCTGCAGAAGGAGTACGGCAAAGAGGCGCAGATCACGATGACGATGCCGCTGCTCGAGGGGCTTGACGGCGTCCAAAAAATGAGCAAGAGTCTGGGCAACTATATCGGAATCAACGAGGACCCGAAGGAAATTTACGGAAAAGCGATGAGCGTGCCGGACGAGCTTATGCTGAAGTATTACGAGCTGGTCACGGATCTGACGAACGAAGAGCTCGTACAGCTGAAAAACGGTCTTGAAAACGGAACGACGCATCCGCGGGACGCCAAAATGAATTTGGCGCATACGCTCGTTCGCATGTACCATGGGGAAGAGGCGGCAAAGGAAGCGCAAAACCATTTCGTCACCGTGTTCCAGCAGCGTGCTCTCCCGGAGGATATCGAGGAATTCACCGTTCCGGCGTCCGAGCTGGATAACGGAACGATCCGCCTGGCGAAGCTGCTCGTCGTCAGCGGGCTGCAGCCTTCCGGCGCCGAGGCTCGACGTACCGTTCAAGGCGGAGGGGTAAAGGTGAACGAGGAGAAGGTGACGGACCCGAACGCAGAGCTTCGTGTGCAGGACGGGGATATCGTGCAGGTCGGCAAGCGCAAGTTCATCCGATTGAAGCTGTAAAGCTTGCTCAAGCTGCGAAAACAATAAAAAGGCTTCCGCTAAAAAAGCGGAAGCCTTTGTTGTGAACCGTTGATTATCGGCTGTAGAACTCGACGATTTGCTTCTCGTCGATTTCTTGCGGAAGCTCGGAACGCTCCGGCGTACGAACATACTTGCCTTCCAATGCAGCTTCGTTGAACTCAAGGTAGTTCGGCAGGAAGTTGCGGTTCGCAAGTGCTTCCTTAACGGAAGACAGGTTGCGGCTTCTTTCGCGAAGGCCGATCACGTCGCCTGTGGATACGAGGTACGAAGCGATGTCGACCTTCTTGCCGTTTACGGTGATATGGCCGTGGGACACCAATTGGCGTGCGCCGGCACGGGAATTCGCGAAGCCAAGACGATACACGAGGTTATCGAGACGGCTTTCGAGAAGAACCATGAAGTTCTCACCCGTAATGCCTTGCATATGGGAAGCTTTATCGAACAAGTTGCTGAATTGCTTCTCGTTCAAGCCGTACATATGGCGAAGCTTCTGCTTCTCCATCAATTGCATGCCGTAGCCGCTCACTTTACGGCGCTGGCCAGGGCCGTGTTGTCCCGGAGGGAAGGGACGCTTCAATTCTTTACCCGTGCCGCTCAAGGAAATGCCAAGACGGCGGCTTAATTTAAATTTAGGACCTGTGTAACGTGCCATGGTTAAAAAACTCCTTCTCGTTCGTAAATATAAGTTAGCGTTGCTCATTCTTTAGGTTAGGTTCCGATAAGCTTGGACACGATTGCGCCTGTACGCGCCGCAAAAAAACGGAAACGCCGTATGCGTCATTCGGACGTGTTCAGCCGCAGGCCCGAACGTGCGGTACAGGAGGGTTGCACAAAACTCTTGGGTTAGAAGAGCGGTCCAACTTACGTACTCGACTACTCATTCTACGTGATATATCAGTCATTTGTCAAGATTTAGCCTTCATAATTCGTTATGCATTTATATACGAAAGTATAGTAGAATATAGGTAATATTGTTCCGAACTGGGAAAATCGCGGTCGTTGCGATAAAGAGGGGATGTTTTTGAAAGAAGAACTATGCTTAGCAGACGCACAGAAAGACGGCGGCCCAAGCTATGTGAGTCTTAAGCGCGAATTGGAGATGTACCGCAAGCTGCAAGGCGCCGTCAGGCGACTGAGCTCGAAACGGTCGGGACGGGAAGTTTTGGAAGCGTTATCGGAAGCGATCAAGGACTGCGTTCCGCATGCGGACGCCAGCTTGTATTTGACGCAGGATATCGCAACGTCGGACTTCCATGTGAAGCCGCTGCTGTTTAAAAATACGGGAAAAGATCTTTGCACGACAGCGTATTTGGAAGGACGGACGCTGATCGAGGACGAAGCCGGAGGGAAGGCGGTCAGGATCGCGGCTCCGCTTACGGGCAACCAAGGCGTATACGGCGTTGTAGAGATTGCGGCCGACACGCACTTCTCTCCGGAAGAGGTCGTGTTTTTATCCAATATTTGCGAAACTGCCGGTTCGGTATTCGAAAACGTCAAGCTTAACGAGCAGTCGAATCTCCTCATAACCGAATTGCGGCTTGTAAACGAAATTGCCAAAAGATTGAACCAGAGTCTGCGGCTGAACGATCTGTTCAATTACGCTTGCACGGAGCTTATTGAAGCGTTCCAGGCTCACTTTGCATGCATTCTTCAACTAGACCCCCACAATAGAACCTTCGTAGTGCAAGCGACGAACCTGCCTGCCATGCATGGAGATCACTTTTCAATAGATTACGGGTTTTCAGGAATTGTTTACCGCACGAAGGAGCCGGTGATCATATCGGACTACCAGGCGAAAAGCTCCGTCGAATCGAAGCTGATGAGGCATACCGGAGCGCGCTCGCTAATTGCGGCGCCGATCACGGTCGCATCCGAGGCGGTCGGGGTCATTCTCGTCGCTCACGAGAAAGAAAACTATTTTACCTATGAGGATTATAAGCTGCTTCAAGTGCTTTCGGACCACATCGGACTGGCCATATCCAACGCCCAGCTTCACGCCGAGCTGAATCGGATGGTCATTACGGACAATTTGACCGGCCTTCATTCGCGCAAATATTTGGATGAGCAGCTTCTCCTGTTCCAGCGAAGAGACAACGGAGGGACGCTGATCGTTGTCGATGTGGACGATTTCAAGACGATCAACGATACGTACGGGCATCAAGTCGGGGACGACGTGCTCAAGCATGTCAGCACCATTATCCGCTCATGTATTCGGGACACGGACGTTGCCGCGCGATGGGGCGGGGAGGAGCTCGCCATTTACTTGCCGCAGGTGCCGCTTCAGCACGGACAGATGATCGCCGAAAGAATCCGCAGCCGCGTTGCGTCCGAGACGAGACCCCCGGTAACGGTATCCTGCGGGCTCGCCGAGTGGACCCGCGGCGACGACAAGGTGAGCGTCGAGCATTTGTTTTACCGTGCGGATATGGCGCTGTACGCAGCCAAGCACGGCGGCAAAAATCAATGCAAAACCGGATGAAGGCTTCATAGGGACGCTCGCTTCGCCGGCGTTTGTTGGATAAATTGACCTGTGATAAAATAATAGGCGTATTTCGTACTTTGCTGCGGTAGAATTCGAAGGAGGAACTGAACTTGAAAGATCCTAGAATGATAAAATTGGCCCAAACGATCGTAAACTACTCCGTTCGAGTGCAACCGGGAGAAAAAGTGCTGATCGAAATGATCGGCCCCGAGCGGGAGCTGCTGAAGTGCATCATCGACGAGGTGCATGCAGCCGGCGGATATCCTTTCGTTCAACTGACGGACCGCGCCGTGCAGCGCACGATGCTGAAATCGATGACGAAGGAAAACCTTGAAATGTGGCGCGACCACGACCTCGCCCGCATGAAAGAGATGGACTGCTATATTGCGGTTCGCTCCGGCGAGAACGCAAGCGAGCTGTCGGGGCTGCCGGACGGCCAGCTCGGCTTGTATGAGAAAATTTATTATAAGCCGGTTCACTTGGACCAACGGGTGCGTCATACGCGCTGGGTCGTAATGCGTTATCCGAGCCCGTCCATGGCTCAATCCGCCGGCATGAACACGGACGCATTCGAAGATTTCTACTTTGACGTCTGCACGCTCGATTACGAGAAGATGTCCAAAGCGATGGACCCGCTTTCGGAATTGATGTCGAAGACGGACAAAGTTCGTATTACAGGACCGGGAACGGACCTGACGTTCTCCATTAAGGGCATCCCGAACGTGAAATGCGTCGGCGACAAAAACTTGCCGGACGGCGAGCTGTACACGGCTCCGGTTCGCGACTCCGTAAACGGCACGCTTCAATACAATACGCCTTCCGTTTATAGCGGCATTACGTTCGAAAACATCTTCTTCCGCTTCGAGAACGGGAAAATCGTCGAGGCGACGAGTAACGACACGAAGAAGCTGAACGAAATATTGGACAATGATGAAGGCGCGCGGTATATCGGCGAATTCAGCATCGGCTTTAACCCGTACATTCAGCATCCGATGAAGGATACGCTGTTCGACGAAAAGATCGACGGAAGCCTGCACTTCACTCCGGGTCAAGCCTATGAGGAAGCCGACAACGGCAACCGTTCCTCCATTCACTGGGATCTGGTGCTCATTCAGCGTCCCGAATACGGCGGCGGAGAAATTTGGTTCGACGATCGACTCATCCGCAAAGACGGGCGTTTCGTCATTCCGGAATTGGAAGTATTAAACCCGGAAAATCTAAAATAATGTTGCGGTGAGCAAATCTCACAATAATTTTCTTGATAAAGCCGCAAACCCAAAGTATGATTAGGGAAGAATGGTTGTTCCACATTATGGGTTCGGAGGCGATACCTTTTGACAACAAACAAAAATGCTGCCATCGTGGAAATTGCGCAAACAGCCGGCAAATTCAAATCTTCTATCGTTCTTCAATATGAAAACAAGTATATTGACGTGAAGAGCATCCTCGGATTGTTCACGACGCTTTTAACGGACAGCGATTACGAGCTGCACGTACACGGCCCGGACGAAGAGGAAGCGAAGCAGGCGATGTCCCAAGCGTTCGAAAAGCACGGCTTGAAGGTTATCGTTGTAAACGGATAAGCAAGCATCATAGAAAGAGCGAGCCGCCTTGGCCCGCTCTTTTTTGCGCCTTGTGCCCGATTACTTGTACTGCGCGGCGATTTCGTCTAATATAAACATATAAAAGCTTGCAATTTCATTAAACATCTTAAGTATTTGAATGGTGTTACGTGGGGGGAAAGCGCCATGTCTTCTTCGGAATTGTTGCTCCAATTGAATCAAAAGGCGATGCACCTGCTGCAAGAGGACGCGCGCAAGATCGAAAATTTGATCCAGGTGCAGATGGAAAACCTGGCCACGCGCCAATGTCCGTTATATGAAGAAGTGTTGGATACGCAGATGTACGGTTTGTCCCGGGAGATCGATTTTGCGGTTCGTGCCGGTTTGATTCAAGCAGCGGAAGGGAAAGAGCTTCTGGTTAATTTGGAGCGAAACCTCGCCCAGCTGTACGAAGCGCTCGCGGTCAACCAAAATCGATAACGGTTAAGCGGCCATATAGGCCGTTTTTTTGTCCTTGAAGTGCATCCGGATACCCATTACAATGAAAATCAAAGCCTATATAAAGAGGTGAGCCTTTCGTGACGGAACAAAGTGGAAGCATTCGAATTGCAGACGATGTCGTAGCTACGGTTGCAGGATTGGCGGCGCTGGAAACACCGGGAATTGCGGCGATGTCCGGAGGTATTTCCGAAGGGTGGGCGAAGCGGCTATCCGGCAAAAATGCGCAAAAAGGAGTTTCTGTCGAGGTCGGCAATGTGGAAGCGGCTGTCGATTTGCGAGTTATCGTTCATTACGGCGTGGCCATTCATAACGTTTGCCGCGATCTGCAGGAGCGGGTAAGGGAATCGATCGAAAACATGACCGGTTTGCGCGTGGTGGAAGTGAACGTGAAAGTCGAGGGTGTACTGTTCCATGACGAAGTGACGGAGGAAGCGCCGGCGATTCGCGTGAAATAATGGATAATATACGAAAGAAGGCTGACCGCCTATGTGTTGAAAGCGGTGCAGCCTTTTTTTTGTTATGAACGAATGCGGGGCACCTGCTGCGGAATCCGCTCGACCCGAGGCTGCTTCTCCGATTCGACGGCCGCCTTGGAGCTATCCCGGGAGATGCTGAGCAAAATACCGGAGCTAAGCATGCACACAAGCAAGGATGAACCCCCGTAAGAGATGAAAGGCAGCGTAATCCCGGTCATCGGAATGGCGCGCGTGACGCCTCCGATATTGATCAGCGCTTGAATGCCGAACATGCCTATGATGCCGATGCCGACGAGCGTGCCGAACGGATCCGGACATCGCAGCGAGACGATGATTCCCCTCCACAAGTATAAGAGGAATAGAAGCAAAAATACGAGCGTTCCGATAAATCCGAGCTCTTCGCCCATAATGGCGAAGATGAAGTCGTTATGCGCCTCGGGGAGATAAAACAGCTTCTGGATGCTTTGGCCGAACCCGGCTCCGCCGATGCCGCCGTGGCCGAACGCCAGCTCGGCTTGTACGTTCTGCCAGCAGCCGCCTAGTTTGTCGGCCCAGGGATCGAGATAGCACTGAATCCGGTCCATCTTGTACGATTGCTGCTCGGAGAAAGCCAAGTTCCCTATGAATACGGCCCCGGCAACCGCGAGAGTCGCGGCACCGAGCAGCAGATGCTTCATATTGGCTCCGCCCGCCACAATGACGATGGCGCTGCAGCAAAGAAAAATAAAGGCCGAACCGAAATCCGGCTGCTTCAGGATCAAGAATGCGACAAACCCTACGACCATAGCGACGGGCAGCAAGCCGTTCTTGAACCGTTCGAATTTTTCGCCCTTCTTGCAAATCATGGAGCTTAAATACAAGATGATGGCAAGCTTGGCGAGCTCCGCGGGCTGGATCGAAAAAAAGCCGAGATCGATCCAGCTGCGAGGCTTGCCTCCGGCGGGCTGAAGCAGCACGGCAACCAGCAGCCCGAGCGTACATACGAAGAAAGGGAGATACCCTTTCTTCAGCTTCGTATACGGCACATTCATGGCGAGCAGCAAGAGTATGGCACCGAGCGTCCCCGCGATCAGCTGCTTCTTGGTAAACAGCAGCGTGTCTCCGTATTCGTAGGCTGCAACGGGCGAGCTGGCGCTGAATACCATGACGATGCCGAACCCCACGAAAAGAAACGTGAGCAACAGCAAAAGAAAATCCGGCGTTCCCCTACGTTCCATTTCAGTTCCCTGACGCTTACGCCTGAATCAGCTGTTTGAAGGCGGCAAGCTTCTGCTTCGCCAGCTTCATAACCGACTCCGGCACTGCGGAATTGTAATCCAGGCCGTGCGGGAACGTGGCCCGTCCGATGTAAACCTCTTCGACCGCAAGCACGGCTGCGGGGTTTTCCAGCTTGCCTTCAACCGCTCTTGTGCTGATCCGCACGAAATAGTCTTCCTTGCTCGGTTTATCTTCAATCTTCAAGTCGTATGTAGCGCGGGTATATTCCCATTGCCAACGGACAAAACCGATCTTCTCCGAAGCTTCGTCCAAATCGGCCAATTCCGCTTGCAGTCCTTTCAGTCCGCTGTCCTCGATAATCAAAATACATTCCTCCTGTTAATACCGCTTCGCGGCTAATCGTCAACCCCATGATATTATGAATTCGTCCCTCGACGCAACCATCTCTCTTAAAGGGGAATGACAATTATGTTACTATAAGATAAATGAGGAGGGATTCGGAATGGTTCGGGTTCGGGAAGAGACTTTGCAGGAAACGATGGAGCAGGTCGTGACATGGCGCAGACATCTGCATCGTTATCCGGAATTGTCGTACCAGGAGCGGGAGACGTCGGCGTTTGCCGCGAGGCTGCTTCGGGAGTGGGGCTGGAACGTCCGCACGGACGTAGGCGGCTACGGCATTGTGGCCGATCTTGCCGGCAGCGGGGGCGGCCGCACCGTTGCTTTGCGGGCGGATATGGATGCGCTCCCGATTCAGGATGCGAAAACCGTCGAATACGCGTCGCAGGTACCCGGCGTGATGCACGCCTGCGGGCATGACGGCCATACGGCGGCGATGCTCGGGGCGGCGAAGCTTTTATCGGAGTCGAAGGAGTCGCTCGAAGGCAATGTGCGGCTGTTGTTTCAGCCGGCCGAAGAAATGCCCCCGGGAGGGGCGAGCGCCATGATCCGGGACGGGGCGCTGGACGGAGTGGACTGCATATACGGCATCCATCTTTGGTCGCAGATGCCGGCCGGGACGGTACAGACGGTTGCAGGCCCGATGATGGCGGCGGCCGACGAATTTACGGTACATATTAAGGGTAAGGGCGGGCACGGCGGTTTGCCGCACGAGGCGATCGACAGCGTGCTCGTGGCTTCGCATGCAGTCGTCAATTTGCAGTCGGTCGTCAGCCGTAACTTCGATCCTACGCTGCCGAGCGTCATTACGGTCGGCTCGATTCGCGGCGGAACGACGTTCAACGTCATTGCCGCCGATTGCAAGCTGCAAGGGACGGTCCGTACGTTCCAGAAGGAGCTTCGCGCCTATGCGCAGCAGCGGATCGACGAGGTGCTGGCGCACACGTGCGGCATGTTCGGAGCGTCATACGAGCTCGAATACATGCTCGGGTATCCGCCCGTGGTGAACGACCCGGCCGAGACGGATTTCGTGCTGCGCAGGGCGGCCGAGCTGTTCGGTGCCGAGCGTACGGCAACGTCTCCGCTCATTATGGCCGCCGAGGATTTCTCTTACTACTTGGAGCGCGTGCCCGGATGCTTCGTGTTTGTCGGCGCCGGTTCGGATACGGTCCAAGCGCCGCATCATCACCCGTCTTTCGATATCGACGAAAGCGCGCTTGAAACGTCCGTAAGGCTGCTGTATTCGCTCGCTTCCCGGCGCTGAATGGAACGGCTTCCGTTTGGGGATTCTAAGGGAGAACGCAAAATATGCCGACATGAAGGCATACAGCTTTGATCCTTTACCCAAGCAGGAGGAGATTCGATGAAAACGGTCAAAACCGTTGCCGAAATTATGGAAACGGACATTGTAACGGTGACGTTGAAGGATAATATTTACGAAGTCGCGCTGAAGATGAAGCTTCACAATATCGGCTTTGTTCCGGTTGTGGAAGGCAAGCAGCTGCTCGGCGTCATTACCGACCGAGACCTCGTCATTCGCGGATATGCGGAGAAGCACTCCGGCTCCACCGCCGTCAAAGAGGTCATGAGCGATCAGCAGGTCATTACGGTGACGAAGGACACCTCGGTCGATGAATGCGCCAAGCTGATGGCGAAAAATCAAATTCGCCGTCTGCCGGTCATCGAAAACAACGAATTGATCGGCGTCGTGGCGATCGGCGACTTGGCCGTTCGGGATATGACGGAGGACGAAGCGGGAGAAGCGCTCAGCAAAATTTCCGAGCAGCGCAACACGGTCGGCAGTACTTCGATGAAATCGTGAAGAATCGTTTCCGCTCCGTTTTCCTTCTACAGGAAAACGGAGTTTATTTGTAAGCGGGGGTGAATTATTTTCATGACGGACAAGCCGATCATCGTGCAGAACGATAATACCGTGCTGCTGGAAACGGGTCACGGGAAAGCCGAAGAGGCAAGAAAGGCGCTGAACGGCTTCGCCGATTTATGGAAAAGCCCAGAGCATTTGCATACATACCGAATTACGCCATTATCGCTTTGGAATGCCGCCGCCTCGGGCTGGACGGCGGATTCGATTGTTCACGCCCTTTCCGAGCACGCGAAATTCGGCGTTCCCAAAAAAGTGGAGGAGTTCGTCACATCTTTTGTAAACCGGTTCGGATTGCTTCGTCTGGTGCAGGAGGGAAGCAGGCTGCTGCTTACTTGCGACGACGAAACTGTGCTTCGTCGAATCGAAGGCTACGGCTCGATGTTCCGGTATTTCGACGGCTACCGGGAGCTGGGGGCCATCGGCGTTAAGCCGGCGGAACGGGGCGAAATTAAACAGGAGCTGCTAAAGCTCGGCTATCCGGTAGAGGATGTTGCGGGGTATGCGGAGAGCGAGACGGTTCCGATCCGCATCCGGACCGTTTCGGCGAGCGGAAAACCGTTTCAGCTGCGGGATTACCAGGAGCGGGCGGTGGAGGCGTTTTACCGTGGGGGCAGCGCCGAGGGCGGGAGCGGCGTGCTCGTACTGCCGTGCGGCGCCGGAAAAACCGTTATTGGGATATTCGCGATGGCGCGGCTGGGCTGCGCCACATTGATCCTAACGTCCAATTCGACCTCCGTCCGGCAGTGGAAGGAAGAGCTGCTGGATAAGACGGAGCTGACCGAGGAGGAGGTCGGCGAATACGGCGGCGATCGCAAGCAAGTCAAACCGATCACGATCGCTACGTATCAGATGCTGACGCACCGCAAATCGAAGGACTCCCCTTATTCGCATATGCGCCTGTTTCGGGAGCGCAGCTGGGGACTCATTATTTACGACGAGGTACATATGCTGCCGGCTCCGGTATTCCGCGCGACGGCGGAAATTCAAGCGACGCGGCGGCTCGGGTTGACCGCAACGCTCATTCGCGAAGACAGCCGCGAGGACGACGTGTTCTCACTCGTCGGCCCGAAGCGGTTTGAGGTGCCGTGGAAGGAGCTCGAAGCGCAGGGCTGGATTGCCGATGTGCGCTGCCGCGAAATCCGGGTGTCCATGGACGAAGCGACGTCGAGGGAATACCGCGGCGCCGCTTCGCGCGAGCAGCACCGGATTGCCGGGGAAAACGTCGAGAAGCTGAAGGCTGTCGAGCGTCTGCTTTCCATGCATGACGGCGAGCAGACGCTGGTCATCGGGCAGTATCTCGATCAGCTGCATCGGATTTCCGAGCAGTTCGGCGCACCGCTTATTACCGGAGAGACGCCGCACGAGCAGCGTGAGGTGCTGTACCGGAAATTTAAGCGGGGCGAGCTTCGGCTGCTGGTCGTATCGAAGGTCGCCAACTTTGCGATCGACCTTCCGGATGCGTCCGTTGCGATCCAAGTTTCGGGAAGCTTCGGATCCAGGCAGGAGGAGGCGCAGCGTCTCGGCCGCGTGCTCCGGCCCAAACGCGGGGACAATACCGCTTATTTTTATACCGTCGTGACGAAAGATTCGAGAGAGCAGGACTACGCGCTGAAGCGGCAAATGTTTTTGGTCGAGCAAGGATACAGGTATCAAGTGGCCGATGCGGCGGAGAAGCTGTTACCGGAGGAGGCGTATCGATGATCGGACAGAAGCCGCAATTAAGCGGAACGGAGGAAAAAACGCTCCGCGCCATCGTGATTCATTTTGCCGAGGAGCCTTTTACGTGCGAGGCGCTGGAAGCCGCCGCACCTTGGGAGCTGACGGGCTGGGAGGCCGAGGCGGGGGTGGCGGGACTGCGCAGGAGGGGAATCGTAACGACGCGGAAAAAGGCGTGGGGCGAACGCATCCACACGCTGGCTGACGGCGTATTCGTATATTGGCAGCAGCTGTTTGTCGGCGGCGGCGAATCGCTTGCGATTCCCGCAGGTCGAATCGTTCCGTCCTACGAGCCGAGACGCGGCATTGCCTCATTGCTGTTCGGCCTGCTTTCGGCGGCGCGTTATACTCTTCTCCCGCTGACGCAGAAGGGGACGCTTCATAAGCGGGACTTGCAGCGCTTATCCGAGAGGCTGGACGTCTCCGACGAAGAGCTCGCGGGTTTGCAGAACAGCTATCTGCATCAGGATAAATACGGGATTGCGTTCGCCGTCGTCTACGACATGGCGCTCCGTCTCGGCCTGCTTACCGGAGGCGTAGACCGGATCGCCGCTAACCCGAAGCGGCTCGAAGAGTGGCTCGGCCGCTCCCGCCGCGAGATGAACGAGCGGCTGCTGGCGATTTGGCGGGAGGTGTACATGCCGAGCGATGTATGGCTGCAGCATGCCGCCGCCTTGCTGCAGTCGCTCCCCGCGGGGCAATGGACGAGCGTAAGCCGAATGACCGAGCTGCTGCTGAGCGCCGGCGTGCCGCAAGGCGGACGGACGCAAGCGGAGCTCGAGGACGCGATTCGAGCGTGCTGGCTGCGTCCGATGCGTGCCTTCGGCTGGCTTGAGCTTGGAAATTTGCACGGCGAGGAGGATGCCGTAAGGTGGAAGCAGGATCCGGATGGCGCGGAAGAGGCGGGAACCTGGTACGTGCAGCCCGATTTCGAGGTGCTTGTTCCGCCCGGCGTCCCGTTCTCTCTCCGCTGGGGGCTGGAAGCCTGCTGCCAGTACGCCGGCGGCGAAGAGCTGGAAAAATACCGTTTGACGAAGGAATCGTTGACGCGCGCTCTGGATCTGGGCATGAGCGCCGAGGACGTGACGGAGCTGCTGCGCCGCGGCTCGAAGCACGGGGTGCCCTCGAACGTCGAGGAGACGGTGCGGGGCTGGGGGAGCCGGTACGGGACGGTGACGATGGAGAACGTAACGCTGCTTCGCTGCCGGGATTCGAAGGATGCCGAGGACATCCGGTCGCATCCGATGACGGCGCCTTACGTGATAACTCTCGTCGGAGACCGCGATCTCATCGTTCGAAGCGGGATGGCCGACGAATTGTTCGACGTGCTCAAGCGGCAAGGCTATGATCCGCGTAAGGAAGAAGGCGAGGTGCCGCCTCCTTCCGCAGAGGAAGGGAAGTCTCCGGAGTCGCCCGGCGGGCTCGTATACTCCAGGCGGACAGCCGCTTTGTTCCCGGTGGATCCCGCTCCGCCCGCACCGGAAAGCGTGCGTCTGGCCGAGCAGGTGCCGCAAGCTTGGATCAAGCAGCTGCGCCGCTACCATCTGTCGACCATGCGGGATTTGGTGGAGACGGCGGTTCGCCTGAGGACGAATGTAAAGCTCGGAAGAGACGGAGAGCTGAAGACGTTCTACCCTCGCAGGATGGAGCGGATGAACGATCGGTGGTTCGCGGTCGGATATATGGACGGAGCGGAGGCGCGGATTGCGATCGAGGAATGGGCGGAGGCGCAGCTGCTCTTGCCGGAATAACGGCGCCTTAGGGCAAGCAATGTTTTTCCTTCTTCATTGCTCGCGCAAATATGATATGATGAAGTTGTATCTTATTTTGCAAATCCGAGGTTGATGGAATGAGCATAGCCGAAAGACATATAATGGATTTCCCTGCTCTTTTAGATAAAGCGGACGAACTCGGGAACGCGCTGCTCCGATCCAGCGAGGTCGCGCAATATTTGTTCTGGAAGGAGCGCGCTGCGAAGGACGAGGCGGCGAAAGCGATCATCCGGAAAATGGCGAAGGCGAAGGAGCGGTTCGAGGAGTGCGAACGGTTCGGGCACTTTCATCCCGACTATCACGCCGCATTGAACGATGTAAAGGCGATCGAAGCGGAGATGGAACGAGTCGAGTCGATCCGCGAATTCAAGAAGGCGGAGGATGCGCTCGATAAGCTGCTGTATGACGTATCCGAAGTTATTGCGCATGCGGTGTCGGAATCAGTTAAGGTTCCAAGCAACGATCCGCTGCCGAAAAGCGGATCGAGCTGCGGCACGGGCGGCTGCTCGGGCGGCTGCAGCAGCTGCGGGTGACGAACATAACGGATGCGTCCGCCAAGGGAAGCCGTAAGCTTCCTTGGCGGACGCATCTTTTTTTCGTTGCTAACGGACACCACAGACGTTATATCGCCATTTTCCCCACCGTCATGCCGCTAACGGACACTACAGACGCTAAACCCCGATTTTTGGCGCTGATCCCTGTTTTTTCGAGGCAATAACTGCTACGGTGTCCGTTACAACTGCAAACTCCATTCAAAACGCCGAATAACTGCATCCTTGTCCGTTAGAGCGAGCCGCCATTTATCAGAATCGATCCAGCTTGAACACCGGCACGGTGCGGCCGACCTCCGTGCCGGCCCAGTTTTTGATGACGGGGCGATGAAACGACGACAGCTTTTCGCTCTCTTCCGGTGTCAGCCATCCGAGCTGCAGCAGCGCCTCGGTAACGGCCGGATAATTCGCCCGTTGATTGCCGTCCTCGATTTTGCTCGCCAAAGCAAGTCCCGACCCCGGCATCGTCACCGCGAATACGCCTTCCGCGCCCATCTTCCCGACAAGCTTGCCGTTCGTAGCGATGATCAGCGCGGTGTCGAACCGGCCTTCGCCTGCGATCATGTGCGGATGCTTCGAAACGGCGCCGACGATCGTGCGGCACGCTTCGGAAGGAAGCGGATCTGCAGGCGTCCCGAGGCGGGCGAAGGCGAGCGCGATGTTTTTGAGCGGCGTGCCGTACACGGGAACGCCGCAGCCGTCCACGCCGATGGCAATGGAATCCTCGGGGATCCCGGCGAACGCGGCGTAGGTCGCGAGCATTCGCTTCTGAACGGGGTGATCCGGCTCCAAGTACGTCTCGAGCGGCGCCCCCATGTGAACGGCTAACGTAAGCATCCCGGTATGCTTGCCGGAGCAGTTGTTGTGAAGAGCGGTCGGCTTTTTTCCTTCCAGCGCGAGCGCTTCCGCCGACGGTTTATGGTACGGGGCGTGAGCGCCGCAAAGCAGCATCTCCGGCCCGATCCCGAGCTTGCCGAGCATGCCCGCGACGGTTTCCACGTGCCGCTGCTCGCCGCCGTGGGAAGCGCACATCACTGCGATCTCCCGCTCGTTGTAACCGAACGCCTCGGCTGCGCCGGACGCAACGACCGGCACCGCCTGTATAAATTTCGCGGACGATCTGGCATACGTAACATAATCGGGATTTCCCGCTCCGGCGGCAAGCTTCCCGCTCGTGTCCACGACGGCCATATGGCCGCGGTGAACGGACTCGATGACGGATCCTCTCATCATATGGATCAGCTGAATTGATTCGGACATGAAGATCGACGCTCCATTCGACAATTTTCTGTTATAATAGTATCCATAAGAAGTACCAGTCTCACTTGGAAATGGGGAATACTCATGTTTGTGGAACGGCTCGGTATCATTGTCTGGTTATCCGATACGAAATCCGCACGGAATCTTGAGAAATACGGAACGCTTCACTACATCTCCAAAAAGATGTTTTATGCGGTGCTTTACGTCCATGCCGACCGTGCGGAGGAGACGATAAAAAGTATACAACGATTGCCTTACGTAAAGAAAGTAGAACGGTCTTACCGGGCAGAAATACCTACGGAATACAACAATACGATACCGGACAAAACGAGATTTTATACCTACTAAGCACATTTTTAGAAAAAAAGCAATGCCTTCCGTTTCGGCGGGAGGCATTTTTTATGCGTTTCTTTTTCGCTGGAAAAGTTAATTTCCTGTTGTAATATGAGAAATAACAAAGGCGGCGGCCGTACAGCGGAGGAGACGAATGAAGGATAAAGCGACGGAACGGTGGGGGACTTACGAATCATTTTTCGTGCAGCTGGGGGACAAAAGAATCGCCGACATTATCGTGACGAATCACGCCAAGGAACGGTGGACGAACCGGGTGGAATCGGAGAAAACGGGCACCGACGATATTTGCGCATTTCTTTGGGAGCATCTGAAGAAAGGGACGATCCGTTCCTATTACCGAAACGAACAGGATGTGTATACGGTAGAGGACGATTTGGTGTTCGTCGCCGAGTTTGCGCCTTCCGACCGCCATATGGATCTTGAGGGCAAGCCTCTGGAAAAGATGATCGTCGTAACGTTCTTAGGCAGGATGTCGGAAACGATGGAGCTAAGGGATTTGCGGACGTATTATTCGTGGCTTCGCCACTCGAGACGGATGACGTTGATCAAAAACGGCAGAAAAAAAAGATGAAGGCGCGGTGTGTGCGTTAGCCCCGCGCTTTTTTCATGCCGCTGCACTCTGGTATAATGTAGCAAGACCGCGATTGGCGAAAGGTTTTGTTGAAACTAAACAATTGCCGATCTCGTTAGTTATAAAAAACTCGTAAAGCGGTGAGCTCATATGGCGCTAAGCTTTCATCAACTGCATATATTTCATACGGTGGCCGAGAAGGGCAGCTTCTCTGCGGCCGCTGCCGCCCTTCATATGACTCAGCCCGCTGTGACCATGCAGGTTCAAGCGCTTGAGGAATATTTCGGAACGAAATTGTTTATCCGTTCCACCAAAAAAATCGAACTTTCGGACGCGGGGAAAGCGCTTCTCCCTTACGCCCGCAGAAGCATCGAGCTCGTGAAGGAGACGGATATCGCCTTATCCAAATTTACGCATATGCTGGAGGGCAGGCTGCAGCTGGGCGCCAGCCTGACGGTCGGGGAATATGTGCTGCCAAGGCTGCTCGGGCCTTTTAACCAGGAATACCCGAACATTGCGATCCAGATGAAAGTGATGAACACGACGCAAATTCTTGAAGAAATGACGCGCCATCAGCTTACGTTCGGATTAATTGAAGCGCCGGTCGTCCATCCGGATGTTCATACGGAGCCGGTGCTCAGCGATGAGCTGAAGCTGATCGTGCCCGACGGACATCCGCTGCTGTCTTTGCCGGAAGTTACGCTTGAGGATGTGCTCACATATCCGTTCGTGCTGCGGGAGCAGGGCTCCGGGACGCGCCAGGTGATGGAGCAGGAGCTGCGCCGCGCCTCGATCGACCCCGCGTCGATGAAAATCGTCATGGAGCTCGGGAGCACCGGCGCAGTCAAGTCGGCGGTCGAAGCCGGGCTCGGCATCACGTTTTTGTCGCAATCGTCCGTCAAGCATGAGCTCGCCCTCGGGGTGCTCAAGATGGTGCCCTTGCGCGAAATCCGGTTCATGAGGCATTTTTACGCGATGTATTTAAAAACGACCCTCCTGCCGATTTCGGCGGTTACGTTCTTGACCTTTTTGCGGGAGAGGGATCTCAGCAAATGGCTGTAAAGGAGACGGACGGAATGAACGAAGGGCGGTACGACCTGCATACGCATACGACGGCGTCCGACGGCCGCCAAACGCCGAGCGAAAACGTGCGCCTTGCCAAACAATCGGGTTTGGCCGGCCTTGCCATAACGGATCACGATACGGTGGCCGGCGTCGCGGAGGCGCTGGAAGAAGGAGCCGGAAGCGGCGTTACGGTCATTCCCGGCGTTGAAATCAGCACGAGCGGCGACGACGGGGATGTGCACGTGCTCGGGTATTGGGTCGACATTCGCGACGAAACGTTCCTCGAACGGCTTGCCGAGCAGCGCGACGCGAGATTGAAGCGCAACGAGCTGCTGATTGAAAAGCTGAACGAATTAGGCTATGTCGTGACGCTGCAGGAGGCGGAAGCGGTTGCGGCGGAGCGGAGAAGCGGCAAGGAGAAGGCCGTCGGCCGTCCTCACATCGCGGAGCTGCTTGTGCGCAAAGGGTACGTCGAATCCGTCTCCGCAGCGTTCGAGACGCTGATCGGCTCCGGCGGCAAGGCGTACGTTACGGTACCGAGAGTGGCGCCGGAGTTGGCAGTGCGCTGGATTCATGAAGCGGGCGGCGCTGCGGTGCTCGCTCATCCGGGGCTTTATTCCGCAGGGGAAGAGCTCGCCGAGCGGCTTGTGTCCGCCGGACTGGACGGGGTTGAAGCCGCGCATGCGGACCACGACGAAGCGAAGGAAGCGGCATACCGGAAGCTGGGGCTGCGGCTCGGGCTCGTTGCGACGGCGGGCTCGGATTTCCACGGGTTTCGCGACGGCATCGCTTTTCATGCTCCGCTCGGCTCGCGCACGGTCGATCGGTCCGTCGTTCGGCGGCTGTTCGAAGCAACGGGAAGAAAAGAGAGGTATACATGATGATACGTAAAGCGATCATTCCGGCCGCGGGTCTTGGCACCCGATTTTTGCCGGCGACTAAAGCGCAGCCGAAAGAGATGCTGCCGATTGTGGATAAACCCGCTATCCAATATATCGTGGAGGAAGCCATCGATGCGGGCATCGAAGATATCATTATCGTAACCGGCCGGAATAAACGGGCGATCGAGGACCATTTCGACAAATCGATCGAGCTGGAATTGATGCTGGAGGAAAAAAAGAACGAGGAAATGCTGAACATGATCCGCGGCATTTCCAACATGGTCGACATTCATTACATTCGCCAAAAGCAGCCCCTCGGACTCGGACACGCCGTATTGTGCGCCAGAACGTTTATCGGAGACGAGCCGTTCGCCGTATTGCTCGGGGACGACATTATCGAATCGAAGCCCTCGTTCCTGAAGCAAATGCTTCAGGCGCACGAGGAGCATCGGACGTCCGTCGTAGCCGTGCAGCAGGTGCCTTGGGATGAAGTGCAAAAGTACGGCATCGTCTCCCCGTCGGAGCCCGTAGCGGGCGTGAACGGAACGTGGCTTGAGGATTTGGTTGAGAAGCCGGACCGGGAGCAGGCGCCGTCCAATTTGGCGGTAATCGGCCGGTATATTATCGAGCCCCACGTATTCCGCATTCTGGAGCATTTGCAGCCCGGACGCGGGGGAGAAATCCAACTGACGGACGCGCTGCGGATTTTGAACAAGGACAAGCGCATGATCGCCTGCACGCTGCAAGGCAAGCGGTACGACATCGGCGACAAGTTCGGATATATCGAGGCGACGATTGAATTCGCCCTGCGGCGCCCCGAGCTTTCCGGCTCCGTACGAGCCTATTTGACGTCGCTCGTTCAACAGTGGGAGCAAGAAAAGCAATAAAAGGATTGCATGGATTGGAAAATGGTGGTATGATATATCCAACAGCACATCTTAAGGTGAAGCACACCTTTGGAACGGCCTCGGCCGTTCCGAAGGTGTTTTTTGTTATTCCGATTTTTTGAAAACAGCCGATAAGGAGTGAAAGGCGAATGGGAGCATTATTGTTTACGAAGGAAGAGATGACGGCGTTTTTGATCAAGCATATTCAGGAGAAGGAGCCGAGCATCCGATTTGAGCCGAAAGAGGAGGAATTGCTGTATACGATACGTTTTGAAGGCTATCAGGAAGATTTGGCGGTAATGAATTTCAACAATATTTGGACCGCTTATTCCCGAACGAACGATTTGAATTGCGTGATCGAAGGGCTGAATGCGCAAGTGAAGGCATTAAGCATGTCGCGCAGCTTGCAGGAAGACTGGCAAGGCTTTCGCGAGGAGCACGTATACCCTGTGCTGCGTCACAAGCTGTATGCTCCGGACCGGAGAGGGGAAAGAGACGGGCTGCTGACCGACGCGACGGTGGAAGGGCTGGATACGATGTTTCTGGAACGGAGGGACGGCATATGTTTGCTGCTGAGCAAGCAGATGGTTCCGCCGGGCGAGCAGGCGAGGTGGAAGCGGATTGCGTACGATAACGTGCGCGCCAAAGGCTGGGTGCCGCCTGCGGAATCGTTTCCCGCGCTGAACTTTTGGGAAGGCGGAACGATGCATGTGTTTTACGGCGCCGACCACCCGTTCCAGCTGCAGTTTTTCTTGAAGGAGCTGAGGGAGAAAGGGATGCCGTCATCTTTCCTTGTCGGTTTTCCGAGCTACGATATGGCGATCGCGCTGACGGTGGACGGGGGCATCGCGAAAGCGAAGACGGCGAAGGAGATCGCCCTGCGCTCCGGTTTGGCCAAGTATATGAGAGCGATGTACTTACAGGAGCCTAGACCGCTGTCCGTCAATGTGTATTGGGTGAACGGGGAGCACAAGAGTTGCGTCCTTCGGGAGCCGGCGCACGCTTCGAACAAAAAAACAGGCTGAAGCTCAAGCCTCAGCCTTGCTGCTTTCCGGCGGACATCGCCTTTACTTTCTCTTCGTCCGGCGTAATATAGATCGTCTTTTGCCGTTCATAGATGACGAATCCGGGCTTTGCGCCCGAAGGCTTGCGCACATGGCGGACCTGGGTGTAATCGACGGGAACGCTGCTGGAGCTTTTCGCTTTGCTGAAGTAAGCCGCCAAATTCGCAGCTTCGTCCAAGGTCGCTTGGCCGAACCGGTCGCCGCGGATCAATACGTGCGAGCCCGGAATATCCTTCGTGTGCAGCCACGTATCGGAAGGGTGCGCAAGACGGTTCGTGATGTAATCGTTCTGGGTATTGTTTTTTCCTACATAAATCGTGACGCCTTCGGAAGAGACGAAGCCGTGCAGCTGCGGCTTGGCGCCCGGGCGCGCTTTCTTCTCCTTGCGGCCGCCTCTGCTGCGGACGTAGCCGCCTTCGACAAGCTCGGCGCGAATTTCTTCGATGTCGGCCAGCGTCGCGTCGTCCAGCTGCTGCAGCAAATCCTCGAGGTAGCGGATTTCTTTGGACGCTTCCTCCATTTGCTCCTCCACCGCGGTCAGGCTGTTTTTCATCTTTTGGTATTTTTTGAAATACCGCTGCGCATTTTCGGAAGGCGTAAGCAGCGGGTCGAGCTCAATCGTCATACTCCGCTGCTCCTCGTCGTAATAATTGACGACTTCGACCTGCGCGGCGCCGCGTTCGAACGTGTGCATGTAGGCGTTGAGCAGCTCTCCTTGAATGCGGTACCGGTCGGCATCCTGCGCATCGTTCAGCGTTTCGCGGAGCTTTTCGAGCTTCTTTTCGTTTTTGTTCCTCTCGTTTTGCAAAAAGCGGTGAAGATCGTGCGTCTTTTGCTTGACCGCATCTCGTTCCGCCTTGTCGCCGTAGTACTGCTCCAAGCATTCGCTGATTCCTTGGTATTGCTTTCGCTCGCCTCGGATATGAAGCAGCGGAACGACGGAGAAGTACGACTTCCCGGTTCGCTCCTGCACTACGATGTTAGGCTCATAGCGATGGCTGCGAATCGCCTCCATCGTTTGAACGAACGCATGTGCGGCGGCTTCGGCGGCGACGTATTCTCCATCGGCGAGGCTTGAGACGGCGCGCTCCGCGATGGCTCGGGCAGCCAGCGGGCTGATCCCCGTAAAGCCGTCCACCAACGCCCGCGCTGCTAGATCCGGCGTTAGTGCGGCCCCGTCGTTCACCGCGGAATGCAGGCGGACGGTTACTTCACTCGGTGAAGCGTCCAGCGGATTGCGTTTGTCCTGCTCGGGCGGAGCGACGTACGGACTTCCGGGAACGATGATGCGGTACGAGCTGATTGCGGGCGTAACGCGGTGGATCGCATCGAGCACCGTACCCGAGGACGGATCCGTCAGGACGATATTGCTGTGCCGGCCGGTCAGCTCGATGACGATTCGCTTGGAGCTGACGTCTCCCAGCTCATCCCGCTGCCGAACGTGAATATGGATGATCCGCTCCATGCCGACCTGCTCGATCGATTCGATCACGCCGTTCTCGCAATACTTTCGAAGAAGCATGCAGAACATCGGCGCTTCCAGCGGGTTTTGATAGCTGCGCTCCGTCCGGTGCACTCTCGGGTAGGTCGGATTGGCGGAGAGCAGCCACTTGGCTGTCGTGCCGCCGCCTCTTAAGGTCCAAACCAGCTCATGCTCGTTCGGTTGATGTATTTTATGAATTCGTCCGCCGACGAACGATTGCATTTCATGCACTACGGCGCGGACGACTAAACCGTCGTATGACATTGTTTTCAACTCTCCCTCGACTTGCCTGACAATACCCCTATATTGCCACACTTTGCCCGAAAAGGTAAGAGAAACAGTTCCTCAACAGGTGGGATATTCTCGTCCAAGCATGAATACATTGATGCTAGTACAAGTATTTCCACTGGGAGGGAAGAGGGGTTATGACGCAAAAACCGTGGTATCAGATGGACGTGAAAGAGCTTTGCGACATCCACGGACTGGACCCTGAACGAGGGTTGTCGACCGCCGAGGCGGACCGTCTTCGGGAGGAGCTGGGCGCCAACGAGCTGAGCGAAGGCGTTCGCGTTTCGCCGCTGACGTTATTTTTAAACCAGTTCAAGGACTTCATGGTGCTCGTTTTGATGGGTGCTACGCTCATTTCCGGCTTGCTCGGCGAGTATTTGGACGCAGTCACGATTTTGGCGATTATTATCATTAACGGTATCCTCGGGTTTATTCAAGAGTTCCGAGCGGAGCGGTCGCTGCGGGCGCTGAAGGAGCTGTCGGCGCCGACGGCCAAGGTGCTTCGGGAAGGGGAATGGACCGTTATTCCTGCCCGTGAACTGGTGCCCGGAGACGTGGTGGCGCTGGAAAGCGGCGACCGCGTTCCCGCGGACGTGTTGTTCATCGAGGCGAATAGCCTGTATGCCGAAGAATCTGCGCTAACGGGCGAATCCGTCCCCGTATCGAAGCGGATCGGCCCGCTTACGGAGGACGACATTCCGCTCGGCGACCAGCGCAATATGGGCTTCCTCGGCACGATGATCACGATGGGCACCGGCAAAGGCATTGTCGTTCGTACCGGAATGCATACGGAAATGGGCAAAATCGCCGATCTGATCAACAACACCGAGGAAGCGGAGACGCCGCTGCAGCATCGCTTGGAGCAGTTCGGCAAAATATTGATCGGCGTGGCGCTCGCTTTGACAGTGCTTGTCGTCATTGCCGGCATTATGCACGGCCAGCCGGTATACGGCATGTTCCTCGCAGGCGTCTCGCTTGCGGTCGCCGCCATTCCGGAAGGGCTGCCGGCCATCGTCACGATCGCTCTCGCCCTCGGCGTGCAGCGGATGATCAAGCGAAAGGCGATCGTGCGCAAGCTGCCGTCCGTCGAGACGCTCGGCTGTGCGACCGTCATTTGCTCGGATAAAACCGGAACGCTTACGCAAAACAAAATGACGGTGACGAAGCTGTGGCTTGGCGGAAGGAAGTTGGATGTGACCGGCGAAGGCTATGAGCCTCAAGGCCATATCTTAGCAGGCGGGGAAAAAATCGACTGCCGCGAAGACAGCGCGCTCCGCAGGTTTTTGCAAATTTCCGTGTTGTGCAACAACGCGGCGCTCGTAAAAGAAGAAACGGTCGTGCAGGATAAGCGGAAAAAAGCGAAGAGCACCGTGCAGACGATATGGAACATTAAAGGCGATCCGACGGAAGGGGCGCTCATGGTGCTCGGCGCGAAAGCCGACGTAACGCGAAGCAGCCTGGAAGGTTTGTACAGCCGCGTTGCGGAATTCCCGTTCGATTCGGAGCGCAAGCGCATGTCGGTGCTGGTCGAGCACCAGGGCGGGCGGCTGCTGTGCGTGAAAGGCGCGCCCGACATGCTGCTGGATAAGTGCAGCTATATTTTATGGGACGGCAAGCTCGTTCCGTTCACTGGGACGCTCAAGCAGAAGGTGATGGAAGCGAACGAGGGGTTTGCGGAGTCCGCGCTACGCGTGCTCGGTTTGGCGTTCCGCGACGTCAAGCCGACCGAGACGCTGGAGGCGTTCGAGGACGCCGAGAAAAACCTCGTCTTCGTCGGTCTGGCGGGCATGATCGATCCGCCGCGCCGCGAGGTGAAAGAGGCGATTGTCAAATGCCGCCGCGCGGGCATCAAGACGGTCATGATTACGGGGGATCATCAGACGACAGCGGAAGCGATCGCCGATCAGCTCGGCATGATTCCCAAGGGCGGGAGAACGATCAGCGGCGCGCAGCTTGCCGCCATGACCGACGAACAGCTCGATAAGCATGCCGACGACATATACGTTTATGCGCGCGTTTCGCCGGAGCACAAGCTGCGCATCGTGAAGGCGCTCCAGCGCCGCGGACACGTGGCGGCCATGACGGGGGACGGCGTCAACGACGCGCCGGCGATTAAAGCGGCCGACATCGGCATCGCCATGGGCATTACGGGGACGGATGTTTCCAAGGAGGCTTCGGCGCTCATCTTAAGCGACGACAACTTCGCAACGATCGTCGCGGCGATCGAGGAAGGGCGCGGCATCTACGAAAATATCCGCAAGTTCATCCGTTACTTGCTCGCCTCCAACGTCGGCGAAATATTGACGATGTTTATCGCGATGATGGCCGGCATGCCGCTGCCGCTCGTGCCGATCCAAATTTTATGGGTCAACCTGGTGACCGACGGCTTGCCCGCGATGGCGCTCGGCGTCGACCAGCCGGAGGCCGACTTGATGGAGCATAAGCCTAGAGGCGCGAAGGAAAATATTTTTGCACGCCGCTTAGGCTGGAAAATATTGTCGCGCGGCGTATTGATCGGGATATGCACGTTGATTCCTTTCTGGCTTGTGCTTCAGCAAACGGCGGGGGATGCGGACTCTTTGACGAAGGCGCAAACCGTCGCATTCGCTACGCTCGTTATGGCGCAATTGATACACGTGTTCGATTGCCGAAGCTCGCGCTCCATATTCCACCGGAACCTGTTTGAAAACAAATACCTTGTCCTTGCGGTAATTTCTTCCTTGCTGCTGCTTCTCGGCGTCATCTACATCGAGGCGGCGCAGCCGATCTTCAAGACCGTTGCGATCGGCTTGAAGGAGTGGATTATGGTGCTGCTGTTCGCATCGATTCCGACGCTGTTTTTCGGCTTCGGCAGCTTGCTCTCCAAACCGAAGAAAAACCGGACGATCCGGTATGGCGCAAGCAGCGGAGCGGGAGCGGCCGCCAGATAATCTCCCGCGAAAGCCCAAAGTTTGTAGTACGCGTTCAAATACGACAGAAATACTAGGCTTTGCCTCCGATTTGCGGTATGATATTGGCTAATCAAGTGGTCAATCTTACCCCGATTCGGGGGTTTTCGTTTTTTCAATGGGGGATGAACAGAATGGATTTCGTGAAAATGCACGGTCTCGGCAACGACTTTATCGTGGTGCGAAGCCCGGAGGTGCCTGCGGACGCCGGGGAGCTGGCCGTTCGCCTATGCGACCGCCACTTCGGCATCGGCGCCGACGGCCTCGTTTATATATTGCCGTCCGCCTCGGCGGACGCGATGATGCGCATCTTTAACGCGGACGGCTCGGAGGCGGAGCAGTGCGGCAACGCGATTCGCTGCGCCGCCAAGTTCGTTTGGGAGCAAGGCGGCTTCGAGTCGGATGAGCTGACGATCGAAACGAAGGGCGCTGGAGTGCAGCCCGTTCGGGTGTTTACGGAAGGCGGGAAGGTCGTCCGCGTACGTGTCGATATGGGCGCGCCGATGTTAGACGGGCTGCGCATTCCGACGACGATCGACGAAAGCCCGGTAGTGAACCGGCCGATTGAGGCGGACGGCAGACGGTTTACGTTTACCGCAGTGTCCATGGGCAACCCGCATTGCGTCATACCGGTCGACGATGCGGCGCAATTTCCGGTGGACGTATGGGGACCGCTGCTGGAGAAGCACGAATGGTTTCCGAAGCGAACGAACGTAGAGTTTGTGACGGTGCGGTCGCGCACGGCGGCCGATATGCGCGTATGGGAGCGCGGCGCCGGCCAGACGCTCGCCTGCGGCACCGGCGCGTGCGCCGTGCTCGTGGCTGGCGTATTGAACGGGACGATGGAGCGCGCCGGCACCGTTTCGCTAAAGGGCGGCGATCTATCCATCGAATGGGACGAAGAAACCGGCAGAGTATATATGACCGGAGCGGCGGACGAAGTGTTTAGGGGGAGAGTTGCGTCATGACGAAGGGGAAGCTTCTGGATGTGATGAACCGGGAGGTGCTGGTCGGAGACGGTGCGATGGGCACGTATTTGTATCAGCTCGGGTTTCCGGTCGGCATATCGTATGAGGAATTAAACATCACGAAGCCCGATGTCATTCAGAGCATTCATCGGCAATACGTCGAGGCGGGAGCGAACGTGCTCGAAACGAACACGTTTTCCGCCAATCGCGAAAAGCTGTCCAAGTTCGGGCTGGAAGGCGAAGTCGAGCGGATCAACCGTGCGGGCGTGGCCGCGGCGCGGGCGGCCTGCGAGCCGGAGACGTTCGTGCTTGGCGCCGTAGGCTCGATTCGGGCGGGCAAGCGCATTTCGATCGACGACGACGCGGTGCGCGGCGCCTTCAAGGAGCAGCTGCAGGTGCTTGCGGATACGGACATCGACGGCATTATTCTTGAGACGTTCTATGAGGTGCAGGAGGCGATCATCGCCCTGCGGCTTGCGCGGCAAATGACGGACTTGCCGGTCATATGCCAGCTGGCGGTCGAAATCGGAGGCGCCGCGCAGGACGGCGTGCCGGTTCGAAAGGCGTTCGACATGCTCCGCGACGAGGGAGCGGACATCGTCGGCTTCAATTGCAGAATCGGCCCGCACGGCATCATTCGCTTAGTAGAGGGCTTGGGCGGTTATCCGGAAGCCCCGCTCTCGGTCTTTCCGAACGCCGGCTTGCCCGCATATGTGGACGGCCGGTTTACGTATCCGGCGGGACCGGACTATTTCGGGGAGAGCGCGCTCGCATTCGCACGGCTTGGCGTGAAGCTGGTCGGCGGCTGCTGCGGAACGACGCCGGAGCATATTCGCTCCATAAGACAGGCGATCGACAAGATCAACGCCGGAGAGGGCGCCGGCAAGCCGGCTGCCGCCGACGTTCCTTCCGCGAAGCTCGGGGCTCCCGCCGTCGCCGAAAAGCCGAAAGCGGAAGCTGTTCCGGCTGAAGCGGAGCAGGATCCGACGCTCGTCGAATTGGTGAAGACGCGGCATACCGTCATCGTCGAGCTCGACCCGCCGCGCGATTTGAGCATCGACAAGTTTATGCGCGGCGCCCGGGCTTTGAAGGAGGCGGGAGTCGACGCCATTACGATGGCGGACAACTCGCTGGCGATGACGCGCATGAGCAACCTGGCGCTCGGCTATCTTGTGAAGGATAAGCTGAACATGCGCCCGCTCGTCCATATCGCCTGCAGAGACCGCAATCTGATCGGCACCCAATCGCATCTGATGGGGCTGCACGCGCTCGGGATCGACCACGTGCTGGCCATCACGGGCGATCCCGCCAGATTCGGAGATTTGCCGGGATCAAGCTCGGTGTACGATTTGACGTCGTTCGAAATCATCCGCATGATCAAGCAGCTGAACGACGGCGTGTCGTTCTCCGGAAAGCCGCTGAAGCAGAAGGCGAATTTCTCGGTGGCGGCCGCGCTGAACCCGAACGTGAGGCATCTTCATAAAGCGGTGGAGCGGCTCGAGAAAAAAATCGACGCCGGCGCCGATTACGTGATGACACAGCCCGTATACGATCCTGAGCTTGTGGAACGGCTGTACGAAGCGACGAAGCATATCCGCATTCCGATTTTTATCGGCATCATGCCGTTTACGAGCGGACGGAACGCGGAATATTTGCATAACGAGGTGCCGGGCATTACGCTGTCGGACGACGTGCGCAAGCGGATGGCCGGTCTCGAAGGGGAAGAAGGACGGCGCGTGTCCCTCGACATTTCGAAGGAGCTGCTCGACGTTACGATGAAGCGGTTTAACGGCATTTATCTCATTACTCCTTTTATGGCGTACGAAATGACGGTTGAGCTGACAAAATATATTTGGGAGCGAACGAATCGCCGTTTTCCACTTGTACCCACCTTGTAAATGAAGTAGAATACAGGAATGGAAATAGAGAAAGAGCGCGGAAATGCGCCGTAACCGAACGATTATTCATTGCACGGAGTGCGAATAACGGTATGAGCCGCTTCGGTGAGGGCAACAATGCCTATTATAGAGGTGCAGGGGGAATCATCTGTGGCTATTAAGCTTATTAACATCGGTTTCGGAAACATTGTTTCCGCAAATCGCATCATTTCAATCGTCAGCCCTGAATCGGCTCCGATCAAACGGATCATCCAGGAAGCGCGGGACCGTCATATGCTGATCGACGCGACGTACGGGCGGAGAACGAGAGCCGTCATCATCACCGACAGCGACCACGTCATTCTTTCCGCGGTTCAACCGGAAACGGTCGCTCATCGACTATCCAATAAGGATGAAGATAACGACGAATGACGAGCATGACAGGAGCTGCCCAACCTATTACCTTAAGCAAAGCAGAGGAAGGTTTCATGAATAAAGGCTTATTGCTTGTCCTCTCCGGTCCGTCGGGCGTGGGCAAAGGCACGCTGTGCGCCAGGCTGCGCGAGCTGGCCCCCGACCTCGTATATTCCGTATCCGCAACGACGCGCGCGCCGCGCGCCGGCGAGGTAGAAGGGAAAAATTACTTCTTTACTTCCCGCGAACGGTTCCGCGACATGATCGACCGTGGGGAGCTGTTGGAGTGGGCGGAATACGTCGGGAATTTCTACGGGACCCCCAAACGGTTCGTTGAGGAGACGATCGAGCAGGGCCGCGACATCATTTTGGAAATCGAAGTCCAAGGCGCCATGCAGGTGAAGAGAAATTTCCCCGAAGCGGTATTTATATTTCTGCTTCCTCCTTCGCTGCCCGAACTGCTCAGCCGAATTACCGGGCGCGGGACCGAGAGCGAAAGCGTCATTCAATCGAGAATGCAGACGGCGACCGAAGAGCTGAAGCTGATCGAGCAATACGATTATGCGGTTGTTAACGATGTTGTCGATGATGCCTGCAAGCGAATTCGGAGCATCATTCAAGCGGAGCACTGCAAAAAGGAACGCATGATTCCCGCAATTCAATCTTGGCTGAACGAGGTGTAACCATATGTTGTATCCGTCAATCGACAAACTGCTTGAGAAGACCGACAGCAAGTATTTGCTGGTAGTGGCCGCTTCCAGACGGGCGCGCGTTTTGCGCGACGGCGCGAAATCGCAAATCCGCACTCCGAGATCCCATAAAAATGTCGGCGTTGCGCTTGAAGAACTGTATCAGGATTATATTCGGGTCGAGAAAAGCCCTAAAGAGAGCGTAAAGTAACGTTCAAGCCTGCAAATCATTCGGCACACGCCAAACAAACTTGACAACCCTCAGCGGTTGTTATTTTTTTCTCTAAGGGAGAGTGAGCGCTTTGCTGCAGGGGAAAACGATTGTTTTAGGAGTTACGGGGGGCATAGCCGCCTACAAAGCCGCCGCTGTATGCAGCAAGCTGAAGCAGGCTGGCGCCGACGTGCACGTCGTCATGACCGAATCCGCGGTCAAATTCGTTGCGCCGCTGACGTTTCAAGCGATATCCCGCAACCGGGTCATCGTGGATACGTTCGATGAGGCGGACGCCTCGGTCATCTCGCATATCGACCTTGCGGACCGCGCGGATGCGGTCATCGTTGCGCCGGCGACGGCGAACTTTTTGGCGAAGCTGTCGCTGGGCCTTGCCGACGACATGCTGAGCACGACGCTGCTCGCGACGCGCGCCCCGATTCTTGCAGCCCCGGCGATGAACGTTCACATGTATGCGAACCCGGTCGTACAGGGCCACATGAGGACGCTGCGGGAACGAGGGGTTCGCTTCGTCGAGCCGGGCGAAGGCTTTCTTGCCTGCGGATATACGGGCAAAGGACGGCTTGCCGAGCCGGAACACATCGTAGAGGAGCTGACGCGAATGCTTGGCGCGTCCAAGCTGCTAGCCGGCAAAAGGGTGCTCGTAACCGCGGGAGGGACGATGGAGCGCATCGATCCCGTCCGTTATTTGACGAACGATTCTTCGGGCAAGATGGGCTTCGCGATCGCCGAGGCCGCCAGAGACCGGGGAGCCCGCGTTACCGTCGTCGCAGGCCGGACAAGCGTCGAACCGCCGTCCGGAGTGGACGTCGTCTATGCGGAGTCGGCTGCGGATATGCTGAAAGCGGTCCTGTCTTTGTACGAGAGCTCGGATATCGTCGTGAAGGCGGCGGCCGTAGCGGATTATCGCCCGGTGAAGGCGGAGGACAAAAAAATCAAGAAGGACGGGGACCGTCTAACGCTCGAATTGGAAAAGACGACCGATATTCTTCAGGAGCTGGGTAAACGAAAAACGCATCAGGTATTGATCGGTTTTGCAGCCGAAACACATGATTTGGAAAGGTTTGCCATCGGAAAAGCTGTAAAGAAAAATTGCGATTTGATCGTAGCGAACGATGTGACGGTGCCTGGAGCCGGTTTTGCGGTCGATACGAACGAGATTTCGATATATAACGCGGAAGGCTTGGTCGAGAAGCTTCCGCTGCAAGCGAAGCGGGAGGCGGCGGAGCGCATCGTCGCGCTCGCAGCGGCGCTGCTTGCCGAGCGGGAAAGAGGTAAGGCGGACGAATGATTGCCAAAGTAGTGGTAGACGTAGCGGCCCGGGAAACGGACCGGCCGTTCGACTATGCGGTGCCGGACCGTCTCCGGCCGCTTGTGCGACCGGGCGTGCGGGTCGCCGTGCCGTTCGGTCCGCGTTTGCTGCACGGCTTTGTAGTCGGAACGGCGGATTCCAGCGACACGCCGGCGGACAAGCTGCGGCCGCTGAAGTCCGTGCTGGATTTAACCCCCGCTGTCACTGAGGATTTGCTCGAATTGTCGGCCTGGATGAGCCGAAAGTACGTGTGCACGCTGCATACCGCGCTGTCTGCGGTGCTGCCGAGCGCGCTGAAGACGAAGACCGAAACGGTGTACCGTTTGTCGGAATCGGCGCGCGCGCAGGCAGGACTGCAGCTGTCCGACATGGCGGAGCTCATCGCATACATAGAGCGGAAAGGGGCGGCCGCCGAATCGGATTTGCTGAAGACGTTCGCGGACCGGTCCGAGCTGCTGCGGATGGCGGTCGATCAAGGGATCGTCACGGAGGAGAAGCAAATCCGTGACGCAGCCGGTAAGAAGCTCGCTTTGTTCGTATCGCGGCGAGAAGCGCCCGAAGCGCTCCTCGCCGCCGCGGAATCGCTCCGCAGGAAGGCGCCGAAGCAGGCGGAGCTGCTGCAGCTGCTTGCGGACGGCGACGAGCCGATTGCGCTTGCCGAGCTGCTGAAGTCAGCCGGAACGAGCGCCGGCGCCGTTCGCTCGCTCGAGGAGAAGGGGCTTGTCTCCGTCGAAGAAACGGAGGTTGCCCGCGACCCGTTCGCGCACCGCACCTTCGAGACGTCGAAGCCGCTTCCGCTCACGAGCATGCAGGCATCCGCGCTTGAACCGATTCGCGCGGCGGTAGCCCAGTCAAAGCACGAAGCGTTTCTGCTGCACGGCGTAACCGGCAGCGGCAAGACGGAAGTATATTTGCAGGCGATGCAGTCGTGCCTCGACGCGGGGCGCGAAGCGATCTTGCTCGTGCCGGAAATATCGTTGACGCCGCAAACGGTGAACGCCTTTAAAGGCCGGTTCGGCGACGAGGTCGCGGTCATGCACAGCAGGCTGTCTACCGGAGAGCGCTATGACGAATGGCGGAAAATCGCCGAGGGCAAAGTGCGGATCGCCATCGGAGCGCGATCTGCAGTGTTTGCGCCGTTTACGAATATCGGACTTATCATTATTGATGAAGAACACGAATCTTCCTATAAGCAAGAGGAATCGCCGAAATATCATGCGAGAGACGTCGCGCTGCGGCGGGGGAACATGCACGGAGCGGCGGTCGTGCTCGGCTCCGCGACGCCATCCCTGGAAACGTATTTGGCCGCTCGCCAGGGAAAGTACGCGCTGCTGGAAATGCAGGAGCGGGTAAACGGAAAGCCGCTGCCCGCGGTGGAAATCGTAGACATGCGCTCGGAGCTGAAGGACGGCAACCGGGCGATGTTTTCAAGACGGCTGAGAGAGGCGCTGGAGGCGAGGCTTGAGCGCGGCGAGCAATCGGTGCTGCTGCTCAACCGCAGAGGATACTCCACCTTCGTGCTTTGCCGGTCGTGCGGCTTTACGGCGCAATGCCCGCATTGCGATATAACGCTCACGTACCACCGGACGAGCCGCCATTCGAGATGCCATTATTGCGGCTATACCGAGCGGGAGGCCACTGCCTGCCCGAGCTGCGGAAGCGAGCATATCCGCCATTTCGGCGCAGGCACGCAGCGGGTGGAGGAGGAGCTCGCAAAGCTGTTCCCGGGCATCCGGACGATCCGGATGGACGTCGATACGACGGCTGCGAAAGGCGCCCACGAAAAGCTGCTCGCGGCGTTCCGCAACCGTCAAGCCGACGTGCTGCTGGGGACGCAAATGGTGGCCAAGGGGCTCGATTTTCCTTATGTGACGCTGGTCGGCGTCATTAGCGCCGATACGGTGCTGCGCATCCCGGATTTTCGCGCCGCGGAACGGACGTTTCAGCTGCTGACGCAGGTGGCGGGGAGAGCGGGACGTCATGAGCTCGCCGGCGAAGTCATCGTGCAGACGTACACGCCCGACCATTACAGCATTGTGCACGCCTCCAAACACGACTACCGCTCCTTCGCCCGGCGGGAGCTGACGATGCGCAAGGAGCTCGGTTACCCTCCATACCGCCGATTGGCGCTCGCCACGCTCGCCCATGAGGATGCGTCGAAGCTTTTGAGGTGGAGCGAATCGTTCGCTGCAGGCTTACGGGCCAGCATCGGCCGCAAAGCTTGGGAATACGGTCCTCCGGAGCTGCTCGGTCCTGTGCCTTCGCCCATTCCGAAGCTGAAAGATAGATATCGATTCCAATGCGTGGTAAAATATCGTGGAGAAACAGCCGCGATCGACGCATTAAAGGATGCGGCCGACGAGCTTCGCGACGAAATACGAAAGTCGAAATTGAGCATCCAGCTGGACGTAGACCCCCAGATGCTCATGTGACGCATACATGCATGTAACTGAGCCATTCCGGCCTAAAAAAAGAAGGAGTGCAAAATCTATGGCAATCCGCATCATCGTTAAGCACCCGGACTCGGTTCTCCGAGAGAGAGCGAAAGAAGTTCCGAAAGTGACTCCAAACATTCAGAAGCTGCTCACCGATATGGCGGACACGATGTACGACGCGCCAGGCGTCGGGCTCGCCGCTCCGCAAATCGGCATATTAAAGCGGGTCATCGTCGTCGATATCGGAGACGAGCACGGCTTGATCGAGCTCGTAAATCCGGAAATCCTGGAAGCGGACGGAGAGCAGTTCGGCCCGGAAGGCTGCTTGAGCATTCCCGGCCTGCAGGGAGACGTCAGAAGAAAGAACCGCGTTAAAGTCAAAGGGCTTAACCGCGACGGAGAACAAATCGTCGTTGACGCAACAGGCTACTTGGCGCGCGCGCTTCAGCATGAAATCGACCATTTGAACGGCGTGCTGTATATCGACATCGCCGAGCGAGTATATGAGCCTAAGGAAGAGGACGAAGAAGAAGCATGATGAAATCGCAATTTCCCGCGATCGTATTTATGGGAACCCCCGATTTTGCCGTACCTTGCTTGCGGGCGCTGATCGATGCCGGATATAACGTCGTTGCGGCCGTCACGCAGCCCGACCGCCCGGTCGGGCGCAAACGGGTGCTGACGCCGACGCCGGTCAAGGAAGAAGCGCTGCGCCATGGCATTCCTGTACTGCAGCCGGTCAAGCTGCGGGCTGCGGACGCGGTGGAAGAGCTCGCCGCCTTCAAGCCGGATTTGATCGTAACGGCCGCCTACGGCCAAATATTGCCGAAGTCGGTGCTGGAGCTTCCGCATTACGGCTGCATCAACGTGCACGGCTCGCTGCTTCCGAAATACCGCGGCGGCGCGCCGATTCAGCGTTCGGTTATGAACGGGGATACGGTTACGGGCGTAACGATAATGTATATGGCGGAAGGGCTCGACACCGGGGACATGATCTCCGTCGTCCGGGTGCCGATCGAGCCGGAGGACGACACGGGCTCGATGTATGAGAAGCTGAGCGCGGCGGGCGCCGAATTGCTCATTCCGACCGTCGCTTCCATATTGGACGGCACCGCAACCCGCACGCCGCAGGACGACGCTCAGTCTACCTACGCGCCGAATTTGTCGCGGGACGACGAGCGCATCGACTGGAGCAAGCCGGCGGCGCACATTCACAACCAAGTGCGCGGCTTGTCGCCCAGGCCCGGCGCGTTTACGTATTGGAACGGCGACGTGTTCAAGGTGTGGAAGACGGCGCCGGAGCAGGGCTCGGCTTCGGGCAAGCCGCCGGGAACGGTCGTCACTGCGGATGGGGACGGCATACGGGTTGCGGCGGGCGACGGCATTCTCCGCCTGCTGACGGTACAGCCGGCCGGCAAGAAGGCGCTGCCCGCGGCGGACTTCGTCCGGGGCGGACAGCTGAAAGCGGGCGACCGGCTCGGGGAGGCAACCCCGTGAGCCGCGCGGCAAATCGCTCCCGACCCGTCGGAGCGAGAGAGCTGGCATTGCAGGCGCTGCTGTCGGTCGAGGCGGAGGGCGCTTACAGCAATCTCGCGTTGAACGAGGCGCTGCAAAAGCATCGCCCCGAGCCGCGGGAAGCCGCTCTTGCGACCGAGCTCGTGTACGGTACGATTCAACGCAAAAATACGCTCGATACGGTGCTGAACCGTTTTATCAATAAAGGTGTGGAAAAGCTGCAGCCGTGGGTACGCAGCTTGTTTCGTTTAAGCGCATATCAGCTGTTGTATTTGGACCGCGTTCCCGCCCATGCGGCGGTCAGCGAGGCGGTAGCGATCGCCAAGCGGCGCGGCCACCAAGGGATCAGCGGCATGGTGAACGCCGTGCTCCGCAACGTGCTTCGCACTCCGGACCCGCTGCAGCCGCAGCCGGACTGGACGGCGAGCGAACGCATCGCCTTCGTTCATTCCCACCCGGAATGGCTCGTGAAGCGATGGATCGGTCAATTCGGAGAAGAGACCGCAGCGAACATCGCCGCGGCAAACAACGAGCCGCCGAGCGTGAGCATCCGTGCGAATACGCTTCGCATCTCGCGGGACGAGCTTCTCCGGAAGCTTACGAGCGCCGGAATCGACGCGAAGCCGTCCGACGTAAGCCCATCCGGCATCGTCGTGAAAGGTGCGGGCAATATGGCCCATTCGCAATGGTACAAGGACGGCTTGTGCACGATTCAAGACGAAAGCTCGATGCTGGTGGCCTCGGCTCTTGCTCCGCCTCCGAAAGCGAGGGTGCTCGATTGCTGCGCCGCCCCCGGCGGAAAGACGACGCACCTCGCGGAGCTGATGGGAGGCGAGGGCACGGTCGTCTCCTGCGACATTCATCCTCACAAGCGCGAGCTGATCGAAAGCAACGTCAAGCGGCTCGAATTATCCAATGTCGAGACGCATACGATCGACGCGACGAAGCTGGCCGGCAAGTTTCCGGAGAACAGCTTTGACGCCGTTCTGCTCGATGCGCCGTGCTCGGGCTTCGGCGTCATTCGGCGCAAGCCGGACATCAAGTGGTCGAAACGCCCGGAGGATGTGAAAGAAATCGCCGGGCTGCAGCACGACATTTTGACAAGTATTCATGGGTTGCTCAGGCCGGGAGGAACGCTTGTGTACAGCACATGCACGCTGGATGCGGAAGAGAACGAGCGGCAGATCGAGCGGTTTTTATCGGAATATCCGATGTTCGAGCTTGACGATTCGATTGCCCGTTACGTGCCGCAGGAGGTCGCCGCCCGGTGCGCGATCGCACCTGGACAGCTTCGCGTTCTGCCGCATTATTTCGGCTCCGACGGCTTTTTCATCGCGCGGCTTCGCAAGAAATAAGCCCTAAGCAATCAAGCCTGTGTTAAAATAGGCAACATCAGATTACAATAGAGGTAAAAAAAGGCCGGGGATCAACCATATGAAAAATCCAGATATAAAACCGGAAAAACCGTTTATTTACGACCTTTCTCTGGAAGCTTTGCAGGATTGGGCGAAGGAGAACGGCGAGCCCGCCTTTCGGGGCGGACAAATTTTCGATTGGCTGTACGTCAAGCGCGCAAGCTCCTTCGACGAAATGAGCAATTTGCCGAAGAGCATGCGGGAAAAGCTGGCGGAACAATTTCAGTTCGTGACGCTGAACGAAATTACGAAGCTGGAGTCGAAGGACGGCACCGTAAAGTTTTTATTCGGTCTGTGGGACAACAACGCGATCGAGACGGTCGTCATGCGGCACAACTACGGGATCAGCATATGTGTAACGACACAGGTAGGCTGCCGTGTCGGCTGCACGTTCTGCGCGTCGACGCTCGGCGGCTTGAAGCGCAATTTGACCGCGGGCGAAATTATCGCTCAGGTCGTTTACGCTCAGAAGCTGCTCGATGCAACGAAAGAGCGCGTCAGCTCCATCGTCATAATGGGTACGGGCGAGCCGTTTGAAAACTATGACAATGTGAAGCAGTTTCTGCAAACGATGATTCACGAGAAGGGGCTCAATATCGGCCAGCGCCACATTACGGTGTCCACCAGCGGCATCGTGCCGGGCATTATCGCCTTCGCGGATTGGAACACGCAAATCAGCTTGGCGATTTCGATTCACGCGCCGAACGATGAGCTCCGCTCGAAGCTGATGCCGGTCAACCGCCGGTACCCGTTCGCGCAGGTGATGGACGCTTTGAAATATTACATTGAGAAAACCGGAAGGCGCGTCACGTTCGAATACGCGCTCATCAACGGCGTCAACGACCGGCCGGAGCATGCGGAGGAGCTCGGCGACGTGCTGTCCGGCATGCTGTGCCACGTAAACCTGATTCCCGTCAACTATGTGCCCGAGCGTGAGCATTACGAGCGGACGAGCCGGGAAGACATTTTTCAATTCCAGCGTATTCTAGTGGAAAAAGGGGTAAACACGACGATCCGCAGAGAGCAGGGCCACGACATTGCGGCCGCCTGCGGACAGCTGCGTGCGAAGCATATGGAGTCAACCGCGAGGTGAATGTAATGCTTATTTCAGCACATAAATCCGACGTCGGCCGGGTTCGTTCGGTGAACGAGGACCGCGCCGTCGTCCGAAACGGGCTCGGCGGTTTAACGTTTGCCGTCGTCGCTGACGGCATGGGCGGACATCAAGCCGGCGACACCGCCAGCCAAATTACGGTGGAAATTTTGCAGCAGGAGCTTGAGAAGCTTTGCGCCGAGGGGAACTTGGAGGAATGCGCCGGGCATTTGCGCGAAGCGATTCGCCAGGCGAACGCAAAGGTGTTCGAAATCGCCTCGAGCAAAGAGCATTACCGCGGCATGGGCACGACGGTTACGGCCGCGCTCGCCGACGCCGAGCATCTGTTAATCGGCCATATCGGGGATTCCCGGGCTTATTTGGTGAACGGGGAGGATGCCCGTCAGCTGACGGAGGATCATACGCTGGTTTATGAATTGTTGAAGAGCGGGCAAATTACGCCCGAGGAAGCGCAGTTGCATCCGAGGCGCCACGTTGTCACCAGAGCGCTGGGAACCGATGCCGAGGTGGAGATCGATATCGAGAAGCTTTCTTGGCACTCGGGGGATACGCTTGTCATTTGCAGCGACGGATTATCGAATTTAGTAGACTTGGAAGATATGATCAGGACGCTGCGAACCGACGCCCCCCTTCAGGAGAAGGCGGATTTGCTCGTACAGCTGGCGCTGGATGCCGGCGGGGACGATAACATAACGGTGGTGCTTTTGAACAATGAATAAACAATCGATCAGCAGAAGGGGTGAGACCGGGTGACAGGAAATTTGCTCGCGGGACGTTATGAAATGCTGGAACGCGTAGGCGGCGGCGGGATGGCGCTCGTTTACAAAGCGCGGGATACGCTGCTGAACCGCAATGTCGCGGTAAAGGTGCTGCGCCAGCAATACGTTCATGACGAAGAATTTGTCCGCCGGTTTCGCCGGGAGGCGCAATCCGCTGCGTCGCTCTCTCACCCGAACGTCGTCAACGTGTACGATGTCGGCCAGGACGAAGAAACGCATTTTATCGTTATGGAATTTGTAGAAGGCTCGAACTTAAACGACATTATTAAAGAACAGGCGCCGCTTCAGGTGGAGCGCGCGGTGCGGATCGCAGCGCAAATTTGCGATGCGCTGGGCTCCGCCCATGCCAACGGAATTATTCATCGCGATATTAAACCTCATAATATATTGATCGGCACGAACGGACGCGTGAAGGTAACCGACTTCGGCATCGCGCGCGCCGCGACGTCGTCCTCCATTACGCAAACCGGCTCCGTCATCGGCTCCGTCCATTATTTTTCGCCGGAGCATGCGAAGGGCGTCTCCGCCGGAGAGAAGTCGGACATTTATTCGGTAGGCATCGTATTGTACCAAATGTTGACCGGAAGGCTTCCCTTCCTCGGCGAGAGCCCGATTTCCGTCGCTTTGAAGCATCTGCAGGAGAACGTGGAGGAGCCCCGTTCGGTCAATGCGATGATCCCGCAAAGCGTCGAAAATATTATTCTCAAAGCGATGCGGAAAAAACCGGAGGAGCGGTACTCCACGGCCGGCGAAATGCTTCGCGATTTGGAGACGTGCCTTTCGCCGCAGCGGGTGAACGAGCCGAAATGGACGTACGCCGGCGACGACGGGCACGATGAGGACGCTACCCGCATCATGCCGGCGATCCGCGGCTTGGAGCCGCAGGATAAAGCTTCCTCCGACGAGGCGCGAGCGGGCGGGGAAGCGCCGGTATGGCGCGACGATAAATACGAGGAGCCGGGACAGGAGAAACGGAAAAACCCGTGGGTAAAGCCGGTCATCTGGTTCGCGGTGATGCTGCTGCTGCTTGGCGGCGCCTGGTACGGCGTCCAAGCGATGCAAAAAGCGCTCGTCATTCCGGAGGTTCGTGTTCCGGACGTGACCGGACTGCCGCTCGAGAAGGCTAAGGCGGATCTGGAGGCCGTTCAGCTAAAAGTCGCCGATCCGGTATTTGAATTCAATCGGGACGTCCCTGAAAATTACGTCATTCGTCAAGACAAGATGACTCCTGATACAGCGAAAATTCATACGGAAATCCGTTTGTTCGTCAGCAAGGGCATCCAGAAGGTGATCATGCCGCCCGTCGAAGGGGAGAAGCTTTCGGATGCGATCGCGGCATTGGAGGAAGCGGGGATCCCGGGGGATAAAATCGAGAAAAAGGAGCAAGCCTCCGATCAAGACCCGGGTACGGTGCTGCAGCAGTTTCCGAGCGCGGACGAGGAAATCGATCCGCTCTCCTCGTCCGTCACGCTGATCGTCAGCAAGGGGCGCGATCAGGTAGCGATGCCGGATTTGATCGGCCGCGACCCGAATGAGGCGAGGGCGCTGCTTGAACGGGAAAATCTCGTGCTGAAGGAAGGAAACATCATTAAAGATAAGGCGTATTTCCCTGTCGGCAAAGTGTTCAAGCAGTTTCCTTACGAGCCCGGCCAGATGGTGACGCCGCCGGGCGACGAGATTCAAATATACGTCAGCTCCGGTCTTCCCGACGATGCGCGCGTGACGAACTACGACGTGACGGTCGGCCCGCAGCAGGACGGCGTGGAGAGCGTAATCCGCATCGTCGTCAGCGACGCGATGGGCGACAGCAAGGAAGCGGTGAGGCAGAAGGTGACGCAGTTCGAGACGTTCAGCGTTGAGCTGGTCACTTCGCCGTCGAAGAACGCCGTTATTGAAATATACCGAGACGACGTCAAAATCGGCCATTATACGTGGACGAACCGCCAAGCTAAGGAATCGGGAGGCAGCGCGTCTACAGGATTCGAGCCGGAGCCTGCGCAGGAGCCGCCGGCGGCGGAAAACCCGCCGGCAGATGCTGCGGACGATTCCGCGGACGGGCTGTCAGAGGACGTAACCGCACCGGGAGGCTTATAAACCAATGCTTGAAGGCATGATCGTCAAAGCATTAAGCGGTTATTATTATGTAAAGCCGCATGACGGCGGAGAAGCGGTGCAATGCAGAGCGAGAGGCTTGTTCAAGAAGCAGGGTATTACGCCCTTGGTAGGGGACAAAGTATTGTTCGAGCGTTCCGGCGACGAAACGAGCGACGGCACCGTAACGGACGTGCTGCCCCGTACGACGGAGCTGATCCGGCCGCCGATCGCGAACGCGGATACGGCCTTGCTCGTGTTTGCGGTGGCGGAGCCTGCGCTCGGCTTGCAGCTGCTGGACAAATTTTTGGTGCATGCCGAGCTTGCGGGCTTGCGCCCGGTCATTTGCTTGTCCAAGGCCGATTTGCTGGACGGCGAAGGCGAGGAGATCGCGGCGCTCCGCGAGCGGATCGGATCGATCGCCGCAACGTACGAATCGATCGGGTACCAAGTGTTTGTAACGAGTGCCAGGCTGCAGCGTGACATCGACAAGCTCCGCAGCGCTCTCGACGGGAAAGTCACCGTGTTTGCGGGCCAGTCCGGTGTCGGCAAATCGTCGCTGATGAACCGGCTCGTTCCGGGACTTACGCTTGAGACGAACGAAATCAGCCAAAAATTAGGCCGCGGCAAGCATACGACGCGCCATGTGGAGCTGTTTCCTCTCGGGGAGCGCGGGCTTGTCGCCGACACGCCGGGATTTTCCCAGCTGGATTTTCCGGAGATGGAGCCGGAGCGGCTGTCCGGCGCCTTCCCCGAGATGGCGGAGCTTTCGGCAGAGTGCAAGTTTCGCGGCTGCCTGCACCGCAGCGAGCCCGGCTGCCGCGTGCGCGAAGCCGTCGAATCCGGCAGCATCCCGGCTTCGCGGTATGAGCACTACGGACTGTTTTTGACGGAAATAAAGGAGAGGAAACGGAGGTACTGAAATGGCGATTATCGCACCGTCGCTTTTGGCCGCCAATTTTGCCTCGCTGGCTGAAGAAGTGCGCGAGGTGGAGGCGGGCGGCGCCGAATGGCTGCATCTGGACGTCATGGACGGCCATTTCGTCCCGAACATAACGTTCGGCCCGCTGGTGATCGAAGCGCTGCGTCCGCGCACATCGCTCTTTCTGGACGTTCATTTGATGATCGAGCGGCCGGAGAGCTTCATTCCGCAATTTGCGGCGGCAGGCGCGGATTTGATCACGGTTCATGCGGAGGCGTGCGTGCATCTGCACCGCGTCGTACAGCTGATTAAGGACCAAGGCGTCAAGGCGGGCGTGGCCGTCAATCCCGCAACGCCGGCCGAATGGATATTGCCGATGCTGCCCGATGTCGATTTGGTCTTGATTATGACCGTCAACCCGGGGTTCGGCGGGCAATCGTTCATTCGTTCGACGCTCGGCAAAATTGCCCAGGTTCGCAAGTGGATTCGCGAGCAAGGCCTGGAAGGGCGCGTGGAGCTGGAGGTGGACGGAGGCATCGCCGTCGACACGGCGAAAGAAGCGGTGAAAGCCGGCGCATCCGTGCTCGTGGCGGGCAGCTCCGTCTTCGGCGCGAAGGACAGGCCGGCGGCCATATCCGCGCTGCGGGAAGCTTCGATTTGACGCTCGCCCGTTGATACGAGCATGCAACTTTTCTTCCCGTTTCTTCGCAAAAGTAGGCACATTTCCGAATTCCATGAATACAATAAGGCTATAAAGGCTGTACGTAGGGTAAATGGAAAGAGCTGAGGCGGCGTTACTATTGCGAGGAGGGGTAGAGATGAGGTTTTATACAATCAAACTACCTAAATTCTTAGGCGGCTTTGTCAAGACGTTATTGAACGCGTTTAACAAAAATTAACGGTTCCGTTACGCGGCGGCAGGCAGCGGCAGAGAGGCTGGGAGTTTGAGGCGCAAACGGTGAAAGCACCCGATCGGGTGCTTTTTGTCATTCGTCGTTAAAGAGCGCATAAAAGAAACCGCTCCGTCGCGCAATAGCGAAACGAAGCGGCTTCCTGCCTTGTCCAACACGCGATTATACGCGAGTCACTTTACCGGATTTCAACGCGCGAGTGCTTACGTATACGCGCTTCGGCTTACCGTTCACGAGAATCCGAACCTTCTGTACGTTAACGCCCCAAGAGCGGCGGTTGCGATTATTCGCGTGAGAAACGTGGTTTCCCGTGCCCGGTGTTTTACCGGTGATGAAGCATTTGCGAGCCATTACAGACACCACCCTTCCGTGGCAAACATAACTAAAACTATACCATATCATAAAAAGTTTCGTCAACTCGGACGATCGAGAGGTTTTGCATTTATTTCTGACGTTTAATATAGTACAATGAGCCTTAGTCCATAATATGACATAGTACCGAAGGAGAGGAATACAGATGCCCATTCAAATAGACACGGACAGAGGGAAAATACACGTAACCGACGAAGTCATCGCAACGATTGCCGGGTCCGCCGCTTTGGAATGTTATGGACTCGTGGGCATGGCCTCAAAGAACAAGTTGAAGGACGGGATTGCGGAGCTGTTGCGCAGAGAAAACCTCGGCCGCGGCGTGGACGTGCGGCGCGAGACGGATGCCGTGCATATCGACTTGTATATTGTGGTTAGCTATGGTACCAAAATTTCTGAGGTTGCCCACAATATCCAATCGAAAGTAAAATACGTACTGAACGATATTGTCGGCTTGCACGTAGATTTCGTCAATATTTTCGTGCAGGGTGTTCGCGTTTCACCTTAGGAAGGAGAATGAAATTGAGTAAGCGCTTAATAAATGGTGCTGAATTTGCGGCGATGGTATTTGCGGGCGCCGCGCGATTGAGTGCGGGAGTTCAGCGGGTTAACGCATTGAACGTCTTTCCCGTACCGGATGGAGACACCGGAACGAATATGAATTTAACGTTGACCTCCGGAGCGGAAGAGCTCAGAAAGAAGCCGTCCGATCGGATCGGCCCAGCCGCGGAAACGCTGGCAAGAGGCTTGCTGATGGGTGCGCGCGGCAATTCGGGCGTAATTCTTTCCCAGCTGTTCCGAGGCTTTGCCAAGAGCGTGTCCGCTATGGAAACCGTCGGCCCCGCCGAATTTGCCGCTGCGCTTCAGCAAGGCGTGGAGACCGCTTATGCGGCGGTAGTCCGGCCGGTTGAAGGCACGATTCTTACCGTTTCCAAGGAGGCGGCCAAGGCTGCGCTTCAATCCGCGCGCCGGGCTCCGGATTTGGAGACGGTGATGCGCGATACGCTGAACGCCGCGAATGAAGCGCTTGCCCGGACCCCCGATCTGCTGCCGGTACTCAAGCAAGTCGGCGTCGTCGATTCTGGCGGACAAGGCCTCGTGCTCGTTTACGAAGGTTTTTACGCCGCGCTTACGGGCGAAGCGGCCGAACCTGCCGCGGATACGAGAGCCAAGACCGACTATTCCGTTATTCCGGCGGATGCGCTTGAGCTTGTCAGAGCGGAAGAGAAGAAGGCCCGCGAATATGTTCCTGCACAAGCGCACATCGATACGGGTTCGATTGAATATGGATATTGTACGGAATTTATCGTTATGCTGACTCCGGGCGGGAAAACTCCCGGCGTCGTATTCGACGAGCCGGAATTTACGCGCGAGCTCGAGAAGCTTGGAGATTCGCTGCTGGTCGTAGCCGATCAAGATCTCGTCAAAATTCACATTCACGCCGAGCAGCCCGGCGAAGTGATGAACTACGCCATGAGATACGGCGATTTGACCCGCATCAAAATCGAAAATATGCGCGAACAGCATTCACATATTTTAAATCAAGATTACGACTTGCCAGCCGCTGCGGACGACAATCCGGCGCCTGCCGCCGCCGTCGAGCCGAAGAAGCCTTACGGCATTATTGCGGTTGCGGCCGGCGAAGGCATCGCCGACATCTTTACAAGCGTAGGGGTCGATTATGTTCTCTCGGGCGGCCAAACGATGAACCCGAGCACGGAAGATATTTTGAATGCCGTGAGCCAAGTGAACGCGGAGCATGTGTTCGTGCTTCCGAACAATTCCAACATCATTTTGGCTGCGGGACAGGCGATGGAGCTTTCCGAAACGCCGCTGTTCGTCATTCCGACCAAATCGATCCAGCAAGGACTCGCAGCCGTGCTTGCGTTCCAAGAGGGCGCCGACATCGACAGCAACGTCGAGCAGATGCAGCGGGCCGCTTCGAAGGTGAAATCCGGCCAAATAACACATGCGGTTCGGGACACCTCCATCGACGACGTAACGATTCGAGAAGGCGATTATATCGGCATTTTGGACGGAAAAATCGTCGTCTCGGAGCCGGACATGTTCGCTTCTTGCTCGGAGCTGCTTCGCGCGATGCTAGTTTCCGGCGATGAGATGGTTACCGTTTTGCTGGGGGCGGATGCGGATGATGCCGTCACGGAGAAGTTAACTGCATTATTAGAGGAGCAGTTCCCGGATGCGGAATATGAACTGCTGCCGGGCGGCCAACCGGTATATGCGTATCTGTTTTCCGCCGAATAAGGAAAACCACCGACTCGTGATGAGGTGAATTGTGCTATGGCAAACGTGCGAATCGTCGTCGACAGCACGGCGGACATTCCGCTCGACATTCGACAGCGGCTGGGCATCGAGATGGTCCCGCTAAAGGTTCATTTCGGCAACGAAACGTATCTCGACTCCGTTACGATCCACGCCGATCAATTTTTCGAGAAGCTTGCGGCGGCGAAGGAGATGCCGACGACGTCTCAGCCGTCTCCCGTCGATTTTCTTGAGAAATACAAAAAATTATTGGAAGAGCCGGATACCGCAATTATTTCGATACATCTTTCCTCGGCGTTCAGCGGCACGTATCAGTCCGCCGTTCTCGCCAAATCGCTTCTCGGTACGGAGTCTAACATTCATATCGTCGACTCCAAAACCGCATCGCTCGGCGTAGGCATACTTGCGATGGCTGCCGCGGAAGCTGCGCAGTCCGGCGCAAGCGCGGAACAAATACTGCAGCTCATCGAAACGACGAAGCAGCAGACCCGCTTGTACTTTCTCGTCGATACGCTCGAGTACTTACATAAGAACGGGCGAATCGGCAAAGCGTCGGCGGTGTTCGGTTCGCTGCTGAATATTAAGCCGATTTTATCGATCGACGACGAGGGCACGATCTACCCGGTCGATCGGGTGAGAGGCAGCCGCAAAGCGATGAATCGAATCGTGGAATTGCTCAAAAACGATTTCAACGGCAAAGAGGTCGATATTTCGATCGTTCATGCGGTCGCGGAGCAGCCGAGCAAAGAGCTGGAGCAGGTTATAAGAGAGCATTTTAACGTACGAACCGCATCATTTTATGAGCTTGGTCCCGTCATCGGCACCCACGTCGGACCGGGAACGCTGGGGCTGTTTATGACCCCGGCGAAAGCGTGATGAGAGACGTATTCCAAATCCCGGTGGATCAAGTGCGCGGCGTAGGCGATGCCAAAGCCCGCGAGCTTGCATCCTTCGGGATTGTTTCTGTCGGCGGTCTTTTTGAGTTTTTCCCGCACCGGTACGAGGATTTTCGCATTCGGGAATTGTCGGAGGCCGGGGACGGAGAGCGGGTCACGGTATCCGCCGTGCTGATGGGCGTTCCGTCGCTTCAAATGTACGGAAGGAAGAAGTCGAGGCTTGTTTGCCGGGCCGCCTCCGGGGCCGTTTCGTTCACGGCGGTCTGGTTCAATCAGCATTACTTGAAGGACAAGCTTGCTTCCGGCAGCGAGGTCGTGTTGACGGGCAAATGGGATCGCGCCCGCAAGCAGCTGACCGTGTCGACCTGCGAGTTTCCGAATGCCGGAACGCAGCGGGCGGGCACGGTTCAACCGGTGTACGCGCTCGGCGGCGAACTGTCGCAGGCTTGGTTTCGCAAGGTGATGGCGACGGCTTTGCAGCAATACGGCGATCTGATCCCCGAATGGCTGCCGGAAGAGCTCGTGCGCAAGTACCGGTTAGTTGCCAGATCTGCGGCGATCGCTGCCATTCACCAGCCCTCGGGACAGCATGATGGGGTTCAAGCGCGGAGACGGCTTGTATATGAGGAGCTGTTTTTGTTTCAGCTTAAGCTTCAGGCTTACCGGGCGATGACGCGCAGAAAAAAGGACGGCGTAGCCCACTCCTTCGACCGCGAAGAAGTGCGGAGGTTTGTCCGGTCGCTCCCGTTCGAGCTGACCGACTCCCAGAAGCATGTCGTTGCCGATATATTGCGCGATTTGGAGGAGCCGTATGCGATGAACCGCCTGCTGCAGGGGGACGTCGGAGCCGGCAAAACCGTCGTCGCCGCCGTTGCGCTGTACGCATGCGTCAAAGCGGGACGTCAAGGCGCGTTGATGGTGCCGACGGAAATACTCGCGGAGCAGCATGCGCGCTCGCTGTCGCGGTTGTTCGACGGTCTCGGGGTCGAAGTGGGGCTGCTGATCGGATCGATGACGGAGCGGCAGCGAAGAGACGTGCTTGCGGGACTGCAGAGCGGCATGACCGATATCGTCGTCGGCACGCACGCGTTGATCCAGGAGGGTGTATATTTCAACGCGCTCGGCTTGGTCGTGACCGACGAGCAGCACCGGTTCGGGGTTCAGCAGCGCGCCATTCTGCGCCGGAAAGGAATGAACCCGGACGTATTGACGATGACTGCGACTCCGATTCCGCGCACCCTTGCCATCACCGCGTTCGGCGATATGGACGTCTCGACGCTGAACGAGCTGCCGAAGGGCAGGCTGCCGATCAAGACGTATTGGGTGAAGCACAGCGCGATGGACCGGGTGCTCGGCATGATCGGCAAGGAGCTGGCGGCGGGGCGGCAAGCGTATGTGATTTGTCCGCTCATTGAAGAATCGGACAAGCTGGATTTTGAGAACGCTTTGGATATGTGCGTGCGTTTGCAGGGCGTGTTCGGCGCGGAGCAAGTCGACCTGCTGCACGGGCGCATGACGGCGGCGGATAAGGAAGCGGTGATGGGCCGGTTTAAGGACGGCGCCTTCGGCGTGCTCGTATCGACGACGGTCGTTGAAGTCGGAGTGGACGTCCCGAATGCGACGGTGATGGTCGTGTACGACGCGGAGCGGTTCGGGCTGTCGCAGCTGCATCAGCTGCGGGGCCGGGTCGGCCGCGGCGAGCATCAGTCGTACTGCGTGCTCGTCGCCGACCCGAAGTCGGAGCAAGGCCGCGAGCGGATGCGCGTCATGACGGAGACGAACGACGGCTTTGAGGTGGCGCGGCGCGATCTGGAGCTTCGCGGGCCGGGCGATTTTTTCGGCACGAAGCAGAGCGGCGCGCCGGAGTTTCGGCTGGCCGACCTGTCGGCGGACTTTGCCGTTCTCGAGGCGGCCCGCGACGACGCCGCGGCGCTCGTGCAGGGCGGCGAGTTCTGGACGAACGTGAAATACACCGCCCTGCGTTCCTTGCTCCTGAAGGAGCAGATGTTCCAGGGCGAGCAGTTGGATTAGGCGCGTTGCGTACGTGATGGAGTGCGTGCGCCTCCATTTGGTAGGTTAGACCACTTTTTGGTGCTAACCACCTCGGTTTGGGCTGTTTTTGCGGGGTTAGTACTAAGTTTTGGTGCTAGCTTGATTGGTTCCTGTAGTTTTGATGGGGTTAGCACCAAATTTTGGTGTAAACGGTTTCGGTTCAAGTAGTTTTGGTGGAGTTAGTACCAAACTTTGGCACCAATTCACTTGGTGTCCAGTTGATCGTATAAGGGAGTACCATGTTTGAGCGCAGCGGGCTTATGCTTGCTGCGCTTTTTTTGGTGCAGACGCCGGAGTATGTAATTACTAGTGCCATTTTTTCGTTGGGCTTGATTCATACGGCCAGGCAGTTTAGCGGATTTTCATTCATACAATTAGTAAAAAGCTTTCGGCAGCATTGCAAGGGAGGAACGATATGGCGGCATACGAAAAATACGGAATCAGCCCGGAGCTGGTGGAGAGAGTAAAGACGAAGCTGAAGGATCCCGTCGTCAAGGAGCGGGTCAAAACGGTGCTGAATAACGTCACCAAGGTGGATTTGCAAGACCGCGCCAAGGTCAAAAAACTGCTCGCGCTTACCTCGAAGGCGGTGGGGGAGAAGCTGAACGACAATCAATCGGACCAGATTATCCGCTTTATCATCAGTCAAAAAATCGATCCGAACAATGCGCTGCATTTGATCAAATTATGGAATATGTTCCGGTAACGGTTTTTGGGCTGGATAGGAATATACGTTCGGTGTATAATAAGGGAACACGAACATATATTCCTGTTTTTGTGTTCGCGATTGCGAAAAGTAACGGGTGATGACGGATTGGCGAAGCCGAGAGTAGTGATGATGGTCGATATGCAGAGCTTTTACGCCAGCGTGGAGAAGGCAAGCCGGCCCGAATACGCGAACCGGCCCGTCGTCGTCGCGGGCGACCCGAAGATTCGCTCCGGGATCGTGCTGGCGGCGTGCCCTCTCGCGAAGAAATGGGGGGTTACGTCGGCGGAACGGCTCGGGGAGGCGATGAACAAATGTCCGGAGCTCGTCGTGCTGCGTCCCCGCATGCAGACGTATATCGACGTATCGATGCAAATTACGCGCATTATGGAGCGCTACGCCGACGCAGTCGAGCCGTTCTCGATCGACGAGCAGTTTTGCGAGCTGACGGGCAGCCTGCATCTGCACGGCGGAGATGTAAGGGCGGCGGCGATGCGCATTCAGCGCGAAATCAGCGACAAGACGGGCGTCTATGCGCGGGTCGGCATCAGCGACAACAAGGTGCTGGCGAAGATGGCGTGCGACCTGTTCGCGAAGAAGAATGCGGAAGGGATTTTTTATTTGCCGAAGGCGGACGTGGAGAAGGAGCTTTGGCCGAAGCCGGTGCACGGCTTATTCGGCGTGGGGAGCCGGATGACGCGGCATTTTCACCGGATGGGCATATACACGATCGGCGACCTGGGCCGAACTCCGGTCGAGACGCTGAAGCGGAAATGGGGGATCAACGGCGAGGTGCTGTGGCGCACCGCCAACGGCATCGACGATTCGCCGGTCACGCCGGGAACGCACGACGGGGCGCAGCAGGCGATCGGGCACGGCATGACGCTGCCGCGGGACTACGGGGAGAAGCGAGACATCGAGACCGTACTGCTCGAGCTTGCGGAGGAGGTGTGCCGCAGGTGCCGGTTCCGCGGGGTGATGGGTCGCGTGCTGTCGGTCGGCTGCGCCGGCGCCGGGTTCGACTTCGGCTTCTCCCGGCAGACGACGCTGCTACAGCCGACGCAGGTGACGAACCACGTATACCGCGCGGCGGTCGAGCTGTTCCATCAATTTTGGAACGGACGTCCGGTGCGGCAGCTCTCGATCGCGCTCGGCGGGCTTGTGCGCGACGACATGTACCAGCTCGAGTTCGACGACGAGCGGGAGAAATTCCGGGCGCTCGAGCGCACGACGGACGATATTAAGGCGCGCTTCGGCGTCGCGGCGCTCATACGGGCCGTCTCGGCCGGGCCCGGGGGGCAGGCGTACGGGCGAGCCGCCAAAATCGGCGGCCACTACAAATAAAGAAGGGGGGCGAAGAGCATGGCACAGCAACGCGGCAAAAAATTGCGCGGCAACGGAATATGGGAGGCGACACGCATGATGCTCCCGCAGCATAAGGAAGCGATTCGCACCCATCGGAGCCGGCTCGGAGAGCGGGCCAAGCCGGAGCTGGACGAACAGCGGATCGAGGAGCTGTCGCTCGCGCTGGCGGAGGCGCTCGAAAGCGGCTCGGAGACGGCCGTTACGGTGTTCGGGCCGTTCGAGGACGAGACGAGCGTCGGCATCGTCGAGAAGGTCGATCCGCTCGGCCGTTACGTGAAGCTGGCAAGCAGGGAAGAAACCGTATGGATTCCGTTCGGGGATATCGTGCAGATTACGGTGCGCAAACCGGCGCGTACGGATGACGAGGCGGCGCTGCACTAAGGCAGCTCCGCACTCTCTAACCGGCAGCGGATCGATTCGAGCCAACGACATTATTGTATTCCGCGGCAAAATGTTGTAAACTCACAAAGAATCCAATCAAGGAGGTCTCCGTAGACCGATGAAGCAATAACACTGATGCTTACGCTTACGAACTTGACGCGAACGATGCGGCAAGCGCCTGTTACCGGGCGGATGAAGCGGGATCAGTGTGTTTACGGGGCCGGACTCATGACGTGGCGGATATAGCCGTGTCGTGCGGTTGATTCGGATATACGCCGTGTATTTCACCGTTCCTTTACGATGCTTTTCATCCGAGCCCGGGCAGCTGCAAAGCTGCTGCCGGGCTTTTTTATTGCGCCTGCCGCATCCGGTTACTGCCACAAACGAATACGTACCGGAGGCGATGTTTATATGTTTATCGTGAAAGCGAAAGGAATCGGATTCAGCGTACAAGGCGCTCCGCTGTTCAGCGGCGTCGACCTGGAGCTGAAGGAAGGGGAGCACGCCGCGCTGCTGGGCCGAAAAGGCGCCGGAAAAACGACATTGCTCGGCATATTGCAAGGTGCCATCGAGCCCGAAGAAGGGCAGGTGCAGCGGTTCGTCAGCCCGGAGGAGTGGGGCTGGCTGCAGCAAGCCGCCGAAGCGCCGCCCGGGCAGAGGACAATCGACTATGTGCGCGCCGGAACCCCGCGAATGAACGAAGCCCGCTGCGAGCTGCTCCGCCGGCAGGAAGAGCTCGAGAAGCTGAGCGGGCAGGCCGGAGGAGGCGACGCTGCCGTCGATTGGGAGGACGCGCTCGCCCGCTACGGTTCCGCCTATGAGCGCTATGCCGCGAGCGACGGCTACGGCTGGGAGGCGGAGGTGGAGCGGGCGATGAAGCAGGCGGGGCTCGAAGCTCGCCTGTGGGAGCTGCCGTATGACCAGCTGAGCGGCGGACAGCAAACAAAGGCAGGGCTAGCCAGATTGCTCGCACGAAAGCCGAAGGTGCTGCTGCTGGATGAGCCGACGAACCATGTCGACGAAGAGACGATGCTATGGCTGCAGGAATGGGTGCGCTCTTATCCCGGCACGATTCTGATGGTGTCGCACGACCGCGCCTTCCTGGACGCAACCGCCGAGCGCATACTCGAGCTGCAGCCCCAAGGCGTAAGGTCGTACAACGGCAACTACAGGGCGTACCGGGAGCAGAAGGAGCTCGAGCGAAAGACGCAGGAGATGCTCTACCGAAAGCAGGAAGCCGAGAAGGAAAAGCTGCTCGAATCGATTCGCATGTACCAGCAATGGTATTTGAAGGCGAGCCGCCAGGCGGCCAAGGCGGAGGTCGGCGCCGCGAAGCCGTATTACGCGGCGCGGGCGAACAAGCATACGGCAAGATACCACGCGAAGCAAAAAGAGCTCGAGCGACTCGAATCCAACAAGGTGGAGCAGCCTCGCGATTCGGAGCAGCTCCGGATGCGCTTGGAGTCCGCCGCCTTTGAAGCGAAGACGCTCATCCATGTCGACCGGATCCGGTTCGCTTACGAGCATTCGCTGCCGCCGTTATTTTCAGGCGCGACGCTCACCGTCAAACGCGGGGATCGCGTGGCGGTCGTCGGGCCGAACGGCGCCGGCAAATCGACGCTGCTTAAGCTGATCATCGGCGAGCTGACCCCGCGGGAAGGAACCGTTACGCGCCATCCGGAGCTGAAAATCGGCTATTTTTCGCAGCAGCTTCAAAGCCTTCGGCAGAGCACGACGATCCTCGACAGTCTGCTGACGATTCCCGGGATGACCGAATCGTTCGCGCGGACGATTCTCGGATGCTTCTTATTTTCCAGGGACTCGGTGTATAAGGAGATCGGAAGCTTAAGCATGGGCGAAAAATGCCGGGTGGCGTTTCTTCAGCTGTATTTCAGCGGCGCGAATTTGCTCGTGCTCGACGAACCGACCAACTACTTGGACATCGATACCCGGGAGCGAATGGAGGAGGCGCTTGCGGCGTACAATGGGGCGTTCGTTGTCGTTTCGCACGACCGGTACTTGCTTCGCGCGCTCGCAAGCAAGGTCGTCGCGCTTGACGGGCGAGGCGGCTGGCGGCTGTATGAAGGCAGCTTCGCCGAATACGAGGAGCGGTTGAGCGGCGGAAAAGCAGAGATGCAGCCGACCGGCGATACGGAACGCATCCGCATATTAAAGCTTCGCCAAGCCGTCCTGATCGCCAAGGAACAATTATCGGAGGAAGAGAAGGCGCAGCTGGAGCAGGTCAACCGGCTCCTCGGAGAAGCCGCAAATTAAACGAAACCCCGCATCGGCATAAAGCAGGCCGTAGCGGGGTTATTTTTGACGTATAAATAATCGTGAATAACCTATCCTGGATTTGCCAAGACTTGAATCAATGCATACACTTTTCCGGATACCGGATGTTCGGAGGCTAACGATGGCAATCATCGTCGGGACTATAGCAACCTGGATTGCAGTAACTGTTTTTTCACTCATTCCAAAGAAACTCACCGTATCCGAAAATATTGTTCTATTTTTTTATAATACAATATTTGAACTAAGCGTGTTTACGATTCTACATGTCAATCTCAAACTAATCGTCGTTGAACCGGGGATTGGGAACGGGATTGCAGATTTAATGTTTCGACTTATCGAACTGCCTTTAGTATTAGTCGCGACGTCCAATATCTTACTGTATTCAAGCGATGTAAAATGGCTCGGAGTGGCATTGATCGTACTGTTTACTTTACTTGTTCAGCTGGTAGCGGTATATGTCGGGATCGTTTCCTTTCATCATTGGAATATTATATATTCGGCCATTAGCATGTGCGCAAATGTACTGTTTTCGAGAATAATAACTTGGGCGATTACTTCCTTGGACAGAAAGGTAACAGCTTAAACATGATTGTTTATGATACTCAATTTAACGCCAACGAATGGTTCGTTATTACCGGATTCTGTACCGGTTATCTATTGATGTTTATTTTACCGAAACGATTTCCCTTAAAGACTACCGTTATATTTGCAACTTGCGGGATCTACAACGGTTTCATGTTCGATCATTCCCTAAGCGTGGAGCCGGTAGATTTTTATGATGTAAATGATTCATCAAACTATGAGTTTTTCGACTTCATCTCCTATTTGATGTATGGGCCATGGAGCTATTTGTTTTTTTACGTATGGGATTGGTTGCGTTTCAATTTTCGTTTTGCGCCTCTATATATCTTTTTATGGGGAGCATTTTCGTTCGGACTAGAAAGATTGGCAGTTTTGTGCAACGTGTATCATTATAAAAACGGTTACGAATTTATGTATTCTTTTCCGATTTATTTAGTTGCCATAAGTTTTTGGGCTGTTCTTTACTACTTTTTTAAAGGTAAGCAGCTTAGTGAAAAATAATTGAAAACGGCATGATGTAAGCTTAGTTAACCGTCTTCTAAGGAAGGCGGTTCATTTTTTTACCGCAGAGATGCAAGCCTGACAAAAAAAGTCCGTACGGACTTTTCCGCACGGAAAATAATTCGGGGCCTGCTTTCGCAGACCCCTTTCATGGGAGAGGAGAAACCGGACGAAGAGCTTATGGGGAAACGTAAGTCTTCTCCGCGGTTGTCTACGACATACGTGATGTCGCTAACTACAGCATTGCCGAATTTGGGAGTTTTATACACCTGATGCGGAACATTTTTCACGGAAAAAGAATTATGTTACGATAAATTGGAAAAATGTTCGTACAGCAACAATCAATCAGCGGTTTTTTGGAGGAAACAGCACGTGAGGGTCATATCGGGTTCGGCCAAGGGGAGGCCGCTGAAGGCGGTGCCGGGAATCGGGACGCGGCCGACGACAGACAAAGTGAAGGAAGCGCTCTTCAGCATGATCGGTCCGTACTTCGACGGCGGGGACGCGCTCGATTTGTTCGCCGGTACCGGCGGACTCGGCATCGAGGCGCTGAGCCGGGGGATGGACGGCGCCGTCTTTATCGACCATGACAAGCGGAGCATCGAGACGATCAGGGACAATTTGCGCTCGGCCAAGCTGGAATCGAAGGCGGAGGTGTTTCGCACCGAAGCGGCGCAGGCGCTCAAGGCGCTTGCCAAGCGAAGCCGCTCGTTCGATCTGGTGTTTCTCGATCCTCCGTACCGGATGAAGGATGCCGCGGACTATTTATTATTTATGGAGAACCGCGGCTTGCTCCGGGACGGGGCGGTCGCGGTAGTGGAGCATGAGGTTTCGCACAGCTATCCCGACAGCTTCGGATCGTTCAAGCTGCGGCGGAAATCGCAATACGGGGATACGGCCGTCAGCTTGTACGATTTTGAGCCGGAAGAGGAAGCGACAGAAACAGAACAGATCGGCGGGAGCATCGAGTAGAGAGGGGTAATCATACGTATGGAAAATCCGAAAGGGCGGGGCGCGACGGTTGCCGTGTATCCGGGAAGCTTCGATCCGGTCCACTACGGACACCTTGACATTATTCACCGCGCAGCCAAGCAGTTCGACCGGCTGATCGTCGCGGTGCTGAACAACACGTCGAAAAATCCTTTGTTTACGCTGGACGAAAGGAAAGAGCTGCTTCTCAGCGTTACGAAGGATATTCCGAATGTGGAGGTCGACGGGTTCCGCGACCTGCTCATCAATTATATGAATCAAAAGCAAGCTCATGTCATCGTTCGCGGCTTGCGCGCGGTGTCGGATTTCGAGCATGAAATGATGATGGCTTCTACGAACCGAAAGCTGGGCGGCGATATCGAAACGTTCTTTATGATGACGAACCCCGTTTACTCGTATGTAAGCTCCAGCATCGTAAAAGAGGTCGCCACGTTCCGCGGTCCGGTAAAGGATCTAGTTCCGCCTGAGGTCGAAAAAGCGCTTCGGGACAAATATTCGGGCCAGTAACGATAACGATGCGGCAGCGGCGAGAACCAGCGCAAGCAGCGCAAAGGTTACGGGCACATGCTGCCAGTACGATGCGCCGCCTTGAACGGCAGCTTCAGTTCCGCCAATGGCAGAAATAGGGGAAAACGTCTGCTCGGCTTGGCCGGGGAGCAGAAGAAGCAGCCGGCGAAGCGGCTCCCACAGCGTCAACGCAACGAACAAAGATACGATCGAATGGACGATGCGCGAAAGCAAAAAGGCAGCGTAGCGCAAGTCGGTGCCGGCGATCAGGCTTTTCACCTGTGCGTGAACCGATAAGCCGCCCCAGCCGACCGCCGCGCACAGCAAGGCGGCCGTCCATAAGGCGCCGCTTTGGCTATGGCTAAGGGCGTAGGCGCCGAGATGAACTTCAAACAGCGCTGTGATTGCGCCTTCGGCCAGCTCCGGCGGCACACCGAACGGGACGAACAACGTTTGGAGCAGCCGGTGCAGCTGCGCCGTCAATCCGGAAACGGCAAGCAGCTTCAGCAGGACGGAAAAAACGATCATAAAACCGCCGATGGCGAGCAGCGACTGCACCGAGGAGCCGACGGCTTCCCCGAGCAGCCGGCCGAAGACGCGGCCGTCTTGGCGTTGTCCCTTTTGCATGCCGTCGAACATTCGGTAAAGGATAGGAGGGCGTTTTCTTTTCCGGCCCGCACGAAGGTCCGTCTCGTCGGCGCCGTCCGCCGGCGCGCCAGACTCATTGGCGTCCGTACGCTTCGCCGGCGGTATGAAAAATACGCGAACGATCAGACCGGTAAGCAGCGCGGAAAGCAAGTGAAGGATGAACAGCGGCAAGCCGAATTCGGGTTTGCCCCAAAAAGAAGCCGCAACGACAATCGTCAAAAATACGGGAGAGCACAGATGCGACAAGGCGAGCAGCCGGTTTCCGTCCGAGCGGCTGATGAAGCCTTGCCTGCGCAGATCGGCCGCAGCCTTCGCGCCCGCGGGGAAGCCGATCGTGAAGCCCATGGCGGCCGCCCAGCCGCCCGCGCCGGGAAGTCGGAACAACAGCCGCATGAGCGGTTCCAACAGCACGCCGACGGCGTGAATGACGCCGAGGCCGAGCATCAATTCGGACAAAATGAAAAACGGAAGCAGCGCAGGGAAAACGTATTCCCACCAAATGCGCAGTCCGGACAACGAAGCGGAGAACGACTCCGCGGGGAACGCGACGATCATGGCGACAAGCGTCACTGCAGCGATACCGAACAGGGCGGAAATCAGGCTGCTGAAGCGGGATTCTTTCGTTTGCAAAGCGTTTCGCCCCCGACGTAAAAATGGAATGGTACATGTTTACGCGGAAAACCGTCCGTTTAGACCAAGCCCTACGGGAAGGAGTGAAGCCCGGCCATGCCCGGACGCCTGCATCGATTGAACAACACAAGATCGTTTATTTTGGGGATGGTAACTGCGGCGCTCCTATTTGTGCTGCTGTCGCTGCTTCCGGTTCCCTACGTCGTATACGAGCCCGGAACGGCCGAGCGAACGCGGGATATGGTGGAGGCGGCGCATATCCAAGGGGAGGAGCAGGGAGCGCTGCTCCTTACCACGGTCCATGTACAGTTCGCCAATGTCTACTCCTTTGTAAAAGCAGGTTTAAGTCCTAATGCGCAATTGTTTCATCAGAACGATATTTTGCGCGGCAATACGAAGGAAGACTACGACGCCAGGCAGCAGGTAACGATGAAATCCTCCCAAGGGAACGCGATCGAAGCGGCTTACAATGCGTTGGATATTCCGTACCAAGAAAAAAGCACGGCCATCGTCGTCATGTCGGTGGAGCCGGGGCTCGGAGCGGCGGGAGTTTTACGGCCGGGGGACGAGCTGAAAAAGGTGCGCGGACACGATATCCGGACGGTGGAGGACGTGGTACAGTCGCTCGAAGGCAGCAAGCTTGGCGATAAGATAGAGGTTGCTTATCGCCGGGGGGAGCAGCAAGCAACAGCGGAGATTGAGCTGAAGCCGCTGCCCGGCACGGATCCGCCTAAGCCTGGGATCGGCATCGCGTTCGGAGCGGTGTTGTCGGTGGTCAGCGACGATCCTAACAAGCAGGTGAACATCAAGGTGAGCCACATCGGAGGTCCGTCCGCCGGTCTCATGTTTGCGCTAGAGATTGTAAACCAGCTGACCGAGGACGATGTAACCCGCGGACACATTATCGCCGGGACGGGAGTGATTTCGCCGCAAGGGGAGGTCGGCTCGATCGGCGGCATCCGACATAAGGTCGTGGCAGCCGATCGGGAAGGGGCGGAGGTGTTTTTCGCTCCGGTCCAGAACGCGCAAGAAGCCGAGCAGAAAGCAAAGGAAATCGGAACCGGGATGAAGATCGTTCCCGTCAAGACGCTGCGGGATGCGCTCGATTACTTGGAGCAATTGCCGCCGGTCTCGAATGCTTCCGCGTCCTAGTCTTCGGCTGTGCGCGGCTCTGGCAACCCGGACTCGGCTTCGGACTCGGCCCCGGCAGCTCCGGAACGCCGCACGGGGGAGGCATAGTAATCTTCGAACCAATGCTCCGGCGTTGATGCGGTATAGGCTAACGAGTATGCCGCGGTTGCCGCGACATCCAGCTGAAGCATAGGATGAAGGTGCTCCCGGCCGACATTCGTCAGTACGGGCACCGACGCCTTTTCTTTCATTTTTTTGAGCAGCGGCCTTCCGCGCTCGGAAAAGCCGAGTACCCGCAAGTAAGGAACGCCTTGCCTCAGCACATCGGCCGTCAACGCGTCTTTGCGGTGCTCCAAATAAATGGAAGTCAGCATCCGCTGCAGCTTCGTTCTTGTATAACGTTTCGTTTTGAGCGCCTCCAGCAGGCTGTCGACGGTCACGGGCCGGGCAGCGGCGGAGAGCGCCTTTTTTATGCGGTGCTCTAAGCCTTCTGTCACTTCCCGGAACGCGGCAAGCTGCTCGGGGGTTGCCGTGAGCAGCCGGTGAAGCAGCGGAATGCGGTACGATTCCCAATGCACCGGTCCTTTGCCCGCTTCGCATTCCCGGATCATAATGTCGAGCGTCGCCTTAGGCACGAACGCGGCGATGCCGCGGAGCGCCTCTTTCGAATCGGCCGCCTCCTTGCTGAAAAGCGCTTTGCGGATCGCCGTAGCGCTTGCGATCGATTCGTCCGTGATGTGCTCTTGCGCATACCCGGCTTTGATTCGCTGAATAGTGTACGGCTTTATGCGGCTGCCAAGCCGAAGCAAGGATAAGATGTAATGGTAGCCGAGCGAGTTGTTCGGCTGGGAAAGCAGGCTACCGGCGTCCGCATCCGTATTCGGCACGAGCGACCGGACGGCGGCGGCGTAGGCGAGCGGATAAGGGGCCCCGCTCTTCAATTGCGCTCTCAGCTTTTCCTTGAACGTTTCCGGCTCGCTGCTCATCCGCTCTGCAACGGCATACAGCGCACCGATGTCGCCGGCCTCGCTGCCGAAGCAAAGCGCGTCGACGATTCCGCTCGCGTGAAGCGCGGATACGGCTCCGTAAGCGAACCATTCGGCGGGCTGCGTGCTGTAAGCGACAGGGAGCTCGATGACGAGGTCCGCTCCGCCGGCAAGCGCCATTTCCGCGCGGGCCCGCTTCGAAACGAGCGCGGGCTCTCCCCGCTGCAGCCAGTTGCCGCTCATGACCGCGACGACCGCTTCCGCGCCGGTTGCGCGAAGCGTCTCCTCAAGATGATAGGCATGTCCGTTGTGGAAAGGATTGTATTCCACCACAATGCCCGCCGTAATCCCCATGCTTCATCCATCCTTCATCGCCGTTTGCGGCATATTATACCAAAACAAAACGCCTCCCCGTAAGGGAGGCGCTGCAAACCGGAATTTTAGGCTTCGAGATTTCGCTTCGCTTGCTTCCTGACGAATACGAAGCGGGATAAGCCGATGCTGATTTCATAAAGCAGCAGGAGCGGCACGGTGACGAGCACGTCGGAAGTAATGTCCGGAGGCGTGATCGTTACGGCAACGATCGTAAGGATGAAGTATGCCATCTTCCGCACTTTCGCCAGGCGGATCGGGTTTAAGATGCCGAGCGACGTTAAAAACATGACGACGACAGGCATCTCGAACAGTACTCCGAACGGCACGGTCATATTGATCATAAACCGGAAATACTTCTCGGCCGTATAGTTCGTCTCGAACGTGTCGGCGGCGATGCTTGTCAGAAAATCGAGCACCATCGGATAAATGATGAAATAACCGAACGAGATGCCGACCGCAAACAAGATGGCAAGCGCCGGAATGTAAGCCAGTGCGGCTCTTCGTTCGTTATCCTTGAGCCCCGGCGAGACGAAGCGCCAAAGCTGGAAGCCCGCGATCGGGATCGTCACGGCGATGGCGAACACGCAAGCGATCATCAGGTACACCCACAGGGCGTCGGAAGGGCCCAACGTCTGAAGCTTGTACCCTAAATCGCGGGTCAGCCATTTGTATATGTCTTCCACATAGAAAAAGGCAGCAAAAAGGGCGACTAGAAAGGCGCCCATCGTAATGAGGAGCCGCTTTCGCAGCTCCGCAAGGTGCTCTGTAAGGTGCAAGTCTCGATCAGCCATCCGAACCACCGGTTTCCTTTATTTTTGGTCAGCCGACAGTTGGCTTTGCGGCTTATTTTTTTCGTCCTCGTCCGCATCGCCGGACGTAAGGCTCCGCGTTGCGGTCTTGAACTCGCTGAGCGTCCGACCGAACGCACGGCCGAGCTCCGGCAATTTGGAAGGTCCGAAAATAATGAGCGCAATGATCAATATTAACACCAAGCCGCCGATCCCGATATTTCCAAATGGCATTTCTTGGACAACTCCTCTGCTTATTGCTTTTAGGTAAACATCATTATATCAAATTGTATGAAGAAAGTGTAATTAGAATGCAAACCCGGTAATGGCGACGACGGCCGGGCGCGGTTGATTGTCTCCCGGGCGATGCGGCCACTTGGAGGTCGGCTTCGCCGCGTCTTCCGTTTCTTCGCCCGGATGCTGCACCGCAAGGAACAGCGTGCGCTCGTCCGGCGTAAACCAAGGTCCCGTCAGCTCGGCTTCAACCGGAGCGGAGGCGAATTGCAGCGCTTGGCCTTTGGCCGGGCCGGAGCTCGGAATGACGTAAACGCCGTTGTTCCCGAATGGGGTATGTACGCCTTTGTTCAGGGAGCTCGACGAAATGTCGGTCACAGTCCAAAGATCGCCGTTCGAATCGAACGTAATGTTGTCCGGAGCGGAGAAGCCGCTTTGACGTCCGCCCGCCGCGAATATTTCAAAGTCGAATTCCATCGCGCCAAGGTCGTTGTCCTTCTCGAAGAAGCGAGTAATATGACCGTGAATGTTGCCGTGCAAGTCGTTGTTCGTATGGCAGACGAAGAACGTGTTGTCGAACGGCGAAATTTCGATATCCTCCGGACGGTCCGTCGGCGTACCGCCAAGCGCCATGGCAACCTCGTGGCAGTTCACGAGCACGTCCGCTTGCGTCTGAAATTTCGCCTTCCATTCCTCGGCCGTACCGCTCTTCGGCTTCCAGTTCGGCGCGTTCATCGCTTTTTTTAGCGCTTCGATCGTGACCGCGATCCATTTGCCTTTTTTCAAGTCCGCTACGTAAAGGGTGCCTTCATACAGCAGCTTGCTGTTCTCTTTGCCTTTCGCCGGATCGTACTTGCCGCTTGTAATGAACTTGTATACGCCTGCGTCTTTTTTGTCGTCTCCCATGTAGACTACTACCCGGCCGTCTTTGGAGAGGCCCATGGCCGTATTTTCATGGTTGAAGCGTCCGAGCGCCGTATGCTTAACGATGTCGCGCTTGTCATCGAACGGATCAACCTCGACGACCCAGCCGTAATGCGCGGAATCGAGACCGGCGTCCTTCGCGGTCGATTCAAAGTTTTCTTCGCAGGAGAGCAGCGTGTTCCAAAGCGTCATGCCGCCGGAGCAGTTGGCGAACGTGCCCTGTACGGTCGTTGCGCCATTCACGGCTTTCGTTCCCGCAGCCGGACCGACGAGCTTGATGGGGGTCATGCCGGTTACGCGGCGGGCATATTTCGAGCTCGTATCCATTTTCCAGACGCCTTTCGCATCCCTGTAAACCTCAATGACGGAGCCGCCTTGATTATAAAGCAGCTTCTCGACTTGCGCCTTGGAAAATTTGCCGTCCGTCTTCGCCCCGGTAACCCACAGCTCGCTCGTATATTCGTGGTTTACCCACAGCAAGCCGCGCTCGTTGCTTCCGTCGATCGGGAAATAAACTGTAAAATCGTTATTGTATCCGAAGGTGTCGCCTTTCTTGTTGATCACGTCGCCGTAAGCCGCCACTACGTCGTATTTGAAGCCTTTCGGAAGAACGAGGTCGTCTTTCGTCGTATGCCCGATCGGTTCGAAATATCCGGAAACTTTGTTCGTTTTGAAACCGAACATGTGGTCCGCGGACGTAGCCGCATTCGCCTTGCCGTCAAGAGTGCCGAGCCCTGCGGAAGCTGCAGCGAGAGCCGCGACGCCGGTACCTAGATGAGTCAAAAATGTGCGCCTGTCCATTTTCTTTTCCATTACATACGCTCCTTACAAGGTATAATGAATTTCATGTCCAGCATGAAGGAGCATTGTTAACCCGACGTTAACTGCAATTTAAAAGATTGTAAAATTCGTTCCGGTAATAATAGAACCTTTTGAACTACATACTTTATGTTGACAAAGAGCAAAATGAATGGATATAATAGTCTTTGTTTGTTTGGGGTGATAACTACGTGATCGTGAATTTACGCGAGCTGGCAGGAAGAGACGGCCCGCTGGAGCTTCACGGAGCATTCGTAATGCCGGACTTGGAAAGCGACGGCATTCGATTCGAGCAGCCCGTGGTCGCCGATTTGTCGGCGGAATGGGACGCCGGAGCGGCGAAGGTAACGGGTACGCTCACGGCAGCGATGAACATCGTCTGCTCCAAATGTTTGAAGAAGTTCACCGAGCGGCAGTCGTTTCCGATTGACGAGATGTTTACGCAGCAGCGCAGCATCGCCGACAAGGACGAAGATATTCACCTGGTGGACGACGAGCGCGTGGATGTAATGCCCTACTTGCAGGAATCGCTGCTGGTGCAGTTGCCTTATGCACCCGTCTGCAGCGCGGATTGCAAAGGTCTTTGTCCCGTCTGCGGGACGGATCGCAATACGCATTCGTGCAATTGCGCACACGAAAGCATCGATCCTCGCTTAGCGGGTTTGAAAGATTTTTTTAAACAATAACGAGATTAAAGAGCACTCTTGCAAGGAGGTGGGAACATGGCAGTACCATTTACGAAAACGTCCAAGCAGCGCAAGAACAAGCGCCGGACCCATTTCAAACTGGAAGTCCCGGGCATGGTCAAATGCGACAATTGCGGCGAATTGAAATTGGCCCATCACGTATGCAAAGTGTGCGGAACTTATAAATCGCGCGATATCGTGAAGCAAGGCTAATGAAACGAACGGAAAGCATCTTCCAAGCGAAGATGCTTTTTTTGTTGTCATATACTGACCAACTACTATATACTAGTATTAGGACTTGGTACTAAATCAGATGCGGCTTAGGAGGCGGTCCCCATCGAGCGATTGCCGAAACCGGTAAGACAGGAACGGTTGAAGGAACGAATTACGGCAAACCCTTTCGTAACCGACGAAGAATTGTCGCTGCAGTTCGGGGTCAGCATTCAGACGGTGCGGCTCGATCGAATGGAGCTTGGCATTCCCGAGGTTAGGGAAAGAATAAAGAGTATGGCGGCCGAATCCCAAGGCGTCGCCAGATCGCTCCCGATGGACGAAGTCATCGGGGAAGTGATCGATCTCCAGCTCGACAAGTCCGGCATTTCGATTATGGAGATCGGCAAGGAGCACGTGTTTTCCCGTACGAAAATCGCCCGCGGGCATCATATATTCGCGCAGGCCAACTCGCTTGCGGTCGCGGTCATCAATGACGAGGTGGCGCTTACGGCATCGGCGGACATTCGATTTATCCGGTCCGTCAAGCTCGGGGAACGCTGCATCGCCAAGGCATATGTTCGTTCGGCGCCCGGGGACAAAGGGAAGGCGAAAGTGGAGTTATTTACATATGTAGGGGACGAATTGGTGTTTCAGGGCCACTTCGTCATATACCGATCCGGGAAAACGGCGGGCATGAGAGGAGCTACGAAAGATGCGGATATCGGTTGACGCGTTCGGCGGGGATCACGCCCCCGAAGCGGTCGTGGAAGGCGCGGTTGCCGCCGCGAAGGAATGGCCGGATACGGCGCTGACGCTTGTGGGAGACGAGCGGCGCATCAAGCCGCTGCTTGAGGCGGCGGGGGCGCCGGCGAACATTCAAGTCCGCCACGCCGCGGAAGTAATCGCGACAGACGAAGAGCCGGTGCGCGCCGTACGAAGGAAGAAAGATTCCTCGATGGTTGTCGCGGCGGCGATGGTTCGCGACGGAGAAGCCGACGCTTTTATCTCGGCAGGAAATACCGGCGCATTGATGGCGTCCGGCTTGCTGGTCGTCGGCCGGCTGCCGGGCATCGAACGCCCCGCGCTGGCGCCGATGATTCCGACGATGGACGGAACCGGCATGCTGGCGCTCGATCTCGGCGCCAACATGGATGCGACGCCGGAACAATTAAGGCAGTATGCGGTGATGGGCTCGATTTACCGCAGCAAGGTTCACGGCATCGCCGAGCCGCGCGTCGGCTTGCTCAACGTCGGCACGGAGTCCGGCAAAGGGAACGAAATGACGAAGGCTGCATACCCGCTGCTGGAGGAGGCGCCGATTCGTTTCGTCGGCAACGTCGAGGCGAGAGATGTGCTTAAAGGCGTCTGCGACGTGCTCGTTTGCGACGGCTTCGCCGGCAACGTCATGCTGAAGGCGCTCGAGGGAACGGCATCCACGGTTTTCTCCGCGCTTAAAGCTGAATTTACCCGCAGCTTCATGACGAAGCTTGCAGCCGCGGTGCTCAGCCCCGGACTGCGAGCCTTCAAAAATAAGCTCGATTATAAGGAGCACGGATCCGCGCCGATGCTCGGCCTCTCCGGCGCCGTCATGAAGATGCACGGCTCCAGCGACGCACGTGCGGTCAAAAACGCCGTTCGCCAGACGAGACTTGTGCTTTCTAACAACATAGTGGGTGCCATTGCGGCGGAACTCGGGAAAGGGGATCGGTAAATCATGATAGGAAGACGCGTCGGTATTATCGGTACGGGGAAATATGTTCCCGAACGCGTGCTGACAAATCAAGACTTGGAAAAAATGGTCGAAACGAACGACGAATGGATCACGACCCGGACGGGCATCAAGGAACGCCGGATCGCTTCGGCGCAAGAGGCGACGTCGGACCTCGCTTATGAGGCTTCTCTGAAGGCATTGGAGAGGGCGGGAATTTCGGCGGATCAGCTCGGCCTCATCATCGTCTCGACGATGACGCCCGACGTCGCGTGCCCTTCGACTTCCTGCATTCTTCAAGAGAAGCTCGGCGCGAAGAAAGCGGCGGCGTTCGACTTGTCCGCCGCATGTTCGGGCTTTGTATACGGCATCGCCAACGGAGCGAATTTCATCGCTTCCGGCATGTACGATTATGTGCTTGTCGTGGGCTCCGAGGTGCTCTCCCGCGTGACCGATTACACGGACCGCAACACTTGCGTTCTGTTCGGAGACGGCGCAGGCGCCGTCGTGCTCGGTCCGGCGAAGGAAGGGCACGGCTTCGAGGCGTTCGAGCTCGGGGCTGACGGCACCGGCGGCATGCTGCTGCGCGGCGGCTGCGTAGGCGGCTCGCGCTACCCGACGGAGGAGGATTTGCCGGAGGGAATGACGAAGCACATATGGCAGAACGGACGCGAAGTGTTCAAATTCGCCGTTCGCATTATGGATACGCTCACGGAAAGCGTGCTTGCCAAGGCGGGCAAAACAAAAGAAGACATTAATCTGCTCGTTCCACATCAAGCGAATATTCGCATCATTCACGCCGCAATGGAAAAGCTGGGGCTAACGGAAGAACAGGTCATGATCAACGTCAATAAGTACGGCAATATTTCCGCGGCGACGATCCCGATTGCGCTTGCCGAGGCGGTTGAGGAAGGACGCGTGAAGGAAGGCGACACCGTCGTGCTCGTCGGCTTCGGCGGCGGATTGACGTGGGGCGGAGCGGTTTTGACCTGGTAAAAGAGGATTTTCTCGATAAAGAAAAGAAATAGGGAGCGGATCAGATGGGTAAGACGGCATGGGTATTTCCCGGCCAAGGCGCGCAAACCGTCGGCATGGGGAAGGACGCTTGGACGGATGTTGAGGCGGCGAAGCGGTTGTATGAAGCGGCGGATTCGGCCGTAGGCTTCGAGCTGTCGCGCATCGCATTCGAAGGGCCGGAAGCGGAGCTGAAGATGACAGCCAATACGCAGCCGGCGCTGCTGACGACAAGCCTCGCTTACTTGCATGCTTTCAAAGCGGCCGGCGGCGCCGATGCTCGGCCGGATTACGTTGCCGGTCATAGTCTCGGCGAGTGGACGGCGCTTGCTGCGGCAGGAGCGCTGGAAGCGAGCGAAGCCGCTCGTCTTGTGCATATGCGCGGCCGGTTTATGGAAGAAGCGGTTCCGGGAGGGCGCGGCGCGATGGCGGCCGTGCTCGGGGCGGAGCGCGAAACGCTCGGCGAGCTTTGCCGTGCGGTCAGCGCGGAGACGGGTCTCGTGGAGCTGGCGAATTTGAACTGCCCGGGACAAATCGTCGTGTCCGGAACGCGGGAAGGCGTAGAAGCGCTCGCCGCGCGGGGCAAAGAAGCCGGCGCGAAGCGGGTCATTCCGCTGGAAGTAAGCGGGCCGTTTCATTCGTCGCTAATGAGACCGGCGTCCGAGCGGCTGGGCGAGCTTCTCGGGAGCGCAGCCGTTGGAGCGCCGTCCGTACCTCTCATCGCTAACGTAACGGCGGAGGTAACCGGCGATGCGTCGGAAATTCGCGGGCTGCTCGTCCGCCAAGTGTATTCTCCCGTATTGTGGGAAGACAGTGTAATGAAGATGATCGAGCTCGGCGTCGATACGTTCGTAGAGTTCGGTCCGGGTTCCGTGCTGGCGGGACTTATTAAGAAAATCAGCAAAGACGTCCGCACGATTTCCGTTAACAGCGTGGAAGCCGCGAGAGAAGCGGTACCCGCATTGCTATAGCGCTAAGGAGAGGTGAAGCGAATGCTGCTCGAAGGAAAAACGGCGCTGGTCACCGGCGCATCGAGAGGAATCGGCAGGGCGATTGCGCTGGAGCTTGCCGGCGCGGGCGCGGACGTTGCCGTCAATTACGCGGGCAACGAAGCCGCGGCGCAAGAGGTGGTGGCGGCCATCGAAGCGATGGGACGCAAAGCGTTTGCCATCAAGGCGAATGTCGGCGATGCGGCTCAAGTGGACGATATGGTGTCGGTTACGCTGGAGCGTTTCGGCAAAATCGATATTTTGGTCAACAACGCGGGCATTACGCGCGACAATTTGCTCATGCGAATGAAGGAAGAAGAGTTTGACGACGTTATTAATACGAACCTGAAAGGCGTCTTCAATTGCATCAAGGCGGTTACGCGCCCGATGATGAAGCAGCGCGGCGGCCGGATCATCAATATTTCCTCCGTCGTCGGCGCGCTCGGCAATGCGGGCCAGGCGAACTATGTCGCCGCCAAAGCCGGCGTCATCGGGATGACGAAGTCCGTCGCGCGCGAGCTCGCTTCCCGGAATATTACCGTAAACGCCGTTGCGCCGGGCTTTATCGAAACGGACATGACGGATAAGCTGACGCAAGAGATGAAGGACGCGATGCTGAAGCAAATTCCGCTCGCCGCGTTCGGCAAGCCGGAATCGGTGGCGAAAGCGGTGCGGTTCCTCGCTTCCGAGGACGCCGCGTATATGACCGGACAGACGCTGCATGTCGACGGCGGAATGTACATGTAAGACCGCAGTTCCGCATAGTCTGTATATAACAGGACATGCTGTGGCATTTTGGCGATGGTTTTCGTATAATACGTAGAGGAGGTGAACCGGATGTCCGACGTTTTCGAACGTGTGAAAAAAATTATCGTCGACCGCCTTGGAGTTGACGAGGCCGAAGTAACGCTTGAAGCTTCTTTCAAGGAGGACTTGGGCGCCGACTCTCTTGATGTCGTCGAATTGGTAATGGAACTGGAAGATGAATTTGATATGGAAATCTCCGATGAGGATGCGGAGAAGATCACTACGGTGGGAGAAGTAGTGAATTACATACAATCTCATACGTAAGATGGAGCATTCGGGTCCCGTTTTCGCAAGGAACGGGACCTCTCCACTTCTACCGTTCCTTCAGGGCATTCCTTTCACTGAAAGCTTGAGAAAAACATAAACGGTGTTATCGTTTGTTAATAGAATGGTTGACTACAATAACTGTTTCTTAATTGAGGTGGGTCCTGTGAAGCATCGAGTGGTCATTACGGGGATGAGCGCCATTACGTCGCTCGGACGCGATTTGGATACGTTTTGGAACAATTTGATGGAAGGAAAATCCGGGGTGTCGCACATCGAAGCGTTCGATGTAAGCGAATACCCGACGCATATAGCGGCAGAAATTAAAAACTGGAACCCCGAAGAGTACATGGACAAGAAGGAAGCGCGCCGCATGGACCGTTACGTGCAATTTGCGGTTGCGGCCACCCAGCTTGCGCTGAAGGATGCGAACCTGAACATTCGGGAAGATATGGACCCTGAGCGTGCGGGCGTGTATATCGGCTCCGGCATCGGCGGTCTCGGCACATGGGAGGAACAGCACAAGGTGCTGCTCGAGAAAGGTCCGAAGCGGGTGTCGCCGTTCTTCATTCCGATGATGATCGCGAACATGGCGTCGGGACAAGTGTCGATTTTAACCGGCGCCAAAGGCCCGAACACGACGACCGTAACGGCCTGCGCAACGGGGTCGCATACGATCGGCGATTCGATGCGCTTGCTGCAGTCCGGCGAAGCGGACGTTATGATTTGCGGCGGCGCGGAAGCGACGATTCGCCCGACGGGGCTGGCCGGCTTCAGCGCGATGCGCGCGATGTCGACCCGCAACGACGAGCCCGAGCGGGCAAGCCGTCCGTACGATGTCGACCGCGACGGCTTCGTCATGGGCGAAGGCGCGGGCGTGCTCATCCTTGAGACGCTGGAGCATGCGCAAAAGCGCGGCGCGCGCATTTACGCCGAGGTGATCGGCTACGGGATGAGCGGCGACGCGCACCATATGACCGATCCGGATCCGAACGGGGCGGCGCGCTGCATGAAGAAGGCGCTGAACGACGCGGGGCTCGCGCCGGAGGACGTCGATTATATTAATGCGCACGGCACTTCTACGCCGGTAGGCGACATTTCCGAGACGAAGGCGATTAAGGAAGCGTTCGGCGATCATGCGTACAAGCTTGCGGTTTCCTCGACCAAGTCGATGACGGGCCATTTGCTTGGCGCAGCCGGCGGCGTCGAGGCCGTTATTTGCGGCTTGGCGCTTGTGAACGGGGTCATTCCGCCGACGATCAACTTGGAAAATCAAGATCCGAAGTGCGACCTGGACTATGTGCCGAACAAGCCGCGCAAGGCGGATTTGAACGTCGTGTTGTCCAATTCGTTCGGCTTCGGCGGACATAATGCAACGATCATTTTGAAAAAGTTCGAGGGGTAAAGGGATTGCGATGACTGCGACTGCGGGCGATTGGGAACGGCTGCAAAGCGAACTGCATATTCGATTTGTGAACGGTGCGCTGCTGCGCGAGGCTTTCACTCATTCGTCTTATGTTAACGAGCATCGGGACGCGACGCATAACGAACGGCTCGAGTATTTGGGCGACGCCGTGCTGCAGCTGGCGGTTGCGGATTACTTGTTCCGCACGTACCCTGCTTGGCCGGAAGGCAAGCTTACGTTCGTGCGGGCGGCGATCGTGCGCGAAGGCGCGCTCAGCAAGCTGGCTGTCCGGCTTTCGCTTGGTTCGTATGCGCTGCTGGGCCGCGGCGAGGAGCTGTCCGGCGGGCGGAGCCGGGCTTCGCTGCTCGCGGATTTGTTCGAGGCGCTTGTAGGCGCGATATATTTGGACGCGGGCTGGGAAGCGGTGCAGCGGTTTTTGGCGGCGCACATGTTTCCCGAAATCGAGTCGTACGTGGCTCGGGGAGTGATCGACGCCAAGTCGCGCCTGCACGAGCGGGTACAGCACGAAGCGCTCGGCACGATCGAGTATGCGGTCGTGGAGGAGCGCGGTCCGGCGAACGAGCGGGAGTTCGTGATCGAAGCCCGTTTGAACGGGCAGGCGCTGGGCCGCGGCGTCGGGCGGACGAAGAAGGACGCCGAGCAGGAGGCAGCCGCGGAGGCGCTGGAGCGTCTGGGCGCGTCCTCGTCGGCATCTTCGTCTTCCTTGGGTAAGAAGCGGTAGCGTATGCGAGCCGCGGTTGAGGCTGAGCAAGGGGAGCAAATCCCTTAGTCAGGTGCCTCGGCCGCGGCTTTTGTGCTGAGTTGGGGGAATCCGATGCAGCACCTTACACCGGCAAGTAGCTGCTTCCAACGGAACCTAGTTCCGTTGCTCTGAGCCGCACCGCATGATCGACCGCCTCGAACGGAACGATCTTCCGCTGCAGCACCTCACACCGACAAAGTAGCTGCTTCCACGGAATCTTCCATTGTTGAGTGACTCGATCGTATAAGGGAAAATGAAACTAGTGCCAAAATTTGGCGCTAGCCGTGTCGCCGAGTGCGGATACCGGTAAGTTAGTACCAAAACTTGGTGCTAACATGGGTGTTACGCCGGAGAGTGCAGGAGTTAGCACCAGAATTTGGTACTAACCAAGGCGCTGCGTCCGAGAGTGCGGGAGTTAGCACCGGAACTTGGTACAAACCGTGCAGGAACCACCGACGAAGGGAAGCGCTTATTTGTGGTACCTGCTTCCCAAGAGAAGGTTTCCATTTTCACCGACGTTTCCGAACATATCCCCCGGCTCAAAGCGCAAAAAGAATGCGGCCCGGTTTCCTTTTGTGCTACAATACGGTGGGGTGATTATGCTTGTTTCTGAAAAGATTGGAGCTGGCCGGCTTTAAATCGTTCGCGGACCGCACGGAGCTGGAGTTTGTTTCCGGCATTACGGCGGTTGTCGGCCCGAACGGAAGCGGCAAAAGCAATGTTTCCGACGGGATTCGCTGGGTGCTCGGCGAGCAAAGCGCAAAAAGCTTGCGCGGCGGGAATATGCAGGACATCATTTTTGCCGGGAGCGACGCCAGAAAAGCCGTAAACTTCGGCGAAGTATCATTAACGCTGGATAATACCGACAACGCGCTGCCGCTGGATTTTAGCGAGGTTACGGTCACCCGGAGAATTCACCGCAGCGGTGAAAGCGAGTATTTCATCAACAAACAGCCGTGCAGGCTGAAGGATATAACCGAGCTGTTCATGGATACGGGAATCGGGAAAGAAGCGTACTCCATCATCGGACAAGGCCGGATCGAGGAAATATTAAGCACGCGGTCCGAGGACCGGCGCGGAATATTCGAGGAAGCGTCCGGCATCGTCAAATACAAATCCCGGAAAAAGGAAGCGCAAAAAAAGCTGGATGAGACGGAAGCGAACTTGGTCCGGATTCACGACCTTACCTCCGAGCTCGAAGACCAGCTGGAGCCGCTTCGCGTGCAATCGGAGAAAGCGACGCAATTTAAAGCGCTCAAGGAAGAGCTGAAGTCGAAGGAAATTTCGCTGTATGTCCACAACATCGGAGAGCTTCACCAATCGTGGACGGAAGCGAACGCCGTGCTGACCAAGCTGCGCAATGAAGAGCTTGAGCTGTCATCGATCGTTTCCGCTCATGATGCAAAGCTCGAAAGCAACCGCTTGGAGCTGCGAAAGCTGGAAGAGAAGCTCGAGGAGCTGCAAGCCGAACTGCTGCGGACGAGCGAAGAGCTGGAGAAAAGCCTGAGCGTCGGCGAGGTGCTGAAGGAGCGGCGGAAGCACGCGGAGGAAAATATCGCAGGCTACCAAGAAACGATCGCTGCGCTGGAGACAAAGCTGCAGGAGCGCCGCGCCGAAGAGGAGCAAGTGAAGCTCAAGCGAGACGAAGTTTCCGCGCAAGTGGAGGAGCTGCAGCGAAGCATTACGGCGGAAGAAGACCGATTGATCGCCGAAGCGGGCGGCATGGCCGGAGAAGAGGAAGAAAAGCTGAAGGCGGAGCTGCTGGACAAGCTGAATGAGCTCGCCTCCGCCCGCAACGAGCTGAAATACATAGAAGCTCAATCGGAGCAAGCGGATCGGCGTTCGACCCGGTTAACCGAAGAAAAAGAAAAGTCGGAAACGAGAGTCCGCGAGCTTGAAGCGGCGCATGCCGATTGGTCGAAGCGGCTCGCCGCCTTGCAGGGAGACATCGAGAGCGAACGAAATCGATATATGGATCTCGGACAGGCGATCCACGAAAAGCAAGGATTGCTGGAGGAAGCGCAGGGCATGGTCCGCAAGTGGGAGCAGAAGGTGGATTCTCTCGTCTCCCGGCGTGAAACGATGAAAGACCTCGCCAATGATTATGACGGCTTTGCCGTCGGCGTTAAAGAAGTATTGAAGGCGAAGCAGCGCGGCGGCCTGCACGGCATCCGCGGCGCGATCGCCGAGCTGATCCGGGTAAGCGGGAAATATGAAACCGCGCTTGAAACCGCGCTGGGCGCCTCGCTGCAGCACATTGTAGTCGACAACGAGGGGCGTGCGAGGGAAGCGATCTCTTATTTGAAGTCTCGTCAGGCAGGACGTGCAACCTTCTTGCCGCTGGATGTCATCAAGCCGAGAACGATTCCGGAGACCGAACGGCGTACGGCATCCGGAGCCGAAGGCTTCGTAGGCATTGCGTCCGAGCTTGTGCAATACGAGGAAGAGTACGCTTCGATCGTCGGCAGCTTGCTCGGGAATGTCGTCATCGCCGAAACGCTCGAGCAGGGCAACCGGATCGCCGCAAAGCTCGGCTATCGTTACCGGGTCGTCACGCTGGAAGGCGATGTGGTCAATGCCGGCGGGTCGATGACCGGAGGAAGCCTGCAGAAGAAGAACGTATCTCTGCTCGGCCGCCAGCGCCAATTGGAGGAGCTGGGGCAAGAGATTGAGACTGCGGAGAAGCAGACGAATGAGCTGCGCGTCCGTGTGCAGCAGATGCGCGAGGACGTCGCGAAAGCGCAGAAGGAGCTGGAGCTGTGCCGCGAAACCGGGGAGCGCAAGCGCCGCGAGGAGACGGAAGCGCGCGGAGAGCTCGGCCGGCTCGATGCCGAGCTGCGCAATGCGCGGGCGCAGCTGCAAATTATCGAGGCCGACACGGCCGGCCTCGCCGAGGAGCGCGCCGCGGAGAAGGGCAAGCGTACGGAGCTCGCCGAGCGCATTGAGCGCCTCACGGGCGAAGAGGCGAAGCTGAACGAGGCGATCCGCCAGGCGGAGCTGACGCGCAAGGCGGCGCAGTCCGCGAAGGAGGAGCTGCAGCAGCTGCTCACCGAATGGAAGGTGAAGGCGGCCGCGGCGAATCAGGACAAGCAATCGCTGCAAGCGCAGCTGCAGCGGATCCGCCAGGAGACGGAAGCTTTGGAGCAAGAGCAGCGGGAGGCGCAAAGCGCCGTCAAGCGACTGCAGGATGAGCTGCTAAACCTCGAGAGCGAGACGGTATCGCGTACGGAGCACGGCAACCAACTAAAAATCAACAAGGAACGATGCGCCGAGCAGTTGGATTATAAGCGGGCGGAACGCGCTAAGCTTGTCGTACAGCTGGAGCGGGAGGAGAACGAAACCCGCGACGAACGCAACCGGTTGAAAGCGATCGAGGAGCAGGTGCGGCAGACGGATATTCGCGTCAACCGCCTCGATGTCGAGCTGGACAGCTTGCTGAAGAAGCTTGCGGAGGATTACGAGCTGAGCTACGAGCTTGCGAAGGAGCGTTACCCGGTGCCTGACGACGTGCCTGCGGTGCAGAACGAGGTGCGCGAGCTGAAGCGCAAAATTTCCCTCCTCGGCGAGGTCAATCTCGGAGCGATCGAGGAGTACGCCCGCGTCATGGAGCGCTGGGAATTTCTATCGGGCCAAAGAAAGGACCTCATCGAGGCGAAAACCGCGCTGTACGGCGTCATCAAGGAAATCGAAGGCGAGATGTCCAAGCGGTTCCTGACTTCGTTCCAAGCGATTCGCGAGCAGTTCACGGATGTGTTCACCCGCTTGTTCGGCGGCGGACGCGCAGACCTCGTACTGTCGGAGCCGAACAATTTGCTGGAAACCGGCATCGACATCGTCGCGCAGCCCCCGGGCAAAAAGCTGCAAAACCTGCAGCTGCTTTCCGGCGGCGAGCGCGCGTTGACGGCGATTGCGCTGCTCTTCGCCATTCTGCGCATTAAGCCGGTGCCGTTCTGCGTGCTGGACGAGGTCGAGGCGGCGCTGGACGAGGCGAATGTCGCCCGCTTTGCGCAATATTTGCGCGAATTTTCGAACCAGACGCAGTTTATCGTAGTAACCCACCGCAAAGGGACGATGGAGGAGGCCGACGTGCTGTACGGCATCACGATGGAGGAAGGCGGCGTGTCCAAGCTCGTCTCCGTCCGTCTGGACGAGGACGAGGAGCCGCCGATGACGGCCTAACGCAGTGCCGGGATCGGCGGCCGACATCCATATAAATCTCGATAAGTGGAGCGTGAAACCTTGAGTTTTTTCAAAAGGCTGAGGGAAAGCATCTCTTCGAAGGCGGAAGAGGTCACAAGCAAATTTAAAGAAGGATTATCGAAAACCCGGAACGCGCTCGTCGGCAAAGTGGAGGATTTGTTCCTCCGCCGCAAAAAAATCGACGAAGCGTTCTACGAAGAGCTCGAAGAAATATTGATCGGAGCGGACGTCGGCGTGAGCACGGTCATGAAGCTGATCGACGATCTGCGCAAAGAAGTGCGCCAGCAGCGCATTGAAGAAGCTTCGGAGCTGCGCCCGATCCTCTCCGAGAAGCTTGTGGAGCTGCTCGGAGGCAACGGCGATGACGGGCAAGCCGGGACGCTGCATACGGCAGAGTCGGGGCTTACGATTTATCTCGTCGTCGGCGTCAACGGCGTCGGCAAGACGACGACGATCGGCAAGCTGGCGCACCGCTTCAAGCAGCAGGGCAAGTCGGTGCTGCTTGCGGCCGGGGATACGTTCCGTGCCGCGGCTATCGAGCAGCTTGAGGTGTGGGGTCAGCGGGCCGGCGTGGACGTGATCAAGCAGAGCCAAGGAGCCGACCCGGCTGCGGTCATTTACGACGCGGTGCACGCGGCGAAGCAGCGCGGGGTGGACATACTGATCTGCGATACGGCCGGGCGACTGCAAAACAAGGTCAACCTGATGGAAGAGCTGAACAAAATGTACCGCGTCATTCGCCGGGAGGTGCCGGAGGCGCCGCACGAGGTGCTGCTCGTCCTGGATGCGACGACAGGGCAGAACGCGCTGCAGCAAGCGAAGCTGTTCGGCGAAAAAACGGGCGTAACCGGCCTCATTCTAACGAAGCTGGACGGCACGGCGAAGGGCGGTATCGTCATCGCGATCCGTCAGGAGCTGGAGCTGCCGGTGAAATTCGTCGGCCTTGGAGAGAAGATGGACGATTTGCAGCCGTTCGATTCCGAGCAGTTCGTGCATGCGCTGTTTTTGACGACCGCATCCGAAAGCGAAAAATCCGAAGAATAAATGATAAACGCTTGTCCGGCGCATTACGTCGGACCGGCGTTTTTTGTTCCGGGATGAAGGTGAATTGCCTATCAAGGTAAATGCCTTGACAAGGCGGCAGGCCATGCACTATACTATCCAAGGTGATTGTAAAGTGATTTCCCTTGACGGGGAACACGCGGAAGGAGCGGTAACGATGCCGGAACGGACGGAACCCGTCGAACGGGACGCGCTCTCGAAGACGAACCGCATCAATCTGCTGTTTGATTTTTACGAATCGCTGCTGACAGACAAGCAGCGGACGTTTCTGAAATATCATTTCCATGACGATTTTTCGCTTGGCGAGATCGCGGAGGAATTCAACGTATCGCGCCAAGCGATCTATGAGCATATCAAGCGGGCGGAGACGACGCTGGAGGATTACGAACGCAAGCTCCGCCTGTATGAAAAACACGAGAAGCGCACCCGCCTCGCCGAGCAAATCCGCTCGGAGCTGGAGGGCGCCGCAGACCCCCGGCAGCGGGAGAACATTCTCGCGCTGCTTGCCGAAATGCTATAACGATTGATCAGCATAGGAGGTGACTTGCATGGCATTCGAAGGATTATCCAGCCGGTTGCAAAGCGTATTCTCGAAGCTGCGCAGCAAAGGGAAGCTGACCGAGGACGACGTAACCGAGGCGATGCGCGAGGTGCGTCTGGCCCTGCTTGAAGCTGACGTGAACTTCAAGGTCGTGAAGGACTTTGTTGCGAAGGTGAAGGAGCAAGCGATCGGACAGACGCTCGAGAAGGGCTTCAACCCGGCGATGACCGTCGTCAACATCGTCAACAAAGAGCTGACGGAGCTGATGGGCGGAACGAACGAGAAGCTCGCGCGGTCCAATCGGCCGCCTACGGTGATCATGATGGTGGGCTTGCAGGGCGCCGGCAAGACGACGACAACAGGCAAGCTTGCAAAGCTGCTCTTGAAGCAGAATCACCGCCCGCTCCTCGTTGCGGCGGACATTTACCGTCCGGCTGCGATCAAGCAGCTGCAGGTGCTCGGCGAGCAAGTTCAAGCTCCCGTATTCTCTCTCGGCGACCAAGTGAGCCCGGTCGAAATTGCGAAGCAAGCGGTCGCGCATGCGAAGGAGCACCATAACGATTATGTCATTATCGATACCGCCGGCCGCCTTCACATCGACGAAACGTTGATGGCGGAGCTGCAGAGCATCCGCGAAGAGACGAAGCCGGACGAAATTTTGCTCGTCGTCGACGCGATGACGGGTCAAGACGCCGTCAACGTGGCGGAGCACTTCAACTCGCAGCTTGAGCTCAGCGGCGTCGTCCTGACGAAGCTAGACGGCGATACGCGCGGCGGCGCGGCGCTCTCCGTCAAAGCGGTGACCGGCAAGCCGATCAAGTTCGCGGCGCTCGGCGAGAAGCTGGATGCGCTCGAGCCGTTCCATCCGGAGCGGATGGCATCCCGGATTCTCGGGATGGGCGACATGCTGTCTCTCATCGAGAAGGCGCAAGCGAACATCGACGAGGATAAAGCGAAGGAAATGGAGCGCAAATTCCGCAAGGCGGAATTTACGCTGGAGGATTTCCTGGAGCAGATGCAGCAGGTGAAGAAGCTTGGGCCGCTCGAGAACATTCTCGAGATGCTCCCCGGTATGAGCAATATGAAGCAGCTGAAGGACGCGAAAATCGATCCGAAGCAGTTTACCCGTGTGGAAGCGATCGTCCTTTCGATGACGAAGGAAGAGAAGCAGCGGCCTGAAATCATTAATCCGAAGCGGAAGCAGCGGATTGCGGCGGGCAGCGGCACGACGGTGGCCGATGTGAACCGTCTGCTCAAGCAATTCGAGGACATGAAGAAGGTTATGAAGCAGCTTTCGGGCATGATGGGCGGCAAAGGCAACAAAATGATGAAGAAGCTGGGTAAAGCGAAAGGCAAGGGCGGCGGCATGCGGTTCCCGTTTGGGTAAGCCGCAAACCTCGCGGTCGTCGGCACAACATAAACCGGTTCATTTTTTGAAGGAGGTGAAAGTTTCATGGCAACACGTATCCGTTTGAAGCGTATGGGTGCTCACAAGGCTCCTTTCTATCGTGTAGTCGTTTCCGACTCCCGTTCTCCGCGTGACGGTCGATTCATCGAAGAAATCGGCACTTACAACCCGGTTGCACAACCGGCTCAAGTATCGATCGATGAGGAGAAAGCATTGAAGTGGCTGCAAAACGGCGCGCAAGCGTCCGACACAGTTCGTCACTTGTTCAGCAAAGCAGGCATCATGACAAAATTCCACGAATCCAAGCTGCAGAAATAATCGGTAGCGGATCGGAGGCGCGCCTATGGAACTGTTAGTGCGCACAATTGTCCAAGGGCTTGTCGACCATCCGGACGAAGTCCGGGTGGATGTAACTGAAGACGAGCAATCCGTCCTATACGAATTGCGCGTCAATCCGGACGATGTCGGCAAAGTGATCGGCAAGGGCGGCCGCATTATTAAAGCGGTCCGCACCGTCGTCACCTCCGCATCCGCCCGCAGCGGAAAGCGGATTTCCGTCGAAATCGTTTCTTAAGCGCAAGGGTTAGGACTTGTTCCTAACCCTTTTGCGCATCTTAAGTCTGATGATGACCATCCCCGGAGGTACTTCCCTAATGAATCCGAAATATTTGCTTGTAGGTAAAATCGCCAATACGCACGGCATTCGCGGCGAGCTGAAGGTTTGGCCGGAAACCGATTTTCCGGAGCAGCGCTTTCGCAAAGGAGCCGAGCTGCTGCTCGTTCATCCCGAACAGGATAGCATGACGGTTCCGGTTACGGTGACGTCGGCCAGAGATCAAAAAAACCTCTACATCGTAAAGTTCGAGCAGTTCCATAATATTAACGAAGTAGAGAAATACAAAGGCTGGAGCCTGAAGGTGTCGGCCGACAAAAAGGCGGAGCTTTCGAAGGACGAATTTTACTTCCACGATATTATCGGATGCGAGGTCGTTACGGAGGAAGGGGAAACCGTCGGCACAATCACCGAGATTTTGCGCCCGGGTGCCAATGACGTATGGGTCGTTTCCAGAGACAAACAGAAACCGGCATATCTTCCTTATATAGAAGACGTAGTGCGCTCGGTTGACATAGAGGCAAAGAAAGTGACAATTCGCGTGATGGAAGGGCTTCTCGAATGAACATCGATGTGCTGACTCTGTTTCCGGAGATGTTTGCCGGCGTGTTCGGCTCAAGCATTCTCGGGAAAGCGCAGGAGAAAGGAATCGTAAGCTTAAACGCGGTAAATTTCCGGGAGTTTTCGGGAAACAAGCACAACACTGTGGACGATTATCCATACGGCGGCGGAGGGGGGATGGTGCTGAAGCCGGAGCCGATTTTTTCGGCGGTGGAGCACTTGACGCCCGAGGGCGAAAAGCCCCGCATTATATTGATGTGCCCGCAGGGGGAAACGTATTCGCAGCGCAAAGCGGAGGAGCTTTCCAAGGAGGAGCGGCTCATCTTCATTTGCGGCCATTACGAGGGGTATGACGAGCGCATTCGCGAGCATTTGGTCACCGATGAAATATCGATCGGCGATTATGTGCTGACCGGCGGGGAAATCGCCGCCATGGCCGTCATCGACAGCGTCGTCCGGCTGCTTCCGGGCGCGCTTGGCAACGAACAATCCGCAGTCACCGACAGCTTCAGCACGGGACTGCTCGAATATCCGCATTATACCCGGCCTGCCGAGTTCAGGGGCTGGACTGTCCCCGACGTGCTGCTTTCCGGCCACCATGAGAATGTAAACAAGTGGCGCCGGAAGCAATCGCTTCACCGGACGTGGCAGCGGCGTCCCGATCTGCTTGCGAACGCCGAGCTGACGGCTCTGGAACGCAAGTGGATTGAGGAGTGGGAGCAAGGTTCTGGAGAAAAGTAAGGTTTATGGGAAAATGTTGCGCGTATAACGAAACGTTTTTCTTGTCATGGACATGAGTTTATGATACTATATTTTTTGTGTGTTTGTCGGATTAACGGGCGGTCCTCTGTAAGCGGTGAACGGAACCGTTAGAGCGTTCCCGGAGCGATCAAGAACGCCTAGGACGGAAGGAGGGAATTCCATGAGCAATTTGATTCAAGAACTGACACGCGAACAACTTCGCAGCGATTTGCCGAGCTTTCGTCCCGGCGATACACTGAGAGTTCACGTTAAGGTAAAGGAAGGCAACCGCGAGCGTATTCAGGTGTTCGAGGGCGTTGTCATTAAGCGCCGCGGCGGCGGAATCAGCGAAACGTACACGGTTCGCAAAATTTCGTACGGTGTGGGCGTTGAAAGAACGTTCCCGCTGCACAGCCCGCGCGTAGACAAGATCGAAGTACTGCGCCGCGGTAAGGTTCGCCGTGCGAAGCTTTACTACTTGCGTAATCTCCGCGGTAAAGCCGCAAGAATTAAAGAAATTCGTTAATCGAATGAAGAGAAGCGGGGGCTTGGGTATCAAGTCCTCGTTTTTGCATACAAGGGGGTTAATCGCATGGAAGAACGGCTAGACTCCAAGCCTTCCGACGACAGTTCCGAGAAGGAAGGCAAACCATCCGACTGGAAAACCGAGGCGGTCGACTGGGCGAAGGCGCTGGCGGTAGCGGCAGTCCTTGTCGTCGTGATTCGCTTTTTCTTATTCTCGCCTTTTATTGTCGAAGGACCGTCAATGTACCCGAACTTTTTTACGGGCGAGCGCATTATCGTGAATAAGATTTTATATGATATTCGGGCGCCTAAGCGGGGAGAAGTGATCGTCTTCCATTCGCCGTTTAATGCGGATTATATTAAGCGGGTCATCGCTTTGCCGGGCGAGACGGTGGAGGTTCGCGGAGATACGGTGCTTGTGAACGGCGAGCCGATCGAAGAGCCATATATTCAGAATGAGAAGGATATGAACGCCGAAGCGGGTACAACCTATAACAACAAAGATTATGAGAAGGCGACCGTGCCGGAAGGGCATGTGTTCGTCATGGGCGACAACCGCCCGAATTCGCAGGACAGCCGGGATATCGGGTTTATCGCTTACGACAAAATCGTCGGCAGAGCCGATGTCGTCATCTGGCCTTTGCCTGAAATTCGTTTTATCCCGCATACGAAACCGAATTAAGAGAGGCTATCGGGCACAATGACCATACAATGGTTCCCCGGGCACATGACGCGTGCCCGCCGGCAAATCGAAGAAAAATTAAAGCTGATCGACGTTGCGATCGAGCTGCTCGACGCCAGGCTGCCGATCTCCAGCCGCAATCCGATGGTGGAGGACATTCTCGGCGGCAAGCCGAGGCTCGTGCTGCTGAACAAGATCGATCTCGCCGACCCGGCCGTAACCGAGCGATGGGTGAAAATATTGGACGACGACGGCGTAAGCGTGCTCCCGATCGATGCGGCGAGCGGAACCGGAGTGAACGGGATATTGCCGCGCTGCCGCTCTCTTGTGGCGCCGATGTTCGAAACGTGGGCGCGCAAAGGCATGGCGCCGCGCGCAATTCGTTCCTTGATCGTCGGCATTCCGAACGTAGGGAAATCGACGTTAATCAATCGGCTGGCCGGCAGAAGCATAGCGGCAACCGGCGACCGCCCCGGCGTAACGAAGGGACAGCAATGGATTAAGGTCGGCAATGAGCTTGATCTGCTCGATACGCCCGGCATTTTATGGCCGAAGTTCGAGGACGAGAAGGTCGGACTGCGCCTGGCGGCAACGGGAGCGATTCGGGATGAAATATTGCATTCCGAGGATGTTGCGTTTTATTTGGTGAAGCATCTGCTGCGGCATTATCCGGCTGTCTTTTCGGAGCGCTACGATATTGACGAACTGCCTGATGACATGGAAAATCCGCAAGAGGTCGTCGAGCTGATGGAAGCGGTCGGCCGCAGACGCGGCTGCGTCGTGAGCGGCGGCAAAATCGACCTGACGAAAGCGTCCGAAGTTCTGCTGCGCGATTTGCGTACGGGAAGATTGGGACGAATTTCGATGGATATACCTTGATTCGGGGAGCGGCGTCAGAAATGATTCAACGGAAAGATAACCATTATACGGTGTTTCAAAGCGCTTTGTTTGCGACAACATCGACGGTAGTCCAGACGAAGGATCTCGTACTGCTCGTCGACCCGACATGGCTGCCGCAAGAAGTGGAGCACATTCGGGGGTACGTGTCTTTTATTCGCGGCGACCGGCCGCTTTATTTGCTGTTTACCCACTCCGATTGGGACCACATCCTCGGTTACGGGGCGTTCCCGGACGCGGTGACGATCGGCTCGCGGGCACTGGCCGAGCGCTCGGATCCGGAATCGATTCTGGAGCAAATTCGTACGTTCGACGATAAATATTACGCCGTGCGGCAGTATCCAATCGTGTTTCCGCGCATCGATGTAACGGTGGAACGGGACGGCCAGCAATTGACGGTCGGGGATACGACGTTGACGTTTTATTTGGCTCCCGGACATAGCGACGACGGCATCTTTGCGATTGTCGAGCCTGAGGGCGTATGGATCGCGGGCGACTATTTATCGGATATCGAATTCCCGTTCATATACGACGGAAGCGCCGCATATGAGGAAACGATGGCGAAGGTGCCGGCCATTCTCGAAAAGCACTCGGTTGGCGTGATGATTCCGGGACACGGGATGGCGACGTCGTCTGCCGATGAAATATTGTTTCGGTGCAAAAAAAGTTTGGATTACATAAAAGAAACGAGGAAAGCCGTTGCGGAAGGGCGGGAGTCGGACACTTTCGCGGGGCTCGAAGCGTATGCATTCCCGAAAGGCATGAAAATGGCGCACGAGGACAACCTTCGTCTGCTCCGGCGGGAGCTGGGAATAGACGAGGCGAAATAGAGGCTTTATCGTCCCCGATTGCGGATCGTATGGTCCGTCAGTCGGGGATTTTTTGTGTTTGATTCGCTTTTGCCGCTGCGTACTGGAAACATTTTTCCAAATTTGATGTCAGGTGTCGGTTTCCGTGCTACAATGTCGGGTAGGTTGGGAGGCTTGTGTACGCATGAATACATACGAGATGAACATATGGAGCGAAGGATACGCGCGGATTGCCGGAGTGGACGAGGTGGGGCGCGGCTGCTTGTTCGGGGATGTGGTGGCTGCGGCGGTCATTTTGCCTAAAGGGCTTGTCATTGACGGTGTGGACGATTCCAAGAAGCTCTCGGAAAAACGGCGCGAGGAGCTGTACGACATCATTATGGGGGAAGCGGCCGCCGTCGCCGTCGGGCGTGTGGATGCGGAGACGATCGACCGGATCAACATTAAGCAGGCTTCGCGATTGGCAATGAAGCTGGCGGTGGAAGGGCTTGAGCCGTCTGCCGATTACTTGCTGGTCGATGCGGAGAAGGTCGATGTTGCGCTCCCGCAGCTGGCCGTTATACATGGGGACGCTTTGTCCCAGTCGATCGCGGCGGCATCGATTGTTGCGAAGGTGACCCGCGACCGCCTATGTGCGGAGCAGTGGGATTTGGAATACCCGGAATACGGAATCGGCATACATAAGGGCTACGCCACGAAGACGCACAGGGAACGGCTGCTTCAGTTCGGACCGTCTCCGCTGCACCGGAAATCGTTTCTCGGCAAATTGTTTGCGGAGCAGATGGAGCTTTTTTAAGCGGCCGGTACAAAAATGGGATGCTTAAGCCGATATAAAGGTGCATAAAAGGGACGCTCTTGCCGGTTATGCGGTGCAAAAACGGGCGCTCTCGCCGATATAACGATGCAAAAATCGACCGATCTCGCCGATATAACGGTGCAAAAATCGGCCGCTCCTGCCGATATAAATGGTAAATAAGGTTATGGGAAGGAGGAGGACCGGAATGGACGTCGGGAATATCGTCCGCGCATTGCTCGGCGCGCAGCAGCCTGCTGACAAGAAGCTAGTGGAGCTGAAGGCCGGACAGGTCGTTCGCGGCGTGCTGATGCAGATGTTGACCGAGTCGGAAGGTTTGGTGAACATTTTGGGGACGACGGTACGCGCGCGGCTGGAGACGCCGCTGGCGCAAGGGCAGTCCACGCTGCTGCAGGTTCAGCCGGAAACGGCGAACGGGACGGTCGTACTGAAGCCGCTCGCTTCCTCCTCTGCGGATATTGCTCCCGAGTCGATCCCGGAAGTGCTGAAGTCGGTCGGGCTTAAGGATTCGCCGCTAAATCGCGCAGTCGTGAAAGGGTTTCATCAAGACGGAGTTGTTTTGTCTAAAGAGCTTGCAAAGGAGGCGTCTGCTGCCGTACAGGGAGCGGGGGCTTTTCCGGCAGCGTCCGTCGAAGGGGACGAAGCGGCCGTGAAGGCGGCAGCCGTCGCCGCAAAGCGCGGGCTGCCGCTGACTCCTGTCACGGTCAGCGCGCTTCGGGCCGCGATGTTTGGGGACGGACCGAGCGAGCTGCTGAACCGGGTGGCGGAGGAGGCGCGCGCGTTTGTTTCGGCGTATTCTTCGGACGAAAGCAGCGGCGGCAGGAGCGGGGTGTCGCAGCAGCTGGCTTCGCAGACACTATCCGTTCTTGGGAATAAGGATGCTATTGTAAGCGCGTTGTTGAGGCAAGATCCGGAAACAGGCGGCAAGCCGTTGCAGGCTGCAGCGGCGTCTGCTTCCTCGGTTTCGGCTGCATCCATCGCGGTAGAGGAACGTGGCGGAGTGACTCCGCTGCCTGGAGGAACGGCGAACGAGCAGGCGGCTTTGGGGGCGCAAAAACCGGGCGGTTCCGCCGTTGCGGCTGCGAAGCCGCCCTTACTGGCGTTGCTGCAATGGCTCGGCGTCGATCTGGAAAAGATGGCTTCGAAGCCTTCTTCGGCGACAGTCGGGCCGTCTGCAGGGACAACTGCGTCAGGGTTGCGCGAAGCGCATTTCGTACGGCCGGAGGCGCCTGTGCAAGGTGCGGCAGCGAATGCTGCGAATTCGGCGCAATCAGTGCAGCCTGCGCAACCAGTGCATTCGGACGCGTCCACATCGATCCGGTCAGAAGCCGCGAGAGGTACGGCGGTGCGGCAGACGGGGGAGGAGCCTCATCCGCTGCCATTTCGGACATCGCCCGCAGCAGAAGGTGGATCGCACCGCACCGCTTCCGATGACGGAATAACGCAGCATAAAGCTATGCGAACGATCGATGCGGGGCGGGAAGCTTCATTAACCGGAATCGGCGCGCTAGGGCCGGCACAAGATGCGGAAGCGGCTTCCGAACGCCCGGCTCCAAGCTGGGCGGAGTCGCTCAAGGCGACGCTTCTGCAGCTTCAAGGCGCCGACGATGTGCCGCAGGCGCTAAGGGAAGCCGCACAGCAAGCGGTTCAGTGGATTACAGGCCAGCAGCTGCTGCTTAGTACGGAGAGAGGCAACCCTTTCGTGTTTGCTACGATGTTTGTTCCGTTCGGAACGCCTGAGGACGGTTCGGGCGGCAATGCGTCGGTGCATATCCAAACGCGCAAAGGCAGACGCGGGGAGTGGGATGCGGACAATTGCCGTCTATGGTTCGATCTGCGGCTTGCCCGGATCGGGGAAACGCGCATCGATGTACAAGTGACGAACAAGCTTGTTTCGCTTCACGTTTTTAACGATAAGCTCGACTCCATGCCATGGCTTGAGGAAAACAAAGCGGCGATCGAGGCGGCGCTGGAGAGCATCGGTTATCGGCTTTCCGCCGCTCGAACGTCCCCCATACCGGAACCCGAGTCGCAGGCTGGCGGCGGTACTGCGGGATTTCGTCGTACGGCGGCCGGTGTGCCTGTTTTATTCGGCGGCTCAGCGTATAAGGGGGTTGATGTGCGCGTATGACAACGGGCGAGACACAAAAGCCGAGAAAGGCCGTTGCGCTCTCCTATACGCCTGAAACGAACGCCGCTCCGGTCATTGTAGCCAAGGGTAAAGGCGCCGTCGCCGAGCGGATTATGACTACGGCGAAGGAGCACGGCGTGCCGGTGCAGGAGGATGCGTCGCTGGTGGAGGTGCTGTCCCAGCTCGATATTGAGCAGGAGATCCCGCCGGAGCTGTACAAGCTGGTCGCTGAGATCATGAGCTTCGTCTACCGCGCCGACCGGCAAATGTCGGACCTGCCGAGCGAGGAGTGAAGCGATGACGGAGCGAATTCGCATGAGTCGCAAACAGACGGGGGACGAAGGAGAGAAGCATGCGCTGAAGCATTTGCTGGCGAACGGTTACGAAATATTGCATACGAACTGGCGGTGCAAGCTCGGTGAGCTCGATATTATCGCTCAGCTGGAAGGGATGCTCGTCTTCGTTGAGGTGCGTTCCCGTACGGCTTCTGCCGATTACGGCTTCGGCTCTCCGGAGGAATCGGTCGATGCCCGCAAGCAGCAGAAGCTTCGCCGGCTCGCCGAGCTATACATAACGATGAACGGCTTTTCTGCGAGACCGGTTCGGTTTGACGTGATTGCCGTTCGTTTTTCGCGGGATGAGAGAGTCAGCATTCGGCATGTTGAGGATGCTTTGTAGCTCTACACTGCCAGCTCCACTTGTTGGCGGTTTATGCCGCAGTTTTGACGTGAGTAATGGGAGTAACTCCATTTGTTGGAGGTCTATGCCGCGGTTTTGGCGTGAGTAGTGGGAGTAACTCCATTTGTGGACGGTCTATGCCGCAGTTTCGGCGTGAGTAATGGAAGTAACTCCATTTGTTGGAGGTCTATGCCGCGGTTTTGGCGTGAGTAGTGGGAGTAACTCCATTTGTTGGCGGTCTATGCCTCGGTTTTGGCGTGAGTAGTGGGAGTAACTCCAGTTGTGGACGGTCTATGCCGCAGTTTCGGCGTGAGTAATGGAAGTAACTCCAGTTGTTGGAGGTCTATGCCGCGGTTTTGGCGTGAGTAGTGGGAGTAACTCCAGTTGTGGACGGTCTATGCCGCAGTTTCGGCGTGAGTAATGGGAGTAACTCCATTTGTTGGAGGTCTATGCCGCGGTTTTGGCGTGAGTAGTGGGAGTAACTCCATTTGTGGACGGTCTATGCCGCAGTTTCGGCGTAAGTAATGGGAGTAATTCCATTTGTTGGCGGTCTATGCCTCAGTTTTGGCGTGAATAGTGGGAGTTACTCCACTTATTGGCGGTCTATGCCGCAATTTCGGCGTGAGTAGTGGGAGTAACTCCATTTGTTGGCGGACTATGCCGCAATTTCGGCGTGATTAGTGGGAGTTACTCCATTTGTGGACGGTCTATGCCGCAGTTTCGGCGTAAGTACTGGGAGTAAGTCCAGTTGTTGGCGGTCTATGCCGCACTTTCGGCGTGAGTAGTGGGAGTAACTCCATTTGTTGGCGGTCTATGCCGCAGTTTTGGCGTGAGTAGTGGGAGTAACTCCATTTGTTGGAGGTCTCGAATACGGTTTGAGGTTGATTAGTGAGGGAAACTCCCTTTTTAGACTGGCTGGACCTTGAAGAGGAACAAAATTCCGTAGCAGAGCAGGAAACCGCCTACGCGGTCGGTGCAACGGAACAAAGTTCCGTTCGAACTAGCTAGTTTGGCGGTGTGCAGTGCTGCGGCGGAATAAAGTTCCGTTCGAGGTGGTCGGTCATGCGGCGCGGAGGAGTGCAACGGAACAAAGCTCCGTTCGAACTAGCTAGTTTGGCGGTGTGCAGTGCTGCAGCGGAATAAAGTTCCGTTCGAGGCGGTCGATCATGCGTTGCGCCAGAGTGCAACGTAACAAAGTTCCGTTGGAAGCAGCTAGTTTGGCGGTATACGGTGCTGCAGCGGAATAAAGTTCCGTTCGAGGCGGTCGGTCATGCGGCGTGGAGGAGGCAACGGAACAAAGTTCCGTCTGCGAAAAGGAGAAGCCCGCCTCGTTGAAAGACGCAGAGGGCCGGGCGCATCCCGCTAAGCGCGGCTGCGTCCGGCCTCCTGCGTCTTATCCGCGAACTGCCGGTCCAGCGCGCGGTACTGAAGCGCCTCGGCCACGTGCTCGAACGCAAGCACCTCGCTGCCTTCCAAATCCGCGATCGTACGCGCAATTTTAATGATGCGGTCGTGTGCGCGTGCGCTAAGCCCCATGCGCTCGCAAACGTCCGCCATCATCGACGCCGTTGCCGCATCCAGCGGACAATAAAGGCGCAGCAGCCTCCCCGTTAAATCCGCGTTGCTCCGAATCGCTGTCCCGCGATATCGCACGTTCTGGCGTTCCCTCGCTTGTAGCACGGAAGCGCGCATCGTTTCCGAATCCAAAGAGACGGATTTCACCGCTCGGTCGCGGTACGCCTCCGCAATGCTCAAGCGCGGAACGTCCACGTGGAGGTCGATACGATCGAGCAGCGGTCCTGACAGCTTCGAGCGGTAATACAAAATTCTCTGAAAGCTGCAAGTGCACGAATGCTGCTCGTCCTCATGCCCCCAGTACCCGCAAGGGCAAGGATTCATCGAAGCGGCGAGCACGAAAGAGGCCGGAAAAGTTAGCGTAGTCCGAGCGCGCGAGATCGTAACCCGTGCATCCTCCAGCGGCTGCCGGAGCACCTCGAGCACGTTGCGTGAAAACTCGGGCAGCTCGTCCAAAAAAAGCACGCCGCGATGGGCCAGACTAATTTCGCCGGGCTTCGGCACGCCGCCGCCGCCGACCAGACCGTTCGGCGATATGGTGTGGTGCGGCGAGCGAAACGGTCGCTTGCGAACGAGCGTGCCGCGTTCCGCAAGCAAACCGGCCGTGCTGTATACCTTAGTGACCTCGAGCGCTTCCTCGTCGGTGAGCGGCGGCATAATGGAGGGCAGCCTGCGGATGAGCATCGTTTTGCCCGATCCGGGGGGACCTACCAGCAATATATTGTGCATGCCGGCCGCGGCAATCGTCAGCGCCCGCTTGGCGCCTTGCTGACCGAGAATGTCGGCGTAATTTTCTTCTTCTGCGGGCAAGCCGGCAACGACGGATGGCCGGCTCACAAGCGGATTCCGTTCGCGCCCCGCATAAGCGGCTTCCTCAGGATTGCTTAAGTCGCGCAATCGATAAACCGGAACTACGCTTATGCCGTCGATCAGCCCGGCCTCCTCCGCGTTCGCGTAAGGAACGAATACGCGGGATAATCCCGCCGTCTTTGCCGCATGCACCATGGAGAGCACACCCGGAACCGGCCGGATTTCCCCATCCAGCGCAAGCTCCCCGATCAGCGCCGCGCCGTCGGCAACGCTCTCGTCCATTTGACCGCTTGTGATCAATATTCCCGCCGCAATCGCCAAATCGAACGAAGATCCTTCCTTCCGCAGATCGGCGGGTGACAGGTTGACCGTAATGCGCTTCAACGGGTACTCGAAGCCGCTGTTCTTCATTGCCGCACGGACACGCTCCGCCGCTTCCCGGATCGAGCTGTCCGGCAGCCCTACGATGGTTAGCATCGGCAGCCCGTTCGACAGGTCGACCTCCACGCGAATGACCGCCCCTTCAATTCCATGAACGCAAGCGCTTAAGCACGTTCCAAACATAAAAAACACCCCGTTTCCGTCATTCGTACCGCAAGCGTTACTGCCGCGGCCGATTCGGAACCGAGGTGCTTCCTCAGCGATCCCGTATCCACATTTGATTTCCATTGTAGCAAGGCGGCAATATTTTGGCAATAACGATCGAATCTTTATGCAATAGTATGGTTTTCGTGCGTTTTCTTGCTTTTTCGCCACGCCAAAAACAATAATCATGCGAAAATGTCGAAGCGGGAGAAGAAAAAGTTTTTAAAACGTGGTACAATAGGACAGTTGGCGCATCGCGGACATTTGGCTGAAATGTTACAAAAGTGTATATTGTTCGTAGAGCGAACCCATGTACGGCTCAGGAATATAGAGACATTCCTCGCCGGTTATTGGAAGGCGCCGGAGAGAATCGAATAGGAGGTTTCTAGATGAACATTCACGAGTATCAAGGTAAACAAGTGCTCAAAGCGTACGGCGTGAAAGTTCCGGAAGGATACGTTGCTTTTACTCCGGACGAAGCGGTCGAAGCGGCGAAGAAGCTCGGAACGAGTGTAACCGTCGTGAAAGCGCAAATCCATGCCGGAGGGCGCGGCAAAGCGGGCGGTGTAAAAATTGCGAAAAGCCTTGACGACGTTCGCAATTACGCATCGGAGCTGCTTGGCAAGACGCTCGTAACGCACCAGACCGGACCGGAAGGCAAAGAAGTGAAACGCCTGCTCATCGAGCAAGGCTGCGACATTAAGAAAGAGTATTACATAGGTGTCGTAGTGGATCGCGCTACGGGCCGTGTAGTCATGATGGCGTCCGAAGAGGGCGGTACGGAAATCGAAGAAGTAGCGGCGAAAACTCCCGAGAAAATTTTCAAAGAAGTGGTCGATCCGGCTGTCGGCTTGGCGCCGTATCAAGCTCGCAAGCTCGCTTACGCCATCAACATCCCGAACGATTTAGTAAACAAAGCCGTGAAGTTCATGTTGGCATTGTACCAAGCGTTTGTGGAAAAAGACTGCTCGATCGCCGAAATCAACCCGCTCGTCGTTACCGGCGACGGCGAAGTGATGGCGCTTGACGCGAAGCTGAACTTCGACTCGAACGCACTATTCCGCCACAAAGACATTTTGGAGCTGCGCGACCTCGACGAGGAAGATCCGAAAGAAATCGAAGCCTCCAAATTCGACCTTAGCTACGTCGCGCTTGACGGCAACATCGGCTGCATGGTTAACGGCGCGGGTCTTGCGATGGCGACGATGGACATTATTAAATATTACGGCGGCGAACCGGCCAACTTCCTTGACGTAGGCGGCGGCGCGACGACCGAGAAGGTTACGGAAGCGTTCAAAATCATCCTCTCCGACGAGAAGGTGAGAGGCATCTTCGTAAATATTTTCGGCGGCATCATGCGCTGCGACGTCATCGCCAACGGCGTCGTCGAAGCGGCGCGCCAGCTTGGCCTTGACAAGCCTCTCGTCGTTCGTCTCGAAGGCACGAACGTGGACCTCGGCAAGAAAATTCTTAACGAATCCGGCTTAAATATCGTAGCGGCCGATTCGATGGCAGACGGCGCGCAAAAAATCGTAAATCTCGTCAAGTAAGACGAGAATTAAGCGGAAAGGGAGTGACCTAGAACGCCATGAGTATTCTAGTGAATAAAAATACGCGAGTCATTACGCAAAACATGACCGGTAAAACAGGTATGTTCCATACGCTGGGCGGCCTTAACTACGGCACGCAAATGGTTGCCGGAGCGGTCCCGGGCAAAGGCGGCACGAATGTCGATTTCACGCTTGAGGACGGTTCGGTCAAGACGTTGCCGGTGTACAATACGGTAGCGGAAGCGAAAGCGGCAACCGACGCGAACGCATCGGTGATCTACGTTCCGCCGGCTTTCGCGGCGGACGCGATCATGGAAGCCGTCGACGCGGAGCTTGATTTGGTTATTTGTATCACTGAAGGCATTCCGGTGCTTGACATGGTAAAGGTAAGCAAGTATATGGAAGGCAAGAAGACGGTATTGATCGGGCCGAACTGCCCTGGCGTCATTACTCCGGGCGAGTGCAAAATCGGCATTATGCCGGGCTACATTCATCTTCCGGGCCATGTGGGCGTCGTTTCCCGAAGCGGTACGCTGACGTATGAAGCGGTGCATCAGCTGACCGCGCGCGGCATCGGCCAGTCGACGGCTGTCGGCATCGGCGGCGACCCGGTCAAGGGCTCCGAGTTCATCGACATTCTGAAGCTGTTCAACGAAGATCCGGACACGTACGCGGTCATCATGATCGGCGAAATCGGCGGAACGGCGGAAGAAGAGGCGGCTGAGTGGATTAAGGCCAATATGACGAAGCCGGTCGTCGGCTTCATCGGCGGTCAGACGGCGCCTCCGGGACGCCGCATGGGCCACGCCGGCGCGATCGTTTCCGGCGGCAAAGGCACGGCTGCCGAGAAAGTCGCTACGATGGAGCGCTGCGGCATCCGCGTTGCTCCGACTCCTTCCGAGATGGGCTCCACGCTCGTTGCGGTGCTTGAAGAGAAAGGTCTTCTGGAGAAGTGCATCGTAAAAAAATAATACCCTTTGGATAGGTAAGCAACCTTCCATTACGGCTTTTAACGGCCGTAAGGAAGGTTGCTTTTTTTATATTCAAACATCGAAAGGCGGGATGAAATCGTGGAAATCGGCGAGCGTTCGATTTTGATTGCGCTGCACGACATTAAAGGCGTCGGCTGGGAGACGGTCAACAAAATATTTACCGCTTCGAAGGGAGACGTAACCAAGCTGCTGGAACACCCCGAGCGGCTGCTTAAACAGGCTGAAGTGCCTCCTCGACTTCAGCGGGAAATTGTTCCTGTTTTGACGAAATCCATGATAGCGGGTAAACTTAGTTTCTATGAGAGCTGCAATGTGCAATTTGTAACGTGGTTCGACTCTTTTTATCCACCGTTATTGCGTTACATTCACAAGCCGCCGTGGGTCATGTACGCACGGGGCGACCTCAGTCTTCTAACCCTTCCGATGATTTCCATTGTCGGGACACGGCACCCGACGCCTTACGGCAGGGAGGTTTCCGAATGGTTCGGCTCGGAAATTGCGGCTGCGGGCTTCGCGGTCGTGAGCGGTCTTGCGCGAGGGGTCGATTCCGGGGCGCATTCGGGGGCGTTACGAGCGAACGGGCCGACGATTGCAGTGCTCGGCTGCGGCTTGAATGTGAACTACCCTCCCGAGCATTACGAGCTGCAGCGGAGAATTGAAGAAAAGGGGCTCGTGTTAAGCGAATACCGTTGGAATACGTCGCCGACGAAGGGATCCTTCCCTTGGCGGAACCGGATCATCGCGGGCATGAGCCGCGGAACGGTCGTCGTCGAGGCGGCGGAGCGAAGCGGGTCGCTCATTACGACGGAATTTGCGCTGGAAACCGGACGGGATATTTTTGCGGTGCCCGGGCTGATTACGTCCCCTAAGAGCGCCGGGACGTATCGGCTGCTGAGAGACGGCGCCAAGATGGCGACAAGACCGTCCGACGTGCTTGAGGAATACTATGTAACAAGACGGGAAATCCCGGCGAACGAAGCGGAAGCGCATACCGAAGAAGAAGCGGAGCTGCTGCTGGCGATGGGCGCGGAGGCGGTAACCGTCGACGACTTATTGCAACGGACGGGTCACACGTTTGGACATTTGCATGTCATTTTGTTATCGTTACTGATGAAGAAACGGATTCGGGCATTGCCCGGCTCCGCATATATCGCTAGGTTGAATTGACGGAAGTGAGGTGTAGGGGAGATGGCAGCCGACACGCTGGTCATCGTGGAATCTCCGGCCAAAGCCAAGACAATTGGGAAGTATTTAGGAAGCAAATATATTGTCCGGGCATCGATGGGCCATATTCGCGATCTTCCGAAGAGCCAAATCGGAGTGGAAGTAGAAAGCGGCTTTACGCCGAAATATATTACGATTCGCGGGAAGGGCGACGTGCTTAAGGAATTGAAGGACGCCCGCAAAAAGGTGAAACGCGTCTATCTGGCAGCCGACCCGGATCGCGAAGGAGAGGCGATTGCATGGCACCTTGCCCATTACTTGGAAGTAGATGAGCATGAGGAGTGCCGCGTCGTTTTTAACGAAATTACGAAGCAAGCGGTAAAAGAGGCGTTCAAGCAGCCGCGCAAGATCGACATGGATTTGGTGAACGCCCAGCAGGCGCGAAGAATATTGGACCGCCTCGTCGGCTACAAAATCAGCCCGCTGCTTTGGAAAAAGGTGAAAAAAGGGCTGTCCGCAGGACGCGTGCAATCCGTCGCCGTAAAGCTGGTCATGGATCGGGAGAGAGAAATTAAAGCTTTTACTCCCGAGGAATATTGGTCGATTACGGCGCTGCTGCTCGCCGACGGCTCGGAGCTGGAGGCGAAATTCATCGGAGCCGGCGGCGAAAAGAAAGAGCTGTCCAGCGAGGCGGAAGTTAAGCAAATCTTAGAGCTTATCGGCAGCAACGACTTTATCGTGAAAGAAATCAAGGAGCGCGAGCGTCACCGCAATCCTTCGCCGCCGTTCATTACGAGCTCGATGCAGCAAGAAGCGGCGCGCAAAATCAACTTCCGCGCAGCCAAGACGATGCAAATCGCTCAGCAGCTGTATGAAGGCGTAGACCTCGGCAAGGAAGGCACGGTCGGTTTGATTACGTACATGCGTACCGACTCGCCGCGTATTTCACCGGTCGCGCAAGAAGAAGCAAGAGCCTATATTGAAGAAACGTACGGCAAAGATTACGTTCCGGAAACGCCGCGCAACTATACGAAAAAGAACGCAAACGCACAAGATGCGCATGAGGGCATTCGCCCGACCTCGGCCGGCAGGGATCCCGAGTCGGTGAAGCCGTATCTTTCCCGCGATCAATTCCGGCTTTACAAGCTGATTTGGGAACGGTTCATCGCCAGCCAAATGTCCTCCGCCGTATTGGATACGGTGACCGCAGACATTGAAGCCGGAGGAACGAGCTTCCGCGCCGTCGGCTCGAAGGTGAAATTTCACGGCTTTATGAAGGTGTACGTCGAGGGCAACGACGACGGCGTCAACGACGATGAGCGGTTCCTTCCGCCGCTCGCGGTCGGGCAGAAGCTGAAGGCGAAGCAGGTTGAGCCGAAGCAGCATTTCACCCAACCGCCGCCCCGGTATACGGAAGCAAGGCTAGTGCGCTCGCTGGAGGAGCTCGGCATCGGTCGTCCGAGCACGTACGCGCCGATTCTCGACACGATCCAAAGACGCGGATACGTCGCGATCGAGGAAAAAAAATTCATCCCCACGGAGCTGGGAGAGCTCGTCATCGAATTGATGGAGCAATTTTTCCCGGAAATTTTGGACGTGGAATTTACCGCCCACATGGAACAGGACCTGGACCATGTGGAAGAAGGAACGGCGGATTGGGTGAAGGTGCTCGACTCCTTTTATCAATCGTTCGAGAAGCGCCTTGAGGTTGCGGAAGAGGAAATGAAGGAGGTCGAGCTCCAGGACGAGGAATCGGGCGAAATGTGCGAGAAGTGCGGCAGGCCTCTCGTTTACAAGATGGGGCGCTTCGGCAAGTTTTTGGCCTGCTCCGGATTTCCCGAGTGCCGCAACGCGAAGCCGATCGTGAAAGATATCGGCGTTACGTGCCCGAACTGTAAGATCGGACATATCGTGGAGCGGCGCAGCAAGCGGGGCCGCGTCTTTTACGGATGCGACAGATACCCGGAGTGCGAATTCGTGTCCTGGGATCAGCCGGCATCGGACCCGTGCCCGGAGTGCGGCTCGATGATGATCGTGAAAAAATCGAAAAAAGGGACGACGGTGCAGTGCACGTCCTGCAACTATAAGAACGCCGCCGAGGATGAGGCTGAATCCGAGGATGCAGTCGAAGCGGACTACTAACAGGAAACGCATGCTCACAGCATCAGTCATCCGGAGGAGGATTACACTATGACACAACGGGTTACCGTTATCGGCGCCGGTTTGGCGGGCAGCGAGGCCGCATGGCAAATCGCGCAAAGCGGAGTGCCGGTAACCTTATACGAGATGCGACCGATTCGCAAGACGCCGGCGCATCATACCGACCGTTTCGCAGAGTTGGTTTGCACCAACAGCTTGCGGGCGAACGCGATCACGAACGCCGTCGGCTTATTGAAGGAAGAAATGCGCATCGCGAATTCATTGATTATGCGCAGCGCGGACCGCCACGCGGTTCCCGCGGGCGGGGCTCTGGCGGTGGACCGCGAAGGCTTTTCCGACGAGGTGACGAGAACGCTCCGCGAGCATCCGCTCATCGAGGTCAAGAATGAAGAAGTAACGGATATTCCGAGCGACGGGATTGTAGTTGTCGCAACCGGACCGCTCACCTCTCCGGCGTTGTCGGATCAAATCAAGCGATACACGGGCGAGGACTATTTTTATTTCTACGATGCGGCGGCGCCGATTGTCGAGAAGGATTCGATCGACATGGACAAGGTGTTTCTCGCGTCGAGATACGACAAGGGCGAAGCCGCTTATTTGAACTGCCCGATGACCGAGGAAGAGTTCAATACTTTTTACGATGCGCTCGTCACGGCGGAGACGGCTCCGCTGAAGGAATTCGAGAAAGAGATTTACTTTGAGGGCTGCATGCCGATCGAGGTCATGATGAAGCGCGGCAAGCAGACGGCGCTTTTCGGACCGATGAAGCCGGTAGGCTTGGTCGACCCGAGAACGGGCAAACAGCCTTACGCCGTCATCCAGCTTCGCCAGGACAATGCGGCCGGCACGCTGTACAATTTGGTCGGCTTCCAGACGCATCTGAAGTGGGGCGAGCAAAAGCGCGTATTCTCCTTGATCCCGGGTCTCGAGAACGCCGAGTTCGTCCGGTACGGCGTCATGCATCGGAACACGTTCGTCAATTCGCCGAAGCTGCTCCGTCCGACCTATCAGCTTCGCACTAGGGACGAGTTGTTTTTTGCGGGTCAAATGACCGGCGTCGAGGGGTATGTGGAATCCGCCGCTTCCGGTTTGATCGCGGGCATCAACGCCGCTCGGCTCGCGCTGGGCAAGGAGCTGCTAGTGTTCCCGGAGGATACGGCGCTAGGCTCTATGGCGCACTACATTACTACCGCCGATTTCCGTCACTTCCAGCCGATGAACGCCAATTTCGGCCTGTTTCCGCCTTTGGAAACCCGAATTAAAAATAAGAAGGATAAGAACGAGGCGATTGCAAACCGCGCGCTCGAGCATATAAAGGTGTTTTTGGCCGGGGCGGAGAAAGCGGCCTTGTAAAATATTTCAACGCTGTGGTACGATAGGTTAAAATCTGTATTGCGCGAAAGTTCTGACGATTCCGCTAACAGCAATCGAGGTGCCGCCATGGAATCGGATCAAGTCATCGACCGTTTCTTACTTTCGATGGAGCTTGAAAACCATGCTTCATCCTATACGTTACGCAGCTACGCCTCCGATTTGGCGCAGTTCGCCGAATTTTTGCAGCAGCAACAAATCCCCGGGTTTGCTGCTGTTTCTTATGTTTCCGTTCGAATGTTTTTGGCCGGGCTGCACGGCAAATCGTATTCGAAACGGACGATCGCGCGTAAGCTTTCGGCGCTTCGATCGTTTTATTCGTACCTGCTGAAGGAAGGAAAGATCGAAACGAATCCTCTGGAGGAAGTAAAAAGCCCGAAGCTGGATAAGCCGCTGCCGAAGTTTCTTTATTTGGACCAAATGCTCGGGCTGTTGTCCAAACCGGACGCTTCTACCGCATTCGGCCAAAGAGACAAAGCCATGTTCGAGACGCTGTACGGAAGCGGAATCCGCGTTGCCGAGCTGGTAGGCATGGACATCTCGTCCGTTCGCCTGGACCTGGGCATGGCGCTCGTGTACGGCAAAGGCGGCAAGGAACGCTGGGTGCCTCTCGGAGAACATGCGGTCGAAAGCTTGCGCGTATATATGAATGCGGGCAGAAACGCGCTTCTTTCCGCCGGGAACGGCGCCTCAACCGAAGCGATGTTTTTGAACCGGGACGGCACCCGGTTAAGCGACCGCAGCGTGCGCCGCATTGTAGACAAATATGTGGCAACCATGGCCGATGTGAACCGTATAAGTCCTCATACGCTCCGCCACACGTTCGCGACCCATTTGCTTGAGGCGGGCGCCGATTTGAGGACGGTCCAGGAGCTGCTCGGCCATGAACATTTGTCCACCACGCAAGTATATACTCACGTAACGAGAGACCATTTGCAATCGGTCTATAACCGGGCGCATCCCAGAGCATAGTAACATTAATAAATAAGGAGGACGGCAGCATGCAATCTTCATTCCACGCTACTACAATATTCTCCGTTCGGCATAACGGAAAGGGCGCCATCGCCGGAGACGGTCAAGTTACGTTCGGCAACGCCATGGTCATGAAGCACGGCGCGAAAAAAGTGCGCCGGCTGTATCGCGGGAAAGTCGTCGCCGGCTTTGCGGGCTCGGTGGCGGACGCCATTACGCTCTTCGAGAAGTTCGAAGCGAAGCTGGAGGAATTCAGCGGAAATCTGCAGCGGGCTGCCGTGGAGCTGGCGAAGGACTGGCGTTCCGACCGGGTTCTCAGACGGTTGGAGGCGATGATGATCGTGATGGATGCTCATCACCAGCTTCTGATTTCCGGCAACGGCGAAATCATTGAGCCGGACGACGGCATTCTGGCCATCGGCTCCGGCGGAAGCTACGCGCTGGCGGCCGGACGAGCGCTGAAGCGATATGCGGGACAGCATATGACCGCGAAGGAAATTGCGCTCGCCGCCATGACGATGGCTGCCGAAATTTGCGTGTACACGAACAATAACATCATCGTTGAAGAACTGGAGGGGTAACGGAAATGGAGTCGAAGGAAGCTTTAACCCCCCGGCAAATCGTTGCCGAGCTTGATAAATATATTGTAGGCCAAAAAAAAGCGAAACGGTCGATGGCGGTTGCGCTGCGCAACCGGTATCGCAGAAGCTTGCTTGACGAACAGTTGCGAGATGAAGTCATCCCGAAAAACCTGCTGATGATCGGACCTACCGGCGTCGGCAAAACGGAAATCGCCCGCCGGCTCGCGAAGCTTGTCAACGCACCGTTCGTTAAAGTGGAGGCGACGAAGTTTACCGAAATCGGCTATGTCGGGCGCGACGTCGAATCGATGGTTCGCGATCTCGTGGAAACCGCCATTCGCATGGTGAAAAACGAGCGCACGGAGAAAGTGAAGGACAAAGCCGAAATGCTCGCCAACGACCGAATCGTTGCGATCATGGTCCCGTCCCCGCATAAGGAAAGGCAGCCGCGCAACCCGCTCGAAATGATTTTCGGCGGCGGCGGAGCCCAGACGCAGGAGCAAACGGAAGTTCACGACCCGGGGCTTGCAGAGCGCAGAGCCGAAGTGAAGCGCAAGCTGCTGGCCGGATTGCTCGAGAACGAAGTGATCGAAATCGAAGTGGAAGAAAATGCGCCGAACATGCTCGATATGCTGTCCGGGCAAGGAAACGAGCAAATGGGCATGAACATGCAGGAAATGTTCGGCAGCTTCCTCCCGAAACGGACCAAGCGGCGGAAGCTCCCGGTGAAGGAAGCGAGGAAGGTGCTCACGCAAGAGGAGGCGCAAAAGCTGATCGATATGGACGATGTCGGGCAAGAGTCCATACGAAGAGCGGAGCAGAGCGGCATCATCTTCATCGACGAGATCGACAAAATCGCCAGCTCCTCTCGCGGTACCGGTCCGGATGTGTCCAGAGAAGGCGTGCAGCGCGACATATTGCCGATCGTGGAAGGCTCCACCGTCATGACCAAATACGGCCCGGTAAAAACCGACTATATTTTGTTTATCGCGGCAGGCGCTTTTCACGTAGCCAAGCCGTCGGATCTCATACCGGAGCTTCAAGGACGCTTTCCGATCCGCGTGGAGCTGAGCTCCTTGACGCAAAGCGATTTCGAATTGATCCTGAAGGAACCGAAGAATGCGCTGACCAAGCAATATACCGCATTGCTTGAGACCGAAGGCATCGCCGTTGAATTTTCCGATGCGGCGATTTCCGAAATCGCGAGCATTGCGGCCGAAGTGAACGAAAACACGGAAAATATCGGAGCGCGGCGGCTGCATACGATCCTGGAAAAGCTGCTTGAGGATTTGTCGTTCGAAGCGCCGGAAATTACGCTGGAAAACATCGTCATCACGCCGGAGTACGTTCGAGAGAAGTTGGGCGAGGTGTCGAGAAACCGCGACTTGAGCCAGTATATCCTATAATGCGAGAGGCATGTATATAAGAATGAGCTTATTAATAAAAACGAGGCGGTTAAACAGACTGCTGCAGAAGGCTGCGGGCACCTCCGTAAATTTCATGGAAATGGCGGAGGTGCTGCGGGACATTGTAGGCGCCAATATTTATGTCGTAAGCCGCAGAGGAAAAATTTTAGGATACGGCCTGCTGCAGGAGGCGGGGCTAGACCTTCGCCGGATGGTTACGGAGGAGCGCCGCTTCCCTTCCGAAGTGAATCAATGGTTTTTGAGCATCGACGAAACGTCTTCCAATACGGAGGGCGACAGCCCGTATAAGATGCTGGCGGCTAAAATCCAGGAGCTCGTGCACGATCGATTTGTGACCGTCGTCCCGATTTCGGGGGCGGGGGACCGAACCGGAACGCTCATTGTCGCGAGGGACGATCGTTCGTTCGGAGAGGACGATCTGATCTTGGCCGAATACGGTTCTACAATTATCGGGATGGAAATTCTTCGCATGCGCGCGGAGGAAATCGAGCAGGAGGCGCGAAGCAAGGCGTCGGTGCAGGTTGCTGTCGGAAGCCTGAGCTTCAGCGAACTGGAAGCGGTCGAACACATTTTTGACGAGCTCGGCGGCAAGGAAGGGCTGCTAGTGGCGAGCAAGGTGGCCGACCGCGTCGGCATTACCCGTTCGGTGATCGTTAACGCGCTGAGGAAGCTGGAAAGCGCAGGAGTTATCGAAACGCGCTCGCTCGGCATGAAGGGTACGTACATTAAAATTTTGAACGATCAAATCATGGAAACGATCGTGAAATCCAGGGATTGAGCATATTTACTTCCAAATCACATATTAGGAACAAAAGCCTATCACACAAATGTGTCATAGGTTTTTTTGTTGGTTTTTGCACAAAGGTTTTGCCGGATAAGCAAAAAAAATGTCGAATAAAGGAGGAATATTTTCGAGATATGTTGAATAAGAATATCTGACTATTTTGCGGTCACATTTTGTCGATGCGTTAGATTGATTCGCATAGGAAGGAGGGCCCCTGTGATTCCGTTAGCCGGGAGCCAATTTCAGTTGCTTGAGCGAACGTTGAGTGCTGCAAACATGCGGCAATCCGTTATTGCCAATAACATTGCAAATTCGGAAACGCCTTATTTCAAAAGATCGCAAGTCGTCTTCGAGGATCTTCTTCAGAACGAAATGCAGGGTGTTTTTAAGCCGATTGTCGGACGCCGCACGGACCCCCGCCATATATATATCGGCAGCAAAGGCCGAAATGTTGAGCCCCAAATTGTCGCAGATCAATCCACGGTGATGAACAACAATATCAATAATGTGGATATCGACGCGGAAATGGCGCTGATGGCGAAAAACCAGCTTCGTTACAACACGTTGATTCAACAAGTAACGCATGATATCAAGATGTACAGAACGGCGGTGGAAGGCAGGTAATGCGCATTTCGAACAGTTTTGACATCAGCTCCTCCGCATTAACCGCACAGCGGCTAAGAATGGACGTCATCGCCTCGAATATCGCGAACGCGGAGACGACACGGGGTCGGCTCGTCAACGGCAAGTGGATTCCGTACCAAAGAAAATTAATCGTAATGGAACCTAAGAGCGGCACGTCCTTCGCCGATGTGCTTCAAGGGAAAATGCAAGGAAACGCCGGCGAGGGGGTTAAAGTAACGAAAATTTATAACGACCCGGAGCCGTTCAAGCAGGTGTACAATCCCGCGCATCCGGATGCTGACGAGAACGGCTTCGTTCTTATGCCTAACGTCGACGTTATGAAGGAAATGGTTGACATGTTGACCGCTACCCGCTCTTATGAAGCGAATGTGACGGCTCTTAACGCTTCCAAGTCAATCATCGCGAAAGCTCTCGAAATCGGAAAATAATAGAATCGAAGGGACAGATAGGCAGTGGAAGTTTTAGGAGCTAGGATGAATCCGATACATACTGTGGGGGCTGCTAATGTAACGAAGCCGATCGCCGAAAGCAAAGGGGCGGCGGAAATGGCCGAAACGTTCGGCCAAGCGCTGGAGAAAGCTATATCCGGCGTGGAACAGCAAGAGAAAGCAGTTCACGAGCTTAACGATAAATTTATAACCGGTCAGAACGTTGACGTTCACACATTGATGATCGCCTCCGAGAAGGCGCAGTTGGGTCTTCAGCTCACCGTACAGGTCCGCAATAAAGTTATTGAAGCGTACCAGGAAATCATGAGAACGCAGCTGTAATTTTTTTGCGGCATATGGCATGACCCACGCTGTTAAAGAGGTGAAATAGTGAACGAGTCGCTTGTCCGGCTTCGGGAGTCTTTGCTCCGGTTCTGGAATCAATATAGTCAAAAGCAACGCATCTTTTTTATTGCCGCATTCATTCTAAGCGTCGCAACGATAGCGATATTGGTCGCCCAATTTTCCAAAACGGAATATTCGGTCGCGTTTACGAATTTGAATCCGTCAGACGCAGCTAACGTCAAAGCTTATTTGGAGTCGGCGGGCGTCCCTTACAAGCTTAGTACGGACGGCAGGACGATCGGCGTTCCCAGTACTGAGGTTGCATCCGTCAAAATCGACGTCGCCTCGCAAGGTTTAGTAACGAACGGGTCGATCGGTTATGAAATATTTACGGAAAATATGAACAGCTGGAGCATGACCGACAATCAGTTCGATGTCATAAACGATAGCGCAAGAGCAGGAGAAATTCAGAAGCTGATCAATCAAATCAGCGGCGTCAGCAGCTCGCAGGTGTTGATCAACAAGCCGAAGGAAAGCGTGTTTCTTCCTGCGGACGGCGCCGAGCAGCAAGCTTCCGCCTCGGTTGTCGTGCAATTCGCTCCGGGCTTGCCGCCCGATCAAGCCAAGATCGATACGATCTATAACCTGGTTGCCAAGAGCGTGCAAGGACTTAACCTCGACAACATCACCATATCCGACCAGAACGGGGAGCTGCTGCCTTCCTCCAAGCTGGGCGGCGGCACTGGGGCTTTATCCGGAGTCATCGAAAAGCAGCTGCAAGTAAAGAAGCAATTCGAGCTTGATTTGCAGCGAAATATTACCAGCTTTTTAGCTCCGCTCGTCGGTCGGGATAACGTCGTAGTCAGCGTATTTTCGACTTTGAATTTTGACAAGAAGACGTCTCAGGAAAATCTCGTCAAGCCCGTAAATGAAGAAGACGGTTTAGGAATACCGATTTCGTCGCAAGAAAAGCAAGACACCGTAACGAGCGAAGGCGGCACAGCCGGCGGAACGCCCGGAACGGGCGAATCGGATATTCCGGGGTACCCCGCCACATCGGCTAACCAAGGCAATTATGAGTCCGAAAGCATTGAACGGGTCACAAACTACGAAGTCAATCGAATTACGAACCAAATCGAATCGAGCCCTTACGTAGTTAAGGATTTAACGATATCCGTCGGTTTGGGCGCGAACGCTTCGCAGGAAACCGTGCAACAGGTGGAGACGCTGCTCGCGAATATCGTCGGCACTTCTCTGGCCAATAACGGTCAACAGTTGACGCAAGAAGAGCTGCTTTCGAGAGTTTCCGTCATTTCCGGCAGCTTCCAGGCTGCTGCGGATACGGCGCAAAGCGGTCCGATGAATCAAGCCCTGCTCTACGGGCTGCTCGGAGCCGGAGTCGTCGCGCTGCTGGCCGGGGGCGGCTTCGTGGTTATGCGCCGCAAGAAGGCGAAAGAAGAGGAGATTGCGCGGATCGAAGCGGAGCTTGAAGCGGCGCAGAAGGTTGAACCGGTCATCGACATCGAGACGGTCAATAACGAAAGCCAAATTCGCAAGCAGCTGGAAAGCTTGGCCAAACGGAAACCGGAAGAATTCGTCAACTTGCTGCGCACATGGATTGTGGATGAATAGAGGTGTTTTCACATGGTAAAGATGCAGCAACAGCAGCCTGTGCTTACCGGTAGGCAGAAAGCGGCGATCCTGCTGATCACGTTAGGTCCGGAAGTATCCGCGCAGGTGTTCAAGCATTTGCGGGACGAAGAAATCGAGCAGCTTACGCTTGAGATTGCAAATGTCCGGAAGGTGGACAACTCCGAGAAGGAAACGATTATGTCGGAGTTCCACCAGCTGGCTGTCGCTCAAGAATATTTAACGCAAGGCGGCATCAATTACGCGAAGGAAATTTTGGAGAAGGCGCTCGGCACAAGCAAGGCGATGGACGTCATCAACCGTTTGACCGCAACGCTGCAAGTGAGGCCTTTCGATTTTGCGAGAAAAACCGATCCTGCGCAAATTTTGAACTTTATCCAGAACGAGAACGCCCAAACGATCGCCCTTGTTTTGTCTTATTTAATGCCGGAGCAGTCGGCAGCTATTTTGTCCTCGCTGCCGCAAGAAAAACAGGCCGACGTTGCCAAACGGATCGCATTGATGGACAGCACCTCACCGGAGGTGATTTCCCAAGTGGAACGCGTGCTGGAGCAGAAGCTGTCCGCAACGGTAACGCAGGATTACACCTCTGCGGGCGGCATTGAAGCGATCGTGCAAATTTTGAACGGGGTCGATCGGGGGACGGAGCGCACCATTCTCGACTCGCTCGAGATTCAAGATCCGGAGCTCGCGGAAGAAATCAAGAAGCGCATGTTCGTATTCGAGGATATCGTCAACCTCGACAACCGTTCCATACAACGCATTATCCGCGATATCGAGAACGCCGACCTGCAGCTTGCGCTCAAGGTCGCGAGCGAAGAAGTCCGAGAAGCGATATTCCGCAATATGTCCAAGCGGATGTCCGACACCTTTAAAGAAGAAATGGAATACATGGGACCCGTTCGGCTGCGTGACGTTGAGGAAGCGCAGACGAGAATCGTTGCAACCATTCGTCGCTTAGAAGAATCAGGAGAAATCATTATCGCCCGCGGCGGGGGAGACGATATCATTGTCTAGTGTCATTAAATCGTTTGCTTATGTTTCATTAGATGAATCGTTGACGATCGATCCTCCGATTTTACGGCCGCCTGCGACGCCTGCGACACCTTCTGAGGCGGAACATACCGATCTATCCGGATCCGCTGCCATGCGACCTTATGAGGAGGAGGCCGAAAAGCTTCTCTCCGATGCCAAAGCGGCCGCCGAGGAGCAATTGAAGCTGGCTACGGAAGAGACGCTGCGCATGAGGGAAGCTGCGGCGGCCGAGATCGAACAGTGGTGGAACGAGCGCCGCATCGAGGATATCAAGGTCGTGGAGGAAAGCCGCAGCAGCGGTTTTGAAGAAGGATATAAGGAAGGTTTGGAACATGCCGAGAGACAGGTTATGGACCGTTACGATTCTCTCATTCAAGAAGCCGTTCATTTAATAGAAGAAGCGCATCGAATGAAAGAGTCGATCATAGCCGAAGCGGAGCCGTTTCTCGTTGAGCTGTCTCTTGGAATTGCCCGCAAAATTATCGGACAACACGTAGAAGGCTCGCCCGAATGGACCGTTGCCCACGTGAAGAGGACGTTGGAGCGCAGAAGGGAAAAGGGCGTAATCACCCTTTGCGTGGCTCCATCGCAGTTTGGCAAGATGCAAGATGCCAGAGCGGAGCTGTCGTTGTCGATCGATTCGCAGGCCGAATTGCAAATCGTTCCCGATCATACCGTGGATGAGGGCGGCTGCGTCGTGCGCACCTCCTTCGGAAGCGTCGATGCGAGAATCGACACGCAGCTTGCGGAAATCAAGAAAGTGCTTCTGGAAGTGGCTCTTAGCGGCGAGACGGGTGACGAGCCATGAGTGCGCCCCACGGCTCGCTGCATGCCGGCAAATATTTGGAGGCGTTAGGTCAGGTCGACCCGGTGCGCGTAAACGGGAAGGTTACCCAAGTGATCGGTCTGACCGTCGAATCGGAAGGACCAGACACGAAGCTAGGCGACATCTGCTACATCTATCCCGGCAAGGGCGCCTCCCCCGTTCAAGCCGAAGTGGTCGGCTTTCGCAACAATAAGGTCATTCTGATGCCGTTCGGCGAGCTGACCTCGGTAGGTCCAGGCTGCGACGTTGTCGGCACCGGCAAGCCGCTCACGGTGAAGGTCGGCCATGAATTGCTGGGCAAAGTGCTGGACGGGCTCGGGAATCCGCTTGACGGTTCGCTGCTCCCGGCGCGCATGCAGGAGATGCCGGCCAATAACGCGCCGGTCAGTCCGCTCAAGCGGCCGCGGGTACTCACTCCGTTATCCGTCGGCGTGAGATGCATCGACGGATTGTTAACGGTCGGCAAAGGCCAGCGCGTCGGTATATTTGCGGGCTCCGGCGTAGGCAAATCGACGCTGCTGGGCATGATTGCGCGAAATACGGAAGCCGACGTGAACGTCATCGGTTTGATCGGCGAGCGCGGGCGCGAAGTGCTTGATTTTATTGAACGGGACTTGGGACCCGAGGGACTAGCGCGTTCCGTCGTCGTGGTAGCCACCTCGGATCAGCCTGCGTTGATTCGGATGAAAGGCGCGCTGATTGCGACGGCCATCGCGGAATATTTCCGCGACCGCGGGTTAAACGTCATGATGATGATGGATTCGGTGACGCGGTATGCGACGGCGCTTCGGGAGGTCGGACTCGCAGTCGGCGAGCCGCCGGCGACGAGAGGCTACACTCCTTCCGTGTTTGCCAATTTGCCGAAGCTGTTGGAGAGAGCGGGGACGAGCCCGAAGGGATCGATCACCGCATTCTACACTGTGCTCGTCGACGGCGACGATATGAACGAGCCGATCGCGGACACGGTTCGCGGCATTTTGGACGGCCATATCGTATTGGATCGAAAGCTGGCGGGAAGAGGCCATTACCCTTCCATCGACGTGCTTTCCAGCGTGTCCCGCGTCATGAGCGAGGTGGCGCCGAAAGAGCAAATTCAAGCCGCAAACCGGTTTAAGCAATTGCTTTCCATATACCGGGAATCCGAGGACTTGATCAACATCGGCGCTTACAAGACGGGCTCCAATCCGGAGATCGATACGTCCATCCAATATATCGGACAAATATGGGACTACGCCAAACAGGACGTAGATGAGAAGACGACGCTGGGGGACGCGGCCGACCGTCTTGTGCATCAATTTCTCGGAGGATGACAGCCGTTATGAGATTTGCTTATCCATTGCAAAAAATCGTCGACCTCAAGGCAAATGAAAAAAAGCAGGCAGAGTCGAGTCTCTCTCAAGCGATATCGTTTCTGAACGAAGAAGAACGCAAGCGCGATGAGCTCTCGCAGGCCAAACTGTCGCTGCAGGAGCAGCTTACTGGGGAAAATGCCGAAAAGCTGGCGGTTTCCGAAATGATGCTCATCCAGCAATATATCGATCATTTGGACGACCAAATCCGAAAAACAGGAATGAGCATCGTCCAAGCGGAACGGGCCGTTGAAAGCAGGAGGCAGCAATTGACGGAGCGGATGGTCGATGAAAAGGTGTGGGTAAAAGCGCGCGAAAAGGCTCACTCCGCTCATAAGGAGCGCGTGGAGAAGCAATCGCAAAATCAGCTGGACGATCTGGCCTTGGCTAGAAGACGAAACGCATAGCGGCGGATTAGAGACAAAAAGGGGATGAAGAGCGATGCCGGAGTTGGAGGCGGAAAAATCGTACGGGTGGTTTGAACGGTTTCTCTTTTATACGCTGCCTGTGCTCTTCACGCTGCTGCTAACCGGAGTGCTGCTCACCGTTTTCGGCTACGATGTAATGAACGAGGCGCTCCGCATCGCGAACAAAATACCGGTCGTCTCCAGCGTGATTCCGGATCCGAAGCCGACGGGAGCCGAGCTGCAAAACGCAATCAAGCAAGCGGAAAGCGGGAAATCGGACGAGAAAACGTATTCGGAGGCCGAATACGTCGCTATTCAGAGAATGCTCGAAGAGAAGCAGACGCAGCTCAGTCAATTGAACGACGAAGCGATCGCGAAAGACGACCAAATCGCGAAATTGACCCAAGAGGTAAAGCGGCTTCAGGAGCGGCTGGACAGCATGACGCAGAGCGACGAAGAATATGCCGCAAGCATAAAAAACTTGGCCGATATTTACGCAAGAATGTCCCCAAGCAAGGCGGCGCCGGTTATTGAAAGCTTGACGATGAACGAGCGCGTTCTCGTCTTGAGCCGAATGAAGCAGGACAAACAAGTCGGCATTCTCGAGAAGATGGACCCGAAAATTGCGGCGGACACCTCGATTCGGCTGAAAGACGTAATGCCTGCCAAAGATTTGCAGATCGCTGCGCTTCAAGACCGATTGGAAGCGAATGCGGGAGCCAAGACGGAGGCAGGGGGAGCGCTTACGAAATCCGAAGTTAGCGATACGTTCGCGAAGATGTCCCCGGACAATGCGGCTGCGGTATTACTTGAAATGTCGAAGTCGAACCTTACGCAAGTTGTCAACATCCTTCGTTTGATGGAGCCGGCGGCGAGAGCCTCCGTCTTGAATTCGCTGACGGGCTTGTCGGAAACGCAGACGGCCAAAATTACGGCTAAGCTCGGATAGGCGTTATACGTAACTCTTGTTTTGAAAGGAGGTGAAAATAGATGAATACAGTGATGGTTTCAGCGCAGGCAGGCATGCCGAATGCAGCGTCAGCGGCCGCAGGTGCGGTTGCGGGGACGGGAATGCCGGCGGCGGGAGCGATTGCCGGGAACGGCGCGGGAACGAACGTCTCCGGTTTCGCAGCGCTATTGCTCGGATTGATTCCGACCGGCGATACCGAATCGGCGGCAACGACCCCGCTCTTGTCTCTTTCGCTCCCGACATCCGCTGTCCCGGTGCCTTCCGAGGCTGAAGGCGATTCGGCGGACGAAGCGGATGCGCTCGCGGCGATGCTTGACCGGCTGGCCCAAATGATCGAAGCGATGCCGAGCGACTGGAAGCAGCAATTTATTGCATGGGCTCCGGTTCAGACGTGGATGGGATCTGCGAATATCGAGCTTGCCTTGTTGTCGGGCGATTTGTCTGCGTTATCCGGCTTGTCGCCGAATCAAGAGCAATCGAACGGCTCCGGGCGTCCCGAAGCGAATCCTGCGTATGAGTTCATGACCGTGCTCGCGAAGCTTTCCGAAGCGTTAACCCAAAGCGGAGGCAATGCTCAACTGCAGCAGGTCGCAGCCGACGTTAAGAAAGTGACGGCCGATTTTATTACGGCGTTTCAATCGATGACGACGCTTGATGCAGACGTCAACGATTCGGCCGCTCAAACGAAGAACGCAGCGGGCGGCTTATTCCGGCGTACGGGGTCCGATATGTTGCGTCAAAGCGCTTCGGCGCAGCTTGCGCAGATGAACGGCAATATTTCGCTGGAAGCCGATCAGAAAACGGCCGGACCAGGCGCCACTGCGGCAAGCACCCATTTGGCGGCGATCGATTCCAAGTTTTCCGCCGTGAAGCTCGCGCTCATCTCCGAGTCGGGACAGCAAAGCTCATCTGATCGCAATGCTTACGGAGGCTCCTCCGAGCAAGCCGACAACAATTCGTTTACGGGATTGGTAACGGATGCAGGCAAAGCGTTGAATGCGACGGCGGCGCCAAAAGGCGAGGCGATTCCGCAGTCCATGAATGCGGAAGCGTTCGCGGACGAAATGGCGGATTGGATGCTGAAGCAGTCTTTGGGCGGCAAGAGCGGCATCTTGACCGAAGCGAAAATCATGCTCAAGCCTGAACATTTAGGTCAGCTGGAAGTTAAGCTTTCAATGCATAACGGGCAGCTGGTCGCTCTATTCCATACGGAATCGGCAGCCGCAAAGGATATGCTCGAGTCGAACCTTGCGGCGCTTCGGATGAATTTGTCCAGCAGCGGCGTTCAGGTTGAAAAGCTGGAAGTATCGCAGCAGCAGGCGGCTCAAGGCTCCGGTCTTTTTGGACAAGAGGGCAAACAGCGACAAGGAGCTGAGCGCGACTCCCGGCAGTCCAAGAAGCGGGAAGCGGAAGGGATAGATGAGTGGGCTGAAACGCTCGGACTTCGCCTGGATGAGACGGAAGGAAAGCGAGTCCGCTCGTACGGAAGCTCGTTCCACGCTACCGCGTAACCGGAGGTGAAACAACAATGGCGGATCAAACGACCGTTACGGGAACAAAAAACGTTTGGCCTTATTATGCGAAAGGAAACGTATCGTCTACGAAGGGCAAGAACGGCAACGAGCTCGGGAAAGACGAATTTTTACATATCCTGATCACCCAGATCAAAAATCAAGACCCGATGCAGCCGTTGCAAGACCGGGAGTTTATCGCCCAGATGGCGCAGTTCTCCTCCGTCGAGCAGCTCATGAACATGGGGAAGGAGCTCACGCTGCTTAGGCAGTCGTTCGGTTTTTCTTCTTCGTTGATCGGCAAATCGGTCACATGGAACGTCTTCGACGAAACCGGCGCCGTAAGCGGTGTGAAGACGGGAATCGTGGATGCGATTGTCATGAAGGACGGAAAGCAGTTTTTCAAAAGCGGTACCGAAGAAGCGGAGCTTGATACAATCGTCAAGATTGAACGAGGGGAGGAGGCGGCTGAATGACGGACCGAATTTCCGCTTACCGTCTATATCCTCAATCGATCCATGCGGGATTGCTAAAGCCGCAAGCGAAGCCTCAGGAACGGAAGGATGCGAATCCGGCATCGACGTTCCAAAGCATGCTCGACCAAAAGCTCGTTCATTTCAGCAGCCATGCGGAGCAGCGATTGGTTCAAAGGGGCATCCGTCTCGGAGAGGAGCAGCTTGAAAAGCTCGGAGGAGCTATCGACAAGGCGGCGTCCAAAGGCGCTAAGGAATCGTTGGTGCTGTTTGAAGACATGGCGTTCATCGTCAATGTTAAAAATCGGACGGTCGTAACGGCGATGGACGATGCCGCAATGCAAAATCACGTATTTACGCAAATCGACAGCACCGTATTGGTGCGTTGAGGGTTGGACCGATTCAGGGGACCCTGTCACGCGGATCGACGGAAGCGTGGCGTTAATTCATCAATGTAGGAGGATTACCATTTATGCTTAGATCATTATACTCCGGTATTTCGGGTATGCGCGGGTTCCAAACAAAGCTCGACGTGATCGGCAACAATATCGCCAACGTGAACACGATCGGCTTTAAATCCGGCCGTGTCATGTTCAAAGATATTTTGAGCCAGACCGTATCCGGAATTACCGCGCCGGAGGAAGGGGCGCGCGGCGGCGTGAATGCGAAGCAGATCGGACTCGGGGTAACGATCGGTTCGATCGACACGATTCATACGCCTGGCAGCGCAATGACGACCAACGTCGTCACCGACCTTCGGATTGACGGAGACGGATTTTTCGCCGTTTCCGCGTCGGAAGACCAAGAGGTTCCGTATTTGACGCGTGCGGGCAACTTTACGCTTGACGGCAACCGGCAATTGGTAACGGCCGACGGCTTGTTCGTCCAAACGGTTGGCGGAGGGAATATCGTTCTCGACGCGGAGGTGACGGCATTCTCCATCGCTCAGGACGGTTCGATCATCGCCGTTAATGCGGACGGCACAAGTGCGCCGACCGGCTTTCAAGTCGGTGTCGTAAAGGTGGCGAACCCGGGGGCGCTGGAAAAAATCGGCGGCAACCTGTATCGGGTGAACGCCAACGCTCATCCGGAGGACATTGAAGTCGTCGCCGCCAATGACGCGGAAGCGGGCACCGGCGCCGTTATTTCCGGTCAGTTGGAAATGTCGAACGTCGATTTAACGAACGAGTTTACGGAAATGATCGTCGCGCAGCGCGGCTTCCAGGCAAACTCCCGGATCATTACCACTTCGGACGAAGTGCTGCAAGAGGTAGTGAACCTGAAACGATAAGGATGATTGGCAGACGCAGCGCTAGAGGAGGCAATGGCTTCTTCTAGCGCGGCGCCGTAAGCCGCTGGGAGGGAACTAGCTTGATTACCGTAACCCGCCTGAACGGTTCGAAAGTAACCGTCAATGCACTATTTATTGAAACGATCGAAGAAACTCCGGATACGATTCTAACGCTAACCACCGGCAAAAAAATCGTCGTTACCGAAAGGTCGGACGAGGTCGTCCGGTTGGTGAAAGCTTATTTGCAAGGAATCGGAATCGCCAGAGCGATCGTCGATTTCCAACATTCGGAGGGGTCCCAGTGAGAAAAATGCTGCCTTGGCTCATCGTCATTTTGCTTGCCGTAACGCTCATCGTCGGCGCCGCATTCGTGCTTTGGAATCAATTCCAGCGCGAATCGACTCCCCAAGACCCGAGGGAAGCGGCGAAGGAGAGCGCCAACATGGCCGAAGCGGAATACGTGAGTGCCGAAAAGCTGAAGGACATGACGTTCGCTATCGACGATGTCATCGCGAATTTGTCGGATCAATCTTATTTTGTGAATGCAAGCTTTACTTTCGAGCTGGACAGCAAGGAAGCCAAGACGGAATTCGAAATGATACAGTTTAAAGTAAAAGACGTCATCAACACGACGCTTTCCGATCTGAAGCCGGAGCAAGTCAAAGGCAGCGCAGGCATCGACAATATGAGCTCCGTGCTGATAAACCGGACGAACGAGCTGCTCCACAAAGGTAAGGTCAGACATGTTTACGTCACAAAGTTGATCGTTACCGAGCAGTAAAAGACAAACGTGCCTGAGCCTGATTCCGTTTATAAAGAGGGTGAACCCCAATGGTTGACGTACTTTCGCAAAACGAGATAGACGCCTTGCTGGCGGCTTTGTCGTCAGGCGAAATGGACGCTGAGGAGCTTAAAAAAGAGGATACGCAGAAAAAGATCCGGTCATACGATTTCAAGCGTGCGATGCGGTTCTCTAAAGAGCACCTGCGAAGTCTGACAAGAATCCATGAAAACTTCGCCCGGTTTTTGACAACGTATTTTTCGGCGCAGCTTCGGACCTTCGTACAAATCAGCGTCGTTCAGGTCGAACAGCTTCCGTACGATGAATTCATCCGGTCTATTCCGAAGATGACGATCTTAAACATCTTCGAAGCCGACCCGCTCGAAGGACGGATGGTGCTCGAGGTTCATCCGAACGTCGCGTTCGCGATGGTCGACCGTTTGTTGGGCGGAACCGGCACTTCTCCGTCAAAGATCACGAACTTGACGGAAATTGAAACGATTGTTATGGAGCGTATTTTCAGCAAAGCTTTCGACAGCTTGCAGGAGGCTTGGAAAACCGTTATCGATTTGCAGCCTCGGCTTGAGGCGCTGGAGACGAACCCGCAATTTATGCAAATCGTCTCCCCGAACGAAACGATCGCATTAATTTCACTCAGTACGAAAATCGGTGATACGACCGGAATGATAAACTTATGTATTCCGCATGTCGTGCTCGAACCGATTATGCCGAGATTGTCCGTAAACAATTTGTTTTTCTCGCAAAAGAAAACACGCGCCCCTGAAGAGATAGAGGTGCTCCAGGAAAGGCTGCACCGGGCTAAACTGCCGATTATTGCGGAACTCGGAACGACGCAAATTTCTGTGCGCGAGTTTCTCAATCTTGCAGCGGGAGACGTCATCGCTTTGCAGAAACCGATCGATAAGGGGCTTGACATAAAGATTGGAGATCGGTGGAAGTTCATTGGTAATCCTGGTACGGTCAAAGGCCGGCTGGCCGTTCAAATTACGGACATTGTGACCGAAGGAGAAGAAAAGAATGACGAATAAAGATTACTTATCCCAAGAGGAGATCGACGCGCTGCTTCGCCAGTCGTCCGAAATGTCGGATGCGGACAGCTTTTCGGGTTCGGAACTTTCTCCTTCATTAGACGGGCTCTTAACCGAAATGGAAAAGGACGCGTTGGGCGAAATCGGCAATATCACGTTCGGAAGCGCGGCGACTGCTTTATCTACGCTGCTTGGCCGCAAGGTTGATATAACGACGCCGAAAGTTTCCGTCATTCCAACAACGGATCTTTCCAACGAATATCCTAAGCCTCACGTCGCGGTTTCCGTCAATTATGTCGACGGCTTCCAAGGAATCAATATGCTCGTGATCAGAACGACGGACGCGCAAATTATCGCGGATTTGATGCTTGGCGGCGACGGGCAGCCGAACGAAGCGGCCGAATTGAACGAAATTCATATCAGTGCGGTTCAAGAAGCCATGAACCAGATGATGGGCTCCTCCGCAACGTCCATGTCGACCATCTTTAACCGATTCGTCAATATTTCGCCACCCGGGATCGATATTCTTACGTTCGACAAACGGGAGGACAGCAAATTTCTTTCCGAAGACGCATTGGTGCAAATTAAGTTCCGATTGATCATCGGCGATTTGATCGATTCCAACATTATGCAGCTCCTGCCGATTTCCTTCGCGAAAGAGCTCGTTTCCACCTTGATGGGGGGGGAACAGCCTGCAAGCGCACCCGTGAGCGCGCCGGCTTCCCAGCCTCAGACGGCCTCGGCGCCCACGCCTCCGCCGCCAAGGCAGGAAAGCGTCCAACCGCCTGCTTATGCGACCGGATACGATCAAACTGCCGCTGCGGCAAATAGTTATCCGCCGCAGTCCTACCCGCCGCAGCAGCACATGGGCTATCCGCCGCCGCAGCCGATGGGCTATCCGCCGCAGCCTGCGCATTACGGACAAAGCTTGCCGCCGCGAAGCGTACAGCAAGCCCAATTTTCGGATTTGGCGCCGGGCGGGATGACAGCCCCCGATAACCCGAATTTAAACCTGCTGCTCGATATACCGCTGAAGGTGACGGTTGAATTGGGCAGAACGCAGAGGTTGATCAAAGATATTCTTGAACTGTCTCAAGGCTCGATCATCGAGCTGGACAAGCTAGCAGGCGAGCCGGTCGACATCTTGGTCAACAACAAGCTGATTGCCAAAGGCGAGGTTGTCGTCATCGACGAAAACTTCGGCGTGCGCGTAACCGACATCGTCAGCCAGTGGGACAGGATTCAAAAGCTGCAGTAATTCCTTTCTGGCTGAAAACATTGCAGCAAGAGCGCGAACATAAAAAAATATACACAAAAAGGAAGGAACTTTGTGATGGCAAACAAGATACTAGTGGTAGATGACGCGGCGTTCATGCGCATGATGATTAAGGATATTTTGACGAAGAACGGCTACGAGGTCGTGGCGGAAGCGGCGGACGGCGCGCAAGCGATCGAGAAATTCAAAGAATTTCGGCCCGATCTGATTACGATGGATATTACGATGCCGGAGATGGATGGAATAACCGCGCTGAAAGAAATCAAAAAGGTGGACCCGTCAGCGAAAGTCATTATGTGCTCCGCCATGGGCCAGCAGGCGATGGTCATTGACGCCATTCAAGCCGGCGCTAAAGATTTTATCGTAAAACCGTTCCAAGCGGATCGAGTGATTGAAGCGATCAAGAAAACGTTGGGATAAGCTGTATGAACCGCTTTTCTGGGACCTCATTATGGTTGAGCGCGGAAGCGCCTCCCGAGACGTTAGGGTCTGGGTTTGACGCGACGAATTTTTACGGAAGCATCCTTCAAGTCATTATCGCGCTTGCCGTAATCATCGGCATTATTGTTTTGCTTATCCGCTTCCTGGCGAAGAGAAACAAACAGTGGGCCGCAAACCGTTCCATGCGTATTCTGGGCGGAGTTACACTGGGCCAAAACAAATCGATGCAAATCGTTGAAATCGGCGATGCCGTATATATTGTGGGGATCGGCGACAATATTACGCTGCTGGACAAAATTTCCGAACCGGAAGCCGTCGAGGAGCTGTTGTTGTCCATCGAAGGCACTCGTTCCGCCGCATCGGCGCCGTTCTCGTTCGATCTTTCGCGATGGATGTCCCAGCTTCGCGCCGGCGGCGCGAAGGCGGAGGAGAAGGAAGAGATGGACTCGGCCGTCGCATTTAAGGATCTCTTGCAATCGAGACTAAAGAACGTAACGAATCGGAAGGATCTTTTGCGGGATATGGCCGGCGACGCTGAAGAGCAAAGGCGGGATAACGAAACACCATGAGAATATTGCCTGTCGTCGTCGCACTAATCGTCGCTTTATTGTCCTTCTCTCCGGAAACCGCCGTTGCGGCGCAATCGCCGATTCCCGGTGTCGACGTGACGATCGGAACGTCGGACGAGCCTGCCGATGTATCGTCAACACTCAGCATTGTACTGCTGATCACGATACTTAGCTTAGCACCGGCCATCTTAATAATGATGACGAGCTTTACCCGGATCGTCATCGTTCTCGGCTTCGTGCGAACGTCGCTCGCAACGCAGCAAATGCCGCCCAATCAAGTGCTTATCGGGCTTGCCTTGTTTTTGACCTTCTTCGTCATGGCGCCGACATTCGGCCAGGTGAACGATACGGCCCTGCAGCCGTATTTGAGGGGAGAGCTGACCCAGATGCAGGCGCTCAATCAGGCCGCGATCCCGATGAAGGAGTTTATGTGGAAGCATACGCGGCCGAACGATTTAAAGCTGTTTTTGGATTATTCCAAATCGCCGAGACCTACATCTTATAAGGATACGCCCATTACGGTCATGGTTCCGGCATTCGCCATAAGCGAGCTGCGAACGGCCTTTACGATGGGTCTGATGATTTTCATACCGTTCCTCATTATCGATATGGTCGTGTCAAGCACGTTAATGGCGATGGGGATGATGATGCTTCCGCCGGTCATGATTTCGCTGCCGTTCAAGATTTTGCTGTTTATTCTCGTTGACGGCTGGTACCTGATTGTAAAATCGCTGCTTATGAGCTTTAATCCATAAATACGTTCGGAGTGATTGCCGATGAGGTCGGACACGGTCATCCGCATTGCCGGAGAATCGATATATACGGTGCTTTTAGTCAGCGCTCCGATGCTGGTTTTGGCGCTGGTCGTCGGTTTGATCATCAGCGTGTTTCAAGCGACGACGCAAATCCAAGAGCAGACGCTTGCATTCGTGCCCAAAATCGTAGTCGTCCTGTTGGCGATTTTGTTTTTCGGTCCGTGGATGCTGTCGAAGCTGGTCAGCTTTACGTTTAACATTTTCGACAACCTGTATCGGTTTGTAGGATAGGGCTGGGAAGTTCATGGAGCTCGCACTTTCCTTTTTACCGAATTTGCTCCTTATTTTCTGCAGACTGACCGGTTTTTTCGTCACGGCGCCGGTTTTTTCTTCAAGAAATAACGTTCCGATGCAATTTCGAATCGGACTTTCCGTATTCATTTCGCTTCTCGTCTTTCTTTCGGCCGGGACGCAAACGCCGATTCCTATGGATTCGGATTATGCGCTGTATGTCATCCGCGAATCGCTGATCGGCGTCCTTTTAGGATTTATCGCTTATATGTTTTTTACCGTCGTTCAGATTGCCGGCTCTTTTATCGATATGCAGATGGGCTTCGGCATTGCGAACGTGATCGACCCGATGACGGGTGCGCAAACGCCGGTTTTCGGAAGCTTTAAGTATATTGTCGGCACGCTTATTTTCTTTTCCATCAACGGACATCATTACTTGCTGGCTGCGATTTTGGACAGCTATCAAGCGATTCCGCTGGAAAACCGCTTTTTTGAAATTTACGCTTCCGGAACGGTCACCGAGCTGCTTGTCAAAAGCCTGGTCGTCGGTTTTACGATCGCTTTCCAAATGGCGGCGCCGATCGTTGCGTCCATGTTTCTAATCGACGTCGCACTCGGCATTTTGACGAAGACATCCCCGCAATTCAACATCTTTGTTGTGGGCATGCCGCTGAAAATTATCGCCGGTTTGTTTTTGACGTTTTTGCTTGTTCCGACGTTTTTAACGATCTTTCAGCATTTGTTCGGAACGATGTTCGATCACTTGTTTGAACTGCTGCGGCTTCTTCGCAGCTAAACCGTCTCGAGGGGGATCTTTGTGGCGCGGTACCGTTACGTTCTCAATCTGCAGCTGTTCTCCCAGGAAAAAACGGAACCGGCTACGCCCAAGAAGCGGCAGGAAGCCCGTCAAAAAGGTCAAGTAGCCAAAAGCATGGAGCTGCCGGGAGCGGTCATAATGCTGGGCGGCTTTAGCTTTCTCGCGATGTACGGTTCGTATATGGGCGAGAAAATTGTCGGACTGTTTGCGGCCCCGCTTCGGGAATACATGCTCTGGGAAGCGACCGAGCAGAACGTAATAACGATATTTTCGCAGATCGGCTGGCAATTGTTGCTTCTAATGCTTCCGATTATGGGACTTGCCGTGCTGCTGGCGGTCGTCTCCAACTATATGCAGGTCGGATTTATGCTGACGGGCGAACCGCTCAAGATGAAGCTGGAGAAGCTTAATCCGATCAAAGGCGCGAAAAATATTTTTTCCATGAAATCGCTGATCGAGTTTTTGAAATCGATCGTTAAACTGACCGTCATCGGCTTGATCGTCTTCGCCGTGTTATGGGGCGAGAAGACGAAGATGCTGACCCTAAGCACGATGCCGCTGGAATCGCTGTTTTCCTATATTGCTGGCATTACGCTTCGTCTCGGGCTGCTGATCGGCGGAGCGCTCGTCGTCATCGCCGCGTTCGATTACGCCTTTCAACGGTTCGAATTCGAGAAAAGCATTCGCATGTCCAAGCAGGATATCAAGGACGAATACAAGAAAACCGAGGGCGACCCGCTCATTAAAGGGAAAATTCGGGAGAAGCAGCGGAGAATGGCCATGCAGCGCATGATGCAGGAGGTTCCGAAGGCCGATGTCGTCATAACGAACCCGACGCACTTTGCCGTCGCCATCCGCTATGACAATAAAATAATGGAAGCGCCGCAAGTGATCGCAAAGGGCGCGGATTATGTGGCGCTGCGCATAAAGCAAACCGCGAAAGACAGCGGCGTTACGTTAATGGAGAATAAACCGCTGGCAAGAGCTCTTTATGCGGAGGTCGAGATCGGGGAAACGATTCCGCAGCAGCTGTTCCAAGCTGTGGCTGAAGTGCTGGCTTATGTGTATAAATTGAAAGGCAAAAAATAATCCGCTGACGGAAGAGAGGAGGGGCTTCGGATGAAAATGAAGGACGTCGGCGTATTGGTCGGCATTATCAGCATTGTACTGATGATGGTCGTGCCGATCCCGCCGCTGCTTTTGGACTTTTTGTTAATCGTAAATATTTCGCTTGCGCTGACGATGTTGCTTGTCGCGATGAATACGAAAGAGGCGCTCCAATTTTCCATCTTCCCTTCTCTTCTGTTGATTACGACGCTGTTTCGGCTTGGGTTAAACGTTTCGACGACGCGGAACATTTTGTCGGAAGGCCATGCGGGAGAGGTCGTCAAGACGTTCGGCTCGTTCGTAGCCGGCGGAAATATCGCGGTCGGCTTTATCGTGTTTCTCATTCTGGTCATCGTGCAGTTTATCGTCATTACGAAAGGCTCGGAACGCGTCGCCGAGGTCGGCGCTCGCTTCACCCTCGACGCGATGCCCGGCAAACAGATGAGCATCGACGCCGATTTGAACTCAGGCTTGATTAACGAACAGCAAGCGCGGGAGCGCCGAAAGAAGATCGAGCAGGAAGCGGACTTTTACGGCGCGATGGACGGTGCCAGCAAATTCGTTAAAGGCGACGCCATCGCTTCGATCATCATTTTGATCATCAACATATGCGGCGGCTTGATCATCGGCATGTCGATGAAGGGGATGCCGTTCGGAGATGCGGTCGAACATTATTCCATCCTGACGATCGGCGACGGTCTCGTCAGCCAAATTCCTGCGCTGCTCATTTCGACGGCTGCGGGCTTAATCGTTACCCGCGCCGCCTCCGAAGACAATCTGGCCAGCGATATTACGAATCAAATTTTTTCGTATCCGCGTCTGTTGTATATTGTTGCCGGCACGTTGACGCTGCTTGGCTTTTTTACGCCGATCGGCCCGATGCGGACTTTGCCGATTGCGGCCGTGCTGGCGGTGGCCGCATTCCGAACGGAACGCGCGCAGAAGCGTAAGGTGGTCGAGGATGAAATGCTTGTAGAGGAGCAGCAGATCGAAGAGGTGCGAAGCCCCGAAAGCGTCGTAAACTTGCTGCAGGTCGATCCGATCGAGTTCGAGTTCGGCTACGGATTGATTCCGCTGGCCGACACGCAGCAGGGAGGCGACTTGCTCGATCGAATCATTATGATCCGCAGGCAATGCGCGCTCGAGCTCGGTCTCGTAGTGCCCGTCATTCGGATTCGAGATAACATTCAGCTGAGGCCGAACGAGTACGTCATTAAAATCAAAGGAAATCCGATCGCGAAAGGCGAGCTGCTGCTCAATCATTATTTGGCGATGAGCCCCGGCTTCGACGACGACAGCGTAACCGGCATCGAGACGACCGAGCCGGCATTCGGATTGCCGGCGCTGTGGATCGACGAGCAAATGAAAGAAAGGGCGGAGCTTTCCGGCTATACGGTCGTAGATCCGCCCTCCGTAGTGGCGACTCATTTGACCGAAACGATCAAGCGCCACGCCCACGAGCTGATCGGCCGCCAAGAGACGAAATCGCTCGTCGACAATCTCAAAGAATCGTATCCTGCGATTGTGGACGAACTGATTCCGAACGTGCTTTCGATCGGAGACGTCCAAAAGGTGCTCGCCAAGCTGCTGAAGGAGAAAGTTTCGATCCGGGATTTGGTCACGATTTTCGAGACGCTCGCCGATTACGGAACGTATACAAAGGATCATGACGTATTGACCGAATATGTGAGACAAAACTTGTCAAGGCAAATTACACAGCAGTTTACGGACGGAGGCGAAATGCTTCGCGTCGTTACGGTCGGGCCGGCGCTCGAGAAGAAAATTGCAGAAGCCGTTCAGCAGACCGATCACGGCAGCTACTTGGCCATGGACCCGGTCAGCTCCCAAACGATCGTTCAGAAAATCGCGGAGCAGGCGTCAAAGCTGCTGCAAAGCGGGAATACGCCGATAATACTGACTTCGCCGACGATCCGTATGTATTTAAGGCAGCTGCTTGAGCGTACGATGCAGGACATCACGGTGCTGTCGTACAGCGAGCTTGAACCGAATGTCGAAGTACAAAGCGTAGGGGTGGTGAATGTATGAAGGTGAAAAAATATGTGGTCGATTCCATGCCCGACGCTCTTCAAAAAATTCGCAGCGAGCTCGGCAAGGACGCCGTCATTATCAATACGAAGGAAATTCGGGTAGGCGGCATTCTCGGCATGTTCGCCAAGAAAAAAATCGAAGTGATCGCGGCGACCGACGGAAGTACGGAGCCGCGGCCGCCGCAGTCTGCGGCGGTGCGGCGGAGCCCCGCGGCAATGCCGGCAGGGGAGCTGCCGCTTTCGCGCCCGATGCCCGCCGCTGAGCCTCGCGCCGGAATTTCCGTTCAGGCCGCTCAAGCTCCCGCTGCGTCGGTGCCGGCGGAGCAAACGGCGGAAATGCGGGGGCACTTTGCGAAGCCGTCGGGACCGGAAGCATATCCCAAGTCAGCCGCTCCGAGCCGCGGTAGTGAAGATGCGCTGCTCGAAGAAATGAAGCAAATGAAAGATATGATGCGGAAGATCGCCGCCGGCGGAGTGCAGGAAGACCCGAAACCGAGTCTTCCTGAGCCGTTCGAACGGTTGAATAGCATCCTGCTGGAGCACGAGGTGCGTCCCGATATCGCCAGGTCGTTGATCGAAGCGGCAATCGGGGACGAGCCTGAAGCCGAACGCTCTGAAGCCGAGGCGCGGGCGGCGGTCAAGAACGAGGTTCTCAAGCTGCTGTACCGGCAAGGCGCGGAACCGATTTTGCAGGACACGCGAATTGCGCATTTCGTCGGTCCGACAGGTGTCGGCAAGACGACGTCCATCGCGAAGCTTGCGGCCGAACAGGTGCTGAAGCATAAACGGAAGGCCGGGTTTATTACTTCGGATACGTACAGAATCGCCGCGGTCGAGCAGCTGCGCACCTATGCGAACATTTTGAACATACCGCTCGAGGTCGTATTTTCACCGCTCGATTTGCCGAAAGCGTACGAAAGGCTGAAGGATTGCGACATTATTTTCATGGATACGGCAGGGCGAAACTTCCGGAACGAAATGTACGTTTCCGAGCTGAATACGCTGCTGCAATCCGAGGCGCGGCGCGAAACGTATTTGGTGCTCAGTCTCAGCATGAAATATAACGACATGAGAGCGATCACGAACAATTTTTCGAAATTCGGGCTGCATAAAGTGTTGTTTACAAAGGCGGACGAAACGGTGACGTTCGGTTCGGTGATCAACTTGCTTCATGACTATCCGCTGTCGTTGTCCTATATTACAGACGGCCAGAACGTACCCGACGATATTCGGCCGGTAAACGCAGAGGCGCTGGCCGACCGGCTTGTGGAGGAACCGCAACATGAATGACCAAGCGCAGTCCTTGCGAAATTTGGTTCAACATCAAGATCAGCTTCGCGAGGATCGTACGAACCGGATGGAGCAGCCGGAACACCCGGAACAGCCGATTGATCGCGGCGATCTATTAAAAACCCGAATATTAACGATCACTAGCGGCAAAGGCGGAGTGGGGAAATCGAACTTTACGATCAATTTCGCTTTGTCTTTGCAGGAGCGCGGGTACAAGGCGCTTGTATTCGACGCCGATATCGGCATGGCGAATATCGATGTGCTGATGGGCGCGTCTCCGAAATATAACCTGTACCACCTGTTGAAGCGCGAAAGAACGATTCATGAAATCATTCACCGCGCGGACAACGGACTTCAGTTCATAGCAGGGGGCTCCGGCTTCAACGATCTGATGTCGCTTTCGGAATCGGAAATCAATTATTTCTCCGATCAGGTAAATTTGCTGAACGGAACCGTGGACTTCATCTTATTCGATACGGGTGCCGGTTTATCCAAGGAAACGCTCAAATTTATCGCCGCCGCGGAGCAAACGATCGTCGTAACGACGCCGGAGCCGACCTCGATCACCGACGCGTATGCGATTATCAAGATGGTGCACTCCATGGAGCCGGAAGTGAAGTTCCAGCTAGTCGTCAACCGGGTAACCGACGGGAAGGAAGGCAAGCAGACGGCCGATAAAATCGCCATGGTGGCAAAACAATTTTTGCAGGTGGAGCTCCCGACATTAGGGTACGTACCGGATGATGCGAATGTCATGAAAGCGGTCAAGAGGCAGGTTCCGTTTTCCTTACTGTTCCCGGATACGCCGGCCGCCCTCGGAATTCGCGCCGTTGCCGATCGGTTTTTATTGTCCAAGCCGTTGGCTGAAGAAACGCCGGGCGGCGGGGTGAAAAGATTTTTGAACCGAATGCTCGGCTTTCTGAAATAATCCGAAAGGCACATATTGTACCTTAACATGATGAGAGATTCGGAGGAGGAATTCCATGCCGCCCTTTGGTGTATTGGTAGTGGACGACTCGGCATTTATGAGAAAGCTGATTACCGAAATGATCGCCGAGGATTCGAGGTTTACGGTGCTTGACACCGCCCGGAACGGGCGCGATGCGGTTGAAACCGCGAAGCGGCTCCGGCCCGATGTCATCACGATGGACGTCGAGATGCCCGAAATGAACGGATTGGAGGCATTGTCCGTCATTATGAGGGACAATCCGACACCCGTCGTTATGCTCAGCTCTCGGACGCACGAAGGAACGGCGGAGACGATTCATGCGCTGGAAATCGGCGCGCTCGATTTTGTCGAGAAGCCTTCCGGCCCGATTTCTCTCGATCTCCATCGCGTGAGGGACATGCTGCTGGAGAAGCTGTACACGGCCGCTTCAAGCGGTGCCGCAGCGGCAAAAAGAGCGGGCGCCGCTTTGCCGCCGAAGCCGCCCGCCGCGAAACCGAGCTCGAAGAGCGGTGCTCCGCTACGGAAGCTTGTTCCGACAACGGGGGTACGCAGCTTGGTTGCGATCGGCACCTCCACGGGAGGTCCTAAGGCGCTTCAAAGCGTGCTCACGGCTCTTCCTTCCGATTATCCGTCGCCGATCGTGATCGTTCAGCATATGCCGCCCGGGTTTACGAAATCGCTGGCGCAGCGGCTGGATTCCATCTGCGAAATTCGCGTCGTCGAAGCGGAGGACGGCGCGGAGCTGCATCCGGGAACGGCGTACATCGCCCCCGGCGGAATGCATTTGAAAGTGGCGCGCGAGCGCGACAAATACGTTGCCAGACTTGCGGGAGAACCCCCCCGCAACGGTCACAGGCCGTCTGCGGACGTGCTGTTTGAATCCATTGCGCCTTACGGAGAGTTGGAGCGAACGGTCGTGTTAATGACGGGAATGGGAAGCGACGGCGCACGCGGCATGAAGCTGCTGCATGACAGCGGCGTGACGCGGACAATCGCCGAGGACAAATCGACATGCATCGTGTTCGGCATGCCGCGCGCGGCGATCGAGCTGGAATGCGTAAACACGATCGTTCCCTTGGACCGCATACCCGCTCAATTGCTGAAAGCGGCCCACTACCAGGAGGAGGTGTAGGATGGATACAAACCAATATTTATCCATGTTTATCGACGAATCGCGTGAACATCTTCAAGCGATGAACGACAATATGCTCGCCCTCGAGAACGCTCCGGACGATATCGGCATCGTACAGAACATATTTCGTTCCGCGCACACGTTAAAAGGGATGTCCGCGACGATGGGATACGAAGACATCGCTTCCTTGACGCACGAAATGGAGAACGTGCTTGATGCGGTGCGGAATCATAAGCTGTCAATGGACGATCACATCTTTGACTGCGTGTTCAAAAGCCTCGACGCATTGGAAGCGATGGTCGGCGACATCATTGCGGGCGGATCCGGAAAGGCTGACGTTGCCGCCATCGTGGCGGATTTGAAGCGCATTGTGTCCGGCAGCTACATTCCAGGCGGGTCTTCCGCGCCTGCGGCGGCGAATTCGAAGCCGGAAGCGGAACGTTTGCCATTCTTCGGCGCCGTATTGGACGAGTTTCAGCTGTCCGTGGTCCGGCAGTCTATGGAATTGGGACAAAACGTTTATTTCATTGACGTTCGGATTCGCAAGGATTGTATGCTGAAGGCGGTCCGTGCATACATGGCGTTTATGGCGCTTGAAGGAAAAGGAGAAGTGATCCGTTCCAATCCTTCCGTTGAAGACATAGAGGCCGACAAGTTCGATTTTCAGTTTTCGCTCTTTTTCATTTCGGAGGCAGCCGGCAAAGAGCTCGAAGCGGCGATTGCAGACGTTTCCGAAATCGAATCGGTAACCGTCTCCTTGCTGGACGCCGATTCGCTGCAACAAATCGCCCGCGGCAAAGAAGCCGCTGCGGAGATTGCGGCTGCCGTTTCGACGGCGCCGGCTGTCGATGCGCCCGATTCGGGCCGCGGCGCCGCAGAGCCGAAGAGCGGACAAGCGGCGCCTGCGCGGCCTCAGGCGGCGCAAGCGTCGCGAACGATCCGGGTCGATATTGAGCGGCTCGATATATTGATGAACTTGTTCAGCGAGCTGCTGATCGACCGCGTGCGCCTGGAGCAGCTGGCCAGCGAGGTGAAGCGAAGCGAGTTGACGGAGACGGTCGAGCATATGAGCCGCGTAAGCAGCGATCTCCAGAACATCGTAATGAAGCTGCGCATGATGCCGGTCGATTCCGTGTTCAACCGCTTTCCCCGCATGGTTCGCGACCTCGCCAAGTCGCTCGACAAGAAGGTGGAGCTCGTCGTGTCGGGTGCGGAGACGGAGCTGGACCGGACGGTCATTGACGAAATCGGCGATCCGTTGGTGCATCTGCTGCGAAACTCGCTGGACCATGGCGTAGAATCCGTTGCCGAGCGGCTCGCAGCCGGTAAGCCGGAAACCGGAACGGTGCATCTTCGCGCGTTCCACAGCGGCAACCATGTGTATATTGAAATCGAAGACGACGGCAAAGGCATAAACCGGGATATTGTGCTTAAAAAAGCGATCAAAAACGGCATCGTAACCGCCGAAGACGGAGAGCGGATGAAGGATGAGGAAGTGTATCAGCTTCTGTTCGCCTCAGGCTTCAGTACGGCGGAGGTCATTTCGGACATTTCGGGCCGGGGGGTCGGCCTTGATGTCGTAAGATCGAAAATTACTTCGCTGGGCGGTCACGTACATGTCTCCTCAAGGCTGGGGCTCGGCACGAAGTTTTCCATTCAGCTGCCGCTTACGCTGTCCATCATCTCGGCGATGATGATTAAGCTCGGTTCCGAGAAATATGCGATTCCGCTGACGAATATCGTGGAAACGGCGATCGTCGCGTCCGCAAACGTACATAAAGTGCACGGCAACAAGATGATAACGTACCGAAGCTCCGTCATTCCGCTCGTCAGTCTGAGCCGGCTTCTGGAAGTTCCGGATTACAGCGAAGAGGGAGAAGACGAGACGGAAGTCGTTATTATCCGCAAAGGGGAAAAGCTTGCCGCATTAATGGTCGACGAGCTGATCGGACAGCAGGAAATCGTGCTGAAATCGCTCGGCAATTACTTGTCGAAAGTGTTCGCCGTATCCGGGGCGACGATCCTCGGCGACGGACAGGTTGCGCTGATTATCGACCCGAACGCCATTATCAAATAAAGCTAAAGGAGATGCACCCAAATGAGCGAAGAGATCAAAACCATCGTATTCGCGCTCGGCTCGGAGGAGTACGGAATTGAAGTGGAGCATGTCAAAACGATCGAGCGGATGCTGCCGATTACCCGAGTTCCGAAAACTCCCGCGTTTGTAAAGGGCGTCGTTAATTTGCGGGGCGTTGTCGTTCCGGTCATTCATCTGGCCGGACGCTTCGGTCTTCCTGAATCCGAGCCGACGGAGAATACAAGAATCGTCATGGTTTCCGCCGGCGGCATGGAAATCGGATTCATCGTCGACAACGCGAACGACGTCATCGATCTTGATTCGGACTCCATCGAAGCGCCTCCGGAAATCGTCGGCGGCATACGCGCCAAATATTTGCGGGGCGTCGCCCGAATCGGCGAAGATCGGCTGCTCGTGCTGCTGAATTTGTCCGAAGTATTGAACAAGAGCGAGCTTATTCAATTAGAACAGATGGGGACGGAATCGGTTTGAGCGAACGGGGACGGCTCGGCGAGTATCAATTGGATGTATTGAAGGAAGTCGGAAATATCGGAGCGGCGCATGCGGCGACCGCATTATCGACTTTGCTGCAGCGCTCGGTGGAAATGAAAGTGCCGAGCGTAAATTTTCTGCCATTCGATCAAATCGCGGAAAGCGCCGGCGGGGCCGAGGAGGTCGTCGCAGCCGTATTTTTGCGCGTAGAGGGCGATGCGCCGGGCAATATGTTTTTCATTGTCAGCGCCGCATCGGCCAAGCGGCTCTTATCGGGAATTGCGCCGGAAAGCCGCTCAGGGGATTATCAGTTTTCCGAAATGGAAATTTCGGCGCTCTCCGAAATCGGCAATATTCTTGCCGGCTCGTATTTGTCTTCCTTGGGCGATTTTACAACCTTGCGCCTCGCGCCGTCCGTTCCTTCGCTGGCAATCGATATGGCCGGAGCCATCCTGGCGTACGGATTGCTTCAATACGGTGAGATGGGGGATCAAGCTCTCTTGATCGAAACCGCCTTTTATGACGACGGGGATCAAGTGGACGGAAACTTCTTTTTCATACCGGATCCCGAATCGTATACGATCATTTTTCGCTCGCTAGGGGTGCCTCCCGAATGAATAGCGACACCATCATCAAAGTGGGAATGGCGGATTTGAACGTAGCGAATGCGGGTTGCGTGCTAAGAACGACGGGGTTGGGCTCCTGTGTCGGCGTTACGCTGTACGATCCCGTTTTAAAAATCGCGGGCATGGCGCACGTCATGCTTCCAAGCTCCGAGATTGCAAGAGAAGGCGTGCTGAATAAAGCCAAATATGCGGACACGGCCATCCCGGAGGTGATTCGGCTGCTCGTGCAGCTCGGGGCGGCGGCTTCGAGGCTCGAAGCCAAATTGGCCGGCGGAGCTCAAATGTTTTCCCTCGGCACCGGAGGGGACACGATGCGCATCGGTCCGCGCAACGTCGAATCGTGCAAGCTGAGCTTGCAAAAGTTCAACATTCCGGTGAAAGCGGAGGATACGGGTGGGAACTATGGACGTACGATCGAGTTTCAAAGCGACTCCGGGAAGCTGCTTATCCGGAGCGTACAACACGGAATTAAGGAATTATAACCGATGATCGGCTCTATTCTTTGGAATGCGGCAGCCGCTGTGGCGGGCGCAGCGCTCATCTTTTTGCTGTCTTACGGACACAACCCGCCGGCGACGTCCGGCATGCGGGCTTTGTACAGCTTTGTTATTGTGTTCGCCGTCACGTTTGCGGTGCGCTGGCTGCTTGCGCTCGCTTTGACTGGCGGAGCGGGACCGAATGCAACCTCACCGTCTCCGCCGGAAACGGACGGCGCCGCCGAAGACGACAAAGGGCAGAGCATCGATTTTACGACCCCGGATGACGACAAGGATTTTTCGCCGCTGAATCCTCCGAAGCTGAAAACCGTCAGAGGGTTGGAAGATCCGGAGGAACTGGCAAAAGCGATCAGGCACATGTCGGAACAGTAAGGATGGTGAAGCCAAATGGAACTTTCCCTTAACGCTTCCGGGCCGATGGATACGCATCAGCTTTGGCGCCGTTGGAAGGAATCCGGAGATCCGGAAGCAAAAAAACGTCTCATAGAGAATTATACGGGCTTGGTTGATTTTGTTACCGGACGGCTCGCCATCGGACTTCCTAAAAATGTGGCGAAAGAAGATTTAACAAGTTATGGTATAATGGGATTGATCGATGCTGTCGAGAAGTTCGATTACGAGCGCGGCTTGCAGTTTGAAACGTATGCTTCTTGGCGCATTCGGGGGAGCATTATCGACGGGATGCGGCAGGCGGATTGGGTGCCCCGGTCCGTACGCGAGAAGGCAAAGCGCATTGAGGACGCCTATCAGAAGCTGGAGCAGCAATATTTGCGTTCCGTGACGGACGAGGAAATGAGTGCTTATTTGAATGTGACGGAGCAGGAGTTCCAACATATGCTGCAAGAGGTTTCCGTCTCATCGATTTGTTCTCTGGAGGATCCGATTCGGGAGGAAGAGTCCGAAACGAGAGCTTCGCTTTTAGTAGACGACCGTGCCGTCAAACCGGAAGACAGCGTAAGAAGCTTGTTCATGAAGGAAAGCTTGGCGAAAGCGATCGAAAAGCTGACCGAAAAGGAACGAACCGTAGTCTCATTATTTTATTTTGAGGAATTATCCTTAAGCGAAATAGCGGAAGTCATGTCGCTCTCTCCATCACGAATTTCTCAATTGCATTCGAAGGCGATTTTGCGGCTTCGCGGTAGCTTAAACCGAATCAAGCATTACTTAATGCAAGAGTAATGCTTCCTAGATGGAAGGGGGAGAAGAGGTATGGCAGCCGATATGAGCAGTATCGAAGCCTCTGTTGCCTTCTCGTTGTCGGAAGACAAAATGTCGGCCTATTTGCAAATCATCGAAGCGGACGATCATACGTTTTTTACGGTTGAAGCGCTGGAGCAGCTGCTAAAGTCCAACGGAGTAAACTATGGGGTTAATACGGACGCTCTCAATAAACTTGCAACCGATCCAAAAATGTTTCTAGCAAGCACCGTAAAGGTGGCTCAAGGAAAGCCGGCGATCAACGGGGAAGACGGATCCGTACACTTTCTGTTCGATCTCGGCAATGAAACCACCGGGCCGGCGGAGCTGGAGGACGGAAAGGTCGACTACCGCGAGATCCGCAAGTTGAATAACGCAGCCAAAGGGCAGCTGATCGCGGAGAGATTGCCTCCGACCAAAGGAATACCCGGAATGAACGTTCTCGGCGAAGCGGTCGCCGCCAAGGACGGGCGCGAAGCTAGAATTATGATCGGCAGGAACGTGGTGACCGATCCCGAGCGGAATCGGCTGTATGCCGTCATCGACGGGCTGATTACGTTAACCGAACGCGGCAAAATCAACGTATTCCCGGTCTACGAAGTGAACGGGGACGTCGACTACAGAACCGGCAACATCGACTTTATCGGAACCGTTGTCATACGGGGCAATGTATTGACCGGCTTTCGCGTAAAGGCGGCCGGCGACATTCGCGTCACGGGCGGCGTGGAAGGGGCGGAGCTTGAGGCAGACGGTTCCATTGATATTGCGGCAGGAATCGTAGCTGCAAACAAAGGCAAGGTCATAGCCGGAGTCAACGTAAAGAGCTCTTTCGTCCAGGAAGCGAATATAACGGCCGGCGAGGATGTCATTGTAAGCCAAAGCATTATGCATTCCCACGTTCGGGCAGGGCGCGGCGTATATTGTAAAGGCGCTAAAGGGCTGATCGTAGGCGGCGTCATACAGGCGGGGGAAAAAATCGAGGTTCGCACCGTGGGCAATACGATGTCGACTCCGACTTCGCTTGAGGTCGGCGTGTCGCCGGAATTGCGGAACGAGCTGCTCCAGCTTCGTCAGTCGATCAAATCGATCACCGAAAACATCGATAAAACCGACAAAGCGCTGAACCTGTTAAACGGAATGGCTGCCGCAGGCACGTTGACGCCGGATAAGCTTGAAATGCGCACGAAGCTGATGCATTCGAAGAAGGCGTCGGTCGATGAGCTGGCGAACGTCAGAGACCGGATTTTGGAGATTGAAGCCGCTTTGGAAATGATCGATAAAGCACAAGTAGACGTGATAAACACGATCTATGCCGGCTCGAAGGTTGTTATCGGAAGATATACGCGGTTTATTAAAGATTCGACCACAAGAGTACAATTTTTTCTCCAAAACGGGGATATATCGCTGACATCGCATTTCTAATCTTTCTAAGGGCGTTCCCCCTCGTTTGTCCCGAAATTTCGAATTTTAGGGAGGACCGGTGAGGATGAGCTTGAAATCGATTGAAATGCAAATCGCCATACCTCGCACGAACGAAGCGACAAGCGTGCAAAATCAGATGCAGCATAAGCCGGGCTTCGACCAATCGGCGCTCGCCGGCCATTCGGCCAAACAAACGGAAAAAGAGCGGCAAAGGAGCTCGGAGATTGAGGAGACGTCTTACCTGAACGTCCGGGATGAGGGGTCCTCTTCACGGGGTAAGGGTGACCGGTCCGGTTCCGGCCGGCGGAACAAGCAAGTCTCCGGCAAGTCGTCAGGGAAATCTGTCCATCCTTATAAAGGAAAACATATCGATATCTCACTTTAGAACGGGCTAGGTGAATGTGTTGGATGCATGGATCATCATAGTCATGCTTGGCGTTGTCATTTTACTTTATGCATTCTTGCTTCCTAAGCCGGCCCCCCGAAGGACGGTAGACGAAGAAGTGTTGGATACGGTAGAGGACACGCTGGCGACCTTCGTCGAGGAGTTGGAACAGGAAAATAAGGAATTCGCCCGGATGGTCGGACAGCTAAAGCGCGAGCATGAGAAGCAAACGTCAACGCTTATGAACCGGATTGAATTTCTGGAGCGCAAGACGGCCATGCTGACGGAGCAAATGCCTTCGGTGGCGAAAGCAAGCGCGTTGCCGGTCGTCGATTTGATAAAATCGGAGCCGCTCGAAGAGCCGGCGCGGGGTGACGCAGCGGCAGAAAGCGCGGAGCAGGCTTCAGTCGATTTAGAAGCTCCGGCGCCTGAATCGGACAAGCCCGCTACCGTTAAATCCCGGTATAAAGAAGTGTTCGACTTGTACGGTCAAGGTAAATCGATTGAATTTATTGCGAAAAAGCTAGGTACGAATAAGGGAGAAATTCAGCTTATCATTCAACTGGCGAAGCGGGAGGAACAAGCCGATGCTTCGAAATAGAACGTTTCTGTTCGGCCTCGGCGCCGGTCTCATTATCGCCGCCCTTATATTGCAGATCATATATGAAGCGGAGAAGGCTTCGTCGGGGCAGCCGCCTATTGCGGGGCAGCCGTATTCCGGTGCGGCGCTCGGGTTGGCCGAGCTGCGCGAGCAGGCCGGAGCGTTAGGCTACGAGTTGTATGCGAAAGACGAAGAGCGGTTCACTTCGGAAGAAGTGGAGGCGAAGGTAGAGGAGGCGCTTGCGAAACAAGCGGACCAGGCAAAGCCTGACGCAAGCCAGGTGTATGCCTTCACCATCGGCAAAGGAACGGATGCAAAGACAATCGCTTATATGCTCGTGGAGATGGGGCTCATCGACGATTGGCGGGCTTTTATGGATGAGATGACGAACCGGAAGCTGGCGGACAGCGTCCAAGCCCGGTATTACATATTTAAAGAAAAACCGGACATGCAAGCTTTGATTACGCAATTAACGACTCCGGGACAATAAAAGCCGGTTGCACTTCCAGCAAGCAATGTGTTATATTAGTTGACGGTGTGAAAATCACACGCCCGCTCAATTTTCGCAAGGGTGCTGTCTGCTGAGGAATGAGACAGTCTTACGGAAAGCTGCGACGGGCGGAGGACAAAAACCATTATAAGGAGGTGCGGGAAGATGGCAGTAATTTCCATGAAGCAATTGCTGGAAGCCGGCGTACACTTTGGTCACCAAACGCGTCGCTGGAATCCGAAAATGGACAAATACATCTTCACCGAACGTAACGGGATTTACATTATCGACCTTCAGAAGACGGTCAAGAAAGTGGAAGAAGCATACAACTTCGTTAAGCAGCTTGCTGCAGACGGCGGAACGATTCTTTTCGTCGGCACGAAGAAGCAAGCGCAAGACTCCGTAGCTGAAGAAGCGGAGCGCAGCGGTATGTACTTCATCAATCAACGTTGGTTGGGCGGCACGCTCACTAACTTCTCCACGATCCAGAAGCGGATCGACCGTTTGAAAGAGCTTGAGCGTATGGAGCAAGACGGCACTTTCGACGTATTGCCGAAGAAAGAAGTTATTTTGCTTCGCAAGGAGCAAGAGCGCCTCGAGAAGTTCCTCGGCGGCATTAAGAATATGCGCCGCTTGCCGGATGCGTTGTTCATCATCGACCCTCGCAAAGAGCGCATCGCCGTTGCCGAAGCCCGCAAGCTCGGTATTCCGATCGTAGGCATCGTCGATACGAACTGCGACCCGGACGAAATCGACTATGTCATCCCTGGCAATGACGACGCAATTCGCGCAGTTAAGCTTTTGACCGCTAAAATTGCCGACGCCGTAATTGAAGCGAATCAAGGCGAAACAACTAGCGCATAATGTTCATATAACGAGGAGGCCGTGAAGGCAGCCTGCGGAAGTGAACGGTACGAACGCAAAATAGGGAGGGTGCGGGTTGGTTCGACAACCGGCCACTCCCTTTTTTTGGATATAAAGTGCTACATAGCACGTTGCGTAAAGCAATGCATATATAAGGAGGAACTTTACTCATGGCTGCTGTATCGGCTGCATTGGTTAAAGAATTGCGCGAGAAGACAGGCGCAGGAATGATGGATTGCAAGAAAGCGCTGGAGGAAGCGAACGGCGATATTCAGAAAGCTTCCGAGCTTTTGCGTGAGAAAGGGTTGGCGGCGGCTGCGAATAAAGCGGGACGTATCGCTACAGAGGGCTTGGTTGAGTCTTATATTCACGCGAACGGCCGGATCGGCGTTCTGGTTGAAGTAAACTGCGAAACGGACTTCGTTGCAAAAACGGACGCTTTCCGTGAATTCGTAAGAGACGTCGCGATGCAAATCGCCGCTGCGAGCCCGAAATACGTTCGCCGCGAAGAAGTGCCTCAAGAAGATCTTGAGAAAGAAAAAGAAATCTTGAAAAATCAAGCGTTGAACGAAGGCAAGCCGGCGCACATCGTTGAAAAGATGGTGGAAGGCCGCATGAGCAAATTTTATGAAGAATATTGCTTGCTGGAGCAGTCGTTCATTAAGGATCAGGACAAAACGGTCCAGCAGCTCGTAAACGAGAAAATTTCGACGATCGGCGAAAACATCACAATTCGTCGTTTCGTGCGCTTCGAGCTTGGCGAAGGCCTCGAGAAGAAGCAAGACAATTTCGTTGAAGAAGTAATGGCACAGGTTAAACAATAAAATGAAAGATTAGAAGGAACACGACGTGTTCCTTCTTTTTCAATACGGTGGTTTCCGGATTTAGCGAATGGAGGGTTTACAACTTGAATCGACCGGTTTACAAGCGTGTCGTTCTGAAATTAAGCGGCGAAGCTCTGGCGGGGCAGCTCGGCTTCGGCATCGACGCAGGCATGATCTCTACGATCGCCTCGCAGGTGAAAGAAGTCGTGCAGCTTGGGGTGGAAGTTGCCGTAGTCGTCGGAGGCGGCAATATTTGGCGAGGGATTGCGGGAAGCGCCAAAGGCATCGACCGGGCAACGGCGGACTATATGGGCATGCTCGCCACGGTAATGAACTCTCTTGCGCTGCAGGATGCGCTCGAAAATCTTGAAGTTCCGACCCGCGTTCAAACCTCGATCAATATGCAGCAGGTGGCCGAGCCGTATATTCGCCGCAGGGCCATTCGGCATTTGGAGAAAGGACGCGTCGTTATTTTTGCCGCCGGTACGGGAAATCCGTACTTTTCAACGGACACGACCGCCGCTTTGCGCGCCGCCGAAATTGAAGCGGAAGTTATCTTGATGGCCAAAAATAAGGTGGACGGCGTCTATTCGGCCGATCCGTTCCTAGATCCGTCCGCGGTGAAATATAAGACGTTGACATATATGGAAGTGTTGAATAAAAATTTAGGTGTAATGGATTCAACCGCTTCATCTCTTTGCATGGACAACAACATTCCGTTACTCGTGTTCTCCATCTCGGAGCAGGGGAATATCAAGCGCGCCGTATTAGGCGAAGAAATCGGAACGATCGTTAGAGGATAAGGAGTGTAACTATCATGCCGCAATCGATTAAGAAAAATGCTGAAGAACGTATGGAGAAAGCGATTGCCTCCCTAAAAAAGGAGCTTTCCAGCCTGCGTGCCGGCCGCGCGACGCCGGCGCTGCTCGATCGGGTTCAAGTGGAATATTACGGGGCGATGACGCCGGTCAATCAACTCGCCAATGTAAATACGCCGGATGCCCGCACGCTGATGATTCAGCCTTGGGATAAAAGCTCGATCGGCGCCATTGAGAAGGCGATTTTGAAGTCCGATCTCGGACTGACTCCTTCCAACGACGGAGCCTCCATCCGATTGACGATTCCCGCGCTTACGCAGGAACGCCGGGCCGAGCTCGCCAAGCTGACGAAAAAATTCGGCGAAGAGGCGAAGGTGGCGATTCGTAACATTCGCCGCGACGCGAATGACGAAATCAAGAAGCTCGAGAAAGATCAAATCTCGGAAGACGAATCCAAGCGTCATCAGGACGACGTCCAGAAACTGACCGATAGATTCGTCGCAGAAGTCGACAAAGTGATTTCCGCAAAAGAAAAAGAAATTATGGAAGTGTAATAAACCGCAAGAACCCCTGGCGCAAAACAGATGCGGGGGTTCTTGCGTCATCTACCTTTTGGGGGAATCGTTATGAACCGTCTGTTCGGCTTCCTCAAATCGAAACCGATCGAACAGGAAAAGCTGACGGTCAACCGCGACAACATTCCGCAGCACGTTGCGATCATTATGGACGGAAACGGGAGATGGGCGAAACGCCACGGCATGCCGCGCGTCGCCGGCCATCGGGCAGGAATGAAAAATGTGAAGACGATTACGATGGCTGCAAGCGATCTTGGCATCAAGGTGTTGACGCTATACGCCTTCTCGACCGAAAACTGGAAGCGTCCGAAAGAGGAAGTCGACTTTTTAATGAAGCTTCCCCAGGAGTTTTTCCCGCTCGAGATCGGAGAACTGAAGGCGAATAACGTTCAAATCCGCATGATGGGCAGCAAGGAAGGGTTGCCGCCGCATACGCTGGAAGCGGTTGAGAATGCGATTGAGGAAACGAAACACAACACGGGACTCATTCTTAATTTTGCGCTGAACTACGGCGGCCGAAGAGAGCTGCTCTTGGGAGTCCGCAAGCTGGCGGAAGACGTGCGCGACGGAAAGCTCGACATCGAAAGCATCACCGAGCAGCTGTTCGATTCGTATTTGCAATCGGACGGCTTGCCGGAGCTTGACATGCTCATTCGAACGAGCGGCGAGGTGCGAATCAGCAATTTCATGCTGTGGCAGCTTGCGTACACGGAGCTCTGGTTTACCGACGCTTATTGGCCCGAATTCACAAGGGAGCATTTTATGGAAGCCATTCGTTCTTACCAAGGCCGTGCCCGGCGTTACGGGAAGGTTTAAGCGAAAGAGGGGTAATGGCAGATTGAAGCAACGAATCGTAACGGGCGTGCTTGCCGCTTCTGTCTTTCTGGCCGTATTGGCTGCGGGTAACGGTTGGTATACATTTTTAATTATCGCGCTTGCGTTGGTTGCTTATTATGAATTCGTGCGTCTGAACGGGGCGAAAAGCTGGGAGCCGTCCTCGCTTGTCGGATTTGCCGGAATTTTTTATTTGACGGTTCCTTGGGGCAGTCTGACAAGCGTGCATCTTCCGTCCCAAACGGCGGTCGTATGGCTGCTGATGTTTTTATTTTTCGCCATCACCGTCGTCTCGCAAAATCGCACGAGCATCGATAAAATCGCTTTGTTGTTCATCGGGGTTCTATACATAGGCGTCGGATTTCACTATATGATCATTACGAGGCTTTTGGAGAACGGACTGTTTTGGACGCTGCTGCTGTTCGGATGCATTTGGCTTACGGATGTCGGCGCCTATTTTACGGGGAAAGCGTTCGGCAAGCATTTGCTTTGGCCGTCCATTTCTCCGAAAAAGACGGTGGAAGGAGCCGTAGGCGGCGTCGTTATTTCGCTGCTGACCTCCGTCGTTTTCTGTGTCATAAAGCCCGAAATTTTGAGCTTGAGCGAAGCCGTGCTCATCGGAATCACCGCATCGGTGCTCGGACAGTTGGGAGATTTGATCCAGTCCGCCTATAAGCGGGTGCGGGGGGTAAAGGATTCGGGCAACATTTTGCCTGGACACGGCGGCATACTGGACCGTACCGACTCGTGGATCATCGTCTTTCCGTTTATGCATTTGCTCGGCTTGCTTCCGATGTAAGAGGAGGATTACCGTTGAAAAAAATAGCGATACTGGGGAGCACGGGGTCGATCGGGACGCAGACGCTTGACATTGTGAAGCATCACCCGGACCGGTTTCAAGTGGAGGCGCTCGCTGCGGGAAGCAATGTAGAACTGCTTGCCGAGCAGGCGCATTTCTTTCTGCCGAAGCTCGTTTCCGTCGCTTCGAAAGAAGCGGCGTCGAAGCTTGAGCCGCTCGTTCCCGCCGGCGTGAAGGTCGTTTGGGGCGAGGAGGGGCTGCGGGCCGCCGCGGCGGAATCGGACGCCGGCGTCGTCGTTGCAGCCATGGTCGGCAGCGCAGGACTGAAGCCGACGCTCGATGCGATCGACGCCGGCAAGCATATCGCGCTCGCCAACAAGGAGACGCTTGTCACGGCGGGACATATCGTGATGAAGCGGGCGGCGGAACGGGGCGTTCCGATCGTTCCGGTGGACAGCGAGCATTCGGCTATATTCCAATGCTTGAACGGCAGCCGGACGGAGGACGTCGCGGCGATCACGCTGACGGCTTCGGGCGGCAGCTTCCGCGACAGAACGCGCGAGCAGCTCGCGGACGTCACGCTGGAGCAGGCGCTGAAGCATCCGAATTGGTCGATGGGCGCGAAGGTGACGATCGATTCGGCCACGATGGCGAACAAGGGGCTGGAAGTGATCGAGGCCCACCATCTGTTCGGCGTCGGCTTCGACCGAATTAAAGTGTTGATTCATCCGGAATCGATCGTTCACTCGTTCGTGGAATTTAACGACCGAAGCGTGATCGCCCAGCTGGGGCTGCCCGATATGCGCGTACCGATTCAATATGCGCTTACATACCCTGAAAGGCCTCCGTCACCGTCCGGTTCATTGGACCTTGCGGCCATCGGCAAGCTTCACTTCCGCGAGATGGATTTCGGCCGCTTTCCGATGCTGAGGCTGGCCTTTGAAAGCGGGCGCGCCGGCGGAACGGCGCCGGCGGTTTTCAACGCCGCCAACGAGGTCGCCGTCGCCCGGTTTATACAAGGAGACATTCCGTTTCTCGGCATCGAGGAAATCGTCGACCGGACGTTGTCGGGGCACATCGTTTCGGCTTCGCCGTCGCTTGAAGAAGTATGGGAGGCAGACGCTTGGGCAAGGGATCAAGCGAAAATATTGCGGCTTTAACCGATTTTTCCGTTCTCTTGAACGCTTCGGACGAATAATGGTAAGCTAAGGACATACTTGCAGGGGGACGGACGGAGGCTATTTCTCGTCGTCCTGTCGTCCCCCCAAGCGCTTAAGGAGGAACGGCTGATAGATGACACCCCAGTTGACGCCGCAGGGAATCGTTCTGACGGTGCTCCTGTTTTTTGTGTTAGTGACGATCCATGAATGGGGCCATTTCTACTTCGCGAAGCGCGCCGGCATTTTGGTCCGGGAGTTTGCCATCGGCTTCGGACCGAAGGTGCTGACCTTTCTTCGGGGAGAAACGAAATATACGCTGCGTATGCTGCCTTTAGGCGGCTATGTGCGGATGGCCGGAGAAGATCCGGAAACGGTGCAGGTTCAAAGCGGACAGACGATTGCCGTTACGGTGAGCGGAGATCAAGTGCAAACCGTTTATTTGGACCGTCTGGACGAGCGGACGGATGCGATCCGCGGCGAGGTAAAGCATATCGATTTGGAACGCCGCCTCACGCTGACGATGGATGTGGAAGGCGAAGAGGAATCGTACCGGATTCATCCGAAAGCGATGATCGTGGCACGGGGGAAAGAAACGCAAATCGCGCCGTTCGACCGGCAATTCGGAGGCAAGACGGTGGCGCAGCGGGCAATGGCGATTTTCGCCGGGCCGATGATGAACATCATATTGGCTTTCGGATTGTTCATCGCTTTTGCTTTCTTGAGCGGCGTTCCGATTAACATTAAGGTCAATGAAGTCGTCAAGGGCGAGCCGGCCGAAGCGGCCGGTCTGCAGGCGGGCGACGTCATTCTCAGCATCAACGGGGAAACGATCGGTCCGAGCGCTTCGAAAATTACGCGTTTGGTTACGAATTCGGCCGGCCAACCGATGACGTGGATCATCGACCGCGGAGGGGAGCAGCTTCAGCTTGAGGTTACGCCTGCTCCCGCCAAGGATGAAGAAGGGAACGAAGTCATTCGCGCCGGCGTTCGGATGGAAGCCGTCACGCGTCCCGCCACATTGCAGGAAGGCTTCGCGAACGGGATGAACACGATGTGGGATTCGACAGTAGCCATATTCCAAGGCTTTCAGAAGCTGGTTACGCTTCAATTTACGATGGACGATCTCGGCGGACCGCTGCGCATCGCCGAAGTGACGATGCAGCTCGCCAATGCCGGAATTTTGTATTACACATGGTGGGCCGCTATGTTAAGCTTGTACTTGGCGATTTTTAATTTGCTGCCGATTCCGGCGCTCGACGGGAGCCGTTTGATTTTCCTCGGGCTTGAAGCGGTAAGAGGCCGACCGGTCGATCCGAATCGGGAAAGCCTTGTGCATTTCATCGGATTCGCCATGCTGATGCTGCTCATGGTGGCGGTAACGTATAACGATATTTTGCGGCTGTTTCGGGGGTAATGACGGATGTCGAAAGAGAACGATAAGCAGTTTGTAAGGGAAATCACGCCGCAAAGCGAAGATTTCTCAAGATGGTATTTGGATGCGATCCGCAAGGCGGATTTGATGGATTATGCGCCGGTTCGCGGTTGCATCGTATTTAAGCCGGACGGGTACGAGCTATGGGAGCTCATTCAGCGCCAGCTGGACGACCGATTTAAAGCAACGGGGCATCGCAACGCGTACTTCCCGCTGTTCATCCCGGAAAGCTTCTTCCAGAAGGAGAAGGAGCACGTCGAAGGCTTCAATCCGGAGCTGCCTTGGGTAACCGAGGCAGGGGGCGAGAAGCTCGAGGAGCGGCTTGCGATCCGTCCGACGTCCGAAACGATGATCGGCCATATGTATTCGAAGTGGATTCAGTCGTACCGCGATTTGCCGGTGCTGATCAACCAATGGGCGAACGTCGTCCGTTGGGAGAAGCGTACGCTGCCTTTCTTGCGAACAAGCGAATTTTTATGGCAGGAAGGCCACACGGCTCACGAAGACGAAGCCGACGCGCGTAAAGAGACGATGCTCATGCTCGAGACGTACAAAGAATTCGTCGAGAACGTGCTCGCCATTCCGGTCATTGCGGGGCAGAAGACGGAATCCGAGAAATTCGCCGGCGCGGTCGACACGTATTCGATCGAAGCGATGATGCGGGACGGACGCGCCGTGCAGGCCGGTACGAGCCATTACCTCGGCACGAATTTCGCCGCCGCGTTCGACATCAAGTATTTGGACCGCGAAAACAAACAGCAGCTCGTACACACGACCTCTTGGGGCGTATCTACGCGATTGATCGGCGCGCTCATCATGGTGCACGGCGACGACCGCGGACTTGTGCTTCCGCCGAAGGTCGCACCGACGCAAGCGGTGCTCATTCCGATCGGCCCGCCTGCCAAGCGTGAGCCTGTGCTCGCCAAATCGGCCGAAATGCTCGCCGATTTGAAGGCGGCCGGTATTCGCATACGGATGGACGATCGGAACGACGTATCTCCGGGCTGGAAATTCAACGAATACGAAATGCGCGGCATTCCGGTACGCATCGAGATCGGTCCGCGCGATTTGGAGAACGGACAAGCCGTGCTCGTATCCCGAGTAACCGGGGAAAAGCGCATCGTGCCGCTCGATAACATCGCGGAAGAAGTGAAAGCGCAGCTGGAAGCGGTGCATCAAGAATTGTACAGCCGCGCGGCCGCGTTCATGGAGGAACATTTCCGTTCGGTGGATTCGCTGGACGAGCTGAAGACGAACGACGACAAGCTGAGAGGCTTCGTGCTGGCCGGCTGGTGCGGCTCCCGCGAATGCGAGAGCAAGGTGAAGGAAGAGACCGGCGCTACGAGCCGAAATATTCCGTTCGAACCGAAGGAACACAAAACAACATGTCTCGTATGCGGCAACGATGCGAAGCATACGGTTGCGTTCGCCCGAGCTTATTAAGAAAACTTCATCGATGTACCAATAAGGAAGCTAGACCGCGGTTAGAGGAAGTTTTTCTTGCGATATCAGGAAGTTAATGCTCAAAAGCTTATACTTCCTGATATCTTTATTGCGGGCGGGGCTTCAGCGCCTTCGCGCCTTGCGCGGGACATCAATTCAATAGTTGCTAGAGTAGGCGTAAAGTCAAGAGGGCCAGCAGTAACGAGATTTTAGTTTTGGGGAGGAGACCCTTTTGAGCAATGTAGCTGAAAAACGGAATCGATTCGAGCTTCTGATGAAGCAGGCGGCCATCAAGGCCGACGTAATCGATTCTTTTTTTGCCGACGGGTATATTAATCGGGTGGAAACGAGCCGCACGAACCGAGAATGGACGTTTTTCCTTCATAAGGAAAAAATAGTGCCGGCGGACGTTTACCGCTCCTTTTGCCGTGCGGTAGTGAGCAAATTTTCGCATATTGCGGCGATTCGATTCGTTCTGGAATACGCGCAATCGGTAGCCGATGAGACAATCATAGAGCAATATTGGCCTTTGTTCGTAGAATGGGCGCAAAGAGAAGTAGTGTCCGTCAACGGCTGGCTCGCGAAGGCGAAGCTGGAAATCGAGCAGGGATCCGTCACGGTTCTCTTAATGGATGCGGCAACGCTGGAGCTGGCGAAGAAGAAAGGAATCGAAGACCTCGCCAAGCAGTATTTCTCGCAATATTTCACTAGAGACATTCGGGTGAAGCTGGCCGTATCGGAATCGCTTCGCCAAGAGGAATACGAACGGTTCCAGGCGAGAATTATCGAAGAGGAGAAGCTGTTCCGCGAGGAGCTGCTTTCGGAGGCTGCTCAACTGCCGGAAAGCGTGCCTGACGGCGATCCGGCCGAAGTGCTGATGTACGGCTACGAGATTAAAGACCAGCCGGTTCCGCTTCAGCAAATCCGCGAGGAAGAGAAGAAGGTCACGATTCAGGGGACCGTCTTCCAATTGGATGTCAAGGAGCTGAAGAACGGAAGCACGCTGTTTCAATTTTCCATTACCGACTTTACCGATTCCTTGCAGTGCAAATGCTTCGCCAAGACGAAAGACGACGTGAAGACGCTGAAGCTTCTGTCGCTGGGCAAGTGGGTCCGGCTTCGCGGACGGGTGGAGTACGACCGGTTCATGCAGGTGCCGGAGCTCGTCATGATGGTGTCCGATTTGAACGAGGTGGCCGCCCCGCCGGAGCGGAAGGACGATGCGAAGGAAAAGCGCGTCGAGTTCCATCTGCACACGCTGATGAGCACGATGGACGCCGTAAGCGGCATCGATGAATATGTGAAGCTGGCCGCAAAGTGGGGGCATAAGGCGATTGCAATCACGGACCATGCGGCGGTACAAGCGTATCCGGAAGCGGCAAAGGCTGCGAAAAAGAACGGCATTCAAATGATTTACGGCTTGGAAGCCAACGTCGTCAACGACTCGGTTCCGATTGTCCTGAAGCCGGACGACCGTCCGCTGGCCGGCAGTACATACGTAGTGTATGACGTAGAGACGACCGGTCTTTCCGTCGTCCACAACAAAATCATCGAGCTGGCTGCGGTCAAAATGGTCGACGGAAAAGTAGTGGACGAGTTCGCCGAATTCATTAATCCGCATGAGAAGATTCCTTACCATATTACGCAATTGACGAATATTACGGACGAGATGGTGGAGAACGCGCCGGAAGAAGCGGACGTCGTTCCCAGATTTGTCGAGTGGGTCGGCGACGCGGTGCTGGTTGCGCACAATGCGAAGTTCGATACGGGCTTCTTGCAGGCTGCATGCAAGCGGCACGGATTGCCGGAGATGGAAAATCCGGTGCTCGATACGCTCGAGCTTGCGCGGCATCTGTATCCGTCGATGAAAAATCACCGGTTAAATACGCTGGCGGATAAATTCAAGGTGTCGCTGGATAATCACCACAGGGCGATCGACGACTCGAAGGCGCTGGGAAGCATTTTGTTCCACATGCTGAAGGAAGCGGACGGACGCAACATGAAGATTCTTTCCGCCTTCAATCAATATGTGGGCACCGACTTGTCCAACACGCGTCCGTTCCACTGCAATATTTACGCGCTGAACGCCATAGGGAAGAAAAACATATATAAGCTGGTCTCCTTGTCCCATACCGAATATTTCAACCGTGTAGCCTGCATTCCGAAGTCGAAGCTCGAGGAGCACCGGGAAGGTCTCATCGTCGTATCGGGCTGCGAGAAGGGCGAGTTTTTCGAAGCGGTGCTGAACAAATCGGTGGAAGAAGCGACGGAGGTCGCGGAATTTTACGATGTGCTGGAAATTCAGCCGCTGGATTTCTATATGCATCTGGTCGATAAAGGGCTCGTCGGCAGCGTAGAGCAGCTGCAGTCCGCGATCCGCACTGTATGCGACATCGGGCGCAAGCTCGGCAAGCCGGTCATCGCTACCGGGAACGTGCACTACGCGCATCCGCGTCAGAAAATATTCCGCGACATTACGATTCACGGCATAACCGGATTCAGCCCGCTGAAGGATATGAAGAAGCCGGACGCGCACCTGCGGACGACGAAGGAAATGCTGGAAGCGTTCGCTTTCCTAGGGGAGGAGCTTGCTTACGAGGTCGTCGTACGTAACACGAACGAGCTGGCGGACCGGTTTGAACCGATCGAGCTGTTCCCGGTCAAGGGCGGTCCGACCGACAACGGATTGTTTTCGCCGATCTTTGAAGGCTCGGACGAGGAAATCCGGAATTCTTGTTACGAAACCGCGCGCCAAATGTACGGAGATCCGCTGCCGGAGGTCGTAACGGCGCGGCTTGAGAAGGAACTGGCGCCGATTATTAAATACGGCTTTTCCGCGAACTATTTGATATCCGCAAAGCTCGTCAAGAAATCGAACGAGGACGGCTACCTAGTAGGCTCCCGGGGCTCCGTCGGCTCGTCCATCGTCGCAACGATGCTCGGCATATCAGAGGTCAACCCGCTGCCGGCGCATTACTTGTGCCTTTCGTGCAAACACAGCGAATGGTTTCTGGACGGCTCGATCCCGAGCGGCTTCGATCTTCCGAATAAAGATTGTCCGAAATGCGGCGCGCCGCTCAAAGGCGAAGGCCAAGATATTCCGTTCGAGACGTTCCTCGGCTTTAAGGGAGACAAAGTTCCCGATATCGATTTGAACTTCTCGGGCGAATATCAACCGCATGCGCACAACTTTACGAAGGTAATGTTCGGAGAGAAAAACGTATTCCGTGCGGGTACGATCGGAACCGTCGCCGAGAAAACCGCCTTCGGCTTCGTGAAGAAGTTTGAGGAAGACCGCGGCGTCAAGTGGCGCGGCGCGGAGGAAGGGCGCCTCGCGCTAGGCTGTTCCGGCGTGAAGCGCTCGACCGGCCAGCATCCGGGCGGCATTGTCGTCGTGCCGGACTATATCGAGGTGGAGGATATTACGCCGGTACAGTACCCGGCCGACGATACGAGCTCGGAATGGAAGACGACGCACTTCGATTACCACGCCTTCGACGCAAACCTGCTCAAGCTCGATATTCTGGGACACGACGATCCGACGATGATGCGGATGCTGCAGGATTTGACGGGCGTCGATCCGACGACGATTCCGATGAACGATCCGAAGGTGATGAGCATCTTCTCCTCGACGGAGGCGCTCGGCGTTACGCCGGAGCAAATCCGCACGACGGTCGCCACGTACGGGGTGCCGGAGATGGGGACGAAATTCGTCCGTCAGATGCTTCAGGAGACGCAGCCGAAGACGTTCGCCGACCTGCTGCAAATATCCGGCTTATCCCACGGCACGGGCGTTTGGCTCGGCAATGCCCAGGAGCTCATCAAGAACGGCACTTGCAACATCAAGACCGTTATCGGCTGCCGTGACGACATTATGCTGTACTTGATTTATAAAGCCGGGATGGATGCGGCGCTGGCGTTTAAAATTACGGAAAGCGTACGTAAGGGCAAGGGATTGACCGACGAGTGGATCGAAGAGATGAAAAAATGCGGAGTGCCGAAATGGTACATCGACTCCTGCCTGCGCATCGAGTACATGTTCCCGAAGGCGCATGCCGCCGCATACGTCATCTCGGCCGTACGCACCGCATTTTTCAAGGTGTACTACCCGATCGAGTTTTACGCGACGTACTTTACGGTCCGCGCCGACGATTTCGATTTGGATTTGCTGGCGCAAGGCTACGATGCGATTCTTGCGAAGCTTAAGGAAATCGAAGAGAAAGGCTTTAACGCCACGACGAAAGAGAAAAATATGGTGTCGCCGCTCGAGATGGCGCTGGAGATGACGGCGCGCGGGTTTACGTTCAAGCCGCTTGATCTGTACCGCTCGGATGCGAAAAAATTTATCGTCGACGGCACATCGCTCATTCCGCCGTTCTCCGCCGTCGGAGGCATCGGCGAGAACGCGGCGCGCAACATCGCCGCCTCCCGGGAAGACGGGCCGTTCCTGTCGATCGAGGATTTCCAGCAGCGCTCGAAAGCTTCGAAATCGATCATCGAGCTGCTCTCGCAGATGGGCTGCTTCCGCGGCCTCCCGGAATCGAATCAGCTGGCATTATTTTAATATGATTACCGCCCCAAGCCGTATCGCAGCGAGGGGCGGTTTTTTCATTCCAAATGCGAATTTTGCTTTTTCAAAACCTCTATGGAGTCGTCCTGCCTCAGGCCGATTCGTTCATGCGCTTTCGTATCCTCATAGACCGTTTTCGGGTTTCCGTCCCTCTCATCTTTCAGTTTATCCTTCGGCATGCGCCGTCACCACCTTTCCCTTGTAAAGTTCCCTCATGCATAGCCCTTCATTCCCAAACAATCGCACCGAAGTTAAATATTGTATACTGCTAGTCCAGTGGATCGTTCGTCTCAACAGTCAGTGATATTGACATATTAGTCAGCGCGAAGCGACACATTTGTCAATTTGATTGACAAACGGTTACGGTAGTCAACGTTATTGACAATGTAGGCAAATTTCGCTGACAAATGAGTCAATATCGCTGACAAACCCCGAGCGTTATGCGGAATATTGCAAGGCGAAAGGCATTGAACCGAGACAAATGCAAGGATCACCGAATAACACCTGGCGCGTGCGCCTCCAGTTCGATTCGAAGCGGTGATTGTGTAAGCCCCCGGTAAGCACATAAAAGCCACCTTCCAAAAATGATATGCTCCCCTCTAGGTAGACAGGTGAAATAATAAAACCTGTTTACCAAGGGGAGTTTTTTCATGTCCAAAATTAACGAGTACAGCGGGAAAGAGAAATTAGCCGTATTGAAGGAGCTTGAAACGGGGCAAGGGTCACTAAGCGAGATAGCCTGCAAATATAGTATTAACGTCAGTACTTTGAAAGACTGGCGACGTCGTTATGAACTTTACGGAGCTGAAGGGTTGGAATTTCGTTCAAAGAATAAAAGTTATTCGGTAGAACTTAAACTACAAGCGATTCAAGATTATCTTTCCGGAAAGTACTCACAACACGAAGTCATAAGAAAATACAGTATAGCAAGTCGTACACAACTCAGGAACTGGATTAGAAAGTATAATAGTCATAGCGGTCTAAAACCGTATAAGAATGGAGGCGTAGCCGCTATGACAAAGGGACGAACGACTACCTGGGAAGAACGGATCGATATCGTGTTGTACTGCCTTTCACAAAATCACGATTACCATAAAGCAGCAGAAAAGTATCAGGTTTCTTATCAGCAGGTTTATCAATGGGTGAAGAAATATGATGCAGGGGCAGAAGATGCCCTCAAGGATCGACGCGGGAGGAATAAGCCTGCAGAGGAGTTAAGCGAAGCGGAGCAGCAAAGACTTGCTATGAAGAAGCTAGAGGCCGAGAACGAACGGCTGCGAGCGGAGAATACATTGTTAAAAAAGTTAGAGGAACTCGAAAGGAGGCGTTTTTAAGCCAGGTACGCCGGGAGAACATCTACCTTTCGATTCAAGCCGTGCAGCAAAGTACGGGTTTTAGCATTCAACTGCTATGCAAAGTGGCAGGTATTCCCCGCTCAAGCTACTACAAGTGGTTAAATCGGGAACCCAGTTTCCAAGAGCAAGAAAACGAACACTTAGCGAATGCCATGATCTTACTTTATGAGAAGGTAGATGGCATCTTTGGTTACCGCCAGTTAACTCTTCATTTAAGAAAACAGCTGGATTGTGCGATTAACCACAAACGGGTTTATCGCCTGATGAAACTTGCAGGCATCCAGTCGGTTATTCGCAAGAAGAAAAAGAAATACGTGAAATCCACGCCTGAACAGATAGCGGAGAACCTGTTGAACCGCGATTTTACCGCTGAAAAGTCGAATGAGAAATGGGTGACCGACGTAACGGAAATGAAGTACGGAAAAGGTCAGAAAGCTTATCTCAGTGCAATCTTAGATCTTCACGATAAATCCATTGTGGCCTACGTACTTGGCCATTCCAACAACAATAACCTTGTTTTCACAACACTTGATCTGGCGTTGAAAGCCGCACCTGGAACATCGCCAATGATACATAGCGATCGTGGTTTTCAATACACGTCCTGGGGCTTTAAAAGACGCTTAGAGGCAAACGAGATGACGCAGAGCATGTCAAGAGTCGGAAAGTGTATCGATAACAGTCCTATGGAAGCATTCTGGGGCACTCTTAAGTGCGAGAAATACTACCTTCACAAATACCATACCTTTGATGCATTAAAGAAAGACATCGATGACTACATTCATTTCTATAACTACGAGCGGCTACAGAAAAAATTAAACAGCCTTAGCCCGATGGAAGCTCGTGCTAAGGCAGCTTAATCATTTTATTTTATTCCACCGTCTACTTGACTGGGTGCACTTCAAAATCGAAGGCGGCTTCACATTTGTTTTGAAATAAAAGAAGCTCCATGGTAAAATGAAGAGTGGCCACGGAGTATAAAATATATTGATTAGAATATCCCAATATAATCATAACACAACTAAAGCGGTTTGTCAAACCGTCCGCGGCTTAAAATTTACATGAAGGGGAGCATGCGAATGAGCATGGAACAGCGCGATTGGACTGCGGAGCAGCAACGGATCGAACGGGTCAAGAAAGTGATCGAGGAGCGAATCTCGGTTCTTCGGGAGGAGGCGGGACTACAGAAGTCGGATGTAGTCGATATTCGCAAGCACTTCTGGGAGGACGTGACGATCAGTTTTGACGATCCGAACGATGCGATAGAAACGTACGCTAGCATAAAGCAGCAAGCGGACCTGCTGTCCGAGAAGGAGCGAAGCTATCGGCTTGCGGCCAAAAAGGCGTCCGTTCTCGAACGGCTGCTGCAATCTCCTTATTTCGGCAGAATCGATTTTTTGGAAGACGGCATGCCGGCCGAGGATCGCATTTATATCGGCCTTGCATCGCTCCTTGACGAGGACGAATTGGACTTTCTCATCTACGATTGGCGTGCGCCGATATCCAGCATGTACTATGATTTTCTTCCCGGGCCGGCATCCTACGAGACGCCGAGCGGGACGATCCGCGGCGTTATGAAAGAGAAACGGCAGTACGTCATACGAAGCGGACAGCTGGAAGGCATGTTCGACGCGGGAATTACGATCGGAGATCAGCTGCTGCGGGAGATGCTGGGCAAGCGTGCGGACACGCATATGAAAACGATCGTTTCTACGATCCAGAAGGAGCAAAACCGGATCATCCGCAACGAGAAGAGCCGAGTGCTGATCGTGCAAGGCGCGGCGGGCAGCGGAAAGACGTCGGCTGCGCTGCAGCGGATTGCCTACTTGCTCTACCGGTACCGCGGCATGCTGACTGCCGATCAGATCGTGCTGTTTTCCCCCAACCCGATCTTTAACGGTTATATTTCCACTGTCCTGCCCGAGCTCGGCGAAGAAAATATGCAGCAAACGACGCTCCAGGAATATTTGGAGCATCGAATCGGTGAGACGTTCAAGCCGGAGGACCCGTTCGATCAAATGGAGTATACGCTGACATCCCGGGAAACGCCGGGATATTCCGTGCGTATGGCGGGGATTCGGGCCAAATCGTCCGCTTGGTTTATGCAGGCGCTCGAGCGGTATACCGAGTCTTTGGCCCAGTGCGGAATATGCTTCAAAGACGTCGTGTTTCGCGGCGAAGCATTAATTACGGCGGATGAAATGAAGAAGCAGTTTTACGCTTACGACGCTTCGATCCGAGTGCCGAACCGGATCCGGCTGCTGTCGCAATGGCTGCTCGCGAAGCTGGATCGTTGCGAAGCGGAAATCAGACGGCAGCCTTGGGTCGAAGAAGAAGTCGGATTGCTGGACCAGGACGAATATCTGTGGGCGTATAAAGAGCTGCAAAAACAGAATCGCTTTTCCGAGAATTCGTTCGACGATTTCGATAAGGAGTTTGAATTTCTCGCGGAGAAAGTAGTGGAGGCGCACTTCCGTCCGCTGCGGGCATGGGCGGAACAGCTCGGCTTCTTGGATACGGCCGCTATTTACAGCCTATTGTATCGGGATGCGGCCCGGTTTTCCTCGTTTACGGACGCGCAGAACATTCCTGAGGAGTGGGCGGACATATGCGAGCAAACCGCCGCAAGGCTGGAGCTCGGCGAACTTCCGTATGAGGACGCGGCGCCTTTCGTATATGTGAAAGAAAGGCTGGAAGGGTTCCATACGAATCGTTCGATACGCCATGTCTTTATCGATGAAGCGCAGGACTATTCTCCGTTCCATTATGCCTTTATCAGCCGGTTGTTCCCTAGGGCAAAAATGACCTTGCTTGGCGATTTCAATCAAGCGATTTTTCCGAACGCGGGGAGCGGGTTTGCGGCGGCGGAGGCATGGTTCGATCCTGCGGAGCGGGAGCTGATCGTGCTGCCGAGGTCGTACCGGTCCACACGGCAAATCGTTGAGTTTACAAGGGAGCTGGTAAAAGAAGGCGGCGGCATCGAACCGTTCGAGCGCGACGGCCCCAAACCGATCGTATCCGAGGCTCCCGATCGCGAGACTGCGGCGGAGCGTGTTGCGTCACTGATCCATCGCCTGCAATCCGAAGGCTATCGGACGATCGCCGTCATTTGCAAAACCGCAAGCGAGACAAAGGACGCTTTCGATCGGATCAATCGCCGCTTGTCCGCCGTTCTGATCACGAAAGAGTCGGCCGCCTTCGTTCCCGGGGTTTCGGTCATCCCGTCTTATTTGGCCAAAGGGGTCGAATTTGACGCCGCGATCGTTTACGACGCATCGGCGTCTCAGTACGGCGAAGAAGAAGATCGCAAGCTGCTTTATACCGTATGCACGCGCGCAATGCACGAGCTTCATTTGTTCTATATCGGGGAAATGAGTCCGTTCATACAAGATGCGGCGGCTACCGCGTACGAATTGAAAAAATAATTTGCTCCTCGTGAACCTGCGCGGCAGTTTCTGCGACTATTCAGTAGAAAGGATGGTGAGGGATGACCTTTGAAGAACTATACATGCAATACGCCGATTGCGTGTACTCGTTCCTGCGGTTTAAAATCCGGGACGTTCACTTGATGGAAGACATGTTTCAAGAGACGTTCCTTGCGGCATACCGCGAGCTTCAAGCCGGACGCAAGCCGGAGCGGCCGAAGCCGTGGCTCCTCACCATCGCGCATCGGCGAATGGTCGACCGATTGCGCCGTCTGCCGGATCGCGAAACGGCCCTCCGAGAGAGTATTCCGGCAGGCGGCAGCGGGGGAATGGATTGGACGGAGGCGATACACTTCTCGGATTTGATGAACCGGCTTGACGAGTCCGCACGAACCATTTTGTACGCGCAATATGTCGAAGGGCTGTCGGTCGGCGAAATCGCCGCCATGCTTGATATTCCGGAGGGCACCGTCAAAAGCCGCGCTTATCACGCCAAATGCAAACTATCCGAGTGGTTGAAGGAGGGAGGCCCGAATGGAGCATAGTCGAAAACAGGAGCTGGCCTTTCTTTATCTCCAAGGCGCCTTGGAACCCGAGGATAAGGCCGCAGTGTTTCAATTGATTCTGCATGACGAGCCGTTTCGCGAATGCCTTAAGCTGGAAGTGGAACTCCGTGAAAACATGAAACGGCTGTCGGCCGTCATGGACGACAAAGCGAAGCAGAAGTTGTTAGCCGAAATTCAAAGGAAGGCTGACCGCCGGATTGACCGGACGGAAAGCAAAGAGCCCGAATGGCTGCAATGGAGCGAGTGGGCGCTTCGGCTGACGCTGCCGCCTGTCGTTTATCCGATTATGAAACGATTGCAAAGGAGACTGTTCGTATGAGCCATGAGCATCATCATCACGATATTCCGACGAAGGAAATCGGAGAACTGCTGGAAATCGTATCGGCGAAAGTGCCGAAGCTTGTAAGCGACTTGCTGGGAACGCTGTATTCCGAGGAAGCGGGCGCCAAGATCGGTAAAGCGGTCGGGACCTTTTACAAAGAGCTGGTGAACGCGGGCATTCCGGCCGCCGAAGCGCTGGCCATGACCAAGGATTATATGAATCAGGTCAAGTCGGTCACATCCGATGTCATGAAGAACGGTTCCCATACGAGCTATTCGTATAGCTCTGACAAGTAAACGTATGAACGTGGCGAAAATCGTTGCGTATGCGCTTGTGCTGATCGTCAAAATGCCCGGTACGCTGCTGAGTATCGGATTTCACAAACGGCGGGGCTCCCGCACGTTCCGTAACGAACTGATCCATGCGGGGGTCGATCCGGCGCAGGCGGAGGAGCTGACGCGGATGTACAGGTCCATCGTGCCTTCGTTCCCGGAGCTGATCAAACTCGGCGCGAAAAAATAACCGATTCGGCGAATGAAACAGGCTGCGGATGACGGCCTGTTTTCTTTTGTTATATAATGTCAGAAAAGAAGGGCGCACAAAACAAGGAGGCCCTATGAAAAATAAATATGCCGATCGACCGGGTTGGAGGAGAATTTTACAAAAACAATATAGGCAAACCTTTGTAGACGATCGCGGCTTTCGCGGGTATGTAACCATGCTGTCGCTGCAGCGGGTCAAGGAGCCTCTCGTTGTGTCATACGGAGAACGCGAAATATGCATAGCGGACGACGGGTACGTTTGGCTGATGTTTTTCCCTGAGGGCGAGCCCTACTCAGCCACGGTGATGATCGGACGTGACGGAAAAGTCGTTCAATGGTATTTTGACATCATTAAATCGCAAGGGCTGACGAACGGAGGAATACCTTACATTGAAGATTTGTATTTGGATGTTGTCCTGCTGCCTAATGGAGAAATATATGTCTTGGACGAGGACGAGCTGAATGAGGCTTTAGAGCGCAGACAAATTACCGATGCGGATTATGAGCGTTCCCATGCGGCGACGTCGTCGCTTACGGATGCGCTGCGCTGCGGCGCGAATCCGATTGTAAACCAAACTCTAGTATTCTATGAGATTATCTTGAACGAAGGAGAGATTCGACATGGCGAACGCTAAACCGGTCGGATTGACGGCGTCGGCCGGGTATCAGATCGGGGTCAGAAGAACGCTGCCGATTACGAAGGAGCAAGCATGGGATTATTTAACGTCCCCGGAAGGCTTGCAATCATGGCTGGGCGACGCTCCGGGGATTTCTTTCGCGGCGGGGGAGCGTTATCGCACGGCAGAGGGTACGACGGGCGAGATGAGAGTCGTCAAGCCGTATGAACAAATTCGAATGAAGTGCCGGTTTGCCCAGTGGGAGAAAGAGTCAACGCTGCAAATCCGCATCATCCCCGCCGGCGAACGGAAGACGACCGTCAGCTTTCATCAAGAAAACCTTGCCGACGGTATCGTGCGAGAAGAGATGAAGCGGCGCTGGGAGCTTGTACTGGACCGATTGGCCGATAGCTTTCAATAAGGAGGCAGCGATGAATACGTATCTTTACTTTGTGAGGCATGCGGAGTCCCCGTTTTCGCTGGAGGAGGAGCGTTCGCGCGGTCTGTCGGCCAAAGGTGCGGCCGATGCGGTCAGAGCAGCGGATTTGCTGCAGCATGAAGGCATCGACGTGATCGTGTCGAGCAGCTACCGAAGGGCGATCGATACGGTGAAGCCGCTAGCAGACCGCCTGGGGAAAACAATCGAGCTATACGAGGAGCTTCGCGAACGTGCAATTGCGAGCATGAGATATGAAGTGGCACAAGAAGAGTTGACGGAAGGCATTCGGAAATCGTTCGAGGAGCCCGATTTTTGCTTGCCGGAGGGCGAGACGACGAGACAGGCTCAGGAAAGAGCGATCCCTGTCATTACAAAATTATTAAACGAGCATGCGGGAAAAAGAATCGCCATCGGCACCCACGGCAACATTATGACAATCATTTTGCAGTATTATAGCCGTGAATACGGGTTTGATTTTTGGAACCGAGCCTCGAAGCCGGATATTTATAAGGCGGAATTTCATGGAGAACGGCTCATTACCCTAGAGAGGGTTTGGGAGCATTAAAGGCGGTGCGAGCAATGTCTTTTGCCAAAAAAATGATCGACGATCGTTTGGAGCTTCGCTTGCTGCAGCAAGAACACGACGCTGAGACAGGTGAAAAAGTCCGGCGACAACTATTCGGATCGTCACGTGTACTCTATAGTAAAGCAAGAATGGGATTCGCCAGACTCATATTAGGAGGCGAAAAGTTTGGAACAGACGTTTCGTAACCGGATTACGACTGTCGATGAGCTTGAGGAGCTGCGCCCTTTATTCGGTTATCCCAGCAAATTGTCCGCCAACAAGGTAATAAACGCTCTTGATTCACACGGCAAGCTTTTTATTTCAAAGAGTCCTTTTCTAATGATTTCCACGTCATCCTCGGACGGCCGGTGCGACGTTTCCCCGCGCGGGGACGCTCCCGGCTTCGTTCACGTTATCGACGACCGTCATTTGTTCATACCGGACCGCCCGGGAAACCGAAGAATGGACTCGATCCGTAACATACTTTCGAATCCAAGAATCGGCCTCATTTTTATGATTCCGGGCTTGGAGGAGACGTTCCGGGTGAACGGAAAAGCGTGCGTAAGCAGAGATGAGGCGTATTTGCGGGAGACGGCGGTAAACGGCAAGCAACCGATCATGGGGATCGGCGTCGAAGTGGAGGAATGTTATTTGCACTGCGCCAAATCGTTCAAGCGATCCGGCTTGTGGGATCCGAGCCGATGGCTTCCCGCCGAACAGCTCCCGAACATTCCCGAGATGATGGCTTCCCACGTGAAGTCGAAAATAAGCATAACGGCGGGCGAAGTTTCAACATTGCTGGATGAGAGCTATACCAAACGATTGTATTAAACGGAAGAGGCGGCTTATGACGATTGCGATACGAACGGAAAGATTGACATTGCGGACGGTTGACGGATCCGCCGCACCGCAGGTGCTCGAGTTTGTGCAGCGGAACAAGAGCTTTCTGAGAGAATGGGAGCCGGCAAGAGGACCCGAATTTTTTACGCTAAAAGAGCAAAAAGAAATATTGCTGGAAGATTGCGAGAAGATGAACAACGGCACGCTGTTTAAGGTATGGTTCTACAAGGATCGGCGGATTATCGGTTCGGCGTCGCTGAGCAACATCGTGCGGGGCAACTTCCTTTCATGTCATCTCGGTTACAAAATGGACGCCGAGGAGTGCGGCAAAGGGTACATGACGGAAGCGCTGCGTGCGCTGATCGATTACGCTTTCGACACGCTCGGCCTGCACCGGATCGAAGCGAACATTATGCCCAGAAATCACGCTTCGCTGAAGGTCGCGGAGAAGCTCGGCTTTCATAGCGAAGGGCTTGCCAAAAAGTATTTGAAAATCAACGGAGTGTGGGAAGATCACATCCATATGGTTCTATTGAACGAAAAAATAGAGTAGAAGGGGCAAGCGGTAATCTATGCGGCAATTTTTGATCGGGCAATACGGAGGTTTTGACGAAGCGAAGTACCGCAGAGATTTCAAACCGGAGTTTTACGGCATCGAAGCGTGCATGTTTGAGAACGAAGAGGATGTTCGAACACTCGTGGAACAATCCGAGGCCAAAGGAATTCTGGTCGGCATTCATTTCCCGCTGCGAAGCGGAGGTTCGCCAATCAGAGACGCGTTGTTTATGTCAAAGGACGATGCGGTTCGCGAGGACGCTTTGGAACGGATCGAACGAGAGCTGGAATATGTACGTCAAGTCAAGCCCGAGTACGTCCTGTTTCATTATCCGAAGCCGGTCGTATTGGACGACGCGGTAAATTGGGAGCAATGGCGGTTTGCCGATCGGTCGGAATATATGTTTGAGAGCGAAATAACGGAAGAGCAATTCGTATCCGGGACGGAGCGGCTGTTTCAATGGCTGACCGCTGCGGCCGAGCGGCACGATTTTATCCCGGTACTGGAATTCGACGCTTTGAATCGATACGTGTATGAAGGTACCGCCATTGAGGATTTGCTTGCAGCATATGATAAGATTAAGCTGTGCTTAGACACGGGAAGGCTATGGCAGCAACAATGCATCGATCCGGGCTTCGATTCGAGGGCGGTCATCCGTAAATACGGAAGGTTCGCGCATACCGTGCATCTTTGGAACGTGCAAATAAAGCAGCGGGTCGAGAACGGACATTTTCCCGTGCTTCCCGATCATAGGACGGAAGACGGCTGGGCGCCGATTGAACACTATTTGCGAATCGTCCGGGAACAAAATCCGAACGTGAAAGTGATGTTTGAGCATCGGTCGGACAAAATCGACGATGAGCAGCTGGAGCGGTGCTACAGCTGGGTACACAATTTGATGAACGGTGATGCTCGTCATGAATGAAAATTTGCCCCCGCAGCGTAAGCTCGATGCCGAAACGCTCGCGCATTTGAAACGGCTGAGCGAAGAGGAGCGGATTCCGCTTCTCCCGGAACTTCTGCGTTACTTACGAGCCGGTGACGATCCGTCGCCGACGGCTTCGGAGCTGGCGGAGCTGCTCATTTCGCACGGCTATGAATTGGTCCCTCTTTTGAAAGCGATTTTGGAGTCCGGCGAAGGGGCCGGGAAATATGCCGTAATGGAGCTATTGGTAAAGAAGCTTCCCGAAGAAATTACGCTGGAGCTAGCGCCGGAGCTGCTTAGATTGGCTATGAATCCGAGCGATGAGGACGAATCGTGGGAAGTCGACGAGCTGGCGGAGGAACTATTGAGCCGGATCTTATGAGCCGGCAGTTACTTCATTGAACGAAAGGCGGTATTTGGCCATGAACGGACGCATGCAGGCTTTATACGATTTTATGGATGAGCGGCAGCTGGATGCTTTGCTCGTTACGCTGCCGAAGCACGTGTACTATTTAACCGGGTATTTATCGAATCCGCACGAGCGTATGCTGGCGGTCGTCATGCCTCGCGGGGAGGAGCCGTTCTTGTTCGCGCCCGCGCTTGATCGTGACGCGGCGGAAGCGAGCTCGTCGCTTGAGAGGATCGTAACGCACGATGACACGGAGAACGCTTATGAGGTGTTGTCCCGCCGATTGCCCGCAGGCATCCGTCGTCTCGGCATCGAGAAGGGTCACTTGACTGTCAATCAATTCGAAGCGCTGAGCTTGTTTATCGGCGCGGATACATACGATGATGCCGGTGCGGCGCTGCTTGCGCTGCGGGCCGTTAAATCCGCGGAGGAGACGGAGCGGATGCGGAAGGCGGCGCGGATCGTGGAGGATGTGCTGCGCGCCGCTCTGGATAAATTTCAAGTCGGCATGACGGAGATGGAGCTCGCGGCGGAGCTGGACTTTCAGATGAAGAAGCTCGGCGCGCAAGGCCCTTCGTTCGACACGACCGTTCTGGCGGGTGAAAAATCCGCGATGCCTCACGGCGAGACGGGAACGCGGCCGATTCGCGAAGGCGAGCTGCTGCTTTGCGATTTGGGGGTGTACGCTGACGGTTACGCCTCGGACATTACGCGCACGTTTGCAGTCGGAGACATCAGTCCGAAGCTTAAGGATGTGTACGATACGGTGCTGCAGGCGAATATTGCCGGGATTGCGGCCGTTCGGGCAGGCGTTGCGTACAGCGCGATCGACAAGGCTGCCAGGGCAACGATCGCGGCGCGCGGGTACGGCGAATATTTTACGCATCGGCTGGGACACGGACTGGGGCTCGATATTCACGAGTTCCCCTCGATGCACGGAGCCAATCACGAATTGGCGAAGGAAGGGGTCGCCGTTACGATTGAGCCGGGCGTATATTTACCCGGCATCGGCGGCGTGAGAATCGAGGACGACGTCATCGTAACGGCGGACGGCGCAGATGTGCTGACATCGTTCCCCAAGCAATTGACGGTAATCGGGTAATTCAAAATAAAAGAAATGAGAGTGATGGCATGAGTCAGACATCTCACACGATGGTTAAGGAAATTGTCAAAACGGTGCGCAGCAATTATCTTCTCTACTTGCCGAAGCAGTATGAAGAAAGTGAAGAGAAATGGCCGTTGATCGTGTTTCTGCACGGAGCGGGTGAGCGGGGCAGCGATATTGAGAAGGTGAAAATTCACGGCATTCCGAAAATTGCGGAGGGCAGGGACGATTTTCCGTTTATCGCCGTATCTCCGCAATGTCCGGAAGACTCGTTCTGGTCGGTGGAAATCGACGCCTTGGACTCGCTCATTAACGAGATTGCCGACAATTACCGGGTGGACACGGACAGAATTTATTTGACCGGCTTGAGCATGGGCGGATACGGCACATGGACGCTATCGATCGCGTATCCCGACCGGTTCGCGGCCATAGCCCCGATCTGCGGCGGGGAAAACCCGGCAAGAGCGGCCGCGACGTTAAAGAACGTGCCGATTTGGGTGTTTCACGGCGCGAAGGACAACGTCGTTCCGCTTCGCGAATCGGAGCAAATGGTTGAAGCGCTCCAACGGGTCGGAGGCAACGTCAAATTTACGGTATATCCCGACGCGGACCACGACTCGTGGACGGAAACGTATAATAACCCGGATCTGTATGAGTGGTTTCTGAAGCACTCGCTGGCAGACCGGTAAAAAAAATCAACCAAGCATTTATGCTTGGTTGATTTCGCGAATGGCGGGCGAATACAGCCATATGCAGATTATCGGGGCATTCCAGTCGAGATCGTTTTTGTAGGGAGGTGTTCCGTTGTTTCGGAATGGAGTACGGAATCGACGGTTGGCTTTGACTGCTCCGGCGATCGTTATTTTTTTGCTGCTCATTGCCGGCGCCGCTGTCCTGCTGTCTTTGCCGGGGAATCCCGACCTCGAAATCAAGGAATTGATAGAAGGCAGCGATTTCGGAGACGTCCGAATTTTTATGAAGGAAGAGGAGGTCATCGAGCTTGCGGGCGGGGGAGACATGTATCTGGAAGGAATGGGCGGTCACGGCAGGGAGTATAAAAGGGCCGGTTTGCTCCTCGGCTTCGCGGACGACCGGGATAACCGCGCATTCGGGAAAGTAACGTCGATCGAGACGACAAATCCGAAGCACCACTTGTTCGGCATCCGGGTGGGGGATTCGCTAGGGGCAGCGGAGGAAGCGCTGAAGGCGAAAGGCTACCGCAAGCAGACGTATGACATTTGGGTGAAGGGCGAGCTGAGCGTCATATTGGAAAACGGCGGCGATCGGATTGCGAAAATCAGAGTATGGTTTAGCGACGACAAGCTGAAAGATCGGGTATATTAGACAATTTCTCTTTTACCCGACCGGCGGATAAAGTCACATTTTGAACGTAAAAAAGTTCATTTCATTGTTGCAGCGTTCTTTGTATCACCGTTCTGTACGCATCCTTCGGCCGCAGACCGACAAGCCGATCCATCGGCTGGCCGTCCCGGTAAACGATCACCGTAGGCATGCCCATGATGCCCAGCTCGGACGCAAGCTCCGGCGACTCATCCACATCGACTTGGGCGAAGCTGACGGCAGGGCCGTACTCGCCCGCAAGCTCGTGCAGCAACGGCGACAATTGTTTGCACGGCGGACACCAAACGGCGCCGAACTCGATTACTGAAACGCCGGACATGTTCAGCCGCTCTCTATACTGTTGTTGGGTAATCGATTGAAGCGTCAACGGGAAACACCTTCCTGTTCCTTTAATATAGAAGCGATTCGTTCCTCCAAATTGCTTTTAATAGAAGAAAGAAGCGCAATTTGGCTGTCGATTTCCTGAAGCTTCTGCCGGTAAACCGGAAGCACGTCTTGGCAGAACGCCTCCTTATTTTTCATAACGCAGTGCAGGAAGCCGGCAATTTGTTCCGTGCTTAAACCGAGCGTCAAATAAAAATGAATCGTCAGCACTTGTTCGACCGCAAGCGCATGGTATTCCCGATATCCGTTGTTTTGCCGCTCGGCCGTTAGCAGCCCTTGCTGCTCATAATAGCGTAAGGAGCGGACGCTGACCCCGGTCGCTTTGGACAATTCTCCGATCTTCAATGCTAAGCCTCCTTCACTAAGAAGCGGTATGTGTGTATTATAAACCCTGACATCAATGTCAGGGTCAATACTAATTTTTTTAAAAAAATTTTCAGGAACCTCATCTTCGCCGAAAGCATACTATGGGGAAATAATCCAGGCTGCTGCGGAGGTGACGGGCGGATGAATACGGACATTGGCAATCAGAAATTCCGCGAAGGGTGGAAAGCCTTTGAAAAGCTGCTCCTGAACAAGCTGAATTCGATGAAGCAAGCGAATGACGGCGGGGAAGAATTTAATTGGTGGCGCTTGCTGGGGGAATCGCTCGACCGGCTGGAGCAAATGTCCGTGTCGGGGTTAACGACGGACATATTTGAAACGCATCGTTCGGTCATCGTCAGGATCCGGTTGCCAGCGAACGCTTTCGGCTGCAAGCCTTCGGTCGTCGTCGGAAATCGGCATGTTACGGTTGCAGGCATTCCAGGGAAACGGGTCGAGACGATCCCGCTGCCGGAAAAGGTGACCGTCAAACGAAGCAGAGCGGAACTCTCCAAAGGTATTCTTGAGATTCGTTTGCGGAAGCAAAGGCTTGAGAAGCCGGAAATAGTTGTCAAATGTTCGTCGGAACGCGTTTCATTATAATGCTGAACGAACGCCGGCGACAACCGGAAAAGCTCCTCTTGTGCCGCTTTTCACTTTTGTGGTATACTTTTCAAGTGATTGTGCAGATACTGCTGAACAGTGAGAGTGGGGAAACCCACTCTTTACGTTTTTTCCATAGAGGAGGTTCGTTAGTGAGCGCAACAGGAGTGACGAAGACCGTTGCCGAGATGGTGCAGCCCTTTCTTGACCGTGAAGGGTTTGAATTGGTGGATGTGGAGTATGTGAAGGAGGGAGGGAACTACTTCCTTCGCGTGTATGTTGACAAGGAAGGCGGAATCGACATCGACGAATGCGGACGGATCAGCGAGTATTTAAGCGATCGTCTGGATGCCGAGGATCCGATTCCGGATGCCTATATTTTGGAGGTTTCCTCGCCGGGGGCGGAGCGTCCGTTAAAGAAGCCGGAAGATTTCAAACGGGCGGTCGGTAAAGACGTTTACATCACTACATACGAACCGATCGGCGGCAAGAAGGAATTCGAAGGCCGGTTGCTTTCCTATGACGAGCAACAGTTGACCGTTCAGGACGGCAAAAAAACCGTCGAGCTCCCGGTAAACAAAATTGCCGGCGCTCGGTTGACTATCATATTTTAATAAAGCTTCTTTGGGATAATTGAAAGGGGGAAGTGAATGCCATGAACTCGGATTTTATCGAAGCGTTATCGGAGATTGAAAGAGAGAAGGGCATCAGCAAGGACGTATTGATCGAAGCGCTTGAAGCGGCGCTCATCTCGAGCTATAAACGGAATTTCAATACCGCCCAAAACGTTCGGGTCGACATTAACCGGACGACGGGCAGCATCCGCGTATTTGCCCGTAAGACGGTTGTGGACGAGGTGCTCGATCCGCGTCTTGAAATATCGCTTTATGCGGCGCGCGAAATCAATCCGAACTACGCGCTTGACGACATTGTGGAAATCGAAGTGACGCCGCGCGATTTCGGCCGCATCGCCGCGCAGACCGCCAAGCAGGTTGTCACTCAGCGCATCCGCGAAGCGGAGCGCGGACTTATTTATAATGCATTCGTCGATAAAGCGGAGGATATCGTCACCGGCATCGTACAACGGATGGATACGCGGAACCTGTATGTCGACCTCGGCAAGGTGGAAGCGGTTATGCCTTTGAACGAGTTAATGCCGACCGATAAATTTAAGCTCAATGACCGGGTCAAAGGGTATATCACCCGCGTTGAAAATACGACAAAGGGTCCGCAAATCGTGCTTTCGCGCACGCATCCGGGCTTGCTTAAACGGCTTTTCGAGCTTGAAGTGCCGGAAATTTACGACGGTGTCGTAGAAATCAAATCGGTTGCCCGGGAAGCCGGCTTCCGCTCGAAGCTTGCGGTCTATTCGCGCAATGAGGACGTCGACCCGGTCGGTTCGTGCGTCGGGCCGAAGGGTGCGAGGGTGCAGACGATCGTCACCGAGCTTCGCGGCGAAAAGATCGATATCGTGCGCTGGAGCGAAAATGTCGAGGAGTTCGTAGCGAATGCGCTCAGCCCGTCCAAAGTCGTCGAGGTGCAGGTGCTGGAGGATGAAAAGACGGCTCGGGTCATCGTTCCCGACTATCAATTGTCGCTGGCCATCGGGATTAAGGGGCAGAATGCAAGACTTGCCGCCAAGCTGACCGGCTGGAAGATTGATATCAAGAGCGAGTCGCAGGCGGAAGAAGAATACGGCCGTCCGCGCACGTCGGATGAGCTGCCGCAGGATTCGGTCAGCTTCGATTAACATTCATATCATATTCAAAGGATAGAGGTGATCGTCATGAGAGTACGGCGAGTGCCGTTACGCAAATGTGTCGCTTGTCAGGAAAACATGCCCAAAAAACAGTTGATCCGTATCGTTCGCACGCCGGAGTCCGAAGTGCTCATCGACATCACCGGCAAAAAATCAGGCCGGGGCGCTTATTTATGCGGCAAAGTTTCGTGTTTTAAGCTCGCCAAGAAAAGCCGGGCGCTCGACCGGGCGTTGAAGGTCACGGTAAGCGATCAAGTGTATGACACGCTCGCGCAGGAGTTCATCCGCGTCGAGGATGAGTTTCGCGCATATCAAGCGGCGCAACCAGACGAAGAGGAAGAGGGCGAGTAAACCGGGCAATGTCGGATCATAGCAAAACGTTGTCGTATTTAGGATTGGCGCTCCGGGCAGGAAAGCTGGCAAGCGGAGATGAAGCGGTATTAAAGGCCGTGCGGAGCGGCACGGCGAAGCTGGTGTTTTTGGCTAATGACGCTTCGGATAACGCGAAGAAAAAATATCGGGACAAGTGTTCGTTTTACAAGGTTCCGATTATTGAAATATTCGAACGGCACGAGCTCGGCCATAGCGTAGGGAAACCTGAGCGTGTGGTGGTCGCCGTTATGGACGAGGGGCTGTCCGGGCTTGTCCGCAAGAGCTTGGGAAATCATGCGGAGGAGGAAATATATTGACAAAAGCGGATAACAAATTAAGGGTGTACGAATACGCAAAATCGCTCAATATGAGCAGCAAGGAAATTATTACGATTTTGAAACGGCTGGATATTCCGGTGAATAACCATATGAGCGTAATGGAGGACAATGCGGTGTCGGCCGTGGAGAAGTTTTTTCGAGATGTGAAGGCGAACGCGGCAGCGAAGCGCAACGAACCGGCCGGCGGATCGTCCGGCGCGCCGCAAGCATCATCGCCTAAAAGCGGGACGGCGCCGAGGCGTGACGGGGATCGTCCTCAGGGCGACCGTTCGCAGCAGGAGCGTCCGCAAGGAGATCGCCCGCAACAGGATCGCCCGCAATCGGAAGGCGACCAAGCAAGCCGCCCGCAAGGGGATCGTCCGCAAGGCGACCGCCCGTATGGCAACCGTCCGCAAGGCGACCGCCCGTACGGAAATCGCCCGTATGGCAACCGTCCGCAAGGGGATCGTCCGCAAGGCGACCGTCCGCAAGGGGATCGCCCGTACGGCAACCGTCCGCAAGGCGACCGTCCGCAAGGGGATCGCCCGTATGGCAACCGTCCGCAAGGGGATCGTCCGCAAGGCGACCGTCCGCAAGGGGATCGCCCGTACGGCAACCGTCCGCAAGGCGACCGTCCGCAAGGGGATCGCCCGTATGGCTTTCGGCGTAAGTACTGGGAGTAAGTCCAGTTGTTGGCGGTCTATGCCGCACTTTCGGGCAACCGGCCGCAAGGGGATCGTCCGCAAGGCGACCGCCCGTAAGGCAATCGTCCGCAAGGGGATCGTCCGTACGGCAACCGTCCGCACGGGGATCGTCCGCACGGCGACCGTCCGCAAGGGGATCGCCCGTACGGCAACCTGCCGCAAGGCGACCGTCCGCACGGGGATCGCCCGTATGGCAACCGTCCGCAAGGGGATCGTCCGCAAGGCGACCGCCCGTATGGCAATCGTCCGCAAGGGGATCGTCCGTACGGCAACCGTCCGCAAGGGGATCGTCCGCAGGGCGACCGCCCGTACGGCAACCGTCCGCACGGGGATCGTCCGCAGGGCGACCGCCCGTACGGCAACCGTCCGCACGGGGATCGTCCGCAGGGCGACCGTCCGTACGGCAACCGTCCGCAAGGTGATCGTCCGTATGGCAACCGTCCGCAAGGGGATCGTCCGCAAGGCGACCGCCCGTAAGGCAAACGTCCGCAAGGGGATCGTCCGTACGGCAACCGTCCGCACGGGGATCGTCCGCAGGGCGACCGTCCGTACGGCAACCGTCCGCAAGGTGATCGGCCGTACGGCAACCGTCCGCAAGGGGATCGTCCGCAGGGCGACCGTCCGTACGGCAACCGTCCGCAAGGTGATCGTCCGTACGGCAACCGTCCGCAAGGGGATCGTCCGCAGGGCGACCGTCCGTACGGCAATCGTCCGCAAGGGGCTCGTCCGTACGGCAACCGCCCGCAAGGGGATCGGCCGCAGGGCGACCGTCCGTACGGCAATCGTCCGCAAGGGGCTCGTCCGTACGGCAACCGACCGCAAGGCGATCGTCCGCAAGGCGACCGTCCGCAAGGGGATCGTCCGCAGGGCGACCGTCCGTACGGCAACCGCCCGCAAGGAGATCGTCCGCAAGGCAACCGCCCGCAGGGAGATCGTCCGTACGGCAATCGTCCGCAAGGCGACCGACCGCAAGGCGGCGGACGTCCCGGAGGCAACCGTTTCGGAGGCGCAGCCAAAATTCCGGCGCCGCCGACCGATACTCGGATGCAGCCGCAGCCGACCCGCGAACGCGATCGCAATAAAGGCAAAGAGCGTGAGACCGATCGCATTTCCCGCTTTGACGACGGTGAATTCAGCGACGGCAAAGGACGCAAGAAGTCGAACAAAGCGAATAAGCTGTCCAAAGGCGCCAGAATGGCTCAAGGCCGTAAAGAAAAAATCGACAATACGCCGAAGAAAATTATCGTTCGCGGCAATATGACCGTAGGCGAAACGGCGAAGCTGCTCCATAAAGACGCTTCCGAAGTCATTAAGAAGCTGCTCTTCATGGGCATCATGGCGACCATAAACCAAGAGCTGGATCTCGACGTGATTCAACTGTTGGCTGCGGAATTCGGCGTCGAAGTCGATGTGAAAATCGCCGTCAACGAGGACAATTACGAGGAGACGGAAGAGCAGGACAATGAAGAGGATCTCGTAGAGCGTCCGCCGGTCGTTACGATCATGGGTCACGTCGATCACGGCAAAACGACGCTCCTTGACGCCATCCGCGAAACGAACGTCGTTTCCGGCGAAGCCGGCGGCATCACGCAGCACATCGGCGCATACCAAGTCGAGATTAACAATAAGAAAATTACATTCCTCGATACACCGGGCCATGAGGCGTTCACCTCGATGCGCGCACGCGGCGCTCAAGTGACGGACATTACCATCCTGGTCGTTGCCGCGGATGACGGCGTTATGCCGCAGACAGTCGAGGCGATTGCGCATGCGAAGGCGGCCAAGGTGCCGATTATCGTCGCGGTCAACAAAATCGACAAGCCGGAAGCGAATCCGGACCGGATCAAGCAAGAGCTGACCGAGCACGAGCTTGTGCCGGAAGAGTGGGGCGGCGACACGATTTTCGTGAACGTATCCGCAAAGCAAAAGATGAACCTCGAGAACTTGCTCGAAATGATTTTGCTCGTATCCGAGGTGCAAGAATATAAGGCGAACCCGAACAAGCGCGCCCGCGGTACGGTAATTGAGGCGGAGCTGGACAAAGGAAAAGGCGCCGTGGCTCGCGTTCTCGTACAGAACGGAACGCTTAAGGTCGGCGACGCGCTCGTTATGGGCAACAGCTTCGGACGCGTACGCGCTATGGTCAACGACAAGGGCCGCCGCGTGAAGGAAGCGGGACCGTCTACGCCGGTGGAAATTACCGGTCTTACGGAGGTACCGCAAGCCGGCGATCCGTTCATGGTGTTCGAGGACGAAAGAAAAGCCCGCGAAATTGCGGAATCCCGGACGTCCAAGCAGCGCCAAGCGGACTTTACCGCGAACGCCCGCGTATCGCTTGACGACTTGTTCAACAAAATTAAAGAAGGCGAACTGAAGGAACTGAACGTTATCATTAAAGCCGACGTTCAAGGCTCCTTAGAGGCGCTGAAAGGCTCGCTCGAGAAGATCGAAGTGGAAGGGGCTCGCGTACGTATTCTCCACTCCGGCGTCGGCGCCATCACCGAATCCGATATTTCCCTTGCGACGGCCTCGAGCGCCATCGTCATCGGCTTTAACGTCCGGCCGGAGCCTGCCGCCAAGACGACGGCGGAGCAGGAAGGCGTCGATATTCGTTTGCACCGGATCATCTACAACGTCATCGATGAGATCGAATCCGCGATGAAAGGGCTGCTGGACCCGGTTTACAAAGAAAATGTAATCGGCCAAGCGGAAGTGCGAAATGTGTTTAAGGTAAGCAAAGTCGGTACGATTGCCGGCTGTATGGTTACCCAAGGCAAAATTACCAGAAACGCGGAAGCGCGCATCATTCGCGGCGGTGTCGTTGTGTTCGAAGGCAAGATCGAATCGCTCAAGCGGTTTAAGGACGACGCGAAAGAAGTTGCGCAAGGCTACGAGTGCGGTATTAGTATCGAGAAATTTAACGATATTAAAGAGGGAGACATCATTGAGGCATTCGTGATGGAAACGGTTGAGAGGTGATGTAAGCATGGCTAAAATTCGCGTGGGAAGAGTGGGCGAGCAGCTGAAGAAGGAGCTCAGCCACATTATTCAAACCGAATTGAAAGACCCCGGCATCGGCTTTATGACGGTGACCGGCGTGGATGTGACCAACGACTTGTCGCAGGCGAAGGTGTATATCAGCGTGCTAGGCAGCGAGGAACAGCGCGCGACTACGCTGAAATCGCTCGCCCGCGGGAAGGGCTTCATCCGTACCGAGCTCGGCAAGCGCATGCGGCTTCGCCACGTTCCCGAATTGCTGTTTCAATTCGATACGTCCATCGATTACGGAAGCCGAATCGAGAAGCTGCTCGAATCGATCAACAGCGAGGCGGAACATCAATGAACCGGTACAAAGATCAGCTTGAGGCTGCCGCGGCGTTTATTATGGAGAACGACGATTTCCTCGTCGTGTCCCATTTATCGCCGGACGGCGACGCGATCGGTTCGACGAGTGCGGTAGGCTTCTTGCTGAAGCAGCTCGGGAAATCTTGCACACTCATCAACGAAGGCCGAACTCCCGACAAGTATATGATGCTTTTAGGCGATCAAACGATTATCAATTACTCGCTCGAGGCGCCTTCCCGGCGTTTCGGGCGCGTAATCGCCGTCGATTGCGCGGATTTTGCGCGGATCGGCGGTGTACATAACTTGTTTGAAGCCGATGTACGGCTGCTGAATATCGATCACCACCCGACGAACGATTTGTACGGCTCGGCCAATCTTGTCCGGCCGGATGCGGCGGCAACGGTGGAAATCATATATGAGCTGGGAGAAGTGCTGGGCGTTTCGTGGACCAAGCCGCTTGCAAGCAGCATCTATGGCGGCCTGCTGACGGACACCGGCGGCTTCCGGTATTCCAATACGACTCCGAACGTGCTGCGAATCGCCGAACGGATGCTTCAAGCGGGAGCCGAAGGCGCCGTGCTTGCGGAGCGGCTGCTGGAGACTATGACGTATCCTCAGATGCTGCTCCTTCGGGATGCGCTGTCGACGCTGGAATTTTCGAAGGACCGCCAAATTGCGTGGTTAACCGTATCATTGGATACATTGCGCAAAGTCGGCGCGGCGGATGAAGATTCCGAGGGGCTGGTCAACATTCCGCGCAACGTGGAAGGCGTCCAAGTCGGCATGCTGTTTAAGGAAAAAGGCGACAACGTGTTCAAGGTGAGCCTGCGCTCGGCCGGTAAAGTCGATGTGGCTCAAATCGCCAAGCAGCTCGGCGGCGGCGGGCATGTACGCGCCGCCGGCTGTACGGTGGAAGGCCGGCTGAATGAGGTTGTCGACCGATTAGTGGAAGCGGTGAACGCAAAGCTATGAATGAATGGGAGGGCGTACTGCCGCTTTGGAAGGAAGCAGGAATGACCTCGCACGATTGCGTAGCGCGCGCCAGAAAAATCTTGAAGCAGAAGCGGATCGGCCATACGGGCACGCTGGATCCAGACGTATCCGGCGTGCTTCCGTTATGTTTAGGCCGGGCGACGCGTATCGTCGAGTATTTGCAGGAGCTTCCCAAGACATACGAAGCGGAGCTTACGATCGGGTATGCCACCGATACGGAGGACGCAAGCGGGGATATTACGGAAAGCAGCGAGTCGGTGGCCGTCACGGAACGGGAAATTCGGGAGGCGGTTGTTTCGTTCGTCGGAACGATCGAACAAATTCCTCCGATGTATTCGGCGCTCAAAATCCAGGGCAAACGCCTGTACGAGCTGGCAAGAGAAGGGCAAACCGTAGAGCGGGCGGCAAGAGAAGTTACGATTTACGGCATCGACATTCGAAGCGTAAATTTGGACAGCCGCTACCCGAAGGTTTCGTTCGAGGTTACGTGCTCGAAAGGTACCTACATCCGCACGCTCTGCGTCGATATCGGGCGAAAGCTGGGCTACCCGGCCGTAATGAGCGCGCTGGAGCGGACAGGCTCCGGAGCGATCCGCAAAGCGGACTGCATCACGCTGCTTGAAGCGGAGCAGTATGCAGCGGAAGGAACGCTGGCGGAACATTTGGTTTCGGTCGCCGACGCTTTGTCGCACTTGCCCGGCGGAATCGTCAACGATACCGCCGTTCTATACGCGCTCCAAGGCAGAAAGCTGTTTTTTCCTGCGGTCGCGCTGGAAGGCGAGGCGGCCGACGGGCAGCTTGTACGTTTGTTCGGACGTCAGAAACCGCTTGACGAACATCAGTTTATCGGCATATACCGGCGGGATGAGACGCAGCGATGCTACATCCCCGAAAAGCTGTTTACTTAATCGACCGTACGGTTTGACGGATTTCACCGGAAAGGAGGCGTTTCGCTGTGGAAGTGATGCATATATCCTACCCGCTGCAAGACGATATGCTCCTGAGTGCTTCGAATCTCGGCCAGGCGATTGCGATCGGGGACTTTGACGGAGTTCATCTCGGGCACCGGCAAGTGATTGGCGAGGCGGTAAGAGCCGCCCGAACGGAAGGGCTTTCTTCCGCCGTCATGACGTTTCATCCTCATCCGCGCCAAGTGCTTGGCTCAGCCATCTACGCTTCATGCTTGACGCCGCTTGACAGAAAGCTGCTTGAGTTCGAACGGCTTGGCGTAGAACGGGTTTATGTCGTTCGGTTTGACGACGGCCTATCCAAGCTGTCTCCGTCCGACTTTATTCAACAAGTGCTGCTGCCTTTGGGCGTGCGGCACGTTGTCGTCGGTTTTAATTTTTCGTTCGGGCATAAGGGTGCAGGCAGTCCTCAACTGTTGGAAGAGCTTTCGGCCGACGCATATCGCGTTACTGTCGTGCAGCCGTATCGTGTCGAAGAGCATCGGATTAGCTCTACGCTCATCCGCGCGTCGCTGTCGGCGGGCGATGTCGGGCTGGCGGGGACGCTGCTCGGCCGCCCATACGAAATAACGGGAACAGTCGTTCATGGAGAAGGCAGAGGCCGAACGATCGGTGTGCCTACCGCAAATGTGAAGCCTGACGGAGCGTATGTATTGCCTGCGAACGGGGTTTACGCGGTAACGGTTAAGCTCGCCGGCGGGGAAACGGTAAACGGAGTTATGAACGTAGGCAAAAAGCCGACATTTCATGACAATTTGCCCGAGCCGACCTGCGAGGTTCATTTGCTCGATTTCGACGGCGATTTGTACGGACGCAGCCTAGCCGTTCAATTTAAATATTTTATCCGAAGCGAGCGGAAATTCGAATCGGTAGACGCTTTGATCGCACAAATCAAGGACGATATTCGTAAGGCGGGGCAATTGCTGCAGCCGTCCACATAAATTGTTTTACTTCATACGAAAGTTATGCTATACTCTCGTATGTTGCGGTAATTGATCCGCAATTCAATCGAACCGCTGCTTGGCACGCCGACTCACCGACGGCTCGCTAGGCTGCCGGGGATTATACGAAGGAGGTGAACGAGGATGGCATTGACGCAAGAGCGTAAACAACAATTGATCGAAGAATTCAAGGTGCACCCGACGGACACCGGTTCTCCGGAAGTACAGATCGCTATCCTTACTGAGAACATTAACGGACTTACCCAGCATTTGCGGGAACACAAGAAGGATCACCACTCCCGCCGCGGGTTGCTCAAGATGGTAGGCCAGCGCCGTAAGCTGCTTGCATACCTTAAGAACAACGACGTTAAACGTTACAGCACATTGATCGAAAAGCTCGGCTTGAGAAGATAATTGTTTTCGCGAGAAGAACAACCTTCGCCGATTCGGTCCGGGCCGCAAGCGCCTGTCCGATGAAGCGTCGGTTGTTTTTTGTTAGACTGCGAAAAGATTTGGTTTTAGAAGGAAATAATACATATGATGCAGAATGTATGAAGGATTGAATTCAAGGAGGAAATACTATGGAGTCAGGCAACACCAAAAAGGTGCAAATGGACCTGGCCGGACGTCCGCTCGTTCTGGAAACCGGACGGCTTGCCAAGCAAGCGAACGCTGCAGTGGTTGTTCATTATGGCGAAACTGTAGTTCTTTGCACGGTAACCGCATCGTCGGAGCCGAAAGATTTGGATTTTTTTCCGCTGACGGTCAACTATGAAGAACGGCTTTACGCCGTAGGTAAAATTCCTGGCGGCTTCATTAAGCGGGAAGGCCGGCCGAGCGAGAAAGCGATTTTGGCGAGCCGCCTCACGGACCGCCCGATTCGCCCGTTGTTTCCGGACGGCTTCCGGAACGACGTACAGATTGTTGCGCTTGTAATGAGCGTGGACCAAGATTGCTCTCCGGAAATCGCCGCCATGATCGGCACGTCCGCGGCGCTCAGCATCTCCGACGTTCCGTTCAACGGACCGGTAGGCGGCGTCATCGTCGGACGCGTGGACGGACAGTTCATCATTAACCCGACGGTCGAGCAGGAGAAAAAATCCGATATTTACCTGGTCGTTGCAGGTACGAAAGACGCCATTATGATGGTGGAAGCGGAAGCGAACGAAGTGCCGGAAGAGGACATTTTGGAAGCGATCATGTTCGGCCACGAAGAAATCAAGAAAATCGTAGCGGTTCAAGAGGAGCTCGTCCAGCAAGCCGGCAAGCCGAAGATGGAAGTGAAGCTTCACACGGTCGATGCCGATGTCGATGCTCAAGTGCGTGAGTACGCCCAAGCCCGATTGGTCGAGGCGGTCAAAATTCACGGCAAGCAGGAGCGTGCCGACGCGATTGAAGCGATCAACGAAGAAACGGTTGCACACTTCACGGAAGCGTTCGCGGCAGAACCGTCCAAGCTGAAGGACGTTAAAGAAGTGCTTTACGATATCGTGAAAGAAGAAGTCAGACGCCTGATTACGCGCGATAAGGTTCGTCCGGACGGACGTGCCGTGAACGAAATCCGGCCGATTGATTGCGACGTTGCGGTGCTGCCTCGGACGCACGGTTCCGGCTTGTTCACAAGGGGACAAACGCAGGCGCTCAGCATTTGCACATTAGGGGCCATCGGCGACGAGCAAATTCTCGACGGCATCGGTCTCGAAGAGTCGAAGCGCTTCATGCATCATTACAACTTCCCGCCGTTCTCCGTCGGCGAGGCGAGACCGCTTCGTCCTCCGGGCAGACGCGAAGTCGGTCACGGTGCGCTCGGCGAACGCGCGCTGGCTAAGGTCATCCCGTCCGAGGATAAATTCCCGTATACGATTCGCCTTGTATCCGAGGTGCTTGAATCGAACGGCTCCACTTCTCAAGCCAGCATTTGCGCAAGCACGATGGCGTTGATGGATGCCGGCGTACCGATTAAGGCTCCGGTTGCGGGAATCGCGATGGGTCTTATTAAGGACGATGAGCATTACACCGTATTGACGGATATTCAAGGCATGGAAGACCATCTCGGCGATATGGACTTTAAGGTCGCGGGCACCGCCGAAGGCGTTACGGCGATCCAGATGGACATCAAAATCGACGGCATTAACCGCAGCATTTTGAAGGAAGCGCTGGAGCAGGCGAAAGAAGGCCGGATGTTCATTCTCGGCAAGATGATGCAGGCGATTTCCGAGCCGCGCAAAGACTTGTCGCGTTACGCTCCGAAAATTACCGTTATGCAGATCAATCCGGACAAAATTAGAGACGTCATCGGCGCCGGCGGCAAAATCATCAACAAGATCATTGAAGAAACCGGCGTAAAGATCGATATCGAGCAGGACGGCCGCGTATATATCGCTTCCCCGAACTCGGAAATGAACGAGAAGGCGAAATCGATTATCGAGGGGATCGTTCGCGAAGTGGTCGTAGGCGAAGTGTACGACGGCAAGGTGAAGCGGATCGAAAAATTCGGCGCCTTCGTAGAGATTTTGCCGGGCAAGGAAGGCTTAGTGCACATCTCGCAATTGTCGACGGAAAGGGTCGCCAAGGTGGAGGACGTAGTTTCCTTAGGCGACGTGATCCAGGTGAAGGTTACGGAGATCGACGCTCAGGGCCGCATCAACCTTTCGAGAAAAGTGCTGCTTGCGCCACCCGCACCGGCGGCTCCGGCTCAACAGTAAAAAAACAATCAAGACGGGAGAACCATGGTAAAGGTTCTCTTTTTTGTTTCATTCTATCCTTGTCCTCCCGGGCATAAAATGGAAGCAACAGACAAGCCGAGCCGGCTTTGAACGAACGGGAGGATACGGAACGTGCGGAACAAATGGAAAAAAACGATCGTCATTTTGGCGTTTGCGGCATTTTCGTATATGGCGCTCAACCAAGCGGGGAGCATCGCCGAATACGTCGCCTCCGTCAAAACGGAGGGAGGGGCACAAAATGCGTTTCTTAACGCAATCGTCCCCTTCGATCCTGCCGCCCTGAAAGGCAAACAGAAGGAGCTGTACGATCGGATCGCGGCGGAGGCGGAGAAACGAAAAATAGAACCGATTAACGCCCGTGTGGATCGGGTCTGGAAAGCGATTCCCGGCTTGAACGGCGAGGAAGTGGACATCGAGCGGACGTTTAAGCTTGCGATGGAATCGAAAAGAAGCAGCGAAGAGATTGTGTACGTGACGAAGCCGATCCCGCCGGCAATCAGCTTGGATCAGTTAGGGGCGTATCCGATTTATAAAGGAAATCCGAGAAAGCCGATGATTTCACTGATGATCAATGTGGCTTGGGGGAACGAGTATATCCCGGGCATGCTGGAAACGCTGCGGAAGGAGAAGGTGAAGGCGACCTTTTTTCTGGACGGCAAGTGGCTGAAGAACAATCCGGACATCGCGAAGCAAATTATGGCCGAAGGGCACGAAATGTCCAACCACGCGTATTCGCACAAAAACATGAGCCGACTAACCGATGCGGCGGCGCGGGAGGAAATCGTCAAAACGCAAGACCTGCTTAAGAACGTCCTGGGAGTCGACAACAAGCTGTTTGCTCCTCCGTCGGGCGACTTCGATCAAGATACGGTTAAAATCGCGCATGAATTGGGGTTGAAGACCGTACTGTGGACAATCGACACGGTCGATTGGAAGAAGCCGCCGGCCGCATCCGTCGTGCGAAAAATTTCCGCACGGCTGGAGCCGGGATCTCTCATACTCATGCATCCTACGGAAAGCGCCTCCGGTGCGCTGCCGGGAATTATCGCCGAAGCGAAGCGGAGAGGATTCGCAATCTCCACCGTTAGCGATACGCTTTCGCCCAGCCGCACCTCCATAGTTGAGACCCCGCCTGGATTTTGATAATATCAGTAGAAGCGGTTCATGCAGTGGAGCCGGAATACTGATATTTCAATCGAACCTGCTAAAGAAGATCGGTATATCAACGCCAAACCAGGAGGCGTATCAGTGGAAAAGAGGCAGCTAAGCAACGGAATTCGCGTATTACTTGAAAATATCCCGACCAGCCGATCGGTGTCGTTCGGAATATGGGTAAAAACGGGGTCCCGCAATGAGAACGAAACGATCAACGGCATATCCCATTTTATCGAGCACATGCTGTTTAAAGGCACCGAGCGGTATTCCGCCAAGGATATCGCGGACGTCTTCGACGGGATCGGGGGCAACGTGAACGCCTTCACCTCGAAAGAGTACACGTGCTATTACGCCAAGGTGCTGGATGAGCATATTCATATCGCCGTTGACGTTCTTTCGGACATGTTCGCACGCTCGCTGATCGACGAACAGGATTTGGCGAAAGAGAAAAACGTCATCATCGAGGAAATATCGATGTACGAGGACACGCCGGACGATATCGTCCACGATATGATCGCAAGGGCGGCTTACGGAAGCCACCCGTTAGGCTTTCCGATCCTCGGGACAGAGACTAATTTGCTCGCGATGAAGCCGGAAGACCTTCGCGGTTATATGGAAACCTATTACGGCCAAGAAGACGTCGTATTAAGCGCGGCGGGCAACATCGGCGATTCGTTGATCGAGCTGTTTGAGAAGCATTTCGGCTCTTACGGAAACAAAGGTCCCAAACCGGCGTTTGACGCTCCCGAATTTTTAAACGGCCACGAATATTTCAAGAAGAAGACGGAACAAAATCATATTTGCATCGCTTTTCCGGGCTGTGCGATGGAAGATCCGATGCTGTATCCGATGATTTTGCTTAACAATATCTTCGGCGGCGGCATGAGCTCCCGTCTGTTTCAAGAGATCAGAGAAAAGCGCGGCCTGGCCTATTCCGTTTATTCATATCATACCTCGCATATCGACAGCGGCATTTTTACCGTGTATGCAGGAACGGCGCCGAAGCAAACGTCCGAGGTTCTCGACATCACGTTCCAGATGCTTGACGACGTACGAGCGAAGGGCATTACGGAAGAGGAGCTGCGCAAGGGGAAAGAGCAGCTGAAAGGCAGCCTCATCCTCGGGCTTGAAAGCACAAGCAGCCGAATGACGCGCAACGGAAAAAACGAGCTCATGACCGGAAAACACTATTCGCTGGATGAATTGATTGACCGGATCGAAGACGTGAGCATGGATGAGGTAAAGCGGCTCGCGGGGAATTTGTTCTCCGGGCCGTGCGCTACCGCACTTGTCGGAACCTCGGATAAAGCGCTTTTGAAGTGGAGGACAAAATATGAATCGGCCCATTGAGGTTAAGATGGTAAAGCTGCCGGGAAACGAGGATGTTCCGCTGCCCGTCAAGATGTCATCCGGCGCGAGCGGCTACGACCTGCATGCGGCCGTACCTGAGCCGGTCACGCTGCAGCCGGGAGAAAGAGCGCTCATACCGACCGGATTTTCATTATCGATGCCGGACGGTCTGGAAGCGCAAGTTAGGCCGAGAAGCGGGCTCGCTTTCAAGCACGGAATTACAACGTTGAATACCCCAGGAACGATCGATGCCGACTATCGCGGAGAAGTGAAGGTGCTGCTTATTAATTTGGGGCAGGAGCCGTTCACGGTTAGCCGCGGAGAGCGGATCGCGCAGATGGTGTTCCAGCTCGTTCCGGAAATCAGCATCGCCTTAACGGATACGCTCGACGATACGGAACGCGGAGCCGGCGGATTCGGACATACGGGTAAATAAGCGACCCGCCTGAGAAGGCGGGTCTTTTTTTTGCGGCTCCTCGCAACACCTGCGGTGCTAACGGACACCACAAATGTTATATCGCCAATTTGCCCGCCGCAATACCGCTTACGGACGCCACAGACGCTATATCCCGATTTTTGGCGCTTATCCTTGCTTTTTCGAGGCAATAACTGCAGTGGTGTCCGTTAAAACCGCAAACTCCATTTAAACCGCCGAATAACTGCATCCCAGTCCGTTAGAACGATCCGCCAGCCTTGCCTGCGAAAGAAAGATTGGAGCCCTTAGGCATATTCCGCACCCTTCTATGCTCGTAATAACTTAATGCTCGAATTCAAAGGACGCCGCAAGGCGTTTTTCTTATGCTGTAACCAAAAATGGGCGTTTGCCATAGTATGGGTGTATATCCCGATTGCCTGGAAAGGAGGGTGTTGTGATGCTGACCGGAACGCAAGTTACTTTCATCGGCGGAGATGCCCGCCAATTGGAAGTGATTAAGCGGATGGTGGAGTTGGACGCTTCCGTTACATTAATCGGATTCGACAATCTAAGCCAATCGTTCAGCGGGGCAACCTCCGCTGAATTACATGAAAACAGCTTGCTGGGGCAGGATGCGGTTCTGCTTCCCGCAGTCGGTACCGATGACAACGGTTTGGTCGATTCCATGTTTTCAACGCGCGAGCTGATGCTGACCGACACGCATATTAGCAGGTTGCCGAAGCATGCCAAAGTGTATACGGGAATGGCGAAGCCGTACCTAAAGCAGCTTTGCGCGGCGCAGGGAATTGAGTTGATCGAGCTGTTCGAACGGGACGATGTTGCCATATACAACTCCATTCCGACGGCCGAAGGAGCCGTCATGATGGCTATGCAAAACACCGATATTACACTCCATAGTTCGGTTTGCACCGTGCTCGGCTTCGGCAGAACGGGCATAACGGTGGCAAGATTGCTGCAAGGCTTCGGGGCGAACGTTCAGGTAGGGGTGCGAAGGGATGAACATTTTGCCCGGGCCTTTGAAATGGGGTTCCAACCGTTTTATACGAAGGACCTGAAAGCCAATGTAGGGAATACCGACGTTCTGTTCAACACGATCCCGAGTCTAATCGTAACGGCGCAGGTGATTGCGGCGATGCCTCCCCGCACCTTGATTATCGACCTGGCTTCAAAGCCCGGCGGGACGGATTTTCGCTTTGCGGAGCGGCGCGGTGTGAAGGCGATTTTGGCGCCTGGCCTTCCGGGAATCGTTGCCCCGAAAACCGCGGGTAAAATTATTGCCTCTGTCGTCAGTCAAATGATTATGGAAGATTCAGCGAAACGGGGGAATAGCGAATGAATTGGGAAGGAAAAACGGTTGGTTACGCCCTGACCGGCTCGCATTGCACGCTCGAGGAAGTAATGCCGCAAGTGAAGCGATTTGTCGACGCGAAAGCGAAAGTGATCCCGATTATATCATATTCCGTCCAAATGACGGACACTCGGTTCGGCAAAGCGGAGGATTGGCAGAAGCAGTTGAAAGAACTAACCGGAAATGATATTATTTCTACAATTGTGGATGCCGAGCCTCTCGGCCCTTCCAAACAGATCGACGTGCTTGTCATTGCGCCTTGCACGGGGAATACCACAAGCAAGCTGGCGAACGCAATGACGGAGAGCCCCGTGCTGATGGCCGCCAAAGCCCAAATGCGCAACGGAAGGCCTTTGGTGCTGGCCATATCCACAAACGACGGTTTAGGGCTCAACAGCTTCAACATCGCCAAACTGCTGACTATGAAACATATTTATTTCGTACCGTTCGGCCAGGATGCACCGACCAAAAAGCCGAATTCGCTCGTTGCACGCATGGATTTGATCATGGAAACGTGCGAGGCCGCTATGGAAGGAAGACAGCTGCAGCCTATGCTGATTCAATACGAGCAATCATAAGCGCAAATTTCGAAGGTGAAGCTAACCGTCGATCCGTCCGCCCTACGGCGGGCGGATTTCACGGCTTTGCCCGCAAAGTTCGATCAACAATCGCATATTGTGGCGTACCGATGGATTCAGTAAAGTATGGAGGGAAACAAGTTGCGCATCTTGGTTCAGAAATTCGGAGGCACTTCCTTGTCCACGGCTGAAGCAAGGGAACACGCCATCAAGCATATTCGCCGGGCCTTGGATGAACAATACGCCTTGGTTGTCGTCGTTTCGGCGATGGGGCGCCGCGGCGACCCGTATGCGACCGATACGCTGCTGCAATTGATGGGCGAGAACGGCAACGCATTGCCGATCCGGGAACGAGACATGCTGCTCGCTTGCGGAGAGATGATATCTGCAGCGACGCTGTGCAGCTTGCTGCAGTCAGGCGGCATACCTGCCGTCGCTTTGACCGGCGCTCAGGCCGGCATCGTAACGACCGACGATTACGGTAACGCGCGAATTACCGATATCCAGACGGAACGCATCGAGCAATACTTAAATCAAGGGAAAGTCGTCATCGTAACCGGCTTCCAAGGGGCGGCCCCTAACGGAGATTTTACGACGCTCGGGAGAGGCGGCAGCGACACGTCCGCGACTGCGCTGGGCGCGGCATTGCGGGCGGAATGCGTGGACATCTTCACGGACGTCGACGGGGTACTGACGGCCGATCCGCGAATCGTTACGGACGCCAAGCCGCTTACGCGCGTAAGCTACGCTGAAATTTGCAACATGGCGAACAACGGCGCGAAGGTCATTCACCCGCGGGCGGTTGAAATCGCGATGGCTGCGGATATTCCGGTAAGGGTCCGTTCGACGTTCTCGGACTCGGAGGGCACCTTGGTGACAAACGCTTCAACGCTTCAACGCTTGAAAGAGCCTGTCCCGGATCGCTTAATTACCGGCATCGCGCATGTGACGAACGTGTCGCAAGTATCGGTGCAGGCGGCGGAGGGACAGTACGATTTGCAGCTCCGCGTATTTAAAGCTATGGCGCACAACGGCATCAGCGTTGATTTGATCAATGTCACCCCGTCGGGCGTTGCTTATACGGTATTCGATTCCGAAGCGGAGCGTGCGGCCGCATTGCTGAAGGAGCTCGGCTATGAGCCGAGGATCGTCCCCGATTGCGCCAAAGTATCGGTCATCGGCGGAGGGATGAACGGGGTACCCGGCGTTATGGCCACGATTATCGAAGCTCTGACGGAGGAAAACGTCGGCATCCTGCAGTCCGCCGATTCCAACACGACGATTTGGGTGCTCGTTCGAGCAAGCGATACGGCGAAAGCAGTAAACGCATTGCATCGGAAATTTCAGCTTCATTTATCAATCCGTCATTAAATGCACTTATACTTTTGATCATTATGGAAGTGTTCAAGGGAGGAACTACGGTGGATTTCGGTAGACTCGTTACGGCAATGGTAACCCCTTTCGACGACAAGCTTCGGATCGATTGGGAAAAAACCGCAAACCTGGTCGAATACTTAATTGAAGAGCAGCAATCCGACAGCTTGGTGGTGGCCGGCACCACCGGCGAATCGCCGACGCTGTCCGACGACGAAAAGCTCGAGCTGTTTCGTTTTGTCATGCGTCAGGCACGCGGCCGAGCTAAAATTATCGCGGGCACGGGCTCGAACGATACGGCGCACTCCGTCCATTTGACCAAGGAGGCCGAGAAGGCGGGAGTGGACGCCGTATTGCTTGTCTCTCCTTACTATAGCCGCACCTCTCAGGACGGGTTGATCGCGCATTTCGGGGCGATCGCGGAAGCGACGAGCGTTCCGGTCATGCTGTACAATATTCCGTCCCGGACAGGCGTCAATATCGAGCCGAATACGCTGCTTACGCTGATGCGGCAGCATTCCAACATCACGGCCGTTAAAGAATCGAGCGGCGATTTGGATCAGATGTCGCAAATCATAGCCGGTCTGCCGGAAGGGACTTTGCTGTATAGCGGTGACGACAATTTGACGCTTCCCGTGCTCAGCATCGGCGGACATGGAGTAGTAAGCGTCGCAAGCCACGTGATCGGCCGCGAAATGAAGCAAATGATCGAAGCGTATACAGGCGGCCGTCCTGCGGATGCGGCCAAACTGCACGGGAAGCTGATGCCGGTATTCAAGGGACTGTTCTACTGTCCGCACCGCGTTCCGAATCCGGTTCCGGTAAAGCACGCGCTGAAGGTGAAGGGCGTGGACTGCGGAGGGGTCAGATTGCCTTTAGTAACCGTAACGGAGCAAGAAGCTGAATTTATCGAGGATTTGCTGAAATAATTTACGGGTAAGCTCCCGCGAACGTTCGTTCCAACAACGGTGCCAACGCTGAGTTTATGCACGGGCTCGGCGGCAGGCATCGTTTTTTGTTTTGGAGGATATTCTAAACGGTACCGGAAGCGTCTGTCGCCGACCGACTTGAGTTTCCTATTTTTGTTCATGTATAATATGGATAAGTGACTGGTTCGGTATGTTTAATGTTAATCGGCATGGTTTGTATTCATATAGATCGTCGCCAATATACTTAAGGAGGTTTCTTTGTTGTCAAAGAAAAATAATGAAAAGGTAACCATTTTCGCTCTTGGCGGCGTGGGCGAAATTGGGAAAAATATGTACGTGGTCCAGTATGCCAACGATATCGTCGTGATCGACTCAGGTTTGAAGTTTCCGGAGGAGGACATGCTCGGGATCGACGTAGTTATTCCTGATATTTCTTACTTGATCGAAAATCGGGATAAAGTTCGGGGGATACTTGTCACCCACGGGCATGAAGACCATATCGGCGGATTGCCTTATATTTTGAAGCAATTGAACGTTCCGGTGTACGGAACGAAGCTGACTCTCGGACTGATCGAGAGCAAATTGAAAGAAGCGAACCTTCTCGGGGAAACCAAGAGAATCATGATCAACCCAAGCTCGGCTGTCGATATGGGCTCGATTCGCGCTTCGTTCTTCAGGACGAATCACAGTATTCCGGATTCCGTCGGCGTCGTTCTCGAAACTCCGGAAGGCACAATCGTCCATACCGGGGATTTCAAATTCGATTTGACCCCCGTTAACGGGCAATATGCCGACATTCACCGCATGGCGGAAATCGGCAGCAAGGGCGTATTATGTCTTTTATCCGAGAGCACCAACGCGGAACGTGCCGGGTTCACCCCATCCGAAAAGACGGTAGGCGATGAGCTGGTCGAGGTGTTCCGCCGCTCGACGCAACGCGTTGTTGTAGCTACGTTCGCATCGAACGTTCACCGGATTCAGCAAGTGTTTGAAGCGGCGCATTTGACGAACCGGAAGGTTACCGTCATCGGGCGCAGCATGGTGAATGTCGTTAATATTGCGAGCGAACTCGGTTATTTGGATATTCCGGACGGTATGCTGATTGAACCGGAGGAGGTCAACCGGCTGCCGGCCGACCGCGTCGTCATACTGTCGACGGGCAGCCAAGGGGAGCCGATGTCCGCTTTAACCCGCATGGCACGCTCCACGCATAAGAAGCTGGACATTTTGCCCGGGGATACCGTAATTATCGCCGCTACTCCGATTCCCGGAAACGAGAAGGATGTCGGGCGCACCGTCGACGAGCTGTATCGTCTGGGCGCGAACGTTATCTACGGACCGGGCTCGCTTACGGGCGTGCACGTTTCGGGACACGGCAGCCAAGAAGAGCTGAAGCTGATGCTAAGCTTCATGAAGCCGAAATATTTCATTCCGATTCACGGCGAATACCGGATGCTGAAGCAGCACGCGAATTTGGCGGAATCGGTCGGCGTTGAGCGCGAGAACATTTTTATTTGCGATATTGGGGATACGGTGGAAATTCAGAACGGCGTCGCCCGCAAAGCCAATAAAATTACGGCCGGGAACGTATTGATCGACGGGCTCGGCGTCGGCGATGTCGGCAATATCGTGCTTAGAGACCGGAAGCTGCTTTCGCAGGACGGCATTCTTGTAGTCGTCGTCACGCTCAGCAAGTCGGAAGGCAAAATTTTATCGGGACCCGATATTATTTCCCGCGGATTCGTATACGTTCGGGAATCGGAAGGGCTGCTCGAGGAAGCGAACAAAATCGTATCCGGAACGCTGCTCAAGCTGATGAACGACAAAGTTAACGAATGGGCGTCTCTCAAAACACAGGTTAAAGATGCACTCGGACGATTCTTATATGAACAAACCAGAAGAAGACCGATGATTTTGCCGATCATCATGGAAGTATAGTACCGCAAGTTACAAAACCACAAAGCCATGTCACCTGCAAGCCTCTTCGGACTTTCGTCCCGAAAGAGGCTTATTTTATCTTCTTTTCCATTTAACCGCATATTTCCGCCTTACCTCCCCATACTATGGTAGATTGCTCTTGTCTCATTAGAATGGAGGGGTCCTTTTTGGCAGATAAGCAAACGAAAACACCGATTTCCGAACAACCGGAGCCCGGCGAACGCAAAAGCGCCGTTGCGGAAAATATTTCGACGCTCGGCACGACAAACCCGCCCACTTCGGAGCAGTCGAACATTTATTGCCTGACGATCATCGGGCAGGTGGAGGGGCACATCGTGCTCCCGCCGCAAAATAAAACGACGAAATATGAGCATGTCATTCCTCAGCTGGTGGCGGCCGAACAAAACCAGAGGATCGAAGGCATTCTCATCATATTAAACACGGTCGGCGGCGATGTGGAAGCGGGGCTTGCGATTGCGGAGATGATCTCCTCCATGTCCAAGCCGACGGTAACGATCGTGCTTGGCGGCGGGCATTCCATCGGCGTGCCGATCGCCGTAAGCTCGGACTATTCGTTCATCGCCGAAACGGCGACGATGACCATTCATCCGATCCGCCTGAACGGCTTGGTGATCGGCGTACCTCAAACATTCGAGTATTTGGACAAAATGCAGGAGCGCGTCACCCGCTTTGTGCTTGCGCATTCGACAATTACAGAGGAAAAATTCAAGGAATTAATGTTCAAAACCGGCGAATTGACGAGGGATATCGGGACGACGGTCATCGGCTCTGAAGCGGTAAGATACGGCTTAATCAACGCCGTCGGCGGGATCGGAGACGCGATCAAGGAGCTGAACCAGCGGATCGAGGAGCGAAGGGAGACCGGCGAGAAAGTGCCGAAGGGGGTAAAGCATTGATCCTGTACACACCAATGCCGCTTGAGCAAATATTCCAAGGCATCGAAGACATTGCCGCTCCCCAAGAAATTACGTTGAACGGTGTAACGATGCAGGTGGAGGTTTTGTCTGCTTCGCAGGCGAGGATCGTCAGGCTGATCTCGCCGAATCCCGACGATTACATGAACGAAAGCTACGCCCCGGGTTCCATCATACAATTTACTCCTTCCGTATAACTCGTTTCTTTGAGTTGGCCACGCGAGGAGGTTTTCTTAGAACGGAGAAGGAATTGAACCGGCCCCAGGAGAACTATGCTATAACCAAAATAAAGAAAGGTTTGGTTGAAACATTGAAAAAATCTTCTTCGGTATTAAAGATGAGGATTTCAATGGTATAATGTTCTTCTGGGGGTGTTTGTTGTTGGCGAAATCTAGAAAAAAGCGAAAAAAATCGATGTCCTCCAACCTCAAATTTGAATTATACGGGATACTTTTACTGATATTTTCCGTGATCACGCTGGCTAGGGAAGGCTCGGTGGGCAAATCGATCGCGTTTCTGTTCCGAATCCTTGTCGGGAACTGGGAGCCGGTGCTGTCGGCCATCCTAATATACATAGCGGTATACCATTTAATGATTAAACGGTCATGGCCGAACAGCTGGTCTGTCAAATATACCGGCGTCCTGCTGCTGCTGCTCGGACTGCTCATCAGCTCGCATTCGGGACTGTTTTCGAAGCTTGTGCCTGACGGCGGCTATACGCCGAGTTGGGTCGTTTCCCAGACATGGGAAAGCTTAATGTCGCATATTACCCCCGCCGGTATCGAATTTAAAGGCAAGGATGCGGGCGGCGGCATGGTCGGCGGCATGCTTTACGCCGCGCTGTACGTGTTGTTCGGACAGTGGGGGGCAAAGCTGATTCAACTGACGCTGTATGCCGTCGGCTTCTTGCTTGTGACGGGATTGTCCTATGTAAAGCTGATGGGCATGGTGAAGCGTATGTTGAACAAGTCGTTCTCCCGCGTCAGCATCGGAGCGAAGGAGACGATTCAGCTTCTTCACGAGCGGGCGGGCGGCGTTGCCGCCGAGGGCTCGGCCGTTGTAAAGAGAAAGGCGCATCGTACGCCTCCTCCGCTGGACATTGACGAGGAGTTCGACGAGGAGCGGTGGAAGCCGCCGGAGGCTAAGAAGCAAAAGCGTAAATTGTTTTTCGATTTGTTCTCCTCCTCCGGCCAGCGCAAACCGAAAAATAAAGAAGAGGCGGCCGCCGAGGAAATCGTCGCAGAGACAGACGCAAGTGCGGCTCAAGATCCGGATGCGGGGGAAACCGTCCTGTATGCCGCAGACGGAGACGGGCATGAGCCGTACGGTTTCGCAAAGACGGAGACGGGGAACGCCTTAGACGATATGCCGAAGCACGATGATGCGAGCGAACCGGTATTCGTCGATTTCTTGGATCAGGTAAGGCAGTCCGCCCAGGACGATGATTCGGACCTGCCGGAATATCGGGAACCGGCTAGAGAGGCCGCTCCCGAAGCGACATCCGGCGATGCGGCAGCGGCCCATGAGCCGTCCGGCGAGGACGATGTGGCCGCGGAGAAAGCGGCCGGCAAACCGCCGATCCCCGTACGTCCTCCTTACCGGCTGCCTCCGTTCGGACTGATGGCGAAGCCCGGCGGAGGGAAAGGCGGAGAATCGGCCGATCAGCAGGCGAGGGAAAACGCCCGCAAGCTCGAGGCGACTTTGGAGAGCTTCGGGGTGCGTGCCAAGGTTCTACAGGTTGTCCGCGGACCGGCCGTTACCCGCTACGAAATCCAGCCGGACATCGGCGTCAAGGTAAGCCGGATCGTATCGTTAACGGACGATATCGCGCTTGCGCTTGCCGCGAAGGACATTCGGATGGAGGCGCCGATCCCCGGCAAATCGGCAATCGGCATCGAGGTGCCGAACACCGAGGTTTCGGTCGTGTCGCTTCGCGAAGTGATGGAGACGTCCGCCTTCCGTGAATCGGACTCCCGGCTTACGATCGCGCTGGGGCGCGACATTTCCGGGCAGCCGATCGTAGCCAATCTTGCCAAGATGCCTCACTTGCTTGTGGCGGGGGCTACCGGCTCGGGTAAATCGGTCTGCATCAACGGGATCATAACGAGCATTCTGTATAAAGCAAAGCCGAACGAAGTGAAGTTTTTGATGGTCGACCCGAAGATGGTCGAACTGAACGTATATAACGGCATCCCGCATTTGCTGGCGCCGGTCGTGACGGATCCTAGACGCGCTTCGCTGGCGCTCAAAAAGATCGTCGTCGAGATGGAGAAACGATACGAAGCGTTCTCGAAGTCGGGTACCCGAAACATCGAGGGCTATAATGCGCAACTGGTCGAAAAAGGCGAAGAGCCGCTGCCTTACATCGTCGTCATTGTGGACGAGCTTGCCGACCTGATGATGGTTGCCGCCGGGGATGTAGAGGATGCGATTTGCCGCTTGGCGCAAATGGCCCGCGCGGCGGGCATCCATCTCATCATTGCGACGCAGCGTCCGTCCGTAGACGTCATTACGGGGGTTATCAAAGCGAACATTCCGTCCAGAATTGCCTTCGGCGTATCCTCCCAGGTCGATTCCCGTACGATTCTCGATATGGCCGGCGCTGAGAAGCTGCTCGGCCGAGGGGACATGCTGTTCATGCCGGTCGGAGCCTCGAAGGCTATGCGCGTGCAGGGAGCGTTTTTGTCGGACAACGAGGTGGAGGCGGTCACTGCGTTTTGCCGCGACCAAGAGAAGGCGCAATACAACGACGAGCTCGTCCCGGAAGTCAACGACTCGGCCGACGAGCAGGAGGAGCAGCTGGACGAGCTGTTCGATCAGGCGGTAGGCATTGTGCTGGAAGCGAAGCAGGCGTCCGTGTCGCTGCTGCAGCGGCGCATGCGCATCGGTTATACGAGAGCGGCGCGGTTGATCGATCAGATGGAATTCAAAGGCGTCGTCGGCCCATATGAAGGCAGCAAGCCGAGAGAAGTGCTCATGTCTTACGAACAGTACCGCGGCGGCCGGATGAGCTCCTAGCCGAGACGGAATCGGCTGCATAGAAAAAATTCACCTTTCTCATACTAAATGCAAGAATGCCACTTCTTGCAGAGAAAGGTTGAATACGACGTATGCGAACCCGACTTATCATTATTACCATTTGCCTCGTCGTCGGACTCGCCTTCACCCTTCAATGGAAAATAACGGAACAAAAGCAAGGGGTCGAGGAGACGTTCAGCAAGACGACTCTTAAATACGGCGCCGTCGGCCAGGACGTCAGAGAGCTGCAGGGGCGCTTGAAGTTCCTTGGCATGTACGGCGGCGCGGTAGACGGAGATTTCGGTTACAGGACGCTTACGGCCGTCAAGAGATTTCAAGGCGAATTCGGCATGACGGTGGACGGCGTCGTCGGCGCGAAGACGAAGCTTAAGCTGTATAACGCAACGAAGCACTGGAGACCGGGGATGGAGGGCGGCGGAACGACCGAAACCGCCAAATCGACTCCGGCGAAACCGGCAAACATCCCGGCATCGTCCCACAGAGGATATTCGAGCAACGAACTGCGGATGATGGCCAACGCCGTTTACGGCGAATCGCGAGGCGAGCCTTACCTCGGCCAGGTAGCGGTGGCGGCGGTCATTCTGAACCGGGTCGAACACGCGAGCTTTCCGAATACGCCTTCCGGCGTCATATTCCAGCCGGGCGCCTTCACGGCAGTCGCGGACGGTCAAATTTGGCTGGAGCCGAACGCAACGGCCAAAAAAGCCGTCCAGGATGCAATTAACGGCTGGGATCCCACAGACGGCTGCATCTACTACTTTAACCCGGCGACCGCCACTTCCAAATGGATTTGGAGCCGGCCGCAATACAAAAGGATCGGCGAACACATTTTTTGCAGATAAACCTCGGGGAAGAAGCAACCGCTCCGGTTGCTTCTTTTCCTATTCTTGGAGTTATCGGATATAATATAAGAAAATGAATTGGAAGGGGCTACCGTATGAGCGCAACCTTGTTTGAGCGGGACACGGTGAAGGGTATCCGGCTTCACGTTCTCCCAACCGATCGGTACAAAACTACGGCCATATCCGTCTTTATCGGGCATTTGCTGGAGGAAAATACGGTAACGCCGATTGCGGTGACGCCGTTCGTGCTGCGCAGGGGCACCGCCCGTTATCCGGAAACGAAGCAGTTTCGCGAAGCGTTGGACCTGATGTACGGCGCAGGCTTCGGCTTCGATATTTACAAACGGGGCGACTATCAGATCGTCAACTTCCGAATGGATGTCATTCAGGATGAGTTCGTTTCTTCCGGAACGTCTTTGCTGAAAGAAGCGTTGACGTTTTTCGGCGAGACGCTGACAAAGCCGGTGCTGGAAAACAACCGGTTCCGCGAGCGCTATGTGGAAGCGGAGAAGGATACCGTCCGCAAGAAGCTTGAAGCGATCGTTAACGACAAGGCGCGGTACGCAGCCGAACGCTGTATCGAAGAGATGTGCAAGGACGAACCGTATCGCCTGCATCCGCTAGGCACGAAGGAAGGACTCGAGTCCATAACGCCGGAGTCGCTTTACTCGATATACCGCGCCTGGCTTAGCGAAGCGCCGATCGATCTGTACGTCGTCGGAAACACGTCCCTTGAAGAAGTGAAGGCGCTTGTCGAGAACGTGTTTGCTTTCGAGCGGAGCACCGTCGCCAGCGACAAGTATTCGTTCACCCGCCGCGAGAAGCAGGTCGCTGACATTCATACCGTCGTCGAGCGAATGGAGGTCGGCCAAGGGAAGCTCAATATGGGTTTGCGCGTCCCAACATCGTATGGGGATGCAAATTATGCGACCGCTCTTGTCTATAACGGAATTCTCGGAAGCTTTCCGCATTCGAAGCTGTTCACGAACGTTCGGGAGAAAGCAAGCCTCGCTTATTACGCTTCCTCAAGACTTGACGGCCACAAGGGCATCCTGACGATTCAATCCGGAATCGAGATTGCCAATTACGAGAAGGCCGTCGATATCATTAAAGCGCAGCTTGCCGCGATGAGGTCGGGCGAAATCAGCGAGCTGGAAATGAGCCAAACGAAGGCGATGATCGGCAACCATTTGAAGGAACTGAACGATAACGCCTACGAGACGATCGCTTTCGACTTTAACTCCGTGCTTTCGGGCAAGGAACGGACGGCCGAGCAGCTGTGGAGCGAAGTGAGTTCCGTATCCGTCAATGACATTGTTCAGTTCGCACCGGGTGTGCAGCTGGATACGATTTATTTCCTGCGCGACCGGAAGGAGGCGTAACCTATGCAAAAACACGAATACCCGCATGTGAAAGAGACGGTCTACTCCGAGACGCTCGACAACGGACTAGAGGTTTATATTTTGCCGAAGCCGGGATTTACGAAGACGTACGCCACGTTTTCCACGAAATACGGTTCCATCGACAATCACTTCGCGGTCGCGGGCGAAGAGCCTGTCCGCGTTCCGGACGGCATCGCGCATTTTCTCGAGCATAAGATGTTCGAAGAGCCGGAAGGCGACATATTCGCGAAGTTCGCTTCTTTAGGCGCCTCTGCGAATGCTTACACGAGCTTTGACCGCACCGTCTATTTGTTTTCCGCCACAGGCAACATTAAGGAAAATGTGAAGACGCTGATCGATTTCGTGCAAAATCCGTATTTTACGGACGAGAACGTCGAGAAGGAAAAAGGAATTATCGGCCAAGAAATAAAGATGTATCAGGATAACGCCGACTGGCGCGTTTATTTCGGCCTGATCGAGGCGTTGTACCACGTTCATCCGATCCATATCGATATTGCGGGCACGGTGGAGTCGATCGGAGAAATTACGAAAGAAACGCTGTACCGCTGCTACCATACGTTTTATCATCCGACCAATATGTCCTTGTTTATTGTCGGAGGCGTCGATCCCGAAGAGATGATGGAGCTCGTCCGCAGCAATCAAGCGGCGAAACGGTTCCCGCCTCAAGGAGAAATTCGCCGAATTTTCGATGAGGAAAAGCTTGAAGTGAAGCATGTGCGCAAGGAGATCAACCTGCCGGTTTCTCTCCCCAAATGCTTGTTCGGCATTAAAGAAGCGGCTCCGAATATGAAAGGCGAGGAGCTGCTGCGCAAAGAAATCGTTACGAAGCTGCTGTTCGATATCCTGTTCAGCCCAAGCTCGGAATTATACCAGAAGCTGTACGACGATAAACTCATTACGGACAGCTTCGGGGCGGAGTACAATTGCAGCGAACAGTACGCGTTCTCGATCTTCGGCGGCGATACGCACGACCCGGACCGGCTTATCGAGACGGTACGAGGAGCAGTGGATGAAATGAAGCAGAAGGGGATCGATTCCGACGTCTTCGAAAGAACCCGAAATAAGAAGATCGGCAGCTATTTCCGGATGCTGAATTCGCCCGAGGCGATTGCAAGCGAGTTTACGAAGCACCGTTTCCGCGGGACGAATCTGTTCGACATGCTGCATTTGTATCAAAATGTGACCGTCGAAGAAGCGGAGGCGCGTTTTAAGGAACATTTTCAATGGGAGCGGATGTCGGTTTGTATCGTAAAAAGCGAGTGAAGTCTTCATGCTGAAGCCGTTGCGCGATACCACCGTGTTGGTCACAGGGGGAAGCCGGGGCATCGGAGCCGCGATCGCCGAACGGTTTGCGACGGTGGGCATGAAGGTGGCAATTCATTATTTGGAGTCGCACGAGTCCGCTAACGAAACGGCGAGGCGCTGCCTGCGTCACGGCGCCGAGGTGCTGACCGCGACGGCGGATTTGCGGTCCAAGGAACAAATTTTGAGAATGAAAGAAAAGCTGGAAAAGCACGGCATGGTCCCGGATATTCTCGTCAACAACGCCGGCATCGCTCATTACGGCATGCTGTCCGACGTATCCGAGGAGGAATGGGATCAGGTCATGAACGTAAACTTAAAGGGAATGTTTTTGACGACGCAGGCGTTTATGCCGAGCATGATCACGCAAAAATACGGAAGAATCGTCAACGTATCGTCCGTGTGGGGAATTGCGGGGGCATCTTGCGAGGTCGTGTACTCCACGGCTAAAGGGGGCATGAACGCATTTACGAAGGCGCTCGCGAAGGAGCTCGCTCCCTCCGGCGTTACGGTAAATGCGGTCGCGCCCGGCCCGGTCGAAACGACGATGATGGAACGGTTCGAGCCTGCGGAGAAACACGCGATCGCCGAAGACATTCCCGCCGGCCGCTTTGCACATCCCGAAGAGATCGCATCGCTCGTTTATTTTTTGGCATTGCCGGAATCGGGCTATATTACCGGCCAAATCATTTCCCCTAACGGCGGATGGCTTACGTAACGCGGCGTCAAAGCGCCAAAAGCGCATAATTTTCTCCTCGGCCGCGAATATTAACAATGCACACACACTGCCTGAGGAGGAGAATACATTGACGCAAACCGTATTGAGCACTTACGATAAGTGGAAGCAATTTTTGGGCGAACGTGTGAAAAATGCGCGTTCGGCAGGCATGAGCGATACGACAATCCAGAAGCTCGCAACCGACATCGGCGACTTCTTGGCAAACAAGGTGGATCCGAAAAACGACGAGGAGCGTGTGCTTCGCGAGCTGTGGGCCGTCTGCGACGAGAACGAAAAGCGGACAATGGCCGGGATCATGATGAAGCTGGTTGACTAATCGAAGCCATTATTTAGCAAAGCCTTCTGTGCAGATGCTCCGTTGGACACAGGTTCGTTAGAACTTGCGCGGCTCCTTCGGAGCTTTTCTGTGTTTTTTCTTTCCAGCGGCAGGAATGACGCGAAAATTGTAGAATATAATCGAAACAGACGAGAGAACAACGAAATGGGTGTACAGCGATGGAACCGAAACAATGGTATATGGAATACAAAATTTTTAAAAACCGCCCCGGTTTGCTTGGCGATATTGCATCTCTTATGGGGATGTTGAACATAAACATTATTACGATCAACGGCGTTGAGGACAAGACGCGCGGAATGCTGCTTCAAACGGACGACGACGAAAAAATCGAGCTCTTAGGAAAAATGTTGAAGAAAGTGGACAACATAACAGTGTCGGCGCTCCGCGCGCCTAGGCTGGTCGATATTTTGGCCGTTCGTCACGGAAGGTACATAGAGCGTGACTCCGACGACCGAAAGACGTTCCGTTTTACCCGCGACGAGCTGGGCTTATTGGTCGACTTTTTGGGAGAAATTTTCAAGAGGGAAGGCAATCAGGTGATCGGGCTTCGCGGCATGCCGCGGGTCGGAAAAACCGAATCCATCATTGCCGGCAGCGTATGCGCCAATAAACGATGGACGTTCGTCTCTTCGACGCTGCTGCGCCAGACCGTGCGAAGCCAGCTTTCCGAGGACGAATTCAGCCCGAATAACGTGTTTATTGTCGACGGGATCGTAAGCACGATCCGTTCCAATGAAAAGCACCATTCGCTTCTGCAAGAAATTATGGCGATGCCGTCAACGAAGGTCGTGGAGCACCCGGATATTTTCGTGAAGGAATCGGGCTTCGATTATTCGCGGTTCGACTATATTATCGAGCTGCGGAATACGCCTGACGAAGAAATTTCTTACGAAACGTTCACTCATAACTATGAAGGATTCTAACCGATTGGAGGTGAGCCGGTGTCGAATTTAGGCCAGCTGCTGCGAAAGGCAAGAATGGAACGGGGCATGTCGCTCGAAGATTTGCAAGAATCGACGAAAATTCGCAAGAGGTACCTGGAGGCTATTGAAGACGGCAATATGAACGTACTGCCGGGAAATTTTTACGCAAGAGCCTTTATTAAACAATATTCGGAAGCCGTCGGGCTCGATCCCGACGAATTGTTGAAGCTTTACTCGTCCGAAATTCCTTCCGTCGAAACGGAGTCCGCGGCGGAGCCGATTCGGATGAAACGCAGAGCGGTGGCCGCGCCGGAAAGATCCGGCAAGTGGGCTTCCATTCTGCTTATGATCGCTTTTCCGCTTCTCATTATCGGGGTTATTTATTATTACTCCTTCAACAACGCTGAACCTAAAAACAACGTACTTGAAAACCCGCCGCTTACGGACCAGAAGGAATCGGAGCAAAATAACGGCGCAAGCGGCGACGGAACCGCTCCGGAAACCGTGGAGCCTCCGGCTCAGGAGCCGACGAACCCGGTCGAGGAAACTCCTCCGCCGGAGGAAACGGCGTCCAACGTCGTGTTCGTCGAAACGTTTCGGGCCGGCAGAGAGCAAGCGGACCGCTATGAGGTTAAAGGTAACGGCAAAATAAAGGTGGAAATGAAAGTCATCGGCAACGAGTGCTGGGTCGGGATCCGCAACGGCAACTATAAAGGCGATTACCTTTACCAAAAGGGTTTGCGTAAAGACGACACTTACAGCGCCGAATTCGATCATAACGTATTTGTCAATATCGGAAGGGCAAATGAGCTTGAACTGAAAATTAACGGCGTTCTTATCGATCTCGGCACCGAACCGGATCCCCGGAAGTTTCAGTTCGATTTAGCCGCCGCAGGTTCGGCAGCCGCCGATACGGTATCGGAATAATATTGGAAAAATAGGGAACTCTACGCTTAAGCAGTAACTGTAGTAGTGACTCATACTGCAAAGCGAGGGAAACCTATGACCGTCAGCTGGATTGTTACCGGACTCGGCGTCGTCGTCAGTCTGATCGGCTGGTACTTAACGCCGGATCCGTGGGGATACGGCATTTTCGGGTTCGGGCTGGCGCATATCGTGCTCGGCATACTGGATATGTTCCGCGACCCGGAACGAACCGACGCCGTAAGGTAAGGTTGAAATACGACAGGCATCGAAGGCACCCTTTCTCCGAACGGATGCCTTTTTGCCGTGTTTTGGCATTATGGACGCTTTTTTGTATAATAGAAGCATGTATAGAAAGCGGAAGGAGATTCGCTCATGTCGGAATATTCGTTTGACATCGTATCGAAGGTCGATATGCAGGAAATGAACAACGCCATTACGCAAGCCGAGAAGGAAATCGAAACCCGGTTTGATTTCAAGGGCAGCAAGAGCAGCATCGCATTGGAGAAGGAAGAGCTCGTCATCGTCTCCGACGACGATTATAAATTGAAGAGCGTCGTCGACATTCTTCAGGGCAAGATGATGAAGCGCGGCGTTTCGATCAAAAATATGGAGTTCGGCAAAATCGAACCGGCGTCGGGCGGTACGGTCCGCCAGCGCGTGAAGCTGAAGATGGGCATCGGGCAGGAGGATGCGAAGAAAATCAACGTCATGATCCGGGATTCGAAGCTGAAGGTGAAATCCCAAATTCAAGGCGATCAAATTCGCGTAACGGGTAAGAGTAAAGACGATCTGCAGGCGGTCATCGCGATGCTTCGCGGAGCGGACCTGCCTCTGGATTTGCAATTCGTAAATATGAAGTAGCTGTTCACGCCAACATGAAAGTTCCTTGAAACGGCTTTTCCGATGCGGTTTTAGGGAACTTTTCCTCTTTGACTCGGGTGTTGGGCTTGTATTATAATTGCAACGATTGAAAGGTAAAATTGGGGGACTTGCGGCATGACAGAAAAAATAAAAGTCGTTACTCTCGGCTGCGAAAAAAACTTGGTCGACTCGGAAATTATGTCCGGCCTCGTTTCGGAGCGCGGGTATTCGCTTGTAGATAATAAGGAAGACGCAACGGTTATTATTGTAAATACGTGCGGCTTTATCGATGCCGCGAAGGAGGAATCGGTCAACACGATCCTCGATATGGCGGAACTGAAGGAAACCGGCAGCTTGAAGGCGCTGATCGTTTCCGGATGCTTGACGCAGCGCTACAAAGAAGTATTGATGCAGGAAATGCCGGAAATCGACGGCATCGTCGGAACCGGCGATTTCGATAAAATCAACGATATTATCGACGAGGCGCTGCGCGGCAAGAAGCCGATTCTCGTCGGAAATCCCGTGTTCAATTACGATCAGGCGCTGCCGCGGAAGGTTGCCACGCCGCGCTATACCGCGTATGTCAAAATTGCGGAAGGCTGCGACAACAACTGTACGTTCTGCTCGATCCCGATCATGAGGGGCTCGTTCCGCAGCCGTTCTATGGAATCGATCCTTGCGGAAGTGGCCGTTCTGGCGGAACAGGGCGTGAAGGAAATTTCGCTGATCGCTCAGGATTCTACGAATTACGGCACCGATCTTTATGACGGCTTTATGCTTCCGACGCTGTTGAACAAGGTAAGCGAAGTGCCGGGCATCGAGTGGGTTCGCCTGCATTATGCGTACCCGGGATTTTTCACGGATGAGCTGATCGATACGATCGCATCGAATCCGAAAATTTGCAAATATATCGATATGCCTTTGCAGCATAGCGAGGACCGGGTGTTGAAGCGGATGCGCCGTCCGGGAAGACAGCGGGACGTTCGCGAGCTTGTCGGCAAAATTCGCGCGCGAATTCCGGATGCCGTGCTGCGGACGTCCATCATCGTCGGCTTCCCGGGAGAGACGGAAGAGGAATTCAACAATTTGGTCGAGTTCGTCCGCGAATTGAAGTTCGACCGGCTCGGCGTGTTTACGTATTCGCAAGAAGAGAATACACCGGCCTCCCGTTTGCCGGATCAGCTTCCGGAGGACGTGAAAGAGTTCCGGGCCAATACGCTCATGGAAGTGCAGCGCGAGGTATCGAAGGAAGCGAACAGCCGGTTTGTCGGCAAAGAGATTGACGTGCTGATCGAGCGCTATGACGGCCGGAACGACGTTTATATCGGCCGCTCGCAGTATGATGCGCCGGAAATCGACGGCGAAGTGTTCGTATCCGGCTGCTCTCCTGAGATCGGACGGCTGCAGAGGGTGCGCATTACGCACTCGATGGATTTCGACTTATCCGGCGTCGGTGTTTCGGCATGAGCATGAATTTAGCGAACCGCATTACATTGGCGCGAATCTTTTTAGTCCCGATCATCATGTTTTTCCTGCTGGCAGAAATCAACGTACCGGAGCTCCGGTTCGGCGATTTCTCCATTACATACAATCAGCTGATCGCCGCCTTCATCTTTATCGTCGCTGCGAGTACGGACGGTTTAGACGGCTATATTGCGCGTTCCAGAAAGATGGTGACGAACCTCGGCAAGCTGCTCGATCCGCTGGCGGATAAGCTGCTGGTCGCGGCGGTGCTGATTTCGCTGGTAGAGATGGATAAGCTCGACGCTTGGATCGCCATCGTAATCATTTCCCGCGAGTTCGCGGTAACGGGACTTCGGCAGGTCGCCCTGCTCGAAGGAACCGTTATGGCGGCCAGCGCCTGGGGCAAGTGGAAAACCGCCATCCAAATTACGATGATCGTAGATTTGCTGCTGAACAATTTCCCGTTTTCTTTATTCGGGGTGCCGTTCGACGTGTTCATCACTTGGGCCGCGGCGCTCATAACCGTCTATTCGGGGATCGATTATTTCGTAAAAAATAAAAATGTAATAGAAAACGCCTAATGCGCGTTACGGGAAGGTGCCGGGGAAACGATTGTTTTCGGCGCTTTTTTGTATTTCTTGCAGCGGAGGCAAGCTCCGTTGGAGGTAGCTAGTTTGGCAGTGTGTGTGGCGGCAGCGGAATTAAGTTCCGTTCGAGGTGGTCGATAAGTGAGTGAGGCGCTCTGCAACGGAAAGATGTTCCGTTGGAATAGCCTGGTTGGGAATTGGGCATCTGTAACGTTATTTACCAGGAGGAGATCACTATGAAAGCGGAAATTATTGCGGTAGGGACGGAGCTGCTGCTCGGGCAAATCGTCAACACGAACGCGCAGTTTCTATCGCAGGAGCTGGCAGGGCTCGGCATCGACGTATATTTTCAAACCGTGGTCGGCGACAACGAAACGAGAGTTCGCCAGGCGCTGACGATCGCGAAGGAACGGGCGGATCTCGTCTTATGCACCGGCGGGCTCGGCCCGACGATGGACGATATTACGAGAGACGCGCTGGCAGCTCAGCTCGGCAGGGGACTCGTATACGACCAAGAGGCGCTCCGCCGGATCGAGGCGTATTTCACGGAACGCGGCATCGTCATGACGGAAAACAACCGCCGCCAAGCGCTCATGGTGGAAGGGGCCGACCCGCTCGCCAACGATACCGGCATGGCGGTAGGCAGCGCGCTGACGCACGGGGGCACGCATTACATCTTGCTGCCCGGGCCGCCGCGCGAGCTGAAGCCGATGTTCACGCGTTACGCCGTCCCTTGGCTGCGAAGCGTAATGGGCGAGAAGCTGCCTCTCTATGCGCATATTTTGAAGTTTGCCGGCATCGGCGAATCGATTCTGGAAGATCGGCTGATCGATCTGATTAAGAACCAGACGGACCCGACCATTGCCCCATATGCGAAAGAAGGCGAGGTCATGCTCCGCCTCGCCACGAAGGCTGCAAGCCCCGAAGAAGCGGAATCGAAGCTTTCCGCGCTCCGGAGCCGCATCCTGGAGCGGGTCGGGGAGTATGTCTACGCCGAAGCGGACGTGGGGCTGGAAACGGCTGTATTAAAGGCGTTGACGGCGAACGGCCAAACGCTGTCGCTCGCGGAAAGCTGCACCGGCGGCATGATCGCCGACACGATTACGGGCATTCCCGGCAGCTCCGCGGTACTCAAGGGCGGAGTGGTATGCTACACGAACGCGGTGAAGCACGGCGTCCTTGGCGTTCCAATGGAGCTCCTGGAGGGTGACGGCGCTCCGGGAGCGGTCAGCGAGCAGACGGCGCTGGAGCTCGCCAAGGGCGTACGCAAGCTGACGGGCTCGGACTGGGGCATATCGGTCACTGGCGTCGCAGGGCCTTCCGAGTCGGAAGGGAAGCCCGTAGGGCTCGTCTATATCGGCGTAGCCTATCCCGACGGCAATGCCCAGGCATTCCGTCATCAGTTCGCGGGCAATCGGGAAATGGTGAAGGTTCGGGCGACCAAAACCGCATTATTTCATCTGTGGCGCAGCATACATCTTGCCTAATGACAGGATCGGATTATATAATGAAAAAGTAATCATTATAGCGGAAGCACCGCGGCGACGTTCGTTTGCTGCGGTTTTTTTATGCGCTCGTCACAAAAAAACGAATGTATGTTCGAAAAAAATCTTGGCAACGGCGTCAAAACAAGGTATGATTCAATTATAAGGAAAAAAGGAAGTGTTCTTGTGAGCGACCGTAAAGCGGCTTTAGAGAATGCCCTTCGCCAGATTGAGAAGCAATTCGGCAAAGGGTCCATCATGAAATTGGGAGAATCGGCACACATGCAAGTGGAGACGGTGCCGAGCGGCTCCATCGCGCTTGATATCGCGCTTGGGGTAGGCGGTCTTCCGCGCGGCAGAATCATCGAAGTATACGGGCCGGAATCGTCCGGTAAGACGACGATCGCCCTCCACGCCATCGCGGAGGTACAGAAGCGCGGCGGACAAGCAGCGTTTATCGACGCGGAGCATGCGCTGGATCCGGTGTATGCGTCAAAGCTCGGCATCAACATCGACGAACTGCTCTTGTCGCAGCCGGATACGGGCGAGCAAGCGCTCGAAATCGCGGAAGCGCTCGTACGCAGCGGCGCCGTTGACATTATCGTCATCGACTCGGTCGCTGCGCTCGTTCCGAAGGCGGAGATCGAAGGCGAGATGGGCGATTCGCATGTCGGCTTGCAGGCGCGCTTGATGTCGCAGGCGCTCCGGAAGCTGGGCGGCGCGATCAGCAAATCCAAGACGATCGCGATTTTCATCAACCAGCTGCGCGAGAAGGTCGGCGTCATGTTCGGCAATCCCGAGACGACGCCGGGCGGCCGCGCCTTAAAGTTCTACTCCTCGGTCCGCTTGGAAGTGCGCCGGGTGGAGACGATCAAGCAGGGCAACGATATGGTCGGCAACCGGACGCGCATCAAGGTCGTGAAGAACAAGGTGGCGCCTCCGTTCAAGCAAGCCGATGTCGATGTCATGTACGGCGAAGGCATTTCGAAAGAGGGCAGCATCATCGATATCGGAACCGAGATGGACATCGTTCAGAAGAGCGGAGCTTGGTTCTCGTACAACGGCGACCGCCTCGGTCAAGGCCGCGAGAACGCGAAGCAGTTTCTGAAGGATAATCCGGCGGTTTCGGCGGCGATCGAGAAACAAATTCGCGAGGCGGCGAACTTAGTCGGCTCCGTTCATCCGATTACCGGCAACGATGATGAAGACGAAGATTTCGATGATTTGGAAGAGGCAGAATAAAGCAATGTACAGGGCACCCGCTGCGCTTCAGCGGGTGTCTTTCCATATAGACGGAGAGAAGGAGGCGGCGATGCCGTGCGCGAAGGCGTAATTACGGCCGTGGAACGGCAAGCAAAGCAGAAGCAGCGGTACAACATATTTATCGACGGGGAATTCGCGTTCGGGGTCCATGAGGACGTGCTCATTAAGCATCGGCTAATGAAAGGCGCAACGGTTCACCCGGGCCAGCTGGAAGAGGTGCTGCGGGAGGACGAGCTGCAAAGCGCGTACTTGAGGGTGCTGCGTTGGCTCGGGAGCCGGCAGCGTACCGAGAAGGAAATCAAACGATACTTGAACCGGCACAAATATGAAGCGGCGATTGTGGACGAGGTGATCGCTAAAGTCCGCGCCCAAGGCTATGTGGATGACGAGCGATTCAGTCAAACGGTCGCTGAAGAACGACTTGTTTCTCACGGGAAAGGGAAAAACTGGATTCGCCAGGAGCTCCTGCAAAAAGGGGTCGACCGTTCGATCGTACAGACGACGCTCACGCAAATCGATGAGGAAGCAGAGCTCGCTTCGGCGACGGACATTGCGCGCAAGCGCTGGAGAACGATGGGGCATAAGGGCGATCCGCGAGAAGCGAAGCGCAAGCTGACGGCCTTCTTGGCCCGGCGAGGATATACAGCGGGCATCGTCAAGAGTGCGGTAAGCAGCGTAACGGCGGATACGGGCGACGAATGGGACGATGCTGTGGAGGATTGGTCTTGGGAATAGGTTCCGGGCGCCGGCTTCTGGGAATAGTCGGTTGCTTGACATTTTTCTCGGCTGAAAGCTACAATGAAATAGTATATTCACATTTTTACTCGCCAATTCATCATCTGAACGCTCGAACTATGAACAACAAAGCTTTGGATTACGAAATGGACAATTGAACAACTAGGACACATCGTTGGGCCGTAACGCCTAAGCTCAACCGTTGTGTGGCAACGAGGAGGTGAACTGGGATGGTAGAACCATGGGTCACAATCGTCATCGCTCTCGTTGTTGGCGCAGCATGCTTAGGGATCGGTTACTTTATTCGCAAGTCCTTAGCCGAAGCAAAAATTTCGAGTGCAGAAGAGGCAGCTCGGAACATACTTGAGAATGCGACGAAGGAAGCCGAGGCGCTGAAAAAAGAGGCGGTTTTGGAAGCGAAGGACGAAATTCACAAGCTTCGCTCCGAAGCCGAACGAGACATTCGTGAACGTCGGAACGAAACGCAACGACAGGAACGAAGGTTACTGCAAAAAGAGGAAACGCTGGATAAAAAACTGGATTCCCTTGAACGCAAGGAAGAGCAGCTTGCCAACAAAGAGAAGCGTGTCGAAGAAACGCAAGCGAACATCGACAGTCTCTACCGCAAGCAGGTTGAAGAGCTGGAGCGGATTTCCGGTTTGACCACGGAAGAGGCGAAAAATATTATTCTCAGCAATGTGGAGAATGAGGTTCGTCTTGAGACAGCGCAAATGATCAAAGAAATCGAGCAGCAGGCGAAGGAAGAAGCCGACAAGAAGGCAAGAGAAATTATTTCGCTTGCGATTCAACGTTGTGCAGCCGACCACGTCGCAGAGACGACGGTATCCGTCGTATCGCTGCCGAACGAAGAGATGAAGGGCCGTATTATCGGGCGCGAAGGCCGCAATATCCGGGCACTGGAGACGCTGACCGGCATCGATCTTATTATTGACGATACGCCGGAGGCCGTCATTCTTTCCGGCTTCGACCCGATTCGCAGGGAGGTTGCGCGCAACGCGCTTGAGAAGCTCGTTGCCGACGGACGCATACACCCGGCACGGATCGAAGAAATGGTCGAAAAGTCCCGTAAAGAAGTGGACGAACGAATCCGCGAGTACGGTGAACAAGCGACGTTTGAAGTGGGAGTACACGGTCTTCACCCCGATCTTATCAAAATTTTGGGCCGCTTGAAGTTTCGGACAAGTTATGGCCAGAATGTGCTTAAGCATTCGATGGAGGTCGCTTATTTGTCCGGGTTGATGGCCGGAGAACTCGGGGAAGATATCACCCTAGCGAAGCGTGCAGGCTTGCTGCATGATATCGGTAAGGCGCTCGACCACGAGGTTGAAGGTTCTCATGTTGAAATTGGCGTGGAAATTGGGAAGAAATACAAAGAGCATCCTGTTGTTATCAACAGTATCGCTTCGCATCACGGCGATACGGAAGCGACATCGGTCATCGCTATGCTGGTAGGCGCCGCGGATGCATTGTCCGCCGCGAGACCGGGAGCGCGCCGCGAAACGCTTGAGACGTATATTAAGCGTCTGCAGCGTCTCGAAGGAATTTCCGAATCGTTCGAAGGTGTCGAGAAATCGTATGCGATTCAAGCCGGACGCGAAATTCGCGTCATGGTGCAGCCGGATAAGATTGACGATACCGAAGCGTTCCGTTTGGCGAGAGACATTACGAAGAAGATCGAGAGCGAGCTCGATTATCCGGGCCATATCAAGGTCACCGTAATTCGCGAAACGCGGGCGGTTGAGTACGCAAAATAATACGCAAACTACGAAAAGTGGCTTATCGTAAGCCACTTTTCTTCTTTAACACTAGAGGTGATGACGAGCGTGAAGGTGTTGTTTGTTGGAGATATTGTAGGTTCGGCGGGCCGCAAGGCGCTGAAGGAAAATTTGCCGCAGCTCAAATCGAAGGTTCGCCCGGACATTATTATCGTGAACGGCGAAAATGCGGCGGGAGGCAAAGGCATTACGGCAGCCATCGCCAATGAATTTTTCGAGCAGGGCGTTCATGGCATTACGATGGGAAACCATACGTGGGATAACAAAGATATTTTCGATTGGATCGATTCCGAGCGCCGCATCGTTCGGCCGGCCAACTATCCGGCGGGCACGCCCGGTAATGGGTATATGACGGTTGCCAACGGATCGAAGGAGCTGACTGTCGTGAATGTGATGGGCCGCTCCTTTTTACCGCCGCTCGATTGCCCGTTTCGGACGATGGACGACATTTTGACAAAAATTAAGAAAAAATCGAAGTGCATTCTGGTCGACGTGCATGCGGAAGCGACATCGGAAAAGCTGGCTCTCGGCTGGTATTTGGACGGTAAAGTATCCGCCGTTGTCGGCACGCACACGCATGTGCAGACGAACGATGCGCAGCTGCTCCCAAGCGGCACCGCATACGTTACGGACGTCGGCATGACGGGATCGCGCGAAGGAATTCTCGGTATGGAGCGCGAAGCGGTCATTCGCAAATTTATAACGCAATTGCCGGTTCGCTTTACGGCGGACGACGGGAAGTACCAGTTTCACGCGGCGGCGATTGACATGGATGAAGCGACCGGACGCGCTTCCAAAATTCAGCTCATCCGAATCTATGAAGACGAGTTCCGGATGGAGTAAACCTGCGATCATAACTTTTCTGAATTGTGTGTAATATTTCGAATGTTCCGATCTCTACGGGAGGAATTATTCTGTACCTAGGCGAATAGATATAGGTACCAGAGTAATTTTTTAGCTTTCCCGAGGAGGTCCATACCTATGGAAGTATTAAAAGTGTCAGCAAAATCCAATCCTAACTCGGTGGCAGGCGCATTAGCTGGTGTATTGCGCGAACGGGGAGCGGCAGAATTGCAAGCGATAGGAGCGGGGGCGCTCAATCAAGCGATCAAAGCGGTAGCGATCGCCCGGGGTTTCGTTGCTCCGAGCGGCGTCGACTTGATATGCATCCCTGCCTTCACCGACATTGTGATCGATGGAGAAGACCGGACGGCGATTAAGCTTATAGTGGAGCCAAGATAACGAATGATGCGAAAGGTTTTTCATATTCCATGAACCTGTTTACACAGTAGACAGGTTTTTTTATGCGTATCCGGATAAGGGAGGAATCGACGATGGTTATGAAGCGGATGGATTTGCATTGCGACGCTTTGAGCAAAATGCTCATTTACCCGAATACCCGCTTTGAAGACGACGCGCGGCTGGACGTTACGTATCAGCGGTTGAAATCGGCAGACATGGCGGTTCAAGCATTCGCCATCTATATTCCGGAGGAATGGAACGGCAGGCCGTTCGACGCCGTATTAAGAAGCGTCGATCTGTTTAGGCGGCATGTAGCGGCTCACCCCGGGATGCGCTTTATTCAAACCAAGGAGGATTTGGAGCAGGTGCTTCAACCGGCGGAGACGAAAATCGGAGCGCTGCTTACGCTTGAAGGCGCGGACGGCTTGGAGGCGAATTTCACCTATTTGCGCATCGCTTGGGATTTGGGCGTAAGGACGCTGGGCCTGACATGGAATTTCGCGAACTGGGCTGCGGACGGTGCGCGGGAGGCGCGCGGCGGCGGGTTTACCCATGCCGGCAAGAAACTGATCGAAGAATGCGATTCGCTTGGCTTGACCTTGGATGTGTCGCATTTGTCGGAGAAGGCGTTCTGGGAGCTGACCGAGCTCGGCAAGCGGCCGTTTATCGCCTCCCATTCGAATATGCGCGCCATTTGCGATCATCCTCGCAATCTTACCGACGAGCAAGTGAAGGCGATCATCGCCTTGGACGGCCGAATCGGAATTACGTTCGTTCCGTATTTTTTGCGGAGCGACGGCAAAGAAGCGGGGATCGACGATGTATTAACGCATATTGAGCGGGTATGCGAGCTGGGCGGGGTTTCCAAGACGGGCTTCGGGTCGGATTTTGACGGCATTTCCGAATGGGTGAAACACCTCGAGCATCCCGGAAAACTGCATTTATTGGAAAATGAGCTTCATAAGCGGTATTCGCCGGAGCAAGTGGAAGGATTTATGGGAAAAAACTTTACATCCTTTTATATAAAATGGCTTCCGGAAGCTAATAATGGATAAGAGGCATCCATCTAATTTTGCTATGAAAACCATCGAAAAATACTATATTTGAAGAACGGTCAAATGGCTTGCTTTTTATTTGTTTAAGACATAAACTTAACATGATTTAAGTTGATGTTTTACCAAATATTAATATTTTGTCTCACTTCAATCTTCACTATTATTTGCCACTAAAGGAGTGGACCTCAGTTGATTAGTCAATTGTCTTGGAAAATCGGCGGACAACAAGGCGAAGGCGTTGAAAGTACCGACCGGATTTTCTCGACGGCGCTGAACCGATTAGGGTATTACCTGTATGGCTATCGTCATTTTTCCTCTCGGATTAAGGGCGGCCATACGAACAACAAAATCCGAATCTCCACAAAACCGATTCGCGCAATTTCGGACGATTTGGACATTCTTGTCGCTTTCGACCAAGAGTCGATCGACTTTAACGCTCACGAGCTGCGTAAAGGCGGCGTCATCGTGGCGGACGCGAAGTTTAATCCGACGGTCCCGGAAGGGGTCGACGCGAAGCTGTTTGCGGTTCCGATTACGGCGATTGCGGAAGAACTCGGCACGTCTTTGTTTAAGAACATGGTTGCTTCCGGTGCGTCCTGGGCTTTGCTCGGACTTCCGCTGGAAGTATTTAATAAAGCAGTTGAAGAAGAATTCAGCCGCAAAGGTCCTGCCATCGTAGAGAAGAACATCGAAGCGGTGCGCCGCGGTGCGGAGAACGTCCTGGAGCAAGCGGGCGGCTCTTTGAAGGAATTCCAATTGGAGCCTTCCGACGGCAAACCGAAGCTGTTCATGATCGGCAACGACGCGATCGGCCTTGGCGCCGTAGCCGGCGGCTGCCGCTTCATGCCGGCCTACCCGATTACGCCTGCTTCCGAAATTATGGAATACCTTGTGAAAGCTCTATCCAAGTTCGGCGGCTCCGTCATCCAAACCGAGGACGAGATCGCGGCCGTTACGATGGCGATCGGCGCCAACTACGGCGGCGTTCGGGCGATGACCGCTTCGGCGGGCCCGGGTCTTTCCTTGATGGTGGAAGCGATCGGCCTTGCGGGCATGACCGAAACGCCGGTCGTTATCGTCGACACACAGCGCGGAGGACCGTCCACAGGCCTTCCGACGAAGCAAGAGCAAAGCGATATCAACGCCATGATTTACGGAACGCACGGTGAAATCCCGAAAATCGTCATCGCGCCGAGCACGGTGGAAGAGTGCTTCTACGATACGATCGAGGCGTTCAACCTTGCGGAAAAATTCCAATGCCCGGTCATTCTCGTAACGGACCTTCAATTGTCTCTCGGCAAGCAAACCGCCGAAGAGCTCGATTACAACCGAATCGTTATCGATCGCGGCGCATTGGCAGCGGGCGAGCTTCCGGCTCTCGAGGATAACAAACTGTTCAAACGCTACGAAGTTACTGAAGACGGCATTTCGCCGCGCGTCATTCCGGGCATGAAGAACGGCTTGCACCACGTGACGGGCGTTGAGCACGACGAGGAAGGGCGTCCTTCCGAGAGCCCGGCCAACCGCAAGAAGATGATGGATAAGCGGATGAAGAAGCTCGAGAGCGTCCGCATTACGAACCCGATCCACATCGACGTGAAGAGCGATACGCCTGACGTATTGATCGTCGGAATGAGCTCGACGGGCGGAACGATCGACGAAGCGCGCGAGCGTTTGGCGAAGGACGGCATCACTACGAACCATATGACGGTTCGCCAGCTGTTCCCGTTCCCGACGGATCTCGTTGCTCCGCATGTCGAGAAGGCGAAAACCGTTATCGTTGTAGAAAACAACGCAACCGGCCAGCTTGCCGATCAAATCAAGCTGCATGTCGGTCACGGAGACAAAATTAAGAAGTTCTTGAAATACGACGGAACGCCATTCTTGCCATCTGAAATTCATACCGGCTGCAAGGAGTTGATATAATCCATGGCAACATTTAAGGATTTCCGTAACAATATAAAACCGAACTGGTGCCCGGGCTGTGGAGACTTCTCCGTACAAGCAGCCATTCAACGCGCCGCTGCCAATATCGGCCTCGAACCCGAGAGCTTGGCAGTCGTTTCCGGGATCGGCTGCTCCGGCCGTATTTCCGGTTACATTAACGCCTACGGCTTCCACGGCGTTCACGGCCGCGCGCTGCCGATCGCGCAAGGCTTGAAGATGGCTAACCGCGAGCTTACAGTTATCGCCTCCGGCGGTGACGGAGATGGCTTTGCGATCGGTATGAGCCATACGATTCACGCGATTCGCCGCAACATTAACGTTACGTACATTGTCATGGACAACCAAATTTACGGATTGACGAAGGGCCAAACTTCGCCGCGAAGCGGAGAAGGCTTCAAGACGAAATCGACCCCGGAAGGCTCGATCGAATCGACACTCAATCCGCTTGAGCTTGCACTGTCCGCTGGCGCTACGTTCGTCGCTCAGTCGTTCTCCAGCAACATTAAGCAGCTTACGGCGTTGATCGAAGAAGGCATCAAGCACGAGGGCTTCTCCATCATTAACGTATTCAGCCCTTGCGTAACGTTCAACAAGATCAACACGTACGATTGGTTTAAGGAGCACATCGTCGATCTCGACGAGCAGAACGATTACGATCCGTCGAACCGCATCGGCGCCATGACGAAGCTGATGGAAACCGGCGGCATGCTGACCGGCTTGATTTATCAAGACAAGTCGAAGAAATCGTATGAAAATCTTTATAAAGGCTTCAAACAAGAAGCGCTTGCGAAGCAAGATATTAAGCTCACGGAAGAGCAGTTCAACAAACTGGTTGCGGAATTCCGTTAATCCAAATACGGCATACGGTCTCAACACCGTATGCCTCTTTACATATAAGAAACAGGGTAAAGTAACACTCATCTAAGGAGGAGACTGCATTGGCAACGATTCCGATTGGTGTGTCGGCAAGACATATTCACTTGTCTCCGGAGCATTTTGAAAAGCTGTTCGGCCCTGGTTATCAATTGAAGGAGATGAAGCCGCTGTCTCAACCGGGACAGTTCGCCGCGGAAGAGACGGTCGCTGTAGTCGGCCCGAAAGGCAAATTCGACAAGGTCCGAATTCTCGGTCCCGCTCGAGGCAACACGCAGCTTGAAATATCCCGCAGCGATGCTTTCGCTCTCGGCGTGAATCCGCCGGTCCGGTTATCCGGTAACATTGACGGAACGCCAGGCATCACCATTGTCGGTCCGGCAGGCGAAATTACGATCGAGCAAGGAGTTATCGTCGCCGCACGGCATATACACTTTCATACCGACGATGCGGCCAGGTTCGGCATATCGGACAAGCAAACCGTGAGTGTCCGGGTGGAAGGCGAGCGGGCGGTCGTATTCGAAAATGTAGTTTGCCGCGTATCCGATCAGTTTGCGCTGGATATGCATATCGACACGGACGAGGCGAACGGCGCCGGCGTCAAGAACGGGGATACGGGAACGATTATGTTGTAAGCCATCTCGAACGATTTCCGGAATGGTCCAATCCATTACTGGGAATCGTTTTTTTTCGGTTTTCATAAGAGTTATGCTATAATAATGAAATGTATGCGTTACTGATACGATTTCTAACCTTTGAAGTTAAGAGGTGAACGATAGATGACAAATACCAATACGAAACAGAAGGATTATTCGAAATATTTCCAGCCTCCTTCCTACAAAGATGCGAAAAAACGCGGGAAAGAAGATATACAGGTACATTACGACTTTGAGCTTCCGGAAGAAATGAAACATTTCGGCGAAGGCAAAAAGTATTTGATCCGCACCTACGGCTGCCAAATGAACGAGCACGACTCGGAAACGATGAAGGGCATGCTCGAAGCGATGGGCTACGAAGCGACGGAGGATAAGCAAGAGGCCGACGTCATTCTATTGAACACTTGCGCCATTCGTGAGAACGCGGAGGATAAAGTATTCGGAGAGTTGGGCCATCTAAAGGGCTTAAAGACACAAAGACCGAACCTGGTGCTAGGCGTATGCGGCTGCATGTCTCAAGAAGAGGGCGTCGTGAACCGGATATTGACGAAGCATCCGTTCGTCGACCTGATCTTCGGCACGCACAACATTCACCGGCTGCCGAATTTGCTTCAAGAAGCTTACTTCAGCAAAGAAATGGTCGTTGAAGTGTGGTCGAAGGAAGGCGACATCGTCGAGAATTTACCGAAAAAGCGCGAGGGCATGAAAGCTTGGGTCAATATTATGTACGGCTGCGACAAATTTTGCACGTACTGCATCGTACCTTACACTCGCGGCAAGGAGCGCAGCCGCCGTCCGGACGATGTCATCGCCGAGGTGCGCGAGCTCGCGCGTCAAGGCTATAAGGAAATTACGTTGCTGGGCCAAAATGTGAACGCGTACGGCAAAGATTTCGAAGATATCGAGTACCGGTTCGGCGATTTAATGGAGGATATCCAGAAGATCGACATTCCGCGCATTCGGTTTACGACGTCCCATCCGCGCGATTTCGACGACCATCTGATCGAGGTGCTCGCGCGCCGCGGCAATATGGTCGAACATATCCACCTGCCGGTACAATCGGGCAATACGGAAATTTTGAAGAAGATGAGCCGCAAATATACGCGAGAGCAATATTTGGACCTTGTGGCCAAAATTAAGCGGGCGATCCCGGACGTCGTGCTGACGACGGACATCATTGTCGGCTTCCCCGGAGAGACGGATGAGCAGTTCGAGGATACGATGTCGCTTGTCCGGCAAGTTCGGTACGATTCGGCATACACGTTTATTTACAGCCCTCGCGAGGGAACGCCGGCTGCCGCGATGCAGGACGACATTCCCGAGGAAGTAAAGAAGGAGCGGCTACAGCGGTTGAACGCCCTTCTGGCCGACATCGGCAAAGAGGCGAACGACCGGCTCCGCGGGCAAACGGTTGAGGTTCTCGTAGAAGGCGAGAGCAAGACGAATCCGGACGTGCTATCGGGCAGAACTCGCACGAATAAGCTCGTTCATTTCAAAGGTCCGAAGTCGTTGATCGGCCAGTTTGCGCAAGTGACGATTACCGAACCGATGACATGGTTCATCAAAGGCGAGTTGGCGAACGAATCGGCACCGGCTGCGGCCAACATGTAAAGGAGACTCAGTCCAATGGCTAACAAATGGCACCATGACGGCGACCACGGCAGCGGTTGCGCGATCGAATCGTATCAATTGAAGGATTTGCTCGTTAGGGAAGATATTATGAAGATGGCGAAGGACTTGGCGGCTGCCATTTCCACATCGGATGAGGTTGAAATTTTTCGCAAAGCGGAGAAGCAAGTGAACCAGCATGCGGAAATTCAGCAGTTGATTTCCTCGATTAAGAAGAAGCAGAAGGAAATCGTCGCCTTCGAAACGACGTTCAAAAATAAGGCGATGGTCGAGAAGATCGAAGCCGAAATCGAGCAGCTGCAAGACCGGCTCGACGCATATCCGGTAGTCGGCCAGTTTCGGCAGTCGCAGGCGGATTTGAACTACCTGCTCCAAACGATCTTCAACGTTATTCGCGACACGCTTTCGGAAAAAATTGCATTGGATTCCGAAAGCTCCGCCTCTTAACGGAAAGCGCCTGCTTAAAGCCGTATTTCGGTTCATGGACCGAAGTGCGGCTTTTTTACTTTGGAGTTGAAAAAGGTCCGGCTTTACACATATAATGAGAATGTTTGGAAGCTAATATGAAGGAGTGATGTTGTATGGTGAATGTTTGGAACGTTACACGTAACTGCCGCACAAGTCAACAACGAAAAGAGGCTGCGGAGCTTCACCGGTAATCACGACACATCACTTTTACGATACCGGGTTTTCCGCGGCTTTCATGCCAAGGAGGATCCTATTTGAAGCTGAAGGAATACGGATGGAATGATGCGTGGGAGCGGCAATGGGAACCGTACCGCGCGGAAGGACTGGAGCCGGGGCGTGTCGTGCTGGAGCACAAACGAATGTACCGGGTCCGGACGCAGCACGGAGAGCTGCTCAGCGAGCTGTCCGGCAAGCTGCGGTACCAAGCGGAGGCGCGCGGAGATTTGCCCGCCGTCGGCGATTGGGTGGCGGTTGCCGCGCGGCCGTCGGAAGGCAAGGCGACGATTCACGCCGTGCTTCCGAGAAAGAGCAAGTTTTCAAGGAAAATCGCCGGGAATGAAGCGTCGGAGCAAATCATTGCGGCGAACGTGGACACCGTGTTTCTTGTAAATGCGGTAAATCAAGATTTCAACCTGCGCCGGCTGGAGCGGTATTTAATCCTCGCTTGGGAAAGCGGGGCCGAGCCGGTTATTATATTGAGCAAGGCGGATTTGGCCGCCGATCGGCTCGACGATTATATCGCCATGGCCGACTCGGTTGGGATGGGCGTTCCGATTCACGCCGTTTCGGCGGAAGCGGGAGCGGGGCTCGATGCGCTGCTTCCGTATGTATCGGACGGAAAAACCGCAGCGCTGCTCGGATCGAGCGGCGTCGGGAAATCGACGCTCGTGAACGCGCTGCTTGGCGCAGCCGTCCAGAAGGTGAACGATATCCGCGAAGAGGACGGCCGCGGCAGGCACACGACGACGCATCGCGAGCTGCTGGTCGCCCCAACCGGCGGCATCGTCATCGATACGCCGGGCATGCGGGAGCTTCACTTATGGGAAGCGTCGGAGGGGCTGTCGGGAGGCTTCGAGGATATCGAATCGCTCGCCGCGCAGTGCCGTTTTGCCGATTGCACCCATGAACGGGAGCCGGATTGCGCGGTTCGTAAGGCGGTTCGGGACGGAAAGCTCGAAGCGGGGCGGTTCGCCAATTATCGGAAGCTGCTTGCGGAGAACGCCTATATCGCCCGCAAGGAAGATCAAAGATTAAGAATGCTGGAGAAAAAGACGCAAAAAAAGCGAAGCCAATTCGCCCAAACGATAAAACACGAGTAACAGCAAAAACCTCTGAGGCGCTCTCAGAGGTTTTGTATTGACGAAAGGGGAGCGACTTGAGCGTGACAAGGACGATTGTATTTACGGGCGGGGGCTCGGCGGGGCATGTAACGGTTAATCTGGCGTTACTCCCTCATTTTCGAAATGAGGGCTGGAATATTCATTATATCGGTTCGGCGGGCGGAATCGAACGGGAGCTTACGGAGGGTCTTCCGGGCGTAACGTACCATTCCATTGCCACGGGTAAGCTGCGAAGGTATCTTGACTGGAACAATGTGAAGGATCCTTTTAAGGTGGTAAAAGGGGTATGGCAATCGTACCGGTTGATGAAGAAGCTGAAGCCGGATATCGTGTTTTCCAAAGGGGGCTTTGTGTCCGTTCCGGTGGTAATGGGAGCTTGGATGAACAAAGTGCCCGCGATTATACACGAGTCGGATTTGACGCCCGGCCTTGCCAATAAACTGTCCATTCCGTTCGCCAAGCGGGTATGCACGACGTTCCCGGAGACAAAGAAGCATATTTCCGGCGACAAAACGGTTCATGTCGGCGCCGTCGTTCGGGAGGATCTATTCAAGGGCAAGGAAGAGAAAGGGCTTCAAGCTTGCGGTTTCACAAAAGGTAAGCCGGTCTTGCTCATTATGGGGGGGAGCCTCGGGTCGCAGCGGATTAACAAAGCGGTGAGAGACAATTTGGCTGCGCTGTCGGAACAGTTTCAGATCGTGCATCTTTGCGGCAAAGGAAACGCGGAGCCTGCGCTTGAATCCGGCAGCTATCGCCAATTCGAATATTTGAAGGATGAGCTGCCGGACATATTGGCGATGACGGATCTCGTTATTTCGAGGGCGGGCTCGAACTCGATTTATGAGTTTTTGGCGCTGCGCAAGCCGATGCTGCTCATTCCGTTATCGAAAGCCGCCAGCCGCGGGGACCAAATATTGAACGCGGAATCGTTCCGTTCGCGCGGGTTTGCATCGGTGCTGGAGGAAGAATCGCTCACGAACGAAACGCTGCTCAAGGCCGTTCGCTTTCTTGCGGCGAATAAAGAAAACTACCTTGAAGCCATGCGGCGCCAAGGGGAGACGGATGCGCTCGCGAAGCTCATTCGGCTTATTGAAGAGACCGCCCGTTCTTCTCATGACGGCGGAAAACGATGAAAAACAAAACGGACGTTGCGGCATAAACCGTTGCCGTAATGCTGAATACGTACACATAACCCCAGTACGGTCCTTGGGCCATGACGATGTAGCTGCTGATCGGCGCCGCGATAAACCAGCCGAGCTGAAATACGGCGTCGCGAATGCTGTTGGCCAAGCCCCGCAGCGATTTTTCCACGCGGCCCATCATTAGCGACATATACATCGGATTAGCTGCGTTCATAAGGGCTTGCCGAAATAAGTACCCCGTACTGGCAAACAAAAATTGAGTGGAGAACGCGGTGATGAGCATGAACGGAATCGAAGCGAGCTGAAGTAGAGCGACCGCTTTTACGTCGCCCAATGCGTTCGCGATTCTCGGACCAAACAGGAACGCAACGCCCGTCGCCGCTTGTCCGAGCGCAATGAGTATGCCGATCGTCGTGCTCGACGAGTGAAACCGGTCCGAAAAATACACGTTTAAATACGGAACGATCAAGCCCCCTGCGATCGAAGTCATCAAGCCGATCGTTGCGAACCAGGCGATGATTTGCAGCGACGCTTTATGATTTCGCATATGGTTCCTCATCCGCTCGATGCGTCCTTCGGAAGGCTTGAGCGAATCGGCATTCCGCCCGGATGCCGATTGTCCTCGGCCGGGAACGGAAAGCATCGGCAAAATGCCGAGAAACGATATGGCGATGCCGAGCAGCAAACTGAATCGTAGTCTCGATGCAAGCGGCCAGCCGAACCAGGCTTGCAAAGCGTCCGTTAAAGCGCCTCCGCCGACGTTGCCGATGACATTCGCAAACATGACGAGCGCTTGGTGAAAGCTGAACAGATGCGTGCGCTGCTCCGGCGTCGAATTTTCCGCCAGCAATGGCAGAGCCGCCACTTGCACGAAGGCGGCCGGCAAGCCGGAGAGGAAGGCGGTTGCGATGAGCGACGGCTCGGAGACGGCTATGCATCGCAGCGTAAAGGCCGCCGTCGCTCCCAGCAGGCCTGCGAGCACAACGGGCTTCGCGCCCAGACGGTCGAAAAGGACGCCTGCGGGGACAAGCATCAGCGCGGTTGCGATCGTAGTCGCCGCTACAGTATGCCCGACGGTCGCCTGCTCAAAGCCAAGCGAGCGTATATATAAATTATAAAGGACGCCGAAGACGCCCATACCGACATTCCAAAGCAGCGAAAACATCATGAACCGCTTTATGTTCCAGTGAAAGCCCCGGTACGATTGCAGCCATTCCGTGACGAGAGACAAGGTCATACCACCTTAGAAGCATATAGTAATCGTAAAATCTATGAATAGAGCAAACTATTCTATTATATCACCTCTTTCATCATTCTCGATAAAAGAACGCGCACAAAAAATACGCCCGGCTGCATGATTTCCCGCAGCAGGGCGAATCGCCGTTACCGGTCTTCGACTTCCATTACCGGGTATTCCGTTTTTTGCACATCGATGATGCCGCCGACCGAGCGGGCCCAGTCCAAAAACTGCTTGCCGTTCACTGTTTGTTCGCCGCGCTCGTTCATCCGAAACGAAATGTTTCCTTCGCGTTCGAGCTTGCGAATCGTATCGAAGCCGAGTCCGGTCATACCTGCCAGCACGTCAATCGGATAATCGGCGCCGTCGTCCAGTTCTTTCGTTTTCATGTTATATTCCATGCGTTACGCCCCTTCTCTCTTGGTGAACGTCAGGCAATTTGTATCCTGGCACTCATTGCTGTTCATTCCGGTTACTTCGATCGCTTCGGCGACGCACTTTGCGCCTTCACCCCAATATTTGCAGGAGGATACCGTACAAGAGATCGACGGGCTCACCTCGTAATTCGGATTGAGCAAGCCCATGGCCGTACCGCCCCAGTTCATATTGTCGGCGGATCCGAGATAGTTCGCAATCCCGTTCGCATGGGAGAAGCTTTTGCACATTGTTTGTTCAACGGACTGCGACATCGACGTTTCTTCTTCGTGCATAATGTCGATATTTTTGGCGCCGCACCGGTCGCCGTACAAATAATGGGTGCACGTATCGACCACGCATTTCACTCCAGGCACGGAACAACCCTTCTTTCATTACATATTTCGAACTAGTTTGCCCGAACCATTTTCCAATTATTTAAATGGGTATTCCGTAATGCAACTTTATCGGCGGCTTGCAGCGTTGTTATTGGTAATGACGGGAGGGACTTCATGATGAAACGAAAAATTGCGGGATGGGTTGCCGGCGGCATGATCGCCTGTTCGTTGGGGTACGGGGCCGCGGTAGCTTCGACAAGCTGGCCGAAGGCGGAGACGCTCCTCGTTCCGTTCCAATGGTCCGTTAACGGAAATGTAATGTCGTCGGACAAGCCGTATTACAACGGAACGGAATGGGTGCCCAGCAGCATGAATTACAAAGGCACCACCTACATACCGATTCGCTTGGCTGCGGAGTCGTTAGGTTTCAAGCTTCTATGGGATCAAGCGGTTTCGACCGCCACCCTGGTCGATTCGGAAAGCGAAGAGGATCCCGTATCCGACCTGCCGGGCAAATACCCGAGTGCCTCGATTACGACAAGCGCTCAAATCAAACAAAGCACGTGGGTCATGGATCAAACCGATAAAGACGGAAAACGGTTGAAAGAGGTAAAACCGGGGACAAGCGTCATCGTAATGGGAGAGAGCGGGGAACGTTGGATTCGGGTAATTGCCGGGAACACGATCGGCTTCGTGGACATCGGCTCAACGGATTATATACTTGCCGCGCAGCGTCCGAAGTGGGAGCAGACGGCCGACTCGATCATGGCGGTCGGATTGAAATTTCTCGGCACGGAATATGAATTTGATGCCAAGCTTGGGCAAACGAATACGTTCGACTGCTCTTCCTTTGTAAATTTCTTGTACAAGCTTCATGGAACGGACATGCCGCGAAACTCCAGACAGCAAAGCGCGGTCGGGAAAACCGTTTCGTTTGAGGAGCTCCGTAAAGGCGATCTGCTGTTTTTCACCACTCCCAAACGGGAGAAAAATACCGGAGTCGCCCGGATCGGTCATGTCGCCATCTACGCCGGCAATAACAAGCTGCTGCATACATACCGCAAAGGAATCGGCGTGACAGTCACCGATATGGACGCCAATTGGAAGAAGCGCTTTATACAAGCGCAGCGAATTATACCGGAGTGACGGAATGGTTACCCTAACCTCATCATGCAAAGAAGGGGATGAGGAACGTGCTGGCGGAATACGTGACGCACGATGTGTTTTGGAAGCGGCTGATCATGGTAAACGTCGTTTTTGTCGGCAGGCCCGGTGCGGATGACGGGGAGTGGGTGCTTGTCGATGCGGGGCTGAAATTCAGCGCGAATGCGATCGAGAGGGCGGCAAGGGAGCGCCTGGCTTACCATGGACGTCCTGCGTGCATCGTCATGACGCACGGGCATTTCGACCATGTCGGCGCACTGCAGGAGCTTGCGGAGCGGTGGGATGTTCCCGTGTACGCGCATGAGAAAGAGCTCCCGTACTTGACCGGCTCTGCCGCTTATTTGCCCCCGGATCCTTCCGTCGGGGGAGGAATGATGAGCGCCGTTTCCCCGCTGTATCCGAACGGCGCGATCGATCTGGGAGAGAGAGCGCAGCCGCTGCCGGAAGACGGAACCGTTCCTGGGCTTGCCGGGTGGAGATGGGTCGCGACCCCCGGTCATACTCCGGGACATATTTCATTGTTCCGGGAAGAGGACCGGACGCTGATCGCCGGCGATGCGTTCACGACCGTTAAACAGGAATCCGCGCTGCATGTCATTACGCAGCACAAAAGCATTCACGGGCCGCCGATGTATTTTACGCCCGATTGGAAGTCGGCGAAGGCATCCGTCCAAGCGCTTCGGGAGCTTCGGCCGGCGGCGGCCGTTACCGGACACGGGCTTCCGATTTTCGGCGGCGAGCTGGAGCATCATCTGGAGGTGCTCTCCGACCGGTTCGAACAGGTCGCGTTGCCGGAGCATGGCAAGTATGCGGACGCTTACCGCGAACGTCAGCTGAAATGATGCGTTCTGCTTTTCATCGCCCCGTTAGGAGATCATAATGATTTGCCGTGAGCTGAAGCGGCCGGTTCGGAACGGTTTCCAGCTTGAACTTGTCGACGAGCTCGGAAGGACGCAGCGGCTCGGGCTTCTCGATCCAACCGATTACGTGCGCGATCATTCCGACGACCGTTTCCGCTGCGAGTCCGTGTTGTCTGATCGCTGCGGCGGTAAGCGAGGCGTCGCGCTTCGATAATCGGCGGCCGTCCGGACCGAGCAGGAGGGGGACGTGCGCGAAGCGCGGCGCGGGTAGTCCGAGCGCATCGTAGAGTGCCAGCTGCCGCGGGGTGGAATCGAGCAGATCGGAGCCTCTGACGACGTCGGTTATGTGCATGGCCGCATCGTCAACGACTACAGCCAGCTGATAGCCGATCACGGCGTCGGCTCGTTTGACGACGAAATCTCCGCCTGCTCCCGCTGGAAACCGCTGCGTACCGGCGATTCCGTCTTTGAACACGAAAGGCTTATCCGGCAGCGCAAACCGGTACGAGGGGCGTTTCAACGCCTCATGGGACCGTCGCTGCTCGTCCGTTAACGCCCTGCAAGTTCCCGGGTAAACCGGACCCTCCGCATGAAGTCCGTGCGGAGCGGTCGCCAGTGCGGCGAGGTCCGCGCGGCTGCAGTAGCAGGGGTACAGCCAACCGCTATATTGAAGCTTCCGGAACGCTTCCTCGTAATAGGCTTCCCGCAAGCTTTGCAGATAAGGGGCGTAAGGGCCGCCCTCGCCGGGACCTTCATCCCAATCCAGTCCGAGCCAGCGCAGATCCTCTATAATTTGCCGCGCCAGCTCAGGTTTGGAGCGCGGCTTATCGATGTCCTCCATGCGCAGAACAAACCGGCCGCCCGCTTTGCGCACTTGCAGCCAAGCAAGCAGCGCGGTGGATAAGTTGCCGATATGCATAAAGCCCGACGGCGTCGGGGCAAAGCGTCCGCGGATCATAAGGGGTTTCCTCCGGATCATTTCTTTCATTCCATCATAGACAAATCAAAAAAGCCCCGCAAGGAACGATCCCGCGAGACTAAGATTTCTATGCAAATGGCGGAGCTGACGGGATTCGAACCCGCGGTCTCCTGCGTGACAGGCAGGCATGTTAGGCCTCTACACCACAGCTCCGTGTTTTGAGGACAAGACGTATCTTACCATATACGGGTAGTTTTGCACAATTGAACATTGTGTGAACAAAAAGAGCGCGAAATAAATGTTTTGCTGCAAAAGCGCGCATCCTATTTTCATAACGACAGCACACTATGCTTCAGCCGAAGAAGGGATGAAAGAATGGGTTCGGTCCGTATAGAAGGCTCAAAAATCCAAATGAATTATTACGAAGCCGAAACGAATATAAACGCCTTCCTATCGGTGGAGGATTGGGAGGAGGAGGCGCGGCGCAAGCTTGGCGCGGGACCATTCGGATATGTGCATGGCGGCGCCGGAGCGGGACATACGATGCGAGCCAACTTAGAAGCGTTTTATTCGTACCGCATCGTCCCTCGCATATGCTCCGATATTTCGCACCGGGATCTTAGCGTCGAGCTTCTTGGGATGAAAGTAGGAAGTCCTTTCTTATTGGCGCCGATCGGCGTGAATTCGATACTTCATCCCGACGCGGAGCTGGCTCCCGCGAAAGCGGCCGCTAAATTCGGCATCCCGTACATTCTAAGCAATGTGTCGTCCAAATCGATGGAGGAAGTAGCGGAGGCTGCGGGCGATTCCTTACGGTGGTTTCAGTTATACCCGCCCAAAGACCGCCGACTGACGGCAAGCTTGTTGAGCAGGGCCGAAAAGTCGGGTTATGCCGCGATTGTCGTCACCGTCGATTCTACAATGTTAGGATGGCGGGAAACGGATTTGCACAATTCGTATTTGCCATTCCTTAAAGGTCACGGCATGGGCAATTATTTTACCGATCCCATATTTAAAGAAATGCTGGAGCAGCCGCCGGAGAAAAACCTCAAGCATGCGGTTCTTAAAGCGCTGGAAGAAGGGAATAATACGTGCTTTACATGGAAAGAGTTTGACTTTATCAAAAGCAATACACGGCTTCCCGTTCTCGTCAAAGGGCTGACGCATCCTGAGGATGCAAGAGAAGCGTTGCAGCACGGCGTAGACGGCATTGTCGTATCGAATCATGGCGGCAGGCAGCTGGACGGGGCCATCGGAACGTTGGAGGCTCTTCCGGAAATTATTAAAGCCGTTGACGGAGCCGTTCCGGTTCTGCTCGACAGCGGCATCCGGCGGGGAGCGGACGTCATAAAAGCGATTGCCCTGGGGGCTGCCGCCGTCTTAATCGGGCGTCCTTACGCGTACGCGCTCGCTGTCGCGGGACAAGCGGGAGTAGAGGCCGTCATTCAGAAATTGTACGCGGAAACGGAAATCCAGTTAGGCGTTTCGGGGAAAAGCCGGATCCGGGATCTGGACGCCAATCTTTTGCAAAAAATGCCGTAGCAAGCCCCGATCGATATGTTATCAAATGAATAAAACCGCATTCCTCGTGGAATTCTTTTTACGTACCATCGATTACCTCAAAAGGAGAATTCGACCATGGCAAAACCCGATAATCGCGCGGATAACGTGGAAAAATTGCAGAACAACGTACAAAACACGCTGGAAAATTTCCATGAGGCGGAAGATTATTTGCAGGAGCATGCGGGTGAAATATCTCCGCAAGAGGCAAGCGACATTCGCGAGAAAAACGAGCGCCGTCTGGAGAGCGTAGAAGGAAACCGGGAAGAAATCAAAGACGAAGCGCGCGCACAAAAGTAAGTTGAACTTTTCCGGCAGACGGAACACCGTTTGCCGGTTTTCTTTTATCGACTTACTTCTTCGCTCGGCAGTTGCCAATAGCTAACGGAAAGGGATGTCCGCTAAAATGGGCTAGTTTACATAATTCGGCGATGTAACGGAAGGCGTTGTCCGCTAACACGGTGTTTTCTCTCGATTTTTTGACTTTTCAACAAATTAGCGGACATCTTGTTCCGTTATTTCGGGGGATTCCGCCATATGCCGGGAAATAGCGGACATTGTGTTCCGCTGGGATTTCGCTCGAAATCGCAACAAGTGATTTGAACGATTTCTGTGGTACAATACGTTAATATATATTACATAATCCATCGCCAAGCGTTCGAAAGGGGATGACGCTCATGAAGCGCTTGATCGATCAATACGTCCGAAGTGAAGAAGAGATGAAGCGGGCGCGGAAGGTCGAGGAGCTGGCGGCTCGGTTTGCGGAAAGAGCTGGCGTTCATGACCGGGAAGGGACGTTCCCGTTTCCTAATTTTGCCGACCTGCGTGAGGCGGGTTATTTGAAGCTTACCGTTCCGAAAGCATTCGGGGGAGACGAAATATCGCTGTACGAAATGGTAATGCTTCAGGAGCGGCTTGCTTACGGAGACGGCTCCACCGCCTTATCCGTGGGCTGGCACTTAGGGCAGATCATGCATTTGCGAACGACAGGCAGGTGGCCGGAGGAGCTGTTCGGCGAGTTGTGCAGGGACATCGTGCGAGACGGCGCGATGATCAACACGTTTGCGAGCGAGGCCGCATCCGGGAGTCCGAGCCGCGGCGGCCGGCCGGAAACGACGGCGAAGAAGGCGGACGGCGGTTGGGTGCTGACGGGGAGGAAGACGTTCAGCACGCTTTCACCGATTCTTGACCGTTTCGGTGTGACCGCTTATGTCGAGGAGGAGCAGCGGGTGGAAGAATTCCTCGTCTACAAAACGGACGGCGTGTCCATCGTAGAAACGTGGGATACGATCGGCATGCGCGCAACGGGGAGCCACGATGTGGTGCTCGACGGCGTTACGGTCGGCGAGCAGGCGCGAATATCCCGGGAAGCGAAACCGGCGATCGACGATGCCGGCGGCTGGCTTCTGCACATACCCGCCTGCTATATGGGAATTGCATTTGCCGCTCGGGATTTTGCGGTTCGATTCGCAGCGGCGTATCGCCCGAACAGCCTGCGGGGGCCGATCGCCGAGCTTCCGGCCGTACAACAGCAGATCGGGCAGATGGAAGCAGAGCTGCGCACGGCGCGCAGCTTGTTGTACTCGGCGGCCGATCGGTGGGATCGGGAGCAGGACAATCGTCCGGCTTTAAAGCCTGAGCTTGGACTGGCAAAGTACGTGGTAACAAACAGCGCCATTAAAATCGTCGATATTGCCATGAGGATCGTAGGCGGAACGAGCCTAAACAAGTCGTTGCCTTTGGAACGGTATTATCGTGATGTCCGTGCAGGGCTGCATAACCCCCCGATGGACAGCAACGTCATTCAAATGCTGGCTGCGGACGCATTATCCGAATGGAAGGATTCCTAAAACGGACGTTTTTCTGCAATGTTTTGTATTTCATAAAGGCGGCTATTTGTGTTACATTGAGCAAATATAACGTTTGTACATTTAGAAAGGATGGGAGCGGCTTGTCGCAGTTTACCGATGTAACGGTCTTGAAGCATGCAAACATTTATTATGACGGCAAAGTGACCAGCCGAACGGTCTTATTTCCGGACGGAACGAAAAAAACGCTAGGCATTGCGCTTCCGGGTGAATATGAGTTTTCCGCTTCGTTGAAGGAAGAAATGGAAATTCTCGCCGGAGCAGCGGAATATAAGCTGAAAGGCGAAGACTGGAAGCGGATCGAGGGAAGCGGCGTTTTCTTTGTGCCGGCCAACGAGAGCTTCCTATTCAAAGTGCATACTACCGTCGATTACTGCTGTTCGTACCATAAGGAGTAAAAAGGGTTAGCACCAAAAGTTGGTGCAAACGCACCCGGCCGAAGCGCCGCCCCGCATAAAGCATCCCGTACCTAAACGGTCCGGGATGCTTTTTTTGTGTTACGGCCATTCGATCGCCTCCGGTTCAATTTTCATCGCGGCGGATGCTCGCGATTTCCACGATAACCCATGCAACCCCCGAGGCGGATGAGTATGATACACAAGAATGCGATGAAGGAGGACGGGGCGCTTGAAAACAGTAGGCATTTTGCTCGATCGGTCAACTTTCAGGGGAATCCCTGGAGGCCGGACCGGCTATGAACAGATATCCCTATACAATGCAGCGGCCAGAAGTCTTAGGCTGACGCCGATCTACATGTGCTTGTCCGGGATCCGGCTTTCCTCCCGCAGGGCGGTTGGATTCGTTCCGGTATCAAGCGGGTACAAAAAGGTGTCGGCTTCTCTTCCGAAGGTTATCCACAACCGGTCGCTGCCATCCTCCTCCGCACATAAAGCGAAGCTATCGGCTTTGGCGAGAAAAGCGCTCGTCTTTAATCGCGAAAGATACGGGAAATATACGGTCCAGCGGAAGCTCGCCCGAACGGAAGCGGACTGGTATCTTCCGTCGACTAGGGTGTTCAACGCCGCAACATTGAAATACATGACACGCCGTTTTAATGAGCTGTATATCAAGCCGAACATCGGCGGAGTCGGAGTCGGGATTATAAAAATCGGCAAAATACCGGGAACAACCTGTTGGAGCATTCAAAGAAGAAGCGGCAAACCGAAGGTCGTGGATCAGGGAGCGCTGTACCGAACATTAAGACGCATGACTAGCGGGAAGCGTTACATCATCCAAGAGAAAATACATTTGGCGACATATAAAGGGAATCCGTATGACATCAGGGTAAGCGTGCAAAAGGGCGAAGGCGGCCAATGGGGCGTTACGGGAATGGTCGGAAAGGTTGCCAAAAAAGGAAGTCATGTAACGAATGTGGCAAGAGGCGGGCGCGTGCGAAGGTGCGAGTTGCTTTTTAGGCATGCCGGATTGGATTCACAAGAAGTAAAACGGAAAATTAAAACCGCATCGCTTCAAATCGCCCGACTGCTGGGCCGCAAACTGCCCGGCGTTGCGGATCTCGGGCTTGACGTCGGCGTTACGTCCCGCGGTACGCCTTACTTGATAGAGGTGAATTTCAGAGATCAACGCTACTCGTTCAGAGAAGCCGGCTTGAACCGCGAATATTTTGCATCCTATGAAAATCCTTTGAAATATGCTCGATATTTGTTGCGAAAACGGTAACGGAAAGAGGCTGATCGTAGTGAAGGTACTGGTCATCGTTCCCGAGCAGCTGCCTGTTCCCCCGATTATGGGGGGGTCTGTCGAAAGCTGTACGCATAACGTGTTTTCCCGCATGGCTCGTTCGGAGCGAATAACACTGATCAGCCGCACCCACAAACGGCTTCCGCGTTCCACCGTACTGGCGGGAGGCAGTTACCGCATAGTGCGCGTCTCCGGCGCAAATCGAAGAAAGGCTTATATCCGTGCCGCATTGCGCGCAGTAAAAGGACAATACTTCGATATCGTTCAAATCGAGAACCGGCCGACGTTCGTGCCTGACGTTAGAAAAGCGTTCCCGAACAGCACGATTGTTTTGTCATTGCATTCCCTCACCTTCATGTCGCGGCTTTCCTACCGGAAGGCGAATGAAATATTGAATCAGACGGACGGTGTAGTTACGGTCTCATCCTTCTTGTCGAGAACGATGAAGCAAACATATCCGAAGCATGCGCACAAATTCAAGCCGGCTAAATCGGGAGTCGATACGGAGAAGTTCCGGCCCAGAACGCAAGCCTACAAAGATCAACTGCGGCAAAAGTGGGGCGTAGGAGGGACGTTTAACGTGCTCTATGTCGGCCGCATTGTACCGAAGAAAGGGCTTCATACGCTCGTTTCCGCCGTCGCCAAGGTCAAAAAGCATGCCCCCGGCGCAAGGTTGATCGCTGTCGGAGCGTCTTGGCCGGGAAAAAGTCAACAAACCCCTTATATTCGGAAGGTTCGATTCTTATCGAAAAAACTCGGCGTGCCGATTACGTTCACGGGATATATTCCGCCCGCGGAGGTCCACGAAATGTATCATTTAGGGGATGTATTCGTCTGCCCGACGCAATTTCGGGAAGGTCTCGCCGCAGTCAATGCGGAAGCTTTGGCTTCGGGGGTTCCGGTCGTCGCATCGAGAAAAGGCGGCATTCGGGAGGTTATTTCTCATGGAAAAAGCGGGTTGCTTGTCTCTAATTGCAAAAGTCCCGATGCGTTTGCCTCGGCGATTTTAAGGATCATGCGATCGAAGGAGCTGGCCGGCCGGCTGTCGGAGTACGGGCGAAACGCCGCGAAGCAAAAGCTAAGCTGGGATTCAACCGTCGGCAAGCTGAAACGCCGCTATGCCGAATGGAGGAACTGAAAGACATTTAGGTCCTATCGGGAGCCCGGAGCGGCGAAGAGCGGCGCAGGATGCTGCTGAACCGCTCGGGCGAACAGGCGGACTTTAAATAATGCTATGGTAAAGTGAAGCGGCTTAGCATAAAATTGTTTTAGAAGTTTTGAAAACGTTACCATTTTAAAAATCGAGGAGGTAGTCCGCATGAAAGCAAGCGTCATGGTCGGACAGCGGAAGAGCGAGGTTCGTGACGTAGCGATACCGCAGATCGGGGACGAGGAGGTGCTGATCCGCGTCATTGCATGCGGCGTTTGCGCGTCCGAGCTGCATCCGTGGCTGTCGGGAAGCACTTGGTTGGAAGCGAAGGAAACCGAGCGTTTGATTTTTGGCCACGAGCCTGTCGGCATTATCGAAAAGACGGGCTCCCGCGTACATGGATTCCAAAAGGGAGACCGTGTAACCGGGCTTGTCCAGCATGCGTTTGCCGAATATACGAAGGCGGACTATCGGAATATCGTCAAGGTGCCCGATTCGCTCCACGAATATGAATCGCTTGGAGAGCCCTTGTCGTGCTTAATGAGCGGGGCGCAACGAACGCCGGTAGCTCTCGGAGACGATGTGGCGATTGTCGGGGCCGGGTTTATGGGACTTGGGTTTTTGCAGTTGATGAAGTTGAAGGGGGCGGGACGCACGATCGTCGTCGACGTCCGGGAAGAAGGGTTGGAGCATGCACGTACTTACGGTGCCGTCGAAACGTATACCCCCGATAGCGTTCCGCCGGATTATAAGGTTACCGAATGGAACCAGATGGACCGGGGAATTGCCGTGACGGTGGAAGCGACCGGCTCGCAGGGCGGATTGCAGCTGGCAGGCGAAATGACGGCGGTGCACGGGTCGTTGTCCGTCGTCGGCTACCATCAAGGCAACGGAGGGCTGCGAAGCGTCAATATGGAGCTGTGGAATTGGAAAGCCATTACGGTCATCAACGCGCACGAGCGCCGCAACGACGTACATATGAAGCAAATGCAGCACGGTTTGAAGCTCATTGAGGCGGGCTTGTTCGATATGAAGAGCATGGTGACGCACGTATTCGGGCTGCACGAGGTGGACAAAGCGTATGAGGCGCTTCTTACGAAGCCGCCCGGTTTTATAAAAGCCGTCGTTCGGATCGATTGAACAACAATGGAATAACGGGTTCCGCACGCCCGCTGACGGAAAGCGATCCGGAAGCGGGTTTTTCATGCTCGGATTTCCTGTTGACTTTACTAGGCAACGGCGTAAAATTGATAAAAGTCGGCTTTTTGGCCGTTACGTTTATCAGTAATCATACGGAGATGAGAAACTTGTCAACAGGAGTTATTTACGCGCTGTTCGCTTATATAGCATGGGGACTGCTCCCTTTGTTTTGGAAATTGTTCGACGGTCTGCCGGCGGAAGCGATTCTCGCCCACCGGATTATATGGTCGGTCGTGTTTGTTGCGGGCTTGCTTGCGGCGAAAAAGAGACTGCATGAATGGAAACGGCTTTTCGCATCATGGGCGGTGTTCGGCGCTGCGGCCCTATCGGCGCTTCTGATCAGCATCAACTGGCTCGTTTATATTATATCGGTAAACAGCGGGCATATCGTGGAAGCCAGCTTAGGATATTATATTAATCCGTTGATCAGCGTCCTTCTCGGTGTATTCTTCTTGAGGGAACGGCCGTCCAAGCTCCAATGGACGGCGCTTGCGCTGGCGGCGGCTGGTGTCGTCGTGTTGACGGTGTCGTACGGGAAATTCCCTTGGATCGCTTTAACGCTAGCGTTCTCCTTCGGTCTGTACGGACTCGCAAAGAAGAAGACGAACGTGGACCCGCTGCTCGGCTTAAGCTGGGAGACGATCATCCCGCTCCCGGTTGCAATCGGATATTTGGCATATGCCGGCGGCTTCGGCGCCCCATTCGAAAGCGCGGCTTCTCTCCCGCTGCTGCTTGCCGGGGCTGCAACGGCCTTGCCTTTGTTATGGTTCGCCGAAGCGGCGAAACGGCTTCCGCTATCGACCGTCGGGTTATTTCAGTATGCAGCCCCCACGATCTCATTGATTCTCGGAATCGCTCTATATCATGAGCCGTTCAGTTCCGTTCACGTGGTCAGCTTTGCGTGCATTTGGGGCGCTCTTTTGCTGTATACCGCCTCTTCATTCCGGATTCGAGCGATACAGAAGCAGGAGGCTGCTCAATGAGCCGTACGGCCCTCCCGATCGAAACGGCCATTCCCGCGCTTAAAGTAGCGCTGCGAACGCACGCGAATGCCGTTCTGACGGCGGCCCCCGGGGCAGGGAAGACGACGCGCGTTCCGCTGGCGCTGCTGGATGAGCCTTGGCTGCAGGGCAAAAAAATCGTCATGCTTGAGCCGAGGCGGTTGGCAGCCCGTATGGCGGCCCGGTATATGGCCGCGTCGATCGGCGAAGCGGCGGGGGAACGCGTCGGTTATCGCGTACGGCTCGACACGAAGGTAAGCGCGCGAACGAAAATTGAAGTCGTGACCGAGGGCGTACTGACGAGAATGATTCAAACGGATCCTGCGCTCGAGAATGTCGGCTTGCTTATTTTCGATGAGTTTCATGAGCGCAACATACATGCGGACGTCTCTCTGGCGTTCGGCCTGCAAGCCCAGTCGCTGCTTCGCGAAGATCTGCGCATCCTCGTTATGTCGGCAACGCTGAATGCAAGGCCGGTGGCCGAGCTGTTGGGGGATGCGCCGATCATTGCGAGCGAGGGCAGACAATTTCCGGTGGAAACCCGTTATGCGGTACGTCAGCAAAGCAGAGACCGGATCGAAGATAGAGTCGCGAGAGCAGTGACGGATGCGCTCGCAGCGCATGCTGAAGGCGATGTTCTCGTATTTCTCCCCGGAACCGGGGAAATTCGGCGCACGGAAGAGCGGCTGCGGGAAGCATGCCGCTCTTTGCCGGTACATATTGCGCCGCTGCACGGCGGCTTAACGCCGGAGGAGCAGGATCGCGCCGTATCCCCGGCGGAGGGCGGCAAGCGCAAGGTCGTGCTTGCGACCTCCATCGCGGAATCGAGCTTGACGGTCGAGGGCGTGCGCATCGTTGTGGACAGCGGGCTAATGCGGGTGCCGAAATTTTCGCCGCGCACCGGCATGACCCGGCTCGAAACGGTGCCCGTCTCCCGCGCGTCGGCGGACCAGAGGCGAGGCCGTGCCGGCCGGCTCGGCCCGGGCGTTTGCTACCGGCTGTGGACGGAGCAGGAGGAGACGCTGCTGCCCGCACAGGGCACGCCCGAAATCGCCGAATCCGACCTCGCCCCGCTAGCCTTGCAGCTGGCGGCTTGGGGCGTTGCGGACCCGGGGGAGCTGCGGTGGCTCGATCCGCCGCCCGCAGCCGCGTTCGCGCAAGCCCGCGAGCTGCTGCAGCGTCTCGGCGCGCTCGACGCCGCGGAGGCGCTTACGCCGCTCGGGCGCCGCATGGCGGAGCTGCCGCTGCACCCGCGCCTCTCCGGCATGGTGCTTCGCGCCATGCCGATCGGCCTCGGGGCGGCGGCGTGCGAGCTAGCGGCGCTGCTTGGCGAGCGCGACATCCTGCGCGGCGGCGGTGCCGGGCAACCCGATGCCGACGTGCGGCTAAGGCTCCGCGCGCTGCGGGCTGCAACCCGCTCTGCCGGCCTCGAGCCTAACGAAGCCGCCGTCCGCCGTGTTCGGCTGGAGGCGCAGCAGCTGCAGCGGGAATGCGGCGCAGCCGGAGCCGGCGGCGAACGCGACGCGGACATGGCCGGAGTGCTGCTGTCGTTCGCGTATCCCGACCGAATCGCGGCGCGCCGCCCGAACGGCAAATATTTGCTGAGCGGGGGACGCGGAGCGGCATTCGGGCCTGACCAGCCGCTATCACAGCTGCCGTACGTCGTCGCGGCCGAGCTGGACGATGCCGGGACGGACGGCCGCATTGCGCTTGCCGCTCCGATCACGATGGAGCAGCTGGAGGAGCACCATGTCGATCGGATCGTCGAGCGGCAGGAGCTGAGCTGGGACAGGCAAACGCAAAGCGTCAGAGCGCGGAAGCGCAAATGTTTGGACGCGCTTGTGCTGTCGGAGGCGCCGCTGCCGCATCCCGATCCCGAGCTTACTGCCGCCGCATTGCTTGACGGCATCGTGCAGGAGGGGCTGCAAATACTCCCTTGGACAAAGCAGGCCAAGCAGCTTCAAGAGCGCATCGTGTTTTTGCACCGCATCGATAGCGATTGGCCGGATGCGTCGGACGAGGCGCTTACCGCCTCGCTAACCGATTGGCTCGCTCCGTACATCGGCGGCATGAAGAGCCGCGCCGATCTGCAGCGGCTGAACGTGACGGAGGCGCTGCTATCGCTGCTGCCTTGGGAACAACGCCGAATGCTTGACGATTGGGCGCCGACGCACATTACCGTCCCGAGCGGCTCCCGTATTCCGATCGATTACAGCGACCCGGCGTCGCCATCGCTGTCGGTCCGCTTGCAGGAAGTGTTCGGCCTGCAACAAACGCCGCTTATCGCGGGCGGCCGCGTGCCGATCGTGATGCATCTTCTTTCGCCGGCGCAAAGGCCGGTGCAGGTGACGCGCGATCTGTCCAGCTTCTGGCGCGACGCATACTTCGAGGTGAAGAAGGACTTAAAGGGCAGGTATCCGAAGCATTATTGGCCGGACGACCCGAACGTCGCACAAGCGACGAACCGCGTCAAACCGCGAACGTAAGCAACAGTTGCTTGCAACTTGGCAATGTTTGACGTATAATGTTGTGCAACTACAATGCCGATGAAGAGCATCCAACTCGGAGGCGCCGGTGAACGAAGATGAGCTGCATGCAAGATGAGCCTTCCTAAGTCGGACGGGAATCGCCCGTTACAGCAAGCGATAAGAGGACACCCGCGCAACGAGCCGGCTGTCAACTTGGGTGGCACCGCGAGCGAACCGCTCCTCGTCCCAATGGGATGAAGAGCGGTTTTATTATTTTTTCGCGAGGAGTGCATATCCATGATTGACATCGGGCAAATTCGCAGTAACCCGGAGCTGTACGAGCGAACGGCGAAGTGGAAGGGAATCGGGTTTTCCGTCGAGCGGCTACTCGAAACGGACGACAAGCGGAGGCAGCTGGTGCGTGAGGTTGAACCGCTGAGGGCGCTGCGAAACCGGCTGTCCGAGGACATTCCCGCACTGCTGCGTGAAGGCAGGAACGGGGAAGCCGAAGGCAAGAAGAAGCAAGCCGTCGCCGTTAAAGAGAAGCTGGCCGAGCTTGAGGCACGGCTTCAAGCCGTAGAGCGGGAGTTTGAGCAGCTAATGCTGCTCGTTCCGAACCCGGTGTCCGCCGATACGCCAATCGGCGCGTCCGACAAAGACAATGTGCAGCTGAGAACGGCGGGGAGGCTGCCGGCATTCGATTTTGAGCCGAAGGACCATATCGCGTTAGGCACGTCTTTGCGGCTGCTCGATCTCGAACGGGGCGTCAAAATCGCAGGATCGAGAAACTATGTGCTTACCGGAATGGGGCTGCACCTGCATCGGGCGGTGCAGCAGCTTGCGATCGATCTCCTGTGCGAACGCGGCTATACGGCGATGGACGTGCCGCTCATGGTCGGCAAGGATACGCTCGTCAATTCCGGCTTCTTTCCGACCGGCGTGGAGCAAACGTATGCCGTCCACGGGGAGGACAAATGGCTTGTCGGCACGTCCGAGGCATCGTTGATCGCATATTACGGCAACGAAATCGTGGACGTTGGCGCGCCAATCCGTCTCGCCGCCGTATCGAACTGCTTCCGCAAGGAAGTCGGTTCCGCCGGCCGTGACGTGCAAGGCTTGTATCGCGTTCATCAGTTCGCTAAAGTAGAACAAGTAATCATTTGCAAAGCCGACCCGGCGATTGCGGAGGAGCTGCATGCCGAAATTACCCGCAATGCGGAGGAGCTGCTGGAACTGCTTGAGCTGCCGTATCGGGTCGTGGCGGTTTGCACCGGGGACATGTCCCAAAAAAATCATAAGCAGTACGACATCGAAACATGGATGCCGAGCCGGGGCGGCTATGGGGAAACCCATTCGTCGTCCAGCCTTCTTGATTTTCAAGCGAGACGGTCGAACATCCGGTACCGCGACGAGACCGGCGCTTTGCGCTATTGCTATACGTTAAACAATACGGCAGTCGCGTCGCCGCGCATCTTGATTCCGCTGCTGGAAATTCATCAGCGGCAGGACGGCAGCGTGCGAATTCCGAAGGCGTTGCAGAAATATATGATGGGGGCTGAAATCATTTCATGAGCGAAACGATTTATGAGCAGCTTGGCGGGGATGAAACGTTGACTCGGCTCGTGGAGGCATTTTATCCGCGAGTGGTGAAAAATCCGGATTTGGCGCCGCTGTTTGCCGGTAAAGACATTCAAGAAACCGCGCGCAAGCAAAAAATGTTTCTGACCCAGTTTTTCGGAGGACCGATGCTGTACTCGGAGGAATTTGGCCATCCGATGCTCCGTTACCGGCATTTGCCGTTCGAAATTACGCCCCGCCGTGCGGAGGCATGGCTGAGCTGCATGAAAGAGGCGTTGGACGAAGCGGGGGTTGCCGGCGAGCTGCGGGAATTCGTCATCCATCGATTGACTCTGACGGCGCACCATATGATCAATTCCGAAGCGCCGGAAAACTAAAACACGGGCTCTCCGCCAATAACGGAGAGCCCGCTGTTTTTACAAGCCGTATACTTCGGCAACCTTTTCTTCCAAGTATTCCACCAAATAGTTCGGATTCAGCCCTTCTCCGGTTACGCGTTCGATCAGCTCGGCCGGAGGATAGACGCAGCCGTGCTGATGAATGTTTTCGCGGAGCCATTCGCGGATGACGCTGAACTCGCCGCCGCGGATCAAATCATAGAAGTTAGGGAACTGTTTCAAAATCGTCTTGCGGATTTGTGCGGCGTACAAATTGCCGAGCGAGTAAGTCGGGAAGTAGCCGAACGACCCGTAAGACCAGTGCACATCCTGAAGCACGCCGAGCGTATCCGTCGGAGGCACGATACCTAAATACTCGCGCATTTTTTCGTTCCATACGTGCGGTAAGTCTTTTACTTCAAGCGTTCCTGCAATAAGCTCCTTCTCGATCTCGTAGCGGATCATAATATGCAGGTTATACGTGACCTCGTCGGCTTCCACGCGGATGAACGACGGATTGACGATATTGACCGAACGGTAAACGTCCTCTACGGAAACGCCGTCGAATTTGTCCGGGAAAAACCGCTTATAATCGTCAAAATACCGCTCCCAGAACGCTTTGCTGCGGCCGACCATGTTTTCGAGAAACCGCGACTGGGACTCATGTATGCCCAGCGACACGCCGTCGCTGATGACGGAGCCTTCGAATTCCGGGTTAACGCCTTGCTCGTAAATCGCATGGCCCGCTTCGTGAATGGTGGCGAACAGCGAGCTTTTCGGATCGTTCTCGGAATAGCGGGTCGTAATGCGCACGTCATTGCAATTCACGGTAACGGCGAACGGATGAGCTGTCACGTCCAGTCGTCCGGCCTCCAAGTCGTAACCGAGAGAAGGCAAAAGATGAAGGTTGAACTTTTCCTGTTGACCTACGTCGAAGCCGCCTTCGAATACGTTTTTCGGAGGATTGGCCGAGCTGCGGATCCGCTCCAGCAGCGCGACAGTCTTTTCGCGCAGCGGTCCGAAAATCCGATCGACCTGCTCCACCGTCAAATCGGGCTCGAACAAATCAAGCAAAGCGTCATAAGGATGCTTCTCGTAGCCGAGCCGCTCGGCATACTCCCGAATGAGCTCGACAGTGCGCTCCAGCGTCGGGCGGAACTTCTCGAAGTCGTTTTCCTTTCTTGCTTCTTCCCAAACCGTACGCGCATTGGCCGTATGGATCGTAATCTCTTTATGTAATGACTCCGGTATTTTTTTGTCCTTGTCGTAATCGCGCTTCCGCATCCGAACCGCCGCTTTCGTCGGCGCGTCCAGCTTGTCCTGAACCTCAGGCTGCGTAAGGGCTTCCAAAAGCTCGCCCATTTGGTCGGACGTGGAAAGCCTGAACAGCTCCGTCGACAGCGTTCCGCGCGCTTTCGCGAAATACGCCTTTCCTTTCGTAGGCGCCTTGACTTGGCTATCCCAACTCGCCAGGCTGAGCATGTCGGAATAGTGGGTCATTTTTTCATCCAGCTCTTTAAACTGCTTCACGATCGTCTCCAAATTTTCGAGTTGGCGAATGTTTGTCATCGGTATCATCCTTTGCTAATTATTTCTAAATATATAATACTCGATGCACGGTTCGATGAGAATAGAAACATTCGATTCGATTTCTGAGCAGGAGGCTTGTATAATAAGCTAATACAGCTACAGCACCGATTGGAGAGAACCGTATGAAGAAAATAACCGCGATACCCCTCCTATTGGCCGGTGCGCTGATCGGCGGCGTTGCGACCAATATGATTACGGAAAACCGGAACTCGGAATATGATAAATTTCAAACGGCGTTACGAACGCTCGAGAAAGGCTATTATAAACCCGTTGACCGCACGAAGCTGGTGGACGGCGCGATTAACGGCATGCTGGAATCGTTGGACGATCCGTATTCGGACTATTTGAACCAAGAGGAAACGAAGGAATTCAACAATTTTCTTTCGCCGTCATTCGTCGGAATCGGCGCAGAAGTGAAATCGGAGAACGGTAAAATTACGATTGTCGCTCCGATCAAGGGCTCGCCCGCGGAAAAAGCAGGTCTGAAGCCGGGGGATCATATTACGAAGGTCGACGACAAATCGACCGAAGGAATGAGCGTGAACGATGCGGTGAAGCTGATTCGCGGCGAAATCGGCACGAAGGTGCGTCTGACGATTCAGCGTCCGGGCCAGGAAGCGCTCATCAATCTGACGATTGTAAGGGACAAAATACCGATCGAAACGGTTTACGCGGAAATGGCGAACGACCGCGTCGGCGTCATCACGGTTTCCACCTTCTCGGAGCCGACCGCGCAGGAGTTCGAGAATGCGGTTTTGGAGCTGGAGAAGCAGGGAATGAAGGGGCTTGTCATCGATTTAAGGCAAAATCCGGGAGGCTTGCTGGACACGGCGCTAGAGATCGGCAATCTGTTTTTGCAAACCGGCGATGTGATCGTCCAGGCGGAAGACCGTTACGGAAACAAGCAGCAGTATAAGGCGAAGCATAAAGATATCGGCCTCGATCCGATGCCGATTGCCGTTCTGATCGACAAAGGGTCGGCCAGCGCTTCGGAAATTTTATCCGCGGCGCTGAAAGAGAAGCGAGGGGCGACTCTAGTAGGCGAGACATCGTTCGGCAAAGGCGTCGCTCAAGCGGTGAACCGGTTTTCCGACGGATCGAATATGAATTATACGATCGCCAAGTGGCTGACGCCGAACGGCGAATGGATTCACGAAAAAGGCGTCAAGCCGGATGTGCCCGTCAAGCTGCCCGCATATGCAAGCCTGCCGATTTTGAATCCGGAGCAAGCGTTAAAGGTCGATTCGTTCGGGCCGGAGGTCAAGACGCTTCAGGACATGCTCCAAGCTCTCGGATACGATCCGGGCCGCAAGGACGGGTTATTCGACGAAGGGACTAAGAAAGCCGTCCTCGCATTCCAGAAAGCCGCAGGCTTGGAGCAAACCGGTACGGCGGCCGGAGAGACGACAAGCCGGCTTATCCTTCAGCTGCGGGAAAAAATAATCGCGAACGATACGCAGAAGCAAGAAGCCGTAAAATTGGTGGAAGAGAAGCTTTAATTTACCCGGAAGATGTGGATGTTGAGAGATGAAGTCGGCCGTCAGGGAAGCAACCGATTCGGATTTGCCGGACATACTGGAAATATATAACGATGCGATTATGAATACGACGGCGGTTTATCATTATTTCCCTCATACGCTGGAGCAGAGAAAAGAATGGTTTCGCCAAAAGCGGGAAGAAGGCTCGCCCGTGCTCGTATGCGAAAGCGGAGGGAAGGTGGCGGGCTTTGCGACGTACGGACCGTTCCGCCCGTGGCCCGCTTACAAATATACGATCGAGCATTCCGTTTACGTTCGTTCGGATGCAAGAAGACAAGGCGTCGCCACCTTATTGCTGAAGGAGCTGCTTCGAATTGCCGAGGAGCGGGGATTCGCGACGGTCGTTGCCGGGATCGACGAGGACAACGCTTCAAGCATCCTCATGCATGAGAAGCTTGGGTTCTCCCACGCCGGGACCGTAAGAAAAGCGGGGTATAAATTCGGCAGATGGCTCAATCTTCGCTTTTACCAGCTGGAGCTGAGCGGCCCGTCCCACCCGACGGAGGGATAGCCGCATAAGCAAAGTTCGCCGCATTCACAACTCGTTGTCTGCTATTTTCTTATTCTCGAGCTGGCCAGCAAATAATCGGCGTCGGCATCCACAATCGTGATCCGGCTGTGGCAGCAAGGAAAGACAAGCAGCTTTTTCTTGCCGTCCCGTATGTCGGTCAGCTCCTTGCGTTTCATCGGCAGCAGCACGTTGCTATTTTTGCAAAAAGGGCATTCCAAGACGTACATGTCGTTGCCGACCGTCTCGTACGGCCACGTATTTTCGAAGGGGATCATTCGTTGCTCTCCTTTTGGCATTACAATTTCGATAAGGAGCGGTATAACCGATCATGAACGGACAACGAAGAGACGACATTAAGCCCGGCGCCGAGGTGCACATCGTGCTGAAGCAAGATCAAAGAACCGGAAGGCTGACCCGCGGCGTCGTGAAGGATATATTGACGAAATCCGCCGCGCATCCTCACGGAATCAAAGTAAGACTGACGGACGGGCAGGTCGGCCGCGTGAAGGAGATCATCCAAAGCTGATCTTTACCTCTTGTTCATCTCGAAGAAGTCGCATTCCCGGCGGTCGTGATAAGAAATGTCGCTGACGCCCGATTGCGTAACGACGACAGAGTCGTCAAACCGGATAATGACTACTCCGGCATCCACCACGTGATCGTCTCGAAACACGCGGATGCCGGTTTCGTTCAACATTGCCTCTTGAAAATCCTGATCCGTAATTAAACGGCGGTTTCCAGCCATAAGCCCTCTCCTTACCGATTGACTATCCTCCTAGTGTAATACGTTCTAAAGAGCATGTAAAACGTCCCCAAATGAATGCTTTCCACAATCAAATAAATTGGTGCGGAATAAAGAAGCTTATAGCCGTGCTTATAGTGAAATATTCCGACAATTGTCCCGACCCATTCGACCATTACTCCAAGCCCCGCCCAAACCGCAATGTACAAAACAATTGCGAATCCGCGAAGCTTAAACGCTTCCAATACATAAATAAACAAATACCCGAACGGGGCGTACATCGCGTAAGAGAAAACGTCGAATAGCTGATACTTCGCTTCATCGCCGAGATCGTAGTAATCGAAGGGAGGAATCCCGATCGTATGGTCGAAGAGCAAGCCGAAAAAAACGCCGATCAATACATTGAATGCCGTTTCGTCCCATGTATATCTTTTTGGCAGAAAAATAACGATCAAGGAGCCGATCACGATCATGGCGATGACGACCCACTCGTTCAGATTAAAGCTTTTTTCATAAACGACGTTCTCCATGTCCCCGCCCCTCCTTCGATGCTTTGTTCATGAAAAACCATCCCAGACCGATAGAGACGGCCATATACACGCCAAACAACAGCAAATCGAGAGCCATGTTCCAATGAATATCTTTGAGCACGTGAAGCGCGCGCAGCAGCCGGCTCGTGAGAATCAGAAACAGATACGAGATCAATGCCGCAACGATTTTTTTCTTATTCGAATCGGACGTCAAGAACACATTCGTGAAGGCGATCAGGGCCATCGTTAAAATGATGTTCCGATAAAGGATAAACGATAAAAACTCCGGAATTTTTTTGCTGTAATCATTGATGTTCAGCAATGATATGAAAATCGTTAATCTGTTAATATCGATAATCGACAAACTCAAATAAAGCAGCACATTTGCCGCTGCGGGCAGTTTTTTCGGCAAGCATGAGAAGCAAAGCAAGGTAAGCCATGCCCCTGCCACAAATATTGGTAATACCAACCTATGATCACCCTTGCAGTCCAGAAGATAATCATCATTATTCACTCTCCGCGTTCTCTCTAAACGAATGTTATCGTTCCTTAAGACAATTCTTAAGATTTGCTTTATTCATTATTTATTTCTGTCCGTTACCATGAGATTTGTAGAAACCATGTCAGGAGGGTACGCAGCATGATCGAATTACAAAATGTGAGTCATCAATTTGCGATCGGAAAAAAAGGGAAGGAAAGAAGCGTTCCGGTGCTGAACGACGTTCAGTTAAAGGTGAATAAAGGGGAAATCGTTGCGCTTCTAGGGAGAAGCGGCTCGGGAAAATCGACCTTGCTTCACTTAATTTCGGGCTATGTCCGACCGGCTCAAGGTGAAATCATCATCAACGGCCGGCATGCGACTCGGTTTACCGAGGGAGAGTGGGCGGACTTTAGAAGGAAGCATTTCGGATTTATTTTTCAAAGCTTTCAGCTCATTCCGAGCATGACCGCGTTCGAGAACGCCGAGCTGCCGCTGGTGCTGGAAGGAATTCCGCCGAAGGAGCGGGAGCGCAGAGTGAACGACATGCTGGAGAAGCTGGGCGTTGCAGCGTACAAAGGGCATTATCCGGGGGAGCTGTCCGGCGGACAGCAGCAGCGCACGGCCATCGCAAGAGCGCTCATCCTGCAGCCGCTCATTGTGCTTGCGGACGAGCCTACCGGGAGCTTGGACTCCGAGAACGAGCAGCAGCTGCTCAACCTCATTCGGCAAATTAACCGGGAAGAAGGTACGACATTCTTAATCGTTACTCATGATGAGCAAGTCGCTTCGGCTGCGAGGCGCACGGTCGTAATTCGAGACGGCAAGGTGATACAGGAAGGAGAGTTACGGCATGAAGCTATCCGATAAGCTGCGATTCGTAAGACAAAATATGAAGCGGCATCGAACCAGACTGTTTATGACGATATTGGCTGCAGCAATGGGCTGCGGATTTCTGATCGACTTGGCGTCGATCGGCTTCGGGCTTCAGAAAAGCATCGTAGACGAAATCGTCGGCGACCGGCTTGTCACCGAAATTGAAGTGCATGGCAAGGAGCAAGGGGATCGAGGAGCCGGCTCGTTAACCGAACACGATCTTGATTACTTATCCTCGGTTGCCAACGTAAAGGCCGTGACGCACAGGGCGTACTTGCAGCAAAGCGTTATCCCCGTCGTTGACGGCGTTAAGGGCTTGGGCGGCAGCGCTGTCGTGCTGGATATCGCTTCGGAACAGAAAACAGGTTTCCCGCTTTCCGCAGGGACAATGCCTGCGAACAAACAGGAAGCGCTGATCGGCCCGCATTTTCGGGCGCAGTTTATGAATCCGGACGAGGGAAGCGGCAAGCCGGAGGCGGTTCCCGATGCGGCGGAATGGATCGGTAAGACGGTATCGTTTACGCTGGTGCAGACGTTTCCAAGCGGAAACAAGGAGCAAACGTACCAAGTGAAAATCGTCGGCGTAACGGAAAAGCCGACGAAGGAATGGATGTCGGACAATTATTTGTATATCGGCAGCGACTTGTTGGATGAGATTGAGGCGTTCACTCAAACCCGATACGGGAGGGAGCGAACGGCGGAGGAGGACAACGCCCAAGATGAGTTGAACGAGCCGAGACCGCTCCAACAAGTTAAGGTTTATGCCGATCATGTCAGTCACGTAAAGCAAATTGCCGAGACGATCCGCAAGGAAGGCTACTACAATCACAGCATTGCAAACGAGCTTGAGAACGTCAATATGGTGTTTTTCGTGCTGAAGCTCGGGCTTTTCTTCGTCGGAACGATCGCTGTGCTGATCGCTTCCATCGGCATTTACAATACGATGACGATGGCGGTCTCCGAAAGAGCGCAGGATATCGGGATCATGAAGGCGATCGGCGCGCATCCGAGAACGATTCGCGGCTTGTTTATGCTCGAGAGCGGGATGATCGGATGCTGGGGAGCCTTGATCGGCATTGCAGCCGCGTACGCGATCTCGGCCGGGGCCAATTTCATCGTGCCGTATATTATTGAAAGCTTTATGAACGAAAAGCCTCCGGCATCGTTCGTCATTTCTCACATACCGCTCTATTTGACGATCGGGTGTGCGGTATTGTCGATTGCCGTGGCTGTTTTCTCCGGAATGCGTCCGGCTGCAAGAGCGACGCGGGTCGATGTTCTTTCCGCGCTTCGCAGGGACATTTAACGGAAGACGCCGGAAAGAAAGCCAAGATAGGGCTTGACGCAATGTTCATGTGCGTTACAATGAGCACATGAAAGCGGAAGGGACTATTCTGGCGATGGAATCCAAACTCAACATTAGAAATATAGGAATTTTCGCTCATGTCGACGCAGGAAAGACGACGACGACGGAGCAAATGCTTTTTCTCAGCGGTAAAATCAGAGCTTTGGGAAGCGTCGACGACGGGACGGCTCAGACGGATCACCTGGATGTGGAGCGGGAGCGCGGCATTTCCGTCCGGGCGGCGGTGACGCGTCTAACATGGAAGCATACGGAGTTTAATTTAGTCGATACGCCGGGACACGCCGATTTTTTGTCCGAAGTGGAGCGGTCGCTGCGCGTGATGGACGGAGCCGTCCTCATCGTGTCCGCGGTGGAGGGCGTGCAAGCCCAGACGGAGGTCATTTGGCAGGCGCTGATGGACTTGCGCATTCCGACGCTGATTTATGTCAACAAGCTGGACCGCATCGGAGCGGACGCAGCGGCGGTCGTCGGCCAAATTCGCCGGCTGCTTTCCCCCGGCTGCGTTCCGATTCAAGCGCCGATCGGTGCCGAAGCGGAGTTTCAAGGCTCTGTCAGTTTATTTGACTCCGGCGTCGGTTTTGACACTTTAGGAAATTCCTTTATGGAGCGGCTGATGGAAACGATCGCCGAGTACGATGAGGCCATGCTTGACAAATACGTGGAGCGGGGAACGCTCCCTGCGGATGAAATGCGGAGCGCGATGAAGACGCAAGTCCGAGAGCTGCGCCTGTTCCCGGTGTTATTCGGCGCATCCGGCAAAGGAATCGGCGTGACCGAGCTGATGAACGCCGTTGTGGACTGGCTGCCGCCGCCAAACGCCAAGCCCGACGCTCCGGTTTCCGGAGTCGTATTTAAGCTGGAGCAGAACGAATCGATGGGAAGAATCGCTTACGTTCGTTTATATAACGGGGTGCTTCGCAACCGCGACAGCGTCTTGAATGCTTCGCAAGGAGCGGAACAGAAAATAACGCAAATCCGCAAGGTGTCCGGAGGGAAATACGAGGACACGGGCGTGCTGCAGGCCGGGGATATTGCAGCGGTCTGCGGCTTGGCACAGGTGAAGATCGGAGATATATTGGGAGACCAAGGCAGCGTGCCGGGCGAACGGCGGCTGGCCGTCCCGCTGCTCACCGTGCAGGCGCGGTGGAACAACGAGGCAGAGTATCCCGCCGTCGTCGAAGCGCTTCAGCAGCTTGCGGACGAAGACCCGCTGCTTGATTTGCAGTGGCTCCAGGAAGAGCGCGAGCTTCATTTGAAGGTGATGGGCCCGATTCAAATCGAGGTGCTCTCGCATATATTGAGCAGCCGGTTCGGGCTTCAGGTGACGTTCGACGCTCCGACGGTCATCTACAAGGAAACACCGGTTCAGCCGGGCGAAGGCTTCGTCGCCTATACGATGCCGAAGCCGTGCTGGGCGATCCTGCGTTTTCATATCGAACCGGGGGAAAGCGGCAGCGGGCTTCAATATTCCAGCATCGTTCGTCCCGAGCGGCTCTTGGAAAGCTACCAGAACGAAGTGGCCCGCCGCGTGCCGGAGGCGCTTCAGCAAGGGTTAAAGGGCTGGGAGGTTACCGACCTTAAAATTACGCTGATTGAAGGGGAGCATCACGTCTGGCATACGCACCCTCTTGACTTTGCCGTCGCAACGCCGATGGGCATTATGAACGGACTCGTAAATACGGGAACGAAGCTGCTTGAACCGATTTTGCGGTTCAGGCTGTCTACGCCGGAGGAGTTCGGCGGTAAAATTATGGCGGAGCTGTCCGGGATGCGCGCGCAATTCGATACGCCGTCGCTGCGCAACGGCAGGATGGAGCTCGAAGGAAAGCTGCCGGTCGCTACGTCTCTCGATTTTCCGGCGCGACTTGGTTCAATGACGAAAGGAAGAGGAACGCTGACGACCTTCTTTGCGGGTTACGAGCCGTGTCCGCCGGACGTGCAGGCCGTACGGCAAAGAAGAGGCGTCAATCCGCTTGACACCTCCAAGTATATTCTTTGGGTCCGCAATGCGCTGTCCCGCATGACTTGAAGCTATTCGTCGATAATTTCAAGCAAATGTTGTTCGTAGCTTTCCTCATTCATGTCGAAGATGGCACGCATGAGAGCCTCCTTGCGCTCCGGCGGGGACATCCGGGAATATTCGGCCTCCTCTGCGGAGGCCATTTTGGCTTGGAAACCTTCTTGGCTGTTTTCCGTAATAAAATCTACGACCTGATCCAAAGGCATGTTTTTTAAGTTCCAGATGCTGATATGCTTCATTGCGATGTTCACCTCGATAGTTTATTATGTCCGGCAATTGATGACGAAAGTCAATTCCTTTCCTTATACTTATCTTTTATGATGATAAAAAAACGATGAAAGCGGAGTGTAAGAGAATGGGAGCGTCATTTTACGGAATTGCATTGGCTGTTGCGGCGTTGATTATGTATCGGAGAACGAAAAACATGTACCGCCCGATCAAGGGAGACGGCAGACGAATTTTGATCCCGATCTTTTTTATCGCCATACCGGGTGCCGCGCTCGTCACGAATCCGGAGGCGCATGCGTTGATTTGGGAATGGTTCGCCGCATTGCTGCTGGGCGTTCTATTATCGATTCCATTAATATGGACGACGGATTACGAGATTCGCGAAGACCGGCAAATTTACGCCAAAAAAAATATGTGGTTCGTCATCGCCTTTGTCATCGTGATCGCCATTCGGTTTTTGTTGAGAAATGAGTTGAACATGTTCGATCAGCAAACGAAAGCGGCGCTGTTCATGATGGTTGCCGCCGGCTACATTATTCCTTGGAGGGTCGTATCGTTCATCAAATTCCGCAAGACGCTGCAGCACCGGGAGCTTGCCATTGCGCAACCATAACGATTAAGGGGTGTGAGTATTGGGGGAGAAAGAAGCAGAGAACGCCGGCGAATTTTCGGACGAGGAGCTCGAGCGTTATTTTCAAGAAGCCGAGAACGAGGAGAAGTATATCCCGTTCTGGCAATCCGCCGCGGTCAAGCGAATACTGGCCGGCATAATCAGCGTCATGCTGGTTGCCAACGTGCTCGCCTTCCTGCCGAAGGTGTTCTCGATGCCAGCCGTTCAATTTCTATCCACATCCGCACGTTTGTTTCAATCCGAAACGATTCAAGGCTATAGTAAAGCGGTTGTCGTCGTATCGGCCGGCAATCGAAAAGGGACAGGCTTTCAAATTTCCGGCGAGCAGGGGATTATCGTAACGAATAAGCATGTCGTCGGCGATGAATCAGTCAGCACGATCACCTTCGCGAACGGAGAACGGCGTATAGGAAAGGTTATCGTTCGCGATCCGGACGTCGATATCGCCTTGCTTTCCGTCGGACCGAACGAGCACCCCGTGCTGGAGCCGGCCGATCCGGAGCTTGAGACGACCGGCAAGCCGGTGGTTGTCATCGGTAATCCGTTGTTCTTTAACTGGATCGCGAATGAAGGCAAGGTGCTGAGCTTGCTGGAGGACAGAAATCCTCCGATGCTGGCGCTTCAAGCCCCTATTTACAGAGGCAACAGCGGAAGTCCCGTCATCGGGGAAGACGGAAGAGTGATCGGCGTCGTGTTTGCCACAAGCACCGTCGAAGTGGAGGAGAAAGAAGCGAAAGTCGGGCTTGCCGTCCCCATACGCTGGGTGATCAAGCATCTGGAGCAGTAATGAACGCCGGAAAGCGAAACACCCTTCTCACGCAAGCGCGAGGAGGGTGTTTTTTTACAATAAACGTGGAAATTATCCGACGATATTGCGGGCAGTAACATACGCTTTGGACCAAAAGCCGGAATTGAAGTTGTTCATGCCGACTCCATCCCACGCAGGGTTGGCATGAATGAAATTGCCGTCCCCGATATAAATGCCGACATGATTAATAACGTTGTCGTTGTTCGTATCGAAAAAGATAAGATCGCCGAGCTTCAAATTCGATTTCGATACATATGTGCCTTGCTTGGACTGGTCCCTGCTCGAGCGTTTGAGCTCGATGCCGACTTCGCGATAAACGAGCTTTACGAAAGCCGAGCAATCTGTGTAACGGTTATTGGTCGTCCACGGCTCCGCTCCGAATTTGTAATCGAATTGTCCGTTATAGCTCTTGGCGACCGTCACAATATTATTGCGCAATGTACTGGTGGAAACCGCCGGGGAAGTGCTTTCGCCGGAAGGAGCCGTCGGAGACGTGCCGCCGCCGGTGGTTGCAGCTTTAAAATCCGTATATTTGGCGTTTGCCGATATGTATCCGATTTTGCCTCTTTGATCTTCGATTTTCAACCAGTAGCTGTTCATCTTCTCGATGACGTGAATGTCTTCTCCCCTTGGGATCAAACGGATTACGCTGGAGCCCGTGCTCGGACCGGTTCTGAAGTTAACCCCGGCGATCACTTCCGTTTCATATGACACCGCAGCCGATGCGGAAGCTGCAAATGCCGATGATATCATTACAGATGCGAGAATCGTAGCTAGTTTTTTTCGCACCAACACCACCTCCGTATTACTAGAATAACCCATGGAATTGAGAGGAGACAGGGGCCAAATGCTGGAAACGGATTTGTATCGGCTTGCGGACATGGGGTAAAATGGGGTGAGCATCTATTGCGGCATTAAATTACTAGAAAAGAACGGACGGTTGAAAGTGACAAACGCAAAAAGACCGAAACTGGAATTTCTCGATCTGTATAGAGCCTTCGGAATTATGGCGGTCATCGCCATCCACGTCACTTCGTTCCCTATGGTTCAGCTGGAGAAGGGCACGTGGCAGCAGGCGTTTTATCAATTCATCAATAACGGAAGCAATTTTGCCGTGCCGTCATTTCTTTTTTTAAGCGGTTTGGTTTTGTTCTACAATTATTTCCATCGGTCGGCCGACCGGACATGGATCGTGCCGTTTTATAAGAAAAGGCTGATGTACATTCTCGTTCCTTATTTGATCTGGTCTTTTTTCTATTATTTGATGGCGCAGGTGATGAACGGCTCCGGCGTAATAGGCAATCTTGATATGTATTTCCAGCGGCTCCTGACCGGAAAAAACTATACGCATTTGTATTATTTCATTATCATTTTGCAGTTTTACGTGTTGTTCCCGCTGCTGCTGCAGTTGTCCGCCAAAGCGTTTGTGAAAAAATGGCTCATTCCGTTCGCGGTGCTCGTGCAAATCGCTTTTTTTGCGGCGAACAAGCTGTTTTTCCATTTCGATCAAACGGGCATCTTGTTCATTACCTACTTTCTCCATTTCATTGCCGGGGCTTATATAGGCATTTACTACGAGAAGGCATTCGCCGCGCTGAAGAGAAATACAGCGATTATTACCGCGGTGTTTATCGCAGGGACGCTATTATATGTGTACGCCTCAAAAATGTATTACCAATGGTTGCCCGCCCTGCTTCCATATAAAGCAAATTTGAACTTTGTCATTTATTATGTGTTTACGGTGTCGGCCTGCCTCTTTTTGCTTTTGGCTTCGCAATGGATGTACGGGCTTCGTTCGCTCAAGAGCGTAAATCGGGTGCTTCAGTCCATTGGCATCGCTTCGTTTTTAATATTTTTGGCGCATCCGTTCGTTTTGGCCGTATGGAGACAATACGTCACGTCCCATTTCGGCGCCTATTATCATTATTTGACTTGGCTCGGAGGAGCCGTTTCGCTTGCGCTCTCGTGGGCGGCATTCGCCGTCGCGAGGAAGATACGCGGGTCTTGGATCTTTATAGGAAAATAAGCTTTTAAGGTAAAGCGGCCGAACGGCCGCTTTACCTTTTTTTAACGGGCGGTCGTTAGTCATATGTATATTTTACGGCACATACATTTTATAGCCGTCTGTTGAATGGGAGTGGAGTGATTTTCAAATCGTGAAATGAGCTTCGGAGGTATGGCGACATGATAAACGGCCGATTGAAGATCACGGCTTTATCGTTTATTTATGACGAGAAAGAGCGTACGGTACAAAATTTGAAAAGCGGGACGATCAGTAAAGAGAACGCCATCGGAAGCATCGGCACGCTATACCAGATTGCGTCCCATCTGAAGGATGCCGAAACGATGAGCAAGCTCAGCAGTCTTATTTCTTTAATCCGAAGTAAGGAGCACTTCGGCGGATTTTTCGATCCGTATTTTGAGAGGGTATCGGAGGAGGAGGAGGTAGGGAAACCGTCCGGTGCGGTCGGATGAGATACGCTGTCCTTTTTTTCATTTGTTTTCCTTGACACATCTATTTACGGTATGAGACGATGTACGCGTGTACATAGTAAGCGTTTACAGGAAAGTAGGTAGAATCATGGCGACCCGCAAGGAAGTGGCCGAGCTCGCCGGCGTGTCGGAAGCGACCGTTTCCCGGGTGCTGAACGGGGTTGGGCCGATCAAGGAAACGACCCGTCAGCGCGTCATGGCCGCAGCCAAACAATTAAACTATCATCTGAATGCGGTCGCGGCCAGCTTTGCCAGAGGGAAGAGCGGGAATATCGGCGTAGTGCTGCCGTTCGTCCCGAAGGTCCATTTGTTTTCGACCTACTACTTCTCGGAGCTGCTCAGCGGCGTCGGAGAGATCGTCCGAACGAGCGGGTACGGTTTGCTGCTGTTGTTTCGCGACCCGGCGGTCCCGTTCGACTACGTGTCGCTGTTTCGGACGCACCGGATCGACGCATGCATCATTCTCGGAGCGAGCTCGCTGCCCGCGGAAACGGAATCCGTCCGTCGCCTGGCACAGGAAGGCCTTCCGTTCTGCGTCATCGACCAGCATTTCGAAGATCCCGGAGTTAGCATCGTATCCGCGGATCACGCGGCCGGCGCCCGCGACGCCGTCGCTCACCTGCTTTCCCTCGGGTACGAAAGAATCGGTTTTTTGAACGGCTCGCCGCAATATTCCGGCAGCAGCAACCGGTTCGACGGGTACAAGCGCGCGCTGTTCGAAGCGGGCGTGCCGCTGGACGAATCGATTGTGTTCGAAGGGAATTACAGCAGTACGAGCGGTTACCGGCTGACCGAGCAAGTGCTCGCGAGCCGCGGACGTCTCGATGCGGTCTTTGCAGCGAACGACCGGATGGCGATCGGGCTCATGCAGGGGCTGAGGGAACGCGGGCTGTCGCCGCCATCCGACATGCCGATCGTCGGCTGCGACGATTCCGACGCATCGCGCCTTTCCGATCCGCCGCTTACGACCGTACATGTTCCGTTTTTTCAGATGGGTAGCTTGGCTGTCGAACGGCTGCTGAAGCAGCTGGCGGAAGGTACGAGAAAGTTTTCAGTCTTTCATGAGCAACTGGCAACCAGACTTATCGTTCGAAGGTCTTGCGGTGCGATTCGTACCGAATGAGACGAATGATTTTCATTAATCTGGGGAGGGAAGGTTTCATGAAGCAAGTGAATGTCGGTATGGTAGGTTATAAGTTTATGGGCAAGGCGCACAGCCAAGCGTACAAAGAAGCGCCGATGTTTTTCCCGAAAGCGCCCAAGCCCGTGATGAGAGCGATCTGCGGACGCGACCCTGAGGGCGTAGAACAAGCCGCATCGCAGTTCGGCTGGGAGACCAGCGTAACGGATTGGAGCGAATTGGTGAACCGGAGCGATATCGATTTGATCGACATTAACGCTCCGTCGAACGTACATAAAGAAATTGCGATTGCCGCCGCCAAGGCGGGCAAACATATATTTTGCGAAAAGCCGCTCGCGCTGACGTTGGCGGATTCCCGCGAAATGCTGGATGCGGCGGAGAGGGCGGGAGTCAAACATATGGTAGGCTTCAACTACCGGTTTGCGCCCGCCGTGCAATTAGCCAAAAAGCTGGTGGACGAAGGGCGGCTCGGAACGATTTATCATTTCCGCGCCTGGTTTTTGCAGGATTGGATTATCGACCCGGAGTTTCCGCTCGTATGGCGGCTCGATAAAACGATCGCCGGCTCCGGCTCGCACGGGGATCTCGGGGCCCATCTCATCGATTTGGCCCATTTCTTGGTCGGCGACATGAAGGAAGTGATCGGCATGAGCGAAACGTTCATTAAAGAGCGTCCGGTGCCGAGCTCGATGACGGGACTGAGCGCGAAGGGCAGCAAAGACGCGCCGCTCGGACCGGTGACGGTTGACGACGCGACGTTGTTTATGACGCGATTTGCGAACGGCGCGCTCGGCAGCTTTGAGGCGACCCGCTTTGCGATGGGGCACCGCTGCACGAATTCGTTCGAAATTAACGGAAGCAAAGGTTCCGTGAAGTTTGATTTCGAGCGGATGAACGAGCTTCAAGTGTATTTCGGCGACGATGCCGACGACGTCCAAGGCTTCCGGCGCGTGCTCGCCACCGATCCGGCGCATGCGTACTTGGACGCTTGGTGGCCTCCGGGTCATACGATCGGATACGGGCAGACGTTTACGCATGAGGTCGTGGAGATGTTGAACGCAATCGCCGAAGACCGGCAGCCGGTGCCGAACTTCCATGACGGCGTCAAGTGTCAGGCGGTATTGGAAGCGGTGGACCGCTCCATTGAAGAGCGCCGCTGGGTCGGAATCGACGAGATGTAAGCAATTGTTTCGAATTGCATTGATTTTACGCGATATGCGTCGTACGGAAGGAGATTCAATCCATTGAAAAAAGCGTTGATCGTATGGGGCGGATGGCTTGGGCACCAGCCTAAAGAGGTTGCGGAAATATTCCGCGAGGTGCTTGAGAACGAAGATTTTGAGGTTGAGGTGTCCGACACGCTGGAAGCGTTCGCAGACGCCGACAAGCTGATGGGTCTTGATTTGATCGTTCCGATTTGGACGATGGACCGGATCGATCAGAAGCTTGTCAACAACGTGTCCGCGGCTGTCCAGAGCGGAGTAGGTCTCGCCGGCTGCCACGGGGGCATGTGCGATGCTTTCCGCGACAACGTCGACTGGCAGTTTATGACCGGGGGCAACTGGGTCGCCCACCCCGGCAACGACGGCACGGAGTACATTGTGAACATCGCAAACTCGTCCAGCCCGCTCGTGGCGGAAATGGAAGACTTCGCAGTAAAGTCCGAACAGTATTATTTGCACGTCGACCCGGCGGTCGAGGTGCTTGCGACGACCCGGTTCCCGACCGTACCGGGGCCGCATTCTCTGAACAAAGCCGTCGACATGCCGGTGGCGTGGACGAAGCGATGGGGCGTAGGGCGCGTTTATTACAATTCGCTCGGCCACCAGGCTGACATTATCGAAATGCCCGTCGTGAAGGAAATGATGCGCAGAGGCTTTCTTTGGTGCGCGGAGGGCAAGGCGCTCGCGCAAGGCATGAAGCAGGAGCAGGCGTATACCGGCATGGCGGATAGCCAGGTTTAGCAAAAGCGAAAGCAAAAGCGAAAGCAAAAGCAAAAGCAAAAGCAAAAGCAAAAGCGAAGGCGTGGAAACCTATGGAAAAAATTAGAGCGGGAATTATCGGTACCGGCAATATTAGCGGGATTTATTTTAAGAACGGCAAGCTGTTTGAATCGATGGAGGTCGTCGCCTGCGCCGACATCGACGTCGAGCGGGCGGTTGCGAAGGGGGAGGAGAATGGCGTGCGGGGCTGCTCCGTCGACGAGCTGCTTGGCGCCCCCGACATTCAGATGGTGATCAACCTGACGATTCCCCAGGCGCATGCGGACGTAAACTTGAAGGTGCTGGAGGCAGGCAAGCACGCTTACGTTGAAAAGCCGTTTGCGGTTGCACGGGAGGATGCGCAGAAGGTGCTCGAGCTGGCAGCGCGCAAGGGGCTTCGTGTCGGCGGCGCGCCGGACACATTCTTGGGCGGCGGCATTCAAACCTGCATCAAGCTGATCGAGGACGGCTGGATCGGAACGCCGATCGGCGCCACGGCCTTTATGGTGTGCGGCGGGCACGAAAGCTGGCACCCGGCGCCGGAGTTTTATTATCAAGTCGGCGGCGGTCCGATGTTCGATATGGGTCCGTACTACTTAACGGCGCTCGTCGCCATGCTTGGTCCGATCCGCAGAGTTACCGGGTCTGCGGCCGTTTCGTTCCCGGAGCGGACGATTACGAGCAAGCCCAAGTACGGGCAGAAGGTGAAAGTGGAAGTGCCGACGCATGTTGCAGGCATCATGGATTTCGAAAGCGGAGCGGTCGGCACGATCTTGACGAGCTTCGACGTTCGCGGCGGCTCGATGCTGCCTCGCATTGAAGTATACGGCAGCCACGGCACCATCCTGGTACCGGACCCGAACGGCTTCGGCGGGGCGGTTCAGGTATGGCGGGCAGGCGCGCAGCAATGGTCGTCCATCCCGTTAACGCACGGGTATGTCGAGAACGCGCGCGGCGTAGGTGCGGCCGATATGGCCAAGGCGATCTTAACGGGCCGCAAGCACCGCGCCAGCGGCGAGCTCGCCTACCATGTGCTGGAGGCGATGCACGGCTTCCACGACGCTTCGGAGCAAGGTGCTCATTATACGATGAAGAGCACCTGCGAGAAGCCGGAGCCGCTTCCGCTCGGACTGGCGGACTACAGTTTGGATTAAAGCGGAAAAGGGCAGGGTGTCCCCTTTGAGGGCAGCCGCCCTTTTGTGTTTGCTGGAGGGAGCGTTCCCGTAGCGAAACTATGTTCCGTAGCAAAGCGTCGGTGGTCGCCATTGCATCTTGCAGCGGAACTTTGTTCCGTAACCGAGCGGTGGATGCTACCTTTGCTCGGTGCAGCGGAACTTCGTTCCGTTGCAGAGCGGTGGAGGCTGCCTTTGCTCCGTGCAGCGGAACTTCGTTCCGTTGCAGAGCCGCTGCGGCCGCTTTTGCTCCGTGCAGCGGAACTTTGTTCCGTTCCAGAGCCGCTGCAGTCGCTTTTACTCCGTGAAGCGGAACAAGGTTCCGTTGAAGGTAACTAATTTGTTGGGTGAGGTATTGCAGCGGAATAAAGTTCCGTTCGAGGTGGTCAGTCACGCGGTGCGGAAGAGAGCAACGGAACAGGTTCCGTTGGAGGCAGCTAGTTTGTCGGTGTGGGGTACTGCAGCGGATTATAGTTCCGTTCGAGGTGGTCGATCATGCGGTACGGAAGAGACGGCTAGGTTTCGTATTTTTATACTCATGGCAAATGGAGAAACTCCCCTTGCTCGAGTCAAAATCACGGTCGAGAGGCAGAGCAACTGGAGAAACTCCACCTACTCAAGTCGAAACCGCGGTTGAGAGGCAGAGCAAATGAAGAAACTCCCATTACACGAGTCAAAACTGCGGTCGAGAGGCAGAGCAACTGGAGAAACTCCACCTACTCAAGTTGAAATCACGGTCGAGAGGCAGAGCAAATGGACAAACTCCCATTACTCAAGTCGAAACCGCGGTTGAGAGGCAGAGCAAATGGAGAAACTCCCATTGCTCAGTTCAAAACCGCGGTCTTACGCCTAGCAACGTTACCGCTGCGCAAGCATATGCTTCATCTGGCTGCGCTTGATCGTATTCGTCGCCAGCAGCGCGACGCAATAGACGATCAACGCCACGCTGATCGTGCCAAGCACGCACCATACGAGCGCAAAGCCCGAGCTTTGCATATAAGAGAAAGTGTAGTGACCGAACAGCCACATGCACCCTCCGCAAAACACCACCTTCACCATTTGCCGAATATCCAAATACAGACCGATTACGCTCGATACGGAGAAGAAATGCAGCATTGCCAGCAGTCCGATCCCGAAGCCGATCCCGACCGCAACGCCGTATATGCCGAACTCTGTGCCGAGAATAATGATGGCCGCCGCCTTCGCCAAGGTTGCTATCATAAAGTTCCACATCGCGGGCTTCGCTTTGCCGAGGCCGAGCAATATCGCGTACAGCGGATCGTCGAAATAGTTCAAGAAAAAGATCGGTGCCAGCAGCTTCAGCAGCGGTCCCGCCTCAGGCGCGTTGTAAATTAACGTCGTTAACGGCGTGGCCAGCATAAATAAAATGACCGTGCACGGCGTGCCGATCATGAGCGAAATCTGCATCGCCAAATCGATTCGCTGATGGATCAATCGGCCGTTGCGGTTCGCTCTAGCTTCGCTGATCGCAGGAATGAGCGCCGTCGTCAGCGAATGGGTGACGAAGCTCGGGAAAAACAACAGCGGAAACGCGTACCCGGCCAGCATGCCGAATTGCTTTGTCGCCACGGCGGTCGCCATTCCGTATACCGCCAAGCTTTTCGTGACGAGCATCGGTTGAAAAGCGCTATATATCGAATGGATAAACCCGTTGCCTGTCGTCGGCAGCCCGATATGCATCAGCTCAAAGAACGTTTGCTTGCCTTGACTAAGCTGGCTGAGGAATCTCCGTTTCGTCCGCTCGCTCGTTCGATACATTCGAAACTTCAAGAGCAGATACAGCAACCCGGCCGCCTCGCCCGCGACCGATCCGACCATGGCCCCCGCTGCGGCATATTCCAATCCGTACGGCAGCAGCAGCTGAATCAGCACCATAACTATGGTTACCTGCACCGCATTTTCGATAATATCGGAAAAGGCGATGGAACGCATATTTTGCTTCCCGCGGAAATACCCTTTCAAAACCGCGGACACCGCCACGACCGGTGCAATCGGAATGAGCGCGAGCATAGCGTAATAGGCTCGTTCGTCCGTCAGAAACAGCTTCGCCCACGTTTCGGCTCCCCAATAAGCAGCCGTCGTTAAAATTACGCTTAACGTGCCGGTCGCGGCAAGCGATACATAAAGGATCTTTTTTACTTTCGCTTGATCGTCCCTTACGTCCGCTTCCGCCACAAGCTTGGAGATGGCCACCGGCAGACCCAGCTGCGTGATCGTAATAATCAACGGGATCAAGGGATACGCCATCATCATTAAACCGATGCCTTCGGCTCCGAGCAGCCGGGCCAATACGATGCCGTTCAAAAAGCCTAACAATCGAGTAATCAACGCCGCCGAGGTCAATAAAACCGTTCCCCGAATAAATGACTGCTTCTGCATTGGCCTTTCCTCTCCATTAATCAAGTTGAATTGTATAAATATATTCATCTTGCGGACAGACATGCGAACAAGCAGGTAAACGTCACAATTGCGAAGAATGATAACGTGTGGCGACAGCTCCAAATAAGAACAAAATCAGGGGGAATATACGGTATGGCGACAATAGAAGATTTTGAAAAGCTCGATATTCGAATCGGAACGATTGTGAGGGCGGTGCCTTTCCCGGAAGCGCGCAAGCCTGCGATCAAGCTCGAAATCGATTTCGGCCCGCTCGGAATGAAACAAAGCTCCGCGCAAATTACGAAACGGTATGAGCCGGAGGCTTTGATCGGTAAGCAGGTTGTTGCCGTTGTAAACTTCCCGCCGAGACGAATTGCCGGGTTTGTATCCGAGGTGCTGGTGCTCGGCGGAACTCCGGACGAAGGAGACGTAGTGCTGCTTGCGCCGGAGGAATCCGTTCCCGACGGCACGCCGGTTGCCTGAGGAAGAATGCAGTATCGGCATTTTCTTATGAGAAATATTGACACTCGAAAAAAGAATATGTAAAAATAAGTATTAGCACTCTTGCAATTAGAGTGCTAATACCTTTTGAGCTATGGATTTACATACGAAAGGGGAAGCCGTTCATGGCAAAAAAACAGTTCAAAGCCGAATCCAAGCGACTGCTGGAAATGATGATCAACTCGATTTACACACAGAAGGAAATTTTTTTGCGGGAGCTTATCTCCAACGCCAGCGACGCGATCGATAAAATTTACTACAAAGCGTTAACCGACGATTCTCTCGTATTCAACAAAGAAGACTATTATATCCGGGTGACGTCCGATAAGGAAGCGAGGACGCTCACGATTGCGGACACCGGCATCGGCATGACGAGGGAAGAGCTCGAGAACAACCTCGGCGTCATCGCGAAGAGCGGTTCTCTTGCCTTTAAGAAGGAGAACGAGGCGAAGGACGGGTACAACATTATCGGCCAGTTCGGCGTCGGGTTTTACTCGGCCTTCATGGTGGCGGATAAAGTAACGGTCACCAGCAAAGCGCTGGGCAGCGACGAAGCGTTCAGATGGGAATCGTCCGGTGCAGACGGGTATACGATTGAGCCGGGCCATAAAGATTCGGTAGGGACGGAGATTGTTCTTACAATCAAGCAAAATACCGAGGATGAGCATTACGACGAGTATCTAGAAGAGTACCGGCTGAAAGCGATCATCAAGAAGTATTCGGACTTCATCCGGTATCCGATCAAGATGGGCGACCAAACCGTCAACAGCATGATCCCGATTTGGCGGAAAAACAAGAACGAGCTGAAGCCCGAGGATTACGAAAATTTCTACACGGAGAAGCGATACGGGTTCGACAAACCGCTGAAGCACATCCATATTAGCGCCGACGGCGCCGTGGTGTATAACGCGATTCTTTTTATCCCCGAGCATACGCCTTTCGACTATTACACCAAGGAATACGAAAAAGGCTTGGAGCTTTACTCCAATGGCGTGCTTATAATGGATAAATGCGCGGATTTGCTTCCCGACTACTTCAGTTTTGTCAAAGGCATGGTCGATTCCGAGGACTTGTCTCTCAACATCTCGAGAGAAATGCTGCAGCACGACCGGCAGCTGAAGCTGATTGCGAAAAACATTAAAAATAAAATCAAAAGCCAGTTGGAAGGCTTGTTGAAGGATGAGCGCGAAAAGTACGAAAAGTTTTATCAATCGTTCGGCAGACAGCTCAAATATGGGGTATACAGCGACTTCGGGACGAATAAAGACGTACTGCAGGATTTGCTGTTGTTCTATTCCTCCAAAGAGAAAAAGCCGGTAACGCTCGAAGAATACGTCTCCAGAATGCCGGAGGAGCAAAAATATATTTATTACGCCGCAGGGGAATCGATAGAACGAATCGAGAAGCTTCCGCAGACGGAGCTTGTAGCCGATAAGGGGTATGAGATTCTTTACTTTACGGATGAAATCGACGAATTCGCCGTGAAGGTGCTGATGAGCTACAAGGATAAGGAGTTCAAATCGGTATCGAGCGGCGACCTCGGGATCGAGGCGGACGCAAACGAAAAAGCGCAAACGGAAGAGAATGAAAATAAGGATCTCTTCGCGCATATGGAGCAAGTGCTCTCCGGCAAGGTGAAAAGCGTGAAAGCGTCCAAGCGCTTGAAAACCCACCCGGTATGCTTGTCCGCCGAAGGGGACATATCGATCGAGATGGAGAAGGTGCTCCGAGCGATGCCCGCCGGAGGCGAAGGCGTGTCGGCGGATAAGGTGCTGGAGATCAACACCGGACATCAAGTGTTCCAATCGCTGAAGGACGCTTATCAGAACGATAAGTCGAAGCTGGAGCTGTATACGAAGCTTCTTTACAACCAAGCGCTGTTGATCGAAGGGCTGCCGATTGAAGACCCGGTTGAATTTACGAACGATATGTGTAAAGTAATGGTATAACGAAACGAACCCACTATATCCGACGGCCAATAACCCGCCCTTCGCAAAGTTTGCATGCAGGCGGGTTATTGTATACTGTCCAAAGGAGAGCGCTATGTGCCGAAATATTAAAACGTTGTTTAACTTCGATCCGCCGGCGACCGACGATGAAATTATGGCCGCGTCGCTGCAATTCGTAAGAAAAATTTCTGGCTTCAACACGCCTTCCAAAGCGAATGAAGAGGCGTTCCTTCGCGCCGTGGACGAGGTGGCCGCCGTGGCGAAGCATTTGCTCGATTCGCTAGTAACGAACGCGGAGCCCCGCAACCGCGAGGTTGAAATCGAACGGGCGCGCGCCCGCAACGCGAAACGATTCGGCACGGATAACGGATGATCCCCTGATAAAAAACGGCCGATTTCCGAGGAAACCGGCCGCGAATAGCTACAGCGTCCCGTTTATAGTTTCGCTTTAATGCCGTATAGATAGTGAACCACCGCACCGGCTGCGCCTACATAGTAAAGAACCGTCAAGACCAAGTTTGTAGGATCGACAGGCGCCATATTTACAAGAAGGTAAAGAGGGAAAACGTGGTATAAAACATTTTGCAAAAATCCCAAGATCGGTCTGTGAAGCGAACTGAGACTGTTTGTTTTTACTAGGGCAAGAGCGAGATCGATAACCATTACGCCGAGAACGGCCCACATCGCGTAGGACATCCAATCGGAGGAAAGCTCAAAGGTCATTTATCATCTCACCTCCATATTTCTTCCTTACGTTATTCTATGTTCCAATCCAACGGTTGTACCATGACGGCCATGCCTATTTTTATCCGGGTTACCGGACCGGATGAATCCTCCAATAATAGGAAATGCTATTATCGTTGAAAGGATGATGAAGATGATTACGTGCGAACATTGCGGAAAAAAGACCGGGTATGGACCTGTCGGAGAAAGCTGGATTTGCGAGGATTGCAGAATGGAACCGCTGGAGGAAGATGAACCGGAGGCGGAACAATAATAAAGAGAGCAAACAAAAATCCCGCTGCCTTTGCAAAGAAAGGCGCAGGATTTTTTTCGTTATCTGGATCGGATTTCCTGCCTCATGAACACCATATAGGTGATCGCGAAGCAGATGACGGTGGCGGCGACCAAACAAGTAATTTGCGGCCATACCAGCAGCAGGCTTTGAGTGACCGGCAGCGGGCCGGGAATGGCTCCCAATACTTGCTCCGTTGTTAAAAAAGAGCTTAAAGTTCTGATTGACGGCATCAGCAGCGTCGTGGTGGCTTCGCTGAACAATTGGCTGGGCGAAAGCCGGTTGAGGAAGCTGATGAACTGGCTGTGCCATAGGATGGCTGCGGTGCCTGCCGACTCGCCGGGTTTTGTGCCGCTTGCGATCAAATTAATAATGAGCGAGAAGAAAATGCTGAAGAACAGCCAGACCGCAATGCCGCCGAGTGCCGAAGTAGCCGGCTGGCGAAACCGAACGGAAAACAAAATCGATAAATTTAACCAAAACGCGACGTAGCAAACGGTTAACACCCAGAACGCCAGCATCCGGATAAATTCCTCCGGAGTCGGAGGGATGCCGAGCATCAGCAAACCGAGTCCCATGATCAGAAGCATTAGCGCGCCGAACATGACCGAAATAACGATCAATCCGGCCGTAAACTTCGCGTTCAACAAGTAGTCTCGATGAATCGGCTGGGACATAATCCGGCTGAGGGTGCCTTTGCTCCGCTCCGAATTGACCGCATCGAAGCCCAAGCCGATGCCGAGCAGCGGACCGAGAAAGCTTACGAACGTAATAAAGGACGGGAGCGGCGTGCCCGAGCTCGAAACGGTAAACAGCTTCAGAAAGAAGAACGCGGTATCCGCATCGTCGGAGCCGGCCGCGCCCCGGATCGCCATTAGCGCGGAATATAACGAACCGAGACACGTCAATGCGATGATGGCGAGCAGTATGATAAAACGCCAGCTTCTGACGTGGTCGCCGATTTCTTTCACTACGATGGTCCAAAACGGATGCACGAGTTTCGACTCACGCATGAGATTCACCGCCTTCGAAGTACCGGTGATAAATTTCGTCCAAGCCGTACGATTTCTTATGCAAGGAATGCAGTTCGGCTCCGCTGTCGATTACGCACTTTGCAAGCTTGCCGGAAATATCGTGCTTGCACTGGAGGCGAATATTCTCCGCATCGGAGTGCAGACGGATCACTCCGTCTAGAGCATGCAGCTCATCCAACAGTTTGTCGGTGACGGGAGCCGCCGAAAGCTCGATCGAGATCGGCTCATCCTTGAATAAGCTTTCCGACAGCTCGGCGACGGTTCCTACCGCAACAAGCTTTCCTTTGACGAACAGTCCGACCCGATCGCAAATTTCCTGCACTTGATGCAGATGATGCGAGGAGAGCAAGACGGTAATATGAAGCTCGGTGCTCAGCCTGCGAATCAGCTCCAGCAGTTCGGAAACGCCCTTCGGGTCGATCCCGAGCGTCGGTTCGTCAAGAATAATGACCTCGGGGTCCTTGATCAGGACATCCGCGAGACCGAGCCGCTGCCGCATCCCGCGGGAATAAGCGCCGGCTCTTTTTTCGGCGTCATCCTTCAAGCCGACACGCTCCAGCAGTTCAAGCGCCTTGCTTCTCGCTTCCGATTCGGGGATCCGGTTCAGCTTGGCGGTGAAAATCAAGTTTTCCAAGCCGCTCAAATCTTCGTAAAAGCCGACGTCGTCGGGCAAATAACCGACTCTGCGCTTCACCTGAATCGGCTGGCGCGTAGAATCGATGCCGCATACCTGCACGCTGCCCGAGTAAGGCTCCGTCAGGCCGAGCATCATGAGAATCGTCGTCGATTTGCCGGCTCCGTTCGGTCCGAGAAGACCGAATACTTCCCCGCGGTTGATCGTAAGCGTCAATCGATCGACTGCCGTGAAATCGCCGTATTTTTTCGTGACGCTCTTCAGCTCGATAATGGGCTCGCTCATCATTAGCGCCTCCCGTATTTGCGGAACAGATAATAGATGCCCCCAAACACGCACACAATGATGAGAATGCCAAGCCATCCCCACAAAATCGATGTTTTCACGGCAATTCTAAAGTCTGCGCTGGAGGAAACCTCCGGGGTTCTTGCAGTAATGCTAGTTACATAGTCGCCGGGAATCGCTTTGTCGCTTGCCTTCAGCGTAGCGGTCACCTTGCCGGTTTGACCCGGTTCGATCGAGTCGATCGTCTTTTTATCGAACGTCACTTCCCAACCGATCGGAGCCGTATAATCAAGCGCTACGTCTTTCAAAGCGGTGGTTCCCGTATTGCGCACTTCCAGCTCCACTTTCGTTTTCCCTCCGGCATTCACATCCGCGCTAAGCAGCCCTTTAGGCGTCGTCAACTGCATTGCGTATTTGCCGGTAATGACAACCTCCAGCTCCGTCTCGGCGGAGGTGGAGCCCGCATTCGCCTTAATCGGAATCGTATAGGTTCCTTCCGTAATTCCTTCCGGCGGCGTAATGTCGACATTGACCGATTGCGTTGAGTTCGGTTCGACACTGGCCGAAGTAGCCTGCGTGCCGCCGACCTTAAATACGACGTCCCAACCGCGTTCCGCCTCCGAAGTCAGCGCATACAATTGTTTTTCGCCGGTTCGGTTGCGAAGATCAAGCCGATAATTGAAATTGGAATCGGCGTTTCCTTCCATATTCGGCTGGTCAACCGTCAATTCGCTTTTGTACGTGCCGGTTTCCGAAACATTGACGGTTAACGGCAAAGACGCAAGGCTGCCGGCTTCAACGGTGAAGCGGTATTCGCCCTTCTGCACCTGCAGCGGCACGTCAACCTCGATTTGCAATGACTGCGTTTCTCCGCCCTTCACGGAAAGCTCCTTCACTTCCCAAGACCCCGCAGTAATTTTATATTCCCAATCCGCGGGGAGACCCGATACGCGAATCGGGGCGCTTTGCATTTGGCCGGTGTTGTTCAGCATGTCGATCGAGTAATTGATCGTTTCTCCCGGCGGGACGGAAATATGTTTGTAAGGCGTAAACAGTGTAATTTCCCCCGCGGCGCTCGCCGGCGTCCAAGCAAGCGACGCAGTCCCGAGCAACAAAATAAGCATGATGCAAACCGTCTTTTTCCATGTACTCGACATGAATAACCCCTCCTGTTTTTTATTTCATCTTGGTTACGAACGGGAGGGTGAAATAGATTTATAACCGAGATTAAAGGAACATAAAAATTCGCTTAATAGAAGCTTAAAATGGCCGAAAACGCTTTTTTAATCAACTCATTTCTGATAAAAAAGGAGGTGAAAACAATACTGCAGAGGTGGATGAAAGTGATCAAGCGTGACGAATTGGAGCCTCTCGAACCGAATGCCGGCGGGTCTCTTTCTGCGTTCGAAAGCTTTTATGCAATCTACTCGGACTTCGTTTATCGCATTGCATTGCGCCTCACCTCCAATCGGGCGGAAGCGGAAGACATTTGTCAGGATGTCTTCATGGAGGCGCTGGAGAAGATGGATCAGTTCGATCCGGGGCGGGGCAGTGTCGAAGCTTGGCTTGCGGTGAAGACGAAATCCCGCTGCCTTGACCGTCTCCGGCGTAAGCGGCGGATTCGGATGGAGCAGCTTGAACATTATTATGAACTGCCGGCCGCCCTTTACGAGCCGGTGGAAGATACGGTCGCCTCCCAATTGATACGGGAGAGGCTGCATCAAGCGATTATGAGCATTCCCGCTCCTCAGAGGCAAGCGGTGTACGGATCGTATTTCGAGGAGCGGACTCATCGGGAGCTGGCCGAGCGGCTAAATCGGCCGGTCGGTTCGGTCAAATCGCTTATTCGGTACGGCCTTCGAAACATTCGGCGGCAAATGGCGAGCCATGAAACAGGATAAAAAAAATCCGGGGAATTCCCCCGGATTTTTTGCATGTTATCTAGCTATAAACTCTTGAACCCAAACGCCGTTGTAGTGGCTGACACCGATCGTCGTATAGTTCGGGCTTAAAATATTTTGACGGTGACCGGAGCTGTTCATCCAAGCGTTCATCACTTCTTGGGGCGTGCGCTGTCCTTTAGCAATGTTTTCGCCCGCGTACGTATAACGGATTCCATACAGGTTCATCATATTGAATGGGGAACCGTACGACGGAGACGTGTGGCTGAAATAATTGTTGTTGTACATGTCCTTCGCTTTATCGAGCGCCATCACGGACAGCGCGCTATCTTGCGCGAGCGGCTTTAATCCCGCTTTGGCCCGTTCTTGATTTACGAGCGTGACGACTTGGCTTGCGTAGGACGAAGTTGCTGTAGTAACGCCGGTAGTCGGAATGTTTATACGTAAACCCGGCCAAATGTTGCTCGGGTTAGAAATTTGCGGGTTCGCCTTAATGAGCGAAGAGAGGCTGACTCCGTACTTTTGGGAAATTTTCCACATCGTATCGTTATAAGATACGGTGTACGATGTCGCAGCGGACGCAGCCGTGGCACCTGCCAGCATGCTGACGGCAAGAGCTCCGATCAAAACAGACTTCTTAAACGTGAACCGCATGAAATATCTCTCCTTTATACGGCCTGCGAGGTTAGCTGACGGATTCGGGTCAAAGAGCAATCACCCGGCCGCTTTCGCGGCTTCACCCCAAAAATAATGTTTTCCCCCGCGCTTTTGTCAAAGCTTCGGCCTTTATTTTTTAACGTGAATCATTGTAACACTTAAAGTTTGATAGGGGGCAATGTAATGTTTGCCATGCGTACTAGGTTCGTAGAAATCAGTGAAAAAGATGGAAAAAAAGAAAGGGAAATGGTATAAGATAGGTAATAGTTTGATAGAGGCTTACGGAGGTGCGGCATGGAAAATTTTGTGAATGAAAATCAGTCGGTCCATGAGAGAAACCGTATGATCCTTAAAGACATCGAAGGCGAAGTCGTGAAACATATTTCTTTGCATGTCGAGCCTCCGGAAATCCATACCGCATTTTTGCATTTTGAAGGCTTTGTGCTTGAAGTATACTGCTCGATCGGCTCAGACTTGCTTACCTTGGAAATTGCGCCAAGAATACAAGACGAGATCGTTACGATCGCCTACGAGCCTTTGCATATATTTGAAGGCCGGCAAATCATTCAGGCGAGAACGATCGGAGAGCCGATGAACGGTTACGGATTCGAGTTAAGCTTCAAGGGGATGCTGGACAGGACGCTGCTCCTGCAGTCCGTATACGCCGGACATAAACCGGACGGATATGAGGATTGTTTGCGCATAGGCATCGGCCATTATTCGTTTCATATCGACGGGAGCGCCGCGCATTAGAAAGCATGGCGACTTCCTAGCCTTACACCATCTAACGCAAACCTTCATACCTTAGCAGTAACAGTGACGAACTGTTTGCCTAGGGAGAGGTAGGTGGGAGGGGATATGGCAGGCAAAAAAATACGAAGCAGAGACGTCCCGGCACATAATAAAAATCAGCTATATATGAAAATCGTAACCTCGGATACGTGCAGCGTGTGCAAACAGCAGTGTGCCAGAGGCATCCGGTATATGGAGCAGATGGAGCAGCCGGGAGCGGTCGGGAACGGAGTGCCGTGCATTTTGACGGCTTATAAGATGCATTCCTAGCAATAGCTAAGAAGAGGGTGTCCTAAGGGCATCCTCTTTTGCTATAATTAGTAATTAGTGTTTGCGAATCGAACAAATAGAGAGAGAGGAGCTATATGATGAAAAAGATTGCAATCGCAGGGGCGCTGCTGCTTCTGTTTTTCACCCATGCGACAGGTGCGTTTGCCTATCAATCTCGTTTAACGCCCTTTAAAGATGTGCCGCAGGGGAATTGGTCGGAAGAAAGCATCTACCTCCTGACCGCCGTCGGGGTGCTTTCGGGGTATCCCGACGGTACGCTGCGCCCGGATGCGTGGGTGTCCAGAGACGCTTTGATTAAGATGCTGACCGTATCGATGAATTTGGAAGCGTCGCCGGACGGCAAGCCGCCGATTCGGGATGTGGCTGAAACCGGCTGGGCGTATCCGTACGTTTCCGCAGCCTATCAGTACGGAATTATCGATAAGTTAATAGAAAACGACAAATTTTATCCGGCACAAACTATGACTCGCGAGGAAGTCGCCGTCGTGGCGGGGAGTTACTTGCTCAAGCAGCTTTCGCAGGAGGAGCAAGCGCAATGGATCGACGGCTGGGAGCAAGCGCAAAGCGGCGGGATGTTCGCCGATCATTCCTCCGTCAGGGAAGAGGTGCTGCCGCTCGTATACTTGACGAAGAAGCACGGGATCATGCAAGGCGACGCGGACGGCAAGCTCAGACCGAAGGAGCCGGTTTCCCGCAAAGAAGCGGCGGCCATCATTCGCAGGCTGATCGATACGAGAACCGAAGGGACCGATTTGGCGGTCAGCGGCTTTTACGCGTTTGACTCCTACCGAAACCTCGGTAGAACGGAGCTGCTGGACCAAATGATCACCGGTTGGTCGCACCTCGAATATAACGGCAGCGGCGCGGCCGAGGTCAATATGCAAACGACGGAATTCAAGCTTCCGTCCGCAGGCTGGGAAGAAGTGATCGAGACGGCTGACCGGCATAACGTCGAAAAGCTGCTCATGGTGTATTACGCGGACAACGACCTCGGATTATTTTTGCAGGATGAGCCGGCCATCGATTCGTTCCTGCGGTCGCTTTCCGCCGTCATGGACGATTCGCGCTTCGGATATTCCGGCGTGCTGATCGACTTTGAAGGGCTGAAAGAAGCGGAACGGAGCGGTGATTTCGTTCGGCTGCTGGAGAAAGTCAAGCAAACGGTCGGGGAACGCAAGCTGTCGGTCGCCGTGCAGCCGTCGTTCTGGTATAAAGGCTACGATTACAATCAGATCGGCGCCCTTGCCGACGAAGTCGTTCTGATGGCACACGATTTTACGGATTGGAAGAGCATGCTGCCTTCGGCGCCGCTGCCGCTCGTCGGCGAAACGGTTGCGGAAGCGGTGAAGCTCATACCGAAGGAAAAAATCATACTCGGCATCTCCAAGCAGGCCAATCAATGGATTCAATCCGCAGACGGAGCGGTAAAAACCGCGGGTCCGTCTCCCGATCTGGTCGAACAAAGGCTGTCGATGCCGGGGACGGAATCGTCATTCGCTTATCCGTATTTCTTAAACCGAATTACGTACACGGACGACGCGGCGAATCGGCACACGATATGGTACGAAGACTCGGAAAGCATTCGAATGAAGCTTTGGCTCGCGAAATATTTCGGCTTGAAGGGCGTTTCGCTCTGGAGGATGGGCACCGTTACGGAACAAGATTGGAGCATGATGAAAGAGGCAGTTGGAAATCCCGGTCAATGATCGGGATTTTTTTGTACGAATTGTTGCGCAAAAATTTTTCCTTAAAAATGTAAAACTTTTCCGCCGCCCCCTGCGTCTAAGTTCATGGTGTCAAAATAAAGAGGAGAGAGGAACCTTCAACAATGGCAATGAGAGCACAAAGGGTATGGATTTCGGCAGTATTGGCCGCAGCATTACTGATTTCATCGGTTTCGGGAGCGAGCGCCGCCGTTATCGGAACAACCGCGCACGTCATTCTGTATTTGGACAGCACGGATGCGTATGTGAACAACCAGCCCGTAACGCTGGAGGTTCCGGCCAAGGTGAAGGACGGGAGAACGTATCTTCCGGCCAAATTTTTGGGCGATTCTTTGGGGTTTGTAGTGGATTGGATTGCCGAAACCCGAACTGTCGTCATGGAGACGAAAAATTCGTACATCGAAATTAATCAGCAGGACAAACGTATTTTCGAGAACGGCACCGAAATTCCGTTCGATCAGTACGCCTGGTTTGTGGACGGGAAGCTGCTCGTTCAAATGGGCTGGATCGCGGACGCGATGGGAGCGAAATATCAATATTACGGAAACGAAAAAAAGGTTGAAATATCGTATTTGCAAATGCCGGTCGGAGGCGACAATTTGAATCCGTCAAAGCCGGTCGCGAAATATACGTTCCTGAAGCCGTCTTACCGAATCGGCGAGCCGGTGGAAACGATCGACCTGAGCTACGATCCCGACGGAGAAGGCTTGACCAAGAGCTGGAGCGGACTAAAGCCGGCGTACTTCCAAGCGGGAACGTACGAAGTGACCCTTACCGTAACGGATCGGAGCCAAAATGTCAGCGATCCGTTCAAGAAAACGATCACGATCACCGATGAGCTGTTTTTAACGGAGCAGGAGTATCCTTTTTATTATCAAAATACCGCCTCCTCGTTCACGACGAACCTGGATTTGCTGGCGCTGCCGCAGCTGCAAAATACGATTCGATATGACAGCAGCCGCAAGCTGCTTGTCAGCGACAGCCCGGAGCTGATTACGGAGACGGGAATTTTGTATCAAGATACTGTGAACGGCAAAGGCAGGCTGTATGCCAACCATCAAAACTTGATGGAGGAGAACGTCACGTTCGCCATTTTTGCGACGAATAATTCGGATCGGGACGTAAAAATCACGACGACGAATAAAGGCGAAGTAAATCCGTCGCCGCTGGCGAATTTAATGGGCCATATTGCCAGCGTAGATTTTTTGCTGGACGAAGATCCCGACGATTACCATACGGTAAAAGCGCATGATACGATCGTATACAAAATGTTCCCGCAATTTTTGCCGTCATTCGGCGTGAACACCTTCTACGATTTGGAGACGGACGGGGAGCTGACGTTCTCGTTCGTAGCGATGGGGAAGGACGATTCGCTGGAGACGTTCGAGCAAGGCGGTTATAACCGCTTGCCGTATGTCGATCATGTAAGAGGCACGTTCCCGACGTCGGACGTATACATCGACGGTAACGGAGGCGGAGCGCCGTTACTTGCGCCGGTTCGGCTATCCATAGGCGATGAACTGCTTGAGCCGTTCATCAAAGGTTATGACGTGTTCGAACAAAAAGAAGCGGTAAACAAAGGGAATTACGGGGTTACCTATCATTTTTCCATCCAAAATCCGGGCAAGATGGCAGTGCTGCTTCGTCCGAGAGGCGGAATTTTTAAAGGTCCGGTAAAGATCAACGGCCAACTCATTTTGGCCCCCGTCTCCGGAACGTTGTCCAAAGCTAGCGGCGTCTACCTGCTTAAGCGTACGACAGGAGAGGATGATCGATTGGATATCGAATTTACGCCGCCTGCAGGTTCGAATTTGCCGGTCGATTTGATCCTTTACCCGCTGAAGAGCTTGAAATAATTTCCCGACTTTAGTCCAGTTCCTTGCATATCGCAGGTCAGGGGACAACGATAAGCCGTTGCGTTATTCTATAATTACAAATTTTGTGAAGAATAACAGAAACGGCGGAGGAAATTTCTATGAAAAAGCAAACAGTATTCGGAGCGCTTCTCATTCTTTTGGGAGCATACCTATTCTTGAATCGGGGCGTGTCCATTGATGCGGGGACGATTATCGGACATATGTGGCCTACGATGTTTTTGCTGCCGCTCGGCGTGTTTTTCCACTGGATGTATTTCTCGGTAACGGACCGTAAAGGCGTCGGACTGCTCGTACCCGGCGGGATTGTTTTTACGGTGGGCGTCGTGTGTCAGATCGCCACCTGGTTCGACAGCTGGGGCTATATGTGGCCGGGCTTTATTATGGCGGTGGCAGTCGGATTGTTTGAGCTGTATTGGTTCGGCGGCAGACAAAAGGGCCTGCTCATTCCGATCGCGATTTTGTCCGTGCTTTCCGCGATGTTTTTTGCGGTCTTCTCGATCGGAGCGATATTCGGCAGCTTGTTCAATTCCCCGGTCGCGGCGATTATCCTGGTAGCGGCCGGATTGGCGGTGCTGTTGTTCGGCAACAAGAGCAAGGGCAACAAAGATTTTATGTAGTATGGAGAAAGAGGCTGACTCTGCAAGCGGGAAAAATCTGCATGCGGCGACAGCCTCTTTTTTGCTGAATCTAATAGGAGAGGGAGAAATGTTTATAGTATAATGAACAATTAATAACTTGTGAGAAAGGTGAGCTGATTTTGTCCGATGAATTGAAGTCATGCTGTTCGGCAGGCAGAAGCGAAATAACCGGGAGGAATGCCGAGTCGTCCTTATCTTCGGAAGGCGTCATTCCGAAGATGGTGTACATACCGGGCGGCGAATTTATTATGGGCACGGACAGCGCCGAAGGCTTCCCGTCGGACGGGGAAGGGCCGCCGCGCCAAGTAACTGTCGACTCGTTCTATATGTCGCCGTATGCGGTGACGAATGCCGAATTTAAAGCTTTTGTCGATGCGACCGGTTACGTGACAGAGGCGGAGCGATTCGGCTGGTCGTATGTTTTTCATCTGTTCGTATCCGAAACGGTAAGCGGCGCCGTCGAGCAAGTACCGCAAAGCACGCCATGGTGGTATGTCGTACGCGGAGCATATTGGGCAAAGCCGGAAGGACCGGACAGCGGCATTGCGGACCGTATGGACCATCCCGTCGTTCATATTTCTTGGAACGATGCGGCCGCTTTTTGCCGGTGGAGCGGAACGCGGCTCCCGACGGAAGCGGAGTGGGAATACGCCGCCAGAGGCGGGCTTGAACGGAAGCGGTACCCGTGGGGAGATTTGCTTAAACCGGACGGCAAGCACCGCTGCAACATATGGCAAGGAAAGTTTCCGGTCAAAAACCACGCCTCCGACGGATACCAGGGTACGGCTCCGGTTCGCGCCTATGAGCCGAACGGCTACGGTTTATACAATATGTCGGGCAACGTATGGGAATGGTGCGAGGATTGGTTTACGCCGCAATACCATACGGCGACGCCGTCGGTAAACCCGAAATTTGACAGACCTACCGGCGTCCGGTCTATGAGAGGCGGCTCCTATTTGTGCCACGATTCCTATTGCAACCGGTATCGCGTTGCCGCCCGAAATAAAAATACGCCCGACAGCTCCTCGGGAAATTGCGGCTTCCGAGTCGCTGCCGACCGTATTTGAATGCTAGAGCCGAACGGCCGTTGATTTGGACATGGCCGTAATTTCCTCGGCCGTCACTTCCCGATCGAGCGCGTTCGATAAATATATGCCTTCGCTGATCAGCATCGTTTGCAGCGCAATGTCCGCGGTCGGCAGCAGCTCGACCCGGCCTTGCAGCGCGGCGATCCAGTGATGCTGGGAGGAGTCGTACGCGTCCGTATTTTCCCTCAGCTGGTGCCAGCGATAATTCGCGGCGTTTAAATCGAACGTGGCGTCCATATCCATGTCGCTTACATTCGTATGGAAGCTGAACGGGGTTTGCACTCCGTTCGCATTGCCGGAAAGGCGAATGCCGCCTTTGCTGCCCGCTATGCTGCTTCCCTCGAAGCCGTTCAAATGGATCGCCCACGCTTCGATAATATCCAGCGTCAGCCCGTGCTCGAACCGGACAAAGCCGACGCCGAGCTCTTCAACGTCAAAGCCGGAAATTTCCCGCCGCGCCGCGTCCATATCGACCTCTTGATACGTTTTTCCCGTGACGCTTTTTACTTTCGGCAGGTCGAGCAAATACAGCAGCTGAGATATCCGGTAGACGCCCATATCGAACATCGCGCCTCCTCCGGCGGTCGACTTTCGGTTGAAATCCTTCGTCCCGTAGCCGTCGACGAACGGGCGTCCGCGCCGCCTGTGACCGGTGGATCGTGCATGATACGGCTTTCCGAGCCGGCCGTCATCGATCAAAGCTTTCGCGGCTTTCGTTTCCAACGTGTAAAGGTAGCCCAGCTGAATATGAAGCTTGTTGCCGGTTTCCTTGGCCGCATCCAGCATCGTTTTCCCGTCATGGTACGAGCCTGCGATCGGCTTTTCGCAATACACATGCTTGCCGGCTTCAAGCGCTGCAATCGTGAACGGCGCATGGAGATTGTTGTGAAGGCACACATCGACCGCATCGAGATCGTCGCGCTTCAGCATCTCCCGGAAATCCGTGTATGTATGCGGGATGTTGTACTTTTCGGCGGCAAGCTTGAGCTCCTGCTCGTTCAAATCGCAAGCCGCCACCACCTCGGCGCCGTCGATTTTCGAATACTTTTCCAGATGGTCTTTGCCGATAATGCCGACCCCGATGATGCCGATTCGTATTTTGTTCATGTTCCCTTCCCTCCGTTATATTTGAATGTAAGCGCTTCATGTGCTGTAAGTATATAATATGTCTATTTGCGCTCTATTAAAATAAGAAAAACCGAAAAACGGCACGATTTGCCAAATATTTTTTACACGGTGCTGCCGGAAGTCTATGACTGAGCAAGCGCATTGTGCTTACCGCTCTCGAAAGGTAATATGAGTTCATCACGGGAAAATGAAGGAACAGGTGCATAGCGATGATCATGAATGAGAAAATCAAAGCGTCCGAGGTATGGCTTACAGGTGTGGACGGCGAGGACTTGGGCGTCGTGCCGACGAAAGAAGCGCTGGCGATGGCCAAACAGCTAAAGGTGGATCTCGTCTGCACGTCGTTAATGAGCAGCCCGCCGCCGTGCAAGCTGATCGGCGCAGGGGCGGCCAAGGATGAGAAGAGACAGGCGGATAAGAAAAGCAGGCAGCCGAAGCTGAAGGAGATCCGGTTGACCCCGCAGATCGAAGAACACGACTACGAAACCAAAAAGCTTCAAGCCGAACGCATTCTTGCATCCGGGGACGCGGTGCAGCTCGTCGTGAAGGTTCAAGGAAAAGAGGGGGCGAAGGCGAAGGAGCTGCTTGAGCGCTTGGTGAAGGAGCTGAGCGGCGCCGGCCGCAAGCAATCCGGCATTCAGCTAAGCGGCAAGCAAGCGGCGGTTCAGCTTGACCCGATATAAAAGATACTTTCGCTTAAGGAGATGGAGAGAGGATGAACGAGGTTGTCATCGGAACGGAGCGGCAATTCGAACAGCTGCCTGCCGAGGTGCAAATTGAACGCGGCTACTATTATTTGATTAAAGACAATGAAGACAGCTACCGGTTGGTTTCCCGCTTTTGCCCGCATGCGGGGTTCTTGGTGGAGGCGGAGGGGGACGAGTTTTATTGTCCGATGCACGGCTGGGCTTTCGATCTAAAAACAGGAGCGTGCTTGAACGTTTCCGATCGGGGACTTCGCATGTATGAGGTGTACGTTCGGGATGGCGAGCTGGTTGCTTTAATATAGAGGATAGAAGTTTTGTTTTTGCCTACTAGACATGGCGAGCTCAAACCAATACGATATAGGTAAACGATTACACATCAACTGTTGGACGGGGTGGCGCTGTGGGAGAGCGAGCGATATTTCTGGATGAAGAGCTTCAATCATTTGCCAAAAGGATTTCCTGCGGAAGCATCGGTCCGGCTGGGGCGAAGGCGGAATGTCAGCGGTTACATAAAAATATGTGGAAAGTGTCTTTGACGTTCGAGCTGGATCGACCGGCAGAGCAGGACGACTGGAGGGTGGAGCTGGAGCCTGCGTTTGTGCCGACGTTTCATTGGGCGCCGCACTTGACGCCGACGGACGATCACATCATCGATCAGCACAGCTTTCGTTCGCCGGCTTTAATCGCGAAAGACGATCGACAGCTGCTGATTTTGATTCCGGATTTGGATGTCATGCTCGGCGGCACACCGGTTCGGTGGTATTTGGATCTTGACGCTTCAAAGAACGTAATGACGCTCGGGATGAGCGAATACGAAGTAAAGGAACATGTCCTATATCGAAGAAAACCGGGAGCGGCATACCCGGCGGGCGACGTGCGCGTCGGGTTTTATCTCATGGCGTATGACGATGCGCAGACGCTGAAAAATCCTTGGCGGCCGGTGTTATCTTTCCTTTGGGAACGATGGGGGTCGCCGCTGTTTCGCAGCGGCGCGCCGCTGGATGTGCCTTTTATGAATTTGGTGAGGCACACGTACCGCTGGGCGTTCGAGACTTGGGGCGAGGCCGTGTGGCAGCAATTTAAACTGGACGGCAAAGAGGTCGGCGCGGCCGCCTTCATCGTGAACGTGACGCAAAGTCCGAACTACCCCGGGCTTGTGAACGAGCGGGAGTTTCGTTCGATATGGAACCAAGCGTGGTTCAGCTCGCTGCGCTCCGCTCACGGGATATTCCGGTACGGCTTGGAAACGAACGATCAGGCCATACTCCGCAGAGCGGCGCTCACGAAAGAGCTTGCGTTAGCCGCTCCGCAACGAGACGGGATATTTCCGACGGTGATCGCAACGGAGATGGAATCCATAACGGTCGACGGCACGACGGTGAACCGCTCCAAAGGATGGGAAACCGCCTTCTGGGGAAATTCCAACCGGAATCCGGCGCGTCCGTGGCAATCCGTCAAAGGCGCTCCGTACCATGTGCTCGATATGAGCTGGACCGCGCTATGGATGCTTCGGTGGTACGAGGAGCTGGAGAGGGACGAAAGATTGCTGGATTACGCTTGCCGCTATGCCGACGCGTTAATCCGGCTTCAGGACGACAAGGGGTATTTTCCGGCATGGCTCGATTACGACACGCTTCGGCCGCTCGGCATACTGGACGACTCTCCGGAAACCGCGGTTTCCGTAACGTTCCTGCTTAAGCTTTCAAGCTTAAAGGGCGGTTCTAATCCGTATAAAGCCGCGTCATTACGGGCGGCGGACATTCTCATCGATGAGATCGTCCTTACGGGCCGCTGGGAAGATTTCGAAACGTACTGGTCGTGCTCGGCGTACGGCAATACGGAATATGTCGGCCGCAAGTTTGCGCGCAACAATATGTACAAGCAATGCAACTTCTCGGTGTTCTGGTGCGCCGAAGCGTTCCTTGCGTGCTTCCGGGAAACCGGGGAGAACAAGTACTTATCGGCCGGCGAGCGCTGCATGGACGAACTTCTGATGTCGCAAGCCTCCTGGCAGCCGCCGTACATTCATGTGAACGCGCTGGGCGGCTTCGGCGTCATGAATTGCGACGGGGAATGGAACGACGCACGCCAAAGCTTGTTTGCGGAAATCATTTTGGAGTATGGAAAAGAGCTGAACCGGACCGAATATATCGAGCGCGGGCTCGCCGCGCTGCGCTGCGCGTTCGTCATGATGTACTGCCCGGAAAACCCGCGAACGAAAGAGCAGTGGGAGAAGGCGCATCCGTTCTTTAACGAAAAGGACTACGGCTTTATGATGGAAAATTACGGCCACTCGGGAGAGGTAAACGACGAAGGGCTCGGGATCGGCGAGTTTACGATATTCGATTGGGGCAACGGCGCAGCGGCGGAAAGCTATTTGCGGATCAAAGCCCATCATAGGGAGCTGCTTGCACGGTACGGGATGCAGTCATAGCGAAAATAGCTTCGGCGGAACTTCAGCAGTTCCGCCGGAGCTTTAATTAAGTTGCTTCGTTAAACTTAAACCAAAGGCATTTCCGTCAAACGCAAATTCGTGCAGCCGTAAGGGATCAGCGTCAATTGCTCCTCTTCCTCCGATACCCACTGCATGCGCGGGGCGGGTGCGGCGCAGCCGTTCACGAGCTCCCAGTCGACTTTCCGGCCCTTGACCCGCGCGACGATCGGTGCGCCTTCGGGCGAGAACACCCCGCGATCCCCGACCGGCCGTTCCTCGAACATAATATCCTTCTCCGGCTCGTCTTTACGAATTGCCAGCCCGTAATTCCACGGCGTCGTCGGGTATATCTCATAATCGCAATGCGGATGCTCGCGCCCCGGAACGTCGCAATTCGTCTGCTCCCAGCGTTCGCCGATCGGCAAAGAATAGACGAGCGGACCGCGCGTGACGGCCGCGAGTGCGTTCGGACGCGGAATGACGGCCGTCTTCATCGGGAGACGAAGCGTAAACGACGTCGTTCCGCTCCACAGGTTCGTAATCCGGTGGTAGCCCCCCGGCGTTACCGGAACTTGCCGGCCCCCGACGATCAGAACGGCCTCCTCGGTCGTCCACTCCGGAATGCGCAGCGACAATGTAAATTCGACCTCGCGATCCGTCTCCACCGTAAACTGAAGCGTCTCTCTGAACGGATACAGCGTATCCAGCGCCGCGCGCACACGCGCGCCGTTGATTTCCGTGGTCGCCTCGCACGGAGCGTAGACGGCCGCCGCAAGCCCGTCCTCGCTGCGGAGGAAGGTCGAAAGCGCGAGCTTCGGCCAAGGCTGGCTTAAGTTTGCGGTACAGCAGCCGAAATTCGGCTCCAAGCCGAACAGGTGGGACTCGCCGCTATTCGTATTGAAAATAGGCTCCTGCTGACGGCTGCACTGCACTTGATTAATTTGCTGATCGTATTGATGGCTCCACATATCGGGGCTGAACGTCGCCGGCAAAGCATTGTAAGCTATTTTTTCCAAGCGGTCGCCCCAAGAAGCCTGATCGGTGTATTCCATCAGATGCTCGAGGGAATACATATATTCCGCGACGGCGCAAAGCTCCGTCCCTTGAACGGGGCTGGTACCCGCCAAACATTCATCCCCGGTAAACACGCCCGTCACCATTCCGTGGTATCGGTCCAGCAGCTCCACCATAGCCTTCGCGCTGTCCAGATGCTCCTGCTCGCCCGTCATACGCCAAAGCAGCGCGCCGGACTTAAGCATCATCGCATTATTGACGACGTGGCTCATAAAGCTCCAGCGCCCTTTGCCGTCCGGCTTGCGATAAGGCCAATGTTTAAAAAACGAAATCCAGTCGAAGCCTTGCGCTTGTAGCTTCGAGGCGAGGTGGAGCAGCCATTCGCCGCCGGTCCGCTCGTACAGCCACCAAATCGGAATCAATGCCTCGAACCATCGGAACTGTCCCCAGTTAAACAGCGACGTTCCGTCGATATGGCGGTCAAGGGCAATGAATCCCTTTCTGACAACCTCTTCAATTCTGTCATCGCCGGTCGCTTCATAATAAACGACGAGCACTTTCAGCACGAGAATATGCGCCCACATATCGTATTGGTGTCTGGGCCCGGTGTCGGGACAAATCCATCCGTCCTCGCCCTGATGCTCGATCATATAGTCTATGTAACGCTGAGCGCGCTTTTTTAAATCGGGGTCATCGAGCAGCCATGCCAAAGGAATGAAGCCGTCCAGCCAGTAAGGAACTCTTTCCCAGCCTTCTGCGGCTCCTCCGATCCAGCGGCTGTCTTTAATATCCGGCCAAAACCGGTCGAGGTTTCCGGACAGCCCGGCAGCCTGCGTCTTTAATTGCTCCAAGAGCCAACCGCGCGGTTTGATTTCGTTCACCGTCATATGTCTGAACAAAGGGGAGCGGAGCTTGGTCTGTATCATGAGCACGCAACCTTTCTTTTTTTGGATACAAGTTTTATTTACACAATTCATCGTATCAGCTATTCTTTAGGGTAATCCACTGCAAGGTGAGACAAAAACATTGCAAATTTACGACTGTTGGAGGCGCTTATGTTCGAACGTTCACCGGAAGCCGTCCTCATGACCGTTCCGCCGTGGCCGACTTATCTGATCAGCAATTTTCGGCAATTTGAGCCGAACGAACGGCATATCACCCGTATTAGCTCGGATTACGTGCTGCTTTTCATGCTTGAAAATACATTGCATTTTACCGAAGCGGGGACGGATGTAGAATTGAGGGCCGGAGAGTGGTACATTCAGGTGCCCGGCTTGCGGCAGGAAGGCGGAAAGGGGAGTCCTGCGCCTTTTTATTATTACATTCACTTTTCCGCCGCTTCCGTTCCCTATACCCCGGAGCAACTTTCTTCCGATGCGGAAGGAGAATCGGCGAACGATCGGACCAACCGGCTTGTGCTGCCGGTTCGCGGCCGCTTCGAGCCGAACCGCATGCGTCCGTGGCTAGACAGGCTGGATGAAGTGTCGAAACGTAGACCGACCGATTTCCTGGGGGCGCAGAGCGTATTTCTTGATTTGCTGAGTCGGATTTCCTCGGCGGAGCTGTCTTCCGAGATGCCTTCCCGTCGGATCGCCCATGAAATTATCGGCTACTTGTCGGCGAATTACAATCGTCATCTGAACGGGAATCAGCTGTCGTCGCATTTTCACTATTCCTACGATTACATCCAGCGCCTTCTCAAAAAATATTTCAACGTCACGCCCGGTCAATACATTCAAGAGTACCGCGTGAAAAGAGCGCAGGAATTGCTGGAAAACTCGGATTTGTCGATACCGGCGATCGCGGCGGAGGTCGGCTATAACGATGAAACCGTGTTTTATAAAGCGTTTCGGAAGCTGACAGGGGATGCGCCCGGAGTATGGAGGAGAAAAAAACGAGGACTTATGTAATTAAATGTAATATCGTTTACACATAAACGTTCAAAAGGAGGGGAATTATGGAGCGGGAACTTTTCAAAATAGGGGCGCTCAATTCAACCGCACATCGATCGGCCATCGGTCTTTGAGTCAGTGCTCCGAGTAGTAGGATGTGCCGATGTGTAAAACAGGGATATTTTTTAGAATCACTTTACCGTTAAAGTGAATGTTAAACACGCTTTGCGCATTTAAACCCAGTAATGGTGTGTTATCGTTTACACAAAATTAAGCGCTTATATGTTACCGTTTTCATTTTACCGTAGGCTCTCCCATTAATGCGACTTGGAGTTTCTGGCGCCGCATGTACATGACCTGAAAGTATTGGTGCGTTCGCTCGGTCAAAAACGTATATGCAGCAGGTCGTTCATATGTATGTTGATCCTTATCGTGAAGCCATCCCTTTGGAATCATTTGTTATCATTTTAGAGGAATATGGAAGGGCATAAATTAGTTAATGAACTTGTTGAAGCTTGTATAAATGCTTTTGAAACCAATGGACTGTTGGAAATTGAAAGGTCATTTATTCAGAGAATTATTAAGCTTTATATTAGGCTACCGACAATTCAAGAAGAATAATATTGGGGAAATGAATTTTGTTTAGTGAAACTGGACTTCTCCGATTGGCAGACATATAATTTATCATGAAAAAGCCGAGAATACTCCTACTCAATAGGTGGGGGATGAATCAGTGGTTTTGGGTGTATAAAGCGAACATATGTGCTATAATAACCATATCCTTCAAGAAAGGGGTTGTGTCGCATCATTCATCACAAAGCGTTTCGCTTTCGTTTGTATCCTACCAAAGCTCAAGAATTGCTATTTCGTAAAACGCTTGGCTGTACGCGTTTTGTGTTCAACAACTTTCTTGCTCATTGGAACGAAAGCTATGAAGCCACAGGCAAGGGCTTGTCTTATAACGCTTGTGCGACACAACTGCCTTCATTAAAAAAATCCCTGCCTTGGTTGAAAGAAGTGGACAGTATCGCGCTTCAAAGCGCAGTGCGTCATCTGGCAGACAGCTTTGATCGTTTCTTTCGAAAGCAGAATGATGCGCCACGCTTCAAGTGCAAACGGAATCCGGTGCAAAGCTTCACCACACGATTTACCAATGGCAACATTGCTGTCGAAGGCAACCGTTTACAACTTCCCAAAGCAGGCATGGTGAAGTTTGGAAAATCCCGCCATGTCGAAGGGCGCATCCTCTCTGCCTCGGTGCGGCTCGCGCCAAGTGGAAAATGGTTTGTTGTGCTTACTTGCGAAGTAGATATTGCGCCCCTTCCTGCAATCAATCGCGACATTGGCATTGATGTCGGTATTTCCTCGCTTGCCGTTAGTTCGGACGGTGAAGTGATTGAAAATCCCAAGTCCTACGTGCGGCATGAAAGACAGCTTGCCAAATGGCAACGTCGGCTATCCCGGCGCAAACCTGGCGGACGTAATTACCAAAAAGCCAAACGACACATTGCCCGCATTCATGAGAGAATTCGTAATCGTAGGCAAGATGCATTGCATAAGCTCACAACGAAGTGGATCCGTGAAAACCAAACGATCTGCATCGAAGACTTACGCATTGCAAACATGCTTCAAAATAGAAAACTGGCAAAGCATATCGCAGACGCATCGTGGGGTGAACTTCGTCGGCAACTGGAATACAAAGCCGTATGGTACGGGCGCACAATAAAACATGTGCCGACGTTTTCGCCATCAAGTCAAATGTGCCATGTATGCGGAACTGTGAATCAGGAAGTGAGGGACTTACGCATTCGCACATGGACATGCTGCCATTGTCATACGACACATGATCGAGATTCGAATGCTTCGTACAATATTAAAGTAATGGCGGTATAGCTTGGTTACGGTGGGACACACCGTGTTCGCTTGCTAAAAAAGAGGCTATAACGCCTCTGTTCGCAAGAATCCCCCACTTCAAGACTCGAACGGGGCTATGTGGGGGAGTGTTCAATCAAATTCAAACAAGTTTGCCATTCGAGAGGATAGATCGCAGTTGAAGAAATTGACAGTGAAAGATATTGCGAAGGAGGTTGGCGTATCGACCGCGACGATTTCGCGAGTATTGAACAACAGCGGCTATGTCAGCGAGCAGGTCCGGGAGCAAGTGCTTCAGACCGTCGAAAAATTAAATTACCAGCCGAATTCGATCGCGCGAAGCTTAAAGCAGAAAAAATCGCGAAGTGTGGGCATTGTGCTGCCGGATATGACAAATCCGTATTTTATGTCGATTGCGAGACAAATCCGCAGAAAACTGTTAACCGCAGGATACCACTTGCTCTTTATGGATTCCGAGGAGGATCCTGTTAAAGAGAAGGAAGCCTTGGATTTCTTAATGGAGAAACGGGTCGAAGCGCTGGTCGTTGCGGGAACGGGGGCCAATAAAGAGAAACTGGAAGCCGTTCATGCGTCAGGCATTCATGTCGTGCTCATCGACCGGATGATTAAAGGCTTGAAAGTCGATGTCGTCGCGGAAGACAGCCGCACCGTGTCCGAGGAAGCCGTTGCCTATTTACTAGAGAAAGGGCACCGCCATATCGGCATTATTAGCGGTCCTAGAGACGTCGTTACGGCACGGGACAGATATGAAGGGGCTGTCGCCGCATTCGACAAGCTGGGTGTTGCGGTTGATCCCCGCTATGTATATGAAGGGGATTTTTCCAGACGTTCCGGCATGGAAGCCATCAAATATTTGATGCAGCAGTCGCCGTGTCCTACCGCTATATTTTCGGCCAATAACGAGATGTCGTACGGATTGTATCTCGGCTTACACGAGCTTGGAGTCAGGACGGATCATATTGAAGTGTTGTCCTTCGGCGATTTGGAATTTTCTCCGCTGTTCCAAAATAAACTGTCTGTAATCAAACAAAATCCGGAACAAATCGGAGACGCCGCAGGAGAGCTTGTGCTGAAGCGATTGGAACAATCGGTAAAAGAATATGAAACAAGAATGTTTACGCCTCAGCTTGTGCCGAAAATCTAATTTTTTTTCGAAAAGATGTAATCGATAACATAGCAAAATTAGGGACTTTCAAGTATAATATGGAATGTGTAAACGTTAACACATATTACTTTAAAGGCGGGATTGCTATGGTAAAAGATTATGTTCGGGAATCGCTCCGAACCGAGGCGACAGCGCTCCTGGATTTAAGCAAACACATCGGAGACGAGTATGAAATGGCGATCCAGCTCATATCCGGCTGCCAAGGAAAGGTTGTCGTAACGGGAATCGGCAAATCGGGGCATATCGGCAAAAAAATCGCCGCGTCGTTATCCAGCACGGGAACGCCGTCCTTCTTCGTGCATTCGGCGGAAGCCGTTCACGGAGACAGCGGCATGATCGAAAAGCGCGACGTCGTCATCCTGTTATCCAATAGCGGCGAGACGTCGGAGGTGCTGAATGTGCTCGGCATCGTTGAAAAGATCGGCGCTGCCCGGATCGCCATTACTAGAAATTCGAAATCGTCGCTCGCCGTCCGAAGCGACGTTGCGCTCACTTACCAATACGAGAGCGAAGCGGACCATCTCGGCTTGGCTCCTACAACCAGCGCTTTGCTGCAGCTTGCGATCGGCGACGCGCTCGCGGTCGCATTGTGCCGGATGAAAGGGTTTACGAAAGAAAGCTTTTATTTATATCATCCGGGCGGCAGTTTGGGCCAACAGTTGTCCCAAAAATCAAATCTCGCATAAAATTAAAGCGCTTACCGGGAGGGGGATGGCTGTGAGCATTTTGGTAATTGGAAGCTTCATGATGGACTTGGTCGTTCGAACGGACCGTGCGCCGGCAGCCGGCGAAACGTTGATCGGCGAAAGCTTCGGAAGATTTCCAGGGGGGAAGGGAGCGAACCAAGCGGTAGCCGCCGCGCGTTTAGGCGGAGAAGTAACGATGGCCGGGAAGGTCGGGAACGACTTGTTCGGCGACGAGTTTTTTGCCGTGCTCGCGGAGAACGGCGTCGGAACGAAGCATATTTTAAGAGACGATGCGGCGTCTACCGGAGTAGGATCGATCGTGGTAGAAAAATCCGGACAAAACCGCATTATCGTCGTGCCGGGCGCCAACCTGAATTTTACGCAGGAAGAGACGGACGAACTGGAGGACGTCATTCGGCAGGCCGATCTGTTAATGATGCAATTGGAAATGGACATGTCGGTTGTAGAGCGGGCGGCGGCCATTGCCGCAAAGCATCGCGTGCCCGTCATTCTTAATCCTGCGCCGGCGGCTGCGTTAAGCGATCAACTGCTCGGCAACGTAACGTACCTTACTCCGAACGAGACCGAGCTTGCGCTGTTGTCCGGCATGAAAGTGGAATCGATCGACGATGCGAAGCTGGCGGCGTTGTCGCTCCTTGACCGCGGCGTTCACAATGTCGTCGTAACCTTGGCGGAAAAAGGCGCGCTGCTCTGCACACCGAACGGCTTCCAGCATGTGGAAGGGTTTCCGGTCGAGCCGGTGGATACGGTCGCCGCGGGCGATTCGTTCAACGGCGCGCTGGCGGTGCAGCTGGTGAACGGCGTTACACTTGCGGAAGCGGTGCGTTTTGCCAATGCGGTAGGGGCTTTGACGGTTACGAAGCAAGGAGCGATTCCGTCCTTGCCGCGGCTGGAAGAAGTAAACTCATTTATGCAAATGAGGCTAGGTTCGAATTAAGGAGGTATGGGAGGTGAACCATCAATGATTCAACTGGAGAACAGCAGATTGGTCGCAACGATCGACAAAACGAACGGGAGCATTTGCAGCATCTATGACAAAGCTAGAGAAATCGAGTTTCTTGCACAACGTCCCCGGCCGGAGGCATTTCGAGCTCGGAAGCGGGAGAGCGGACGAAGCAGCGACAGCTCATAGCCTCTCGGTTCGAAAATGTAATAATGCTCCTGCGGATTGTTCTCCACGACTCCAAGCAAGTCGAGCTGAAATGGTTTCATTACAATTGCGACAAAAACTTCAAGGAGTATAACGAAAGCGGCACGTATGCGGCGGACTCGGTTATCCATTCCGCTTGGCAGTACCGCGATGAGAGCCTTGGCTTCTTCTTTGCCAATATAACCGATGAGCCGGAAACGATCGCCGTCGAGCTCGACTTGAAGAAGTACGGACTTCCGGATCGCGGGTACAGCGTGCGCCGAATCGCCGTCGGACGTTCGAACGAGGAGCTGTTCGAAATGAAGAGCAGCGAAGCGAAGAGGCTGAACTTAAGCATTCCGGGCAAGTCGGTTGTGATCGTTGAGGTTTTATAAAAATAGGGAGGTGAAAAACGATGAAGGCGCTCGTCATTGAGAAACCGGGGCATGCAATCGTAAAAGAGGTTCCCGATCCGGTGCCGGGTCCGGGTGAGGTCGTCATCAAAGTGAGCCATGTCGGCATTTGCGGCACCGATTTTCATATCTTTGAAGGCGAATTTATTTCTCCGTACCCGATCATACCGGGCCATGAATTTTCCGGCACCGTTCACTCTGTCGGACCCGGCGTAATCGGGTTCAAAGCGGGAGACCGCGTCACGGCGGATCCGTCGTTGTTTTGCGGGGCATGCAAATATTGTCTGACGAATCGGGGCAATATGTGCGAAAACTGGGGGGCGCTGGGCAACACGGTTGACGGCAGCATGGCGGAATACGTAGCGGTTCCGGCGCGGAACGTCGTCAAGATGCCCGACGACATGCCCTTCGAAATCGGAGCTTTCGTCGAGCCGATGGCTTGCGTCGTGCATGCGATGAACCGGCTGCAGCCGAATGCGGGCAATTCCGCTATTTTGTTCGGTGCAGGAGCGATGGGACTGCAATTGGTCCAAGCTCTCGCCAGATTAGGCGCATCGAAGCTGACGGTCGTCGACGTATCGGAATCGAAGCTGGCGCTGGCGAAGTCGCTTGGGGCCACTCACACCGTGCTCAGCCGGCAGCTCGATCTCATCGAATCGGAGCGGTTCGATATTGTCGTCGATGCGACCGGCATACCGGCGGTCATTCAGAAGGCGCTATCGTTTATGGGACCGACCGCCAAATACTTGCAGTTCGGGGTAACCCCGGTCGATGCCGAGGTTCGCTTGAACCCGTTCCAATTGTATAACAAGGATTGGACGATTCTCGGCTCGATGGCGATTAACTGCACGTTTCTTCCCGCTTTCGAATGGGTGAGGGAAGGGCGCGTCGAGTTAAAGCCTCTTATTTCGAAAATCATTTCGTTGGAAGAAGCGGTTTCGTTCCTGGCCGCACCGAAGGACCCGGCATTATTTAAAGTGCAAATTAAAATATAGGAGGACTTATCAATGTACTCATTTAACGGACTGGACATGGGATTGGGCAATTTGATGCGGCTGTCGAACGCCAAAACGAGATCGATCAGCGCCGAGAACTTTACTGGGGAGAAAGGAAAAGCCGGAATGGCCACAACGGGTACCGGCGCCAATTGCGCCCGCGATCTCGGGCAAGGCTGGAAGGTATCGCCTTCGATCGAGATCGAGGCCGGCACTACGTTTACATTGGCTGAAATCGACGGCCCCGGCGCCATTCAGCATATTTGGCTCACTTGCTTCCCCGGCAGCTGGCGCCATCTCATTCTGCGCATGTATTGGGACGGGGAAGAGCAGCCTTCCGTCGAAGTGCCGATCGGGGATTTTTTCGCCAATGGCTGGTGCGAGCGAAGCAACGTCAATTCTATGCCGGTCGCCGTCAACCCGGCCGGCGGGATGAACAGCTATTGGGTGATGCCGTTCCGCAAGAAGGCGAAGATTACGGTCGAGAACCGTTTGGCGGAAAAGACGGTCTTATACTACCAAATCGATTATACCTTGACTGAGGTTCCTGAGGACGCGGCTTATTTCCACGCGCAATGGAGACGCAGCAATCCCGTTCAATATAAAGACGTTCATACGATTATTGACGGAGTGCAAGGGAAAGGCCATTACGTCGGAACGTATCTCGCATGGCAAGTAAACAACAACGGCTGGTGGGGCGAAGGCGAAATTAAGTTTTATATGGACGGCGACAAAGAGTTTCCGACGATTTGCGGTACCGGCACGGAAGATTACTTTGGCGGCGCTTGGAACTTCGAGCATCCGAAGGGCGAATACGGCACGTTCTCGACGCCGTTCCTCGGGCTCCATCAAATCATTAAGCCGGATGGCCTGTACCGCAGCCAGCAGCGCTTCGGCATGTATCGCTGGCACATTATGGATCCGATCCGGTTCGAGGAAGATTTGCGGGTGACGATTCAAGCGCTCGGCTGGCGTTCCGGGGGTCGCTACTTGCCGCTTCAGGACGATATCGCGTCCGTTGCGTATTGGTATCAATCCGAGCCGCATGCCTCGTTCAAGCCGCTGCCGGATAATGACGGGCTGGAAGTGATTTAACGGCGTTAATGAAATCCCTCGTTGACCTTTAAGCTGCGGAATCGGCTTAGGTTGGCGGGGGCTTTTTTGCGAAAAGGAGAAAACGTGAAATCGGATAATCGAAAATTAACGAACATATGTTCTTTTAATAGTAGGATAATGTTGGTATAATAGAGGAGTACAATTGAATCTTGGGTGGGTAGGTTTCCCTTCCGATAAGGAGGTGAAGCCATGGAGTTGAAGGATGCAATCACAATCATGATTTTATTTGCCGGATTTGTCGTTGCTCTTTTAACATACATCGGGAATAACTACAAGAGAAAGTAAGAACCCACCCTAAGGTTGACCGCCGAAGGTGGGTTCATTTGCCGCTGAAACTTAGAGGGGAGTAACCCATCCAAGCCGATTGTACAGCCGAGTGTTCGCAGCACTCGGCTTATTTACTTCCTATGATAACACAAAGCAAATCAGAATTGAATGAGGAATTAACCGCGAGATTCGGGTATTTATGCGATCTGCGGCCCTTTTGCAGCCTAACGATGGAGCTCGTACCGGTTCGCTTTGCTAAACCGGCGGATCGCTGCGATCTCGTCTGCTGTTAACGGCGCCGCATCCGCAGCTTTTACGTTATTCAACAGCTGCTCCAAGGAACTGGCACCGGGGATGACCGTTGCGACCGCCGGGTGCGCAAGCGAGTACCGGATCGCAAGATGTGACATGCTGCGTTCATCGCCTGCCAAGCTTTGCAGCTCATTGCGGAGGCTCTGCAGTTCTTCAAGGCTGTAGTCCAAAACCCCTTTGACCGGCTGCTTGCTTTCCGCCAAAGCGCCGCTCGCAAGCGGTCCGCGCGCGATCACGCTGACGCCATGGCTTTCAAGCAGCGGCAAAACTTCTTCCTCGGACCGGCGGTCCAGTATGCTGTACTGATTCATGACGCTGACGATCGACGAGCGCTTCACATATTCCCGGATCACATTCGGACGTATGGAGGAAATGCCGTAATAACGAATGACGCCTTCCTTTTTTAACTGTTCGAAGGCTTCAATCGTCTCATCGATAGGGTCGTCGAGCGTTCCGCCGTGAAGCTGGTACAAGTCGATATAGTCGGTTTGGAGCCTCCGCAAGCTTTCTTTGACGGCGGACAAAATGTAGCGCTTCGACGGGTCCCAAACCCACCCTTCAGTACCGGGAACCCGGCGATTGCCTACTTTTGTAGCAACGATCACGCTGCTGCGGCGGCCCGCAATCGCTTTGCCGACGAGCTCCTCGTTGCGGCCCGCATCGTACAAATCGGCCGTATCCAAAAAGTTAATCCCTTGGTCCAACGCTTTATGTATGATAGAAACGGCTTTATGTTCCTCCGTGCCGAGCGACATGCAGCCGAGTCCGATTTCGCTGACCGTCAGGTCGGACGATCCTAACCGATTTTTCTTCATAAAACCCGCCACCTTATCATCGTATAATGGTTCCATTATGGTAAATTGCCGCGCCAAAAACAAGGCGTTCGTCCGGCAAGGAAATAATGGTTGACGGATACGGCCCGAATGGATAAACTTGTAAACAGTGTTGCATTTCCAGTGAATAGAGGCTCACGTATGGTAAAATACAGCTTCCGTTTCATTAAGTTGAGGTAACGAGCGTATTGCCCAATTTCAACCTTCGCTGAAGGTTATATTGTGCTGCGTTGATTCCAATCAACAATGAGATGGAGGCTTTTCTATGCCCAAAAACAGAGCTCAGCGGGATTCGTCCGTTCTACTATTCCTCTTCCAGGCAATTAAACCTCATAAACAGTGGGCTGCCGCCGGCGCGTTCCTATCGCTTGCCTCTGCGGCAACAGCGCTGATGCTTACCTACTTTACCCAACGGCTGGTAACACAAACGATCCAAGGCGTCATACAGCCTGTAACCGTTTGGCTATTTGTGCTGCTCGTCATCGTATCCGCGCTCACCGGCGGGATATCGGGAGCGTCCTCGGGCAGATTGGGAGCGCTCGTCGGACGCGATTTGAAGCGGTCCGTCGCAGATAAGACGATGCAGGCCGAATACAGGTTCGTACGGGACATTTCCGCCGGCGATGCGGTTTCGGTCGTCAACAGCGATTGCAACCGAATATCGTCATTCGTATCGAGCGACTTGTTTTCGCTTGTAACGCAAACGTTGACCGCCATATGCGCCTTCATTTATTTGCTTACGCTTCATCCGACTGTCGGATTGCTTACGTTCGCCTATACGCCTGTCGGAATGGTTTTGGCGGGAACCATCAACCGTCGCTTGAACGCGCTCTATCCGGCATCGGCCAGGCAAAAAGGCGAAGCGCTGTCTGCCGTCGAACAGGCTTTGGCATCGCTTCCGGTCATCAAATCGTTCACGATGGAGCGGTCGATCCGAAAAAGACTCGATCTCACGTTTGAAAAGCTGTACGAAACGGACAAACGGATCAAATGGTGGGATTCGCTGCTTCAACCCGCATGCCTTTCCGTCGCAAACGCGCCTCATCTTATTTTTACGGTTGCCGGGGGCTTGTACGCTCTCTCGGGACAATTGGAGCTGGCTGTCTTTATCGCGATCGTCCAGCTGCTCGGATACATTATTCCTCCGACTGTGATGCTCCCTTTTATGATCAATAACTTGAACCAAGCCGCCGCGTCCATGAAAAGAGTCGAACGCCTTACGAACCTGCCGTCGGAAAGCGGCAACGACAATCGTATTTCAGCAGAAGCTGCAGCGAAGCCTTCCGTCGAATTTAGAAACGTATCCTTTGCGTACGATGCGGAAAACCCGGTGTTAATGGACGTATCCTTCGCCGCGGAACGTCCGGGCATAATCGCCGTCGTTGGCGGGAGCGGGAGCGGAAAAACGACGATCGGTTCGCTGCTTTCCGGTTTATTTCGCCCTGACGTAGGAAGCATTGTTTATTGCGGTCAAGACGGCGCATCGCTGAATGCCGGCGAGTTCGGAAAGCTTGTCGCCGTCATGCCGCAAGATATTTACTTGTTCTCTGCTTCTATACTCGATAACGTACGGATGGGGAAAGAGTCGGCGGAGAGAGGCGATATCGTTGCCGCTGCACGAGCAGCCGGCGTCAGCGATTTCAATTCGCACGATGAGCATGGCCTCGATACGCCGATCGGCGACGGCGGGGCTTCGCTCTCCGGCGGGCAAGCTCAGAAGCTTGCGCTCGCGCGGGTGCTTCTTAAGGATTCGCCGATCTGGTTTCTGGACGAACCGACATCGGCATTAGACGCCGCCTCTGAACAACTAACGCACGAGCTCATTCGGACGATGGCTTCGACAAAGCTGATCATGATCGCTGCGCACCGGATGTCAACGATCCGTCTTGCCGACCGGATTATTTATGTGAAGGACGGGAAGGTTGCCGCCGACGGCGCTTGGGAACAACTGACGAATAACGCCGAACTGATGAAGACGATCCGCGCGGATCGCGATTCGGAGGAAAGCGGGGTGCTGGCGGGATGAATCGATTTTTTCAATGGAACGTATTGTTAAGGAGCCTCAGCTTGATGGGGCGAAGAAAGACGATTTATTTCGGATGCTTGGGAATGGCGCTCGTCTCGACTGTGATCGGCATTGCAGCCGGTCCGATCATGAACAAACGGGTCATTAACTCTATTGAATTTGCCGACGGTTCCCTTTTTTACAGTGCGCTCGTGTTGTTGATTATAACGACCGTGCTCAGCTGGGCGGTATTTCCGGTTTCCTGCTATTTCGCCGCATGGGCCAGCAAAAAAGCGATGCTTGACGTTCGCAGCCGGTTGGCGGGACACATCGTGAAGCTGCCGTCCTCGTATTACGATACCCATGCCAAAGGGGAAACGCTTTCGCTGCTATCGAACGATCTCGATTGCTTGGAAACCGTTTATGACGGGCAGTTTTACAAAACAATGGAAAATTTCTGCGTCGGCTTCACAGGGCTCGTCATGCTGTTCGTCATCGATTGGCGGCTGGCGATCGCCGCTTCGGCATTGGGCTTCTTATCGACATGGATCGCCGGCAGGTACGGCGCGCCGATCGCCGACCTAGGCAAACGGCTGCAAGACAGTTCCGGAAAGACGACGACGGTGTTTCTGGATATTCTCAAGGGGGTTCGTACCGTCAAGCTGTTTAACCTCGGCGCGCTGATGGGGGAGAAGCTGTTTAGATCCGCAAGCATGGAAGCGGATTTGCGGATCCGGCTTTCCGATCGCCAAGCGGAAATGAACGCGATCGTCGGATTGATGAACGGTCTCTCCAGCTTCGGAATTATTATTATCGGCGCGTTCATGGTGAATGCGGGGTTGACCGATTGGGGCTCGGTCATCGTCGTATCCACACTGCAGTTCGCCACCGGCGACTTGTTCTCGCTCTTCCCGATGAGCCTTGCAAACATGCAGGCGTCGCTGTCAGGCGTGCAGCGCATCTTGCAGGTGCTGGACACTCCGGTGGAAACGATGGACGAGAGACGATACCGGTTCGTGCCGGCGGACGGAAGCGGCAATGTGCTTGAGCTGCGGAATGTTACGTTCGGTTATTCAAGAGAGGAACCGTTCCTTAAGGGCATATCGCTCAGTTTGAAGCAAGGTGAAATCACCGCGCTGACCGGCGAGAGCGGGGGAGGAAAGTCGACGCTGGTCAAGCTCATTCTCGGGCTTTATGCCCCTTCGGAAGGGGTTGTTACGCTCCAAAGCGATGAATATGAGGTAAGCGCCTCCTCATGGAGAAACCAAATTGCATATGTGCCGCAGCAGCCTTATTTATTTAGCGGGACCATAGCGGAAAATATCGCGTTCGGTTCGGAGGAAGCGGGTGCGGACGAGATCGAATCCGCCGCCAGAGCGGCCGGAATACACGAATTTCTCGCGAAGCTTCCGAACGGCTATCAAACGGTGCTTGCGGAGGATGGGAGCGATCTTTCGGGCGGGCAAAAGCAGCGGATCGCGATTGCCAGGGCGCTGCTGAAGAAGGCTGACGTGCTGCTGCTTGATGAGCTTACCGCTTCTCTTGACGGCGACAATGAAGCGTTGATTATGCAATCGATCCGCAAGCGCGTTCAAGACCGCGGCATATTGGTCGTTACGCACCGGGAAACGACCGCAAGCTTTGCGGATCGGATTTACAAATTACAATCGGGAGTGCTGACTTCCGTCCGATAAGGATGTGAATCGGTTTTGGAACCGTTGACTTTATACGAGGAGCAGATGCTGAAGCAGTTAAGACGATGGGAGAAGGAGCTGCTGAAGCCGCCAGGTTTTCTCGAAAATGCGTCGAAGGGCCTGCAAACGCGCATTAACCATATGATTCCCGAGAAGGTACACGATACGATCACAACGACGGTGAAGGGCATCTTCCAAACTGCGTTGTTCGGAGCGGAATATTTACCTAAGGGAGAACCGATGAGGGGCGCTTCATTAGCGGAGAGCGACGAGAAGGCCGAACAGCTTATTTCCGTTTACAAAAAGCTCGCTGCGGCGGAAGGAGCCGGCACGGGCGCAGGCGGCATATTGCTGGGGCTTGCCGATTTCCCGCTGCTGATCGGCATCAAGATGAAATTTTTGTTTGAGCTCGCTCAGGTGTACGGCTACTCGACCAAGGATGTAAAGGAGCGTTTGTTTATACTTCACGTATTTCAGCTCGCCTTCTCGAGCAGCGGCAAGAAGCAGGCTCTGCTTGACAAAATCAAGAGTTGGGATGTGCACATGCGCAGCGTTTCGCCGGCCGAGTCTTATGCCGACCATGTGGATTGGCAGCAGCTGCAGCAGGAGTACCGGGATACGATCGATTTCCGCAAGCTGCTTCAGCTCGTTCCCGGCATTGGCGCCGTTGTAGGCGCATGGGCGAATTACGGGCTGCTTGACGAGCTGGGAGAGGTAGGAATGAATTGCTATCGCGCAAGAAGAATCAGTGAGAAATGGGATATGCTTTAGCAGCAGAAGAAGGCGGCCATGTCTAAATATCGCGTTCTCAGGCGGATAATAGAAATAGTAAAGCAGAGGACGTGATATGTTTGTCTTACGAGCTGGACCTGATCGGCAATACCGCCCAAGGCATAAGCTATCTTGTTTATATTTCTATTAACGGGAAGAAGCTTTGCATCGGCCAACTGATTCGCCGCAGCGGTGAGCATTCGTCCCATCGCGGGACGTGGACCGCGCTAGTGAACGGAACGGAGCTCACTACGGTTATTAATGAGCATGAAGCCGTAACGAAGCTGTGGGAGACATACTGCATACAGCATCCCGACAAAACGGGGCAAAGGTTGAAGCCGATTCGGGAGTGCGCAATAGAAGAACGATTGTATCGGGTTCGGAGGAGAATTCCTAAGTTTACGGGCATGTCGGAATTCCCATCTATTGAGGCGGAGCTGAAGCTCATCCCGCTTCACCGGCGGGCTATGCTGCGAGAGGAGCTGGATGAGCTGATTTGTGATTTGCATGCGCAGCTTATGCTTTGGAGAAAGGTAAGATCCGAGTTGGATACAAAGCCGGCAATCACATTGGTTGTAAACGATAGCCGGCAACGAAACAGTCGATAAACGCCCTCCTTATATCATTATTTTCAATTAGGAAGGCTGCCTTATATTGATATAATAGTAACAGATAGAGGTGAGAAGCGTGAAAAAAAATAAGGCGAAAACCGCGCCCAAGCCTGTTCCCCAAGAAAAGGCGGCAACGCTGAAGGACCTGTTGAAACCGGAGCTGGTCGATCGATTGAAGGCTCAGGCGGATGCAATGAAGGCGGAGCAGGCGAGGAAAGAGGAAGAAAAGCGCAAACAAGCGGAAGAGGCGCGGAAAGCGGAGCAAAAGAGGCTTGAGAACGACTTCGAATATTTGCTTAACAACAGCAGCGCCGATTGGAAAAAGTTTAAATAGGAACAAGACAAAGACCCGCCGTTATTATGGCAGCGGGTCTTTGTTGTTTGATAATAAGTGATTGATCATGAGCCATAAGCTCTTTTGGATTTTTTCGGCGGGGCGGGTCAAAACAGAAATACAAACGTCCGCCAGTGTCTCCTGTGCAACGAGCAGTCCTTGCTCCAGCTCCCGCTCAATGGCGCTTCGCAGCATGACGGCAAAACCGCTGCCCGATATCGCAAGCTGTTTCGCCAACTCCGCTTGCTGCATCCTCCGAACCGCTCCTCCGAACGGAATGCGTGCCGCTAGCGCATCCGCTTCGTCATTGGTTGTAAATATCGGAAGCTCCGGACGTGCATGAGCGGTGATCGATGCGGCCAACACCCAATGATCCGTCTTATACCGAGTCACTCGGCAGCCCATATGATCGATCTCCATTCCGGCAATAAAGCCGATGTCGATTTCACCCCGTTTGACCAACGATTCCATATTCGCTTCCTCAACGATTCGGATCTCTACTTCTATGCCCGGATGAATGTCCATGAACCCGGAAATTGCCCGAACAAGCTCATATTGTCCGATTTCCTGCGGAGATCCTGCAACAATATAGCCTTTGTCGCCTTGCTTGTATTCGTTCATAGAACGGTCAAGCTGCCGGTAAAGCGAAACAATATGCTCCGCATAATGCAGGAACGTTTGACCGGCATCGGTAAGCATAACGCCTTTGGGATGAGCGGCGAAGAACGGCAAGCCGTATTGTTCTTCCAGTCTTTTGATTTGCATCGATACGGCAGGCTGGCTCATGTGCAGCCGTTTGGACGCTTCCGATATGTTGCCTGCGGAAGCTGCCTCGATAAATATTTCCAAATGTCGTACGTTCAAGCTATCATCTCGCTATAACAAAAATGTGATAGTAAATCAACGGAATATATATTGGAATTATAATGCGGAACATGCCAAAATCTCAATATCGCAAAAAAAAATAGGAGTGAGAGAGATGAGCGTGAATATAGTAATCGTTGCATTCGATGATTTTACCGATTTGGATGTGTTTATGCCTTGGGATTTGATTAGCCGGGTAAAGCGGGTGATGAAGCGGGATGACTGGAATGTAAAAATCATCGGCACAAAACCGACGCATGTATCAACTGCAGGTCTTGAAATCCCGATGCATGCCGGATTGGATGCGTTGCCTGCTGCGGATGCGGTGGTGATTTCGAGCGGGCCGGGCATTCAGCGGCTGATCGCGGACGCTGATTATTTATCGAAGCTGTCTATCAATCCGAGGCATCAGCGAATCGGTTCGATGTGTTCAGGGTCGCTGCTGCTCGGGGCCAAAGGTTTGCTGAAGGGAAAAAAAGCGACGACCTATCCGACAGCCGTCAAGCAGCTTGCTCAGTTTGGAGTGGAAGTAGTGAATGAAAGCTTCGTACTGGTAGGCAATATTGCAACAGCTGCCGGTTGCCTTGCAGCCCAGCAGCTGTCATGGTGGATTATAAAAGAGCTTGCAGGGGAAAGTGCGGCAAGGCAAGTGCTGGATTCTGTGCAGCCTGTATCTTAACCGTTTATGGCTGCTCTTCAGCCCCTCCGACTAAGGCTTGGTGCAGCCCGGCATTCCACTGCGAACGGGAACGGTCATAGACGCCGAAGCCTGCTCCGAACTCCCAATACGCCCAAGCGATTCCTCTTTTTTCCGCTTCGGTTCGCACATATTCCGTCCAGCGCACGCGCGATTCCAGATCGGCTTTGCCGTACGCGCCGAATTCCCCTAACCAGAGCGGTCGGTTATGCTCCTTGCCCCAAGAGGCAGCTCTGTCCAAATCCAGGCTTACGAACTTTTTGCCGGCCGGATTCGTTTCAGGCGGCAAGGTGTTGTACTGTCTAAACCAGCGCTTCACCCAAAGTGTTTTTTGAGCCGATTCGCTCGGCCGTACTTCCCGGTCCGGCGGCCCCGGCCAAGTGACTCCCACGGTGCCGGTTTCCGGCCCGCCCCATTCCGCGCCTTGATGCGTAAACAGAAACGGTTCGTAATAATGGAACGTTACAATGACGTTCCGTTCCTCTTCCGGGACGACTAATTTATCCAGACCTGCGATGCCGCCCCAATCGGACGTGCCGATGATTAACGTATGCTTCGAATCGATGGAGCGGATTTGTTTGATCGTTTCCGCCAGCAGCGCGTTCCATTCCTCGGAAGTCAGGTTCCCGTGCGGCTCGTTCAGCGGCTCGAAATAAACGGACATCGGGCGGGTGCCGTAACGCTCGGCGAGCTGTTTCCAAATGCTGAGGAATCTTTCCTTATGCTCGTGCGGCGACTCAAACAGCTCATCATAGTGATGAACGTTAATGACTGCATTCAAGCCTTGGGCTTCAGCCTGGTCGAGAACCCAGTCGATGCGCTGCGCAAACGTCTCGTCGATCGTATAAGGCGGTTCGGTTAAAGCGTGCGCGGACCACTTGATCGGAACGCGAATCGTGTCAAATCCGCCTTCCTTAATAATGCGAAAGTAGGATTCGTGCAGCGTGACGCCCCATTCGCCTTCCTTGGGCGCTTCCAGCGCATTGCCCAAATTTACGCCCTTGCCTAACTTTTGCAGCTGAGCAAACGGATCCGGCGCTTGTTCATCCTTTGACTTATTTTGATTCGGGCTGCAGGAAACGAGCAGAGCCGCAAACAAAATGACAGTAAAACAAGCGGCCAAAAATAAGCGGACCTTCAACATTTGAGCTCACCTCGGCAAATCCGTAAGGGTTACGGTATAAGGATGTTCATAAATACGCTTAAGCTGATTTTGGCTCGTACTGTCCGTACAGTGCTCCCCGTACCATGGCATATACCATAACCACGGCGTATGGCTTTCGATCAGCTTGCCGGGATCGGGAATCGGTCCGTTTTCCGTTAAAGCAATCGGTTTGGCGGTAATTGACGAGCAGTAATCGAAGGCACACTTTAACGGACCATAATTTCCGGGAGCGACATAAATATCCATCCCGGCAATATCGACGACATCGTCCCCGGGGTACCAATCGGGATGCGGAGCGTTCCATACCCAGATTAAATGATGGAGCTTGTGGCAGCTCGTAAATCGCTCATACATCCAGCGATATAGCTTTTTGTAAGGCTCGGGACCTTTGGCTCCCCACCAAAACCACTTGCCGTCGGCTTCGTGCAGCGGTCTCCACAAGACGGGAACCCCTTCCTGCTGAAGGCGCCGAAGCTGAACCGCGATTTCATCCATATCGGCAAGCAGCGCCTTATGTTCGTTAGATTCCGGATCGAACGCTTTCGTTAAATCAAAGTCGGTATGCTTCGTATAAAAAGATTTGTCTTCGCCGCCTGTCGGCGCATACCAATGCCAGCAAAAGGCGACGATTCCGTTATGCTTTTTGTGCCATTCGATCGCTTGCTCGACAGACCCTTTGTTTGCCTCCGTCTCCCAAATTTTATGCTCACTCGGGTTTCTAGTCTCCGTAGCGTGCGAGTAGCTGAGGAAGTCGAAGCCGCGAAGCGCCGGCAGTTTGCCGGTAACGCTCCGAATATATTCGAGCTCGGGGCCCTCCGCTGTGGCGGTGTGCTGTCCGGTTATTATTTTTTTGCCGTATATATCTTTGAAATATCGCATCAACGATCGGACTTCAGCGCCAGCTTCAGGATTGACAGGATCGAAATCCGCTCTGATCGGGGCAGGCGAAGTAGAAGGACGGAGCTTGATGCAGTCCACATCGATGTTTCCCCAGCTCTTCGCTATGGTAACCGTATGCACGCCGGCGTTGAAATACAAAGTACCGACTTCGGCGTCAATAAACCCTTCGGTTTGAGGAGAGATCAGCTCGCCGTACGCGTCTCCGTTCACGAACAGGTGGTTCCGCTTCGGTCCTTGAAGAGAGGCATGACGAACGATGAGGGCGTAGTGGCCGTCTTCGGGGATCCGAACCCGGACCTCTACTTGATCTCCGTCATTGTCGAAGGCCGTTACATATCCGCTGCCGGAATATCCCGCTAAATCGCTGGCAACGCTCGTTCCTGCGTTGATACCGTCCTCCGCTTCAAATACAAGCACTTTATCGTTATTGGCAAGCCGCAAATCACGTAAGCTCATTCGTCTTCTCCTCCGGCCGTTTCGTTTGATTTGAATATCATTATAGAAGTATGAGTGCCGGAAAGAAAGAACAATATGCTAACAGCAATTAAAAAATATTTTAGGTTTCGCTATTTTGTTAGCTATCATTTAGCTATCCCGTTGTATATGATGGAAATGGAAGCAATGACATAAATAGAAAGGAGGCAATGTAACCCGATAGACGAAATGCTTTATTAGCCTCGCAAACGTAAAGTTTTTTGGGGAGGAGTAATGAAACATGGTAGTCATAACAAAACGAAAAACGTTATTGATTGTTAGTCTGATCGTCGCCCTGATCGTGACAATGAGCTCATTCCAAGTAAGCAGAGCGGAAGGAGATCGAGCAGCGGACGTTACGGTCAATTTTGAAAACGGTTCCATTGAAGGCTGGCAAGTCGGTCAATCGGCAGGCCTTGGCTCTAATCCTCTGGAGTACAGCGAGGATTTGGCCAGAGAAGGAAATCACGGCGCCTTGAAGCTGAATGTGAAATACAAAGGCGGGGGCTGGGACGAAGCCGCTCCTAAATATGTATTATCCGGCTCTACGATGTCCGATTACAATCAAATCAGTTATGACATTTATGTACCGATCCGCTTCGACGGGGCGCTGCAGGTACAAACGATCGTCAACTGGCCGTGGAAAGAGCTCGGTTCCTTGGACCGATACTCGATAAGCGAGTATGCCGGCCGAGGCTATGAGACGAAGACGATCAACGGCACCACGTACGTTGTCATTCATAAGCAGGACGAAGTGAGCGGCAGTGGGCAGCCTGAGCTATGGATCCGGCTCGCGGGCTCCGGCAGCAATTATGACGGAGGCATTTACATAGACGATGTAGTGCTGAAGAGGGCCGATTCCGAAGGACCCCCGCCGGATCCGGAAACGCCGGCAGGAGTCGTCTATGAGGCGGAGGAAGCGGAACTGATCGGTACCGAAGTTTCTACAAGCACGCCCGGTTATACGGGAACGGGCTACGTTACAAGCTTTACCGATGACGGAGATCGGGTTCGATTCACAGTTACTGTCGCAAGCGGAGGGGCTTATCCGCTGCATGTGCGGTATGCCGCTCCTTACGGATATAAGGCAAACCATATCGTGGTTAACGGAAGCACGGCAGGAGAGCTTTCCGTCAACCAAACGGCAACGTTTAAATATGCGGCGTTCGGCAATGTTTTGTTGAACGAAGGAGCAAACACTATAGAAATCGTAAAAAACTGGGGATGGTTCGAGGTTGACCATATCGTTATCGGAGATAAGCAAGGCAGACCTCCCTTGAAGGAGGTAGCCTCAGACTTGGTCAATCCGCACGCGTCCCAAAGCTCCAAAGCGTTGATGGCTTATTTGACAGAAGCATACGGCGAAAGCATCCTATCAGGCCAGCAGACGGGAGTGCTGTCCGAACTGGGATTCATCTACAGCTTAACCGGAAAGCTTCCGGCCATTGCGGCCTTCGATCTGGACTCGAGCAACGACGAGGATGCGATACAGTGGGCCCGGTACGGAGGAATTGTTGAGTATTCGTGGCATTGGCGGGCGCCGATGGGCGGGCATGATTTCTATACTTCCAATACAACGTTCGATGTAAGCAAAGCGGTTACCCCCGGAACTCAGGAATATGAACTGATCATTCAAGACATCGATGAGATGGCGGCTAGGCTAAAGGCGCTGAGCGACGCGAACGTACCGATCTTGTGGAGACCGCTTCACGAGGCGGAGGGCGGATGGTTTTGGTGGGGGGCGAAAGGTCCCGAACCTGCTAAAGCGTTATATCGTATCCTGTTCGATCGATTGACGAACGTTCATCGGCTGGACAATTTAATTTGGGTATGGACCTCGTATACCTCGGAGCAATCGCCGCAATGGTACCCGGGCGACGATGTTGTCGACGTGATCGGAATGGATAAATATTTGTCCGAGGGGGATTACAGTCCGGTAATCGCCGATTTCGACAAGCTGGTCGACATGGCGGGCGGCAATAAGCTGGTTGCTTATTCGGAGAACGGGCCGATTCCGGATCCGGATTTGCTTCGGGATAATCAAGTCGGCTGGCGCTGGTTCAATACGTGGTCCGGCCATTTCATCATGAACGGTAAAGTGAACGAGGAGCAGCATCTGATCCGCGTTTACAATCACGACTACGTAATTACGCTCGATGAGCTGCCGTCCGCCGACATTTACGGCAGGGCGCCGGATCCGTTGCCTGCGCCGGAACCGCTGCGGACTCCCGAACCGGTTCCGGATGGATATACGTTGACTGAGGCGGAAACAGGGACGCTGCAGGGCACTTTCGTGGATACAAGCGTGAAAGGGTATTCCGGAACGGGGCATGTGACCGGCTTCGACCAAAGCGGCGATTCGCTCACGGTTTCCGTCGCGGCAACGGAGGCGGGGCCTTACAGCTTGCTCATTCGTTACGCGGCGCCTTACGGGTTCAAGAAAAATCATCTTTACGTGAACGGCGATTATCTCGGAGAGATTGACTTTGAATATACGAACCGCTTTAAGGACACGAATGCGGGAATTGTGCTGCTGAAAGAAGGCGCAATACGATCAAGCTTGAACACAGCTGGGGATATTTCGAAGTCGACGCCGTCTTGATCCGGCCGATCAATATCGACACGCTGCTCTCTCGTACGGAAGCGTATGCTGATGCCGGAAAGCTGCAAAACCCGTTGTACAAACAGTTAAGCGAATCGCTCGCTCAAGCAAAGCATCACGAACGGAATGGGAACAAAGAGCAGAGCTTGCATCATTTGCAAAAGTATTCCGAACAATTGGCGAATGCTCCGATGTCCAGATTCATAACCGTTGATGCCCAACATACGCTGCTGCAAGAGATTGAAGCTCTGTTAGCATTCCGTCATCTTTCATTGACTCCGGTAAAATATTGAATTATAGTAAGAGTGCTTGACGCCTAACAAATATGCTAACATAATTTGTGCCTTGGGTCTTGCTTTCTGACATTAATGGAGTGAACAGCGTTGGCGAAAAAAGTGACGATGCAGCAAATAGCCGACTATCTTGGAGTTTCGAAATTTGCCGTCTCCAAAGCTCTCTCGGGGAAAACCGGGGTAAGCGAAGATACTAGGGAACGAATTTATAAAGCTGCCAATGAACTGGGATACTTCTCCCAAAAACCCGGAAAACCCGAACAGATGCCGATCAAACCGAAAACAGCGTCGTCCGGAGTCATTGTCGTTCTATTTCCCGATATACGGTACCAGACGCAGGAGTCATCGTACTGGGCACCGATCGTGGAAGGAGTTACGCAAGAGCTGAAGGCTAACGGGTTGGATATGGTCGCACTAACGGAAATTAGCGGCGACAGCGCGCTAAGAATTATTAATACGGCCAATATGGACGGAATCATCAGCGTCGGTCCCGTAAGCAATACGCTGCTTGCGGAGCTCGGGCAATGGGGGATACCGATCGTATGCATCGATAATGAACCTTCCGAGGTCGAAGCGGATTGTTTATTTGTAAACAATTTCGATGCCGTTCGCCAGTTGACCGATCAGCTGATCGGCCTCGGGCACGGATCGTTCCAATTCGTCGGAGATATTCATTTTGCCAAAAGCTTTTACGACCGGTGGTTAGGATTTCGCGCCGCTTTGGATGATCACGGTATACCGTTTTCGCCCGATCAACGGCTGCTCCGGTTAACCGAAAACAGCTTCCATAGACCGGAAGAACTGGTCGAGGCAGTATCCGGGTTAATGGAGCGGAAAGAACTGCCCAGCGTGTTCGTATGCGCTTGCGATAAATATGCAATGATGACGATTGAGGCGATGCGGCAGCTTGGATTGAACGCTCCGTCAGACTGCTCGGTTACGGGATTCGACAACATTGTTGAGTCCGCGAAGGTTTCTCCGAAGCTAACGACGGTGAACGTCCCGAAGCAATGGTTAGGAATACGGGCGGTCCAAATGATGATATGGAGAACCCGCTATGAAAGAACCCCGCCGGAGAAAATATTTTTGCCTGCAGAAATCGTGTTTCGCGAATCAACGTCGCTTCCGGCAATAAAAAACAATCGCTAAGCCGTGGATAACAAACCGCGGCTTTTTTTGCGCGCTTTAATGGCTCGTACCAAACCTTTAAATAACAAAAATCACTTTTTTTATTTTTTTATTTGCTAACTGCCAATGTTTTGTTATGATATCAATTGAAAGCGTATACATTTTGCGGCCAAGCAGCGCAGTATAGCGCAAGCGCCTCTTATGGCGCATTCGCGCATTATGGATTCGGATCACTTAGACGGCCGATGACAACTTGCAATGGAGGAAGAAGCCTATGAGGCAAAAAGCGTTTCATTTGTCTTTCGGACGTGTGACCGCCCTCGGCGCGTTGATCGCCGCATGCGCCTTCTCCGGCGGCTGCAGCCTGCTCCCGGAAGAAAAAGGTCCGCTGAAACCGCCGCTCGTCAAACCGGCCCAAGCGACCGCAAGAACCGTCGATGCGAAGGTAGGGAGCATTATCCGGCAAATTTCCGGGTCCGCTTATTTCGTACCGACACGAATCAGCTATCATCCGCTTGCAGGGAGCGGGAACATCGAATCCGTCAATGTTTGGGCAGGAAATACCGTTAAGAAAGGCGATGTTCTCCTAGTGTTAAACAACGGGGATATCGATGTCGAGCTGCTTCAGCGGGAGTTGGAATACGAAAGGAAAAAGGCAGCGCTGGAGGATGCGGCAAAGCTCGGCGACGATCGTACGCTCCGGATCGCGAAGCTCGACTTCGAGCTGGCGAAGCTGCTGTTCGACAAGACGAAGGCAAAAGCGGAGAAGGCCGTTCTACGGGCACAAATCGACGGCATTGTAACGTTCGTTGCCGAGCTGAAGCCGGGCGATTGGGTGGAAGCGGGCCGGCCGTTAGTCGCGATTGCGGATCCGGAAGGTATGAGACTCGCATTGAACGCCAGCGGAAATCCGGTAATGGCGGACGTTACCGTAGGCATGGACGCGAAAATCGATTTCAAAGGGAAAACATACGAAGGAAAAGTCACTCAAACACCGAGATCGGCTCCGGCGACAGAGGATGCTCGCCTTCGCGATGAATATGCGAAGACGATTTATATTGAATTGTCCGAGCTTCCGCCGGATGCGGAGCTTGGTGCATTGGCAGATGTGGCCGTAACGGTTGCCAAACGCGAGAACGTGATCGTTCTGCCTAAACGAGGCATCCGCAGCTATTTCGGACGAACGTTCGTGCAAATTATGGATGGCGAAAAAAGAAGAGAAATCGACGTAGAAACCGGGCTTGAGAATGCGACGGAAATCGAAGTCATAAGCGGACTCGATGCCGGAATGAAAGTCATTCTTCAATAAAGCCGACGGAAAAAACGAGGGGATGCGTATGTCCGTTCTCATTATGCTGCTTCGCAAAATGGCCAAAAACCGGTGGCTTGTCGCCAGTTTGTTTACAGGCATGCTTTTTTGCATCGCATTGACCTCCAGCATGCCTATATATAAAGACGCCGTACTCCGCTATATGCTGGTGAAGGATTTGGAACGGAGCTACGCTTCGACCGGTCATCATCCCGGCGTTATCTCCGCGGATATTACGATGCGCACATCCGTCCCGGGCGAGCAGCGGAACATCGTCGAACGCTTTGAGCGATATTGGTCGAATCGTATCGTGAATTCCGGCGATTTTTTCTCCGTGTCGGATCAACGGATATATGAAACGGTTCGGTTCAATCTATCGCCTGCCGATCCGACGCGCATCAATCCGAACTACAAGAGATCCGCGAAATTCGCCATGCGTTCGGGTTTGGAAGATCACGTACGAATCGTGGACGGCCGGCTGCCGTCCGATAAGCCGGTCGACGGTGTGTATGAGGTCATGGTAACCGACAATGCATTAGTAGAGTTGAATATGCTGCTGGACCAGGAGTTCATTATTGACGATCCGTTCGTCTCCGCCGAAATCCGGATCAAGCCGGTTGCGGTCATTTCGGAGAACGATCTGTCGGACGTCTACTGGAACCGCGGCGGCATTCAGGCGGAACGAAACGCATTGTTCATAAACGAACGCTTGTTTGCGCAAGAGCTGCTGCATGACGGACCGATAACGTTAAGCAAGGTCGGAGGCCAGTTCGTTGCCGATTATACGGAGATCGATCTGCAAGCGGCGTCGAAAATGCTGTATATGAAAGCGAATATGGCTGCCGACATGCTGGGCGGATATAACTACTTGGTCAGCACATCGATCTGGATTCCCGGAGATTCGGCGATGAAGGCGTACGGGGATCGGGAACACACGCTTCGGAACTTGTTATGGTCGCTGAACGTGCCGTTATTTCTTTTAATTGCGTTTTATCTTTATATGGTGACCGGTATGCTTGTCGAGCGGCAGAAAGGCGAGATTGCGGTGCTTCGCAGCCGCGGAGCGTCGAGACGTCATGTCGTGTCCGTGTATGCTCTTGAATTCGGGCTGCTCGCGTTGGCCGCTTTTGCGGCCGGGCCTTGGCTCGGCGCCGTGTTTACACGCGTGCTCGGATCAACGAGCACGTTCATGAATTTCGTCAACCGCGGTTCGCTGCGCGTTGAGATCACCTCGGAAAGCTGGATGTACGCCCTGATCGCGGTCATCGCCTCTTGGGTGCTTAATTTGGTTCCGGTCGTTGTTGCGACGAGGGCGACGATCGTCGACCAGAAGCGGCAGAAAGCGCGGGAGATGAAACGGCCGTTCTGGCAGACGTTCGGAATCGATATCGTGCTCATTGCATTGGCGCTGTACGGTCTCTATACATACCGGCAGCGAATGACGGATTTGATCAAGCTCGGGCTTGACGGCAAGATGCTGTCTTCCGATCCGCTTTTATACGCGGTGCCTTCGCTGTTCATTCTTGGGGCGGGGCTGCTCCTGATCCGCATCTACCCGCTGTTAGTCCGTCTTGTGTATTGGATCGGACGCAGCCGGTGGTCTCCCGGGAACTATTCGACTTTATTGCTCGTAAGCCGCCGAAGCCATTTTTACCACGGAATGATGGTATTTTTCATTCTTACGATCGGTACGGGAATATACAATGCAAGCACCGCAAGGACGATCAACGGCAATATGGAGGACCAAATATGGTATTCCGGAGGGAGCGATATCGTCCTGCGGCAGCATTGGGTGAACGACGCGCCGGCTCAAGTATCCGCCCCGATGGGAGGTCCGCCGCAAAGCGGAGCCGCAACCGGCGCGGCGGATCGGATCAGTTATTTGGAGCCGCCGTTCGAGGCGATCGAATCGCTTCCGGGAGTACAAGACGCCGCTCGCGTCTTCGTCAAGGAGGATGCCGAGCTGTGGGCGGGCAATAAGAGCGCATCCGTTACACTGATGGGCATAGATACCGACGCATTCGGGCGAGCTGCTTGGATGAAAGACGGGCTGCTTCCGTATCATTTCTACGACTATCTGAATCTTATAGCGCCCGACACTCATGCGGCGCTTGTTTCTTCAACGCTTGCCAAGCAGCTTGAAGTTAAAGCGGGGGATATACTGGATATCGGCTGGGAAGGGATTCGGCCTACCAGAGTGACGGTGTTCGGCATCGTTGATTATTTCCCGACCTTTAATCCGAATCCTGCGGCGGAGACCGCAAACGAACGCCGTACGAACGTACCGCCGATGCTTGTCGTTGCCCACTTGGATACCGTTCAAAACGAGCTTGCGCTTGAGCCTTACGACGTTTGGGTAAAACTGACGTCCTACGATGCGCGACAATCGTTGTTGGATGCCGCCGCGGAACGAGGCGTCACGTTCGAACGATTCGAAGATACGTACGGGATGATCGAGGAGAGCCGGGCCGACCCGTTCCGAATGGCCATTAACGGCGTCATGAGCCTCGGGTTTATCGTATCGCTCATCGTCAGCTTTATCGGATTTCTGCTGTTCTGGATGTTATCGCTTCAAGGGCGCATGCTTCAGCTGGGCATATTCCGTGCGATGGGCGTTTCGTTCCGTCAGCTTCTCGGAATGCTGTTTCTTGAACAGCTGCTGACGACAGGAGCCGGCTTCGCTATCGGCATAGCGACGGGTCTTGCGGCAGGACGCATCTTCGTGCCGCTGTTTCAGCTCTCGTTCGACCCGGGCAAGATCGTGCCGCCGTTTGAGGTTGTATCCGACGCCGGCGATGTAACGAACCTCGCGGCCGCAGCCTTGTTCATGCTGGCGGCGGCATTGCTCCTGTTAGCTTGGCTTCTGAAGCGGATGAACGTTTATCAGGCCGTCAAACTGGGGGAGGACTGAGCTAAAGACGTGATTACGTGCGAAAATCTGGTCAAGATCTACAAAGCGGCGGACATTGAAGTCGTCGCGCTGCAGGGGCTGAATCTGATTGTCGATCGCGGGGAAATGATGGCGATTATCGGCAGCTCCGGCAGCGGGAAGTCGACTCTGCTCAATATGTTAGGAGGTCTCGATCGTCCGACCGCCGGGCAGCTCGTCATCGACGGCAAAAATATGTTGAAGATGAGCGATAAGGATTTGACGGTTTACAAGCGGGAGACGGTCGGTTTCGTTTGGCAAAATAAAGCTCGCAATTTGATCCCTTATTTAACGGCACGCGAAAATGTCGAAATTCCGATGCTGCTGCACGACAGCCGTTCGAAGCGGCTGCGCGCGCTGGAGCTGCTCGACGCCGTCGGCTTGGGACACCGTGCGGGCAATACGCTCGAGCAGCTGTCCGGCGGCGAGCAGCAGCGCGTCGCCATTGCCATCGCGCTTGCGAACCGCCCCAAGCTGCTGCTCGCGGACGAACCGACGGGGGCGCTGGATACCCGCACATCGGCCCAAATTATGGAGCTGCTAAATAAGCTGAACTCCGAGATGGGGTTAACGATCGTCATCGTTACTCACGATCTGTCGCTTGCAAAGCAAGTAAAGCGCGTTGTGTCCATCCGGGACGGAATGACATCCAGCGAGTACATTCGCATGGTTTCGGCCGATGAAGCTTCGGCGGCGGACGAACCGGATGCCGAAGAAGATACCCATATCGAATACGCAGTAATGGACAGGTCCGGCAGAATTCAAGTGCCGGAGTCGTATTTGGAAGCGGTCGGAGCCAAAGATGCGGACAAAGTGCTTCTCAGATTGGAAGAGGATCGGATCGTGCTTCTTCCGACGCAGTCGCAGATGCGAAAATCAAAACGGTAATCGAGGATGATACGCATGAGGAGAAAAGTGACCATTCAGGAGATTGCCGAGCTTGCGGGAGTTTCCAAATTTGCCGTTTCGCGAGCGTTGACCGGCAAGTCGGGCGTTAGCGCACAGACAAGAGAAATGATACTGAGAACTGCAGGTCAGTTAGGTTACTTTAGAAACAACGCGTTGGCGGGACAAGAATCGGCGGACGCCAACAGTTCCGGAACGATTGTCGTGCTGTTTCCGAACATACGGTATCAAAACAAAGAATCGATATATTGGGGACCGGTCTTCGACGGGATCTCCAACCGGCTGAACCAGATGGGGCAAGATATCATCACGTTAACCGAGCCTTCGGGAGATCACTTTTTTTCCGTGCTGAAGCCGGAAGCCATCCGTGGAATCATTACGATCGGCTACATTTCCACGCAAATATTGCTGGACATCAGAAAGCTGAACATCCCGGTCGTTATGGTCGACCATGAGGACCCGGCATTTCATTGCGATACCGTGTTCTCCGACAATTTCAACAGCATGCGGGAGATTATGGTCAAGCTGATCAGCAAGGGCTTTCGGAAATATCAATTCATCGGCAGCATTCGCGACGCGCGGAGCTTTTACGATCGGTGGCTCGCCTTCAAGACGGCTCTCGAGGAGCATGGGGTCGAGCATAACCAGGATCCGATGCTGATCGGACCGTTAGCGGACGATATGTATAAGCTCATCCCGAATGTGTCGTTAGATCCGTTGCCGGAAGTATTCGTATGCGTGAACGACTCTATTGCGTCGAACTTGATCGATGAGCTTCGCAAGCGAGGACTGGAAATTCCCGATCGCTGCGCCGTGACCGGGTTCGATAATACGATCCATACGCATCCGATTTTAGCGACGGCTAACGTCAACAAGGAAGTGATCGGGATGCGGGCCGTCGATCAATTGATTTGGCGGATCGATAACCGGAAATCTCCTTACGAGCGTAAGCAGATAAGCAGCGAAATCGTCGTTAGGGAAGAGCATACCCTTAGACTTATTGTGCAAACAGGACGGCAATGATCCGGAACATGGCAAATACTATCGGATTATTGAAGTTTTTGTCGAACATTTACGTTAGGCTAACAAACTTCGTTAAACCACCATTTGTTCATAAATTTTAGTAGATTAACGAACTAGACTTGATGATGGTTGATAACAAAATATAAAAACAAAATCATAATTTTTAGCAAAATGTAATTGACGGTGTCTATTTTTGGGTGCTATGATTGTTTTGAAATCGGCAAATGTTAGTATTTATAAACTATACAGCGGTGGTGATGCGGGCTTTTCGAGGACTTGTTAACGAAAGTTTGTAAGCGGTTTCTTGGGGGATTTGACCGGAGAGGAATCGGTTGTGAAGACAAAACCAGTCCGAAAGTCCGGTATTAAAAAAACGGGAGGTTTGGCAATGAAGAACATGAAAGTGCTTTCAATTCTTCTGATTGTGTTTATGCTTGCGCTTACAGCTTGTGCTGGAGGCGGAGGCGGCAGCAAGAATAATGCCGACGACAATGGAACGACCACCGAAACCCCTGCTGACGATTCAGGCTCCAATGTTGCGGAAGAAGAACCTCCGGCCGATGAGCCCCCGGCTATGGACCTCGGCGGACGTACGATCCGCATGGCGGCATGGTGGGATCTGAAGCCGGCAGGCAACACGGCCGGCGAGAAAGCGGCGCTTGAGAAATATGCCGAGCTGGAGAAAAAATACAACTTTAAATTCGAATTCCTTAACGTTCCGTGGGATGAGTACTGGGACAAATTTACGACTACCGTGCTTGCGGGCGAGCCTTTCGCAGACGTATTGATTTACGAATTAAAGCGGGCGATCGTACCGATTCAGCAGGGTCAGATGCTTCCGTTAAGCGAGTTCACAAAGCCGACCAGCGACATCAACAACGAACAGAGGCTCGCAAAGCCGCTGCCGGCGATCGGAGGCGTTGATTACGGCTTCACCACGCCGGGCGTCTCGGTCGTAGGACTTCACTATAACCGCGACCTGTTCAAGAAGCTGGGTCTTCCGGATCTTCAAGAGCTGTATAACAACGGCGAATGGACTTGGGAGAAATTCATGGATGTGGCAAAGCTGGCAACACGTGACACCGACAACGACGGCAAACTCGACACCTACGGCTTCGCCGGCTGGCCTGCCGACGTAGCCCGCCACTTCGCCGCCGCCAACGGAGTTTCCTTCGTGAACCCGGACACGCTGGAGGATATGTCCAACGATCCGAGAATGATCGAAGCGCTCGAGTTCGTTAACCGCCTCTTTAACGTTGAGAACGTAACGAAAGTGAAAACAGGAAACAAGATGGATTGGAACGAATCGAACACGTTTAAAGACGGCGACGTCGCCATGTTCATTACTTATGACTGGAATATCGGCGACCTAACGTTCGAACCGGGCGTCGTTCCTGTTCCGCTCGGACCATCGGGCGACCCGAAATTTACTCATGCCAGACCGGACCTCAACGGCTGGTTTATTCCGAAGGGCGTAAAAGATCCTCAAGTCGTGTATCAAATTTTTGAAGAAATGCGCGACCTGCCTCCGACGGAAGAATACATGGGCCAAGACTGGCTGGAGTCCCGTTATAAGACGGAAGAGGACATCAAGATGGCGCTCGAGCACATTAACGGAACGGGCTTGGTTGCGATCGAAGAAAGCGTGCCTGAATATCCGTTCTATACCATCATGGATGAAATTATCGTACAGAACAAATCCGTAACTGCAGCGGTAGAAGGCAATAAACAAAAAGCTGAAGCCGCAGTGGCCGGTATTAAGTAAGACTACAAGCATTGGAAGGGAAGGGGTGTACCGAGCATACCGGTGCACCCTGTCTTATTTATAACGATAAAGGTAGTTTGCAATAAAACAAAATAACAAAAAGAAAAACATATAGCCTAACATTTTTGGATAAATTATTGACTGTTGTTTGGTTCGATGTTACGATCACTTTACAAATATTTGCTCTTCATCGAGTGCCTGCGGAAATGTTTGGCGAATATTTTCAATGGCGGGTAAGCCTGCACAATTGCCGCATAGTTCTTAGGGGGGCTGACAGTGAGAACAAAAACACGGCTCAGGACATTGGCGTTATCAGCGATGAGCATTTCGATGCTTGTCGGGCTATTGGGATCCGGACCCCTGACGCGAGCCGAAAGTGAAGCAACAGTATACGAAACGGAAGCGCAAGCCGACGCGTTATTCGAAATGCTGCTGGATCGTCACGGTTATTCGGACTACATCGCCCAGTTTGAAAGCGCTTCCCCTTCTGATCATGAAATTGTTATTGACGCTTCCCGGTTTTCCGCCATGGAGGGGGATGCGTTTGAAATTGTCAGCAATTTCGAAGGAAGGGAAGGCGATTCCCTGCTGACGGGCGAGAAGGGGACTGTGGAATGGACCGTCACTGTGCCGGAAAGCGGGTTGTACCACATTTCGATGCTTTATTATCCGGTTGCCGGAAAAAGCTCAAGCATCGAACGCTCGTTGTTGATTGACGGTGAAGTGCCGTTCGAGGAAGCGGCTTACTTGCAATTCGACCGAATTTGGGACAACGAGCAGGAGGAAGTAAAACAAGATAACCGCGGCAACGACCTTCGTCCGCAGCAGGTTGAGAAACCTGCCTGGCGGGAGATGATGTTTAAAGATTATGAAGGGTATTACGAGGAACCGTTCCAATTTTACTTCACGGCCGGAACCCATAAGATTACTCTCGTATCGCAACGGGAGCCGATGGTCATCGGTCAATTGAAGCTGTTTCAATACAAGGCCCCGGAACCGTATGCAGAGACAGTAAAGCGCTATCAAGAGAAGGGGCTTAAGGAGGCGAAGGACGTATTCATTACGGTTCAGGGCGAAGACGCCGTCGCAAAGTCGTCGCCGACCTTGTATCCGCAAACCGAGCGCTCCTCGCCGGCGGTTTATCCGTACAGCCCTTCGCTTACCAAGGTGAATACGATCGGCGGCTACAACTGGCGTATTCCGGGACAATGGATCGAATGGGAGTTTGAAGTTCCCGAAACGGGCCTTTATAAAATTGCTTTTAAATCGCAGCAAAACTTTGTTAGAGGCATCTACTCGACCCGCAAGCTGACGATTGACGGCCAAGTGCCGTTCAAGGAAATGGAGCGGGTGCCGTTTACATTCAAGAACGGTTACCGTATGGATGTGATGGGCGGGGAAGAGCCGTTCTTGTTCGAATTGGAGAAAGGCAAGCACATTTTGCGGATGGAAGCGAGCCTTGGAGAATTCGCTCCGTTAATTCGCGAGGTGGAGGAAAGCTTGTTCAACCTCAACTCGATGTACCGCAAAATTTTAATGATAACCGGCGCAGCGCCGGACCAGCTCAGAGATTATCGCGTAGAGCAGCAAATTCCGAACTTGCTCGAAACGTTCGCGGCGGAGAGCAAGCGCCTTAACGCAGTGAGCGCGGAGCTTCGCAAATTGTCGGGCGGAAGCAGCGATTCGGAAGCGCTTTTAAAAACGATGGCGATTCAGCTGCAAGAGATGATCGACGAGCCTGATACGATTCCGAGACGCCTAGGTTCCTATAAGACAAATACCGGCGGTCTCGGCACTTGGCTTCTGGATGCCCGTGAGATGCCGCTGGAGATCGATGCGATATACATCGCTTCACCGGACCAAAAGCTGCCAAAGGCCGGCATGGGCTTCTTTGCGGAGCTGAAACATGAGATCGTAACCTTTTTTTACTCGTTCATTATCGATTACAACCAGATCGGCAACGTATCCGGCAATGAAAATAAACGGTCGATAACGGTATGGATCGGAAGCGGACGCGATCAGGCGAACACGCTGAAGGCGATGATCGACGAAACGTTCACGCCGGAGACAGGCATTAACGTCAATTTGAAGCTTGTACAGATGAGCACGCTGCTGCCGGCGACTCTTGCAGGGCAAGGACCCGACGTCGCGATGCAGATCGGCAACGATATTCCGGTCAACTATGCGATGCGGAACGCTGCCGCAGACCTGACCCAATTCGCCGATTTCGAGGACGTCGCCAAGCGGTTCAGGCCGAGCGCTCTCGTACCGTATACGTACGAGAAAGGCGTATACGCGTTGCCCGAGACGCAGACCTTCAACATGCTCTTTTACCGAAAGGACGTATTGAACGAATTGGGATTGACCGTCCCTAATACGTGGGACGACGTTTCCAATCTGCTCGCCATCTTGAATAAGAACCATATGGAATTCGGTTTGCCGCTCGTGATCCAGCCGTCGTACCCGGGCGAAAATATTCCTCCTAACTCGGTTTACGCCATGCTGCTCATGCAGAACGGAGGACAATTTTATCGCAACGGCGGTAAAGAATCCGATCTGGATTCCCGCATCGGCATTGAAACGTTCAAGACGTGGACCGAGTTTTACACGGATTACAAGCTGGAAAGAGAGTTCGATTTCCCGAACCGCTTCAGAACCGGACAAATGCCGATCGGAATCGCGGATTATACGGCCTATAACCAGTTGTCCGTCTTTGCTCCGGAAATTCGCGGCATGTGGGGCTTCGCTCCGGTTCCGGGCACGATGCAGCCCGACGGAACGATTCGCCGGGAAGCGCCGAGCGGCGGAAGCGGAACGCTTATGCTTAACAACGCCAAGGATAAGGAAGCTGCGTGGGAATTCATGAAATGGTGGACCGACAGTCAAACGCAGACCAAATTCGGCCGGGAGATGGAAAGCTTAATGGGAGCGGCGGCGCGCTATCCTACGGCGAATATTGAGGCGCTGGACAGCTTGCCGTGGCCTGTTACCGATTACGAAAATTTGAAAGCGCAGTTCGAATGGGTGCGAGGCATACCCGAAGTGCCGGGCGGATATTTCACAGGCCGTCATTTGAGCAACGCTTTTTATAAAGTGGTTGTGAACGCACAGACGGAGCCAAGGGAAGCGATTGTGGATTACGTTCAATACATTCAGGAAGAAATTCGCGCGAAGCGAAAAGAATTCGGCCTGCCGGAATAAAGGGAGGGAAACGCAAGTGCCTGAAGTCATTCCAAATCAACCGAACCCGGCCGCTTCAGCCTTGAAGCCCGTCGTCCGCAAGGAGACGTGGTGGGAGATAAAAAGGCAGGCCATTAAAGCAAATAAACATTCTTATGTTCTTTTGGCGCCTTATATGCTGCTGTTCGCTATGTTTACGGTGCTGCCGGTCATTATGTCGATTCTGATCAGCTTCACTTATTTCAACATGCTGGAATTCCCGAAATTTATCGGTTGGCAAAATTATTCAAGGTTGTTTCTGGAGGACGATATTTTCTTGATCGCCGTCAAGAACACCTTGTTGTTCGCCGCGATCACCGGACCGGTCAGCTATTTGGCTTGCTTTCTGTTCGCCTGGATCATCAACGATTTGCGTCCGAAGATGCGCGCATTCATGACACTTGTATTTTATGCGCCTTCCATTTCGGGAAACGTCTATTTTATATGGCAAATGATATTTTCCGGCGACAGATACGGTATCATCAACGGTTTATTGATTCGGCTTTCGATCATTCTGGAACCGATTCAGTGGCTGAAAACGGAGGCTTACATTCTAGGCATCATTATTCTCGTACAGCTGTGGTTAAGTCTCGGAACCGGATTCCTCGCGTTTATCGCCGGCTTGCAAACCGTCGATAAGACGCTGTATGAAGCGGGCGCCGTGGACGGCGTCAAAAATCGCTGGCAGGAGCTTTGGTTTATTACGCTGCCTTCGATGAAGCCGCAGCTGATGTTCGGCGCGGTCATTCAGCTGACGACGTCGTTCGCGGTGGCGGACGTATCGATCAACTTGGCCGGATTTCCGAGCGTCAACTATGCGGCTGAGACGATCGTTACGCATTTGATCGATTTCGGAACGATCCGCTTCGAGATGGGCTTCGCTTCGGCGATCGCAACCGTGCTCTTTACGATCATGGTCGGTTCGAACCTGATCATTCAACGACTTCTGCGGAGGGTGGGGGAATAGCGATGAATTTTACATTCCAGCTTCGCAAAAAACGCGTGAACCGCTCTTCCATGGGAAGCTTTTCGATGTTCGCGTTTCTGGCGTTCGTCGGCGCGTTCATGGCGCTTCCGCTCGTATATGCGATAAATGCGGCGTTCAAGCCGCTCGACGAAATATTTTTGTTTCCGCCGACGCTGTTTGTACGCAACCCTACCCTTTCCAACTTCGCGGATCTCATGACATTGCTCGGCAACTCCTGGGTACCGTTTTCGCGATACATTTTCAACACGGTATTTATTACCGGCATGGGCATACTCGGTCACGTCACCTTAGCTTCCGCGGCCGCGTTTCCGCTCGCCAAACACCACTTTCCGGGCAAGAAAATCATGTTCACGACGGTCGTCTTATCCCTCATGTTCACTCCGGCCGTCACGGCCATTCCGAACTATATGATCATGTCCTGGCTCGGCTTTATCGACACCTATTGGGCGGTGATCGTTCCTGCCTTCGCATTCCCGCTCGGACTGTACCTCATGAAGCAGTTCATGGAGCAAATTCCGGATGCGCTGCTCGAGGCGGCCAAGATCGACGGGGCTTCCGAATATCGGATATTTTGGCAGGTTGTGATGCCGAACGTGAAGCCGGCTTGGCTGACGCTGATCATTCTTCTGTTTCAATTGCTATGGGGGACCGACGGCAACGGCTTCATCTACAGCGAGCAGTTGAAGACGCTTCACTTCGCGTCAAACCAGATCATACAAGGCGGAATTGCCCGTGCCGGCGTCGGCGCCGCCGTGGCGTTAATATTAATGAGCGTGCCGATTACGCTGTTCATCTTCTCTCAAAGCCGGATCATCGAAACGATGGCTACGTCCGGCATGAAAGATTAGGGGGGGGGAGAGACGTGAAACTGAAGAAATGGCTTCTCATGATGGCGATCGTTACCGTTGCTGCGGCATCCTCCGTTCCGATCGTCTACGCCGGAGCGCCTTACGAGGCGTATACTTACAATTTTTATCGGGATGCGGTTCCGCTTCCGGCGCCGTTCTTGCCGGACCGCTCCGTATCGGGCAACGATTTGGGGGTCGGAAGCTTCAAAAATCCGAATGACATGTATGTAACGGAGGACGGGTTCATTTATATTCTCGACAGCGGCAACAATCGAATTGTCGTCACTGACGAGCAGTGGAACGTCGTCCGGACGATTACGGCCTTCAACAACAACGGCAAGGAAGATGCATTCAATAATCCCGGCGGCCTGTTCGTAACATTAAACAAGCAAATTTATGTTGCAGATACGGATAACGGCCGGATTATCGTTCTGACGAACGAAGGCGAATTTGTCAAAACGATTGAGAAACCGCAATCCGAAATATTGCCCGCCAACTTTAAGTTTGCTCCGGTCAAGCTGACGGTAGACAAAGCGGGCCGGGTGTTCGTAGTGGCGCGCGGCGTCTTCGAAGGCTTGATGCAGTTTGACGATAAGGGCTTGTTTTTAGGTTACGTCGGTACGATCAATGTGACGTCCAACTTTGCGGATCAGCTTTGGCGCCGGATTGCGACGGATGCGCAGCGCTCACAGATGCAGCTGTTTATTCCGACCGAATTTTCGAGCGTCGACATCGATCATAAGGGCTTTGTTTACTCGACCAACATCGATAAGTTCACGCAAACGCCGATCAAGCGGCTGAATCCTTCTGGCCAGGACGTCATTAAGCGGTTCGGCTATTATCCGAACATGGGCGACGTACGGTTTCGGCAGTTCGGAAACAACGCGGGCCCGTCCAAGCTAACCGATATCAAAGTGATCGGCGGCGGGATGTATACGGTGCTCGATTCGTACCGCGGACGGCTGTTTACGTATAACGACGAGGGCGAGCTTCTGTACGCTTTCGGCGGAAAGGGAACACAGCTCGGATTGTTCAATACGCCGGTTGCAGTAGAAAGAATCGGCGAAAAGCTCGCCGTTCTCGACCGGGGCAGAGGCAACGTCGTCGTGTACCGTCCGACATTGTTCGGAAAAGCGGTTCACAACGCAGTAACTCTTCATTACAACGGAAATGACGATGAAGCGGTAAAGGTTTGGAAAGAAGTGCTTCGGTTGAACTCAAACTATGACATCGCTTATCTCGGGATCGGCAGATCGCTTCTAATGGAGAAGAAAAACAAGGAAGCGATCGAATACTTCGAGCTTGGCATGCAGCGCAAATACTATTCCGTTGCGTTCAAGCGATACCGCAGAGAAGTGATGCAGGAGCACTTCGGTACATTCATGTCCACGCTGACGGTGCTGGCCGTCGCTCTTGTTGCGTTCCTTATCGCTAAGAAATGGAGAATGAGGGGGACTGCGAATCGTGAAGCCTGAGCATTATAAATTTCCGTTCCGTGTCATCCTGCATCCGTTCGACGGATTCTGGGATCTGAAGTATGAAGGAAAAGGCAAAGTAAGAATCGCCCTTATCATACTGGCGCTGCTTGTTCTGAACGTCATCCTTCAAAGGCAATTTTCAGGGTTTCTCGTAAATTTCAACGATCCGCGAAATTTAAACAGCTTGGACGACATTCAATTTACGGTCCTGCCGTTCTTCCTGTTCTGTATCGCCAATTGGTCTATAACGACACTCATGGAGGGCGAAGGCAAGTTTAAGGAAATTGTGATGGCGACCGGCTATGCGCTGCTGCCGCTCGTGATCATCAATATTCCGCTGACCTACATCAGCCGGTTTATGACGCAGGAAGAGACGGCCTTTTATTACTTGTTGAACAGCTTCGCCGGAACATGGTTCCTATTCCTGCTGTTTGTCGGCATTATGACGGTTCATCAATATACCGCAGTCAAAACCGTTATTACGCTGGGGCTTAGCGTCATAGCGATGGGAATCGTCGTATTTTTGGGAACGCTTGCATTCAGTATGGCTACCCAAATTTATTATTTCATTCTGAACATTTACCGCGAACTTATATTCCGGATGTAAAGGAGGCCGCCCACTTGAGATCACGGACAAAATGGTATGCGGCACTGGCTTTCGTACTGGTTGCCGGCATCGCTGCCTTATTGATCTACTATATAAATAAAGGCGTTCCGGCAATCCAAACGGCTTCCTACATCGAAAGGACGGCTGAGCCCGTACAGGCGACGGAGCTGACGTTTAAGCCCGATCCATCGAATGCGGTGCCGGGCATGAAGCTTGTCGCGGATAATGATGCGCTCGCTCTTTACTTCCATCCGGAAACGACCGAATTTGCCGTGATGGACAAAAAAAGCCGTAAAGTTTGGCGGAGTAACCCGGAAAACCGGAATGAAGACAGCTTGGCGTCTCCGTTCGAGAAGGAATCGCTCTCATCGCAGCTCGTCATTACGTACAGAAATTCCATGGGGACGATTTATACGTTCTCGAACTTCGCGCAAAGCATCAATCGGGGGCAGTTTCAAGCGGAGAGCATCGAGAACGGAATACGCATTACCTATACGCTCGGCGATCTGTCGCTCGGCATCGACGCTCTTCCGAAGCTGATCAGCAAGCAGCGGATGGAGGAAAAGGTGCTTAGCAAGCTGGATAAAGCAACGGCGGATTATGTAATGAACCGGTATTACCCGCTGGAATCGAACCCGGACGTTCTGGAGCGGCTCGATACGGCCGTCGAAAGAGCGCTTGTGTTGAAGAGAATGCTCCAAGCATTCGAGAACGCAGGGTATACGGAAGAGGACCTCGCGGTTGACAATGATGAGAACGGAATCGGCGGAGGGGCCGGCGGGAACAAGCCGAAATTTACGATTCCGCTTGAGCTTCGGCTGGACGGGGGCTCGCTCGTCGTTACGGTTCCCGCCGGACAAATTGAAGAGAGCCAAGGATACCGAATCCGCATGATAAGTTTACTCGGATTTTTCGGAGCGGCAGGCACGGATGAGCAAGGCTACATGCTCGTGCCTGACGGAACAGGCAGCTTGATCTATCTAAATAACGGAAAGACGGGTCAAGAGGTTTATGCGCAGCGTGTATACGGCGAAGACGAGAACGATAACAGCGGCCGGAGAGGCCAAGTAGCCGAAACGGTGCGGTTGCCGGTATTCGGTCTGAAATCCGGCGACAACGCTTGGTTCGCCGTGATCGATCAAGGCGATGCCATTGCGAGCATCAACGCGGATATTAGCGGGCGCAACAATTCTTACAACAACGTCTACCCCGGCTTTGCAATTCGCGGCGAGGATGAGCTTGAGCTTTACAAGGGCACCAAAGTGGAAGAAATTCAATTGCTCACCGACAACCGATATGAAGGAAACCTCCAAGTTCGTTACAGCTTCCTTTCCGGCAAAGAAGCGAGCTACTCGGGCATGGCTAAGCATTATCGGGAAGCACTGGAGAAACAAGGAAAGCTGAAGCCGCTTGAATCGGAAGGCGATATGCCGTTTTTCCTTAGCGTTCTCGGCGCGGTCGACAAGCGCAAAACGTTTCTCGGCGTTCCGTATAACGGCATGATTGCGATGACGTCATTCGAGGATGCCGGCAGCATCGCCGACCGTTTGAAAGCCGACGGGGTTTCCAACCTCCGCATGCGTTATGTCGGGTGGTTCAACGGCGGAATGAATCATAAAGTGCCGGACAAGGTGAAGGTAGACGGAGTGCTAGGCGGAAAGAAGGCGTTCGAAACGCTCGCCGGAAAGCTGGAGTCGATGGGAGGCAAGCTTTACCCGGACGTTGCGTTCCAGCATGTGTACCGGGATACTCTCGGCTTCTCTCCGGCAGCCGATGCCGCACGATTTGTGACCCGCGAAGAAGCGATGAGAACGCCATACAATCGCGCATTCAACTCGATGGATTACGACTTGGGCACTTATTATTTAATGTCGCCGGCGAAGCTGCCTTACTACGTGGACCGATTCATGGACCGATACAAGGGATTAGGCATTGATGCGGTTTCGCTTCGAGACTTGGGCGATCTCGTGCATGCCGACTACCGCGTCGACCGCGTCATCTTCCGTGAAACGTCCAAAGCGATCGCGGAAGAGCAATTAAAGAAGATGAAGGAGCAATACGATGATGTGCTGATTGCCGGAGGAAACTCGTATGCGCTCCCCTTTGCCGATCAGCTGGTCAACGTTCCGACCTCAACGAGCATGTTCAATATTACGGATGAGGAAGTGCCGTTCTACCAAATGGTCGTTCACGGTTATGCGGATTACGCCGGGGCGCCGATCAATTTGAATGATGAGCAAGACGTTCATGCGCATTTGCTGCGATCGATCGAGCTTGGAGCGGCGCCGCATTTCCTCTGGTCCAACGAATCGTCGGCAAAGCTGAAATTTACCCGATACGATACGATGTACTCGACCCAATACTCTTCTTGGTATGACCAGGCGGTCGATATGTACAAAAAAGTGAACGAAACGCTTTCGGGTCTTCGCAGGGTGAAAATCGAAAACCACATCCGTCATGCCAATGGCGTGGTGGAAGTGCAATATGAGAACGGAATCTCCTTGTATATCAACTATACGGACCGGCCGGTAACGGTTAACGGAACAAGAATCGATGCACAAAATTTCACGGTAGGCGGTGAAAGCCAATGAAGGTGAGAAGAATCACACTAACGCATAAAAGAGCGCTTCTCGGGTTTTCCTTTATCCTACCTTGGTTCATCGGCTTCATATTTTTGTTTGCCGCGCCGCTCGTACAGTCGATTAACTTCAGCTTAAACGAGCTGATTATTGCGCCGGGCGGGTATGAGCTGAAATTTATCGGGCTGAAAAACTTTACGGATGCCTTGTTCGTCGACGCCAACTTCAACCGAATTTTAACCGAATCCGTAACCCAGATGGCTTGGAGCGTGCCGATGATCTTATTTTTCAGCTTGTTTTCAGCTGCATTGCTGAACCAAAAGTTTAGAGGGCGGCCGCTTGCCAGAGCGATTTTCTTCCTTCCGGTAATTTTGGCTTCGGGTGCGATCGCTTCCGCAGAATCGTCGGGTTTGATCAGCATGACGGGCAGTTCCCAGGTTGCGGAGGAGCTCGGCAAGATGCAAAGCGGCTTCGACACGCTGTCGCTTGTGTTTCTATTAGACAACGCTGGCTTTCCGGGATGGTTTATCGACTACATCGTCGATGGAGTCATGCAGATTTATCAAATCATCCGGAGTTCGGGGGTTCAAATATTAATATTCCTTGCCGCGCTGCAATCGGTTCCCCAAGCGATGTATGAGGTTGCGAAGATTGAAGGAGCGACGCCGTATGAATCGTTCTGGAAAATTACGTTTCCGATGGTAAGCCCGCTCATTTTGACAAATGTCATTTACACGATTATCGATTCATTCTCCAACAGCAAAGTGACTCAAACGATTTATTCGACGGCGTTCCAGGCGCAAAACTTCGGGCTAAGCGCGGCCATGGCCTGGCTTTATACTTTAGTGGTCAGTGTGATTCTCATCGTTATCGGAGTGCTGATTTCCAGAAGAGTGTTTTACTACAACTGATAATCGTCGAAGGGAGGGATTGACCATGGAAATATCAAAAACGAAACAAAACGCAATGCTCGTTTATCGGCTGCAAAGGACAAAAAACAAATCGTTCGACTGGTTGTGGGCGATCGCCCGAGCCGTTCTAGTTATAGGGATTTCGTTCGTCATTGTATACCCGCTGCTAAATAAAATTTCCGTTGCGTTCAAAGATAAGCAAGACATCTATAACCCTACGATTTACATGGTGCCGGTCCACTTCACGCTTGAGAACTTCAAGCTGGCGATCCAGGTGCTCGATTATTGGTCGTTGCTCGGAAATACGCTGCTGTTCGTAGTCGTGATGACGCTGCTGCAAACAGCCTCCTGCGCGCTGGCCGGGTATGGGTTCGCTCGGTTTGCGTTTCCGGGCAGCAATATTTTGTTTACGCTCGTTGTTCTGACGATTCTCATTCCGATGAGCACGTTGATGGTGCCGATGTACCTGCATTTCCGCAGCTTTGACATTCTTGGCATCGTTACGCTCGTCACCGGCAAAGATGGAATCAGCCTGCTCAATACGTATTGGCCGTCCATGATTACGTCGGCAACCGCGAACGGGTTGAAGTCCGGCTTGTACATCTATATTTTCCGGCAGTTTTTCAGAGGGCTTCCGAAGGAGATCGAAGAATCGGCTCTGATCGACGGAGCAGGCGGGTATAGGACGTTCTTCAGCATTATGCTGCCGAATTCGATTCCCGCACTGATGACCGTCATGCTGTTCGCCTTCGTATGGCAGTATAACGACACGTTCTATACGTCTTTGTTCATGAGCGAAAGCGCCTTGATGTCGATCAAAATCGCTGCATTTCCCGCCAATGTCGGCCAGTATTTGCCGGGCATCCTGGGAATCGCTTCAAACCCCGAGATAAAGGCGGATCCGAACCATGTCGCCATGATTGTCGATACGGGAATATTGCTGGCAATTGCGCCGCTCATCGTCATGTACTTGTTCGTCCAGCGATACTTCGTAGAGAGCGTAGAACGTACGGGGGTAGTAGGTTAATCAAAGGAGAGACAAAGCGATGACACAACAAAAGGCGGCATGGAAAAATCGGTTTCAAGTAAAGCCGAAATTGATTAACCCGAATGCCGACGATTGCGCCAAGCGATTGATGGCTTACTTATGCGACGTGTACGGCCGGCGTATGCTGACAGGGCAGCAAATCGGCGTTCTCTCGACCCCGGAGATGGATGTGATTCGCCGCGAAACGGGCAAATACCCGGCCGTAGGCGGCTTTGATTTCATGAACGATTCTCCGTCCAGAGTCGAACGGGGAACGAAGGGAACGGATACGGAGCTGGCGCTGAAATGGTGGCGGGACGGGGGGATCGTCACCTTCTGCTGGCACTGGAACGCGCCGAAGCATTTGATCGACCGCCCGCCCGACAACGGTTGGCATCGAGGATTTTATACGAGCGCAACAACGTTTGATATCGCTAAAGCGATGGATGATCCGTCATCCGAGGAATACGGATTGCTCATCCGGGATATCGACGCGATTTCGGCTTGCTTAATCCGTCTACGGGAAGCGGGGGTGCCGGTGCTTTGGCGGCCGCTGCACGAAGCGTCCGGCGGCTGGTTTTGGTGGGGAGCGAAGGGGCCGGAGCCGTGCATCAAGCTTTGGAAGCTGATGTTTGACCGGATGACGAACGTGCATCGGCTGCATAACTTGATTTGGGTTTGGAACGGCCAGCATAAAGACTGGTATCCGGGAGACGAATTTGTCGACATCATCGGGGAAGACATCTATCCCCCCGAAAGGAATTACGGCTCGAATGTCGAGCGGTTCCGACAAGCTCTTTCCTATACAAATACGAACAAAATTATCGCATTGTCGGAAAACGGGCCGCTTCCGGATCCGGACCGATGTGTAGAGGACGGAGCGTTATGGGCGTGGAATTGCACATGGTACGGCACATTCGTGCACCGTCAAGATGAAGCGGGCCGAACCGTGCTCTCCGAGCAATATACGGAGCGTCATATGCTGCTCAAATTTTACGAGCATCCTTTCACGGTGACGCGCGACGAGCTGCCCGATCTGACGTCGTATCCTTTGCACGACATAAAGTAATGGGAGGTTATTATAGTGAATTATCGCGTATTGACGGCAGAAGACGTTGAACATTTTATCGAATACGGCTGGGTGATGCTGAAGGAGGCATTTGCGCGCGAGGACGCGTTGGCCGCCCAGGATTATTTGTGGAATAAGGTGGAGGAGAGAGGCGTTCTGCGGAACGACCCTTCCACCTGGACGCAGCCGATGGTGCAAATCAATGAAAACTACACCGACGGCCCGTTCCCGCGCTGCAACTCCAAGCGTCTCGGCGACGCGATCGAGGATTTAATCGGGCACGGCCGCTGGGCGAACCGGACGGTTTACGGCGAGACGGACACGTTAAGCGGCTTCGGGTGGTGGCCGGTCAATTTTTCGCGTGATGCAGACAAACCGTGGACCGTGCCGGTCGGCGGCTGGCATTGGGACGGCATCCACTTCCGCCATTATATCGATAGCCCCGAGCAAGGATTGCTCTGTCTTTGTCTCTTCTCCGACATCCGCCATCAAGGAGGAGGGACGTTCGTAGCGGAAGGCTCGCATAAGGTAGTCGCTAAATTTCTGGAACGGTATCCGGAAGGTTTGGAGCTTAACGAAGCGATCGGCATGCTGAACCGCGAGCATCCGTGGTTGGCGGATCTGACAGGCGCCAACAAAGAGCGCGAGGAGCTTTGCATGCCGCCGGAGGAAGCGGCCCGGTATCGAATCGATAAGTTTATGAATCGGGTAACTGTCGATGAGAACGGCTTTCGGCTTCGTGTGATCGAAACGACCGGAGAACCGGGTGACGCGATTTTGTGCCATCCGTTCCTGTATCATTCCGCCTCCCAAAATAAGCTTCGCGTACCGAGGTTCATGTGCAACCGCACGACTCCGCTGCGCGAGAAGCTTGAGCTGCGGCGGGAATCCCCCGATGAGCATTCGCCGCTTGAACGCAGCATCCGGCTTGCGCTAGGGTACGAAGCGGCGTCGTTAGCATAGAAGGGGGAACCGGATAAGATGAGGGACTTGTTTATTAAAGGGATGACGTGGGGCTGGGGAGGCAAGCGCAACGATTACCGGACGCCGGAGGCGGCGGATTCCTTGAAGAAGCTGCGGGAGATGGGCTGCGAATGGGTGGCGCTGTCGTTTTGGACGTGGCAGGATTCGGTTCATTCCACATCGATTCCGTTCGATTACGGCTATACGGTGACGGACCGCGACTTGACCGCTGCGGTGCAAGAAGCGAAGAGGCTTGGGCTCAAGGTTTGCTTGAAGCCGGTCGTGAACTCGCGGGACGGGATTTGGCGGGCGCATATCGGCTTCCCCGCGGAGGAAAGCGCCTCGCATCCGTATTGGGATCAGTGGTTCGCTTCGTATACGAACTTCCTTGTCCACTATGCGGAGCTTGCCGAGGAGCTCGGCTGCGAGATGTTTTGCGTCGGCTGCGAAATGGTGAAGACGGAGCCGCAGTCCGAGCGGTGGCGTTCTACGATTGCCCGCGTTCGGGAAGCTTTTTCCGGACCGCTGATCTATAACGCAAATCACGGGAAAGAGGAAGGCGTGGCGTGGTTCGATGCGGTGGACGTAATCGGTACGAGTGCTTATTATCCGGTCGGAAGCGTTCCCGGCGACACGGAGGAAAACATGATCGCCAAGTGGCTGCCGGTACGCGAGAAGATGGAGCGTCTCCACCGCAAATTCAACAAACCGGTCGTCTTTATGGAAATCGGCTGCCGCAGCGCGCACGGCTGCGCCACGATGCCGTGGGATTTTACGCATCGGGACCTTCCTTTCGACGAGGAGGAGCAGGTGAACTTTTACAGCTCCGTGCTTAAAGTATTCTGGGATCAGCCTTGGTTCGGAGGCTTCTTTTGGTGGGATTGGAGCGTAAAGCTGTACCCGCTGGAACAGGCCAAAACCAACCGGGGATTTGATATTTACGGGAAAAAGGCCGGGGAAATAGTGGAGCAATGGTACGCAAAGCAAGCGTAATTTAATTATATAAATTATTAATAGAATAAAAAATAAAACTAGTTAAGCGACTGCTGCCAGTCTTATTTTTTATAGTTTAATATTAATGTTATTAAGTTTTTGTTTCCTCTGCTTGTAGATGGCCGTCCAGACGATCGATAATTCCCCGGTAAAGCCCGCCGTTACGGCAAAAACGCCGATCAATCCGTTCCAATGCGGTACCGCGGCGACTAAAGAGACAAGGGTAACGATTGCGAATGAAGCGTTGGCGATTTGCGACCAAACGAAGATGTTTGTTTTTCGGAGGAGCATTAGCATGCCGTTGCCGAAGTCAAGCCAGGGCAGAACGACGGCAAGCAATAAATACGCTTTGAGCACGGCGGCTGTCGCAGTCAGCAAATTTCCCTGCAACCCAAGGATGCCGGATAATATGATCGTTTCGAGCGGAGTCCAGCTGATGACTGCCAGCAATGCAATAGGAATTACGCTGACAATCGCTTGAAATCTACGGACAAGCTCGGGCGAGCCGCTATAAAAGTTCAAGACAATTTGATGGATATAAGTGAAAAAGCTCATGACCAGGTTGAACAGACTCGATGCAACGGCGAAGGAAGCGACGGCAAGCTCGATATTCGAAGTTTTGCCCAGCAGCGCATTGACGGCGGGCTGTATCGTAACGGCGATGAATGAGGAGTACAGCAGCGGCTTATAAAAACCGAAAATATGCTTTTTGCTCGTAACCGTGTGGCGCTCCAGCCGTTCGGGCAGCTTGCGGACAAGAGATTTCCCCTCAATCGAGCTGACCAGCATTTCAATGCACATGCCCGATGCAAATATAATCGCACCGACCGACGCGCTGTTCACTTGATTCGTATGTATAAAATATTGCGATAACGCGAACATGCCGAGGAGTCGTACGGCCATGCCGATCGTGAGCCATTTCGTCCGCATATGGGTAATAATGACGCCGTGGTATAGGCAGCGCATGGCCGAAAACACGCTAACCCACATAAAGAAGCGGTACCCTTCCAAGACGGCGGGAACCTTTTCCGCCCCGATGCCGTACAAGTAGCGGAAAATGAAGTAGCCGACAGGGGTATAGCTGACGACCGCGCCGAAAGCGACGGTCGACGCGATCAGGATGTAAGTAACCCCCGACATCGCCCGAAACGACAGACGGTCTCTGACTAAAGCGGAGCACGTTTGCCTGACCAGTACGGCCGGCCGTTCCGTGAGCAGAAACAAGCTGTTTCCGATCGCATAGCTCGCAATGATCAATTCGGGATGCGCCGCCTTCGATAAGGTGGCATTGATGATGACGTGCGAGATCGTAACTAAACAGGAGGAAAGACCGAGCGGCAGGAAAAAGGCGATCAACGTCGCCATCGTACGCGACTGTCCGGTTGGCAGCTTCTCGGTTTGGCGGATCGTTTGAGCGGACATTGGCAGCTTCCTCCGGTTCGCAATCATTCATGCGTTGTTTTCATTCCATCATTGTATCATGAAATGGTCCATTATGGCGGTTTAGGCAGTTGTCACCATTTTAAACGGATGGGAATATGGTGTTTTCGTGGGCATGGAAATCCGATAAAGGAAAGGCAGTGAGCGATTTATAAGGAAAACATATAAATAATTGAAAATTTTCTTATATGCTATTGACAGTACGGGATGAAACATGGTAAAAAATGAACATAATACCCACTGAACCAATTGGAATTATGGGTATTAATAATGTCGACCGGACCACTGGAGACATAATCACGCGCCGTTCCTATGTGATTATGTTTTTTTTATACCCGCAGCAAGGAACCGCGCTTAACTAAACCTTGAGGGAGTGTAAAAGAGAATGATAAGAAGTTTCCGTCCGGTGGTCTGGTTGATGATGGCATTACTTATGGTGTTGACGGCATGCGGAACGAATGAGAAACAATCCGCTTCCGGCGCGATTTCAGCAAAGGAAGAACCGACCGCTCAATCGAAGCCTAAAGTCGAATTGTTGAATGTTTCTTATGACCCTACGAGAGAGTTGTATGCACAATTCAATGCGGCATTCGCGAAGTATTGGAAGGAGACGCAGCATCAGGAGGTCGTAATCAAACAGTCGCACGGCGGCTCCGGCAAGCAAGGCAGGGCGGTGATCGACGGTCTGAAGGCGGATGTCGTAACGTTGGCGCTCGCGTACGATATCGACGAAATCCGCAATGCGGGACTCATTGAAGAAGGATGGCAATCGGAGCTTGAAAACAACAGCTCGCCTTACACCTCTACGATTGTGTTTCTTGTCCGCAAAGGGAATCCGAAGGGGATCAAGGATTGGGACGATTTGATCAAGGACGGCGTTGAGGTGATTACGCCGAATCCGAAGACGTCGGGCGGCGCCCGCTGGAACTATTTAGCCGCTTGGGGGTACGCGCTCCGCAAAAACGGCGGCGACGAGGAGAAGGCGAAGGAGTTCGTGGCCGCACTGTTCAAAAATGTGCCCGTGCTTGATTCGGGCGCAAGAGGCTCCACCACGACATTCGTTGAGCGCGGAATCGGCGACGTATTGATTGCTTGGGAAAATGAAGCGTATTTGTCGCTAAACGAGCTCGGCAAAGACGAGTTTGAAGTCGTCGTGCCGACGATCAGCATTTTGGCGGAGCCGCCGGTTGCCGTCGTAGATAAAAATGTGGACGGAACAAGAGAGGTCGCGGAGGCGTACTTGAACTACTTGTACACGGAGGAAGGCCAGACGATCGCCGCCAAAAACTATTACCGTCCGACGTTAGCTTCGGTGGCGGAACAATTTGCCGATCAGTTTCCGGCAATCGACATGCTGACGATCGACGGCGATTTCGGCGGCTGGACGGAAGCTCAAAGCAAGCATTTCAGCGACGGAGGAATTTTTGATCAGATATATACTCCGCAATGATATGAAATGAGTAATGCTACAAAGAAAGATCGGGGTGCTCCGGTTGAATAACAAATCTACGAAGAGAGTTATACCGGGTTATAAATTATCTTTAGGCTTTACGCTGTTTTATTTGTGCTTGATCGTTCTTATTCCGCTGGCCGGCGTGTTTATCAAAAGCGCCGGTTTATCGGCGGAGCAATTTTGGGCGGCGGCCACGCATCCGCGGGTATTGGCATCATATCGTATCAGCTTCGGTACGGCGCTGGCGGCGGCGCTGATCAACAGCGTATTCGGACTGCTGCTCGCTTGGGTCATCGTCCGTTACCGTTTCCCGGGAAGGAAGATCGTGGATGCCATGGTCGATTTGCCGTTCGCGCTGCCTACCGCAGTGGCGGGCATCGCGCTTACGTCCATCTACGCCAAGAACGGGTGGATCGGATCGATTGTCGAACCGTTCGGTTTCAAAATCGCATTTACGCCTTTAGGCATTACGCTGGCGCTCATGTTCGTTGGGCTTCCGTTTATCGTTCGTACGGTGCAGCCGATTTTACAGGACTTGGAGAAAGAGATGGAGGAAGCTTCCGCGACGCTTGGAGCCGGCTCGTGGACAACGTTTCGGAAAGTGATTTTTCCGGAGCTGCTGCCCGGGTTGATTACAGGGTTTGCTCTGGCGCTGGCGCGGGGGATCGGCGAATACGGATCCGTTGTGTTTATTGCCGGCAATATGCCGATGAAGACGGAAATTGCTCCGCTGCTCATTATTACAAAGCTGGAGCAGTATCAGTTTGCCGAGGCGACGGCCATCGCGTCCGTTATGCTTGTCGTTTCATTTCTGATGCTGTTTCTCATTAATTGGCTGCAATGGAGGGTTGCGAAGCGATGACGAATGGAAAGGTTACACGGGGTTTGTTAATCACGGCCGCACTTCTGTTCTTTGCATTCATGCTTCTTCTGCCGCTCGTTACCGTCTTTGTTGAAGCGTTCAAGCAAGGGACTTCCGTGTTTGCCGCCGCCATTTCCGATCCGGATGCCTTGTCGGCTGTTAAACTGACGCTGGCCGCGGCTTCTGCGGCGGTGTTTTGCAATACGTTGTTCGGCGTGGCGGCTGCATGGGCGATCACGAAATTTCCTTTCCGATTCAAAGGCTTGCTGACAACGTTGATCGACCTACCTTTTGCCGTCTCGCCTGTCATATCCGGATTAGTGTTCGTGCTGTTGTTCGGAGCTCAAGGCTTTTTCGGACCTTGGCTTGCGGAGCGGGGGATTCAAATTATTTTTGCCGTGCCGGGTATAATTTTGGCTACGATATTCGTAACGTTTCCGTTCGTCGCCAGAGAGTTGATCCCATTGATGCAATCCCAAGGCACGCAGGAAGAGGAGGCGGCCGCAACGCTTGGGGCAAGCGGTCTGCGGATGTTCTGGAAGGTTACGCTGCCGAACATCAAGTGGGGACTCATTTACGGCATGATTTTGGCAAACGCAAGGGCGATGGGGGAATTCGGCGCCGTTTCCGTAGTATCGGGGCATATCCGGGGGCTCACAAACACACTCCCTTTGCACATTGAAATTTTATATAACGAATATCAGTTTGCCGCATCGTTTGCGGTTTCGGTTCTGCTCGTCGCCATGGCGCTAATTACATTGGCGGCGAAAAGCGTCAACGATTGGAAATATCTTGGGAAGGGGAGTTGACGGACGATGCACATCGAAGTGGAGCGCCTGACGAAACGGTTCGGCGGCTATACCGCGACCGATTTTGTCACTTTCGGCATCGAGCAAGGGAAGCTTGTCGGGGTGCTCGGGCCCAGCGGCGGCGGAAAAACGACGCTCATGCGGATGATCGCGGGCTTGGAGCAGCCGGACTCCGGGACGATCGCGATCCACGGCCATCGGATGGACGGCGTGCCGCCGCAGCGGCGAAACATCGGGTTCGTCTTTCAAAATTATGCGCTGTTCCGTCACATGACCGTGTTTGACAATATCGCCTTCGGTTTGACGGTGAAAAGAAAGAAAAAGGAGGAGATTCGCGGGCGCGTTCACGACTTGTTGGAGTTGATCGGGTTGAAAGGACTGGAAAACCGCTATCCGAGCCAATTATCCGGCGGGCAGCGGCAGCGGGTCGCATTTGCCCGCGCGATCGCCCCGCAGCCAGAGCTGCTGCTGCTTGACGAGCCGTTTGCCGCCATGGACGTAAAGGTCCGGAAGGAGCTTCGGGGATGGCTGCGGGAGATGATTAGGCGGATCGGCATTACTACATTATTTGTAACGCACGATCAAGAAGAAGCGATGGAATTGGCGGATCAAATTTTAATCATTCACGAAGGACGGCTGGAGCAATCGGGCGCGCCGATTGAAATTTTCAGGCAGCCGGCAACGCCTTTTGTGGCATCGTTCATCGGGGATTCTGCTTGGATTCGAGAGGGGACCGTCATTTACGGCTTTGAAGACGCCCTTGCCGGAGGAGGAACGGCTCTGCTTCGGCCCGATGCCGTTCGGCTTGAAAAGCCGGCGGACATCGGCCGTCTTCGGCCGTATCCTTGGATGCGGTGCGAGGCTTCGGACGTTACGTTCGGCGGAGACAAACTTAAGATTGAGCTTAGCATCGGAACGTCTACATTGTTCGGGTACTTTCCGATCGAGGAAGGGATTATTGCAAAAGGCGAACCGGTAGACGTCTATGTCGAACGGCTGTTTCGGTTCGACGAATCCGGAAGAAGCGTTGTAAACAACAAGCTGCAGCCGCAAGCTTTGACCATATAAGGGAGGAGAGAAGGTTATGGAGCATTTTGCCGAAGGTGACGACGTTTGGGTGGAAAGAATCAAGGATGCGTTGAAAAACATGAGATTCGGAAGCGTTCATATTATTGTGCATGAGGGAAACATCGTCCAAATCGAACGGACGGAGAGACGCAGATACGATACGGAACGCGAACGCAGCCAGCGGCAAAAGTAAAGCTTATGCCCGAGGGACGTTAGCACCAATATTTGGTGCTAACCCCGGGTCACCGGGCACGAGACCCGCCTCGGATGCTCTAGCTTCACCCGCTGCACTCCACCGCGCCGCATGATCGACCGCCTCGAACGGCACTTTATTCCGCTGCAGCCGCCACACTGCCAAACTAGCTGTCCCCGCCGCATGACCGACCGCCTCGATTAAAGGGTGGTGTCAGCAAGAGCATAAGAGTATTTAGTGCTACAAACCCCGCCGTCTATGTCTTCAACCAATCGACCATCCGTTCGACGGCCGCCTCGTGAACCTGCAGCGCCATGTGGTGTCCGTAACCTTCGTATCGGTGCATGGACACGTCCCGGCCGAGCTGCAGCAACCGGTCGTACATCCGCTCGCCGTGGCTGATATCGACCTGTTGATCCACCGTACCGTGCACAATGAGAACCGGACAGCGGATCCGGTCGGCCCAATAAAGCGGGGAGCGGGCTTTGTATGCTTCCGGGTTGTTGGAAGGCGTACCGCCGATGACGCGCTTCAGCATTCTTCTAAGGTCCACTCTTTCCTCGTAAGTCTTGACCAAATCGGATACGCCGCCCCAAAGAATCAATTTATGAATACCCTCGATTTCCGCCGCCGCCTTAGCCGCGTTAATCGCGCCGCGGGAAAATCCCATCACGGAAATTCGCTCCGAGTCGACAAACGGCAGGCTTCGAAGCAAATCGTAAGCAGCCCGCACATCTTGCTGCTCGGCGCCTCCGAATTCATCGCGTCCTTCGCCTCCCTCGTTGCCGCGGTAGGAGGGGGCGAATACGACATAACCTAATCCGGCGAATTGCTCCACCCAATTTTGTTTGACCATGCCTACCTTTCCGATGCCGCCTCTACAGTAAAGGAATGCAGGCAGCTTCGCACCTGCGATATCCGTGCCGGAGCGAATGGAGCAGGCCGTGAGCGAAACCGGTAGATGGGCGTCCGTATGCGCAAAGCATCTGCGAACGAGCTCGCTTACGCCGGAGCTTTGAAATATATATTCGGGCGGCAGTCCCAGGTACCCCTTAACCTTGAATCCGTCCGACAAGTAGGTGACGTGATAGATCATGACGGTCCTCTTTCAATAAAAAAATCGGTTAAAGCTACTATACCTCGATTACCGCACAATTCAAAAATCGCCTCGTAAAAATATTTTTTATTTTTCAGAATTTTCGACATTTTTCTTGGTAGCCCATTCAGTATAATGTCTGTAAATATTACGGTAAACGTTTTTACAGATGATAAATTGAATGCGCTTTCGAAACGCCGGCAAATAAGGATAAGCCTAAACGAGCTGCTTGTAAGGGGGAGAACGAGGATGAAAAGAGCTGCAATTGTTGGAGAACGATTAGCCGGATTAGTGGATGCCGAAATGCCGAAGACGCCGGAAAACGGAGTGCTGATTAAGGTGACGGTTGCACCGATGTGCGCGGAGTACAAAGGGTTTATTTCAGGGAGCAAAACGGACTGTCTCGGTCACGAAGCGGTCGGAGAAGTCGTCGAATCGAATTCGGGCATGTTCCGTTCCGGAGACCGGGTTGTGGCGATGCCGCTTACCGCTTGCGGGGAATGCGAGTTGTGCTTGACCGGCAGCTTCATTTACTGCAACAAAAACACGATGCACGACGCCGCAATGGCTCAATACATAGCAAAGCATGCGCTGCTCGTTAAGAAAATACCCGATGACATTCCCGATGAGAAAGCCGCTTTGGCACTGTGCGGGTTAGGCCCGTCGTTCGGCGCGTTCCATACGATGGGAGTGGACGCCTTCGATTCGGTGCTGATTACCGGGCTCGGGCCGGTCGGTCTCGGCGCGGTCGTCAATGCAACGTTTCGGAATGCAAGAGTCATCGCCGTAGAATCCAATCCGTACCGGGCACAGCTCGCGAAAGACATGGGCGCCGCGGCGGTATTGGACCCGAGTGATCCCGACATTTTGCGGCAAATCGCAGAGTTGTGCGGAGGAACAGGCCCTGATTACGCTCTCGATTGCTCCGGAGCGGTTTCCGCCCATCGGCTTTGCATCGATGCGGTTCGCCGTTTAGGCAAGGTGGCGTTCGTCGGCGAAAGCCACGCGGAAACGCCTGTCGTCGTTAGCAGAGATTTGCTCCGCAAAGGAATTCATTTGATCGGCTCCTGGCATTACAACACCAACGTGTACCCTGAACTGCTTCAGGTAATCCGACGCTCTTCGAATGTTGAAAAGTTAGTATCGCACGTATTCCCGATGAGCGCCATTCAAGCGGCGTTCGAAGCGGCGGCAGCCCAGCAAAGCGCTAAAATATTGCTCAAGCCTTGGGAGTAAAAATAAAAACGTTTTTACAATACGTCATAACTCACGGCTGAAGGCATATCAATGTAGTAACAAAAGAAAGGGCTTACAAATGGCGTAATAGGATTTTCCGGCATGAACCGAATAAGAGAATTCATCCGATCGGAGCTGATGATCATGATTCCAACGTTTAACCCGGTGACCCCCGGTTTCCACGTTTCGTTTGTCGATTTTTTGGATGCAGCGGCTGCAGGCGGATTTCCGGCGATCGATTATTATATTCCTCCGTTCGCGAAAGTTGCCCGGGAACAATCGGTAGAAGAGGCGAAGCAGCTGTTAACATCCAGAGGTTTGGAACTTGGCGTGTTCGGCCTTCCGGTCGAATTCCGCAAAGACGAGGAGACGTTCCAAGCGGAACTAAAGCAGTTGCCGGCGCTGGCGGAGCTTGCGCGAGAATTGGGCTCGACGCGCTGCTGCACCTGGTTGCTGCCTTCGACGGACGAACCGGTGGCGGAATATACGAGCCGGTTTATTCGCAGACTTCGCGAATGCGCCAAATTGTTGAATCATTACGATATTACATTCGGACTGGAATGGGTCGGTCCGAAAACGTCGCGGACGATGAAACACGAGTTCATTCATACGCTTCCGGGAATGTTGGAGCTTGCTGCAGCGATCGACCAGCCCAACGTCGGAGTACTTTTCGACAGCTTTCACTGGTTTACCTCGCATGCGACGATCGACGATATTTTGTCGCTGACACCCGATCAAATCGTTCTTGTACATATTAATGACGCCCCCGATAAGCCGGCCGACGAGCAAATCGACAACGAGCGGCTCCTGCCGGGAGAAGGAATCATCGACTTAACCGGAATGCTAAATGCACTAAGAACGATAGGCTATGACAGCTATGTATCGGTAGAGACATTCAGCGCGGAGCTTCCGAAGCTGGATCCGAAGACGGTGGCGGTCCGAACGAAGGCTGCGCTAGACTCCGTTTTTGCAAAGATAAACTAAAAATTTTTAATTTACAGTGAAAACGTTTTTATTTCAAACGCCAAGTTGTATACGGGAGGGTGTAAGCGTGAAGGCAGCCATTCGCAAGGCCATCGTTCGGCTGTTCGTCTTAACCGTCGTCATTGCCGCTGCAGGATATTGGTACCAATCGCGCGGATTTGACGGCGGCGTGATGGCGGACATTCCGGATTACGGGCAAATCGACGAAGAATCCGTATTGTCAAAAGACGACGTACGCTCGAAGCTCGAACCCTCCTACTACACTTATTTGGCAGCCGCAAAGACCGAAGGTGCCGCAGACACCGAAGGAATCGAAATCGTCATTCCTGCGACGAAATTTTCGAAAACCAGCGATCGGGGGGTTCGGACAGAGGCGGCATTGGGCGGCAGCACCGAAGCCTCGCTCGTACTCGAGTCGGAGGACAGCTGGGCGGAATATACCGTAGACATTCCGGTTACCGGATTTTATCAAATGGGCATGAGCTATTACGCGCTTGAAGGAAAGAGAGCCTCCGTCATCCGAAGCGTCCAAATCGACGGCGAATATCCGTTTTTTCAACTGAAAAAGATGGAATTTCAACGGATGTGGCGGGAAGCCGGGGAGCCGTGGAAGGACAATCAAGGCGACGAATACAATCCTCGCCAGGAAGAAGCGTTCGGATGGCAATACCGGGAATTCCGCGATATGGACGCCAAAGTGTCCGAGCCGTTCCGCTTTTATTTGACGGAAGGACAGCATACCGTTCGAATCAACGCCATTCGCGAGCCGGCGGCGATCGGTCGCATCGACATATTTTCTCCTGTCCGTCTTCCCGCATATTCGAAGGTTGCGGCGGAATACAAGTCAAAAGGTTATAAGGTGACGGCAGACCGCTTTATAAAGATTCAAGCGGAAAGCGCGGTGCTAAAGTCCGACCCGACGCTGCGAAGAATTCAAAACCGCGAGCCGCTTACCGAGCCTTATAACAAGAATGGCGTCTCTTTGAACGCATTCGGCGATCTTGCATGGAAAAGAGGCGGGCAATGGGCCGAATGGGAGTTCGAGGTTCCCGAAAGCGGACTGTACGAAATCGGCTTCCGCTTTGGCAGCTGGTGGCTGAACGGAATACCGGTCGAGCGCATCGTAAGCATCGACGGCCGGATTCCGTTCAAGGAGCTGAACAATGCAGCGTTCCCGTACGAGGAGAACTGGCAGGTTGAACCGCTCGGTTCCAGGGAAGACCCGTTCTTGTTCTATTTGGAGAAGGGTACCCATCGAATCCGGATGGAGGTGCAGGTAGGCTCGCTGGGCGAAGTGTTCGAGAAGGTGCAGGACGTATCCCGCAAAATGTCGCTCCTAACCCGAGAGATTATACTATATACCGGCACAAATCCCGACCCGAACCGGGATTGGGAGCTTGAGCGGCATATCCCGAATTTGATCCCTCGGCTGCACCTGATGGCGAAGTCGCTGGACGATTCGATGCAGATGCTGTACGGCATGGGTGTCGACAAATCGAGCGCGGAGCTGGGACAGCTAGGGATCGCCCGCGATCAGCTGCTCAACATGGCGGAAGACGTGAATACGATTCCGGGACGGCTGGCCTCGATGACGGATACCCAATCGTCGCTCGGCGTATGGATTTCCGCGTTAAGCCAGCAAGCGCTCGATTTGGACTATATCATCGTAAAATCGCCGGATCGGAAGTGGCCGAAAGCGGAGGCGAACCTGCTCGTCAAGCTTTGGTACACAGTAAACGATTTCCTTATTTCCTTCAAAAAGGATTACAGCAGCATCGGCAACGTTTACAAGGACAAGGACGAGAAGACGCTTGAGGTGTGGGTCGCCCGCGGACGGGATTGGGTCGAGATTATTAAACAGATGGCGGATGAGGATTTTACGCCTGAAACGGGTATCAAAGTGAACATTAACGTCATTCCGGCTCAAGCGATGAATTTGCTGATGCTCTCTACGACTTCCGGCCGTCAGCCCGATGCGGCGCTCGGAGTGGAGCCGGAAATTCCGATCGATTTCGCGATTCGTAACGCCATCGTCAAGCTGAACGACTTTCCCGACTACCCGGAGGTCGCGGCGCGCTTTCGTCCCGGCGCTCTCATTCCGTACCGGTATAACGGCGCGGATTATGCCCTTCCGGAAAACCAAAACTTCACCATGCTGTTTTATCGTACGGACATCATGAATGAGCTGGGAATCGATAAAATTCCGGATACATGGGATGAAGTGCTGGACATTATTCCGATTTTGCAGCAGAACGGCATGGATTTTTACTATCCGCACGCATCCAATGCGCCGCAGCTTGCGATCAACGAATTTTCGCCGTTCCTGTTTCAATACGGCGGCGAGTATTACCGGGACAACGGGCAGCGGTCCGCGCTCGACTCGCCGGAGGCGCTGGAAGCGGTCAAGATGTGGACCGGATTGTACACGAACTACAAGATCAATAAGGACGCGAACTTCTACAATCGCTTCCGCACCGGAGAGATGCCGATCGGCGTCGCCGATTACTCGACATATGTGCTGCTCTCGACGGCGGCGCCGGAGCTTTCCGGCTGGTGGGAAATGAAGCCGACCCCCGGGGTGCGGCAGCCCGACGGAAAAATCAACCGCTCCACGGGAGGCTCGGCGCAAACCGGGATGATTTTCAAAAATACGGGCATGGAGCGAGAAGCGTGGGAATTTCTCAAGTGGTGGACCAGCGCTGACGTGCAGGAGCGGTTCGGCAGCGAGCTGGAATCGATTATCGGCGTAGAAGCGCGGTGGAATACGGCGAACGTCGAGGCGCTGCAGCGGCTGCCGTGGCCCTCGAAGGATATCGACGCGATTATGGAGCAGTGGGAATGGTTTAAAGAGCGCGAGGTCGTGCTCGGCGGATATTATACGACACGCCATATCGCGAATATATGGAACGAAATCGTGTTGAACGGAAAAAACCGCCGCGAGGCGGTGGAGGACGGAGTCAAGGAAATCAATAACGAACTTCGCAAGAAGCGGGTAGAATTCGGGCTTCCGACCACGGCGCCCGGAGAATAGGAGGAGAGACGATGAATCAAGCTTCCGTTCAAGGAGCTGCTGCTGTCCGCCCGGCTAGGGAAAACAGGCTCAAGCTGCTGCTCAGAGCGATGTACGCTTACCGCGGATCGTATATGTTCTTGGCTCCCTTCTTGCTCTTCTTCGCCTTGTTTACGATCATCCCCGTCCTGACGTCGATGGTCTTAAGCTTCAGCTACTACAATATTTTAGAGCCGCCGCGTTGGGTCGGGCTCGGCAATTACCGGTCGTTGTTCGTCGATGACGATATATTTCTAACGGCGATCGGCAACACGCTGAAGTTCGCCGTCGTTACGGGCCCGATCGGCTACATTATGGCTTTCCTGCTAGCGTGGCTCATCAGCCAAATTCCGAACAAGTACCGTTTCCTGTATACGTTCTGTTTCTATACCCCGGCTATTACAAGCGCCGTAGCGATGACGGTCGTATGGACGTACTTGTTCTCCGGCGACCGGTACGGCTTGATCAACAAATGGCTGATCGAGCTGGGCATTCTCCATGAGCCGTGGCTGTGGCTGCAGGAGATCGACACCATCATGCCCGTCCTGATTCTCGTATCGCTGTGGATGAGCATGGGCATCGGCTTCCTCGCTTTCCTGGCCGGTTTGCAGAACGTCCCTCGCGATTTGTATGAGGCGGGAGCCATCGACGGGGTGAAATACCGTTGGCAAGAGCTGTGGTATATTACGATACCTTCCGTGAAACCGCAGCTTCTGTTCGGAGCCGTGATGCAGGTCGTATTCTCGCTGCAGGTGTTCGACGTCAGCGTTCAATTGGTCGGCATTCCAAGCCCTCTGTATGCCGGCCATACCATCATGACGCACCTGTTCGACTATGCGTTCATCCGTTTTGAAATGGGGTATGCGTCCGCGATTGCGGTCGTGCTGTTCCTGCTCATGGTCGGACTCAACCGCCTCATTTTTAAGATTCTGGGTCATAGGGAGTGAGCACGTTGGCCGCAGTCTCATCCGCAATAGTAAAAGGGGAACGGTTCGATTGGGGCGGATTGATGCTTTATTCGTTCCTTACTGTCTTGGCGCTGTTCATGCTGGCCCCGCTCGTGTACATGGTGTCGACGGCCTTTAAACCGATCTCCGAGCTGTTTCTGTTTCCGCCGAAATTTTTCGTCATGAATCCGACCTTCAAAAATTTCCAAAACCTGCTTCTCGTATCCGGCACATCGTTCGTACCTTTTACCCGCTACGCGTTCAACAGCTTTGTCGTCTCCTTCTGCATCGTAGTCGGCGGCGTCGTGATTTCGGCGATGGCAGCGTTTCCGCTCAGCAAGCATCTGGATATGCCGTTTCGCAAAGGAATTTTCAATATGATTATTCTGGCGCTTATGTTCGCTCCCCAGGTCACGCAAATTCCGCAATATTTAGTCATCAATAAACTGGGGTTAATGAATACGTACTTTGCGCTCGTCATCCCGTACTTGGCGTATCCGGTCGGATTGTTCCTCATGAAGCAGTTTTTGGATCAAATTCCGGACGCGCTGCTTGAGGCGGGAAAGATGGACGGCGCGAAGGATTGGACGATCTTCTGGAAAATCATCATGCCGCTGCTGAAGCCGGCGTGGTCGACGCTCGCGCTGTTCGTCTTCGTTGCGGCCTGGAACGATCCTTGGTCTTCTGCGGTGTATACGACGACCGAAGATATGAAAACGCTGCCTTACGCGCTGACGACGATCAACGGCGGAACGGCGAACGCGATCGCTACAGCCGGAACGTTAGGTGCTGCAAGTCTGCTGATGATCATACCGACGATCATCGTGTTCGTGGTGACGCAGAAGATGGTGCTGGAAACGATGGCGCATTCGGGAATCAAGGAATGAGGTGCCGGCCGTGAGAAACAAAAAAAACATCCGGATCGGTATGGCCGTTCTCCTGCTTCTATGCCTGCTTCCGACGACGGTCTACGCGGACAGCCCATATGAAGGTTATATATACGACAGCTTGAAAAACACGCCGCAATCGATCAACGGTTATTTGTACAAGGATTCGATCGACGGCTACGACCTTGAGAGCGGGCCGTTCAGCGAGCCGCAGGATTTGTTCGTGGCGAAGGACGACACGCTGTACATCGCGGATACCGGCAACGACCGGATCATCCGCATGAACGCAAACAAACAAGTGCTGCAGATCGTCGCCCCGGAGGAAGGGCCGGGGAAGCTGTCAACGCCGAAGGGTGTGTTCGTCACGGAGGACGGTAGCATCTTCGTCGCGGACACCGGCAATCAACGGGTCGTCCAATTCGACGGCGCCGGGCGATTCGTGAAGGAGTTCAAAAAGCCGGATTCGCCGCTGCTTGAGGCCGGGTTCAATTTTGCCCCTTCCAAGGTCGTATTCGATAAACGCGGCAATTTATTCGTTGTCAGCGAGGGCGCCCACCAAGGCTTGGTGCAGCTCCGCCCGGACGGAAGCTTCTCCGGATTTTTCGGCGCCAATCACGTCGATTTCAGCTGGACGCGGCTGCTGGTCAAATATATCGCGACGAAAGAGCAGCGGGAGCAGCTGGCGGCCGTCAGACCGCCCGAATTTTCCAACCTGTTCTTAGATGAAGAAGGGTTTATTTATACGACGACCTTCGGCATCCGGAACAATCAAATCAAGCGGCTCAGCGCGGTCGGAGTCGATATTTTGAACATCAACGAATCGCGGCGGTACGGGGATCTCCAAATGCCGATCGAGAAGTGGACCACGCTGTACGAAGCGTTCGTGGACGTCACGGTGGACCGCAACGGAATGATTACCGCCGTGGATCAAACGACCGGCAAGGCGTTCCAGTATGACCAACTGGGAAATTTATTGTTTGTTTTCGGAGGGCTCGGCAATCAGAACGGCTTGTTCGTTACGCCGGCCGCCATCGGGCAAACGTCGGACGGCACGATGTACGTCGTCGACAAAACCCGAAACCGGATCGACCGTTTCCGCACGACGCCGTTCGCGGACAAAGTGCATGAGGCCGTGAAGCTGTACGTGGATGGAAAATACGAGGAGGCGTCCGTGCCGTGGCAAGAAGTGATCCGCATGAACAGCAACTACGATCTGGCCTACAAATCGATCGGGAAAGCGCTGTTCCGGGCGGAGCGCTACGAGGAGGCAATGGTTTATTTCGAGGCCGCCAAAGCCAGGGCCGATTACTCGGAGGCGTACTTGGAGTATCGGAAAATATTTGCGAGAGAGCATTTCGAGTGGTTTTTCGCGGGAATCGTGGCGGCGTTTGCGGTTTATAAAGGCATTGCATTCCGGCTTTCCAAGCGGCGCCGTGCGGCGGCGGACCGAAGGCGCGGACTGAATGCGAAGGGGGACGCGGGGACGTGAACGTATTCCGACAGTCAAAGCACGTGCTGCTGCATCCGTTGGATTTCTTCTATGATATTCAGTTCGCCGGCAAGTCCAAGCTTATAAGCGCAGCCATCATTATCGTGCTGACGGTGGCCGCCCGGGTCGTGTCGCTGATGGCGACCGGCTTTTCCTATCAAACGCGGGAGCCTTACCAAATCTCGTTCATCATGCAAGCGGTATGGATTATCGTGCCGTGGCTTACCTGGTCGATTGCGAATTGGGGAGTCAGTACGATTATCGACGGCGAGGGCAAATTTATCGATGTGCTTACCGGCAGCGCGTTTGCGTTCGTTCCTTATGTTCTGTGCATCGTCCCGATCGCGATCATTACGAACCTGCTCAGCTTAAGAGAGAGCATGATCGTGACGATGCTGACGTGGGGAGTTTATGTATGGGTCGCTTTCCTTGTGTTTGCGAAGGTGAAGGTCATTCACGATTTCGAGCCGGGAAAGGTCGTGTGGATCACGCTCCTCACCATCGCCGGGATGTTCATCATGTGGTTTATCGGGCTTCTGTTGTTCGGATTGATCAACCAAGCTTTTACGTTCGTGATCGGTCTTTACAAGGAAATCACTTTCAGGCTATAGGGGGTAAAGATGAAAGCCTATATCGGAAGAGTTATAGGGTATGCAATCGTTGCGGCATTGACGACCGTCTTTATCCTCATTATCAGCCAGCCGCCCGCCGAACCGGAAGCAGCCAAGGAAACCGCGAAAGAGGAGGCTCCTAAGGAGCTCGATCAATTTACGGCGGAAAGCTTACAGCTGGAAAATGACCGCTTTGCCCTCCGGTTCGACGGACGATACGGGAGCGTGCATTTGACCGACAAGTCGACGGGACAAACGTGGGACAGCGTGCCCGAGCTGGATAAATCGGTGCCTCCCAACAATCAGCGGTTTATTCATTCGCCGGTATTGGTCCGTTATACGGAGGGGAAAGGAAACACACAGACATACCCCTTCAAAGAACAAGGGACGCTCAAGGCGGAGCTGATCGACGGCGGGAAGGCGATCCGCGCGGACATCGAGCTTACCCGGATCAATATTGCGTTCGCGCTAGTGTATCGGCTAAATAAAGACGGATTAGAGGTGAAGATTCCGTTCGATTCGGTCAAGGAAGGGGCCAATAAAAAGCTCGTATCGATCGAGGCGCTTCCGTTCTTCGAGGCGGCGAAGGAGACGGACGAAGGCGCGCTCGTCATACCGGACGGATCGGGCGCTTTGATCGGCTTTAAGGAGAAGCATCCGCAATATTTCGAAATCTACAGCGAATTCGTGTACGGCGGCGACCACGCTTTTCAGAAGAACGTCTATCAGAAGGTCACGGAAAATAAGCGGGAGATGCTGAGCTACGGACCGCGGGAATCGGCGGCGCTGCCTATATACGGATTGTACAAAAAGGACAAAGCGTTTCTCGCCGTGCTTCATGACGGGGAGGAGGACGCGAAAATAAACGCCACTCCGTCAGGCGTGCGTAACATTAAGCTGTATCGGGCTTCCGCGGAGTTTATATATCGAAATGACGACGTTGTGTTTCTGGGCGGCTCGGGAGAAATTCCGCTGACGAGCAGCGCTATGATTCCGGGAGACCGGACCGTCCGCTTCGTCCTCCTACAGGAGCCGAATGCGAATTACGTCGGGATGGCGACCGCTTACCGAAACTACCTCATCGAGGAGAAGGGGCTGAAGCCGGCGGCGGACCGCGAACCGACGTACCAGCTGCATGTTTTCGGCGGGGTGCTTCAGACCGAAATTATCGGACGGAAATTCGTGACGCTGACCACCTTCAAGGAAGTTAAGGAAATGATCGACCGTTTGATCGGGAAGGGCGTCCGCAAGCTCGAAGTGACGCTGGAAGGCTGGTCGGACGGCGGAGCGTTCGGAAATCAGCCCGCTCACCTGCCCGCGGACCGGCATCTGGGCGGAACGAAGGACTTGCGGCAACTAAGCGAATATGCCAAATCCATAGGCGTGCAGCTTTACGTAAGCACGAATTATGTGAAGCCGTACAAGAAAAGCGGCGCGCTGAGCAGAACGAGGGATACGATCCGCGGATTGAACAAAGAGGTGCTCGAGGTCTACAAGCCTTACGTTACGACGCGGCAGGCATCGTATGAGCTGTACTATTTGCTCAAACCCGGCCGAGTGTACGACCGGTTCGTCTCGGAGGAAGCGCCGAAGTTCGCCGATCTCGGAATTTCCGGCGTTCGGCTCGGTTATATGGGGAACACCCTGTACTCGGATCCCGGATCGAAGATAAGCGCTTACCGGAAGGATACGCTGGAGGCTTGGGTGAAGTCGATGGATTTGATGCGCGAGTCGGTCGGCCGCGCCGCCGTCGAATACGGCTTCGGATATGCGCTCGGCCATGTCGACCGCATCGACGGCATACCGCTCGAATCGAGCCATTATGTGTATGCGGATGCATCGATTCCGTTCTATCAGATCGCAATTCACGGCTTGATCCCGTATACGGCAAAGCCATCGAATTTGCGGGACGATCCGAGAACGGAAATGCTTAAGGCACTTGAATACGGCGCCTTGCCGAGCTTCGCCTTGACGTACCGCGATCCGGTGCTGCTCAAGCGGACGATGGTCGACGATTTATTCAGCTCGGAGTTTTCGAAGTGGGTCGACAGCTCCGCCGAGGAATACGCCGTATTCGAAACGATTTTGGGTCGGGTAGCGGATCAGCCGATCGTGGATCACGAGATGCTGGCCGAAGGGGTGTACAGGACGACATACGGCAACGGCGTGCAGGTTCTGGTGAACTATAACGATGCGCAAGCTGTCGCCGAAGACGAAACGATCCCGGCGTACGGATACGCCGTAAAGGGGGGAGACGAGTGAGGAAGAGCGCAAAGCTATCGATGCGGACACAACATGTGCTGGAGGGCTACTCCTTCGTACTCCTGTGGGTTATCGGCTTTCTCGTCTTTATGGCCGTCCCGCTCGGCCGGTCGCTGTATTACTCCTTTAACAAAATGACGCTCACCAAACAAGGGCTGCAGGCTACCTTCCACGGCACCAGGTACTACCGCGACGCATTCACGGTGGACGTAGATTTCGTTCCGAAGCTGATGTCTACCGTCACGACCATGGTGATCCACGTGCCGCTCATCATTATATTTGCGATGTTCAGCGCTCTGCTGCTCAACCGTCCCTTCCGCGGAAGAATGATGTTCCGCTCGATTTTCTTTCTGCCGGTCATCATTGCCTCCGGGGTCGTACTTCAGAAGCTTCTGGATCAAGGGGCCGCGACGCTGCCGATTTTCGTGCAGTACGATTTGGCGCGAATCCTCATCCAGTACGTCCCGAGCGAGGTGCTGCTGCCCTTGCTGAAGATGATGGATTCCTTAACGCTTGTGATGTGGGACTCGGGAGTGCAAATTCTCATTTTCCTGGCGGGCTTGCAGTCGATTTCCCCTCAGCTGTACGAAGCGGCCAAGTGCGACGGCGCCACGCCGTGGGAGAGCTTCTGGAAGGTAACGTTCCCGATGATTACGCCGATGATATTGGTCAACGTGCTCTTCAGCATCGTGAACTCGTTTACGAAGGTGAACAACGCCGTCATGACCTACATTTACGATATCGCCTTCAAGAAGAACGAATTCGGTTACGGGTCGGCGCTGGGCTGGATATATTTCGCAATCATTTTTCTCATTATTTTGCTGGTCATGTTTTTGTTTAAAAACATGGATAACCCGTATGCCCGGGAAGGACGGTGAGCCGTTATGCAATCGGAACCTAGAGTGCGGCATGAAGCTAAGCTTGACGCGGTTGCGGAACGGTGGAGCTCCAAGCTGGCGGCTTATGCCGATTCCCGAACGTCCCGCCGTACGAGAGAGTACGCCGGGCTTACGTTCCACTATATCGTGCTGTGCAGCCTGTCGTTCGTCTTCGTATATCCCATTCTATATATTGTGAGCCAATCGTTCATGCAGGCTCCCGACATTACGGATGCTACCGTGCAATGGATTCCGAAGGAGCTGTCGTTCGAGCATTACCGTTTCGCGTTCGACAAGATGAAGTATTGGCACAGCTTCGGAAACAGCGTCATGGCCACGGGCGGCGCAGTAATCGCGCAGCTCATCAGCTGCTCGATCGTCGGTTACGGGTTGGCCAGGTATCGCTTTCCAGGCCACAGGCTATTGCTGTTGCTCGTTTTGTTCACGTTTTTGGTCCCGCCGCAAACCATTGTCGTTCCGCTGTTCATTTTTTTCAGCGACCTGCACTGGCTCAACACGTATTGGCCGATTGTCGTGCCCGGTATATTCGGTCAAGGTCTCAGGGGCGCTTTGTTCGTTCTGATTTTCATGCAGTTTTTCCGCGGCTTGCCGCACCAATTGGAGGAGGCCGCCAGGATCGACGGCGCGGGCGCTTATCGAACCTTCTTCCAAATTATGCTTCCATTATCCGGTCCCGCGATTCTGGTCGTGTTTCTGTTTTCCACGGTATGGCACTGGAACGACATTTTCGAACCGAATTTGTATTTTATGGTCGAGTCGCATTATAACTTGCCGCAGCAGCTTGCGATCCTGGACGTACAAGGCGCCTTCCGCGTACAGCAGGCCAAGATGCTGATGGGAGCCAACATGCTCGGCTCCGTCCCGACCAGCTACAACCGGAATATGGCGGGGGCACTTATCACGATCTTGCCTCTTATGCTTCTGTACGGCTTCGCCCAACGCTATTTCATAGAAAGCGTAGAACGGACCGGCATTGCCGGCGATTAAGGAACGGTCCGTTCCGAAGGGAGCGTGGTGACTTTGAGCAAATCACAAGACATGCGGCGGTTTTGATGTTTCAAGGGTTCGCGAAGGCATTACTGAAGAAAAAAACTAAAAAAGGTGGATGTGTATGAAAAAAGCGGTATCCGTTTTACTCATTCTCACTTTCGTCCTGACCATACTGCTGGCGGGCTGCAGCGGCGGCGGCAGTCTCTCGGATTCGACGAGCGAAGACCCGTCATCTTCGGACACAACAAATAAAGATGCGACCGAACCCGAACCCGAACCGAGCGATGAAAGCGGCGATATTGCCATAAACCCGGTAGTCACCGACGACCCGAACAACTTCAAGCCGGCGCTTCCGACCGATACGAAGGGAGAGCTCACGCTATGGGTGGCGTGGCCGCTCGATTCTTGGGTCGGCATGTTCAACTCCGTCTATCCGAATGTCAAAGTCAACCTGCTGACGGTGGACCCGATCGAGGAAAAGCTCAAAACCGCTCTTGCCGCGGGTTCTGGCGCGCCGGACATCGCATTTCTTGACGGCGGATTGATGGGCAACTACAACACGGTCGAAGGGTTCGAAGATTTGCTGCAGCCTCCGTATGACGCCGGCAAATACGAGAAGTATTTCCCGCCGGCCGTATGGCAGCGTTTCATGTCGCTCGACGGCAAGCGGCTGATCAGCATTGCGACCGATACCGCTCCCGCCGTAACGTTCTACCGGCCGGACATTATGGAGGAGAACGGGTTTCCGACCGACCCGGCGGAATTCGGGCAATATATTTCCGATACGGAAAACTTCATCGGGCTTGCCAAAACATTGAAGGCGCAGGACAAATACGTCATTCAGTGGGATTCGGAGCCGCTCAGCATATACACGTTCGGCATCGGCTTCTTCAACCGGAAGCTGGAATGGCAGCGCAATAACGAGAAATTTGTTACAGGGCTCGATTTGGCGAAACGATTCAGACAAGAGAAGCTTGCTTCCAACATTAACTTCTGGGATGACGAAGGGTCGCAGGCGGTGGCCTCGGGCAAGCTGGCGATGGTATTCCTGGGCAACTGGGGCGCGGAGGAAATCAATAACAAAGCGCCGGATACGGCGGGCAAATGGCACGCGACCAACCTTCCGTTCGGAGCGTTCGGCGGTTGGGGCGGCGCATCGCTGGGCATTACGACGCAAAGCAAAAATAAAGAGATGGCGTGGGAGTTCATACGGATGATTTTGTTAAACAGCGTCTACGCCAATAAAGAAAACATTCAGTACGGCGGTACTCCCGCTTATTTGCCGGCTTACGAATTGCTCGATCAATTCGAGCAGCCGAACGAGTTTTTAGGCGGGCAAATGACCGGAAAAATGTATCAGGAGTTTATTACGAAAATTCCGGAGTCGATCAGCACGCCGCTGGACGGCAAAGCTCAAGAAATTTGGGATAAGGGCATTCAGGAAGCGATCGAGAAAAACATCGATTCCAAAACGGCGCTTCAAAACATTCAGGATGAGGTCGAAAGAGTGCTGGCGATCGACATTCAAGCTTTGAAGCAGCAAATCGGCATTGAGTAGAAGCAACCGCTGTTGGGTCCGCCGGCGGATGGGGAGCAGGGTTAGCAACGAATATTGGTGCAAAGTCGGTCCCGCCGGTGAAGATATAGCAGGGTTAGTACCAAATATTGGTGCAAAGTCCGGCTGGGCCGGCTGCCCACGGGGCGTTTGCACCAGCTTTTAGTGCTAACGCCGGGCGTCCCCGTTAACCGGTTTCCGCCGCCGGAGTTAACGGAACGAAATGTCCGCTAAACACTGCCGTACCCCTAAAAGCTGCGAATTAACGGAACAAGTTGTCCGCTAATCGCCCGAAAACCGCCAATTCCCGGCGATTCAAGCGAATTAACGGACATCCGGTTCCGCTAATGAGCCCTTTTTCCCGGTTTCGACAAAATTAGCGGACATCCGGTTCCGCTAGCGCCAAAGCGATTAGCGTCAGTACCGGAAGCAGTAGTGACCGGCGATACCGACAGCATCGGCAGTTGCCCGCATGGACATGAGAGTTTTAGGTGCAAAGTCGGTCAAACGGCGTAAATGTGGCAGGGTTAGCAACAAATATTGGTGCTAAGGAGGAATTGTAGGCTTGAACGAATCTATGGAGCAGCCTTCGAGCTGCAAAGTGCGCTGGGGCATTCTCGGCTGCGCGGACATCGCGCTGCGTTGGGTCATACCGGCGATCCAGCAATCCGAAACCGGCGTCGTCGCAGCCATCGCAAGCCGCGATCCGCGGAAAGCGGCCGATGCCGCTCAAGCGCACGGAATCCCGATTGCGGCCGCTTCCTACGAGCAACTGATCGGGCTCGAGGAAATCGATGCGGTTTACATTCCGCTGCCAAACCATCTTCACTGCGAATGGACGGTAAAGGCGGCTCAGGCCGGAAAACATGTGCTGTGCGAAAAGCCGTTGTCGTTGAACGCCGCGCAAGCGGAGGAGATGGCGGCCGCATGCCGAAAAGCGCAGGTGCATCTGGCCGAGGCGTTCATGTACCGCCATCATCCGAGATACGAATTCTTGAAAGAGACGATTCGCTCGGGCGAAATCGGCGAAATTCGCGCTTTTCACGGTTCGTTCACCTTCGACATCAGCATGCGGAAGAACGACGTCCGGTTCCGTTCCGAGTTCGGCGGGGGAGCGTTCTACGATGACGGCTGCTATCCGGTCAGCGCGGCTCGATTTTTGCTCGGGGAAGAGCCCGAAGCGGTTACCTTCCACTCGTTCCGCTCCTCCGAGCATGACGGCGTCGACATGATGAACAGCGGACTCATGGAATTTCCGAAAGGCGTCGGGGCTACGCTCCAATTCGGTATGTGGTGCGACGGGACGAACGAAATCACAATATTGGGAAGCAAAGGCAGCATCTATGTACCGTCCGCTTTCTACTATGATCCCCCGGCCGAAACGGCCGTCGTCGTGAAGTCGGGGGGCACTACGAGGGAGGAACGCTTTCCTCCGTTAAACCATTACATGATTCAAGCCGACGATTTCGGCAGGAGCGTTCTCGAGGGGCGGCAGCCGTTATTTGGCTCGGCCGATGCCGTGAACAATATGCGCGCGCTCGAGGCTTGCATCCGTTCCGCCCGCGAGCGTTCGCGCGTGCCGGTCGAAAGCTTGAGCGCGGGGAATGAGAGCCATGGGATGTAAAGTGCTGACGCAAGAGCAGGTTGAACAATTCATGGAGCTAGGCTGGTGCAGGCTGGAATCCGCTTATTCCGAGCGCGATGCGCTTGCCGCGCAAGACGTCGTATGGCAGCGGCTGGAGTCGAGAGGCGTGTTCAAAGAAGACCGCTCAACCTGGACGCAGCCGATGGTACGTATGAACGAAAATTACGATACGCCCGAATTTCGAAGGTGCAAGACGGATCGTCTGAGAGACGCCGTTGAGGATTTGATCGGCGCGGGGAGATGGGCGCTGCGGGAGAAACCGATCGGTTGGGGCTGGTGGCCGGTCAACTTTTATTCCGGTGCCGACCGGCCGTGGGATGTACCGGTCGAAGGATGGCACGTCGACGGCATTCACCACCCTCAATTCGTGGACAGCAACGAGCAAGGTCTGCTGCTTCTGTGCCTGTTTTCGGAAATTAAACCGCGCGGAGGAGGGACGCTCGTTGCGGAAGGCTCTCATAAGGTCGTTGCTAACGTGCTTGCCGATCATCCCGAAGGCTTGTCCGTCAAGGACGTCAACCGGATGACGAAGGAGCAGCCTTGGTTCGACCGTCTGACCGGCGCCGTCCCGTTGGAACCGTCTGTAAGCAGGATCGATTTCTTTATGAACAACACGTACACGGACAGCCGTCGGGGGTATTCGCTCAAAGTCGTCGAGACGACCGGTGCGCCGGGGGATGTTATTATCGGCCATCCGTTCTTATTCCATGCCGCATCCCAGAATCATTCCGGCATTCCGCGATTTATGTGCAACAATCAAGCGCCCTTGACGGACAAAATCCTTCTCGAGCGGGAGGACGGAGATTACACGCCGTTAGAAACCAGTATCCGTAACGCACTGCGCGCACACGGAACGAAGAGTGATTAAATACATTTGGGCAGGGTGTTTCGGATGAAGATCACGATAAAAGATGTAGCCAAGGAAGCGGGCGTTTCCATCGCGACCGTCTCCCGCGTTCTGAACGGGAAGGATAAAATCAAGTCTTCCACCAGACAAAAGGTAGAGAAAGTGATAGAACGGCTGAAGTTTAAGCCCGACGTCACCGCCAGAACGATGATTATGAAGCAATCCCAAACCGTCGGTCTGATCGTTCCGCAGCTGACTAACGAATACTACGCCCAGCTTGCCGAGGCGATCGAGGAGGAGCTGTGGGAGCAGGGCTACACGCTCGTTCTATGCTTGACCTCCAGCATCAACGAGAACGGCGAGCAAAAGGAATTGGCGTCCCTCGCATCGCTCGTCGATCGAAAGGTGGACGGAATTATTTACAGCTCCTCCCGCTCGGCGTCTGAAGAAACGCTTTCTTACATTAGCGGCATTGTCGATCAGGGCATCCCGGTAGTCGCCTTCGACCAGCAAATTGCCGGTATCAGTCAAGTGAGCGGCAATCATTTGAAAGGCGCCATGGATGCGGTGAAGCATTTGATCGAGCTCGGCCACACACGCATCGCCTATCTCGGAGGCCCGCTCGTCAGCCCCGAACGGGAGCTTGGCTACCGCAACATCCATACGCTGCACGGTTTGCCGGTCGACGAAGCGCTCATTCGCCGAGGAAAGCCGGGGTTTAAATTCGGCTTCGAGGCGATTGAAAGCTTGATCGGAGCGGGCGAGCGGTTTACGGCGGTGTTTTGCGGCAACGACTTGATTGCGATGGGAGCCATCCAGGCGCTGGACCATTCCGGTAGAAAGGTTCCTCAGAATATCGCGGTGGTAGGCTATGACGACATTTCGATGGCGAGTCTCTTGAAGCCGCGGTTAACGACGATGCGTCAGCCGATTCGCCGGATGGGGGCGGCGGCCGTCGAGCTTTTGCTTGAAAACATTGCAAAAAAGAAAGCCGAACATATCCCGAAGCAGCTCGTATTTTCTTCGGAGCTGATCGTCAGAGAAACATGCGGTAAAAGGCTCCATACAGAAACGATTACGAGCCGGTAGATTGTCATGAACTAAACATTCCAGGAACATAGGAGATGGAGTATATGAAACGATTGAAAATCGGTGTCATCGGTCTGGGCGAGGTAGCGCAAATCATACATCTGCCGATTTTGCGGCAGCTGTCCGACAAATTCGAGATTGCCGCGCTTTGCGACATTTCGTCGTCCCTGCTGACTGAGATGGGAGAGCAGTACGGGGTGACGAAATTGTACACGGACGCCAAAGAGCTGACTGAGCAAGAGGATCTGGACGCCGTCTTTATTCTAAACAGCGATGAGTATCATGCGGAATGCGCTTTATGGGCTGCGGCAAACGGAAAGCATATCCTCATCGAAAAGCCGATGTGCCTCACGCCTGCGGATGCGGACGCCATAATACAGGCACGCGACGCGGCGGGCATTCAAGTGATGGTCGGCTACATGAGAAGGTTCGCTCCCGCCTTCCTTCAGGGCGTGGAAGAAGTGAAGAGCCTTCCGGCGATCCGCTATGCGAAAATTCGGGACATTATCGGCCAAAATCGGCTCATTATCGAGCAATCGAGCAACGTGAGACGGTTTAACGATATTCCGAAGGAAGCGATGGAGGACCGCTGGAAGCGGGGAGCCCGGATGGTCGAGGAGGTGCTCGGAGACGCGCCGCAGCACGTGAAAAATTCGTACCGCCTTATGTGCGGGCTGAGCAGCCACGATCTGTCCGCGATGCGGGAGTTGATCGGCGTACCGAAGCGGGTCGCATCCGCGGCACACTGGAAGGACGGGTACTATATTACCGCCACGCTCGAATATGACGGCTTCTATGCCGTGTTCGAGACGGGCGTGGACGATCAGAGACGGTTCGACGCGCATATTGAAGTGTTCGGGGATACGAAAGCGATTAAAGTCCAATATGACACGCCGTACATCCGCCATTTGCCTACAACGCTGCGCATTCAGGAAACCGTCGGCGATGCGTACAACGAATCGGTCATCCGTCCGACCTTCAAAGATCCTTACACGCATGAGGTCGAATATTTCTACGAGGTTGTCGTGAACGGCAAACAGCCGAAGACAACGCCGGAGGATTACAAGGAAGATTTGAAGCTGTTCAAAATGATCGCGGACAGCCTGATGAAGCAATATGAAACGTAGAAAACGCAGTAAGCGCGAAAAAAAGGGAGGATCGGTCATGAGCGCTTTAACGCAAGCGGAAGTGAAGCAGTATGAAGAACAGGGCTATGTGCTCTATAAAAGGCAGCTGTTTTCCGAAGAGAAGCTCGCCCGGCTGACGGATATATTTGAGGAGCATCTGGCGGAGAAGGGGAGCAAGCTGTCGGATGAGCTGGACACGCCGCATTTTCGGGACGAACGGTTGCTGGAATTTCTTCTGAGCAAGGAAGCGCTTGATGTTGTGGAGGATGTAATCGGCCCGAACATCGTGCTGTGGTCGAGCCATTTTATATGCAAGGACCCATACGTCGGGCGCATAACGCCTTGGCACGAGGACTCCGCGTATTGGAACGGACGATTCAGCAGATACGACAAGATCGTCACAATTTGGCTGGCGCTGGACCGAAGCAATAAGGAGAACGGCTGCATGAGGGTCATTCCGGGCACGCATCGGAACGGCTTCTCGGATTATGAAGCCGTCGATAAGACCGTAAACACGTTTCACGCACAAGTGAAAAATATCGACGAGTCCCAAGCGGTGTACTTCGAGCTGGAAAGAGGGGAATGCTCCTTGCACGATTCGCGCATCATTCACGGCGCTACGGCGAATACGAGTCCGTATCGCCGATGCGGGTATACGATGCGTTATATTTCCGCGGATACGAAGGTGAATCCGGAGAAAAATCCAGGGTGGAAATTTTGGCTGGCCCGGGGAGAAAACATTGCCGGCAACCCTTGCGAGAATGGATAAGCAAACGATTCGTTACTTCCATGATGGGACGGAATGCGTCTTCGATCGGACGACCGGCAGGCTGCTGCGCATTGCAAACGACTACATGACGTTACCTGTCGGAGAGCTCCTGATCGACGTCGGGATCGACGGGCATTTCGTCCTCGGCCGGCTTCGGTATCATTCGCTCGATCCGCTGCATACATGGGAGACGCCGCCGATCGTCCCGCTCATCGGGCAAGAGAATGCTTGGGAATTCACGGGCTATAACGACCGGTTGGATGCGCTGCAGATGTTCTACAAGGTTTCCGATTTGGAGGTGTCCGTTCGGTATGCGGTGATTTCCGGTACGCTGGAAATCACCGCATCGATTACAAATTTGCGGAACGAGAAGCGGCTCATAAACGGCGTCGGCTTCCTGCTCCAGCTTCAATCGAACGGAGAAACGAGCTTCGATTTTCCGGGCAATGTGCCGCATCCCGTATTCCGAAGCTCCGAGCTGCAAAGCTTTCAACCGGTCGTCGCTGGTCTGGTGAATCCGGTCATTCACTCCGAATGCGCTGACGGGCATCTCAATGTGCTGTTTCTCGACGAGGAGGAAAAATGGGGCACCGGTGTGTACGCGGATGAAGCAGGCGGTCTTTGCTATGTGAATTTGGCGGGTGTAGAGAGCTATCTTGATGTGAACGAGTCGTTTTTCTGCGGTACCTTATACGTTCAGCCGCTCGGCCGGCGTGACCGCTTTGAGCCGATTCGCGATTTGTACCGGCGCAAAGGATGGAACCCGCCTGCAAACGGTCATACGGAAGGGGTGCTGTATTCCTGCCACCCGTTCGGCACGATGGATTCCGGTTTTCCAACGGCCAGAACAATGCGTGAATTTGCCGAAGATTTACCGGCACTGAAGCGGATGGGCATCGATCACGTATGGGTGCTGCCGATCTTCGAGCATCTAAGCCGCGGGGTGTACCATCCGACCGATCAGCGGATCATCGATTCGAGATACGGAACGGACGAGGATGTCGCCTTCTTCAGCCGTAAGCTGCATGATCTCGGCATGACGCTGCTGTTCGATTACGTGCCGCACGGTCCGGAGCTTGACGATCCGATCGGTATAGAGTACAGGCGCTGGGCGGCGGTCGATCGGGATGGAAAGCCGAAGATCGAATGGAACTGCTTGTCGTTCGATATGACTAATCCGGAATACCGGGAATATACGAAGGGGCTCGTGATGGAGCATGTCGACCGCTTCGATATCGACGGCAGCCGCATCGACTGCGCGATGGGCGGGCTGTCGAACTGGAATCCCGTCACCGGCAATCGGCCCAGCAGCTCCAGCGTAAGAGGCGGGGTCTCGATATCCAAAGCAATTCGGGACGGTATTGTCGCTAAAGGGAAAAAACCGATCGTCACGCCGGAAAATTTTAACCCGCTGCCGTTCTATGCGCCCTATACCGATATTTTCTATGACTTTCCGCTGTACCGCGTATTGTTCGAGCTTGAGAACGCAGATGTGACGGAGGCGGAATATGTGTTCCGTCTCACTCGCTGGCTGCACGCGGAAATGATGAGCGCGCCGGAGCGTTACTTGAAGCTGCGGTTTTTGGGCAATCACGATACCGTCACTTGGGTGTGGCAAAAAGCGCGGGCGACCGCCGTTTACGGCATGGAAAAGGCAAAAGCGCTTTGGGTGCTGATGAGCTGCATTGACGGCATCCCGATGATTTATCAAGGGGATGAGGATGCGTCGATTTATAATGGGAACGGGCCGGATTTGAGGTCGTTTTTTACGGAGTTGTTTCAGGCGCGAAAAACATGGCTCGGAAACGAATATAATGTTACGTATCTGTTCACGGGGACGCCGATCATGGCATTTACGAGAGAGCATCTTGGAAATAGGCGGTTGATCGTTGTGAATCTTTCCTCACAGAACCGGGAATGCGCACTCGATTATGCATGGGACGAAACAGTGTTCGGACAGCCTCAGCCGGAAAGCGGCAAAATTAGGTTGGACAAATATGGTTACTCCATCTTAAAATTGCTGTAAGTGTTTTCATTCCTAACGTTCTCGCAATAATCCGGCTATTTCTAGGAGGATCTGTCGAATGCCATTAGTAGATATGCCTTTAAGCGAATTGCACAAGTATCAAGGAACTAATCCGAGACCTGACGATTTCGACCGATACTGGGAGCGGGCCGTTGCCGAGATGAAACAGACGGACCCGAAGGTGGAGCTCGTTCCGAGCGAGTTTCAAGTTCCGTTCGCGGAATGCTTCGATTTGTATTTCACCGGGGTGCGAGGCGCACGAATTCACGCGAAATATGTCCGCCCGAAGCATGCGGAAGGGAAGCATCCCGCCGTGCTTCAGTTCCACGGCTATTCCGGACATTCGGGCGATTGGGCCGACAAGCTGATCTATGCGTCTTTGGGATTTTCGATTGTCGCCATGGATTGCCGCGGTCAAGGCGGAAGCTCGGAGGATACGGGCGGCGTGAAGGGAACGACGCTGAGGGGACACATTATCCGCGGACTTGACGACGATCCGGACCAGCTGCTGTTCCGGCATATGTTCCTCGATACGGCTCAACTGGCCGGCATCGTCATGGGCTTCCCCGAGGTGGATCCGGAGCGGGTCGGCGCCATGGGCGGCTCGCAAGGCGGCGGATTGACGCTTGCATGCGCCGCGCTTGAGCCTAGAATAAAACGGCTCGCGCCGAACTACCCGTTCTTGAGCGATTACAAGCGAGTTTGGGAAATGGACCTGGCGAAGGATGCATACGACGAATTGAAGGCGTTCTTCCGTTTCCATGACCCGCAGCATAAACGGGAAGAGGAGATTTTCTACAAGCTCGGATATATCGATGTTCAGCATTTGGCCGAACGAATTCGCGGCGAGGTGATGATGGGCGTAGGGCTGATGGACACGGTTTGTCCGCCTTCTACGCAGTTTGCCGCCTATAACAAAATTCAATCGGAGAAATCGCTTGAAATTTATCCGGATTACGCGCACGAATATTTACCCGGCATGAACGATAAGACGATTCAATTCATGCTGAAGTTATAAAAGGATCCCCTCTGTATTTCCGACGCTTCGGAAATCGGAGGGTTTTTTTTACGCTTACTTTCTCCAAATCGAGAATATGTCGCCGCGCCATTGACACACGATATAAAAGCGTCAATAATATATATAAAACCAAGTAAATTAGTTGGAATTAATCGCCCAAGATGGAGAGGTAGATGGTATGGAACGGCATATCCAGTTTCAATTCGGCAAAATCAATATCGCGGCGACGCTTCATTACCCCGGCGGCGAGCTGCTGGAGAGCGGCAACCCGCGCTTGCCCGTGGTCGTCGTTTGCCACGGCTTTGCGGGGAATCGGATCGGACAGGAGCGGCTGTTTGTGAAAGCGGCCAGGGAGCTCGCCGATCAAGGGTATGTGGTGCTGCGGTTTGATTATGCCGGGTGCGGAGAGAGCACGGGGGATTATGGAGCATCAGGTCTGCAGCATATGATCGACCAAACTCGTTATGTTCTGGATTACGCGCTTGATTTGGATTTCGTCGATCCGACCCGAGTGACGCTGCTCGGACACAGCCTTGGGGGGGCGGTCGCTTTGCTGACGGCCGCAAGGGACAAGCGAGTCACTTCATTGGTGCTTTGGGCTCCTTCGGCGCATCCTTTTCAAGACATCGTTCAAATTACGGGAAAAGAAGCTTACGAAGAAGCGATTACGAGGGGCTCTTCCGAATACTTGGGCTATACGCTGCATAACGCCTTTTTCGATTCGCTGTCGGAGTTTCATCCGCTGAAAGAGGCGACTCAATTTCAAGGCGATGTATTTCTGGTGCATGGAACCGCCGACACGGCCATACCGGCCGATTATAGCTTTTTGTACCAAAAGGTGTTCTGGACAAGAATTCAAGGTCAATGCGATAAAGAAATCGTGCATCAAGCGGATCATGCGTTCTCAACCAAAGGCCATGCCAAGCACGTCATAAAAGCGACGATCGATTGGCTGGAGCGGGCAAAAAACCAGAAAGACGCTTGGTTCGGTTGGGGGATATAACATTAAGCTGCCGGAGGGCGGCTTTTTTTGTTACGCTTTATTGCGAAAACATGGTAGTTTAGTAGATATAGTTTGAACGTGCGGAAGAAGAGGTGATACGGTGATGAAGCTATCGGAAGAGGAGAGAGACTTATATAAGTCGGGCTTGGACGACAGCCAACGAGTGTATTTGGAAGAAGTGATGGCGCGGGGTAGAAGAACGGTCTTTGCAAATACGATCGCCAAACAGAAGGGGCATGCGATTACAGAGAACGCCTCTTTGGAAGAGGTCGAGCGATTGATCGATTCGTGGGTTTATGAAGGGTTCATCGATGCGGGAAAAGTGGATCCGAGGCAAACTTGCGAGTGCGGACGGGCTTTGCGATATCAGCATATCGTTAAATATAAACCGACCGGCGAGTATAAAAAATTCGGGATATCGCATCTGGAGCTGCATACCGGCATCGACGCAAAAACCGCCCACCAAATCATATCCGGCTTTAGTTTGATTGACTTCGAATTGGACGAAATATTGATGAAGCTGCAGTCCGGTTGGAGCATCGGCGAGCATGTTCCTGCCATTCCAAGCGATCTGGAAATACCCGAAGATATAATGGAGCTTATTCGATTAAATCTTCCATTGTTGGACCGGCAGCTGCTGCGGCTTAAAAAAATGATCCGGAGTTGGGAGGTCGGCCGGGTGATGAAGCAATCGGGCACAAGACGGAATCAACCGCTGCAGGGCGGCGAAGACGGGGGCCAATTGCTTTTTTCATTCGAGCAGGAGACCGCAGTTGCAGAGAAGGTAGACGCGCCTGCCGCATTGACCGATGCGCAGCAAGAAGCTATACTGGGCTATCTTTATGACGGGATCGGAAGCGCAAGAGAGCTATGCGAGCTGCTCATTAAAGAGCACGGAGCATCGCCCGATAGGCTTTCGACCGGCAAGCCCGATATTTATCCTTTGGTTTGCCGATACTTAGACATGATTTGCGGCAACGGCAAAGTGAGGCTTGCGCGTAAGGATTATCAAGACCGAATATATTCGTGGATTTGAGGGGATATCGATGGAAATCAACATATTGCAGCTGATTGAAGGGGCTAGAGAAGCGAGAGGATTGACGGTGATCATCGATGTGTTCCGTGCGTTCTCCGTCGCTTGCTATGTGTCTGCGAACGGAGTGGAAAATATGATTCCCGTCGGCCGCATCGAAGAAGCTTACCGTCTGAAAGAGGAGCATCCCGACTATATATTGATGGGAGAACGAGGCGGCGTCATCCAGCCGGGCTTTGACTACGGGAATTCGCCCAAGCATGCGGAGCATGTCGACTTCACGGGAAAAACGGTAGTCCATACGACCAGCGCCGGAACGCAAGGCATCGTGAATGCGGTCCATGCGGACGAAATCGTCACAGGCAGCTTCGTCAATGCAGGCGCGATCGTTGAATATATCCGCAGGCGAAAGCCGGAGCAGGTTTCGCTCGTTTGCATGGGCTGGAACGGTACGGAGCATGCGGATGAGGACACACTGTGCGCGGAATATATAAAGAACGCTTTGGAAGGCAAGGAAAATCGTTTTGACGAAATCGTTCGATATTTACGCGAAGAGAGCCGGACCGGCAGCTTTCTGGATGTTAGAGGGGAAGCGTCCGAGCTTTCCGCGCCGCGGGAAGATTTCGACTTGTGCTTACAATTGGACCGGTTTTCTTTCGTGCTGAAGGTCGAACGGGATGATGACGGGACGTTGAGCTTAAGAAAGATTCCGATCTTATAAAATAAGGAGGCAGGGACTCGCTTACGAGCCGGTTGCCCCCGATTGGGATATAAATCCTCTTTATACCGCACACTAGTGCAGAAGAAGGAGGGGATATCAGTGAAGGATTCGAGCTTACAATCGCAAAATCCAATTTCTCAGGCGCAAGAGTCCGTTGTCACAGCGCACCATGCAGTGAAGCAGGCGCAGACGCATCCTGCCGAGAGAATGATTGCGCAAGCGGAAAATTCGATCGAGCATGCGGAGCGATCGATCGCCCAAGCCGGAGATGCTGAGTTAGAGCCGGTTCAAAGAGCTCAGCAGGATTTGGAAGAAGACAAAAATTCGTTAAACAGCTTAAAGCAATAAAAAGGAATGCGGAGCCTGCAGTCTAGTGCGGCTCCGTTATTTTTTGTCCTTTTTTGAAAATGAGTTTTTGATGCTTTAGTGTGCCAATCGCTTTTTTTTGAATTCGTCCGAGACCGCGAGCGCAAGGCTTTCCATCTCTTATACTGATAATATATCGTGCAGCCGATGCAATAGCCAAAAATTGCGACCGTTGCGGCTAAGCCCAATACACTATAGAGGAAGCGAAAGACAAGGTGATGCATCTGCCGAACGCATCCGTCACCTTGCTTCAAGGCTATCCTTCGCAGGAAATTATTGAATACGCCGAAAACAACGGCTGCGATCTGATTGTCCTTGGCAGTAGAACATTCTCGTATTCCGATATTGGTAGTGAAATAGCAATATTTCTCAGCTGCCGCTTCCCCCGAAAACCGCACATCGATTACGAATACTGTACATTATATTTATTTTTCAACTCCGAACTTCGCAGCCGGATGATTACGAAATAAAGAGGAGCGGGTTATGTTTAAGAGATTTGAAAAAGTGTACGGGATTGATCTTGGGACGTCTAACACTGTTATTTTCGAGCGGGGAAAAGGCATTGTCCTCAGCGAGCCGTCCGTTGTCGCCTTTCATCAAGGCACCGGTGAAATACTGGCCGTCGGGGCGCAAGCGCAAGCAATGATCGGAAGAGCTCCCGATCATGTGGAAATCAGTTACCCGCTCCGCAACGGAGTGATCGCGAATTTCGATATGGCAAACAGCATGCTTAAGCAATTTATGAATAAAATTCGCAGACGCACATGGTTCGGACGTTCGCAGGTTTATATTTCCGTGCCTTGCGGCATCAGTAATGTTCAAAGACGGGCGGTGGAGGACACGATCGTCCACAGCGGCGCCAACAAAGCGATTGCGGTGGAAGAACCGGTCGCCGCCGCAGTCGGAGCGGGATTGCCGATCAACGAGCCGATCGGCCACTTGGTGCTCGATATCGGCGGCGGCAGCTGTCAAACGGCCGTATTGTCGCTCGGCGGTATCGTGGCGAGCCATACGCTTTCCCGTGCAGGCATATCCATAGACCACGACATCAAGGAATATGTAAAACGTAAACATAATTTGGAAATCGGTGAACGAACCGCCGAAGAAATTAAGAAACAGATCGGCACGGCAGACCCCAAAGCGGAGGAACGGTTTCTTGAGGTGCGTGGCCGGGCGATGGTTGACGGGCTGCCGCGCTCGATTCGGCTTTCTTCCACTGAGATCCATACGGTTGTCGATGATTTCGTTAGACTGATAATTGAGGCCATTCGCACGACGATGGAGCAAGTTCCGCCTGAGCTTGCCGGGGATGTGGTCGAGCAAGGCATTATGCTGTGCGGAGGCGGCGCATTGCTGCACGGCATCGATGAGCGGATTCGGAGAGAGGCGTTGGTTCCGGTGCACATTGCCGACCGTCCGCTGGAATGTACAGCCTTGGGTACGGGAATGATGATAGGATCATAGGGAATATGTTAGGATAGAAATCGGTCGCATATTGGGTGCGGCCGATTTTTGGTGTGCGGGCGTTTCTGCTGACGATTCGGTAAAATAGTAAAAATGGTGCGGGTTGCGTAACCTTTTGTACATAAAAAGGCACTTAGTCTATGAACACGGAAGAAAGGAGGCGAGAGGAGTGGAACGATGGGTAGAGGACGCTAAAAAAGGAAATTCGGCCGCTTTCGAACAGCTTGTGAAGCATTATCGCGGCATGGCTTTCGCTGTGGCATACCATAAGCTCAGGGATGCGTATTCGGCAGAAGACGCGGTGCAGGAATCGTTTATGGAAGCATTCGTTCATTTGCATCGGCTGCGCGAAACGAACGCGTTTCCGGGATGGTTTCGAACGATCGTCGAACGGCAATGCTATCGTATGCTTAGACGGAAGAAGCACCGGACGGTTTCCTATGATGCCGTCAGTCACGAACCATTGGAACAGGATAGCGTATCGGAAGAAATTGAGAAGAGAGAGATGCAACGCAAGCTGCTTGATTCCGTTCAATCATTGCCGTTACACCAGCGGATTGCCGTTCAGCTGTTTTATTTTCACGGTTATTCCATTAAAGAAATATCAAGCTTTTTGGGGGTTTCGGCACCCGTATTAAAGAAGCGGCTCTTTGACGCCCGTTATCGATTGAAGCACTCGCTTCCCGTTGCGGATCTCGTTTCCGTGTTCAACGATCTTAAAGAGGAGGCTGCAAGCATGCTGCATATCGTGAACGGCGATTCAGTCGGAGATAAGCTGAAGCAAGGGGGGATAGAAGGGGATATTCTCGTTTGGAGGGAAATCTATACGGTCGGACCGGTATTCGAGAACATGTCGGAAGACGCTCACCGATCGGAGAGAGCCGCCTATCTGGAGCGGGCTATGGGAATCCCGAGGGATACCTTTATGGAGTATTGCAGATCGCAAGAGCAAGTGCTCGGCGGATTCCAAAAATATCGGGAAATTGTCCTATGGTTCGAACACGACCTGTATGACCAAACAATGCTCGCTTATTTGCTGAACTGGTTTTCCGGGCAAAAGCTTGGCGACACGAAGCTCAGCTTGCTTACTATCGGGGAGTTTCCGGGAATACCGTTGTTCCGGGGACTTGGGCAGCTTACTCCTAAGCAATTAATGTCGCTATCGGGAACGTGGAAGGCGATCGGCCGCCGGGAGCTGGAGCTAGGCAGAAAAGCGTGGACAGCTTATGCATCCGAACGGCTTTCGGATCATGTCCGGCTGCTGCAGGAGGATTTATCGGCTTTGCCGTTCTTGAAGGAGGCCTTCGAAGCGCATCTGTCCAGGCTGCCTTCGCCTGCCAACGGTTTAGGGGCCATTGAGCAAGCGACATTGGAGTCGGTTGCGGCGGGTATCGTCGAGCCGTATGAGCTGTTTCGCGCGGTTGGCGACCGTTTGCATTTGTTGGGAATGGGGGACTTGGAATATTGGCATCGTATGGCGATCATGTCGGCGGAACCCGGCGCCTTGCTGCACATACAGGGGATGGAGGCGTTCCCGAGCTTTACGTCTCCCGTTCCTCCGTTTCGGAATTGTAACGTTGATTTGACGGAGCTCGGAAAGCGAGTCTTGGATGGGAAAGAAAGATGGTCGTCGGCGAAGCGAGACGAAGAACGGTTAGGCGGATTGCAAATAAAAAAGTGTGAGGGCTACTAAAGCCTCTCACACTTTTTTCTCATTTGCTTTCTCGTTCAAGCTCCTTGCGCACGATCGGCGCGACCTTCGTGCCGAGCAGCTCGATGCAGCGCATCATCAAGTCATGCGGCATCGTGCCGACATTGATGTGAAGGAAAAACCGGGTGATTCCGAGATTTTTGCGCAGCAGTAAAATTTTTTCCGCTACATATTCGGCATCCCCTACATAGAGGGCGCCTCGAAGACTGCGCGCCTGATCGTAGGCTGCCCGGCTGTAATGTCCCCAACCCCGCTCGCGCCCGAGAACGTTCATCTGGGCTTGGGTGGGAGGGAAGAACAAGTCGGCTGCTTGCTCGGTCGTTTCCCCGACAAAGCCGTGCGAATGCGTCGCGATAGGCAGCTTGCTCGGATCGTGCCCGCCCTTCACGGCCGCTTCCTTATAAAGCTCAACCAGCGGAGCGAAGTTTTCCGGCATGCCTCCGATGATGGCGAGTGCGATCGGAAGGCCGAGCAAGCCCGCCCGAACGACCGATTGCGGGGTTCCGCCGGAAGCGATCCAAACCGGCAGCGGGGTTTGCACGGCCCGAGGGTAAACGCCCAAATTGTCGATCGCGGGACGGTGTCCGCCGCGCCAGCTTACCTTCTCCGAGTCGCGAATTTTCAGCAGCAGCTCCAGCTTTTCATTAAACAGTTCGTCATAATCGTCCAAGCTGTATCCGAAAAGCGGAAACGATTCGATAAACGATCCCCTTCCCGCCATAATTTCAGCCCGCCCGTTCGAGATGCCGTCAAGGGTGGCGAAATGTTGGTACACTCGAACCGGATCGTCCGAGGACAATACCGATACGGCGCTTGTGAGCCGGATTCGTTTCGTCATGGCGGCGGCGGCAGCCAGAACGACGGCGGGAGCCGAGCTCGCGTAGTCGGCCCGATGGTGCTCGCCGACCCCATAAACGTCAAGTCCGACCTGGTCCGCCAGTACAATTTCTTCCACCGCATCGCGCAGCCGTTCGGCATGAGTAATCGCTCGTCCTGTCGCCGGGTCCGGCGTCGCTTCCAAAAATGTGCTGATTCCTATTTCCATGCTCGCAGTATGATCGGTCATCCGGATGATTCCTCCTTTATTAACTCCAGTTTACTTAGTTACGGATTATTTCACAAACGCGAGCCGGCAGCAGGAGATTTGAACCGAACCTCGTATTTATTATAAGTGTGCGTTATGTAAACGATAACTTATAAGAGGACGCTTTCATTTTAACATGCCAGGTCCATTGAGCAACATCCATACGCTCCGATCGGGAGTGCGTACGAAGCGGATTTCCAGCTATGACCGTACCGGCGGAAACGCGGACAAAATCGTGATCAAACCGGGAGAAACCGCTGAAATCGCCGTCATTTCCGGCGCTGGTATAATTAAGCACATCTGGATTACAATAAGCACCAAGGATTCGTTTATTCGCCGCAACGCTGTCATTCGCATGTATTGGGACGGCGAACAAGAGCCCAGCGTGGAATCGCCGATCGGCGACTTCTTCGGGCAGGGCTGGGGGGAAAATTACAATTTTTCCTCGATGCCGCTTGCCGCTGCGCCGGCCGAAGGACGGGCGTTGAATTGCTACTTCCCGATGCCTTTCGGAGATGGGGCGCGAATTACGGTGGAAAACCAGTCCGAAGATGAGATCGATTCCTTCTACTATTATGTCGACTATGAAGAGCACGATCGGATTCCGGATGACGCAGGCAGATTTCATGCCTGGTGGAACCGCGAAATTACCGGGGTTCATCCGGACGAGGGTGAAACGGAATGGGGCGTGATCGGGCCGCAATCTCCGAACCAGACGGATAAGCACAATTATTTATTTGCCGATATTGAAGGCAAAGGTCATTTTGTCGGCGTAAATTATTATGTCGATAATCCAGGACCGATGTGGTACGGCGAAGGCGACGACATGTTTATGGTCGACGGGGAGCCATGGCCGGGTTCTTTGCACGGTACGGGAACCGAAGACTTTTTTAACGGGGCTTGGTGCCCGAATGAAGTATTTGCGCATCCGTATTTCGGTTACGCCAAGGTTCCGAATAAGCTCGGCTGGATGGGGCGCACCCACTGCTACCGCTTTATGCTGGAGGATCCGGTTGTGTTCGAGCGCTCGCTCCGCGCCAGCATCGAGCATGGACACGATAACAGCTTGACGCTTGATCTCAGCACGGTCGCGTACTGGTATCAGTCGGAGCCGCACAAACCGTTCCCAGCGCTTCCTCCGAAGGAACAGCGCGTAAACATGCCGGAAATATCGTTTGTCGACGTACACAGATGGCGTCATGAGTGGCGCAAAGCGCGAGGGTCTTCTCCGACATTGTGGGGGAACGAATAATCGATTGCCGAGCCGCTCCGGTCAAACCGACCGGGGCGGTTTTTTTTCCGCTGCAATGATATGATAATGAGAAAGCATAGGGGGACGATTTCATGAGCACTGCCATTGATAAGATTGCGTGGCTTCATATTGTGGACGGCCGAATGTTATGCGCGCGTTCCAAGGGGAAGGATTCGTATTATATTCCTGGCGGCAAGAGGGAGCCGGGTGAAACCGATATAGAAACGCTCGTGCGGGAGACGGAAGAGGAGCTGTCCGTTCGAATCAAGCCGGAAACCGCCGTATATTTCGGAACGTTCGAAACGCAGGCGCACGGCAAATCGGAAGGGGTTCTTGTATCCATGGCTTGTTATTTTGCGGAGTATGAGGGCGAGCTGCGCCCCGCTTCCGAAATCGATGAGCTGGCATGGTTCGCCCATAAAGACAAGGAACGGGTATCTCCCGTCAGCCGGCTTGTCTTTGATCGACTGCATGCGGAAAAGCGGCTTACTTAAGAACCGGCATACGATGCGGCCGCTTTATTTATGCTTGTTTGGGACATATGTCCTTCCCAATGAAGGTGCGGTTATCTTTTAATAATAGAAAACCGTATCGGGGAGCGATAGCATGAAAGGCAGTTTATTCGCAATGTTAGGCGGGGCGTTTATAACATTGCAAGGAGTGGCCAATACGCGGATCAGCGAAAATATAGGCACCTGGCAAGCGGCGACGATTACCCAGCTGACCGGGTTTGTCGCGGCAATGCTCTTATGTTTGTTCGTACGGGACCGAAGCTTTCAACGATTGAAGCAGGTAAAACCGTTGTATTTGAGCAGCGGCGCTTTGGCGGCGGTGATCATCTTCAGCAATGTAACGGCTTTTCAGCAGATTGGGGCTACTCTAACGATTTCCGTATTGCTGATAGCGCAGTTGTGTCTCACCTTTATGATCGACACCAACGGATGGTTCGGCGTTGCGAAGCAGAAAGTGAAGCTGCCGCAGCTTATCGGGATCGGCTTCATGGTAGCAGGCGTGGCGATATTAAGGCTTTGAGACGAGATCAAAGACAGGAATGAACGGCTAATGAGAGAGATCAAGGATCGCGACCTGTTGGGTCGATATTTGCGCGACTTTCAAATCGAATCCATTTTTAACGAATCGTTATATCCGTATTTGTCGCTGTACAGCTTCAATCCGGGCGAATCCGTCTGTTCTCAAGGAGAGCGTGCCGAAACCTTGTTTGTGCTCGTTAAAGGGAAAATAAAAATATTTACTTCCTCTCCCGAAGGGAAGACGCTGATTCTCTCTTTTAAGACGCCGCTCGAGGCGATCGGCGATTTGGAATACGTACAAGACATTGACTTTATCAATACGGTTGAGGCCGTGACGCATGTCGTCATGGTCGGCATTCCGTATCGTTGGTTAAGAAAATTCGGAAGCGACTATGCGCCGCTGCTTAATTTTTTATTGGATATTATTACGCGCAAGTTTTATGTGAAATCCAACTCGATGAGCTTCAATTTGATGTATCCGGTGGAAGTGCGGGCGGCAAGCTATTTATTATCGGTCTCTTACGATCAATCGGACGATCAATTTAAAGGAAGACTGGAAACGGTCCATTTGAAAGACGCGGCGAACTTAATCGGAACGAGCTACAGGCATTTAAATCGAGTTCTTAAACGGTTCAGTAATGAAGGACTGGTTGAACGTCAAAGAGGGTTCATCCTCGTTAAGGACAAGGAAGGCTTGAGCGCATTGGCCAGTCGAAACATCTATGAGTAGATCGTAAAAAAATGGTATCGGAAGGAGAGAGGTTCGTGATCCAAGGGTTATTGTTGGCGCTGATTGCCGGATCGTTGGTCAGCCTGCAAAATATTTTTAACAGCAAAGTTAGCGAACGCGCCGGCAATTGGGCGACAACGGTGTTGGTGCTGGGATTAGGCTTCCTCGCTTCATTCGCAATCGGACTGGTTTTGGAAGGGAAACAGTTATTCGACTTGTCGAATATGCAGATTTGGTTCTGGTTCAGCGGACTGCTCGGAGTCGGGGTGGTGACCTGTATGATACAAGGGATCAGGCTGCTCGGGCCTACTTTTGGGATTTCCGTTGCACTGGCTTCTCAGCTTGTATTCGCCTTATTATGGGACTCGATCGGATTCATGGGACTTGAGCGGATTCCGTTCACGTTCCAGCAGCTCGTCGGCGTAATCGTCATTATTTGCGGCATCGTTCTTTTTAAATTTGGCGGCCAACATGACATATGGAGAAGTCTTCTTAAAAGTGCCGGACGTAATTCATAAGTTTATACGCGATGCGAAGAAAGAATGAATTCCGAACGAATGTTCTATCCTTTAAAGGATAAAGTTGGTATAATAGGGTAGTACAATTGAATCTTGGGTGGGCATGGTTTCCCTTCGAGAGGAGGTGAGGCCATGGAGTTGAAGGATGCAATCACAATGATGATATTATTTGGAAGCTTTGTCATTGCCCTTTTAACATACATCGGGAATAATTACAGAAGAAAGTAAGAACCCACCCCAAGGTTGACCGCCGAAGGTGGGTTCTGTTCTCGTTCTGACTAGGAAGGGAAAACCCGCCCAAGCCGATTGTGCAGCCGAGTGTTACCAGCACTCGGCTTATTTACTGATATGATACCACAAAGCAAATCAGAATTGAATGGAAAACTGAGTATGGTTTTCGTATTTGATATCGGAGGCACCTTTTTTTAAACTACAACTGACCAATTAACGTACAAAACTTAGTTTCAGCCTC